>JAKRSC010000026.1 GCA_022402565.1 Hydrotalea sp. | reverse complement strand
TATGAACATCTTTCACCAGTTGTGCAACAGGGACAGGCGTTTGGCTCAATGGCGGGTGAAGTGGTTAAATTCAAGTTCAGTTTTTCAAATCAACTTTAGTGATGGGTTGACAGTTTTGTGCTCCGAAATCCCGCACGAACGCCAAGCGCAGAACCGTTGCAGGCAAGCTTAGCTAAAAGACCAAAACTTTGAAGGTTCCGAAAAAAAAGATAAATTTGACTTATGAAAGTATTGACACTGAACATACCTGATAATGTAGATTTAGACAATAAGCAAGTAGCTTTGCTTGTTGCAAGCAGACTGTATGAACAGGGGAAACTTTCTCTTGGACAAGCTGCGGAAGTTGCTGGTTTGACAAAACGCACATTTGCTGAAATATTGGGGGATTATGATGTTTCTATTTTTAACTATCCTGCATCTGATTTATCAAGAGACCTAGCAAATGCATAGAACGATCATTTCCGACACTAGCTGTTTTATTATCTTGACTAACATCGGTGAATTAGAACTTTTACATAAACTTTACGGGCAAATCATTACAACTCTAGACATTGCGACTGAATTTGGAGAACCACTTCCTGACTGGGTTGAAATAGCACCTGTGGCCGACAAATCAAAGCAGCAGCTTCTTGAACTACAATTAGATAGAGGAGAGTCCAGCGCGCTCGCTCTTGCTTTAGAAACTCCGAACTGTACAATCATTTTAGATGACATTAAAGCAAGAAAGATCGCAGATCGACTAGGATTAATTTATACAGGGACAATCGGAGTAATAATAAAAGCGAAACAGCAAGGACTCATCCCAAGTATAAAACCAATATTAGAAAGGTGTAAACTGTCCGGATTTAGAATTTCGGATGAAATTGTAATTCAAGCTTTAACACAAGCTAACGAGTAATAAAAACGCCAGCCTGCAACATGCAGTTTTGCAATAGCATGCTTGACGGAATCAATTAACTATAAGCTTCTTTTAACTTCACCGCTAAACAAATAACGTTACGCATCCTATGCGTGCCATCGCAAAGCTGTGGAACGAGGCAAGCCATTTTAACGATCATGCTAAAATTAATATTTGTAAGCATAATAACATACATCCTCTTAAGTAAAGATGAAACTGTTTTAAAACTTGAGACAGAAAAGTTTGATTCTTTTAACTCGAAGGTAGAAGAGGCATTTAATTTTTGCAAGTCGAAAAAATTTGATGAAAATTTTTGTATTCTGATCGACATGAAAATTCACTCAGGGAGAAAGCGATTTTTTGTTTGGGATTTCAAAAAGGATACAATTGCGTATAGTTTTTTAGTAAGTCACGGATGTTGTAATAATCAATGGAGCGGAGATTTTTCAAAAAGCAATCCAGTATTTAGCAATAAAGACGGGAGTCACTGTTCTTCAAAAGGGAAGTACCGAATTGGCAAAAGAGGCTATAGTAACTGGGGCGTTAAAACTAAATATTTACTACATGGATTAGATTCAAGTAATAGCAATGCTTTAAAGAGGGTAATTGTATTTCATTCTTGGGAAGCGGTGCCTGACAAAGAAGTGTATCCGAGAGGCACTCCAGAAGGATGGGGTTGTCCTAGTATATCAAATAATAGCTTTAAGATAGTGGATTCTTTATTGCAGCGAACTAGGAGACCTGTGTTGATGTGGATATACAATGATTAGACATGTGAGTAACTAAAAAAAACATTTCGCAGGCATAATCAATAAAGATTAATCATGCAATAAAAAAAGAGACAGCCTAAGCTGTCTCTTTTACATTAAAGTCTAGTAAGATTTAGTTTTTAGTCTGCTGCTTTTCCATGGCATTCTGCATAGGGTTGCGGAATGTTGGAGCTGGGTTACGACGGTTACCCTGGCGAGCTTTGAACATAGCCACTTTTGAAGGTGTATCCTGTACATCTCCTCTTGGCCAAACATTGTTCTTTTCGTCAATATCCGCAGTTTCTTTCATTGGGTCTAATGTAATCTTAACTGCCTTTTTGGTAGTTGCGAATACCTTAGTCACTTTGTGCTCATTTAATCTCCAAATTTGTGCAGGGATTCTTTCTGTTTGCTTGGTACCATCTTCAAAAGTAAATTCAACAATCAATGGCATTACTAGTCCACCAATGTTTCTGAAACTTACTTCATATAAATGCAGGTTCTCGTATTGCTTCTTACCCGCTTCATCTAATGCTTCAACTGCACCTCCAAAACTTGGTTGTTGTGCAGGGTAGCGAGTTGTATCGTAAGGCTCTAATCCTCTTGCATATCTCCAGTAAAAATCGCGCAAGCTGGTATCTACATCAACCTGAAATACAATGCGCTTATCATTCCTATTTCTAATCTTAGAAATGTCTTCAAATGGAAGAAGAAGTGGCTTATCAACATTTCTCATAACAGTTCCACCACCTCCACCAGTTGGAGGAGCAATGCTGAAATCAGGCACAGCATAACGCACTGTATCAATGCTGATATTGCAAGCGTCTATGCTGTAGAACCATCCTCTCCAGAACCAATCAAGGTCTTCTGCAGAAGCATCTTCCATAGTACGGAATAAATCGGCTGGTGTTGGATGTTTGAATGCCCATCTGCGAGCATATTCACGGAAAGCGAAATCAAATAGTTCTCTTCCCATAATGGTTTCTCTCAGAATATTTAAACCTGTAGCCGGCTTAGAATATGCGTTCGGACCAAAGTTTACAATGTTTTCGCTGTTGGTCATAATAGGCTCCAACTGATCTTTTGGTAAACGCATGTAATCTACAATACCAAAAGCAGGTCCTCTTCTTGAAGGATATTTGTTATCCCACAATTCTTCAGCTAAATATTGAACAAAGGTATTCAATCCTTCATCCATCCAGCTCCACTGACGTTCATCGCTGTTGATGATCATAGGGTAGAAGTTATGTCCTACTTCATGAATTATAACACCCAACATGCCATACTTCACACTTTCACTATAAGTGCCATCTTTTTCAGTACGTCCATAGTTGAAGCAAATCATTGGATATTCCATACCATTACTTGCTTCAATACTTTGTGCAACTGGATAAGGATATGGAATTGAGAACTTAGAATATACTTGAACAGTATGCGCTACTGCTTTTGTTGAGAACTTGCGGTATAAACCATAAGCTTCTTTAGGATAGCCACTCATACACATAATCTTCTTTCCTTCAACAACAGTAGGCATTGCATCCCAAACATATTTTCTAGAAGAAGTCCATGCGAAATCGCGCACATTTTCGGCTTTGAAATTCCAAGTTTTCTTTTGTGCACTTTTTTGCTTTTCAGCAGCTTTTGCTTCTTCAAGGGTTACAATTTCAACCACATCTTTTGCAGTTTGCGCTTGTGTCCAGCGTGCTAATTGCTTGGCATTTAAAACCTGAGGATAGTTGGTACATTCACCAGTACTCAATACCACGTGGTCTGCTGGTACTGTCATTTGCACATTATAATTACCAAAAACCAACGCAAATTCACCTCTTCCAGTAAACTGGTGGTTTTGCCATCCTTGGAAATCGCTGTACACACATAATCTTGGGAACCACTGCGCAATGGTGAACAAGTGATTGCTGTCTTCAGGGAAAAATTCATATCCACCTCTTCCACCTTGCGCCATTCTATCTGGGATATTGTAATTCCAATCTAGATTGAACACAAATTTTTGTCCAGGCTTCAATGGAGTAGGTAAATCAATACGCATCATGGTTTTGTTGATGGTATACTTCAAAGGTTTGCCTAAAGCATCTGTTAGCTTAGTAATATTATGACCAAATCCATTGTCTTTGTCCTTATTAAGGATTGCATCTACTTGAGATGTACTCAACTGGCGACCGAGGGTAGATGAGTTTTGGTAATTAGCATTGTTAACGCTGCTGTGCTCATTCTCGTCGAGTTGTAACCATAGGTAAGTGAGTACATCGGGAGAGTTGTTGAAATAGGTCACAGTTTCAGAACCCTTTAAGCGTAGATTTTTCTCATCAAGTTCACACTTAATGTTGTAATCTGCTCTTTGCTGCCAGTACTTAGGTCCTGGTGCACCACTCGCCGTTCTGTATTCATTGGGCGTTGGTAGAATGGTTCCCAGTTGCTCAAATTTGTTACCATGGTTAGAGCTAGGGTTGTTTTGGATGTTTTGTGCGTTTGCGCCAAATAGGCCAAAGAAGCACACTGTTAAGAAGAAAATCTTCCTCATACTAGATTTGGTTTTAAAAAGGTATACGTTCAATACACATTTGAAGTGCCAGTCCCATGGCTGCCCCACTCAAGAAGAGCATGACTTCTCTTCTGTTGAGTGAAAACAATTGGGTGGCAATAAAAGTAGTTAATAAAAGGCAAGCTACAATCAATAATTGACCAATTTCCAATCCAATATTGAAGGCAAGCAACTCTGTTACAATGTTGTTGGATTGTCCCAACAGGCTTTTTAAGTAGTTGCTAAAGCCCAATCCGTGTATAAGGCCAAAAAAAAGCGCCAAATAATAGATAAGCGGGAACTTTTCCCGGAATTGAAACTTTTTCACGAAAAAGTTGCTGAAAGCGGTTAGAATGATTGTAACTGGGATTAAAAATTCAATCCATTCCGTGCTGATTGACACTATGTTAAAAACACTGAGCGCCAGTGTAATGCTATGTCCAATGGTAAAAGCAGTAATGAGTATCAGCAGCTTTTTCCAATCGCTGAACTGATAACGTACACAGAGGGCCACAATAAACAGAATATGGTCAATTCCGTTGATGTCTGCAATATGGTCTCTGCCTAAACTAAAATAAACTGAAAATGTACTCATGATGTAAATTTCAAATTAAAAGAGGACATTTGGGACCATAAAATTTTCTTGTTAAATGGTTATTAGCTTGTATCAATGGTTGTGGGCAGTTTGTTGGGCTGTTTTTCACCCTTTCTATGTGTCGATGGTGGAGATTCAGCAAAATACAAAAGAGGGCACTATAGAAATGAGTGTGCGCATTTTTAGTGATGATTTGGAAACTACCCTAAAGCAATTCAGCGGAAAGAAAATTGATATCTTAAATGGCAATCAAGACCTAAATGGAGAAATCCTTGAAAAGTACATTCAACAAAAAATTCAAGTGGTGGTAGATGGAAAGCCTGTTGTGTTTGAATATGTAGGACATGAACAACAGAAGGAGAGTATTTGGACCTATTTAGAAGTTCCGCATAAAGGCAATATAAGCAAGATTGAAGTGAACTGTAATTTGTTGTACGATTTTGAAACCCGACAAATAAATATCTTCAGAGTGATAACTGCAAAAGGCGATAAAAGCTATCGACTTGAGTATCCAAAAACCAAGGCAAGTTTTGAATTTCCTTAAACAGATTCCTCCCAATTACTCGGCACTGTAACCAAAATTTTATCGATACGCTGGTTATCCATATCAATAATTTCAAATTGAACCCCTTCCCATTGAAAATGGTCGCCTGTGCTTGGAATTTTTTGAAGATGTTCTAATATAAAGCCAGCAAGCGTATCAAATTCTTGTTCGCCTTCTTCTAATAAATCAGTCTTTTCAAAGTGACTTAAAAAATCGTAGAAAGGTATTTGTGCATCAATTAAAAAGCTGCCGTCTGCTCTTTTAATGATTTCATGATCAACTTCATCAGGTTGAGGAATATCACCAACAATTGCTTCGAGGATATCGTTTAAAGTAATTAACCCTTCAATACTTCCGTATTCATCCACAATAAAACAATGATGTATTTTACTGCTTTTGAATTTTTCTAAAACCTGATAAGCGGTGTTGTTTTCCGGAACATACACAGCAGGGCGAACTAATTCAATAATAGGCTTCTCGTTGGGTTCAAGTAAAATATCTTTAACAGCAACAATACCCTTAATGTCATCAATTTTTCCATCACAAATGGGATAAAACGAATGATAAGGTTCTTCCATTTCCTGCTTCATTTCGCCCACAGTAATATCGTGGTGCATCCAAACAATCTCACTTCTGTGTGTCATTAATGAAGTGATATTTCTATCACCTAAATGAAAGACGCGTTGAATAATTTCCTGCTCGGCTTCTTCAATGGTTCCTTGTTCTGTTCCTTCGTGAATAATGGCTTTGATTTCTTCCTCCGTTACCTGATTGTCGGCCGGCTGAATTCTTAATAACCTAGATAAAAATCCAGTTGAAATACTTAGGAGGATTACAAAAGGGTAGGTGATTCTTGAAATCCACTTCATAGGTCCAGCTACGCTTTTTGCAATATTTTCTGCATTGCTCAATCCAATTCTTTTCGGCAATAACTCACCTAAAACAAGAGATAAGTAAGTGATTATAACAACAACAATTGTTGTAGCAGTTGGACCAGCAAAAGGTTTAATCCAACTAATTGTACCTAGCCATTCTTCAATAGAGCCTTTAATTTTTGCGCCAGAAAACACCCCTGTTAGAATACCAATTAAAGTAATTCCAATTTGCACAGTTGATAGAAACTGATCTGGGTTCAGAGCAAGGTTTAAAGCTTTTTTGGCATCTGTATCTCCTTTAGATGCTTGAATTTCAAGCTTTGTCTTTTTAGCAGAAAGCAATGCTATTTCGGCCATTGAAAAAAGGCCGTTGAGAATAATAAGTCCTAAAATAATTATGAATTCAATCATGTGGTTGTTGGTAAATATACAAAGCCGTGTCGACTTTAATGAATTAGGGGTTGTTCCATTCGCATTCAATCATCAGAGCGACCAATTTTTCTCCATGTAAAGGTCACCAAAAGAATGCCTATAAGCCAAAGAAAATTGAGGCTTCCTTGCTCAAAAAAAATGGTTAAGAGTCCAGCAGAAAGCATGAGCATAATGCCAATAAGAATCCATCTTTTTTGATTGGGCGTTGCTAAGGAAACATAAAGTCTTTTAGTTTTTAATCCCATGTATATGCCAGAGAAAAAATACATGCATGCTTTAGATAGCAACAGCTCCTTTGAGTTCCATTCAAAGAAAAGTGAACCCAATAAAGCAGCTATTACCAAAACAATCAGTCCAATTTCTACAGGTGTATCGCGTTTCATAAATTACACTGTTGCTAAACTTCCGTATTGAATAATTCCTCCACCAATCACGTCGTTGCCATCATAAAAAACAGCACTTTGTCCGGGTGCAATGCTCTTTACATTGTCATAAAACTTTACTTCAACTGTATTAGGGTGAACGGTCGGTAGTAAATGACTAATAGAGCCTTTGTCCTTATAGCGAATTTTTGTAAGCGCCTCCATGCCTGTTTCTATTCCATCATACTTCATCCAGTTAATTTTTTGAACAAGCATCAGGTTTTGTTCCAGGTCTTCTTCATCGCCTAAAACAACAGTGTTGGATTCAGGATGAATAGCTGTAACATAAGCTGGTTTACCCAAAGCAATGTCCAGTCCTTTTCTTTGTCCAATAGTGTAAAAAGGATATCCTTTGTGTTGTCCCAATTTTTTTCCAGCTTTATCTACAAACCAGCCACCATTTACTTGTTCTTCTAATCCTTCCACCTTTCTCTTTAAAAATCCTCTGTAATCATTATCGGGCACAAAACAAATTTCATAGCTCTCACTTTTTTTCGCGAGTTCAGGATAGCCCATATCATGTGCCATTTGGCGAATATCTTTTTTGTGGTATTTGCCTAATGGCATAATAGTTCTGCTCAGCAAATCCTGTTGTAATCCCCATAAAACGTAACTCTGGTCTTTGGTTTCATCTAATCCTTTTGAAACAAAAAATCTTCCATTGCTGTGTTGTTCCACATTAGCATAATGACCAGTGGCTATAAAATCACAGTTCATGGCATCGGCTCTTTTCAGCAGCGCTCTCCACTTAATATGCGTGTTGCACATTACGCATGGATTAGGCGTTCTGCCTGCCATGTATTCGTCTACAAAATTCTCAATGACAAAATCACCAAACTCTTCTCGAATATCCAATATGAAATGAGGGAATCCATGGTGTACAGCAGCAGCTCTTGCATCATTAAAACTATCTAGGTTACAGCAGCCCGTTTCCTTTTTAGTGTTTTGGTTGCCGCTTGTTGCATAGTCCCAAGTTTTCATAGTAATTCCAACCACCTCATAGCCTTCGTGGTGCAACATCAATGCAGTAACTGTACTGTCAATGCCACCACTCATAGCCACCATAACTTTACCCTTCGCACTCATGCTATCAAAAATTTATGCAAAATTAAGTTAAGTGGGGCGGAAAAGCTATGGAATCTGGCCAATCTGACTGGCTGTTATTGTTGCGAAAAGCGAAATTCTTAAATGTCAACCGCTACTAGTTTGAATGTATTGCTCCAACCATCATATACGAAGCTGCAATATTTCAGCACATCTCGCCCAATAATGCCATCGTAAGGTGAATTAGAATAGTCGCCTTCAACCACATCAAACGGAAGCGCCCTTTCTTGGAAGATGGGTAAGTAGAGTATGCCTCTAAAGAGTTTAAGCTGATGAATGCCTCCAACACCATCTACACTCGCTCCTTCCATGTATTGTCGGAGTTGCAGGTTTTCAATGATTCTTTTATCAAGCCCAGAAATGTTTGAACCTGTATCAATCAACAGTTTCACGCTTGAATACGCAATATCTGAGTGCAGGTTTTTTAGGTTTAAAAAAGCCTGTTCATTACTATGGATTTCAGCATCAATGATGGGACCAAAATCTTGTAAAGTGGGGATAGTAAGCTGAATCCCATGCATGGTAAAAATGTTTTAAGGATACATAAAGTTATAGAAAATATTTCATAAAACATTGATTCTGAATTGTTCATGAAAATAGACTAAAACTTAAACAAAAGAAATTTTAGGAAACTATTTGCTAACCTTTTGCTATTTTTCAATTTTTGCAAAAAGTGTTCATTATGATTAAATTACAAGTCATCGGAAATTTAGGAAAAGACGCAATTACCAATCAGGTAAATGGAAAATCTGTTATCAACTTTACAGTAGCACATACTGAAAAATACCGCGATTCTTCTGGCATGCAGAAGGAAAAAACCATTTGGGTAGATTGTGCTTATTGGACAGATCGAGTTAATATAGTGCCTTACTTGAAAAAAGGAACGCAAGTGTATGTTGAAGGTCAGCCTGATATTAGAACCTATCAAACACAGGATGGGCGTCAGAATGCGGTGATCACATTACGTATTCAAAGTGTTCAACTTTTAGGTAGTAGAAGTCAAGATAATAGTCAGCCTTCAACTAATTCTTATTCATCGGCGGCTCCTTCAAATAGCTACAATACACAAGCTCCAGCCAACTCAGGAGTAGATTATTCTAATAATTCTAGTATGGAGGTTGATTCAAAAGAAAGCGATGATTTACCCTTTTAATTAACTAAAGGATGTGTAAGCATCCTTTTTTTATGCTGGATCATTTATGAAAAGAAATATACTTGTTCTACTTTTTTCTTGTGTGTTTTTTCTAGTAAAAACAAGTGCCCAACTTATTATACAGACCGATGCTTTAGTGGTTAGAGCAGGAACTGGTGGTACTGCCGCAGCTTTACAACTTGCAAGAAGTGGCGTACAAACGCTTGTGGTTGAACCTACCAATATGATGGGTGGCATGTTAACAGCAGCGGCTGTAAGTTGTACAGATGGAAATCATGCTTTACCCAGCGGCATATGGGAGGAGTTTAGGCAAGCATTGTATAAACATTATGGAAAAACTAATCTAGGATCTGGATGGGTTAGTAACTTGTGCTTTGAACCCAAAGTAGCCGATAGTATTTTCAAAGCATGGGCAAAGAATGAGAAAAAGCTTCAAGTGCGATATGGCTTCTATCCACATAGAGCAATTGTAACTAAAAATCGTATAACCGGAGTTGTATTCATAAACGAACAAAAGCAAACCTTTCAGGTGAATGCAAAAATTGTGATAGACGCTACTGATCTGGGTGATGTATTTGCTATGGCTGGTGCTGCATACGACTTGGGTACTGATGATCCTTTGGTAAGCTTGGAGAAGGAAGCGGTTAAAAAAACAGATATCATTCAAGATTTAACTTGGGCTGCGGTACTGAAAGATTATGGAACCGGGAGTGATCGCTCTATTCCAAAACCCTTTGGTTATAATGCTCAGGAATATTATTGCAGTAACACAGATGTTCCTTGTAATGATAAGCATTGGAATGGTGATGCAAAAAAGATGCTCGATTATGGAAAGTTGCCCAATAACAAATACATGTTGAATTGGCCTGCTCATGGAAATGACTATTACTTGAATGTTGTAGAAAAAAAGCCCGTTGAACGATTGAAAGATTGGAAGGTGGCGCAGGACTATACGCTTGGATTCATTTATTTTCTTCAGCAAGAATTAGGGTGGAAACACATAGGGTTGGCTGATGATGAAGTGAATAAAGGCATGGCACTCATACCCTATCATAGAGAGGGAAGAAGAGTTCAAGGTGTTGTTCGATTTAATATCAACCACATCAAACAACCTTATCAATTTAATTTGTACAGAACTGGTATTTCAGTAGGCGATTATCCTGTTGATCATCACCATGCAAGGTATCCTGGAAAAGTTCCTCCACTTAAATTTCCACCTATTCCTTCATTCAATATTCCACTCGGTGCTTTAATTCCTGCTACAATAGATGGACTCATTGTATGTGATAAAGGAATTTCAGTCACTAATATAGCTAATGGAACAACTAGGTTGCAGCCAGTGGTCTTATTAACTGGACAAGCAGCGGGTGTATTAGCTTCACTCTCCATTCAGCAAAACAAACAACCACGTCAAATTCAAGTACAACAAGTTCAAGATCGGTTACTTGCACTTAAAACTTACATCGTTCCGTTTGTAGATGTACTTCCAACCGATGCTTCTTGGCAGGCTGTTCAAAAATTAGGTTCATTAGGTATTCTTCGTGGTAAAGGCATACCTGAAGCTTGGGCGAATAGAACCTATTTTTATCCAGATAGTAAAATTGGATATCTGGAATTGATTAGAAATATTGAACAATTATTGGGAATTGAATTAAAAATTACTAGAAAAGTAGAGTCTATTTTTGTGTTGGATCATGATGTTGAAGAAATTGCTGAAGCAATGAATCGTCATATTGAAAAGGTTGCAAATATTGCACCTAGAAAGCCTGTTGATGGTCCGCCTGTAAAAATGGATATTCTTAATAAGAAAGAAATTGCCAATAGATTGTATAATCTCGTTCTTTATTGGGATCGGTTTGTTATTGATTTTGATGGAAATTGTAAGATTCAGTAGAAATGATATATCAGCAAATTAGCTACGAGACATTATTAGAATTTACAAAGTCGGTTTTTCTGCAAATGGACTGCAGTATTCATGATGCTGACTTGGCTTCGAAAGTATTGGTGGCAGCCGACTTACGGGGAATTGACAGTCACGGTGTTGCTAGGTTAAGTGGCTATATCCGACTATGGGAAGCAGGCAGAATTAATACTACGCCAAACATCCGAATCATTCATGAAACACCTTCAACCGCAGTAGTTGATGGAGATGCGGGATTAGGGTTGGTAGTTGCACCTTATGCTATGAAAATAGCTATTGAAAAAGCCCATCAAGTTGGTACGGGTTGGGTGAGTGTACAAAACAGCAATCATTTTGGTATTGCAGGTTATCATGCTATGATGGCATTGGAGCATGATATGATTGGTATGGCCATGACCAATGCAAGTGCTTTGGTGGCGCCTACTTTTTCAACAGAAAAGATGCTTGGCACGAATCCAATAGCGGTTAGTATACCAGCAGGAGAAGAGCCTCCTTTTGTTGCGGACTTTGCTACTACAACCGCTGCAAATGGTAAACTTGAACTCCTTCAAAAGAAAAACTCCGATGCGCCTTTGGGTTGGGTACAGGATGAGTTTGGAATGGGCTCAGTTGATGCCAATATTTTGAAAAAAGGTGGTTCTTTATTGCCATTGGGTAGCGACCGAGAACATGGTTCGCATAAAGGCTATGCATTAGGAAGTATTGTTGATATTTTTTCAGCAGTATTAAGTGGTGCCTCTTATGGTCCTTGGGCACCGCCGTTTCCAGCTTATGTACCCATGCCTGAAAATATGCCCGGTAAAGGGTTAGGACATTTTTTAGGTGCTATGCGGATTGATGCATTTCGTCCAGCTTCAGATTTTAAAATGCACATGGATAATTGGATAAAACGTTTCAGAGCTGCAAAAACTTCTGAAGGACATGAACATGTGCTGATACCTGGTGATCCGGAAAGAATCATTGCAGAACAAAGAGCTAAAGAGGGAATTCCCATTCAAGATATTGTGGTGAATGATTTGAAATCTATTGCCGGCAAAATGGGTTTGTCATTCTAATGTTCTTTTTTCATAAGTTCTTGAAAGACATCATGCGAAGCATTACTTTTGCGCCAAAAATTGGGGGGACTTTATGAAAGTAATGAAGTTTGGGGGGACCAGTGTTGGGAAGCCGGCAAGAATGCATCAGGTTGCAGCACTCATTCGCCGCGATAATGAAAAGAAAATAGTTGTTTTAAGTGCATTAAGTGGAACAACCAATAGTTTGGTTGAAATAGGCAATTTGCTTCAGCAAGGAGATAAGGAGGGAGCTAAGTATAAAATTGAGCAACTCAATGCACATTATCAGCAATTTATTGACGATTTGTTATCAAAAGAAGACGCTAAAGAAAAAGCAAGATCCATCATTGGTGAGCACTTCGAATTCCTGCACATCATCTTAAAAATTTCTTTCAGTGAGTCTCTGAATAAAGACATTTTAGCTCAAGGCGAGTTGATGAGCACCAAGCTGTTTTCATGCTATCTAGAAGAACAAGGTGTTGATCATATTTTATTGCCTGCTTTGGAATTTATGACCATTGATGTAAATGAAGAGCCGCAGTTGGGAAATATAAAAGTGAAGTTGAGCCAGTTATTGAACCAGCATGCGCACATTCCACTATTTATAACCCAAGGTTATATCTGTCGAAATGCAAGGGGTGAAGTAGATAACTTAAAAAGAGGTGGTAGTGATTATACAGCTTCCTTGGTAGCAGCAGCTGTGAATGCATCTGTTTGTGAAATATGGACAGATATTGACGGCATGCACAACAACGATCCGCGTATTGTTGACCAGACCCAACCTGTTGAACAATTGAGCTTTGACGAAGCGGCTGAGCTTGCTTACTTTGGAGCAAAGATTTTACATCCAACTTGTATTTGGCCAGCGCAGCAAGAAAAAGTTCCTGTTAAACTCTTGAATACCATGCAGCCAGAAGCAGCTGGTACTGTTATTCAGCAAGAGGCAGGAAGTGTTGGTGTAAAAGCAATTGCAGCTAAAGATGGAATTATTGCGGTAAAAATTAAGAGCAGCCGAATGTTGCTTGCCTATGGTTTTTTGAGAAAGGTGTTCGAGGTATTTGAAAAATACAAGACACCCATTGATATGATTACAACATCGGAAGTGGCGGTATCCGTAACTATTGATCAAGAACAACATTTAGCTGAAATTATTCGTGAATTACAACCATTTGGATCTGTGGAAGTTGAAAAAGGACAAACCATTGTTTCCATAGTGGGTAACCATATAGCAGCAACAGAGTTTATTCTTGAAAAGCTGTTTCATTCCATTGCTACTATACCAGTAACCATGGTTAGCTATGGAGGAAGTGAGCATAATATTTCCTTATTGGTGCCATCGGTTCACAAAAAAGAAACATTGCAGTTGTTGAACAGAGGATTATTTGGATTGTAATAATTACAAACAAAGGTTTTTTTCACTTATTGTTGAAACAGCCCGTTTGTCAATTATTTACAATCTGTTGCTTAAAAAAATGGACTTTTGCGGCCCATGAAGAAGATTTTATTGGTATTATGTTGTTTTCTGACTGCAATTTATTCCATTGCTCAAACTGGTAATACCAATAGTTTGTCCAAAAAAAGTATCCAAGCTACAAGAACTGCGAAACCTCCGAAAATTGATGGATTGATCAACGATAGTGTCTGGCAAAAGGCAGCTGTTGCAAAAGACTTTGTGATGAACTCGCCTGATTTTGGAAAGCCAGCTAGTTTACCTGCTGAAGTTCGACTGCTGTACGATGATGAAGCAATTTATGTAGCAGCCTTCTTAAAAGATGATCCTAAGCTCATTCGCCGACAGTTAACTGCAAGGGATGGGGAGCAGCGCCAAGATGTAGACTTCTTTGGAGTATTTTTTGATACCTATAATGATGATCAAAATGGTTTTCAGTTTACAGTAACCAGTCGTAATGTTCAAACAGACGGACGAGTTTCTCCTGCTGTTTCAGGCGGATGGGGGCCTCCGAGTGACTATTCATGGGATGCAGTTTGGGAAAGCAATGTTCAAATAGTTGAAAACGGTTGGACAGTAGAGATGAAAATCCCTTACATCTCGTTGCGTTTTGCAAAAGTAGAGGTGCAAAATTGGGGCATCAACTTTCAAAGGTTTAGTCGCAGATTAAACGAAAGCAGCTACTGGAATCCCATAGATCCTAATCAGGCAGGATTTGTCAATCAGTTTGGTGATCTTACGGGGTTAACCAACCTTGTGCCGCCCCTACGTTTGTCTTTTCTTCCTTATGTTACTGCTGGTGCAAGAAGCGTTCCTAAAGCAGATGGAACTGTACAAAGAGATGTATTACGCAATGGTGGAATGGATATAAAGTGGGGAGTCAATGAAAGCTTCACTTATGATGGTACGCTCATACCAGATTTTGGACAAGTTATATCAGATAATGTCATTTTGAATTTATCACCTTTTGAAGTCATGTTCCAGGAGAACAGACCTTTTTTTACAGAAGGGACTGAACTATTTAATAAGGCAGGTTTGTTTTATTCAAGAAGAATTGGTTTAACCCCTTCGGGATATTTTTCGGTAAGAAGAAGAGCGGATCAAGATCCGAATTTGCGAATTGTGAAGAACCCAGGAGTAACACAATTAATCAATGCCTCAAAGTATTCTGGAAGAAATAGAAAGAACTTAGGTATTGGAGTGTTCAATGCAGTTTCGGCTCCCACTTTTGCTGTATTAGAAAATACATTAGATGGTAAAACAGAGAGGATTGAAACAGAGCCTTTAACTAATTACAATATTGTTGTTTTAGATCAGGCTTTGAAAAACAGGTCTTCTATTACATTCACAAATACGAATGTACTAAGAGCGGGAACAGCAAGAGATGCCAATGTGAGTTCTTTTGATTTTTCGTTATTTGATGCAAAGAATAATTTTAATCTGGCTGGTTTTGCGAGGTATAGTAAGATATTTTCGGTGAACCCATACGATGGCTTTTCTACAAACCTAGCGTTTAGAAAGGTGAGCGGTAAGTTTCAATTCAATTTCAGTCATCTTATAGAATCGGATAGGTATGACCCCAACGATTTAGGTTTTTTAAGAGCACCTAATGAATCGACTATTAGAGGACAAGTAAGTTACAATCAGTTTACGCCAACTAAAAATTTTTTGAGTTATAACTATCGCGTTGGTTTTAGAAACCAGTCGTTGTATAAGCCTGGAGTATGGCAAGAGCTGATGCTAGATGCTCGTGCGTTTTATTTCTTTAAAAACTTTTGGGATTTAAGTATTGTGTATGATAGTAAACCTATTTGGCAACACGATTGGTTTGAATTGCGTACGCCCGGAAGAATGATTCGTATGATGCCATGGCATTATTTTGGTTTTAATGGAAGTACAGATAGCAGAAAAAGATTGTATGTAGAAGCAAGAGCTGGATATGCGTATTCTCCTGCTTTTGATACAAGTCATTTTTTCAATTATGGTCTAGGAGTGAGGTTTAGATTCAGCGATCGGTTTAGTTTGTCTATTAATGGATCAGGCTCAACAGATATTGGTAATGTTGGATACGCATTTAGACGAGAGAGTAATGGAGAACCAATTGTTGGATGGAGAGATGTGAGAGAATTTACAACCTTGGTTCAAGCCTTGTATAATTTTACTCCACGCATGTTTATTACACTCCGCGCTAGACATTATTGGAGTCATGTGAAGTATCATCGATTTTTTAATGTAGATGCAAAAGGGAATTGGGTAGATAGACCATTTATTGCAGGTAATGATGAAAATTATAATGCATATAATTTGGATATGTTTTATACCTGGGATTTCATGTATGGCAGTCGTTTGATTGTAGGCTGGAAAAACTGGATGCCTCAGGATATGTTTTTCTCAGGCGAAGGCTTCGACAAATATTCTAGAAACTTGAGAGAAGTGTTTAGTCGTCCTCAAGGTAAAGAGCTTACAGTTAGACTTATCTATTTCTTAGATTATCAAAAACTGAAAAGAAAGAAAGTATCATAAAAGAAAGCCCCGAATATTTCGGGGCTTTCTTTTAGTTAGAATTTGTCTGGCAAACTCAAGAATGGCGTTTTTCCATCTGTAATAATGAGCTTACTGTTGTTTGAGTTAGAAAGTAATCTAAATGCTTCAATTTGACGAAGCTTAAGTACCTGTGGTGTCAACGTTTTATTAATAGTATCATTGGCTCTTCTTGTAGCATCTGCTTCAATACGCATAGCATTTGCTTTACCTTCTGCTTCAATTTCAATGGTTTGTTTTCTTGCTTCAGCTTGAATAATAGTGGCTTGTTTTTCACCTTCCGCTTGAATTCTCGCTATCTGCTTTTTACCTTCAGCTTCAATAATTCTTCTTTCTGCATCTCTTTGTTCTCTTTCTTTTAAGAACTCCATTCTTTGTGCATCTTGTTCAGCCTGAAGTTTTTCTTCAATAGCTCTAGCTAGTCCTGCTGGGAGACGAATCGACTTCATGAGGACGTTCTCAATAATAAATCCTTTTTTCTCTAACACTTCTGACATGTGTTTTTTAATGGCGTTTTCAATTTGCATACGCTCACCACTGTGCATGTCTTTAGCTAAAAACTTTGCAGTAACGTCTGCTGATGCAGATCTAAATACAGGAAGAATAACTTCCGATTCATAGTCTAAGCCAATTTCTTGTACAATTTTTGGAGCAGACTCTGGTTTAATGCGATACAGAATGGAGATTTCTGAATCAATTGTCAAACCTTCTTTTGAGGGCAATGCAGGCTTAAGATTGAGGTTAACAACGCGAGTTGGGATTTTCAAAATTTTTGTTGTAAATAAGTTGTATCCCCTCGGACCTTGTTCAACAGTAACTGGATCAATTTTTCCGAGGCGGCGTTTAACGCCCACCTCCCCTTGTCGAATAACGGTACAGGAACTGAGCGTACCTGCAACAACGGCGGTTAAGAGTAATGTTATTGGTTTCATATGTAATTTGTTTTTATACATATGTTCCAATTCTCGTGCTAGATTTCAAAACAAATTGCTAAAAATATGTTAGCGTTTAGAAAAAAATAAACACTGGAGTTATATCAGTCATAAATGCTTTGTGCAAGTCGGAAAGTCTGGCAATGTGCATCAACAATATCCTTCACTTTGGGAGAGTAGCCCCCGCCCATGGCAACTGCAACGGGTATACCTTTTTGTTTTAAGGTAGAAAACACAAATTCATCTCTTTTTGCGCAGCCCTGCATGGTTACTTTAAGTTTACCGAATTTGTCGGTTTCAAGAATATCAACCCCCGATAGATAAAAAGCAAAATCTGGATTGAAAGTATTTATTATTCTTTCTAAATGTAAGGCTAACAAATAAAGATATTCAGAATCTTGAATTCCATCTACCAATGGAACGTCGCAGTCGCTTTGCTCTTTATGAAAGGGATAGTTGTGGGCACCATGCATACTAAAAGTATACACTTGCTCATTGTTTGAAAACAAGCTGGCTGTTCCATTACCTTGATGAACATCTAAATCGATGATTAGAACACGTTTTGCGAGATGCTGAGTTAGTAGATAGTTTGCAGCTACAGCCATATCATTTAGTAAACAAAATCCTTCCCCTCTATCATAGAATGAATGGTGTGTGCCTCCAGCAATATTCATAGCTACTCCATACTTTAAAGCATATATAGCACAGTCTATTGTTCCTTGGGTGATGATTCTTTCTCTTAAAGTTAATTCAGGTGATTGCGGAAATCCAATTTTTCTTTGTTCAGAAGCTGTGAGTGTTTGATCAATGAGTTTTTGGTAATAAATTGGTGAATGTGTTTGTAAAATAATTTCTGAGGAACAGGCTTTTGGTCTGAAAAGATTTTCCTCTGTGATACTTCCTTCATAAAGCAACTGTTCAGGTATGAGCTCATACTTCACCATTGGGAAGCGGTGTCCCTCTGGTAATGGATGCGCATATATTGGATCGAAAGCAATTTTTAACATGATATGGGAATCAATTCATGATTAACTATAGCAAAGCATTTGTCATTGGACTCAGTTTCAATTGTGAACAATCCTGTAAACTCACCAAATGCTGGGAGAAGCCCTTGTTTTTGCCCAAAATAAAAACAAGGAAAACGAAGTTTTTGTCGGCCTAAACCTTTAATGAGCACTCCGGGATGCACGTGACCTGAAAGAGAATACTTTTCTGGATCTACATAATCTTTAGGATCATGTGTAAGTTCAATATTACCTATAACAACCTCTTTGGTATGCAGTTGTATATTGGCATCTTCATACCATTGTTTTGGAAGAATATCATGGTTGCCTTTTACTAAATGGAATTCTATTTTCTTAAAGTCTTTTCTCCATTTCAAAAAAAGATCGAGTTCCTTATTACCATGGCTATGAAAAAGATCTCCTATAATCCAAACATGTTTTGTTTGAAAAAAATGTATACAGTCGAATAGTCTATGTAAATCTTTTTGATATACGTCTTGGGGAATGCCAATACCTTCTTTTCTAAAATGACCAGTCTTTCCTAAATGAGCATCTGCTAATAGGAGCGCATTTTGTTGTTCCCAAAATAAAACCCTGTTCGACGATAACAGCCATTTATTTCCATCTATCTCTACTTCCTTGAGTTGCATTTTGCAAATATCTGTGTATTATTTTTTAAGTTGTTCTTGCATTCTTTTAACCCTGTCTTCTAGTTTTTCTGAACTTAAATTTTCTCTATTTAATCCGTCCACTTTCACAGGAAAGGAGAAGGGCGTTAACCTGGTTGGTTTTTTCAAAATGATTTCAGACGATTGTATTCTATCGAGTGCTTGTCGTAGTCTTTGTTCTTCCATTTGTTGGTCAAATACTTCCTGATAGGCTTGTCGGAGTAATACATTATTTGGTTCGTACTCTTGAAACACTTGAAACAAAAGAGACGCTGATGACTGTAGGTGTCTGGCTTTTTTTTGCTCTCCCGGAAAACCTTGAAAGATGAGTCCGCCAATGACTGCAATATCTCTGAACTTACGTTTAGCCATTTCAGCGGCATTCACACTTTTTTGAATATCTAGTAAGAGTTGTTTTGTTGAGAACAAGCTATAGAGATCGAGTTCGTCAATAGGTAAGGGTTGGTCACTTAATAGCTCAAAGCTATAATCATTCATAGCAATTGAAAAAGTAATTGGCTGAATAAGGCTAATTCGATAAGCAACAATTGCTGCCATTGCTTCATGCACCAGTCTACCTTCAAAAGGATGTACAAATAAATGATATCCATCTTTGGTTGCGATGTATTCTATTAATAATTCATCTTTATGAGGTATATGCGATAAGTCTTGTTGGATTTCAAATAAATGCTGTAAAGCCTGAAGTTCTATGGGCCAATCATTGAAAGATTGTTCGTGCACCAAATTTAAGGTTTGGCGAAGTAGTACTCCTAAATTAGCAGAGAGCGGCATCCTTCCACCCATCCAACTGGGCACCAGTGATTTTTTTGATTTTGATGGCTTAACAATTGCAGTCATGTCTTTCATTCCAATCAATTCCAAGTTTCTTCCTGCCAGTGTAAAAACCGTACCCGGTTCAAGTTTGCTGACAAACCATTCTTCAATGGTGCCAAGGTATTTTCCTTGAATAGTTTTCACTTTCAGTAAAGCATCACTAACAATGGTGCCAATATTCATTCTGTGTCTAAGTGCAATTCTTCTGTTTTTAATGATGTATTTTGTATCTTCTATTTCCACTTTTCTAAACTCATCATAAGCTTGCAATGAGTTGCCGCCTTTTGTAATTAGATGTAGCAATTCGTGCCACTCTTCTTGACTGATATCTTGAAAACAAAACGTATTCTGAATTTCCTTGAATGCATCTTCTGCTTCAAAACCATCACCTGTTGCCAGAGTACATAAATACTGGACTAATACATCAAAGCAAAGTTGCAAGGGTTGTTTGGCTTCAATATGTTGGTAGGAGAGTGCCGACTTTAAAGCAGCAGCTTCCATTAATTCAAGTGAGTGCGTTGGCAGGAAAAATATTTTACTAATCGCACCTGGCTGGTGGCCACTTCTTCCTGCTCTTTGTAAAAATCGTGATACTCCTTTAGGAGAGCCTACTTGTATAACTGTATCCACTGGTCTGAAGTCAACCCCAAGATCTAAGCTGGCTGTACATACAACCAATTTTAATACTTCTTGATGTAAAGCTTCTTCTACCCAAACCCTCAACTCTTTTTCTATGCTACCATGATGTAAAGCCATAGCGCCCGCAAGTTGCGGAGCAAGCTCTAAAATTTTCTGGTACCAAATTTCACTCATGCTTCTGGTATTGATGAACAACAGAGTGGTACGACTGCTTTCAATAATTGGAATGAGCTGCTCTGCTAGTTTAATACCCAAATGCCCTGCCCAAGGGTAAGTTTCAATTTCATCGGGAATGATTGATATGATTTCAATTCTTTTATCTAATTCTGCTCGAATAAGTTTCCAAGACTGTGCTCGAACAGGATGCAGCAATACCTCTGCAGCCTCCTCAAGATTACCAATGGTTGCACTGATACCCCAAACTAGTAATGAGCGCTTGCTATTGTGAACAAGATGTGATATAGCTAATTCGGTTTGAACCCCTCTTTTGCTGCCAATGAGTTCGTGCCATTCATCTACTGCAACACAAGCAATACCTTCAAAAAATGTGAGATGTTTTTTTTGCGCAATAAGTAAGTGGAGACTTTCAGGCGTGATAACTAAAACTTGAGGTGGATTCTTTTTTTGTTTTTGTCTTTCAGTTGTTTCAGTGTCACCATTGCGCATAGCTATTTTCCACGGAAGTCCAATTTCTTGTACTGCTTCCTCCATAGCTCTAACAATATCTTTAGCCAGCGCTCTTAATGGAGTGACCCATAGTAGGTATAATTCTTTATGCCCTCTTGTTTGCCAATCGTTCGGATGTTCATTGATATATTGAATAACCGCACCTAAAAAAACAGAAAAGGTTTTCCCGCAACCTGTTGGGGCATTCACCAAGCCATGTTTTTCAGACCATATAGATTCCCATGTCTCGTACTGAAAAGAAAAAGGTTGCCAACCTCTTTTTTGTAGCCAATGTTCGACTACCTTGTAACCTTTAGAATCTTTGAAATCCAATTTGACTGAATTGTATTGCAATCATAATGTTTTTAAGTATTCAATCAAGGCTTTTCTTTCATCATCTGTTAAGTGGTCGCCGAAGTAGTGACCTTTATTGCTGTAGCCTGGTAAAGTGGTGTTGTAAATATTTTTACTTTGTCCAGCATTATGGGTGGAATATTTCCATCCGAGCTTGTTATAGTCGTATTGAGGACTTTTCAAATTTCTACTCCAATAAGTGGGTCTTAGTTGACTATTTAAAACTGCTTCAATGGTAGGAACAGAGCCATTGTGTAAATAGGGTGCAGTAATCCATACTCCATCTAAAGGAGGCGCAACATATCCTCTGCCAGGTACCAATTGAGCGGGACTCTCTCCTTGCGCAAACCAGCTTTTGTTGAACCAGTCAATGAATTGAGGTTCTTGGTAATTGCTAGAGAAAAGCATAGTATCGGTTTTAATAATTTCAGGGGGAACTAAAAGATTAGGGTAAGTACTTTTTTCACCGTAGGTACCATGACAAGAACTACAATTTTTATTAAAAATCTTTTCCCCTTTTAATGCTAATTCAATCTGAATATTTTTGGGGTATTTAGGTGCTTCTAGACTATAGATATAAGCTAATACATCTGCAAAATGTTTGCTTACCTCTCTTGCTTCAGCAGAATCCTTTACAGTGAGAAGGTTGCTAAGCATTAAGAACTTTCCAAAATCGCCTCTTCCAAAGCCATTATAAAACATGGCATTTTTCTTTTTCAAAAGCCACCAAGCTGGCACATCTGTTGGGGTAACTTCTGGTGGAATAGGTAAAACAGGGTTTTTTTGCCATTCTAAGCTTTGCGGATCACGATGTGCTACTAATAATGTGGCGAGTCTGTCTGCTGCATTTACTCCAACTACTTCAGTTTGCATCAAGGGTCCAATGGTAGAAAAGGATCTGATAATAGTGCTGGTTGATTCTTCCCATTTGGGTGACATTGTTTTGAGCATGTTAGATGCGAAACCAGCAGGGCCATTTCTCTCTTTTCCAAATTGCGTGAAATCAAGAAAAGTATTTCCTAAGCCAACAAATAATTGTCCGTCCATTTCCTGTGCATGGCATTGCAAACAGGTAGGCACAACTATAGTAGTACCATTTTCATGTTGCACTAAATTGAAGCCGTGTGGTATTTGTGCAGATTCGCCTGTTCGCTGCAGATAGTTATTTGGATCTTTTCCTTGTATCAGTTTAAATAGTGGAAGGGGCAATCCGCTTTTAATGAAATCGCCATAGATTAGGTAGTTCCATCCCTTATTCGCATTGCCAATTACTTGAGGATTGGCGGGTATAGGTAAGGGTTTCGGGTCGGTGGAGCGAACTGAGAATGCACCCAATGCAATCATCAATAAAAGCAGCGAGCAAGTAATTTTCCACTTCATATTTCGAACAACAAACAAATTACGTGATGGTTGAAAAAAAGAAAGTCCCAACCAAAGTTGAGACTTTCTACTATTATAAAGTGCAATTGGATTAATAACCCATTCCACCCATATCAGGAGTTGGGTGTGCATGTGCTTCTTCTTTCTTAGGCTTGTCGGCAACCACACATTCAGTAGTTAACAACATACCAGCAATTGAAGCGGCATTTTCTAATGCAACACGGCTCACTTTAGTTGGATCAATTACACCCGCTTTGAAAAGGTTCTCATAAGTTTCAGTTCTTGCATTGAAACCAAAGTCAGCTTTTCCTTCTTTGATTCTTTGAACAACAATTGAACCATCAATACCAGCATTAGCAGTTAAAGTACGCATTGGCTCTTCTAAAGCGCGGCGAACGATTGCCATACCAGTTTGTTCGTCGTGGATTTGACCTTTTACTTTAGCTTCTAATGCATCAATAGCGCGGATATAAGCAACACCACCACCAGGAACAATACCTTCTTCAACAGCCGCACGAGTTGCATGTAAAGCGTCATCTACGCGATCTTTCTTCTCTTTCATTTCCACTTCAGTAGCAGCACCTACATACAATACCGCAACACCACCTGCTAATTTAGCCAAACGCTCTTGCAACTTCTCACGATCGTAGTCAGAGGTAGTATTCTCCATCTGAGCTTTGATTTGGTTAACACGAGCAGTGATATCGGTTTTCTTTCCTTTACCACCTACGATAGTTGTATTGTCTTTGTCAATAGTTACAGAAGCAGCTTGACCTAAGTAAGTTAAATCAGCATTCTCCAATTTGTAACCTTGTTCTTCACTGATAACAGTACCTGCAGTTAAGATAGCAATGTCAGTTAACATTTCTTTTCTTCTGTCGCCAAAACCTGGAGCTTTTACAGCAGCTACTTTGATAGTACCACGCAATTTGTTTACTACCAATGTTGCCAATGCTTCACCTTCTAAATCTTCAGAGATAATTAATAAAGGACGTCCACTTTGTGCAACCTTTTCAAGAATGTGTAAGATGTCCTTCATTGCGCTAATCTTCTTATCGTAGATCAAGATGTAAGGATTTTGCAATTCAGCTTCCATCTTTTCGCTATTAGTTACGAAGTAAGGACTTACATAACCTCTATCGAACTGCATACCTTCAACAACTTCAACAGTTGTGTCAGTACCTTTTGCTTCTTCAACAGTAATTACACCTTCTTTACCAACTTTAGCGAAAGCTTCTGCAATTAATTTACCGATAGTTTCATCGTTGTTAGCAGAGATAGTAGCAACCTGCTGAATTTTTTTACTGTCGTTACCAACAGTTTGGCTTTGACCGCGTAAATTTTCAACAACCAAGCTAACAGCTTTGTCGATACCACGCTTTAAATCCATAGGGTTTGCACCAGCAGCCACCATTTTCAAACCTTCGCTGATGATTGACTGAGCAAGAACAGTAGCAGTAGTAGTACCATCACCTGCAATATCAGCAGTTTTGCTAGCTACTTCTTTTACCATTTGCGCACCCATGTTTTCAATTGGGTCTTCCAATTCAATTTCTTTTGCAACGCTAACGCCGTCTTTAGTAACAGCAGGAGCGCCAAACTTCTTTTCAATTACTACGTTGCGACCTTTTGGTCCGAGTGTAACTTTTACAGCGTTAGCCAAAGTGTCAACGCCTTTTTTCATTCTATTTCTTGCTTCGATATCGAAGAAAATTTGCTTAGCCATAATCTATGTTAGATTTTAATTTAGGTGAATGATTGAATTATACAATTGCAAGAATATCGCTCTCACGCATGATTAGATAGTCCTGCCCTTCAATTTGAATTTCAGTACCGGCATATTTGCCATACAATACATTGTCGCCTACTTTCACAGTTACAGGCTCGTCTTTTTTACCAGGGCCGGCAGCAATTACAGTTCCGCGCTGAGGCTTTTCTTTAGCAGTATCAGGAATAATAATGCCACCAGCAGTCTTTTCTTCAGCAGCAGCTGCTTTAACGATCACCCTGTCGTGTAGTGGGGTCACATTCAATTTTTTTGCCATACGTATTGTTTTTTTATTAGTTGAATAATATTCGCAACAACATCGGCGATAATCGTGCCATTAGCAGAAAAAAGGACAATTTTTCCTTTTGTGTGTTGTTGGCTCTTTTCTAGGCGAAAAATTGTCATGTTGCCATCTATCTAAAGCTTTCTCAAGTGTGCTTTTTGTCATTTTTTCATGTGATATCAAGTTGGAAAGCCAGCTATTTACATGTACTTTTGCAGCCAATTAAAGGTCTTTGCATGATTAGTAGAAGAAATATCCGGGTTAAAGTAGTTCAGAGGTTATATGTTATGGAGCTCGAAAATGGCCAACTAGATATACAAAAGGCAAACCGGGTATTGAAGCAAGAGTTTGACAAAACATTTGAACTGTTCACCTACTTAATTCATTGGATTTTTGAAATTGCTTTATATGCGGAAGAAGATGCGAGGTACAGAGCATCGAAAAACCTTCCTTCTTATGAAGATTTGCATGTAAATACTAAAATTGCAGGAAACGAACTGCTTTGGAAAATCAAGCAAATTCCTTCTTATGAATTGGCAATCAGTCATTTTCAGCCACATTTAAAAACAGATCGTGAACTTCTTAGGAAACTGTACATTCAACTAACACAGACTGCCGAGTATCAGAAGTATATTAGTGAGCAACAGCGAACTGCTTCTGACGAGAGATCCATTTTAGAATTCATTTTTGAGCAAATTATATTACCCCATCCCTTGTTTAATTCTGCAGTTGAAGATTTGTTTTCGAATTGGGATGATGATGGAGAAATGCTGGTTCAGCTAGTAGCTGCATTTTTGCAGAAGCAAAAGGGTTTTGATTTAATGGATTTGCTTGGGACTGAAAAATGGGATTATGCTAGAGAGTTATTTAGAACGGCAATTGAAAAGAAAGACGTTGCTTTAGGATGGATTACACCCAGATTAAAGAATTGGGATCCAGATAGAATTGCCCAGCTAGATATGATTATCATGCGATTAGGTGTTTGTGAGCTTTTATTCTTCGAAACAATTCCTGCAAAAGTTACTATTAACGAATACATTGATATTGCCAAGGATTATAGCACACAGCAAAGTGGACAGTTTGTGAATGGAATTTTAGATAGTATTCATAAAGAATTGGTGAGTTCAGGTAATTTGCAAAAAATTGATTTCAAAAAGAAAGTGTCATGAAAAATTGGTTAGTATTTCTTTTTTTAGGAATTAGTTTCCTTGCTTGTACAGATACAACAGAAGAGGCAAGTGAAAATAGTGAGCCTGCTACTTCGGCAAGTGCAGATACGGCAAGTTTTACAACATTGCAGTGGGAAAAAATTGAGAATAGTTTTGGTACCATTCAGCAAGGAGAAAAGGTGCAAATTATTTTCAAGTTTACAAATACTGGGAACAATCCGCTTGTGATTAGTCAGGTAACTGCAGGTTGTGGATGTACTGTAGCTGAATACACTAAAGAGGCTGTGCCTCCTGGAGGTTCTGGAAGAGTAACCGCTGCTTTTGATAGTGGTCAAACCAGTCCGGGAGACATAAGAAAAAACATTTTTGTAACAGCCAATACGCTCGGAGGTAATTTTCATACCCTTACCTTTACGGGCTTTGTAAAAACAAACAATTAAAAACAATACGTATGATGTGGATGAACACAATTTTATTGGCTGCTGGTAGTGGACAGCCAGGACAGGGCGGTGGAATGGTACAATTAGTTATGATGGGTGCCATCATTTTCGTTTTTTACTTCTTTATGATTCGCCCTCAAGCTAAAAAGGCTAAAGAACAAAAGAAATTTATTGATAACCTTCAAAAAGGTGATAAAGTAGTAACTATTGCAGGTATTCATGGTGCTGTAAATAAAATAAATGAAGACGGCACTTTACAAATGGAGGTGAATCCTGGTAGTTATTTAAAAATAGAAAAGTCGGCCATTAGCATGGAGTGGACTGCTGCGTTAAATAAAGCTGCTGAAAAGAAATAAATTTCTATTTCATTGAAATACTTCCGCCCCAATACAATTTGTGTTGGGGTGTTTTTTTGCAGTAATTTTAAACATGCTAAAAATTGGTTTAACAGGAGGTATTGGTAGTGGAAAATCAACCATCGCTAGAATATTTTCTGTGTTAGGAATACCTGTTTGGGATGCTGATAAGCATGCAAAGTGGATTATGGAGAATGATCCTGAACTAAAGCAAAAGTTACTTTTTCATTTTGGCGAAGCTGTTTTTGATGGAGAACATTTACAGCGATCTTACTTAGCAAATATTGTTTTTAATCAGCCTGAAAAATTAGAGTTGCTGAATAGTTTGGTGCACCCCGCTGCCATAGCTCAGGCTGAAAAGTGGATGAAAGAGCAATCTAGTTCTTACGTTATAAAAGAAGCGGCCCTCTTATTTGAGTCAGGTTCTGTGTCTCATTTAGATTATGTGATTGGAGTAACAGCACCAAGGGCTGTAAGAATTCAAAGAGTTATGCATAGAGATCAAGTTTCGAGAGAAGAAGTTATTGCTAGAATGAATAGACAAATTGAAGATGTTATTAAAATGAAACTATGTGACTGGGTGATTCAAAATGATCAGCAGCATGCTGTTCTTCCTCAAGTACTACAGATTCATCAGCAAATTCTAACTTTATATGAACAGCATGGTTAAATTTACATTATTTGCTATTCTAAGTTTTTTCTTTTTAATATCACATGCACAAGTATTACAAGGCAAAGTGGTTAAAATTGCTGATGGTGACTCATTCACACTTCTTACAGATGGGAAAATGCAAGTTAGAGTTCGAATGCATGGGATTGATGCGCCAGAGAAGGGACAAGCTTATAGTCAGGTATCTAAACAGTATTTAAGCAATCTAATTTTTAATCAGAAAGTTACTGTTGAAGTAAATTCAAGAGATAAATACAGGCGGGTGGTTGGGATGGTATTTGTAGGTGATAAAAACATTAATGAAACAATGTTATCTGAAGGACTCGCTTGGCATTTTATTCGATACGATAAAAACAAAACTTGGAGTAGTTTACAAGAGCAAGCAAAGCGAGCAAAAAAGGGACTTTGGAAAGATGCGAATCCTATTGCTCCGTGGGATTACAGGAAATCAAAAAAGAGCTAAAAATTGTTTAGGTCAATCTGTTATTTAATTGTTCATCAATTTTCTTAAAAAGGTGATAGGGTTTGTATATGCGCCAGTTTTCAATTTGCATCAGTTCAATTAGATAATGTAGTTTTTTCTGTTTAAAGTCGTGTTGAGTAGACGCCGGCATGTTCAGTGCTATGATCCATCCGTTTTCATCATTCACTTCTTCATACCATTCTTCATAATAGTCCTTATCGCCACTATGGAAATTCAGTACATTTTCAACAATTAATATGAATTTATATATCCCCTGATCCTGTAATTTTTCAACTACTTCTCTTTTAAACTCCATGATATCATTTTCGATAGCATCATTCCATTCACCGATCATTTCTATGATAGCAAAGTTTAGTTCATAGTCAACATAAATTATTTTAAGGTAAAGTGTTTTACTTCCAAATTCATCCCACTGCGGGTGAATATAATAGTTGTAAACAGTTTGGCTAAATTCAAACTCGCTGTACTGTCGGCCGAAGAAAGGCGATTTAGGGTCTTCTTCAGAAATATAAATATGTCTCCAATTAAAAAAGGGTTCAATATCATGCATGGTTTTCAACTGCTTTCTTCACGCTTCCATACTTGAGTAGTAGATCTTTCGCTTTTTCATAATCATTCAAATTCAATCTATCCATGACCATTTTAACTCCACGATCTACCAGTTTCACATTAGTTAACTGCATATTAACCATTTTGTTGTCTTCAACTCGACCTAATTGTATCATAACAGTTGTGGAAATCATATTTAGTACCAGTTTTTGTGCTGTTCCACTTTTCATACGTGTACTACCTGTTACAAATTCTGGTCCAACTACCACTTCAACAGGAAAGTCAGCTGCTTCAGAAACAGGAGAATTAGGATTACAAGAAATACTTCCAGTAGTAATACCTCGTTTTCTACATTCCAATAATGCTCCAATTACGTAGGGTGTGGTTCCACTTGCGGCTAAACCAACAACCACATCTTTATCGTTTACAAAGTGGCGTTCAAGGTCTGACCAACCTTGTTCAGGACTGTCTTCTGCAAATTCTACAGCTTGCGTTATGGCCTTTTCGCCACCAGCAATGATTCCAATGACCAATCCATAAGGAACACCATATGTAGGAGGACATTCACTGGCATCAACTATTCCCAATCTTCCACTTGTGCCTGCACCAATATAAAATAATCTACCGCCAGCAAGCATTTTGTCGGAAATTACAGAAGTAAGTTTTTCGATTTGAGGGATAGCTTTTTCTACCGCTAAAGGGACTGATTTGTCTTCTTTATTTATGTTAATCAGAACTTCTTCAACAGTCATTTTTTCAAGATGACGATATAAAGAAGTTTGTTCCGTTACTTTCTCAAATACTTTTTTCATATGGTGTGCCAAGGTTAAAATTGTTTATGGTATTGAACTAAGCCATCCATGGGGGCTCTCAGTACAGTACCTAACTCTAGTTCATAACTATTGCAAAGTTCCTTCAATACATCTTTAAATCCAAATGCTATACTCCCTACAAAATGAATAGGGTGTTTCCAAGTTTCAGTGTATTTGTAAAGGTGGTGAAAAAAGAAGTCATTCAATCCGTCTTCAATGATATTTTCAATCATATAGTGCCCTCTATTTTCAGCCAAAAAAATGGCAAAACTCGCTAAATATCGGTTGGCTAATGGCTTCTTGTAAACATTTTCAAGCACTTCACGATAGGTTGTAACAAATTTTGCATCAAACCTTGCTCTCAAATCTTCGTCGAATGTATTGTACAAGAAATATTGAAGGACTTTTTTTCCTAAATAAGCCCCACTTCCTTCATCTCCAAGCACATAACCTATACCTGGACTATTTTTTGTAATTTTTTTTCCATTATAAAAACATGAATTCGAGCCAGTACCTAAAATGCAGGCTATACCTTGTTTATTGCCACAAGTAGCTCGGGCAGCGGCTAAAAGGTCATTGTTAGCGGTGATTTTTGATTTTGGGAATGCCTTTTTTAGCACTTTTTTTAACAAATCAATATGTGGCTGAATGCCTAATCCAGTTCCGTAATAGTGTACTTCATCAATTTCAAATTTTTTCAAGGATGGTAGTAAGTCGGTCAGGAGCAGCGTTAAAATTTGTTGTTCAGACAAGAAGTAAGGGCTGATTCCTTGTGTGACAACAGTTTTCTTCTTTTTCCCGTTTACAACTAAGCACCATTCGCATTTTGTAGAGCCACTATCGGCAATCAATTTCGTAGACATAGAACAATGGAATATTTGAACAAATCGGTTAGGTTTGTATTAATATGTTTAGGACGATTAAATATTTTACAAATTACTAATAAATATGGCAGATAAAAAATTAAGGGTTTGGCTTCCACTTACAGTTTCTTTATCAATTGTATTAGGTATGTGGTTAGGGTATGAATTAAGAGCAAGAACTTCTGGTGAAAGGTTATTTGAAGTAAAAGGGAAAACAGGTATACAAGAGTTGCTTGAATTAATTCGAAATAAATATGTAGACGATATAGCCCTTGATAGTTTATCAGATAAGACAATGGGATATATTCTTTCCCAGTTAGATCCTCATTCGGTATACCTGCCACCTGCAGATGTGCAAGCTAGCACAGAGGATTTGCTAGGACAGTTTTCGGGTGTGGGAATCGAATTCCAAATGATTAAAGATACAGTACATGTAATGGATGTAGTGAAAGGCGGTCCGTCAGAAAAGGCTGGTATATTGCCAGGCGATATTTTATTAAAGGCAAATGATACAACTCAGTTATCAGGGAAAAAAATTACTACAGCAGAGATCAGGAAAACACTTCGTGGTGAAAAAGGGTCAAGGGTAAAAGTACAAGTGTTAAGAGACAGTCAGTTAAAAGAAATAGTGATAGAAAGGGGGAATGTTCAGGTGAGTACAGTTGATGTAGCTATGAAACTAGATAGCATTACAGGGTATATTAAGCTAAACAAGTTTGGAGAGCGTACTTATGAAGAGTTCATGCAAGAACTGGAAAAGTTACAGCAACAGGGTATGAAAAGGTTGGTGCTAGATCTTAGAGGAAATGGTGGAGGAATGATGAAAGAGGCCGTTGATATTGCTGATGAGTTTTTAAGTGGGAATAAACTGATTGTATACACAGAGGGGCGTCGTTCACCGAGAACAGAATACAGAGCAAAACGAGATGGTTTGTTTGAAGAAGGAAAATTAGCTGTATTAATGGATGAATCATCTGCTTCTGCATCTGAAGTACTTACTGGTGCTTTGCAAGATTGGGATAGGGCAGTGGTAGTTGGGCAACCTTCTTTTGGAAAAGGGTTGGTACAAGAGCAGTTTACTTTAAGTGATAGAAGTGCAGTTCGATTAACAGTAGCAAGATATTTTACACCCCTTGGGAGAAATATACAGCAACCGTATTCAGATGGTAAAATAGCTTATCAGGAACGTCATACTAAAAGAAAGATGATGTTTTCAAACATTCAAGATACAACCATAGCTGACACGCACAATGGGAAATCGTATACAACACCATCCGGGAAAAAGCTTTATGGCGGCGGCGGAATTGAACCAGATAATTGGGTAAAAGGAGATAGTATCAATTTAAGTACAGATGCAATTCAGGTACTTCGACAAGATATTATTCAGACTTGGTCGTATAGGTTGTATAAAAAGTACGGCACATCGTTAAAAAGCGCAACTTCAGTGAATCAATTAAAAGATGCCTTAAAAATAGATGGTAATGATTGGCTGGTTTTAAATGAATTGCTAATAGAGCAAGGTATGCAGCCTGTAAAATTAACTACCACTGATCAAAACTATTTAGTGAAAAGAGCTGCATTAAATATTGCACGCTATATTTGGAAAGGACAGGAGTATTATAAATTCATACTCAAAGATGATATAGCTTTAAAAACTGCAGTTTTATCTTTTTAGTGCAGAAAATAGATGTTATAAAATGTTAGTCTTGTTTTATATTTGAAATAATGAATAACGTAGCCATATACTTACTCAAAAAAAATAAGCTTCTGAAAGGTCCCTATACTTTAGATGTTTTAAAGGATAAAGGCCTCAAGGCAAGTGATATGGTTTGGTTTAAGGGTTTGGACGATTGGACTGAAGCAAAGAATGTTGAAATATTAGATGAAATAATTGAGAGCAAATCATATCAAAGCAATGAGTCAGATGGTTTTTTTGCTAGACTTTTTCGGAGCAATCGATGAGTTTTAAATAGTTGAGAATTAATTTCATAAAAAATTTGTCAGTTTTTTGAATTCACCTATTTTTGCACTCCAAAATTTAAAGGACTTATTCATTAAGCCCTGATTCCGTAGCTCAGTTGGTAGAGCAATACACTTTTAATGTATGGGCCCTGGGTTCGAGTCCCAGCGGGATCACAACCTTTCGAAAAACGAAAAGTTTTAAAGTATAAAACCTTAATTACCATGTAATTAAGGTTTTTGCATTTTTAGCCATCCATACTCAAAAAGGTGTTTTTCTGTACTCTGTGGTATCATTCGCGGTATCATTGAGGTAACAAAAGAGGTAACATCAATTTTTGATGCTACCAGTTTTTTCATGAAGAATTATTGATTGCGTATTACTATTGTGCCATTATCAACCAAAAATTAGTTGAAGAACATGGGCCTGTTTACATTTGTCAAAAAAATTATGGGAGCAGCAGATATTCTGGCACAAAGAAAACTAGAGTTGTCGAATAAAAACTTAGCAGAAGGACAAGCATTTCTTTCTGCGAATGCAAAACGCGATGGCGTAGTAACTTTAGAAAGTGGCTTACAATATGAAATATTGAATTTGGGCGATGGTGAAAAACCTTGGGCCATTCATACTGTTACTTGTCATTATCATGGCACACTGATAGATGGAACTGTTTTTGATAGTTCTGTTCAAAGAGGAACACCCGCAAGCTTTCCATTGAATAGGGTAATTACTGGTTGGACAGAAGGACTTCAACTTATGCCAACCGGTAGTAAGTTTCGATTCTTTATTCCACCACACCTGGCTTATGGCGATCGTCAAGTGAGTGCTCAAATTGGTCCAAATGTTACACTGATTTTTGATGTTGAATTAATTTCATTTAGATAGACTCTTTTAGCTGCAAAAATGGATACAATAAACTATTGTATCTTGTAGAGTATTGATTGCTTATGAAACTAAATAAAATTGAAATTCCAACAACCCCAACTGGGCATCAATTGGTTTGTAAAGGCTGGATACAAGAAGCAGCATATAGAATGTTATTGAATAATTTAGATCCTTCGGTGGCTGAGTCGCCCGAGGATCTGATTGTTTATGGAGGTAGAGGAAAGGCCGCAAGAAATCCTGATGCGCTTTTTAAAATATTAGAGGTTTTGAAAAGATTAGAAAATGATGAAACTCTTTTAATCCAAAGTGGTAAGCCCGTTGCAGTGATGCCCACTCATTCAGATGCTCCAAGAGTTTTAATAAGTAATAGTCAGCTCGTACCCAACTGGGCAAACTGGAATCATTTTGATGAGTTGGAGAAGAAGGGATTAATGATGTATGGACAAATGACTGCAGGCAGTTGGATTTATATAGGTTCGCAAGGAATTGTGCAGGGTACTTATGAAACCTACGCTGCTATTGCAGATAAACATTTCGGTGGAACATTAAAGGGTACCTTACATGTAACAGCAGGACTAGGTGGAATGGGTGGTGCACAGCCTCTTGCAATTACCATGAATGAAGGCGTTGCATTAATTGCAGAAGTTGAGGAGTGGCGTGCAACCAAGCGTTTGGAAACACGTTATCTAGATGAGCTATTCCATAATATTGATGAAGCAATTGATCAAGCTTTGCTGTGTAAAGCTAATGGCGAAGCAAAAAGTATTGGGGTATGCTGTAATGCTGTGCAATTACTGCAGAGATTGATAGAAAGAAAAATTATTCCGGAAACCTTGACTGATCAGACTAGTGCTCATGATCCATTAGTGGGTTATTTTCCACATCAACTTTCAATTGAAGAAGCTAATAAATTAAGGGCTGATGATCCAAAGAAATATGTCGCTCTTTCTTATGAAAGTATGTATGAGCATATTCAATTAATGATGCATTTGCAAGATGCAGGTGCTATTGCATTCGATTATGGAAATAATATTCGAGCAAGAGCTATTGAGTTTGCACAAAATAATCCTGACTATGATCAGCAGCACCGTTTTGGTAGCTTAATTAATAAAGCACCTTCGCTTAAGTCGAGCGAACTATTTCCTGGGTTTGTGCCTGCTTATATTCGTCCTTTGTTTTGTGAAGGGAAGGGGCCTTTTAGATGGGTTGCATTGAGTGGTGACCCGGCTGATATTGCTGCTACTGATCAGAAAATTTTAGAACTATTTCCTGAAGAAAAATCTTTAGCAAGGTGGATGAAAATGGCTGGGGCGAAAATTGCTTTTCAAGGGTTGCCTGCAAGAATTTGTTGGTTAGGGCAGGGGCAAAGGGAGTTAGCTGGATTGGCATTTAATGAAATGGTTAAACAAGGAAAACTCAAAGCTCCAATAGTTATTGGAAGGGATCATCTTGATACTGGAAGTGTGGCTTCTCCAAATAGAGAAACCGAATCTATGTTAGATGGAAGTGATGCTGTAGCTGATTGGCCTATTCTAAATGCTTTAGTAAATACTGCAGGTGGTGCTAGCTGGGTAAGTTTACACCATGGCGGAGGAGTTGGAATGGGTTATAGCATTCATGCAGGTATGGTGATTGTAGCTGATGGTTCTGATGATGCAGCCCGTAGGTTGAAGAGAGTGCTTAGGAATGATCCTGGTATGGGTGTAATTCGTCATGCAGATGCGGGGTATGAATTGGCAATTCAAACTGGAAAAGATCACAATTTATTATTGTAAAAACTTTGTAGGATTAACTAAGGTGCTAGCCTCTCAATTGTCCAGTTTTCTTGATCTTTATCTTTAGTATATCTAATACGATCGTGCATTCTGTTAGGTCTGCCTTGCCAGAATTCAATTTGATTCGGTATTATTCTAAATCCACCCCAATGAGGCGGTTTTGGAATTTCACCATGTTTGAATCGTTCTAGATAATAATCAAATGTTTGCTCCAGCCATGCTTTGCCTGCAACAACCCAACTTTGTGGCGATGCCCACGCCCCAATTTTACTTCCGTCGGGTCTACTATTAAAATAGGCAACACTTTCTTCGGTACTTATTTTTTCAGCAATACCTCTTATCCTAACTTGACGCTCTAATTCTTTCCAAAAGAAAAGTACAGCACAGGAAGGCTGCTCTTCTAACTGCTTGCTTTTTGAACTTTCATAATTGGTAAAAAATACAAATCCGTTTTCATCTAGGCCTTTTAACAATACAGTTCTTGCATCTGGAATACCTTCCTTATCAACTGTTGCTAAAGTCATTGCATTTACTTCATCAATATTTGATCCGATAGCTTCTTGCCACCAAATATCAAATTGTTGCATAGGATTAGGAGCAACATCTTTTTCGTCGAGGGATCTTTTTTGATAATCCTTTCTTATAGAAGCTATGTCTGTATTCATTGTAAATCTTTTAATAAAATTTCAAAACCATCATCAAAATGTGGTTGAGCTGATTCGATTCAGTAACTTAGAACAAACTCTTAGTTATGATGTTCAAAATTAGGATACATTTTTTGGGATTGATATTTCTTTTTGGGTCATGCACTAGTTCTTCTACGAAAAGTGTAGAATCAAAATCTGATAGCTTATATATCAAAGAGGGTGATAGTTTGGCACTTGCCACTTTTGATACATTACGGATATCTCTACAAAGGGCAATTGCTAAAAATGGATTTGATGGAGCCGTTTCTTACTGCAATGTACAAGCGCTGAGTTTGACCAATGTATATAAGAGTGATGTGGTTTCTATTGAAAGAGTTTCCACTCAGTTTCGAAATCATGGTAATGCGCCTGATTCACTAGAAAGAGAAGTACTAAAAAGATTGGCTGCAGTTCAAAAGTCTGAGTTGGTAAGGATTTCCGAAAATGAAGTACATTACTTTAAACCGATTATTATTCAGCCTATGTGTCTGGCTTGTCATGGTGACCCTCAAAAAGATATTCAACCAGCAGTTTTACAAACAATTTCGAAACTTTATCCTGATGATAAGGCAATTGGATATAAAGAGGGCGATTTAAGAGGTGCCTGGCATATTATATTCCGCAATAATTCCCAACCAACAACAACATTATGAAAAAGCTTCTTTTTGTATTTATAATTGTACAATCCATTTTAGTTTTTTCAAATGCTTTTGCAGGTGATGTTTATGTCATTCGTATTGATGGTGCAATTAGTCCACCTATATCTGATTATTTAAAAAGGGGTATTCAAACTGCCATTGATAAAAAAGCGAGTGCTCTGGTGGTCGAGTTGAATACACCTGGAGGGTTACTAAAAACAACTCGACAAATTGTGCAGGATATATTGGAATCACCTGTGCCAATTATTGTTTATGTAACTCCAAAAGGAGCACATGCAGGGTCTGCTGGAGTGTTTATTACAATGGCTGGACATATCGCCGCTATGTCGCCTGGCACCAATATTGGTGCTGCACATCCAGTATCTATGCAGCAATCTATGGATTCAATCATGTCTACAAAAGTTACTAATGATGCTGCTGCATTTATAAGGAGTATTGCAGAACAAAGACAACGCGATACTATTTGGGCTGAATTGGCAGTTAGAAAAAGTGAATCAATTACTGCTGCAGAGGCAAAAGAAAGGAATGTAATTGATATAGTTGCAAATGATATTGAGGAGTTGCTCAAGGCTTTACAAGACAAAGAAGTTAAGATTGGAAATGAATTGAAGTCTTTAAACCTTTCTACATCAGCTATCATTGAATTGCCAATGAACTTTTTTGAAAAAATGTTGGTTCTAATTGCAGATCCAGAAGTAGCTTATGTATTTATGACTTTAGGTTTATTGGGCATCATACTTGAATTATATAGTCCAGGAACATTATTCCCTGGAATTGTTGGCTCAATCTCACTGTTACTTTCTTTTTATGCTATGCATAGTCTTCCAGTGAATATTATTGGCTTGGCTTTGGTTATTCTTGCAGTTATATTTTTCATAGCGGAAGTGTATACTACAACTAATGGCGTGCTAACAGTAGGTGGTATAATAGCATTATTTCTTGGATCAATGATGCTGCTCAAAACGAATTCGCCATTAGAATTTGCTCAAATTTCAAACTCTGTTATTATTCCAACCGTGTTACTTGTAGCTGCCTTTTTTGGTGGAATTGCTTGGTTCGGTCTTCGTGCACAAAATGAAAAAGTAAGTACCGGCGAAGATGCGCTTATTGGAGCTGTGGGAGAGGTTGCAGAAGATTTCTCTGAACAAGGATGGGTAATGGTACAAGGCGAACTTTGGCAGGCTTCTTCAAATGGTGTATCTTTCAACAAAGGAGATAAAGTGGTTGTAATAAACCGCGAGCATTTCAAATTAATTGTTTCAAAAACTCAATAAATACTTTATATGGAAAAGGTGCCATTTTCGCTGGTCTTATTAGTATTGTTTTCAATAACATTTCTTTCAGCCGCTATTAAAGTTCTTAGAGAGTATGAGAGGGGTGTTGTATTCAGATTAGGCCGATTAATAGCAGCAAAAGGTCCTGGTCTTATTTTATTAATTCCATTTATTGATAAGATGGTTAAGGTAAGTTTGCGAACTATTGTCTTAGATGTTCCGCCTCAAGACATTATAACTAATGATAACGTCTCTGTAAAGGTTAACGCAGTTGTTTATTTCCGTGTAATAGATCCGCGTAATGCTATTGTTCAGGTTGAAAACTTTATGTCTGCAACCTCACAAATTTCTCAAACTACTTTAAGAAGTGTTTGCGGACAAATGGAATTAGATGATTTGCTTTCTCAAAGAGAGAAGATTAATCAAAAGCTACAACAGATTATTGATGCACAAACTGAACCATGGGGTATTAAAGTTTCAAACGTTGAAGTGAAGCAAATTGACCTTCCGCAAGAAATGCAAAGAGCCATGGCTAAGCAGGCAGAAGCAGAAAGAGAAAGAAGGTCTAAGGTAATATCTGCAGAGGGTGAATTGCAAGCTTCACAAAAACTTGCTGATGCTGCAGAAATTCTTTCTCATCATCCTAGTGCCCTTACTTTAAGATACCTTCAAACTTTGCGTGAAATTGCTACAGAAAACAATTCAACAACCATCTTCCCTGTTCCAATTGATATTTTACGTCCTTTTCTTCAGCAAGGTCAGGTAAAGGAAGTATTCAAACAATCAGAATAGAAATTTTAGCGTGAATAAAATTTGAGTCGCATTATCTTATAGTGCGACTTTTTTTTGAAGTATATACACAAAACAGTTTGTGTCATCTATCTCATATTGCTTGCTACTTTGAATATAGATACTCAAATTTTCAATGAAGTTAGCACCCGCTATTCTGTCAGGAGTAGAGAGTAGAATGGTATTATTGGGTTTTGATAAGAATAGGCTAATTAAATGAATCAAGCTTTCATGTGATGCAGCATCATAATTCAAATCACTTAATAACAGTATTTCTATGTGGTCATCAATACAGTCATTTTGCCAGTTAAACAATTTGGCTTGTATATTTTTTGTAGGCCAGTGTTTTAGATTAATCTCTAGTTGATGTATAGCATCTACATGGTAGTCGGAAACTATAACTGTGGCGGCAAATAGAGAAGCAATAAAAGAAGGAAGTCCAAGTCCACTGCCAATTTCCATGACTTGTTTGTTTTTAATAAGTGCATGTCCTCCTTCAAGTAAAAAGTTTTTCATTGCCTTAGCAGAAGGCCAAATTTTTCCCCAGTAGGGAAAGGGCTTATCGTTGCCTAATTTTTTTGATTCTTCATAGGAGATTTGAATTTCCTGCAATGATGGAATAGCTAAATAGTATTTAGTTGAATCGACTTGAAATTCGTATTTAATTTGTATCACCTGCTAAAGATCAATATTTTTAGAATATGATAGATATCATATGAGCATATACCTCTACTAAGTTAGTTTTGTTAAATGCTAAGAGCTGCAATTGTATTGGTTGGATTATTATCTATTATTTCTTCGACTGCCCAAGAAAAGCAAGTTGAAACACAATATCACAGTTGGTGGAGCATTAATACACTTGCAAAAGTTTCAGATAAATGGAGTTTGATAGGCGATGCGCACATTCGTAGAAATGATTTTTTAGCAGGCAATAATTTCTACTTTATTCGATGGGGGATTTCAAAACAAATGCATAAAGGATTTTCTTTAGCAGGAGGTACAGGACATTTATGGCTGGCGAGTAGAAATAATGCTACAGAGTTGTTTGCTAATGAAAATAGGTTGTACCAACAAGCGCAATGGGTAAAGCAAAATGGATCTGTTCAATGGGTTCATAGAATTAGACTGGAAGAACGTTGGCAAGAAAAAATTGTAAATGGAATACCTATAAGAGATAGAAGATTTACAGCTCGTTTGAGGTATTTAAGCATGTTAAATTGGTCTTTTAGTCAGCGGGAATATATCCCCAAATTATCAATTGCAAACGAATTGTTGTTGCAAACAGGAAGAGATATTATTTATAATCATTTTGATCAAAATAGATTTTTTGTTGGTTTAAGACAAAAAATAACCCTGGCATTGGATGCAGATATTGGCTATATGCATGTATATCAGCAGTTGATTCAAGGTTACAAATACAATGAAAATCATACATTTAGATTGTTTATGTATTGGCGACCCGATTTGCGTAAGCAAGAAAAAGGAAAGTCATTACTGATTAATGAGACGCATGAATTTTAACAATTAAGTCTACCAATGCCCTTTCTCTGATTTAAATAAACATTACTTTTGTGATGATGAAAAAATGGTTTGTATCCATATTAGCTATTCTTTACTTCACTGTTTCCAGTGGCATGGTTGTAAATATTCACTATTGCATGGGAAAGTTGAGCAAAGTTCAGTTGGATATAGCCGCTAAGGATTTATGTGCTTGCAAGAAAAGTTCGTCTAAGAAAAAGATGGCTTGTTGTGATACAAAATATGAGGTTATAAAAATCCAAGACGACCATGGTTCTTCTACTGTTGCATCCTCTGTCCCAGTACCTGTAAAAGATCTTCCACCTGTTTTATATCATATACTAGTAGAAACTGTTGTTTCTAACGTTGATTTTAATTTATACCAACTCGAAAAACCGACATACTCTGGTCCTGATCTCCTTTGTCATAATAGCATTTTTATAATTTGATTTTTTGGTTCCTCTTTTTTTGGAAGCTATTGTAGCTTACCAATAACTATTCTATTTATCAAAACCCAAAAAATTAAATTATGAAACTCAAGTTTATATTATCTATTGTAATAGCATTCGTTGCAAACTTCGCGATTGCTCAATCTAAGACAGAAAACATTAAAGTATACGGTAATTGCGGCATGTGTAAGACTAGAATTGAAAAAGCTGCAAAAGAAGGTGGTGCTACAAAAGCTACTTGGAATGAAGAAAGTAAAATGCTTCAAGTTACCTATGCTTCTTCAAAAACATCTTCCGCAAAAATTCAGCAAGCAGTTGCAGGTGTAGGTCATGACACACAGGATTTTACTGCTGAAGATGGTGTATATGAAAAACTACATGAGTGTTGCAAGTATGATCGTAAAAATGCTTCACAAGCTGTAGCTGATTGTTGCAAAGATGGTAAGTGTGCAAAAGAAGGTAAAGAAGGTACTTGCAAAGATTGTACGAAAGAAAAATGCGGTAAAGAAGGCTGTTGCAAGAAAGATGCACAAGCTATGAATTGCAAAAACAGTCAAGATGGTTGTTGCAAGAAAGATGGACAAGGTAAAATGGTTTGTAGTAAGCCTAACGAAGCTTGCTGCAAGTCTTAATTTCTAATAGTTATTGCGGCCGACAAAGTCGGCCGCTTTCTCAAAATTTTTGTTTTCTATGAAAAAAATACTTTTAGTTTTTTCTCTGCTTTTAGTAGTCTTTTATTCTAATGCCCAATTTAGATCGGCTACTCTTCAAGCAAGCGGTTTAACTTGTTCTTTATGCTCTAAGTCAATTCTAAAATCAATAGAGAAAATTCCATTTGTTCAGTCAGTTAAGGCAGATATACAAACATCAGGTTTTGAAATTGAGTTTCAAGAAAACCAAGTTGTAGATTTTGATCAAATAAAGAAGGCTGTTGAAGATGCCGGGTTTTCAGTTGCAAGATTAGATGTTCAAGCAATCATAAGTGAAACTGCAATTCAGCCCGATGCACATATTGAAATGGGTGGTCTTGTACTTCATTTCATGAATGTAAAAAAGCAACAATTACAAGGAGTAACCAAGCTTCGCATTATTGATAAAAGTTTTTTACCTGCTAAGGAGCATAAAAAGATGAGTCAATATACAAAAATGGCTTGTTTTCAAACGGGTGTCATGGAGTCTTGTTGTACATCAACAGCTTCAACTCCTAAAACTTCAAAGAGGGTTTATCATGTAACATTATAGTTATGATTAAAAAGATTCAGCTTTTTATAATTTTCATATTTACTCAAGCATTACTCTTTGCTCAATTAAAAGTGGGCGATCAGGCTTTACCAATTAATCTCCCTAGTAATGAAGGTGGAATGATTTCTTTAGACCAGCTTTCGGGTAAATGGGTATTAATAGATTTTTGGGCTTCTTGGTGTGGCCCTTGTCGAAAAACAAATAGAGCCATCAAACCTATATATGAAAAGTATAAGTCGAAGGGATTTGAAATCTTAGGTGTTTCTGTAGACGATATTAAAAATGATTGGCTGAATGCAATAAAAAAGGATGCTATTACTTGGAAACAAGTGAATGATCCAGGGGGATGGGATTCGCCTATTGCCATTCGCTGGGGTATTGAACAATTGCCTACAAGTTACTTACTTGATGAAAAAGGGAAAGTTATTGCTGTAGATCCTTCTGTAGAACAAATTGAGAAATTATTGAAAAAGAAAAAGAATAAAGGGAATGATTAGATTAATTACAGCAATCTTATTTGTTCTATTTACAGTGGTTACTTGCGCACAAGAACTTTATGTCTTTTCAGAGCCCGCAAGTAATGTGCCTGCTAAAAGTATAGGGTTGCGTTTAACTACTATGCATATGCCCATGAGTTTTGAAAGTAGGCAAGCAACCAGAATAATGCCTGAAGTTATGTTGGGTATTAATAAAAAATGGATGGTTACAGGCTCTTTATATGCTTCTAATATGCTTCAACCTTCATGGAAAATGGAAGGTGGAGGATTGTATGCTAAGTATCGTTTTTTAAGTGTTGACCAAGTGCATGCACATTTTAGAATGGCAGCTTTTGGTAAGGTTTCATTAGTGAATAACAGTGTTGCTATGTTTACAGAAGAGAGACATGTTCGTTCAGACGGCTCTATTCATATTGGACAGAAAATACATCGCAATGATGATCTCACTTTAAATGGTAATCACTCTGGTTGGACTGCTGGTATTGTTGCTACTCAACTTTTTCATAAACTAGCTATTTCAGGAACAGGTGCTATTATTCAAAGGATGGATAATATTGGTAAGAATCAAAATTTCAATGATTTCTTTACTAGACAAGCTTTCTCATATAGCCTGAGTGCTGGTTATTTGTTATTGCCTGTTAAGTATAAGTCATACGATCAAACCAACCTCAACCTATATGTTGAGTTTCTTGGAGGGGAGGGATTAGATAGAAACGGAGGCTTTATAGATATTGCACCTGCCATTCAGCTAATATTCAAAAGCACTGCTAAATTAAATTTAGGATATAGAAAGCAATTGAATGGTTCAGTTGCAAGATGGAACACAGAAGGCTGGCAATTGAGTTTTGAGTACAGTATCTTTAACGCTTTGAAATAATTACCTCTATTTTTCAAAGTAAGCATTGGTTCCGCCAACCCATGTCTTATCAAAATTGTAACGAACCCCAATCATCTTTCCTTTACTTAGTCGTGCTAGATTTTGAGCTGCTATTGGACGAGGTGCTCCTTTTTTCCAGAAATAAAATATTCTTATTTCTGCTTTAGCTGGAACATCTGGAGTAGGTATACATGCTGCGTATTTCACTTTTTTTTGTAAGATCCAATTCTCAGGATCATTTATTGTATTGATATCATTTTCTGTTACATCTATAATCACCCCTTGACCAGCAAAAGAAAACAAAGGCTTTAGTACATAATCTTGTAAATTGTTGGGTACTTGTTTAATCTCACTTAAAAAATAGGTGTCAGGAATATAAGGATGTTTAATAAATGGTATTGTATACTTGCTAATTCTGTAAAACCAGTTAGGATGTGGACACCATTCTACATCTAATTCCTGAAAAAATATTTGTCCTTTTTCTTGTATATCGTTCGGTTGTTGCTGTAATTCATCAAAGATTACCCGATTATAAATGCGTTTGATTTTAATTTTCTTTTCATCCTTTGTATAGAAAAGCTCATTCCCTTCTACTTCAAGTTCAGTAATACAAACAGGTTGTATGCCTAAATATTTTTCTGTACAGTAAAAGTCAATTCTTGTTTTTTGTTGATGCGGAAGAATTTCTAATAAGATAACTTCCTCTTTTTGATACCCACCTAATATTACCTCTTTCAGTAGTTCAATATATGAGTTCTTGTCAAAGCCATTTAAGTACGAGCTAAAATTGCTAGGGATGGGCCAATGCTTTCGAGTTACTTCATCATGCCAAATTTGGTATGCAAACAATGAAGGGAAGCCTTGCATTTCTATCAACTGTGGATTTAAATTTCCCTGCTCATCTTCACAAATACCGAAATCAAATGCAATACAATCTGCATATTGTGTTTCGTTGGGAACTTGCCAATTTTTAGGGATGGCTTTACTCGTTTGCTCATTGAATGTAGGATCAATTATAAAATCAATGATGTGTTCGCAAGTATCTATAATTTTTTCTCTAAAACCCTTATCAACAAAAATGGGGGTTTCTGCTACTCGGAAATCAATTGCATTAGGGATAAAATGATGTAGTTCTTCTAAAAATGATTTGTATTTCTCTTCGGAAAAAAAATTATTGAATTCTTTTCTAATCAACGGTTCCATAGCAAATATTTGTGCTATGAAAATACAAAAACTAAGGATTAATAATTCTTTTAATTTAGTAAGTCACTAACTCGCCAACAGCTTGGTTCAAAAAGTTTGGGATAATATGAGTGTTTGTCCACATAATTTTTTCAGGATCCTGCAACTGTTCAACCATACTTTGCCACTTAGCCTCCCCGTGATTTTCAATAACACTTTGCTTTTTGTCCTCTCTTTGCAAATACATACTCATACCTGCAGCATCAGCCTCTGGATGAAACTGTGTGCCTATGAAATAATCATTGAATCGAACCGACATAATTGCACGTTCATATGGTACGTGCGGGCGCATTTTCTCTATAGCTAAAATTTTTCCGCCCATTTCTTGCAGCCTATTGTAGTTGGGCTGAATTACTTGAAAATCTCGGCTATCTACCGCATAAAATGGGTCTTTAAGTCCATCGAATAGCTCCTCATTTTTTCCATCAGGCATCATATGAATTGGAAACACCCCAAATGATGTTGACTTTCTTTTACAAACCAAACCAATTCCATAATATCTACAGACTAATTGAAAGCTGTGGCAGATAAAAAGTACATGCTTTTTAATGGTATTCTCTGGCTGTTTATTCCAGTCTTCTATTTTTCTAAGCCAACTGAAATAAGCTTGCTCCCATGCGTTTCCTTCTGTTTCAAGTGGAGATCCAGGTCCTCCACTAGATATATAAGCATCGTAGCTTAAATCGGGGGTTTCGAGGTGTTGCCTTACATCAAACTCTGTGAAGTGAACTTCACACTGATGCATCTCACCCCAAGTATTGATGAGTTCTCTTATACACCTCATGCCCTGGTTCACATGACCTTCATACAAATCAAGAATGGCAATACGAATGGGCTTATTCTCACTGAAATTCATGGGAACAAACATAAACATTCTGTTAAATATGCCCAATGTTGGATATACACAGATGTTATTTGGAGTTGGGAGAATTTGGTTTGTTTTGATTCGGTGGCTTGTCTTTTTTTCTTCCAGAATCACGTAAAGCTTTGTCAATCAGCCACTCAAGCTGCCCGTTTACACTCCGAAATTCGTCTGCCGCCCACTTTTCAAGTAATTTGTAAGTAGACTCATCTATACGTAATATGAAGTTTTTTTTATCGGCCATGTTATTCTAAGAGTGAGCAATCATTTTTTCAAGCGCATTTTCAAGCTGCTGTCTTTTCTGCGTTCCAATATATATCCACTTTCTATTATTCAGTTCTAGCTGAATTCCATGATTCCCATTAATGGTGTGACAACTACCCCAATCTTTTCTTTTTGTGTAACCCCATTGCATTCTATCCCACTTTCTATAATAAAATTTGATGATCCATTCTTTAGGAATGTGCTTATACTTAAAGTGAAATGGTTTCCATTTGTAATAAATCCCAGTTTCAGCAACTATGTACTCAAAGCCCGATAAATAAAAAATAGTCAAATTAATTGCATTAATTCCACCTACAATACTTAACGTAATCCAATAATTATTCTCACTTTCCTGATCGGCCAAAAGCAAAACACTCACTAGCACTAAGGAAAAAATACTAGATATAATTAGCGAAGTCCATACCCAAGTACTTCTGAAGTATTGTGCTTCTTGAAATAAAATTCTATTTGGCGGTATCTTCATTTTGAAAACTAGAGATTTCTAAAAAAGTTCAGAACTAGCATGAATACATAGTTCAACAGCATCACCAAAAGTGCCAAAGCTGGTAATAGAAATGCGAATGCTTTCATACATCAATATTAAGAATACAATGTTCCCGTATTAACTACTGGCTGCACAGAACGGTCACTACATAACACAACCATTAGGTTGCTAACCATACTGGCTTTCTTGTCGTTATCTTCTAGTAATATTCCTTTCGCTTCTAATTCTTTTAAGGCTAATTCAACCATACCAACTGCACCTTCAACAATTTTAGTTCTTGCCGAAACAATGGCAGTAGCTTGTTGTCTTTGAAGCATAGCTCCAGCAATTTCTGGCGCATAGGCGAGGTGACTAATACGAGCCTCTAACACTTTTATACCAGCTGCTGAGAGCCTTTCATTCAATTCTTCTTCCAATAAATGATTTACTTTATCTCCTCCGTCGCGAAGTGTTATTTGAGCATGTTCATCTTCCATATGGTCATATGGACAAGTAGTGGCTAAGTGTCTGATAGCCGCTTCGCTTTGAACTTTCACGAAATGCAGATAATCATCCACATCAAAAATTGCTTTGAAAGTATCATTCACTTGCCACACACAAACTGCTCCAATTTCAATGGGGTTCCCCATTTTATCGTTTACTTTTAAAGGCTGGCTTTCAAGGTTTTGAGAGCGAAGCGATATTTTCTCTTTTGTAAACAGAGGGTTTACAAATAGCAGTCCATTTTCTCTGACTGTACCAACATACTTCCCAAAAAAGGTCAATACCCGAGCATGGTTGGGACTTACTACAATTATTCCAGACCAAAGCACGCAAGCCGATAAAAAACTAATGATAGCTGATACAATCATCCATGGCTCTTTGTCGGCAGCAAAAAGCGAAATGCATACCACAGCAATTACTGTGAGAACTAGTGAAATCAATAAGGCTAAGTAGCCATTTGTTGGATTAAATATTTTTTCCATTGATATCATTTTAATATCAAAAGTATACTATTTTTTGAATCTGCAAAAAAAATCTCACATTCGTGGTATGCGTAACCAGTCATTTCACAAGTTGCTTATTGTAGCTGCCTTTTTTATATTTTCTATACAACTTGCTCAGGCAGGTTATGTAGATACAGCTAGAATTTATAGTCCGTCAATGAAAAAAACTATTTCAGCTTCTGTAGTAGTTCCTGATGCGTATAAGAATTCAAATAATCCATATCCAGTGGTGTATTTGCTTCATGGATACAGTGGTAATTATCGCGATTGGGTCAATCTGGTTCCTCAATTGACTTCATATGTTGACCAGTATAAGTGTATTGTGGTTTGTCCGGATGGTGGCTATAGCAGTTGGTATTGGGATAGTCCTATTGATGAAAATTTTAAATACGAAACCCATATTGTTAGTGAAGTAGTTCCTTTCATAGATAGTGCCTACAGAACCATACACAACAGAAAGGGCAGAGCTATAACTGGATTAAGTATGGGCGGGCATGGTGGTTTGTATTTAGGTTGGAGACACTCTAATATTTTTGGTGCTTGTGGCAGTATGAGTGGAGGAGTTGATATAAACTCTTCTCGCTCCAAATTTGATATTGCAAAAAGAATTGGCGATAGTTCAACTTATCCAACAAGATGGGAAGACTACTCTGTAAAAGGTGTGGTAAAGAAGCCTTCTGAATTTCCTTTAAAAATTATTGTAGATTGTGGAACAGAAGATTTTTTCTATGACATTAATAAAGCTTTGCACCAACAGTTATTACAATTAAAAGTAAAACACGAATATATTGAACGGCCGGGTGGACATACTTGGCAGTATTGGGCAAATGCAGTTCCGTATCAGCTTTTATTTTTTCAGCGTTTCTTTAATCAGCAGTGAATTTGTGCTTTAAGAAGATTCTTTATAATAGGTCCGCCCATCTCTTTCTTTGCTAGTTTTCTTTTTCGGATTCTTCTTTTCATAGTCGAGTACTTCTTTGGGCTTCACTTTAATCGTATCTAAAGCTGGCTGGGGTTTATCGCTCTCTCGTATAAGCGCTTCATTACTCCAATCCGATTGCATCCTTAGCTTGTCTAGTAAGTATTCTTCTTGTTTAATTACCTTACCTGTATAGCTATCGTAGTATCTCCAAATACCATGTTTAAGAGACCTCTTTTCTACTTTAATAATTACTTGATCCACCTTATTTGGATCTCTTAAATCGGGCACATCAATTGTATCATACACTTTTGAAGTATCTGGTGCGCGCCATCTTTCTTCACGTTCTAATCCAATTTTATTGAAGTATGCACATAATCCATGTTTCATTCCGTACTTATAATTTTCCATGGATAATGGATCGCCCATTAGGCTATAGGTTCTCCAAACACCTTCTTTTTGTCCGTTCATATAGCTGCCTTCTTCTACATAACCTGGGTTGCCGCGGATAGAAGGCACTTGGTTCTTCCATTTACCTTGTTTCATACCACTTTTGTCAGTACAATTAACCGTATCACTTCGAGAACTAATCGAGAAGGTCACACATTGTGCCAAACACCAAGTTGGAAAGAGGATAAGTGGTAGCAAAAAGAAACGCATTCTTTGTATTTTACACACCTAAATTACATCAATTCTGCTTCATATGAGACGAATAGCCCTTTTAGCCATGATGGCTTTGAGCATTCAACTAAATGCTCAAGTAAAACCAACTCCTGCCGCTCAGCGCCTAACCAAAATTGAGCAACGAAAGCAACTAGAGTCGGCATCCTTATTAAATCATATTCAATTTCGAAACATTGGCCCAACTATCATGAGTGGGAGGATAGTTGATATTGAAGTGAATCCTGATGATCCTACTGAATTTTACGCAGCATTTGCATCAGGAGGGCTATGGCATACTAAAAATAATGGATTGAGTTTTGACCCAATCTTCGACTCTGAAGACATATTAACCATTGGTGATATTGCTGTTCATTGGCCTTCAAAAACAATTTGGGTAGGTACTGGTGAAGTTAATAGCAGCCGTTCTTCTTATGCTGGAATAGGTATTTATAAGTCTATCGACTTAGGTAAGTCATGGCAGTATCTAGGACTCCCAGAAAGCCATCATATAGGGAAAATTCAACTTCATCCTACCAATCCAAATATTGCTTGGGTGGCAGCACTTGGAAGATTGTATTCTTCCAATAAAGAAAGAGGTGTTTACAAAACAGTTGATGGTGGACAAAAATGGAAGCAAACATTGTATGTAGATGAGAATACAGGTGCTGTTGAAATGGAAATTGATCCAAATAATCCCCAAGTGTTGTATGCTGCTATGTGGTATAGAACAAGGACTGCATGGAATTTTGAGGAGGCGGGTAAAACAAGTGGAATTTATAAAAGTATAGATGGTGGGGATAGTTGGACAATGCTCAATAAAGAAGGAAGTGGTTTTCCAAATGGTGAAGGTGTAGGTAGAATTGGATTGGCTGTGTTCCCTGGTAACTCTCAGATTGTATATGCAGTTCTAGACAATCAGTTTAGAAAACCAGATACTGCACAAAAAGCTGCAAGTGGCAGACTTGTTTTAAGAGACTTTAAAGATTTAACTAAGGAGCAGTTTTTGGCATTACCAACAGAAAAAGTGGATAGCTTTCTTAAATCGAATCGCTTTCCTGCCGAGTATAATTTTACTGCAATTAAAGCCAAAGTTGAATCGGGTGCATTCAAACCATCTGTAATTTATGATTATTTGAAAGGCCCTAACGATGATTTATTTGATGCAGGAAGTATTACTGGATGCGAAATTTATAGAAGTGATGATGGTGGCAAAACTTGGAAAAAAACAAATACGCAAACGTTGGGAATGATGTTTAGTACCTATGGATACTATTTTGCCAAGATATATGTTTCACCTACCAATGCAGACAAAGTTGTAATACTTGGTGTTCCTCTAATGTTAAGCACTAATGGTGGACAAACATTTAAAACAATAGATAACGAGATTGTTCATAGCGATCATCATGCGTTATGGATCAATCCAAAGCGTGATAGCCACATGATTAATGGAAATGATGGCGGCATCAACATTACTTACGATGACGGTAAAAATTGGTTTAAAGCAAATTCAATACCTGTAGGTCAGTTTTATGCTGTTACAGTGGATGATGCAAAACCCTATAATGTGTATGGTGGATTGCAGGATAATGGTGTTTGGTTTGGTCCTTCTAATCATAGAGAAACCAGTGCATGGTTAGATGGCGGACAATATGCTTACAGAAGAATTGGAGGAGGCGATGGAATGCAAGTGCAGGTAGATACAAGAGATAACAACACTTATTATGCGGGTTCTCAATTTGGAAGCTATTTTAGAAATAATAAGCAGAATACTGCGCGGTTGCCGATTCGTCCACGACACCAATTGGGTGAAACTCCGTTGCGTTTTAATTGGGAAACACCTATTTGGTTGTCGAAACACAATCAGGATGTATTATACATGGGAAGTAATCGAGTACACCGCTCCTTAGTAAAAGGAGAACAAATGCAAAATTTGTCGCAAGATTTAACGAAGGGTGGATTACCAGGTGATGTGCCATTTGGTACACTCACTTGCTTAATCGAATCTCCTTTGAAGTTTGGTTTATTATATGCTGGAAGTGATGATGGTTTGGTGCATGTTTCTACTGATGGTGGTTACACCTGGAAAAATATTACAGGAAAGCTTCCAAAGGATTTGTGGGTGAGTTGTATTACACCATCTTCCATTAAAGAAGGAAGAGTTTATGTTACTCTAAATGGATATAGAAACGACCATTTTGCTCCATACATTTTTGTAAGTGATGACTATGGAACAAACTGGAGATCAATTTCAGCCAATCTTCCATTTGAACCTATAAATGTTATTAAAGAGGATCCTAAGCATGAAGAACTTCTTTATGTAGGAACAGATGGTGGTTTATATGTTTCTATTGATGGCGGACAACAATATATGATGTGGAGTGGCGGTATGCCTAAGAGTGTGCCTGTTCATGATTTGGCAATACAATCAAGAGAAAACGAATTGGTGGTTGCTACACATGGAAGAAGCATCTATATTGGTAAGCTAGATGATGTACAGAAAATATTTCGTGATCCAGCTTACAGAAAAGAAGTTGAAGAAAAGAAAAAGGGATCCAAATAAGTGAATCCCTTTCTGTATAATTCTTACCTGCCTCCCGGTTTTTTGGGGGGCAGGATTGCTTTAGGCTTGTCGGCTTCAGTATTTGTTTTAGGCGCTTCTTTCTCTTTTGCAGGGAGAGGAGTATTTGTAACCGGCACTTTAGGTTTATTATCAACTGGAACCTCATACATCTCTTCATCCATTTCATAATCGTTAGAGGTACCAGCACCTACATCCTCTCCCTCTGCACCCAGTGACGGCGTTGTATTATTCATCCAATCAATGATTAAATCATTGCTCATTACTTCAGGACGTAAAAATTTCATATTTCTATCAATTCCGCAGTTAGGATCGGCAGAAGCTTTGCTATAAAAATGCCCCCATATAGGAAGTGCCGATCTAGAACCTTCACCTGACTTACTATCAAATCGTAAGAATCGGTGATCGCCACCTACCCAAACTCCTGCTAATAATTGTGGGGTATATCCAATGAACCATGCATCTGAGTTGTTGTTAGTTGTACCCGTTTTACCTGCTATCTCACCAGATACACCGTAGCCCCATAATCCTCTACCAGTTCCTTTTTGAATTACTCCTTGCATCATCATGGCAGTAGAATAGGCTGCAACTTCATTCAAAACTTCCTTTCTGTTGGGTTGAAATTGCTCTAATATATTTCCATTTCTATCTTCAATTCTCATAATCATCATAGGCTTTACATTAAAACCTCTTCCTGGAAACATAGTGTATGCCTGCATCATTTCATAAAGTGAAATTTCGCACGAACCTAACGCAATTGAGGGGTAGGGTTCAACCTCTGTTTCTACCCTACATTCTTTCAAAAATTCAGTAAATCTTCTCGCTCCATTATTGCCTTCTGGATCTAATTGCTTTAAAATATAGGCGGTTGCACAGTTTTTACTCCATGCTAAGGCACTCGCCATAGTCATACTTCCACCAGAACAAGTTCTACTAGTTGCTGGAACTAAACCATAGCCACCAAAGTTTTGTTGTACATCTTGTACAATGCTATTAGGCGAGAATCTATCTTCTTGAATTGCTAAGCTGTACAATAAAGGTTTTATAGAGGAACCAACTTGACGTTTTGTATTTACATTGACATGGTCGTACTTAAAATATTTAAAGTTAATACCACCCACCCATGCTTTAATTTGACCATTTAACGGATCCATTACCATAAATCCAGTTTGTAAAAATTGCTTTGCATACTTAATAGAATCGTAAGGTGTCATTATTGTATCCTTTTCACGATTGCTATTCCAAGAAAAAACTTTCATACTTGTTTTTTCAAAGAAAGTTTTTTTGATGTCTTCGTCGCTTAAGCCTTCTCTGCTAAGGTTTTTCCATCGGTCACTTGCTTTCATAGCAGAGGTTAAAATATTTTCATATCCTTTCCAAACTGCTCCAGTTTTGATATTAGATTGTGTGTTAAACAACTGCTGCAAATAAGCCATATGCTTATCAACTGCTTCTTCTGCATAAATCTGCATACGTGGATTGATGGAAGTATATATTTTCAATCCATCTTTATACAAGTTATAAGGATCTCCATTTGGTTTTTTATGCTCTTTGCACCACTTCTTCATTTCTTCACCTAGTACCATTCTAAAATAGGGACCAAGTCCAGCTTTCTCATCAAGTTTTTTATAATTTAATTGAATGGGCTTTTGCTTAAGAATACTCGCCTCTGCATCAGTAATGTAATTGTTTCTTACCATTTGGTTAATCACAGTATTCCTTCTTTCAAGGGCCATACGAGGATTTCTTCTAGGATTGTACAAAGTTGCAGCTTTCAACATCCCAATTAATACTGCAGCTTCTTCAATATTTATTCGATCAGGTTCTTTTTGAAAGAAAGTTTTAGATGCATTTCTGATTCCATATACGTTATCTGAAAATGATACAGTATTCAAGTAAAGAGTAATAATTTCTTCTTTCGTCAAGTTCTGTTCTAGCTTAACTGCTATAATACCTTCTTTTAGTTTTTGAAGACCTCTCAAAACAAAATTTCTTGTACTCCAGTTTTCAGTGAACAAGTTTTTAGCAGTTTGCATTGTAATAGTACTTGCACCTCCTTCTTTTCCTAGAAATATAAATGCTCTTGCGAGTGCTTTAGCATCAATTCCACTATGGTCATAAAATCTTTCATCTTCAGTGGCTACCAAAGCTTGAATGATATGCTTGCTGATATCTCTGTACTTGACATTTATTCTGTCTTCTAAATAAAATTTACCAAGCAATGTTCCATCTTCTGCGTAAACCTGACTTGCAAGTGAGGCTGAAGGATTTTGTATTTCATCCATCGAAGGCATTTTACCAAATACACCCCACGAAAGAAGAAAAAAGAAAAGAATAACACTGGCGATGCCAATGAAGTAAAATTTCCAAAAAAGTCGTATCGATCTGCTCATAATTTATCTATCTCAATATTTGTAAAGCTACTATTCTCAGCAATAAGGTAATCTTTTAAAGGTCAAAATTTAGCTGGAATGGCTTTATGTAAGAACTCTTTATAAGTCGGCATATCCTTTTTCTCAAATAATAACTCCAAGTTTTCGGGACTTATAATAATCCAGCTAAATCTATCTTTTGATAGCCAAGGTAAAATTTGCTGAGCTGTAATAGGCTGAATTTTATCGAGGTAGTCAATTGACATACCTGCTTGACTAAATGGTCCTACTAGTAAAAAGCTGAATTGGTCATTTATTTTTTGAATTTGTGTCGTTAATCCAGCCTGACTCATTCGAGTTTGGTGATACCTATTCATGGCGTTTCTTGCCTCTGTTATAAATACAGGATCTACTTTCTCTAAAATCAATACAGCAAAGTGTGGACTCGAAGCAGAAAATTGATATTCTTTTAAAGGCTCTTTTGATGCCATTGGTACATTCTGCTTCACTTCAATTTGCTTTTGCTGAATTTCAGTAGGCTTATTAAGCTGAGTTTTGGGTTGGTTAGCAGGCTTTTCGTTGGTAGCTATTTTCTTATCAGAAACATCGGTCATTCTTTCAACCTCAACTTCTTCTGATTTCTGAATTTCTAGTTTGGTTAGGTATTGCTCAATTTCTTTTCTTCTTTGAAGTACATCTTTCCAAATAGCAGCATTGTTTGCGAGTTCGGATGTAGAATAATTCTGGGAAATAAAATCTAAAGCGGAAATAGCAAGACTATCATTTTGTTGACGAATATGGTAGATGGCTTCTAGAAATAATAATTTGGGTGCCCAAATACTAGTGCTGTCAGCAACGGGTATTTTCTTTCTTTTTTCAATAGCCTCTTCGAACTTGCCTTCAATAAGTAATTGATATATGTTTTTGTATGTGTCTTCTAACTCTTTTTTCTCATTTAATCCTGTTGTTGTTTTAATATCGGGATCAGTTTTTGTTAAGCGTATTAGTTCATTCTTAACTCTTGTGGCAGCATCAGTATTATCTAGTTTCCTATAAGCATGATAAAGAAGCTCTAATGCCTTTTTTACATGTTCTTCTGTTGTACTATTTGCTATTATTGAGTCTAGAAGTGGAATAGCATATATAGGCTCATTGATAGCAAAAATGAGGGTATTTGAAATGTTTAATTTCGCTGTTTCTTTTGTAGATATAGTTTTCTTTTTGGCATCTTCCGATAAGGGTAAATTTGCTTCTAAATCTTCTATCGTAATTTCTGCTTCATCGTCTATATTACCTGAATTATCAGTTTGATCATTTACAACTCCAGGTGCCCCCATGTCCATGGCGGATTGTCTTCTCCAATTATCAACATTTTGCCTTCCACCCCATTTAGTTTTAAACTCAGTAAAACCTTTACTTTTTAGTGCATTGTTGGAAAAGTAAAAACTACCCGCGGCTGTATTTCCAGAAGCAAAAAGAGTTGATCCTGTTTCAGTATTTGAATTATTGTTCGCGCCTCCACCAAAATTACTTGAAGGCTCTTCCTGAAGTCCTTTTGCTTTTCTAAGTGCTTTGAGTGTTTTTAAAAGAAAAGCTTTTCGTTGACTTTCTGGTAGTGCTGCAAGTTGTAATAAGCTATCTTGAGTTAAAACTTCTTGTTGCCATTTAGCCAAATCTGGTAAAAACTCTTTATTTAATTTAAACCATTTGCTTTGATTTATGGAAAGTTGTTGTACATCTACACTATCCAAATAAAAGTTAGCCTTAGAAAAGGAGCCTTCATAAAAATAACTTTTTCCTAGTTCAAAAAGTATAGTTGCTCTTGGAAGATGTTGTTGGTCGTTTTGTAAGCTTTTTCTAAAAAGCTCAACAGCTGTTTTATAATCATTCTTTCGTTGTTGCAAAACACCAGCTTCATAAAACATAATATCTCTATAAAGGGCGTATTTCTCTCTTTTGCTTAATGCTAAAATCTGCGAAGCATATTTATCGGAGGTTTGAATTTGATCATCCAAAATTGCCTGTTGAATATTTGCGTATACCATTAAGATAGGGTCGGTGGCTTGACGTGCAGCTTGTTGGTATTTGAGTTTAGCTTTTTCAATTTCACCATTTTCTTGTAAAAGCTGCGCTGCAAGAAATTTCCATCTTGCTTTTTCTTGTTGAGAACTTAACCTTACTTCAGCTTTTTCCATATGCATCCACATGCTATCGGCTTGTTTTGTTTGATAGTAATAATATGCTTGGAGTTCATGTAAATGTGGTTGTAGCTTCTTTGGAAAATACACATCTTGTTGGAGAAGCTCTAATATGCCTTTAGCTGCATCGGCTTGATTATTTTCTAAAAAAGTTCTAGCCATCCAAAGAACGGCTTCAGGTCGTTTGATTCCATTTCTAAAAATTTTCTGTAAAAAACTTCTCTGATCTGGTCCAACAATAGAAAATGAGCCTTTGTTTCTCGATTCATTGCTTCCTATAGGAATGTCATACCCATCATCTTTATCTGCATAGATGTACTGTAAATAACTAAAAACCTGATAGGCTGAATCAAAATCCTTTCTGTACAAATAACCTATTCCCATCATCAAATACATATCATCCACCCAATCATTTCTTAAGTCATGAAGAAGTATTCCAGCATTTGCCTTGTAAATGATGGAGTCTATAAGGCCACTCTGTTGTGCGGTCTCCTCCAAGGTAAAAGGGTAGAAGCTGAGTAATTGTGTATAGTTATCCTTATGAAGTTGTTTAGAAAGACTCTCAATTTCAATTATTTTTTGTTGGGCATTATAATAATAATTGAAGTGGGTGAAATTGTTTTGAAAGACCCGTTTTACAACCCCCATTTTTGAATCGGCAGTTTTTTCGGCTCCAAGCTTTCTCTCTTCATATTTCTTGGGCTTTGTAAGCTCAATGGATGTGTTGGGTTGAGCATACAAAAAACCTAGGTTTCCTGAAATCAGGAAAAAAAGTAAAAATAATTGCAACAAAAATGGTCGTCCTTTCATGCAGGTTAATAATGCTAAAATACACTTATTTCAGGCGTTTATATAGTCCTGAATCAATTCATTACTATCTTTAGGGCGATTTAACAAAATGGAAAACGAAAAACCATCTTCTTTACCCTCCGCCCTCGAAAGGCTTCGCAATAAGTACCGACTGGTTATTATGAATGACGATACTTATGAAGAGGTTATAACTTTCAGGCTTTCGCGTTTGAGTGTATATGTGGCTATGAGTACAATTTTTGTACTAATGATTGTTTTTACCACAGCCCTCATCATGTTTACTCCGTTGAAATATTATATACCAGGATATGGTTCCCAAGAGAGTAGATCTGCTTTACAGGTTCTTAAAATTCGTACCGACTCATTAGAGCATTCCATTCGTCAAAAAGATATGTATTTGGAAAATGTGAAAAAAGTGCTCAACGGAGATGCCACAACAATAATAGACACCACCTTATTACCTGTAGAGCCTGTTGAATATTCAGATGACTTCTAAAAAACAGTCATATCAACTTTTGTTACAATATACGGGACTTGCGTTTCAATGGCTGGCTCTTTTGCTAGCTACTATTTTTCTTGGTAAATGGATTGATGGGGAATTTTTTGAAGGCCAAATGCCTATTTTTAGTTGGTTATTGCCCCTCTTAGCAATTGTAGGGGGTATTATTAAAGTCGTTAAGGATACATCAGCAAAATGAAAAAGTCAATATTTTCTTTGATAGCCCCATTAATCGGTGCATTCATAGTAGTAGCAATATTACTGCGCGTATTTTCTGCGAACATTGTAGAAAAACAGCTAGATCCTAGTGTCTTACAAGTAGCCAACCTAATCTTATTTATTTTAGCAGTTATTAATATTTATACGCAAGTGAAAGCAGTGGGTAACAAGAATCCACATGTTTTCACGCGTTCAGTATTAGGTGGTACTATCATGAAATTGTTTTTATTGGTTGGTATCATATTTCTTTACTTGTCTTTTGCTGGAAAGGAAAAAAACGTAGAATCCATTTTTGTTGCAATGGTTTTTTATGTGGTTTATGCTTGGCTTGAAGTAAGAATTTCTTTACAACTAAATAAGAAGGACTAGAATAATGCCAATAGTAAAGGAGTCAATGGAGGTACTTCGAAGGTATTTGCCCGAAGGGTCTTTTGACCGAATTATTTACTATTTAAATTTTTTCAAAATACATTTCACTATTACGCTTAAACGGAATACAGTGTTAGGCGATTACAGACATCCAATACCTGGAGGAAATCATAGAATTAGTGTAAATGGTGATTTGAATCAGTATGAGTTTTTAATTACTTTTTTACATGAACTTGCCCACTTAATTACTTTTGAAAAGTTCGGTACTCGGGTGCAGCCGCATGGTAAAGAGTGGAAGAATCAATATGGGTTATTACTGCAGGAGTTTGTTGCTCTTGGCATTTTCCCCTTTGATGTACATCAGGCTATTCTAAAAACAATTCCTGATCCAGCAGCCACCGCAAATGGCGAAACCATGTTGCTTTCTATTTTACGCAGGTATAACCATGAAAAGCAACAAGGTACTACTGTTGCACAGATTCCAATAGGTGGTTTTTTCAAAACTCAAAAAGGACAAATATTTAAAAAAATGTCTTTAAGGCGCACACGTTTTTTATGTACCGATTATAAAACTGGAGCTGCATATAGTTTTAGCCCACTTACTGAAGTGATACCTGTTGAAGTTTGAAGTTTAACGCCAAAAAAACCACCCGGTTGGGTGGTTGAAAGAAATGAAATGATATAGCTGATTATATTATGCAACTGCTTTACGAACTAAATCAGCAGCTTCACTAAGTAAAATAGCTGACTGTACTTTTAATCCGCTCTCATCAATCAATTTTTTAGCTTCTTCAGCATTGGTACCCTGTAAGCGAACAATGATTGGAATATCAATATTGCCTAGCTTATTATATGCTTCAATAACACCAGCAGCAACCCTGTCGCATCTAACAATACCACCAAAAATATTAATTAGAATTGCTTTAACGTTAGGGTCCTTCATAATAATTCTAAATCCTGCTTCTACAGTTTGAGCGTTAGCTGTACCACCTACGTCAAGGAAGTTAGCTGGCTCACCACCGCTTAACTTAATCATATCCATGGTAGCCATCGCTAATCCAGCACCATTTACCATACAGCCCACATTGCCATCTAATTTTACAAAGTTCAAATTGTATTGTCCAGCTTCTACTTCAGTTGGGTCTTCTTCAGAAATATCACGAAGAGCTGCTAGATCGGCATGGCGCATTAAAGCGTTTTCATCCAAATTCATTTTACAATCAACAGCTATTATTTTCTCGTCGCTGGTTTTGAAGAGTGGATTGATTTCCAACATACCGCAATCTAAGCCAACGTATGCATTGTATAAATTAGTTACAAATTTTGTACAGTTTTTGAAAGCTTCACCGCTTAGACCAAGGTTGAAAGCAATTTTTCTTGCCTGATAAGCCTGAAGGCCACCACCTGGATGAACCCACTCCTTGAAGATTTTTTCAGGGGTATTGTGTGCTACCTCTTCAATATCCATACCTCCCTCTGTGCTGTACATGATAACATTCATACCCTTTGAACGATCTAAGAGAATCGACAAATAGAACTCTTTAACTGGATTCGGGCCTGAATAGTAAACATCTTGAGCAACCAATATTTTATTTACTTTTTTTCCTGTTGGCCCAGTTTGTATTGTAACCAATGTACCACCTAAAATATTTTTAGCAATGCTAGCTACATCTTCAACACTTTTTGCAACAGCTACACCTCTTTGCTCAGTTCCTTCAATTTTACCTTTACCGCGACCACCTGCATGAATTTGGGCCTTTATAACTGCGAAATTGTTATTGGTTTGGGTTTTAATTTGGCGATAAGCTTCTTCTGCAGCCATTACTGTATCAACAGCAATTCCTTCTTGAACAGGTACATTGTACTTCTTTAGCAATTCCTTGGCTTGGTATTCATGCAAATTCATATGGGAAAAATTTTTGCGAAGATAAGGGAAACACTATCCTTACAATTCAAGCAAAATGCTAAAAAACTATCCCTTTTTAGCATTTTTAAAGCCGGCTTATACAACTTTGTAGATGAATATTATGTGAAAATTAGGCTCAGTTTGAACAAAATTTAGAATGAAGCGTTATTTTTGCAGAATAGATGTAGATACATCCATTTTTTAAAAATCAACACATATGATGAAAAAAACAATGTTTTTGGCACTTGCTGCCTGGGTGGTAGGCAGTGCATTTGTAGCTCCAACGCCAGCTGCACGTTTACAGGATGGTTATGCTGTTCAAACTGCAACTTCAAGAGTAGAATTTGTTGGAACGAAGGGAAGTGGTTACCACACTGGTTTCTTTAATTTGAAAGGTGGACAGGTGATGGTGAACAACGGAAAAATTTCTGGTGGTGAGTTTATTATTGACTTGACTTCTTTGAAAGTAACCGATCAAGGTGGTGGTGAGAAGTTAGAAGGACACTTGAAGAATAAGGATTTCTTCGAAACATCAGTAAATACAGAAGCTCGCTACACTGTTACTGGTGTAAAATATATCAATGAAGATGTTTGTGAAATCAGTGGTAACCTTTCTATGAAAGGAATTACAGCTCCAGTTACATTACAAGCAATGGTTCGTGGTATGGATGAAAAGCGTTTGTTTGCACAAGCTAATTTCTCAATAGATAGAACTGTTTGGGGAATTAACTATGGTGTAGCAAAAGGCGGCATCAGCAAAGACGTTCAAGTAAGTATTTTCTTGTTTGCAAATAAGTAATTTCAATACCCCCTAGCAAATAAGACCCACCCAAATTCGGGTGGGTTTTTTGTTTACATTAGTCGTATGAAAGGATTTTGTTTCGCTCTTTTATTGGTGAACTTGTTTGCAGCTTGTCATCAGAAATTTTTACCTGGGAATTCTTCTAAAATTCACCAAAGTAATTCTGGCACTTATTTTTTTGAGCAAGTCAATGGGAGAGACTGGAAGTTTAGGGAGGAGCTGGCTAAGTCATGGTTTGCTGAAGGCTATTTTCCAGCATTTCTATCTACATTCAAAAAAGTTTCTTGGGAGTACACAGATAGTACTAACGGAAAAAAGTATAAAGCGGCAATTTGGGTAATGCCCGACTATTTGTCAATAGGTAATAATCAAGACTGGGTTAGAATGCCATTGACACCTATGACAGCGCAATTTCTTGCAGATAAATGGAAACTTATTTTGCCTAATAGAAAGATGGTTGACTTGATTTATGAAAATGCAGCAGTTCAATTAACACCTGTTCCCATGTATGCTTTTAGAGATAGTTCAGTTACATTATGGCAACATCATTTAATGATAGAAGGGCAAAGAAAGGGGAGAAAGGGTTTAATTGCAGGCATAAAAAAAGATGTGGTTTTTTCAAACAAAGTTCTTGAAGATAAAAGACCTAATAGAGTTGCAATTTATGGATGGCATCAATTAAATGGTAAACCTATACAGCCTTTATATACAGGTCATGTTAATTGGTATGTCGATTATAGTCATGGTATTCGTTTAATCTATCCTATCATGAAAATCAATGGAAAGAAAATACAAATAGAAGATGTATTGAAAGACCCTGTTTTAAGTAAAGTGATTTGTGATGAGGCAAATTGCTCATTGATGAGATACCCTATTTAATGCCATATCGTTCTTGTAAAATATTTTTATGATGAATTGCATGACCAAAAATGATAAAGCTTAAAGCTCTCCCTGTAATTTTATGTCCACTGGCTATCACAAATTTTGAAAAATCTTCATTAGTTCCACTTTTTAAAAGTTGATTCGTGGAATGTCGCAAGGATGCAAATTCGTCTTGAATTTCTTGTAAGGTTCTATGCTCAGCATTTCCTGAATCTGCATATAAATTTTCATCAAATCCGGGTAGAGCTTGTTGCTCACCTCTGAATATACACAATAATCTAAAGGCGAAAATTCGTTCTGTATCTACAACATGTTGCAAGAGTTGTTTGATGCTCCATTTGTTAGCAGCATATTGATAAGTTCCAAGTTCTTCAGGAATTGAATTGTAAAAATGGACTAAGTTATTTCCTAATTCGAACAACTCATTTAAACTGTTTCCATGAGCGAGTTGTACATAGTGATCGTAAAACTGATTATACTCATTATTGTCGGGCCTTTTCAAAATCATATTTTATTTCTTTTTAGAAGCTGGTGTTTTTTTCTTACTTGCAATTTGATCTGCAAGAACGATAGCTTGATATGCGTTTACTATTCCACCAGTAATTGACTTTTGTTTAAGTATTGCACCATCTTCTGTTGTTGGAAAAACAACAGACTTCATTAAAATATCTTTTACTTCTACTGCGGTTAATTGTGGGTAATACGACCTAATTAAAGCTGCAATTCCAGATACTACCGGCGCAGCCATACTGGTTCCTCTTTGAAGTCCATACTCATTGCCAGTAGGTAAGGTGGAAAATATTTTATTGCCAGGAGCAAATAGATCCACTGATTTTAATCCTGTATTGCTAAAGTCGGTTAAAAAGGGTCCAGCCACTTTTGGATCTCCACTTGCCCCAATATTTAAAAAGTTTTGCGCAGTTCTTCCAAGTTTCATTAAGTATGCATTGGGATAATTTTCTTTGATATCAAGATCGTTAGATTCGTTACCTGCTGCATGAATTACTAGCACATCTTTTTTCTCTGCATATGCTACCGCGCTATCTACCCAATGTTTTTCAGGTGAATAAGATTTACCAAAACTCATATTAATAACTTTCGCTCCATGGTCTACTGCATAAATAATTCCAAGTGCAATGTCTTTATCATATTCATCGCCATCAGGTACAACTCTTAATGTCATAATGTTTGCATTAGGAGCAATACCTGCATACGCAGGCTGATTAACAGATGTTCTGCCCGCTATAATACCACTCACATGTGTTCCATGCATGGCATTAGGTCCCATAACATCTGCATTGCCATAAAAGCGATCATTAATATTGAAGTAGTCATCTCCAATTAGAGTAATCCTATAGTTTTCCGGAGCTTTTTCTAAAGCTTCAAAACTTCTTTTTTTCCCCTCTACATAATCTTCAATTTGCTGAATAACAGAAGTGTTTTTTTCTTCGGCTTCCATTTCAAGCATTCTCATGATGTTTAGAAATGCAGCTTTAGATTCTTTCACTGATTTTGTAGTACCATTAAATTTTTCAAGTTCATTTAGGCTGTAAACCTCTTTTCCCATTGCTTCTTGTAAAACCAAATTGTGTTTTTTGAGCGCTTTGAGAGTTACATCTAAATACATCACTTGTAATTCTTCGTCTTTAGAGAATTGCATTTCAGCTTCTGCTCTTTTCCAAGTTCTAAAATCTTTTCTGTCGGCAGATGACAAAAGATTTGTGTCAATATTACCATTATTGAACCTAGATTTCCAGTTGTGAAATACACGTGATTTTTCATCAGAACATTTATCTACGTTCTTGCCATCCTTTCCTCCTAAAAAATTCCATCCATATACATCATCTATATATCCATTACCATCATCATCAATACCATTGCCAGGAATTTCTTTAGGATTTTTCCATAGAACAGGTTTAAGCGCTTCATGTGTTGTATCAATGCCACCATCTAAAACAGCAACTATTATTGGTTGTGCCTTTTTTTGAGATAAGAACTTGTGTGTTTTTTCTAGTGAAATACCGAATATCCCATCTTTAGTAGGGTCTAATAGGTGCCAGCCTTTTGGTGATGGTTGCGCAAATAATGTAATTCCTGTAAATAAGCCTAAAGTAATAATGCTGAGTTTCTTCATGTACATGTAAGTAAAGTTGATATCGTAAATATGCAACAAATCCCTCAAGGAGAGGGATTTGTTCGTAAATTTTTATAGAAAGTTTATCATTTAGCCTAAATCGAATTGAATGCCCTGAGCCAAGGGTAGTTGCGTGCTCCAGTTGATTGTATTGGTTTGGCGCCTCATATAAGCTTTCCAAGCATCACTTCCGCTTTCCCTTCCACCACCAGTTTCTTTCTCGCCACCAAAAGCTCCACCTATTTCTGCACCACTGGTTCCAATATTCACATTTGCAATGCCGCAGTCACTTCCTTTGTGTGATAAGAATAATTCTGACTCCCGCATATTGAGGGTCATTATCGCTGATGATAATCCTTGGGGCACACCATTTTGTAGTTGAATGGCTTCTTCAATAGTGTCATAGCTCATTACATATAAAATGGGCGCAAAGGTTTCATGTTGAACAATGGCCCAATCATTTTTTACCTCAGCAATGCAAGGCTGAACATAACAACCACTTTCATATCCTTCACCTTTGCAAACGCCTCCTTCCACTAAGAATTTACCACCAGCAGCTTTACAAGCTTCAATAGCTTTTAAGTAAGCATCTACTGCATCTTTGTCAATGAGTGGTCCAACGTGGTTATTGGCATCAAGTGGATTACCAATTTTAAGTTGACTATATGCTTTCACTAGTTTTTGAGTGAAGGCTTCGTATACTTTTTTGTGAATGATTAGTCGTCTTGTGGATGTACATCTTTGTCCTGCAGTTCCCACTGCTCCAAATATTGCTCCTATTAGCGACATATCTAGGTCTGCATGCTCTGAAACTATAATGGCATTGTTTCCGCCTAATTCTAAAATAGTTTTTCCAAGTCGGGCACCTACTGCAGCTCCAACGGCTTTGCCCATTCGAGTAGAGCCTGTAGCTGAAATAAGCGGAATACGTGTATCGTGACTTAATTTTTCTCCTAAGTTTCTTCCCCCTTGAATGAGGCATGATACGCCAGCTGGAACACCATTTGCAGCAAACACTTGTTCAGTAATTTTTTGCACTGCAATTCCGCATAAAGGTGCTTTTTCGGAAGGCTTCCATATACATACATTGCCGCATACCCAGGCTAAAGCTGAGTTCCAACTCCATACAGCAACAGGAAAATTAAATGCAGAAATAATACCTACAATGCCAAGTGGATGCCATTGCTCATACATTCTGTGCATGGGGCGTTCGCTGTGCATGGTAAGTCCGTATAATTGCCTCGATAGTCCAACTGCAAAATCGCAGATATCAATCATTTCTTGAACTTCGCCCCATCCTTCTTGTAAGCTTTTACCCATTTCATAGCTTACCAATTTTCCCAATGCATCTTTATGGTTACGCAGTTCTTCACCTAATTGTCTAACCACTTCACCTCTTTTAGGTGCAGGCCACATACGCCATTCTTCAAATGCTTGCATGGCTTGCTGTACCACCTTTTCATACTGTTGCTCAGATGTAACAGAAACTGTTCCAATGAGTTTGTTATCTACAGGGGAGAAAGACGACAGGGTTTCTTCGCTATTCATCCAGTTTTGTCCAGTAGCCGTTCCAGCTTGATGGGCTTCTAAGCCGAGTTGTTGTAAGAAATCCATAAACTTAATATGATTCTTGTTCGTTAGGAAATTGAAGCGACTTAACATCTTGTATATATTGACGAAGTGCTTCATCTATTTGAGTAGCAAGTTGTACGTATTTTCTAAGAAAGCGCGGATTGAATTCATTATTAATACCTAACATATCGTGCATCACTAAAACCTGACCATCGCAGTAAGCTCCAGCACCAATTCCTATGGTTGGAATACGCAGCGAAGCGGTTACTTCAGCAGAAAGTTTTGCTGGTATTTTCTCAAGAACAACTGCAAAACAACCTGCATCTTGTAAAATTTGCACATCCTTTTTTAAAGTAGCTGCTTCCTCTTCTTCTTTGGCTCTTACTGTGTAGGTGCCAAATTTATAAATACTTTGAGGGGTGAGTCCTACATGACCCATAACAGGAATACCCGCTTTTACAATTTTTTGAACACTCTCTGCAATTTCTTCTCCACCCTCCATTTTAACAGCATGACAACCAGTTTCTTTCATTACGCGAATGGCAGATGCTAAAGCAATTTCTGAATTACTTTGGTAAGAACCAAATGGTAGATCAACAACAATTAAAGCGCGATTAACAGCTCTCACTACACATTGAGCATGATAAATCATTTGTTCTAAAGTAACAGTTACGGTAGTTTCATGTCCAGCCATTACGTTTCCTGCACTATCACCAACCAGAATAACATCCATACCAGCCTGATCAATTAAGCGCGCAAAAGAATAATCATAGGCTGTGAGCATGCTTATCTTTTCACCTTCCTGCTTCATTTTTTGAAGCGTATTGGTAGTTACTTTTTTGATGTTTTTATAAACGCTCATGATATTAATTGTTGAATAAAAGTAGTTGATCTTTATCGGGAAATGATTTCTTGATAAAGTTTTTGCACCAAACCATCTGCAAGTCCAATCTTTGGTACGTAAATTAATTCAATATCTGCCCAACGCATGATGTTGATATAAATTTGAAGAGCTGGAACAATAACATCAGCACGATCAGATCTTAGTTTGTATAAACGAATTCTTTCTTCAATGCTAAATGAGGATAACTCTTTATAATAGTCTTTTAAAAGTTCTAAGTTCAAAGGTTTGCCTTCCTTCTTTTTTGATAAAGAAAACACCTTGTTGATATTGCCCCCCGATCCAATAGCCACTTTAGTACCGGTTGATTTAATGTTTTGTTTAATGGCTTCTTTCATTTCATCCCAAATAGTTTCTTCAACTTGGTTTTTCAGCAAGCGAATTGTACCAATATTGAAAGAGCGCTTGTATTTCATTTTGCCTTCATGAAAGAAAGTTATCTCTGTACTACCACCACCCACATCAATGTATAAATAGCTGTTACTCATATCCATATTTTCTGCAATATGGTTTTCATAAATTACAGCTGCTTCTTCATCGCCAGAAATAACTTTTATACTAATACCTGTTTCCATCCAAACTTTTCGGATAATGTCTTCACTATTAATTGCATCACGCATAGCACTTGTTGCACAAGCTTTTATATTTTGTACATCGTATGCTTTTAAAAGGTGGCTATACGCCTTCATGGTTTGAAGGATCATGCCTCTCTTTTGTTTTGAAATTTCTCCAGTTTCAAAAACATCAAAACCCAATCTTAAAGGAACGCGCACTAAATTTATTTTATTGAACTGAGGTTTTCCGTCAATACCACGTATTACATCGGTAATAAGTAATCTTGCTGCGTTGCTCCCTATATCAATAGCTGCCAGTCTCACGAAGGTTGTTTTTTAATTGTCTTTTTAGGTTCTTTTCTGTGATAGGTTTTCACAGATTTTTGGTGAAGGTACTGATAGGTTTCAATTTGTGATCTGATCTTTTTTCTGCTTCCGCCCGAAACGTATTCATTAGAAAGTTTGCCGTCTAGGCAACGGGCTTTTACATTGTCACCAAGCTGGATAGTAAGAATATCTTTAAGTTCTTCTTTCAAGCTTAGGTCTAAAATTGGTGCTGCTGCTTCAACTCTATGATCTAAGTTTCTTACCATCCAATCAGCACTAGATATAAACATTTTCTCCTTGCCTCCATGATGAAACAGAAGTACCCTAGCATGCTCTAAATATTCGTCAACAATACTAATGGCTTTACATTGTGCTTTTTTATCTAAAACTAATTCTGGTTTTGCACAAAAGATGCCTCTTACTATCATTTGAACCGGTACACCAGATTTAGCGGCTTGCATCAATAAATCTATTAAAGTTGCATCGCTCAATGAATTTACTTTTAAAATGATTCCTGAAGTTTTTCCAGCCTTGGCTTGTTTAATTTCGAAGCGAATAAGTTCCTCGATTGACCTGCGCATGTTATTAGGACAAACCAATAATGTTTTACAATTGCGAAGTGGCTGTTGTCCGTTTTTCCAATTGGCCAAGTAATCAAAAATTCGATTAATATCGGCCATAATATTACGGTTCGAGGTTAGTAAGCAATGGTCGCCATATACTGTAGCAGTTTTTTCGTGAAGATTACCCGTACTAACAAATCCATATTGTAACACTTTTGTACCTATTCTTTTTTTAACGATACAAAGCTTGGCGTGTATTTTCATGCGTGGTACACCCAATAATACTTGTACACCTTCTTCTTCTAAAATTGTCTTCCATTCTAAATTAGCTTCCTCATCGAACCGTGCTTTTAGTTCTAGCATTACAACAACTTGTTTACCATTTCTAGCAGCATTAATGAGTGCATTAATGATTTTGGAATTAGAGGCTAGTCTGTATGCGGTTATTTTTATTGAAAGTACGTCAGGATCCATTGCTGCTTCACGCAATAAATCAATTACTGGGTCAAAGCTGTGGTATGGAAAATGTAGCATCACATCTTGTTGTAAAATAACATCAGTTACTCTTCTTTGGTGATGCAATAAGGGATGAACAAATGGCTTTTTTCTTGGGGGCGAGGGAATAAGATGAAATGGAAAATCCATAAAATGACGAAAGTTGTGTATGCGTCCGCCAGGAATGATATTGCTCTTTCTTGAAAGGTTCAATTTGCGAATTAAAAATTCAAGCAATCCTGCATCCATTTCTTTATCATACACAAATCGAACAGGCTTGCCTTTACGTCTGTTTTTAAGACCTTTTTCTATTTTCTCGACAAATGATAAGGATACATCACTGTCTAAGTCAATTTCAGCATCTTTAGTTACTTTAAATACATGCGATGAAAAGTAGTCATAACCAAAATAAGAAAATATAGTGGGAAGGTTATAGCGTATTACGTCTTCAAGAAGAATGATATTTTTTTCACCTGGTTTGCCAGGGAGTTGAATAAATCGACCAACTGCTTTTGAAGGCACTTCAATAAGCGCATATTTTTGTCTGTACGCAGAATCTTTTTTGCGCATTACCACACCTAAGTATAAGCTTTTATCTCGCAAATAGGGCAGGGTAGGAGAAGATTCAATCATTAGGGGGATAATGTTTGATCGTACTTCCTCTTCAAAGTATTTTGCAACAAATTTTTTTTGTTCAGTGTTGAGGTGTTTTTCATCAAGCAGGAAAATTTTTTCCTTTTTCATTTCCCTCAAAATGCCTTCCCAAATTCTATTGAATTCATTTTGTTGCTGCAGCACAATGGTTTGTATTTGATCGAGTATTGCCTGCGGATCATCTTCCATGTGCATGTTCAGCTTCCTTCGCTTTTCAGCAAATTCAACCATTCTTTTTAGGGTTGCAACACGTACTCGAAAAAATTCGTCTGAATTATTACTGAAAATTCCTAAGAATCTAATTCTTTGAGCTAAAGGTACAGTAGGGTCATTGGCTTCTTGTAGCACCCTCGCATTAAAACTCAGCCAAGATATATCGCGTTGTATGAGATTTTTCTTATTCATATCTATTCCAGTATAGTCAAATATAAATGAAGCCTTTATTCAACTATGTTAAGATTTTAGGAATAGCTGCTCTTTATTTTTTGGATGATGCCTGTTGTAGAAAATCCTTCGATAATTGGATTTATAACAACTCGTCCACCCCAAGATTGAACTTCCTTAGCACCAACAATTTGATCAATGGTATAATCACCGCCTTTCACTAATACGTTGGGTTGAACTGATTTGATGAGCTCTAGTGGGGTATCTTCTTCAAATACAATAACTGCATCTACCACAGCTAGACTAGCTAAAAGTAGGCACCTGCTTTTCTCTTTGTTGATGGGTCTTTCAGCACCTTTTAGTTTTTGAACACTAGCATCACTGTTTACACCAACAATTAAAATTTGTGCTTCAGAGGCTGCTTTTTCTAAAGAAAAAATATGTCCCTCGTGTAAAATATCAAAACAACCATTTGTAAAGGCAACCTGATATCCTTTTACCCGCCAAGCCGCAACTTGTCGCACCAAGTCTGTTAAAGTGAATATTTTCTTTTGAATGGCTTCAACTTGTTTCATGTAGTTTCTTTTTATTTAATATAGGTAGTAGTCCTAATGATACAAATCCCCAAATCAATACAATAATGAATTGTGCAAACCATTGCAAAGTTCCGTTTGCAAATGCCAGTTCAAATGGGATGCCATTTTTTTCTAGCGCTGTTGCAAGAAACAGTGCATAAGCACCAATTCCGCCCGGCGTTACAATCATTCCTATGCTTGCAAAGAATAATGCTGAAAATGCAGCGCCAATTCCAAGATGTTCAGTACCTATGGTGGCCCACATACCTACCCAAGTGCCTAAAGCGTACAATATCCAAATGGCTGCGCTATACAGAACAAATATTCCCTTACCCTTCATTTTAGTGACACTACTTAATCCTTCAAAAGCACCTTTGATTGTTTTTTTGATAAATGCTACAGAAGGATTGTTGCCGAACTTTTTCAACAAGACAAATATGATAACAGCAATCACACAAAGTATAAATATAAGTACCAGTATTTTTTCAATGGAAAGTTCGCCTTGTTTATTTTTCAAGAATGGCAATAATAATTCAGCAATGTAGGAACCAACAATTTCATATTGAAAAGTTAGTGCCAGTAGAAACACAAATCCAAGTGAAATAACATCTACCGCCCTTTCAGCAACAATAGTCCCTATTAGTTTATCGGCTGGTATTTTTTCGTAACGAGCAAGTATGGTACACTTGAATACTTCTCCTAAACGAGGAACAGCCAGGTTGGCTAAATAACCTACCATTACGGCAAAAAAGCTGTTTTTCATGGAAGGTGCATAGCCCATTGGCTCAATAAGCATATTCCATCTTTTTGCTCTTAACCAGTGGCTTAATGTAAGTATGCCAAATACCGGAAGTATGAGCCAGTATCGCGCTCCAGACAAGGAGGCTTTAAAATCGCCCCATTTTTCTTCTGGTATTGCACGCAAACTCCACCAAACTAAAAAAACACCCAAGCCTAAAAAAACGAGGTACTTTAAAACAGCATTGAGTTTCTTTTTCATGGTTGCAGCGAATTTAGAAATATTAATTCTTAATAGCCTAAATGTTTAAAAGGAGGCCGATTTTTAATATTTTTTAACAGCAAATGTTCCGCTCTTTCTATTCCGAACATTAGCTTCGAGGGGTTTTAAGTTAGTCTGTTAAATCATCAATGTTATAAACCACAAATTCAAAAGTTATGAAAATCCTACCATTATTCTTCTTGCTAATTTTTTGTTCTTGTTCAGTGGTTACGAGTCACAAACGCTCTTATAAAGAAATGAATGCAGAGTGGAAACAGGAGATGCGAGAGAAAGGAACCATTACTTACGAAGGCAATGCAATTGCCATTAAAGAATTAGATAAAAAAGAGGTCGATCTTTTGAAAGCCAATGGGGAACCTAAAATTTTCTTTTTAATGTATACCCCTTGGGATACCCCTGAATCTGGCTTTTCTAATTTTAAGCAGTTCGATGAGTTGGCATCGTACAAAGACTATCAAAAAATATTTGTATCGGTCGGCTATCATGATATAACCTTATACGGTCTACAAAAAGTGCTATCAACAAAGCCAGATAAAGCTTATTTTTTAAGTAATGAAGCGTTTGGTACAGGATTTTGGAAAAAGCCTGCCAACTTTCTGGAGTATTTAACTGGGCAGGGTCAAAATAAGAAAGAGCTAAGTTTGCCTTCGTGGGTTGTTTTAGATAGTGCTGGAAAAACATTGTATAAAAGTAATCCAAACAGTAAGATTGCAGATTTAGCTAAAACCTTATCAAAATAAAGGTACACCCCTAATTCCAGTTTACTATTAGAGTTGAAAAATTAAAGGCCGCAAGAAACAGCGGCCTTTTCATGGTAATTATAATTTGTTGCCTTGTTTAGGAAAGACAACTGCCGGTTGGAACTGTTTCGCTGCTTCAAAATCCATAGTTGCGTAAGAAATGATGATGACCGTATCGCCTACGGCCCCCTTGCGAGCAGCTGGCCCGTTTAAGCAAACAACTCCGCTTCCTCTTTTTCCTTTGATTAAGTAAGTCTCTAGTCTTTCGCCGTTGTTTACGTTCACCACTTGAATCTTTTCATATTCAATCATATTAGCTGCCTCCATCAAATCTTCATCGAGGGTTAGGCTTCCCACGTATTGTAAATTAGCCTCAGTGATAGTGGCTCTGTGAATCTTCGATTTTAATACTTCAATCAACATAGTGCGCAAAGGTAGTATGCCGATTGATGAAGATTCGAAAAAATTAGTGAATAATTATATTGTCTATTAATCTAACACCCTCAATGGTTGCAGCAACCAGAATGGCAACAGGTTTATTTTCTTTGCTCAAAATTGGTTCAAGCTTATACAAATCAGCTACTTGCAAATAATCGATTGATTCAAATCCATTTTCTAAGATGTATTGTTTTTGGTCTTCAACAACTGCTTCTAAATCTCCATGCTGTAAACCATTCCCAACAGCTTGAAGCACTTGAAATAAAGTACTGGCCCTTCTCTTGCCTTCTTCACTGAGTCGTTTATTGCGGCTACTCAATGCTAAGCCACTTTCTTCTCGAACTGTAGGAATAGTATTTAGTTTTACTTCAATATCAGGTGTGAGTTCAAGAAGTTTCTGTATCACAGTGCATTGCTGTAGGTCTTTTTGTCCAAGAAATAATTCATCAGGACCTACAATTCTCAACAATCGTTCAACTACAGCACAAACACCCTGAAAATGTCCAGGTCTATGCGCACCTTCAAGAACTGTTTCTAATACCCCCAAGTTGTAGAAAGGCAAATTATCCGTTCCATTGGGGTAGATTTCTTGAGTTGAAGGGGTAAATAAAACAGCACATTCGCTGTTCAAAAGAGCATCTATATCGGAAGCGGGTGTTATTGGGTATTTGTCAAAATCTTCTTGCTGGTTAAATTGAGTAGGGTTCACATAAATACTTACCACAACCAAGTCACAGTTTTTGGCGGCTTGGTTCACCAATTCTAAATGCCCTTTATGTAAAGCACCCATTGTTGGAACAAAACCTACTCTTTTTCCGTCGTTTTTTTCCTTTTTGAGGTAGGTCTGCAATGCTTGATTCTGCCTGAAGATGATCATTATCAATGATTTAGAAAGGGTTGAGTACCCCTAAAATTCAATTCTAATAAGAAATACTTACCTTTGCACACTTAATTTTCGCGACCTGCAAAATTGTGCGCTGATGTCAACAAAGAAAAGAATTTTATTTATAGCCACAGAAATGTCTCCATACTTGGAGCTAACTGAATTTGCTGAAATTGTAAATAAGCTGGCTATTAAAAGTAATGAGTCTGGTTTAGAAGTACGTTGTATCATGCCCCGATTTGGAGTGATCAATGAAAGACGCCATAAACTTCATGAGGTTGTAAGATTGTCTGGAATTAATGTTTCAGTAGATGACGACGATTATCCACTTCAAATTAAAGTCGCTTCTCTTCCCAATGCAAGACTTCAAGTATATTTCTTAGAGAACGAAGACTTCTTTAAAAGAAAGCAAATTTTTCACGATGATGAGGAAAAGTGGTTCGATGATAATGGGCTTCGTACAATTTTCTTTTGTAAGGGAGCTTTAGAGACTGTTAAGAAGTTTGGATGGCCACCAGATATCATTCATTGTAGTGGCTGGATGACTGGATTAATTCCTACCTATATTAAAACAGCATACAAAAAAGAACCTGTTTTTGCCCATAGTAAAGTAGTCTTTACAATAGGTGGAAATACTTTTGAAGAAAGTTTAGGTGATGATTTTGTTAAGAAGGCAGTTATTAACGCTGGCATTAAGGAAAAAGATTTGGAGGCTTTCAAAGACTCAAACAATCCCTCTTTATTCAGAGGGGGGGCAAAAGATGCAGATGCTATCACTTTTGGAGCAGATGAAGTAGATTCGGCCTTAAAAACAGAGTTCACAAAAGTAAAAGGGAAGAAAATTATTCCTTTCAAAGGATGGGATTCTGATTTAACAGAGTATTTAGATTTGTACAACGACCTTGCAAGCAAGTAACCTAACACCAACCATGCGTCTTCGTTTTTCAGGATTTTATAGTATTTTATTAGTAATTGGATTGGTAATTGGTTGCACTAAAATTACCACTACAGACATTGGAAGTGAGCTTATTCCGCCTATTGATGGAGTTAATACACTAGATACCTTTATTGATGTGGTAACTGATGTATTTGTTGATACGGATACATTAAGAATGTTTCCAAACGATAACCATGTAATCGGGGCAATTAGCAATGATCCTCAATTTGGAACAACCTTAGCTAGTACTTATTTTGAGGTTAGACCGCCTTTCCTTCCGTTTGTCTTTCCTGGTTCAAAGGATAGTCTTACAGCAGATTCTGCCGTGCTTATGTTAGATTACAAAGGTTTTTGGGGTGATACATTACAGCCAGTGACTTTAAGTGTATATGAAGTAAGTCAGCTTACCCCTATTGATACTAGCAAGCAGTTCACTATTACCCCAACGCCTAATATTCAATTTGCAGGTGCACCATTAATTACTAGAAGTTTTGATCCAAGACGTTTAAGAGACTCTTTAAATACTCGTTTCGAGCAGCATGTTGATATCATTAGATTTCCTTTACCATCATCATTTGCTCAGCGTTTTATAAAGCAATACGACAGCGTTAGCGCTTATGCATCGGATAGTGCATTTAAAAGAAATTTTGCTGGTTTTGCAATTACAGGTCAGTTGGGTAATGGAAACATTGTTTTGTACACTTCGTTACTAAATGAAAAAACAAAACTAGGCTTGTATTTTACCAGTAAAGCTGCTGGTGCAACTAGAAGAGATACGAGTGTGGTTTATTTCCGATTTAATAATTTCACAACGGGACATGCAAACCTCATTCAAAGAAACAGAAATGGGGCAGAAATCAATACTTATCTCCAAAACAATACACCAGACAGTCTTTTGCACGTTCAAACAGGACCAGGCACATTTGTGCGAGTTCGTATACCTGGATTAAGAAATTTAACCAATAGAATTATTCATAGGGCCGAACTGCAGTTTACGCAAGTACCTGCTAATCCAACCCTCGATAATATTTTGCAAGTTCCAGGATATTTATTTTTAGGCTTCTATGACAGTGTTAACCAACGTAAACGAAATATTCCAAGTGACTTCGTAGTAAACGAAGGTCAACCAAACTTAGGAACAGCAGGAGGGATTGTACGATTTAGAACAGTTCCGCCATTTAGTAGGGTAGCTCAATATACTTTTGATATTTCTAGATATGTTCAAGGTATTGCAACTAGGAGAGAGAATGAGTTTGACTTCAGGTTGTATTCCCCGGTAGTGAACGACTTCTTTGCTTATAGCCCCCCATTTGGAGCAGGAGGTACAATTGGATTCTTTAATTTTTCATCTGCATTTGCAAACGGCCATGCCCAAGGAAGGGTACGTTTGGGAGGGGGCAATCACTCTACAAATCGGGTTCGTTTGAGAATCATTTATACAAAGATTTAACCTTTCACCGTGCAACACTATATTTGCACACAAAATAACCCGTCATGCCTTATTTATTTACTTCTGAAAGCGTTTCTGAAGGACATCCAGACAAAGTAGCCGATCAGATTTCAGACGCTTTAATTGACAATTTTTTAGCATTTGACCCACAATCGAAAGTGGCTTGTGAAACCTTAGTTACTACTGGACAAGTTGTTCTAGCTGGCGAAGTGAAGTCGAAAGCATATTTAGATGTTCAAGAAATTGCTCGTGGTGTCATTCGCAAAATTGGATACACGAAGAGTGAATATATGTTCGAGGCAAATAGCTGTGGTATTTTATCTGCTATTCATGAACAAAGTGCTGATATCAATCAGGGTGTTGATAAGAAAAAGAAAGAAGAACAAGGTGCTGGTGACCAAGGTATGATGTTTGGTTATGCAAGCAATGAAACTGAAGATTATATGCCTTTGGCGCTTGATTTGGCACATAAAATTTTGATTGAATTAGCAGCTCTTCGCAGAGAGAATAAGCAAATTAAGTATTTACGTCCAGACGCTAAAAGTCAAGTTACCTTAGAGTATGATGACAACAACAGACCAGTTCGTATAGATACAATTGTTGTTTCTACTCAGCATGATGATTTTGATACCGAGGCTAAAATGTTAGCTAAGATTAAAAAAGATATTGTTGAAATTTTGATTCCTCGCGTTAAAGCAAAGTATAAGAAGTACGCAAAGCTTTTCAATAACCAAATCAAATACCATATCAACCCAACTGGTAAATTTGTTATTGGTGGGCCACATGGTGATACTGGCTTGACTGGAAGAAAAATTATTGTAGATACATACGGCGGTAAAGGTGCGCATGGTGGTGGTGCTTTTAGCGGAAAAGATCCTAGTAAGGTTGACCGTTCTGCTGCTTATGCTACTCGTCATATTGCTAAAAACTTAGTTGCTGCTGGTGTAGCCGATGAAGTTTTGGTACAGGTTTCTTATGCAATTGGAGTTGCAGAACCTACCTCTATCAACGTTAATACTTTTGGAACTTCAAAAGTTAACATGACTGATGGAGAAATTGGTAAGCTTGTGGCCCAAATCTTTGATATGCGTCCTTACTTTATTGAACAAAGATTAAAGTTAAGAACACCAATGTACAGTGAAACAGCTGCTTATGGCCATATGGGAAGAAAGAACGAGGTGGTTGAAAAAACCTTTGTATCTCCAGATGGTAAGTCTAAAAAAGTGAAAGTTGAACTCTTTACTTGGGAGAAATTAGATTACGTTTCTAAGGTGAAAAAGGCATTTGGCTTGAAGTAATCTTTTATATTTTACATATGAACCTCTGTCGTTTGACAGAGGTTTTTTTGTTTCTTTACGTCATGTTTAAGAAAGTCATGATTGCAGGCCTTTGTACGGCTGTTCTTTTAACTGTAGTGAGGGTTCATAGTGATTTATCTGGATTGGTAACTGAGGTTACTCCAATGGGTATTGTAAGCTTTGAACTAGCCGATTCAAGAGCTTCGGCAGAGGAAATGATAATTGCAGTAGGTAAGTCGCCTTTGAAGGTGAATATTATTTTAGATTTTTTTCTGCTGATAGCCTATTCTTGTTTCTTCTTTTTTTGCTGTCAAGCATTTATCTCTTTTTTCACTAAAACTTGGCAACGATGGATGGGTTACTTATTTCTTGAGTTGAGTGTTCTTGCTGGAATACTAGATTTTATTGAGAATGTTGCTATGCTTATTACATTATCAGAAAATATTACAAAGACATCTGTATGGGTATCTCGACATGCAGCCATCGCTAAATTTGGAATGATTGCTTTAGTGGTTGTCTATATTATAGCTATGATTTTGGTGTCATATTTCTACAATAAAAGAAGAAAGAAACATGGATAATTCTACAACTAATCCATGGAAAATTCTTGGTAAGCAAGACATATATGATAATGCGTGGATCAAACTTACCGAGTATCAGGTCATTCATCCAGGTGGAGGAAATGGCATTTATGGTAAAGTGCATTTTAAGAACAAAGCACTTGGGATTGTTGCTTTAGATGAGAATAACAATATTTGGCTAGTAGGACAATTTCGTTTTACAACAAATAGTTATAGCTGGGAAATTCCAGAAGGTGGAGGAGACCTTTGTAAGGTTCCCTTAGAAGAAGCAAAAAGAGAATTACTTGAAGAAACAGGTTTGGTTGCCAAACATTGGAAGCCCATATTGAATATGCATTTAAGTAATTCTGTTTCTGATGAGGAGGCTATTATATTTCTTGCAACAGGTTTATCACAGCAAAAGTCCTCTCCAGAGCCAACTGAGCAACTTCTTGTTAAAAAGCTCCCTTTTGAGGAAGCTTACCAAATGTGTTTGCGGGGTGAAATAACCGATTCTATGTCGGTAGCTGCTTTGCTCAAAATAAAAGTGCTCATGCTTGAAGAAGCCCTGTAATTTTGTACTACATGCGTAAATCATCTTTAGTAATAGGCCGTCAGCCAGTTATGGAGGCGTTACAATCGGGGAAAGCCCTCGATAAAATCTGGATACAGAAAAACATTTCGGGCGAATTAATAGAAGATATCAAAAGATTAGCTCGTCAGCAACAAGTTCCAGTCCAGCCAGTACCCATTGAAAAGTTGAATGGTTTATCGAGAGCCAATCATCAAGGAGTAATTGCAATGGCTGCCCTTGTGCAATACATGGATGTACAAGATGTGGTTGATTTTGTTGTGGGAAGAGGCGATGTTCCACTTTTCTTAATGCTAGATGGCATAACAGATGTAAGAAATATAGGCGCAATAGCTAGATCTGCTGTTTGTTGTGGAGCTCAAGCTATGATTATTCCTGATAAAGGCGTTGGAGCTTTGAATGAAGAAGCCATGAAAAGTAGTGCAGGAGCTTTGCAACATATTCATATTTGCAGAGTAAATAGCCTGTTGAAGGCAGTAGATACTTTGCATTCTAATGGTATTCAGGTGTTTACTTCTGAAATGAGAGCAGAGACTGAATTGTCTTCTTTAGATTTTGCAATTCCCAGCTGTATTATTTTAGGTGATGAAGGCAAAGGAGTGCAACCCTATCTTGCTAAAGCAGCCGATCATTTTTTTTCAATTCCTATGAAAGGAAAGTTCGATTCATTTAATGTATCAGTAGCTGCCGGTATTATTTTGTATGAAGCAATGATGAAGAGAAGATCATGACAAACAATAAATCTATTCAGCTTGTAGAATGTCCAAGAGATGCTATGCAAGGCTGGAAACACTTCATTCCAACTGAGCAAAAGGTTAAATACATCAATCAATTATTACAGGTTGGATTTCATACAATTGATTTTGGAAGTTTTGTTTCTCCAAAAGCAATTCCTCAAATGGTAGATACCAAAGATGTATTGCAACAACTCAATCTTACAAATACTGCAAGTAAGTTATTGGCTATTGTTGCGAATGAAAGAGGGGCCATAGATGCCTGCTCACATGAAGCAATTCAATATCTGGGTTTTCCTTTTTCTGTTTCTCCAACTTTCCAAATGCGTAATACGAATAGCACACAAGAAGAAAGTTGGAAACGACTTGCCTCTATTCACACCTTATGTAAGCAGCATAATAAACAATTGGTAGTGTATTTGAGTATGGGGTTTGGAAATCCTTATGGAGACACGTATTCTTCAGAATTATTACTTGAATGGGCGCATAAAATGGCTGAAGAAGGTATTGAGATTGTGAGCTTGGCAGATACAGTAGGAGTAGCAAATCCTGATCAAATTTTTAATGCTTTTGAAACATTGGTTCCAGCCTATCCTAATATTGTATGGGGCGCTCACTTACATGCAACTGTTGGTTTTTGGAAGGAAAAATTAGATGCTGCAATTGCTGCTGGTTGCACAAGAGTAGATGCAGCCATTTTAGGCATAGGAGGGTGTCCAATGGCTGCAGATGATTTGGTAGGTAATATGGCAACCGAATGGGTCTTATCCTATTTTGAAGAAAAAGGAATTATAGCTTCTATCAACGCTGCTGCTTGGAATGAATCAAAAAGAATGGCAGCAGAAATATTTAGATCTTGATATGAAATTTCAGTTGCATACCGATATCAAACAACCAGAACAACTATTTGAGTTACCAAGTTCTATCTTCTTGATTGGCTCTTGCTTCACTGAAAATATTGGTCAGAAATTACAAGCTGCAAAGTTTTCAATTTGTGAAAATCCACACGGAATTCTATTTAACCCTGCTAGTATTGTACAAGCTTTTCAGGATTATTTTGAAGAGAAAGCATATTGTTTAGAAGATTTATTTCAATTGAATGAAGTGTGGCACAGTTGGAATCATCATAGCCGATTTTCAGATGTTGATCCTGAGCTGGCAATACAGAAAATTAATACTTCAATCGCCTATAGTGCGCAATTCTTGAAAACTGCTAAGCAGGTTGTTATTACATTAGGAAGTGCTTGGGTATATCAATTGGTCGACTCTAGTTTAGGAAGTGCAGGAAGTATTGTTGCTAATAACCATAAAGCACCTGCTAATTTATTTAGAAAGAGATTGCTTCTATTAGAGGAAGTAATTGCAATGCTGGATAATGTACTACACAGGTTGTTTCAATGCAATAATCATTGTCAGGTTGTTTTTACAGTAAGTCCGGTAAGGCACCTACGAGAAGGCTTGGTAGATAATAATAGGAGTAAGTCAGTTTTATTGCAAGCAGTTCATCATTTAGCAGATAAATTTAATCGTGTATATTATTTCCCAGCTTATGAAATAGTAGTAGATGAATTAAGGGATTATCGTTTTTTTGCGGAAGATCTTGTACACCCTAATTATCAGGCAACGCAATATGTGTGGGACAAGCTTAAACTGAATTGCATGAGTGAATCAACTAATCAGTTAATCGCAGAAATTGATGAAATTAAACTTGCATTTCAGCATAGAAGTTTTCACCCAACCACAGAACAGCATCAAAATTTTATTAGAAAGTATTTAGACAAAACAATCTTGCTTCAGACTAAATTTCCAATGCTTGATTTTGAGAATGAAATTGCCTACTTTAAGTCTGCTTTACTTGAATGAGTTTAATGAATGCGATCTTGTCTTGGTGTAAGTTCTTTCATCAATTTTGCTTCAAAGGCTAGCCATTCTTTCCAACGATTTCTTACAATAGTTTTATCAATATATTTTTCTGCAAGCGTTATAAACAAAGTGTAGTGTCCAGCTTCACTTTCCATAAACTTTCTATAAAATTTTCTGAGGTATTCATCAGATAAACCTTCACTCAGTCTTTTAAATCGTTCACAGCTTCTCGCTTCTATGAGTGCCATTGTGAGTAGTTGATCCAGAAACCTATCTTGGGGATGACCTCCTTTTCTTTGGAATTCCAATAGACGATTCACATATTCGTCTTTTCTTTGCTTTCCAAGTTGTAAACCTCTTTTTTGAATTTCATGTAAAACGGCCCTAAAATGTCCCCATTCTTCCGCAACAATAGGCGCAAGTTCATTCACCAAATCAACTTTGTCGGAGTAGCGTTGAATTAAGGAAATACAAGTGGTTGCAGCCTTTTGCTCACAATAGGCATGGTCAGTTAAAATTTCTTCGAGTGATAAATAATCGAGGTTCGCCCATCGAGGGTCTGTAGGTAGTTGTAGACCTAATATATTTTTTGTGTGTTGAGAATATTCCATAGCGGTATAAAAGTACGAATAGAAGGAATATGGTAGTTTTGGGCTATGTATCCAGATCATTTTCTAGATCAAAAGCTACAAGCTAGAGTCGAGGCCAATTCACTTCGTACACTCATTCATCTTCCTAATAAAATTGATTTTTGTTCAAATGATTATTTGGGAATTGCTAAAAGTAAGTTACTTCATCATTCTAGTGAAAATCTTTCTGTTGGTTCAACAGGCTCCAGATTATTAGCTGGACATACGCCTTACATAAATGAGGTGGAGCAGTTCATAGCGAGTTTTCATGCTGCTGATAGTGCTTTATTGTTTAACTCTGGATACGACGCAAATGTTGGTTTATTATCTTCTGTTCCCCAAAAAGGAGATACTATTCTGTATGATTACTTAAGTCATGCAAGCATTCGTGATGGCATTCGTTTATCTATGGCGCAGTCTTTTTCATTTAAGCATAATGATCTTGAAGACCTGAAGAAAAAAGTTCAAAAGGCAAGTGGACAATGCTTTATTGTTACAGAGTCGGTTTTTAGTATGGATGGTGATTTTTGTCCCTTGCATGAAATAGTTGCCATAGCAAAAGAATTTAATGCACATGTTATCATAGATGAAGCACATGCAACCGGCGTTGTTGGTAATCAAGGTGAAGGATGGGTGCAGGTCTGTAAATTAGAAAGAGATGTTTTTGCACGTATACATACATTTGGTAAAGCCTGTGGTTGTCATGGTGCCGTGGTTTTAGGTAGCGAAAGGTTAAAGTCCTATCTCATCAACTTTGCAAGAAGTTTAATGTATTCAACATCGCTTCCTGAGTCTGCAGTTCATGCTATTCTTAGTTCTTATAAAATTTTCCCAAACATGCAATTGGAGCGAAACCACTTGCGTAATTTGGTCACTCAATTTCAGGAGGCTAAGATTCGCTTCAATAAACTTATTTCAAATACTGCCATTCAAGGTGTTATTGTTCCGGGTAATACGGAGGTAAGAAACTTGGCAAAAATGCTTCAACATGCGGGATTTGATGTTCGACCAGTATTGTATCCAACGGTTCCAGCGGGTGCAGAGCGATTAAGAATTGTATTACATGCTTTCAATTCAGAAAAAGAACTTCAGCAACTTATTTCTAAGCTTCAATAGTTTGAATTTTGGAGGTAAGTAGAATGGCACTATCTTAGAATGTAGAATAGCTTGCTATGAAATATTTACCTGGAATAATTGTCCTCTTGTGCACCATTGCTTTGGTCGTAGTACTTGATCGCCCACTAACAGTGGGTGGTAATAAAACACCCAGACTCGGCTACTTTTTATCGCCTCAGTATGGTTTTTGGAAAAATGCTGAACCCAAAAATCAGGATTGGAATGAGAGCATTGCCATACCTGGAATAAAGGATAGCGTATCTGTGTATATCGATGAAAATTTAGTGCCTCATATATATGCGGAGAACGAGGAGGATATGTACAAAGTACAAGGATATTTACATGCGAAGTTTAGGCTTTGGCAAATGGAATTTCAAACACATGCTGCTGCAGGTCGGTTAAGCGAAATCATGGGAGAAAAAGTGGGAAGCACCGATTTTGTTGCCATAGATAAAATGTTTCGAAGAATTGGAATGGTATACGCAGCTGAAAGAAGTGTTGAAGCCATGAAATCGAGCCCAGAAATTTCTGCTGCTACTGCTGCTTATGCAGAAGGGGTGAACGCATATATCAAACAGTTAGGTCAACAGAATTTGCCTTTCGAATATAAACTATTGAACTACCAGCCAGAAGAATGGACGGCTTTTAAATCGGCCTTGTTTTTAAAGTATATGTCATTTGATTTGACTTGGATGGGGTTGCAAGAATTCACCATGACCAATACTAGAGATTATTTTGGTTATGATGATTTTGCAAAATTGTTTCCTATTCAACAACCCATGACAGATCCTATTATTCCTAAAGGAACAGCTTTTGCAAAACCTAGCATTCAGCCCAAAGCGCCAGGAAACGTAGATTCAACTTATTTCTACCCTAACAAAAAGAAAGGAGCGGATTTACCAATTCAAACAGATCCAAATAATGGCAGTAATAATTGGGCGGTTAGTGGGCAGTTAACTGCAAGTGGAAAGCCCATTCTTTGTAGTGATCCTCACCTTGGATTAAACCTGCCTTCTTTATGGTTTGAAATGCAATTAAGTGGACCTGGATCAAATGCTTATGGTGCTAGTTTTCCTGGATCGCCAGCAATTATAATTGGATTTAATGACAGCATTGCTTGGGGGGTTACTAATGCAGGAAGAGATGTAAAAGATTTTTATGAAGTGCAATTCAAAGATGCATCCATGCAAGAGTATCAATATAATGGTGAATGGAAAAAAGCAAGCTTTAGAGAAGAGAAAATTAAGGTTAGAGATCTGGGGGAAAGAATTGAAAAAATTGCAATGACTGAATGGGGACCCGTTATGTTTGATACTTCATACAAGAATATGAATAAGGATGGGAAATATTATGCAGTTCGTTGGACAGCACACGATGCATCTAATGAGCTACTCACATTTTATCAGTTGAATCGTGCTAAAAATCATGCCGACTATTTAGCTGCTACAGAGCACTTTTATTGTCCAGGACAAAACTTTGTTTTTGCATCACATACAGGTGATATAGCCATACGTCAGCAAGGTAAATTTCCTGCAAGATGGGAGCGACAAGGGGAGTTCCTCATGAGCGGTGCTGACAGCCAATACAGGTGGCAAGGAATGATTCCTTCCGCAGAAAATCCATACATACTCAACCCATCCAGAGGTTTTGTAAGCAGTGCTAATCAGCCAGCGACTGACGCAAACTATCCCTATTATTTAGGTGCTGCAACCAATTTTCCTTTGTTTAGAGGTATTGCAGTAAATCAATATTTAGCCTCTTTTAATGAGCCAATTACACCGCAGCACATGATGCAAATGCAAACCGACAACTATAATGTTTTTGCAGCAATAGCATTACCGCTATTGCTAAAAGAGTTAGAAGGGCAGGCCTTAACAACTGCCGAACAGAAGTATGTTGATATTGCAAAGTCTTGGAATTTGAGAAATGATATCAATGAAATGGGTGCAACAGTTTTTCACACTTGGTGGGACAGTTTAGAAGTGGCTATATACTCCGATGAATATTCGCAAGCAAATGTTAATTTGAGATGGCCAGACGAGACTGTTATTTTAGAGCAGTTGAAGCAAGGGAATCTTGGCAGATTTGTAGATAATATAACTACTGTTAACAAGCAAGAAACTATACAGGACTTAGTTTTACAGGCTTTTAAAAATGCAGTGAACGCAATTGATCAAAAGTCACAAAGTCAATCTGTTGCTTGGGGTGTATGGAAAGATACTAAGGTCTCTCATTTACTTAAAATTCCTGCTTTAAGTAGATTGCATGTACCTATAGGTGGGGCAAACTGTATTATTAATGCAACTACTCAAACCCATGGTCCAAGTTGGAGGATGGTAGTACACTTAACTGAGGATGTGGAGGCGTATTGTGTATATCCCGGAGGACAAAGTGGTAACCCGGGAAGTCACTATTATGACCTTTTTTTGAATGACTGGGCTGGAGGTAAGTACCACAAAGCTCTGTTTGTAAAAAAACAGAAGGCATCTCAATTGAAGGAAATGAAATGGAAAATCACATTTATCCCCGCTTAATTAATTTATATGAAACAGTTCTCAGCATTTGCTTTAATGATATTGATGGGTTATGTATTAGGCTTATTTAGTTTTTTGCCTTGGTACAGCTTTGTTTTTTCAACTTTTTTAATCTGCTGGACTTTCAACTTAAAGCCAACTTGGGCACTCGTACTTAGCTTCTTTTCATTGCTAACTTTATGGGCGGTTTTAGCAATTTATACCGATATCCAAAATGAGCATCTTCTTTCCAAAAAAGTTGCCGAAATTTTGCCATTAGGTGGAAGCTCAAATGCCGTGATAGCGTTGACTTCCGTTGTTGGAGGCCTTTTGAATGGATTGTCTGGATGGTCAGCAGCGTTACTAAAAAGAAAAGCAAAGTGAATTTTTAAGAGTGGTGAATAATCATAAAATGGGAGTATTAACTTCGCTTTTATGAAACATTATTTGCTAGCTATTATCTCTACGATTTTATCGGTAGTAACCGTTTATGCTTCCAATGTTAAGGGACAAGTTTTTGATGAAAAAGGTAATCCATTACAGTTTGCTTCTGTGGTTGTAAAAGGAACTACAAAAGGCACTACTGCCAATCAATTGGGTAAATTTACTTTGGAATTAGGTGCTGGAACATACACGTTAGTTTGCCAGCATGTTGGTTATCAAGCAAAAGAGCAGGTTATTAAAGTAGGGAAGGAAGATATTGAAATCATATTTACACTTTCAGAACAGTCATACGATTTAAAAGGTGTTGAAGTGAAGGCTGGGGGAGAAGACCCTGCTTATGGAATAATAAGAAAAGCCATTGAGAAAAGGTCTTTTTACAGAGATGAAATTAAACGTTTTGAGACAGAAGTCTACATTAAAGGTCAGCTGCAACTTAGAGATTTCCCCAAAAAATTTCTTGGGCAAACAGTTGACTTTGAAGATGGAGATTCCAGTAAGAGAAAAATGATTTTTTTATCTGAAACCCTTGCTAAATATTCTGTTGAAGAAGGCAACAAAAGCAAAGTAGAAGTTTTGTCTACCAGAGTGAGCGGACAAAGTGATGGTTTTGGTTTTAGCAGCCCTCAAGTCATTTCATTTTATGACAATAATATTAGTCTAGGCTCAGGATTAAATCCACGCGGATTTATTTCTCCTATTGCACAGGGTGCACTCAATTATTATAAGTACAAATTTGAAGGAAGTTTTTACGAAAATGGCATTGAGATTAGTAAAATAAAGGTTATTCCAAGAAGAAAGTATGAGCCATTATTTAGTGGATATATTAATATAGTAGAGGATCAATGGCGAATTCATAGCTTACAGTTAAGCTTGCTAAAAGAGCAACAAATGCAATTTTTAGATACACTTATTATAGAACAATTGTATGTACCCGCCACCAAAGGCTGGGTCGTAAAATCTCAGGTAATTTATCCATCTGGAAAGATCTTGGGTTTTGAATTTTTTGGAAGTTTTGTGCAGGTGTATGATAAATACAATTTGAATCCTTCTTTTACAAAAAAGACATTCGATAATACTGTATTAAAATTTGCAGATAGCTCTAACAAGCGTCCAAAAGCTTTTTGGGATACGATTCGCCCATTAGAGCTGTCTGAGGAAGAAATGCGGGATTATAAAAAGAAAGATAGCTTAGAACAAGTTCAAAAGGATCCGAAGTACTTAGATTCTCTAGATAAGCGAATTAATAAAGTAAGACTTACAGGTTTATTGTTAACTGGAGAAACTTTTATAAAAAGGAAAAGCAGAGAAAGCTTTTCAATACCACCTGTATTTGATATGATTAACTATAATTTAGTGGAGGGTTGGGTGTTTAACGCAGCTTTTACCTATTCAAAAAGATTTACGGAGAATGGTAGAAGGGCGTTGGTTGTTGAACCAGTAGTACGTTATGGCACTGGTAATAGTCGCTTGAATGGCTATTTGCGAACGAGTTATTCATACGGAAAAAAATACGCCAACAATATTAGTTTTAGTGCAGGAAGTAGGGTATTTCAGTTTAATAATGGTAATCCTATTTTGCCTAGAATTAACTCATACTATACTCTTCTAGAAAATCAAAATTTTGCTAAATTATATGAGGCTGGATTTTTTAGAGGAAGCTACTCAGGTGGTGTTGGGAAAGGTGTAACTATGAATGGGTTTATTGAATATCAAGACAGACGACCACTAACTAATTTAACGAACCCAAAAGTTTGGAGAACCAGGGCGAATAAAAGCTTTACTGAAAATTATCCAGTAGAAATACCAGGTGCTGCACCACTTTCTCAACACCAAGCATTGTCTGTTGGTGTTGGATTTAATTGGCAGCCTGCAGCAAAATACATTGAGTATCCTGAAAGAAAAGTGAATATTGGTTCTAAGTATCCAACCATTAGCGGAAATCTTACACTTGGGTTACCTGACATATTAGGTAGTGACGTTTCTTATGCACGCTGGCGATTGCGTGTTAGCGACAATTTAAACTTAAAGCTTGCAGGCCGATTCAATTATAGAATTACAATAGGTGGCTTTTTAAATTCTGATCAAGTGTTTCTGCCAGATTATCAACATTTTTTGGGCAACCAAACTAGCTTTGCATCTTCATATTTAAATAGTTTTCAGTTGCTTCCTTATTACACCATGAGTAATACCGATAAATTTTATTCAACCGCCCATGTCGAGTATCACTTAAATGGCTTTTTAACCAATAAAATTCCTGGTTTTAAGAGATTGAACTGGTTTATTGTAACTGGGGCCAATACTCTTCAACTTTCATCTAATAGGTATTACAGAGAGGTGTTTATAGGATTAGAAAACATTTTTAAAATTATTCGTATTGATTGGATACAAGGGTATCAATCAGGTGGCATTCGTATGAATGGTATTCGATTCTCGACTTCTGGATTATTGACTGGAGGTGATGAATAAATAAAAAGTATCTTCGCACTACATTTTGCCCGTCCTGCAAACGGGTTCTTATTGTATCACAGAAACATTCTGAAAAGGATGTCTAAAATGAAGTATTATGCCTTTATTACACAATCGTGTTAATAACGAAGAATTACGTCTTCGTATGTTGGCTGAAAAAGAGCCAAGAACCACCATTAGTTTTTATCAGTATTTTCCTATTCAAAATCCTCTAGAGTTCAGGAATACTTGGTATAAAGATTTAACTGCATTGCAAGTATTTGGAAGAATCTATGTAGCTCAAGAGGGAGTAAATGCACAGATTAGTGTACCCAATTCAAAATTGGAAGAATTAAGAATGTATTTATACCAATACCCTGCTTTGAATGGTTTGAGGCTCAATATAGCTGTTGATGATGATGGAAAAAGTTTTTGGGTATTGCGAATTAAAGTAAGGGATAAAATTGTAGCAGACGGAATCGAGGATCCATCTTTCAGTATGGAAAACAAAGGGAAATATGTGAATGCTGAAGAGATGAATACATTGTTAGAAGATGAAAATACGATTGTAGTAGATATGCGCAATCATTATGAGTTTGAGGTAGGGCATTTTGTAAGAGCAATTGAAATTCCATCAGATACATTCAGGGAGCAGTTACCTATGGCTGTAGAAATGCTAAAAGGAAGTGAGCATAAAAATATTGTAATGTATTGTACTGGGGGAATTAGATGCGAAAAGGCAAGTGCGTACATGAAGCATATGGGTTTTGATAATGTGTATCATTTAGAAGGTGGAGTAATTAATTATGCCAATCAATTAAATAAGTTAGGGCTAGAGAGTAAATTTATTGGTAAAAATTTTGTGTTTGATCAACGACTTGGTGAAAGAATAACACAAGACGTTATTGCAAGTTGTCACCAATGTGGTAAGCCCAGCGATACGCATACAAACTGTAAAAATGAAGCATGCCATTTGTTATTTATTCAATGCGAAGAATGCGCAAAAAAAATGAAAGGTTGTTGTAGCAATGAATGTGTTTCTGTTATGGAATTACCTGAAGAAGAAAGAAAGGAGTTAAGAAAAGGGAAAGATTTAGGCAGAAATATTTTTAATAAATCCAAACAGCGCCTCGACGAATACAAACAAATTTGGAGTTCACAGGATTCCTGATTGGGAATTATTTCAGGTTTTAGATTATTGGCGAAATTTAAGCTACAATTTTTGTAGTTGCGAGTGCTATACCTTATGTAAAGGATTGAACATTTTGTGTAACTTTATAGTACAAAACCAATATACCTATGCAACAAAATTTCAATCAAAACAACACAAATGAAAATCAAGTAGCTAACGTTCAAATTGGACGAAATGCAAGACTGGAAAAGGTGTTAACAACGGTAGGAGTAGTTTATGGATTTGTATTAACAACAGCTTTAGTGTATGTCATCCAGCTTGGTTAAGCGCAAAAAAACAATTTCAGAGCCATCTTCGGATGGCTCTTTTTTTTACCTGCTTCAGTTGTTTTTGTAGTACTAATACTACAATTCTGTGTTGAATAAATTTCAAGATGTAGTAAAAGATTGTTGAATTTTTTGTAATGTAAATTCTAATAAAAAATAAAATGTCTTTTTGCTCAACTGTTTGTGATTGTCAATTTCAAATATTTTTTAAGATGCTACAAAACATGCTTAAAGTCATTTTTTTTACTACAGAGGCATTCTAGCTTTATAGTATTAAAAACCCCGAGATATGGCACATATTTTACCAATTCCCAAGCAGACGAACTTAAAAGAAATGCTACGTGAAATGCATGCATTTCCTAAAATGAAGGTAGAAGACGGACTTGTAGTGGCGGTTGTAGTTTTGTATGTAATTGGGCTGGTTGCAGCATTGAATTATGTCATGATTACTCGTTAGTCCGGGGTAGTCAGACACATACTTCTAGAGTCGCAAATTGCGACTCTTTTTTTAAGGTCTATTTAATGTGTAGTGATCTAATCTGTCGTAAAAAATCGTATATTTGTACTGTAAAACCAATCATCCTATGTCACAATCTATTACCATGCAGCATGGTGCTTCGGCTCATTCTGTAAAAACCGCCTCTAAAAAATCTCTTACTAAAATGGTTCTGTTAGTATCTGGTGCTATGTATAGTGCAGCACTAATTGTAGCTATGGTGTATTTGATTTATAAAGGATAAGGTTAATCAAGTGAAAAATTTCAGGAGCCTTTTGGCTCCTTTTTTATTTTCATAAACTCTGTTTTACAATTTCCCAATCACTTTTATTCGGTTCAAAAGGTTGAAACTGCAATCCTGTAACTTCTTCATATAACTTTATATAACGATCTGATATTGTATTTATCCAAGATTCACTCATTATAGGAATTTCTTGTCCTGGCTTCCCCATAAAATTATTTTCAATTAGCCATTCCCGAACAAACTCTTTACTTAGTTGAGCAGGCCGCTCACCCCTTTTAATTATTTCCAAAAAATTACTAGCATAGAAATATCTAGATGAATCGGGTGTATGTACTTCATCCATTAAATAAATTTCATCTCCAATTTTCCCGAATTCATATTTTGTATCAGCCAATATCAGGCCTCTTTCAGCTGCAATTTGTTTGCCTCTTTCGAATAATGATAGTGAATATTCTTTCAATATTCTCCATTCTTGTGGGGTAACTATACCCTTGTCTAAAATTGAATTTTCGTCAATATCCTCATCGTGTCCTTCTTCCGCTTTTGTACTGGGGGTTATTATTGGAGTGGGGAAGAAGTCATACTCCTTCATGCCCTCGGGAAGCGTTACACCGCACAGCTCTCTTTTGCCCGATTGGTATGTACGCCATGCATGTCCTACTAAATTACCCCGTACTACCATTTCCAGTTTAAAGGGTGTACATTTTTTTCCTATGCTAATGTAGGGTACGGGAGAAGAATCAAGCCAGTTTGGGCAGATATCTCTTGTTTTGTTCAACATGAAATAAGCAAGCTGATTTAATACCTGTCCTTTATATGGAATTTCTTTAGGAAGAATGACATCAAAAGCTGAGATGCGGTTGCTTGCAACCATTACTATTTTTTCTGAGCCCACATAATATACATCTCTCACTTTTCCTTGATAAAAACCAGATTGATGGGGTAGATCGGGGAATTTCATGGCGTAAAGTTAGCAGCCAAAACATTGGGCTTTTCCAATTTTTGTTCACAGCTCATTCCAGGTAGTTTTAAATTAAATTTTTGCAGAAATATAACAATTGCTATTTTGCTGAATATTTAAACAAAATTGCTATTATGAGAAGATCCCTAATTCATTGCTTGCTTCTTTTAACAGGCCTGTTTTCCATGGCTGTGGCACAAGCTCAGTCAACGGTAGTTACAGGTTCAGTTAAGAACAGCAAATCGCTCGAAAGTGTTGCTGCTGTATCAGTTACAGTGAAGGGAACCACATCTGGTACTTTCACAGACGACAAAGGAAATTTTCGATTGGTAACCTCTCAAAAGCTGCCTTTTACGCTTTTGATTACCTCTGTAGGTTATGCACCTCGTGAGGTCAACATTACTTCAAACAACCAAAATGTTGAGGTATCATTAGAGCCTTCATTCACTTTGGGAGATGAGGTTGTTGTTGCAGCTTCTCGTTTGCCTGAAAGATACATTGAGTCTCCTGTATCTATTGAGCGTTATAATTCTCAGGCAATTCGTAATGCAGCTGTTCCTAACTTTTATGACGGTTTAGCAAACTTCAAAGGAGTGGATATGACTACTTCGGGTTTATTATTCCGTACAATTAGTACCCGTGGTTTCAATGGTAGTGGTAACCTTCGTTTTAACCAATTAACCGATGGAATGGATAACCAGGCTCCTGGTTTGAATTTTTCTGTAGGAAGCATGATTGGTATGACTGAATTGGACGTAGATAACATTGAACTATTACAAGGAGCGTCCTCTGCCCTATACGGTCCAGGTGGTATGAATGGTACTATGTTGATGAATAGCAAGAACCCTTTCAAGCACCAAGGATTAAGCTTCCAGATTAAGCAAGGTGTTATGCATATGGATGGCCGTCAGCGCGATCGTGCACCTTTCTTTGACTGGTCTGTAAGATGGGCAAAAAAGGTAAATGATAAATTAGCTTTCAAATTCTCTGCTCAAATGATTCAAGCACAGGATTGGCAGGCTAATGATACAAGAAACCTTGCTCGTAACAACGTATTTAGCGCATTAAAGCCTGGTACAAGAGCAACAGATCCAGGATATGATGGTGTAAGTATTTTTGGTGATGAAGCTAGCTTGGCAATGTCTGCTTTTTCTCAGGCTGTTCTTGGTCAAGCAAATGCTGCTGGTGCTGGTCCAATTATAGGCGCACTTCAGGGCTTATTTCCAATTTATTTAAGCCAAGGACCGAATGCTTTTGCAAATGCTTTTAATGGCGCTTTCCCTGCTCCTTTCCGTCCAACTGCTTTACAACTTTTGCCTTTCATGTTGGGTAGCCTTCCTGGCAATACCAATTTTGGTGCACAAACTGTAAGCCGTACTGGTTATGCTGAGCGTGATTTAGTTGACTACAACACTTATAACGTTCGTTTAAATGGTGCTGTACATTATAAGCTGACTGAAAAATTAGAAGCTTCTTTGGTTGCTTATTGGGGTACTGGTACAACCGTTTATACTGGCGCAGACCGCTATTCTTTGAAGAACTTGCGTATGGGTCAGTACAAGTTTGAGTTGAAGCATCCTAAATGGTTCTTAAGAGCTTATACAACACAAGAAAACTCTGGAGATTCTTATGCAACTACTTTAGCAGCTCTTGCTGTAAATGGTGCATGGAAAGGAAATACACAGTGGTTCCAAGAGTATGTTGGAACTTATGGTTATGCAACGGGTGGTTTGGCTCCTCAGCCTAACGGAACTTTGGTTGCTACTCCTCAGGCTCCTCCTGCAATGGCACATATGGCAGCTCGTAATACTGCTCAGGTTGGTTTTGCAGCTCCAGGTTCACAGCAATTCCGTCAAGCATTTCAACGTGCTATCACAACCCCAATTAGTCGTGGTGGTGCTCAGTTCGCAGATGCTACCGACCTTTACCATGTAGAAGGTCAATATAACCTAACTGATGTGGTGAAGTTTGCAGAAGTATTGGTGGGTGGTAATTTCCGTCAATTCTCTTTGAATTCTCGTGGTACCATTTTCGCAGATACTGCTGGTAGAATAAACATCAGCGAGTGGGGTGCTTATTTGCAAATTAAAAAGGAGTTGACTAATTGGTTCACCATTACAGCTTCTGGCAGATATGATAAAAACCAAAACTTCGAAGGACGTTTTACTCCACGTGTTACTGGTTTGATCAAGCTTGCTAAAGACATGAACGTTCGCTTAAGCTACCAAACAGCTTATCGTTTCCCTTCAACACAAGATCAGTGGATCAACCTTCAAACACCTTCAACAAGATTAATTGGTGGTTTACCTAATTTCAATACATTCTTTAACTTCCCTAATAACCCAGTTTATACTGCTGAAAGTTTAGCTGCTTACCGCGCTGCTGTAGCGGCAAACCCTACTCCTGCAGGTATTGCTGCTGCAATTGGTGGTTTGAGAAGATTAGAGTTCACTACCCTTAAGCCAGAATCTGTGAATTCATATGAAGTAGGTTTTCGCGGATTATTGACCAAGAAGTTACTAGTGGATGCTTATTACTATTTTAGCAGATATAACAACTTTATTGCTCGTTTAGCGGGTGGTCGTCCTGCTTCTGGTTTACCAGCAACTGGACCTTTATCTCCTGGTAACCAAGCTCAGTATTTAGAGTTAGCAAGTACTTTCACTACAGCTGCCTTCTCTTTTGTTACCAACTCAGCAACTCCAGTAGATGCACAAGGTTGGGGTGTAAGTGCTGAATGGCAGTTACCTTCTAACTTCTCATTAACTGGAAACGTTTCTGGAGATAAATTACGTAATGTTCCTGCTGGAGCTGTTACCTTCTTCAATACGCCAGCATGGAGATATAACATTGGTTTTGGTAATAGCAAAATTGGCAAAAACTGGGGCTTTAATGTTCTTTACAGATGGCAAGATGATGTTAGCTGGGAAGGTACTTTCGGAAGCGGTATTGTAGATGCTTTCGGAACCCTAGATGCTCAAATCTCTTATCGCATTCCTAAAACAAAAAGTGCTATCAAATTGGGTGGATCAAATATCTTGAACAAGTACTATATCAGTGCTTTTGGAAACCCAGAAATTGGTGGTATGTACTATATCCAGTATAGCTTCAATGCATTCTAAGCTATATTTCTTTGAATAATTCATAAACCCCTCAAATTTTGAGGGGTTTTTTGTTTACAAAATGGTTATTTATTGAGATTGACGTATCTCAGAATACGCTATTTTTGCGGCTCAACATTTATAAGAATTTACTATGCGTTCCATACCATTTAGAGAAGCACTTCGTGAAGCCATGTCTGAGGAAATGAGAAGAGATGAGCGGGTTTTTTTAATGGGCGAAGAAGTTGCTGAATATAACGGAGCTTATAAAGTTAGCCAGGGTATGTTAGCCGAATTTGGAGAAAAAAGAGTGATAGATACACCCATTTCTGAACTTGGATTTGCAGCAATAGGCGTTGGTGCAGCTCAAAGAGGCCTCCGCCCACTTATAGAGTTTATGACTTGGAACTTTGCTGTATTGGCAATGGACCAAATCTTAAATACTGCTTCTAAAATGTTAGCAATGAGTGGCGGGCAAATTGGTTGTCCAATTGTTTTCCGTGGGCCAAATGGAAGTGCAGGGCAGTTGGGAGCGCAACACTCTACAGCTTTTGAAAGTTATTATGCGAATATTCCTGGGATTAAAGTAGTTTCTCCATCTAATGGATACGATGCTAAAGGGCTTTTAAAGCAAGCTATTCGCTATGAAGAAGATCCAGTTATATTCTTGGAAAGTGAAGTCATGTATGGTGATAAGTCCGAAATTCCTAACGACGAATATTATATTCCTATTGGTAAAGCGGCTATTGCTAAGCCAGGACGTGATGTAACAATTGTATCGTTTAATAAGATGATGAAAGTTGCTTTGCAAACTGCACAAGAGTTAGAAAAGGAAGGCGTTTCTGCGGAAGTAATTGACTTAAGAACCATTCGTCCTCTTGATTGGATGACAATTTTGGAAAGCGTAAAAAAGACCAATAGATTAGTAATCATTGAAGAACAATGGCCTATGTGTTCGGTATCTTCTGAAATTGCCTATCGTATTCAAAAAGAAGGGTTTGATTACTTAGACGCACCTATTCGTCGTATCACATCTGCTGATGCTCCTATGCACTATGCACCCAACTTAGTTACAGCATATTTGCCGGATGTAACTAGAACTGTAAAAATTGTGAAAGAGGTGATGTACATCAAAAAATAACAACCTTAAATCCCGAAGAAAAGCTTCGGGATTTTTTTTCATAAGAATTATGAAGTATTTCTTTTTGTGTTTCCTAGGAATCTCTCAATCAGTTTTTGCTCAAGAGTCATTCACCGACTCTTTGCCTGATGCACAGGTTCAATCCTTTTTATCTACTAGCCAATGGAAGTCAACACCAGCAGCCATAGGTTTGTTGGAACCAAGCCAAAAAAATTGGATTGCACCACAACAAATTGTAAGCAGATTTAACTTAGTTGCTGGTGTAAGAATGGAAGAACGATCGCCTGGAAGTTATAGATTGGCTATAAGAGGTAGTTTATTGCGGTCTCCATTTGGCATAAGAAATATTCGAGTGTACTATAATGGATTCTCTTTAACAGATGCTACTGGTAATACATACCTAAATCTTTTGGACGCTACACAAATTCATTCTGGAGAAGTGATGAAAGGTCCTGTTGCAAGTATTTATGGAGCTGGAACTACAGGTGGTGTGATTCTTCAGTCTAACCCAAATTCAATTTTGAATAAAAAGTGGGCAGGCGAAGCAGGTATGTCCATTGGATCTTTTGGCCTATCTCATCAACACTTTCAAACACATTTTAATAACGAAAAATTTTCCAGTTCATTCTACCAAAGCAGGCTTCATCAGGTTGGTTATCGCCAGCAAAGCCTACTGCATAGAGATGCGTTGCAGTGGAATGCTAAATGGAAACTAAATTCAATATGGAATATAAGTACACTTGTCCTTTGGACTGGACTGTATTATCAAACTCCTGGTGGCTTAACAAGAGCTCAGTTTGAGGCTAATCCTCAAATGGCAAGACCACCTGCTGGAACTTTAGGTGGCGCAATTCAACAACAATCCTCCATTAGAAACAATACCTTGTTCACAGGCGTTGCATTTGAAAGAAAACTAAACAATAGCACATCTCAAATTTTCATACAACAGAGTACTGTTGATTTCACTAATCCTTTTATTACAAATTATGAAAAGAGGAAAGAGGAAAACTTGGGTGTACGACTTGTTCAAAAATGGGATACAAAACTTGGACTTGATAGAATTGTTTGGAGTATAGGTGGAGAATATCAAACTAATAGAAGTAGTATCCAAAATTGGAATAACCTATCAGGCATGCAAGGCAATTTGCTAGTTAAGGATGTAGTTTTTGCAAAGCAAGGGTTTACCTTTGCACAAATTGAATGGATAAGTAGAAAGTGGACAGCTCAATTTGGTACATCTTTTAATTATTTGGGATATTCTTACATCAGAGAGTTTCCAATAAACACACCTAAACAAAATATATCTCCCAATTCACCCCTTGCACCCAGAATTTCTGTAGGATATGCAATGAATAACAATCAGCGCTTATATGCATCCCTCTCTCGTGGATTTTCGGCTCCATCTTTAGCTGAAATAAGACCATCCACCAATCAATTTGCAGATCAATTACGTGCAGAGAATGGCTGGAATGTAGAATTAGGATGGAAAGGATTCCTTTTCAATAGGTCATTAAGATTTGATTTATCTGCTTATCATTTCATTTTACAAAACGCAATCGTGCGACAGCTTAATCAGGCAGGTGTAGAATACTTTATAAATGCTGGCTCAGTACAACAAAGCGGATTGGATCTATCGTTTCAACACCAAACTATTTTAAGAAAGCAACAATTGATTGAATGGTCATTTTCCTATAGCTTTCAACCTTATCAGTTTTTAAATTACCCAATTGGGTCAAATAATTTTAAGAATAACAGGCTTACCGGAGTACCTAGGCATCAAGCAGTTTTTGGAGCAAAGTACCAATGGCATAAAAAGTGGTATATCACAAATTTTCTTCAATCTGTAGGAAAACTTCCTCTACAAGATTCAAATGAAAATTTTGCAGATGCATTCTTATTAGGGCAAGTAAAATTGGGATATCAGGTTAACAAACAAAATGCGCAATGGGATTGCTTTCTGTTGATTGATAATATTTTCAATCAGCAATACAGTTTGGGGAATGATATTAATGCTGCAGCAGCACGATTCTTTAATGCAGCGCCATCCAGATCTATACAAGTTGGTGTTAAACTGAGTTGGTGAATGCAATAGGAGCAACCGAATCATTTATCTTAGCAATCAAATTTACAATATGGCATCTGTATTAATTATTGACGATGAGAGAGCAATTAGAAATGTTCTTAAAGAAATTTTATCTAATGAAGGTTATTTAACTGAAGAAGCTGCAGATGGTGAAGAGGGCTTGAAAAAATTTCAGCAAAATAAATACGATGTTGTTTTCTGTGATATTAAGATGCCTAAAATGGATGGATTGGAGTTTTTAGAAAAAGCATCCCTATTAAATGCAGACGTTCCCATTATAATGATAAGCGGACATGGTAATATAGAAACTGCCGTTGAAGCTGTTAAAAAAGGTGCTTTTGATTTTATTAGTAAACCACCCGATTTAAATAGATTGTTAATTACCTTAAGAAATGCTGTTGAGAAAAAAGATCTTACAGTAGAAACAAAGGTGTTAAAGCGAAAGATTAAACATGTTGCAGAGATGGTTGGCGAGAGTGCAGCCATTAAGAAGATAAAAGATACCATAGAGAAAGTAGCTCCTACAGATGCAAGGGTTTTGGTAACTGGGCCCAATGGGAGCGGGAAAGAAATGGTTGCAAAGTGGTTGCATGAAAAAAGCTTAAGATCAAATGGTCCTTTAGTTGAAGTAAATTGCGCTGCAATTCCTTCTGAGCTTATTGAAAGTGAACTGTTTGGTCATGAAAAAGGTTCTTTCACCTCTGCCCTAAAACAACGAATAGGAAAATTTGAGCAAGCGCATGGAGGCACTCTCTTTTTAGATGAAGTAGGTGACATGAGTTTGAGCGCACAAGCAAAAGTTTTACGTGCATTGCAAGAAGGGAAAATAACAAGGGTAGGTGGTGATAAAGAAATTTCTGTAGATGTTCGTGTGGTTGCTGCTACTAATAAAAATTTGTTAGAAGAGGTTGAGGCAAAAAACTTTCGTCTTGATTTATATCACCGACTAGGAGTGATTCTTATTCATGTTCCTAGTTTGAATGAGCGTAAAGAAGATATTCCTTTACTTGTAGAAAAGTTCCTGAATGATATTGCGTCTGAGTATGGACAGCAAGCTAAAGTAATTGATAAAAAAGCAATTCAGCTTTTACAAGCACATGATTGGACTGGTAATATTCGCGAGCTAAGAAATGTTGTAGAGCGTTTGATTATTTTATCTGGTAGTACTATTACACCCAATGACGTGCAGAGCTACGTTTTTCCATAAATCTTTTAAATCCACTTAAATCATTGATAAGTGTTAGGTTATTTCTTTTTGTGATGACTTGGTTTACTTGTGGACCAGTCATTACAATATTGCTATAAGGGAATGCATCGCATAATTGTTGTATATAATCATCAATTGGTTCTTTGGTTAGGTTGGTGATCATATGGAAGCAAATATGAGCAATATGTCTTCTTCCAATAAAATATTTCAAATCCTCCAATGGCACATTCGAGCCAAAATAAATTGAATGAAACCCGTTCTTCTTTAGAAGATACTGAGAAAACAAAAGAGGAATTTCGTGCCACTCGCCCTCAGGGGTAAACAATAAAAAATTTTCGTCACGTTTTTGCCTAATTGTATGATCAAGCCCATCTATAGCAACCGAGAATTTTCTTTTTATTATGCTTGAAGCAAAATGTTCTTGAGCGGGAATGACATGATCTGTTACCCATAAAAGTCCAATTCTTTCGAGAAATGGGTAAGCGATTTGTAAAATGCTGTTTTCAAAACCAATATGCAATAAAGCGTTATTGAAAACTCTTTCAAATTTTTCTTCATCAAAGTCAATCGAAGCTTCGATTAACTGATTAATATAAGCATCAACATAATGGTTTGGCTGAACTGCATCAATGGTGAGCTTCTTTAACTCATCTCTTTTAAGCTGTGCAATTTTTGAAATCTTATAACCATTATGGTACAAATAAGCAACCCTAAGGATATGCTTCAAATCTTCGTTGTTATAAATACGATGATTGCTATCTTTTCTTTTTGGTACTAATATTTGATAACGTTGTTCCCAAATACGCAAGGTATGCGCTTTGATTCCACTCAAGTTTTCAATATCCTTGATGGTAAATTCATTCATGCAGGTTGTTTTAAGGATCCGTGGTTGAAAATATAACTTTACCCTATTCTGAAACATGATTTATATCATATCTTCTTCAACTGTAAGGAATTAGCCATCATTCATACAAATAGTCACAGGATATGGTGGATACCTTTATTTTTGTCAACTTGAAACTATTAATATGGGCTGGATTTTATTAATTATTGGTGTCATTGGCTGGCACGTTGGATTGTACGGAATGTTTAAAAAAGCCGGAATTGAAGGCTGGAAAGCTTTTATACCATTTTATAATACATGGCTAATTGTTGATATATGTGGGGTTCGTAAATATTGGTTTTGGCTTCAACTCATACCAATTGGAGGTCAGTTTATTACTATTTGGCTAACTATCATTTTCGTGATGCATTTTGGCCGATACAATATTTTGCACCACACAGCACTCGTTTTTTTGCCCTTTTTGTATATGCCATATATGGGCTTTTCTCAGAATGAAAAATGGGGTGGAAGGGCTGCATTTGAGCGTTATAAAAAACCTGGGAGCAGAGAATGGATTGATGCCGGTGTTTTTGCCATTGTAGCTGCTACTTTAATAAGAACATTTGTATTTGAAGCTTATGTGATTCCAACAGGAAGTATGGAAAGAACATTGCTCATTAACGACTTTCTTTTCGTTAGTAAAATGAGTTATGGGCCTAGAATTCCTCAAACGCCTTTAAGTTTTCCATTTGTACACAATGTTCTTCCCATGAGTAAGTTTACTCCGTCTTATATTAAATCGGTTCAAATTCCTTATAAGCGTCTTGCAGGTTTTACTGAGGTTAAAAGGAATGATGTTGTGGTGTTTAATTTTCCTGCAGGGGATACCATCATTAATGAAGAAAATTATTTAAGCCTGAACACGTATTACGATGTGCTTCAGTCGCAATATAAAGGCAATAGAGAGCAGCTTATGTTGGATCACAAGATATTAGTTCATCCACCAGATAAAACTGATAACTATATTAAGCGCTGTGTTGCAGTTGGTGGTGATGAGCTTTCACTTAAATCGGGGATTTTGTTCATTAATGGCGAGCCTGCTTTTATTCCTCCAGGTTCTCAAATTGAATATTTTGTTGAAACAAAAGGAGGTGCATTTGATAGAGAGTTCTTAGAAGAAGAACTGGGATATGAATTCATCATTGATCCAATGACTGGGCAGGAGTATGAAAAAAATGGAGATTTGGGGCAAATAGATGCTAAGAACTTTATTATGAATTTAACGCCAGAAATGTTAGAGAAAGTTAAAAAGCACCCAAATGTTGTGCAAGCATTTATGTATGTTGAACAAGGGGTTAATGCTAAAATGTTTCCTCAGGATACAGCCAACTTTGCATTTAATTATGACAATTTTGGACCAATTAAAGTGCCAGCAAAAGGACAGGAAGTTGAAATTACACCAGCCAATATATCGCTCTACAGAAGAATAATTACAACATACGAAGGAAACACATTACAAGAAAATCCAGATGGAACTTATGTTATTAATGGAGTTGCCACTAACAAGTATCGCTTCAAGTGGAACTATTATTTTATGATGGGTGATAATAGACATAGGAGTCAAGATAGTAGGTTCTGGGGCTTTGTACCAGAAACACATATAGTTGGTAAAGCTTCGTTAATTTGGTTTAGTTGGAACAAAGGTCCAAGATGGAAACGTTTGTTTAAAACAATAAAATAGTGTAATTTCATTTGCCGAAACGGGGTCCTCACTGTGCTACAGTGGGGACTTTTTGTCTAAACTGTTTTGTCTATGGAAGAAAAAAAAATAGTGCAAATCCAATATTTGGAATTTGAAAAGCAATCGACTTTATCTCAGAATGATTTTGATTTATTTGAACAAGCAAAAGGTGCTTTAAAAAATGCATATGCACCCTATTCTAATTTTTTAGTATCAGCTGCAGCTAGGTTAGCAAATGGTAAAATACTCACTGGTACTAATCAAGAAAATGCTAGTTTTCCTGTTGGATTATGTGCAGAGCGTGTTTTGCTATCGGCAATTAGCTCAATTTATCCTGGTGTAGCTATTGAGTCAATGGCAATTACCTACCAACCTCAAAACGGAAAGAGTCAAGTTCCAATTTCACCCTGTGGTGTTTGCCGACAAGCATTAAATGAATATGAGATTCGATTAAATCAGCCAATCCGATTAATTCTGGGGGGCTTAACAGGTCCCGTTTGGATTTTTGATAAATGCTCAGAGCTGTTACCTTTTGGTTTTAACGGATCTCACTTGCAGTAAATAGAGTAGAGGTTAGAATAATGTTTGGATGCCATGAATAATCCGAAATTCATGTTGTAGTAGCCATTTTTTTCGCCATAACCCCCATGCATAACCAGTAAGATTTTTATCGCTACCAATGACGCGGTGACAAGGATTAATGAGTGCTATACGATTTTTTGCATTTGCATTTGCAACAGCTCGAGTTGTATTAGCATCTCCCATTTTTTTAGCTAAATCTATGTAAGAGATTGTTTTCCCATAATCAATTTCATGTAAATGTCCCCAAACCTTTTGTTGAAATTCTGTTCCTTCTTGAACAATAGGAATATCGAACACACGTCTTTTTCCACTGAAGTATTCAATTAATTGCTCTGTGCATATATGCATGATTTCCCCAACTCCCGGCTCTCCATGCAATAAATGATCTTTGTGATCTACAAATTTTATTTCGTGGATCATGTGTTCTGTTCCTCCAATTTGCATGATACCTATTGGACTTTCGTAGTATGTATAATAGAGTGGTGTCATTATCCAATTTTAAGGCCATTTTTTACTGGTTGTGAAGGTCTAAGAAGAACAATAGATTCGTCTTCCTTATAAATACCTAAAACAAGACATTCACTTTTAAATCCAGCTATCCTTTTTTCAGGAAAGTTTATAATGGCAATAATGGTTGTGTTAATTAATTGTTCGGGTGTGTAGTGTTGGGTAATTTGCGCAGAAGAGTTTTTTATTCCAATTGCACCAAAATCAATTTGCAATTTATATGCTGGCTTCTTTGCACCTTGTAATAGTTCGGCAGAAAGAACTGTTCCAGTTCTTATATCAAGTTGCTCAAATTGTTCCCAAGAGGCTATTGCCTTTTCTTCGCTCATTGGGAAATTAAACGTTTATTTTGGCTCGAATATTTTATTGAAGTAGGATATATCTAACTAGCAAGTAAACGAGCAATTTGGAGCAGCTCATCCTTTTTGTATAACTGATGGGGTTGATTGAAGCATTCGGCGGTTTCTTTTAATAGCTGTTCTACTATTTCCAAATTTGACATAGGTGTAAAGTAGCGATCTTCTGGCACACAAGATATCCGCAGCAGATATTCCTCAATATCTTTATGTGAATAGGCTTGACCATTTGCCCCATCTACAAAAAAAAGAATTTGATGTTGTGCCGAAATAGCCTCTGAGTGTGCATCTGGAATGGCTAAAATTACTTGTCCAGGTATTGGAATTAATCGAGCGGGAATATCAAGTAGTTCGCACATTAGTTGAAAAACAATGCCTATTAAAAGGCTATTCCCCTTTTTAGAAGGTAGTACTTTATGGATAAAGAAATGGTCGTGTTGATCGTAGTTGTTTTCTTGACTTTGAAACTGAAAGTATTTAAAAAGGATACTTCCAATTACATGAATTTGCTCTAGAGGAGTGAGGTAGTTGTTTAACTCAAGCCAAATGGTGCGCCTCATTTTTTCAATATCTTGATAAACTGGGGCTGAATGTAAATCGGGATAATGACATTTTGCAACCAACAATGTACCAAGAAGCAAATCGTGATAAGGCCTGCTTTTCCATTCTGCGAAATCTTGTAATACATCGGAAAACTGCAAGCGGTGAATCAACATTTCAATTCGTTCCTGCACTTCTTCATTAGGGGTAATTTCCCACAAGTGCTCTAGGTTTGGAATAATTGGTTTGCCATATTCCACTATTCTGTTACAAACAGAATGGAATACCGACTCATCTGGGTCATCCAATAGGGTAAATAAAGCTTTTAGCTCACGGTTTTCATGCATAGTAGTACGCTACCTTTACAAACTTATATTTTGATTTTTTATTGTTTTCGATTTATCCCTATATGTGGATTAAAAACTTATTCACAAAAGCAATATTCAAAAAATTTAACGTTTCATGATTTTCGTTAAACAATACCTTGCATCTTCAACCTCAGTTTCTACATTTACGAAAATAACCACATGACCCCTAAATTTCCCGCCGTTCAGCCCTCCCTTCATGCTGAACTAAGAAAGAGAGTGCAAGCTTACTTTGAAGAAAACAAAATATTGCCAACAGGAAATCTTACTTTATATACAAAGGCAGTTATTCTGGTAGTTCTGTTTTGGGCTGTGTACGTACACGTTTTATTTTTTACCCCAGCTTGGTATATTGCTATTCCAGAATGTTTATTGCTTGGCGCCCTGGCTGCTGGTATTGGATTTAATGTTATGCATGATGGTAGTCATGGTAGTTTTAGTAAATATCCTTGGCTTAATCGCTTAGCATCTTATTGCAGTAGTATGTTAGGTGCGCATCATTTTATGTGGGACATAAAGCACAATATGATTCACCACAGCTACACAAATATTGACGGTGTTGATGATGATATTGAAGTTGGAATTTTGATGCGACTAGCTCCAACGCAAAAGCACTTTTTAATTCACAAAGCGCAGCATGTGTACTTTTGGGTACTATATATGTTGCTATACATTTTTTGGATTTTCTTTGCCGATTTCAAAAAGTATTTCACTGGAAAAATTGGTTCTGTTCCTTTGAAAAAAATGAACTGGAGAAATCACACTAGCTTCTGGGCTATTAAAGTGTATCATATTGCTATGTTTGTTGTAATTCCAATTGCAATGCTAGGATTTATGAATTGGATGATTGGATTTTTATCATTCACTTTAGTAGCGGGTTTTATTTTGAGTATTGTATTTCAATTGGCGCATACGGTAGCAGATACTGAATTTCCGGAAGCCGACCCTGCAACTCATAAAATGCCTGATGAGTTTGCAATTCATCAAATTAAAACAACAGCCAATTTTGCAACTCGTAATAAGGTGATTGGTTGGTTAGTAGGTGGCTTGAATTTTCAAATTGAGCATCACTTATTCCCAAAGATTTCTCACGTACATTATCCCGCTATTAGTCAAATTGTGAAGAAAGTTTGTGCAGAATATAACCTGCCTTACATCGAATATCCTACTATGCGAACAGCAATTGTTGCACATGTATCCTTTTTAAAAGAAATGGGAAAGCCAAGTCATCAAGTGGCGTAAACCGCTGATCTGAATATAAAAAGAAGCCCTACAATTTTCTTTGTAGGGCTTCTTAATTTCATCATATTTTTTCTTATGCTTTTTTCTTAGCAGCTTTCTTTACGGCAGGCTTAGCAGATTTTTTTGCTGCTGGTTTCTTGGATTTCTTATCAAAAGCACCTGGGACTTGCGCTTCAATCATTTTCTTAACATCTTCCAAAGAAACTTCTTGCAAATCTTGTGCTTCAAACTTTGAGCCATCAGCTTTTTTACCTAGTTTAAGCATTTGTTTACCAAAGCGAATGAAAGGACCCCATCGCCCGTTTTCAATAGAAATTTTTTCCGCAGGCCATTGTTGAATAAATCTGTTGGCCTCTTTTTCCATTTTCGCTTCAATCAATTCCTCAATATCGTTTTTACTAAGTGCATCATAATTATACTTCCTAGGTATATTGATGAACATATTATTCCATTTAATGAAAGGACCAAACCGTCCTTTACCTTTGGTTACAGGCGCATCATGATAAATTGCAATAGGGGCATCTGCATGTTGTTTTTCAGCAATCAATACCTGTGCTCTTTCTAGGTCTACATCCAAAGGTTCTTCTCCTTTTGGAAGGCTAATAAATTGTTCTCCGAACTTTATATAAGGCCCAAACCTTCCTATATGAACCGAAATTTCTTGTCCATCAAACTCTCCAAGCGTTTTAGGAAGTTGGAATAAATCCATTGCTTCATTAAGGGTGATGGTTTCAATACTCTGTCCAGATTTTAGCTTTGCAAAGCGAGGTTTTTCCTCATCGGTAGCATCACCTATTTGCACCATTGGACCATACCTACCCATTCTTGCTATAATTCTCTTTCCTGTACTTTCTTCAATACCTAATTCTCGTTCACCTTTGGCTCTTTCTGCATGCTCAAGGGTTTCTTCAATATTTTGATGAAAAGGCTTATAAAACCCATCAATCATACTATTCCACCTCAGCTTGCCTTCTGCTATTTCATCAAACTCTTGTTCAATTTTTGCGGTGAAACTGTAATCCATCACCTTTTCAAAGTGTTGCTTTAAAAAGTCGGTCACTAAATTGCCTAAATCGGTTGGAAACAGTTTCGCTTTTTCAGCTCCTGTGTTTTCCATTACTACCTCTTTGCTTATTTCACCAGAAGCTTCTAGAGTCCAGGTAATTGCTGGTCTTGTTGTTCCATCCTTATCGCGCTTTTCAACATAATTTCTTTTCATAATTGTTGAAATGGTAGGCGCATAAGTTGAAGGACGGCCGATGCCTAGTTCCTCTAGTTTTTTTACTAAGGAAGCTTCTGTATATCTAGCAGCTGGTCTACTAAATTTTTCTTGAGCTAATAATTGGAGCATCGTCACATTTTGTCCAACTTCAAGTGGAGGTAGCATACCTTCTTTTTCATCCTCGTCCTCATCGTCTTTTCCTTCCATATATACCTTCAAGAAGCCATCAAATTTCAAAACCTCTCCACTGGCTGTTAGCTTTTCGGGTTGAGTAGAAATACCTATTGAAGCAACTGTTTTTTCAAATGCAGCGTCGCTCATTTGTGAGGCAATAGTTCTCTTCCAAATGAGTTCATACAGTCTTCTATTCTCCGGATCTGTTACTGTATGCTGATTCATATAAGTAGGACGAATAGCTTCGTGTGCTTCCTGTGCACTCTCGTTTTTATTCTTGTACCTACGAGGTTGAAAATATTGATCTCCGTATTGCGATTCTATTTCTCTTTGAATATCTGCTCGAGCTGTATCACTTAAGTTCACACTGTCGGTACGCATGTAAGTAATTTGACCGCTTTCGTAAAGCTTTTGAGCAATCAACATAGTTTTACTTACGCTGTATCCTAATTTTCTAGCTGCTTCTTGTTGTAGAGTTGAAGTAGTGAATGGTGCTGCAGGTGTTCGTTTTGCAGGTTTCACCTGAATTTGTTCTACTGTATATTGGGCACCTTTGCATTTTTCTAAAAAAGCAGTTGCTTCTTTTTCTGAATGTTGTTTCGAAGGGCCTTCTGCTTGAAAATTATAATTTCTATTTCCATCATTTGCAGTGAATTGTCCTACAATCTTAAAATGACTTTCCGAGACAAAGTGATTAATCTCCCTTTCTCTCTCAACAATTAATCGAACCGCCACACTCTGAACTCTTCCAGCACTGAGGCTTCTTTGCATTCCTATTTTTTTCCATAAAACTGGACTCAATTCAAAACCAACCAATCTGTCAAGTACACGGCGTGCTTGCTGTGCCTTAACTAAATTCATATTAATAGTGCGCGGATTTTGAACTGCTTTTTGAATAGCGGGTTTGGTAATCTCGTGGAATACAATTCGTTTAGTAGTTTCTGGGTCTAGTCCAAGTACTTCAGCAAGATGCCAACTAATACTTTCCCCCTCGCGGTCCTCATCCGATGCCAACCATACTTCCTTAGCCTTTTTAGCAAGTTGTCTTAGCTCTCTAACAACCCTTTCTTTATCATCTGGAACTTTGTATCTAGGTTCATAATTATTGAGAACATCTATGCCCATATCATCCTTTTCGAGGTCTCTAATATGACCGTAACAGCTCCTTACCTCGAAATCATTTCCAAGAATTTTTTCAATGGTTTTTGCTTTGGCAGGCGACTCAACTATTAATAAATTTTTACTCATGGCTGGGTTGGTATGGTTGCAATATTAAAGCAAGGATCCAATAAATGATGCGAAAAAATCAAAAATAGCATTCGTACTCTATATTTTTAATATCGGTATCTATTTGGAAATCAATTTAATACATCAAAAATTTAGCTATTCTTATCTTTCAAAAATGCAACGATCTCTTTTTTGATCTTGGATTCTCTGTAAATCCTGCTGTGCCCAAGACCTTTGGTTATTACAAAATCAACGTGCTTAGGTGCTTGCTGATAGATGCTTTGCACATCTTCAAATGGACAAATATCATCCTCTTCATCATGAATCCACATAACAGGTTGAGTCATAGATAAAACAGCTCTATCTGTAGCATAATAGGATACGGGTTGTTGACCAATTTGCTCAATTAAGAGTTCCATTTCCTGGCGAATGATATTGCCCAGTGGTAAGAAAGTAAAGAAATTATCCAGTGCTCGAACTGTATTTACAGCAGGGGCAATTAGTACAAGTGGAGGGCGTTCGGCAGGTTGTAACTGCTCAACTGCCAAAGATGTTGCTAATCCGCCCAAAGAATGAGCCATAATACCGTTTAATGGAAACAGTTCATTATGAACTTTTAAGATTAAATCACGATAAATTCTGGCATTGAGAATTTTACCCTCACTTGTTCCATGTCCAGGAGCATCAAAAGCAACAACATCAAATCCTTCTCTCTTTAGCGGCGCAATATATCTATCGAATTTATAAGCACAGCTATCAAATCCGTGTGCAATTAAAATGGTTTTGCCGTTAGAATGATCTGCTTTCCAATGCCAGCCTCTAACCTGCAAGCCTTCTATTTCAAGTTTGAGCTTTTCAGCATGATGAAAAATAGGAGGAGCTTTTCTTTTAGGTTTGCCGCTATAGGGGGTACAAAACAGTTGGAACGAAGCCTCAGCAGCTTTTTTGGGCGAAAGGAGGGCTAGGGTTTTCAATTTGGTTTTGTAATATCCAATTACAACTCTTTGTGCTAATTTCAACTTCATATGCGTAAATATAACAAGTTGGTGATATTAGGAACAGGTAATGTGGCACATGCGCTTACACAAGTCCTTCGGGATAGTGGTAGAACTATATTACAAGTTTGGGGTAGAAACGAAGAAGCAGCCAAAAAATTGGGTAATATGTTACATGTGTCGTTTACATCAGAAATGGATGAGCTAGATCCAAACGCCGATGCATATATAATATGTGTGAAAGACGATGCTATTGCATCTGTTGCAGCTCAGTTCCCTTTTGCCAATAAACCTTTAATTCATACTGCCGGAACAATATCTGTTGATGTTTTATCAGCTTCTTCTCGCTTTCCAGCTGTATGGTGGATCATGCAATCTATTCAAAAAAATACTGCTTTATATGGTGCTCCATCTATATTAGATTTTAAAGAGAAGGAGATGGCGGAGCCTTTGCATGATTTGGCTGGTGTGTTAAGAGGTGAAGTAGTTGAATTGAATGTAGATCAACGCAAAAAGCTACATGTAACAGCAGTAATGTTGGCTAATTTTTCTCAATACCTAGGTGGGCGTGTTATTGAGTTTGCTGAAAAAAATCAACTACCTACCCACTTACTGTACCCAATCATGAGAAATGTATTACATCAAGTCATGGAAGGGCAGGGATTGGAACATTTAACTGGACCAGCAAGAAGAAACGACAAGCACGTGATGCAACAGCAAATGGACTTACTAGGGAATGAAACCGATTTGAAAATATTATACAAAGTGTTCAGCGAGCAAATAGTTGCAAGTTTTGAGCAAAATAAGTAGCAGATAAAGGATAATTTTTCCCCATTTCGAAGATAAAAGGGAAAACATGACTTTTTCGCAAGCATACTTTCAGATAGTTTTGCGCCCAAAATAGGGCTATGTACACAATTCACATACAATTTGAACAGAAGGGTTTGGAGCCTGTTACTTTAGAAAACATTGGTTCAGGTGATTCTTTATTAGAAGTTTGCTTAGACAATGGCATTGAGCTGCACCATAATTGTGGAGCAGTTTGTGCTTGCAGTACCTGCCATTTGTATGTTGAGAAAGGAATGGAACATTTAGAAGAGCTAAGTGACAAGGAAGAGGACTTTATTGACCGAGCTGTTAATCCGCGCCTAAACTCTAGGTTAGGTTGTCAGTGCGTGTTGCAAGATGGTGGCGGAACTATTGAAATTACATTACCCGATCAAACCCAGTTTTTGGGTGAATAAAACCAAAAAGTATGTCAAACTTTGAACCTCCTATTTACTGGAACGATTATGAAGATATTGCGCTAAAATTATATGAGCGCTTTGGAGACGACTTCACAGAAAGTAAAATATATCGCATTCGATTTACCGAATTACTTGAGTGGGTTTTGCAAATTCCTCATTTCAAAGGAACTCGTGAAGAGTGTAATGAAGGTCATTTAGAAATGATTCAAAGTAGTTGGGTGTATGAGTGGCGTGATAACCAAAAATAATTGGTAGTTCAACTAAGAGGGATTGGTTATCTTTAGCCGCGAGTAAATTCCCATCATGTCTAATCTTCTTCAAAAATTAACTGCTATTAAAGCATTTCTGTTTGATATGGACGGAGTGCTAACTGATGGCAGTGTGTATTTATTGCCAAATGGAATTGTTGCTCGTGCTATGAATACAAAAGATGGGTATGCCTTGCAACGTGCAACTTCTAGCGGATTAATTATTGCAATTATTTCTGGGGGCGATTCATCTGAAGCCATTGAACGATTTTCTAAATTAGGTATTACAGAAATACATATGAAAGTTCATGACAAAATGAAAGTCATGAATGAAATCATGGAGCGTCATCAATTACAGCCACATGAAATACTTGCAATGGGAGATGATATTCCAGACATTCCAATTATGAAAGCTGCGGGAGTATCTGCTTCGCCTCAAGATGCTGTTTTAGAAGTTCGTGAGATATCGGCTTATATCTCACCACAGGGAGGTGGTAAAGGATGTGTGCGCGATGTCATTGAAAAAGTTATGAAATGTAAGGGACTCTGGGATCAGCATGTTTTCACCACTTCAACTTAATAGCATTTTGTTATGAAACTTTTGCAAGCGTTTTTGAGTTTAGTGAGGTGGCCTAATTTGGTATTCATTGCGCTTACACAATTCCTCTTTTTTTATACCATTGTAATCCCTTCAAAAGAAGCATTTTTTATAGAAGTCTATTTGTCGCTGCCATTGTTGGTATTACTGGTTTTAGCATCTGTTTGTATTGCTGCTGCTGGCTATATTATTAATGATTACTTCGACTTGAATATTGACCTGATTAATAAGCCCGAAAAGTTAGTTGTAGAGAAAATGATTAAAAGAAGATGGGTCATTTTTTGGCATTTTTTTTTAAGTATGATGGGAGTGGCATTAAGTTTTTTTGTAGCCATTGAGTCTGGTATTTGGCTGCTTGGTATGGCTAATATTTTATGCGTTGTTCTTTTATTCTTGTATTCAATTTCTTTCAAGAAAAAGTTATTGTCGGGGAATATCTTAATATCTATTTTAACCGCCTGGGTTATTTTGGTAATTTGTATGGCAGAAGTAAGGGTGCAGAGTAGTTTAAATAGTGATTCTATTGCTGCAAATCAGCGTATCCTTCGCTTGGGTATTTTATATGCAGGTTTTGCTTTTGTAATTTCTCTTATTAGAGAGGCTGTGAAAGATATGGAAGATATAGTAGGCGATAGAAAGTACGGTTGTACAACCATGCCTATTGTTTGGGGAATTCAGTCAACAAAAATATTTATTAGTACTTGGGTAGTTATCCTAATAGCCATTTTAATTGCACTTCAAGTATATGTAATGCCCTTGGGTTGGTGGTGGAGTATGCTATATGCTACAGGCTTGTTGATTTATCCACTCTTTAAATCGCTTTTTATGCTTCAAAAGGCAAACAAAAGTGAAGACTATCATAAGGTAAGCAGTATCATTAAGTTGGTAATGTTGTTTGGAATTTTATCGATGGTTTTTTTTAAATGGTATGGAATATGAAACATTTGCCGTCCATTATTCTAGCATCTCAATCGCCACGTAGAAAGCAGTTGTTGGAATCGGCTGAAATATCATTTACTATTCAAGTTGTTCCTACAGAGGAATCATTTCCTTCAGACATGCATCCTGTTGATATACCTATTCATATTGCCATGCAAAAGGCAATAGTAGTTCATCAACTTCATCAAGAGCCTTATCCAATTGTGTTAGCCGCAGATACTATTGTAGTTATTGACCAGCAAATTTTAGGTAAACCCAAAGATGCAAATGAAGCAATTCAGATGTTGCAATTACTTTCTGGTAGGCAGCATAAAGTAATAACTGGCGTTGTAATCATGCAAGGAAACAAAGTTGTTCAGTTTTCGGATGTCACAGAAGTTTTTTTTCATGAGCTCACCAATGAGCAAATTAATTTTTATGTAGAGCGATATAAGCCTTTTGATAAAGCTGGGTCTTATGCTATTCAAGAGTGGATAGGAGTTGTTGGTATTCAAAAAGTGGTTGGAGATTTCTATAATGTTATGGGGTTGCCTGTGAGCAGGGTAGTGCAGGTATTGGAGCAATGGTAGATTCTTCTTATTTTTGAATTGGTAGTAAAACGTTAGCAGTTATGATAGATGAAAAACTTTTCCAGTTTATCTGGAAGCACCGGTATTTTCAGCAATCGGGTTTGGTTTCAACTGATGGTGAACCCATACAAGTAAAAAGCATAGGTCAACTTAATAATGATCAAGGTCCAGATTTTTTAATGGCTTCTATACAAGTTGGTTCAATTAGTTTAGTAGGTCATGTTGAATTGCATATTCGGTCATCTGATTGGTTGAAACATGGGCATCAAAATGACCCAAGATTTGCCCATATTATTTTACATGTTGTGTGGGAAAATGATGTCTCACTCAAATTGTCAGCACCCACACTGGTTTTGCAGCCTTATGTTGCAGCAGGACTTTTCACTTATTATAAGCAATTGATGCAAATGACCAGAGAAATACCTTGTGCATCATTTCTGCCTCAACTAAATGCATTGCAGTGGTTGGTTTGGCAAGAAAGATTAATGGTTGAAAAGTTAGCTACTAAAGTTGAATTATTTATTGAGCAAAAGCAAAAACGCAAAGTAAGTTGGGAGGAGGTTTTGTGGTGGAAAGTAGCTCGGTATTTTGGCGGTAAAGTCAATGCAGATTTGTTTGAACAAGCAGCCATGACTGTATCAACCGGATTGATTTCTAAACTCCGATCTAATCGAATTCAAATTGAAGCAATCCTCCTTGGACAAGCGAATATGTTAGAGCAGAATTTCGATGAATCGTATCCTAAAATGCTTCAGAAGGAATTTCGATTTTTACAAATAAAATATTCATTCCAAAGAATCGCGATTCAACCTTCTTTTTTAAGAATGCGTCCTGTTGCTTTTCCAGGAGTTCGTCTTTCTCAACTAAGTGTTTTCATGCAGCAGCAAACTTCTATTTTTTCTAGTTGTTTAAGTGTAAAAAATGTTCAGGATTTATTGGTATTGTTTGATGTGGTTGCCAATGATTATTGGCATTATCATTATGTATTTGACCACGAAACACCTTATCAGCCAAAAGTTTTAGGAAAAGAAACTGCTTGGCGCATTATTGTAAATGCGGTAGTGCCTGTGCTTTTTGCTTATGCACATGAGCAACAAAATGAGCAGCTAAAAGAAAAGTTACTCTCTTGGTTACATCAAATACCTGCTGAAGATAACGTGCGGGTTAAACAATGGAAAAAACACACTGTTCCAGTACGCACAGCATTAGAAGCGCAATCTTTACAATGGCTTACTGAAAACTATTGTCAAGTACAAAAGTGTTTACAATGCGCTGTGGGAGCTGATATCCTAAAAAAAGGAGCCACTACCAGTTAAATTCAACATCCAGTACTATGTCGGGGTGTAAGCTTTTTTCAACAGGACAAGCCCTTGCAATTCGGATTAACTGTTCTTTTTGAGCATCCGTTGCAGGAAAATCAGTTGGAAAGTACAAGGTAGATTTAATACCCGCAATTCTTCGAGGAGCATCGGTACTCATAATTTTTGTGATTTCAATGCGAGTGCCTTCAAATGGCAATTGCATATCTGCAGCTTTTATAGCCATAGTTGTAATCATGCAGGTGCCATAGGCAGTTGCTACCAAGTCTGTTGGTGAAAATCTTTCCCCCTTACCTTGATTATCTGTTGGTGCATCCGTTTCAATGATGGTTTTGCTTTGAAGATGTTCACATTCTGTTCTTAACGCTCCTTTATAAATAATTTGTGCTGTCATTGCATGGTTTTTGCCCTAAATTTACTGCATCAAATGAATTGCGTGTGAAAAGAATATTTGTTTGGATGTTGGCTGGTCTGGTTTCATCTTCTGTTCATGGACAGGTTAAGATGAGTAAAGATGAGCGAAAAGCCGAAAAGAGGGAGAGAATTAACCAGCTCATTAAGCAGGAAGAAGAAGGGGCATTGGTTTTTGAAAAGCAAAGTACTTTTTATTTTCGTTTAAATACCGACGGTTGGGGTATTGGCTATGAAAAGGGCAAGTATAAATCTGCAGTCAAGACGAATCTCTGGTGGATTGATTTATTTGGAGAAAGAAGAAGTCCAAAGGAGGAAAGTGTAACCAATATTTTTGGGGGAGGTGGTTTTGTTTTTCTGGGTAATCCATTTCGATATGGTAAAATTAACAATTTGTATACCACGAGACTTGGTTTTGGGCAGCAGTATTTAATTGGAGGAAAGGGCAATAAAAACGGTGTTGCAGTTTCTGCAATTTACGGAGGAGGCTTATCGGTTGGCTGGTTAAAACCGTATTATATTGAGGTTGAAGATCCTTCAACTGGACAAGCCACTCAAATTAGATATAATAACAACGATAGCATATTTCTCGACTTTAATTCAATTATTGGTGGAGCTGGTTTGTTTAAAGGATTTAATGAGATTAAGCCTGTTCCTGGTTTGCACGCTAGAGCCGCACTTAGATTCGATAATAATAGGTTTAATGAAACTGTGGGAACACTCGAAATTGGATTAACTGCCGAATATTATACACAGGGTATTCAGACTATGGCGCTTAATCCAGAGCGGAAATTTTTCCTGAATGCGTATCTAGCCATCGTTTTTGGCAGGAGAAAGTAGTGTATTTTCGCATTTCTTAAGATAGCCTGAAAACCAAATCATTTATTATGCAGGAATTACCTGTTGTTCAGAAAGTTTCTCCAGAAACTTCTAAAGTAAAAAAACCCGATTGGCTCAGGGTGAAATTGCCTATTGGTGAAAATTATAAGCACGTTAGGGGACTGGTAGATCACCATAAGCTTCATACTATTTGTGAAAGTGGAAACTGTCCTAATATGGGAGAATGTTGGGGCGCAGGAACAGCAACTTTCATGATACTTGGAAATGTTTGTACCAGAAGTTGTGGTTTTTGCTCTGTAGCAACTGGTAGGCCTGAGCCAGTTGATTGGGATGAACCTCAAAGGGTTGCAGAAGCTATTCACCTAATGAAGGTGAAACATGCTGTAATTACGAGTGTTGACAGAGATGAATTGAAAGATGGCGGATCAACAATTTGGTACAATACAATCAAAGCAGTTAAAAATCTTAATCCAGATACCACACTTGAAACATTAATTCCAGATTTTAAGGGGAATGCCGATCAAGTACAAAGAGTGATTGACGCTGCACCAGAAGTAGTTAGCCACAATATGGAAACAGTTGAGCGTATGACGCGCCAAGTTCGTATTCAAGCAAAGTATAGAAGAAGTTTGGAAGTACTCAGACTCCTTAAAGAGGGTGGTATGAGAACTAAAACTGGCATCATGCTTGGACTAGGAGAAGCGAAAGAAGAAGTTATTCAAACAATGCACGACTTGGTGGGTGTGGGAGTAGATGTTTTAACACTAGGACAATACCTTCAACCTACTAAAAAACACTTACCCGTTCATCGCTTTGTACACCCTGATGAATTTGCTGAATTGCGTGAAATTGGATATGAAATTGGATTTGATTACGTAGAGAGTGGTCCACTTGTGCGCAGTTCATACCACAGTGAGCGCCACGTTTTCCCTGGTTACGGCAAAAGAAAGTGGATGGAAGAAAAGGGAATGCTTCAGGAGTTTTCAATTTAGCTTATGCGTAATTTATTTTCATTGGTATTAGTGATTCTGCCATTCAGTTTGTTTGCGCAGTTTCAGTGGAATGATGTGTCAGATACTTGGAAAAATGTTCCTGCTGGGGTTAAATTATATGAATTTAGAGATTCAGTAGATGGACAACCAGTAGTTGCGTTTGCAGCTGTTGTTTTGCTCAATGAGAAAAAAAATACATTTACAACGGCTCATACAATAAATGAGAGATTAACACCACAAGCATTTTATGAAAGAGAGAAGAAACCATTTCTTGTAGTGAATGGAACTTTTTTTTCATTCCAAACCAACAAAAATTTAAATGTTCTTGTAAAGGATGGTAAACTTACTTCATACAACGTGCACGATGTTGCGCTAAATGGACGGGATAGTGGTTATTATGCTCATCCATTTAGAAGTGCAATTGGTATTTTCAAGAATAGAACAGCAGATGTAGCATGGGTGTACACAGATAGTATTTCATCTATCCCTTATGCCTCTCAAAAATCTATTGTACTTCCTCGTTTTAAAGGAATTCGTGCAACAAACTCACAACAATCTGAATGGAAAAACAGTTTCCAACCTTGGCCTGTTCAAACTGCCATTGGTGGTGGTCCGGTTTTGATTCAGAATGGACGAATTGATATTTATAATAATGAGGAGCGCATGTTCATGGGAAAGGCAATTGCAGATCTTCATCCAAGAACGGCTATGGGGTATACCAATAAAGGAGAACTGGTTATTCTTGTAGTAGAAGGACGCCATAAAAATGTTTCAGTAGGAGTCTCATTGATTCAATTAGCTGCAATGATGCAGTCGCTCGGTTGTGTAGAAGCATTAAACTTAGATGGAGGAGGGAGTACATGTATGCTCATACAAGGGAAGCCTGTCATTCGAGTGAGTGATCTAAAAGACGGAGAACCGACACAAAGGCCGGTTCCCGGAGTTTTTATGATATATAGCAAATAAAATTATTCCCATACAAGGGCGCTTGCACCCAAAATAGCTGCATCGGCCTCTTTCAGATCACTAAATATCAGTTTCACTTTATTTTGGAAGATAGGAAGAAGATTCGCTTCCATGGCGTATCGTGTAGGTTTCATAAGTAAATCACCAGCAGCAGTTACACCGCCAAAAAGCACTATGGCTTCAGGAGAGCTGAACATGATAAAGTTGGCCAATGCTCTACCCAACACTTCGCCTGTGTAATTAAAGATCTCTTTAGATATTTCGCAACCATTCATAGCACAGTCGCAAACCTTTTTGCTATCAATTTCTTCCGCAGGAATATCTCGTAATGGACTTGGTGTGTCGGCATACTTTTCAAGTAGTTCAATAGCAGTTAATCTTATTCCTGTTGCACTGCAATATGCTTCGAGGCTTCCCTTCAATCCGGTTCCCCAGTGTGGTCTACCATCGGGGATTACTGTAACGTGACCAAGTTCACCTGCAAACCCATCGTGACCATACACAAGTTGACCATTTACAATAATTCCGCTTCCAACACCAGTACCTAAAGTTATTACAATAAAATCCTTCATTCCTTTTGCAGCACCATACATCATTTCACCTTGAGCAGCGGCATTTGCATCATTAGTTAGGGTTGCAGGAATTTTAAACTTTTCTTGAACAATAGATACCATTGGTACAATTCCCTTCCATTTTAGGTTAGGCGCGAATTCAATTGTTCCCTTGTAGTAATTGCCATTAGGGGCACCCATACCTATCCCTTTTATCATTTCAATGCCACCTACTTCCTGAATTAATGGTAAAAGATGCTCATATAAATCATCCACAAAAGCACCTACCTGTTCGTAATCGGAAGTTTTCATCCTACTTTGATGAACAATGTTTCCTCGCTTATCTACGATACCAAATTTTGTGTTAGTGCCACCAATATCAACACCTATTGCGTAAGCCATAAAAAAGTTTTAATGTGCCCCACCCGAAGGAGAGCTGGTTGACTGATAGTTAATTCCTTGAGCTGCTAATATTGATTTAGCTCTCCATGCAAAGAAAGCTAAGTAAGCAAAGCAAGCAACTGCAATCCAATAACTGTTATGAATATTAAATAAATCAGCAAGTTTTCCTTGTAATGGTGGAATGATTGCGCCACCCAAGATCATCATAATTAAAAAAGCAGAACCTTGTCCAGTGTGTTTGCCTAAGCCAGCAATGCTTAATGCAAAAATGCTAGGCCACATGATACTACAGAAAAGACCTCCACTCATAAATGCAAAAAGAGCTACTTGTTGGGTGGTAAATAATCCTACCAACATGGCTATAATTGCCATAACACTAAAAACAAGCAATGTTCTAGCTGGATTATCTTTTCCTAAGAAAAAGCCACCAATTTGGAATAAAATACAAACAGCATAAGGCAGCAATAAAGAAACCGAAGAGGCATCCTTAAAGTAGTTAGATGCTAAAACAAAGCCAAATCCTAGATAGGGTACAACAATTAGAAGAATTGTTTTTAAAGATTTAGAAGGTTTGAAAACCGCAATACTTCCAGCCCATCTTCCTATCATTAAACTTCCCCAGTACATAGACACGTAGGGAGCAATATCTTTTTCTGTTAAACCACCAAACTCAGGTTGAGTGAGCAGTTCACCTAGGTTACTGCCAATGGCTACTTCTACACCAACGTACATGAATATACCCAGCATACCCAACACTAATTGAGGGTATCGCATAGCGCCCCATCCTTCGCTGTTTTTTTGAGCAGAGCGATAAGAAAGACCTAATACGGCTACGATTGATACAAACAAACCAACTACCAGCCATAAGCCTGGATAATCGAAAGCTGCAGGCTCGGCAGAAGAAGTTTCAGAAGAAGATTGGCTTAATCTATAAAAAATTGCACCAAAAAGAACAGTTACTAAAATAGTCATGATAGTAAGCGCTTTTGTGGCTTTCTCTTCATGTTCAAATTGTCCTTCTGATCTTCCATGAGGAAGTTTTTTAGAGAAATAGAAAAATCCTGCAACAAGTGCAAAAAGACCACCTACAAGGATGTATAAGTTTTTAATTTTTCCAACGTCAGTAGCATCCTCTGCTGCAGATGCACTTCCAAATAAAACAAAAGCAACAATTAATGGACCTAAGGTGGTTCCAATTGAATTAACACTTCCGCCCAGATTCAGTCGGTTTGCTCCAGTTGCAGGGTCTCCAAGCAAAATAGCAAACGGGTTTGCTCCGGTTTGCTGTAATGAGAATCCTAAAGCAACTACAAAGAATGCACCCAAAATGAATGGGAAAGAGTTTGCGCCAACAGCAGGAATCATTAAAGCTGCACCTAAAACACTCAATAAAAGCCCATAAACAATGGTATTTTTCAGTCCCCAGTTATTGATAATATCTTTATTCATCCAAACAGACAGTAAAAAAACTATAAAAGACCCATAGTAATAAGCTGCATAAAAAGCACTATCAATAAGCTGAGATTCAAACTGATTAAGGCTGAAATGCTTTTTACAAAAAGGGATGAAGATGCTGTTGCTGGCTGCTAAAAAGCCCCAAAAGAAGAATACCGATACAAGGGTCGCGAGTGCGCCGGTTTGGGTACTTGTAGCTGAGTTTTTAGATGAATTCATTCAATTTGATTTGAACGTTGAAAATAGTATGTTTTTGTAAATAGAAAAAGTTTGCCCATTAATTTGTGGGGAAAGTTTTTCATCTTAATTTGAACGCAAATCGCTCAAATACAATTTGATGGAAATTTTACACGTAAGTGCAGAGTGTTATCCAATGGCTAAAACTGGTGGATTAGGGGACGTGGTTGGAGCACTTCCTAAATACCAGTCGAGGTTAGGTCATTATGCTAAGGTGGTGCTACCCATGTACAGAACCAAATATCTATATCAGAAAGAGTGGGTAGTTGATTACAAGGGTTATGCTAGAATGGGTGATTGGACTTTTGAATACACTATTATCAAAGAAAAGTCGGTTGAACTTGGTTTTGATTTGTATTTAGTAGATATCAATGGATTGTTAGACAGAGAAAAAATATATGGATACGACGATGATACCGAGCGATTCACAGCATTTCAAATTGCAGTAGTTGATTGGGTGAGTAGGTGGGAGCACCGACCCGATGTAGTACACTGTCATGACCATCATACCGCACTTATTCCTTTCATGTTTCAGTATTGCTACTCTTATCAGCATCTTAGAATGGTTCGAACTATTCTTACTATCCATAACGCGCAGTACCAAGGCTGGATGGGTTGGGATAAAAGCGTATATATTCCTGCATACGATACTTGGAAATCTGGTATGTTGGAATGGAATGGAACTATTAATCCATTAGCGAGTGGAATAAAATGTGCGTGGAAAGTAACAACGGTAAGCTATAGTTATTTGGATGAATTGCGTCAAGAGTCGAATGGGTTAGAATCACTTTTTGAATACGAAAGAGGAAAATGCGTAGGCATACTCAATGGAATTGATGCCGATGTATGGGATCCTGCAACAGATTCTTATTTAAAAGCGCATTATACTGTTGATACTATATCTGAAGGAAAACAAAAAAATAAAACCATCATTTGTCAACAGTTCGGATTAGACGTAAAAAAGCCACTGATTGTTTTCATTGGAAGATTGGTAGGCGAGAAGGCGGCCGACATTATACCAGATGCAATTAAATCTGCCATATATCATCATGGAGATGGAGCTAACTATATGGTGCTAGGCAGCGGAGATCCATTCTTGGAAGAAGAATTAAGACGTATGGCTGTCAATTTCAAAGGGGTTTATAATTCTTATATTGGATACGATGAAGCGCTTAGTCATTTAATGTATGCTGGCGCCGATTTCTTATTAATGCCCAGCAGAGTAGAACCCTGCGGTTTAAACCAAATGTATTCTATGCGTTATGGAACAGTGCCTATGGTAAGAAGCACTGGCGGACTCAAGGATACTGTTGTAGATATGGGAGATATAGATGGGTATGGGATACGATTTAATCACGCAAGTGTTGATGATATAGTCTACTCTATTGGAAGAGCAATTAGAGTATACCAAGACAAAACTCATTTCAACTGGATGCGAAAGCATATGATGGGAATTGATTTGAGTTGGGAAAATTCAGTACAACAATACATTTCACTTTATGAATCTTTATAAAACTAGAGGCATATGATGGCAATTTCAAAACAAGTAATGGCAGTGATTTTAGGAGGAGGTGCGGGCACACGTTTGTACCCCCTTACTGCAAGTAGATCCAAGCCTGCTGTTCCTATTGCAGGTAAATATAGATTAGTTGATATTCCAATCAGTAACTGTATCAATTCATATATCAATAGAATGTTTGTATTGACGCAGTTCAATTCGGCATCTTTGAACAAGCATATTAAGAACACCTACCACTTCAGTGCATTCAGTACGGGATTTGTAGATATTCTTGCAGCAGAACAAACTCCAGATAACCAAGGTTGGTTTCAAGGTACTGCTGATGCTGTGAGGCAATCTTTGCGACATATTTCAAATCTTGAATTTGAATATATTCTCATCTTAAGTGGGGATCAATTATATCAAATGGATTTCACCGAGATGTTGAATATGCATAAAGAAAAGAATGCAGATATCTCAATTGCAACTATTCCTGTGAATGAAAGAGATGCAACAGAATTTGGAATTTTAAAAGCAGATGAGGATAAATTTATAACCTCATTTATTGAAAAGCCTAAAAGAGATGTGCTTCCTGATTGGGTGAGCGATACAGGTGCTGAAATGAAAGCCGAAGGCAGAAATTATTTAGCATCAATGGGTATTTATATTTTTAAACGAGAAATTTTATTCAACTTATTGCTGAATGAATATCCAACAGCTACGGACTTTGGTAAGGAGATATTGCCAAATTCTATTGATGGACATCAAGTAGTGAGTTTTCAATATGAAGGTTATTGGACTGATATTGGTAATATTTATTCTTTTTATGAGGCAAACCTTGCTTTAACGCAAGATATACCACCATTCAATTTATTTGATAATAGAAAAACAGTTTATAGTAGGGCAAGAATGCTTCCTCCTGCAAAAATTAGTGGCACTACGCTAGAAAAAACCATTATTGCAGAAGGTTCTATTATAAATGCAAGTAGAATTGAAAATAGTGTAGTGGGTATTAGGTCTAGAGTTGGTCATGGAACAACTGTTGTTAACTCTTATATCATGGGTAATGACTATTATGAAACCCTTGCAGAAATGGAAAAGAATCAGAAAGATGGATTACCAAAAATTGGAATTGGAGAGCGCTGCTATATAAAAGATGCCATTCTTGATAAGAACTGTAGAATTGGAAATGATGTAAGAATTAATGGAGGAAAACATTTAGAAAATGTAGACCATCCATTATATGCAGTAAAAGATGGTATTGTTGTGATAAAAAAAGGAGCTGTTCTTCATGATGGATTTGTGATTTAAAACTTTGACTTAACCTTAAAACGATTGCATCTATGGCTATGAACACCGGAGCAGGTGCCGCTACTGGCAATTCCAAAAAGCCAGTTCTTAATTTCTGGCAAATTTGGAATATTAGTTTTGGATTTTTAGGAGTTCAAATTGGTTACTCACTTCAAAATGCAAATACCAGTAGAATTCTATCTGCTATAGGTGCCGATCCTCATCACTTGGGATTTTTTTGGTTGGCAGCTCCACTTGCAGGGTTTATTGTACAACCCATTGTGGGCATGTCGAGCGATAAAACATGGACAAGGTTTGGAAGAAGAATTCCTTTCATATTAGGTGGATGCGTTGTAAGTGCATTAGCTATGTTGTTTATGCCTAATTCGGAGCATTTTGCCGCTTTATTACCACCTCTGTTTTTCGGCGCGGCTATGTTGCTCTTAATGGATACCTCATTTAACGTAACCATGCAACCTTTCCGTGCTTTAGTAAGCGATATGGTTCCTGAAAAGCAAAGGAACCAAGGGTATGCCATTCAAAGTTTTTTAATCAATGCAGGTGCCGTGGTAGGTAGTTTACTTCCTTTTGTATTGACTTCAATTGGTGTAGCAAATGAACCCGCAGAAGGAGAGAAAGTAGCGCCAACTGTTATTTGGTCGTTTTACTTTGGTGGTGCAGCATTGTTGTTGAGCGTTCTGTGGACTTCATTCAGAACGAAGGAGTATCCGCCGGAAGAATATGCTCGTTACAATAACATCAATACTGAGCAAAAAGTCAAAATGAATTTCTTTGACCTTTTGATGAACATCCCTAAAACCATGCTCCAATTGGCTGTAACGCAGTTTTTCTCATGGTTTGCATTGTTCTTAATGTGGGTGTACACCACCCAGGGCATTGCCGAACATATTTGGGGTACGGCTGATGCAAAAACGAAAGAGTTCAATGAAGCAGGTAACTGGACTGGCGTCATCTTTGCAGCATACAGCGTATTTGCAGCGCTCTATTCTTTGGTATTAACGCCAATGGCGAATAAGTTTGGAAGAAAGAATACCTACATGTTTTCACTTTTGTGTGGAGGTGTTGGACTACTATCCATGATGTTCATTCAAGATAAAAATTTGTTATTCTTATCTATGATTGGTGTAGGTATTGCATGGGCTGCTATTTTAGCCCTGCCATATGCTATTCTTGCATCTTCACTTCCTGCCGAACAAACAGGTGTGTATATGGGTATTTTCAATGTAACCATTACTTTGCCTCAAATTGCAGCAGGTTTATTAGGTGGATTAGCATTACAGTTGATGGGTGGCCATGCAATTCATGTAATTGGATTGGCAGGTGCTTCCATGGCATTGGGGGGTATCAGCGCTTATTTTGTTATAAAGGAATCATAGTTCCGATTTCTAAAAAACAGTCATTATGAAATTAAGATTCAGTCTTTTACTGATGGGCTTGTGCATTGCTTGGTCCGCCATTAGCAATACATACAGATTATTTCCTGAGAATTGGTGGGTAGGAATGAAGTGGAACCAAGTGCAGGTTATCATTAGAAACCAGGAGAGTGGTATCGGTCAGGCCAATGTTCAATTGCAATATCCCGGTGTGCGCATTCAAAAAGTGCATCGCTTCAGCAATGCAAATTATGTAGCAGTAGATTTATTGATTGCACCTACAGCGCAGCCAGGAAAAGTTCCTATTAGGATTACCCAAAACGGTAAAACGGAAAAGGTTGATTTTGTTTTGAAGCCAAGAAGAAAAGGTAATGGAACCTTATTTGCACAAGGAGTAAATAGTGCAGATTTGATGTACTTAATCATGCCAGACCGTTTTGCAAATGGTGATGAAAGCAATGACCGCATTCCAGGTATGCTCGATCAAACACTTAACCGAGATACTGTATTCAACAGACATGGAGGCGATTTGCAAGGTATCACACAGAACCTGTCGTACTTCAATAAAATGGGAGTTACCGCTTTATGGTTGAATCCGGTTTTGATCAATGATATGAAAGACCGTACTGAGCATGGATATGCTTTCACTGATCATTATAGAATTGATCCCAGATTGGGTGGTGAAGAGGCTTATCACCAACTCATTCAATCGGCCCATGCAAAGGGGTTAAAAATTATTCAGGATGCTGTATACAACCATGTGGGTACCCAGCATATTCTATTCAAAGATCAGCCAGACTCTTCGTGGTTTAACAGGTGGCCAAGTTTTACTCAAACTAGTTACAAAGACCAGGTTTTATTTGATCCTTATGCTTCTGAAAAAGATAAAAAAATCATGAGCGATGGATGGTTTGTTCGTGCCATGCCAGATTGGAATCATCGTAACAAACATGTAGAGATATTTTTAATTCAGCATGCAATTTGGACAGTAGAAGAATTTGGAATTGATGGTTGGAGAATTGATACCTACGCTTACAATGATTTAGAGTTTATGAATCGTTGTAATGCTGCATTGTATAAAGAATATCCTAAGCTCACTTTATTTGGTGAGACCTGGGTGCATGGTGTGGTAAACCAAGCATTTTTCTGCGAAAACAACTTGCAGATTCCGTTCAAAAGCAACCTGCAAGCAACAACAGATTTTCAAACTTTGCTCTATGGAATTCAACCTGCTTTGAATGAGCCATTTGGTTGGACAGAGGGAGTCAATAAATTATACATCACACTCACTCAAGATTTGCTCTATAAAGATCCCATGCAACAAGTTATATTTCTCGATAACCACGATATACCAAGATTTTATAGTGTGGTGGGAAAGGATTTAAAAAAGTACAAAATGGCCATGGCATGGTTAATGACCTGTAGAGGTATTCCGCAACTCTATTATGGCAATGAAGTATTGATGGAAGGTTTTACATCTCCTAACGATGGGTATGTGAGAAAAGATTTTCCCGGGGGATGGAAAGGGGATCAGAAGAATGCATTTACAGGAAGTGGTTTAACAGCAGAAGAAAAAGATATGCAGGATTATATTGCGAAGCTGGCACATTTCAGAAAGCAATCGACTGCCATTACAAGGGGTAAGATGTTGCAGTTTGTTCCCAAAGATGGACTGTACGTTTATTTCAGATACGACAATAATCAGGTGTTAATGTGTGTTATGAATACATCTGCTAAGGATATGAATGTTCAATTTTCTGATTATGCTGAAATGACGAAGAACTTTCAAAAAGGAACTGACATCATCAGCAATGAACAAATCGGAACAGTGTTTTCTATTCCTGCAATGACCATGAAAGTAATAGAGTTGAAAAAATAAATGCTACAGCATAAATAGTATCTGGTATTTCTTGCCCCACTTGCCCCAATCTTTCATGGCTTTTTCTGTCATTTGAAATAAATCGGAATAACCCATAGGTTTAGATTTATGGCTAGGTGCAACTATTTGAGGTTTTGTTGGCAAAGTAGCTTCTATTTTAGTAGCGAAATAAGTAATACTGTACCTTGGAATTGCCAATCCTAAAATCATGCCTGGTAGTTGAGAAAAAGATAATGGTCCGCCATTAACAGGAATTTGATCTGTAAAAAATGCAACTACATAAATGCTGTCTAATAATTTGCCTACTGCTTTTCTGCATTCAAAACCTATTATGTCCCTAGTTTCATCGGTAATGCGCCATTCCACATTTCTTAGGCTATCTTGTAAAAGAATGGTTCTTTCAAAAACCTGTTGCTTTTTTGTGATTTGCTTAGCATTTAAATCAGAAAAAATAATGTCATCTGAAGCATCTTCATTGAACCAAGGATGTTTTTCTTTTGGTTCTTTACCATTAATAAAAAGGGTTTTCGATTCGTCAAAATACAGGTTGTGGTAGGTTATTTTAAACTTGGGTATTTTGTCTTTAAAATTTTCAGCCCACATGCCCTCCATATCTTTTACAACATTTTCTTGTCTTTCAAATTCTATCCACCCTTTTTTAAGGAAAATATCTTGGCCGTGGACATGAGCATGTGATGCAATACTGCATACAATGCAAATGATTAAATATATTTTGTTATTCATTGTTACCTCCTAATTGCATGGCTCCGCCGTTAAATTTCCAACGAAAGCCCAGTAAGAAAAATCTTTGAACTGTTAAGAATGTGTTTTCTTGAATCATATTAGTTCTGATGTTTCGGCTAAACCCAATATTTTGGTTTAAGATATCATTAGCAGAAAGAGTCAAGTAAATGTTTTTCTTTTTAACTATTTTTTTCTCAACATCTGCATTCCAGATAATAGCGTTTACATTTCTACCAAATACTTCTGTTTGTTGTCTAAAGTTTGCTGATAGATTCGTTTTAATAGTCCAATCTTTAGGTAATTTCCAAGATATGTCACTTCTTATTGTATGAATCCAGAATGCTGTTTGTAGATTTCTTTGAATAGAGCTTACTGAATTATTCCATTCTGGTTCATATCCTAACCATATCGAAATTTTATCATCTTCGTCATAAAAGCCAAAGCCAGCTTGAACTCCAAGAGAGTATGAGGTTACTTTATTCGCTAGTCCATTAACAAAGTTGTTGTTCACAGACATTTGTACATTCGGTTGCAACTCAAAATCAATTGGTGTGTTGCCTAATTTTCTGTTATATGAAACATACAAATTTCCGAAAATATTTCCTTTAACATTCACGGTTTGAAAAGTGCGCACACCATTACTTCCTATTGTTTCTTTTGTACTAAATGCATTATCGGTGATATTAATGTTTCCATAAGCATAAATATTTCGTTCACTTATTACCTTGAAATCACCAAACCAAAAATTAATATTGTGGTTAAATGAAGGTTTTAAAGAAGGGTTACCAATGGAAATCATTAACGGATTATTGTTATCGATTAACGGAGCAATTTGCGTTAATGACGGCGCTTGCTGTGTTCCATTATAGCTTACATTAAAATTACCTGAAGAAGAAAATTTCCAACTAAAATTGGCAGTTGGGTTAAAGTTGGTAAAGCTCCTATTTAAAGACGTGTCTTTAAATAAATCTCTTTGTTCTATTAATAAGTTTTGGATGCCTAGTCCAGCCTGTACATTCCACTTTTTTTGTTTGTATGCCAGTTTAAAACCACCGGTATGTGAAGTGTTATCGAATACAAAGTGATTGCTGAAAATCATATTAAGAGAATCGTACTTGCCATTTCGCTGCTCGAATGAACGGTTGTCGTTTTCATTGTTAGCTCTTTGAAAACTGTAATTCAGATTTAAAGTAAGTCTCTTCGATAAAGGCTGATTAAAACTAAGCCGACTATTGAGCACATTTGATTTGCTATAAATAGTCTTTAACTGATTGGTAACGATACTCGAGTCAAGTCCCCCTGCATTTGGGTTATAAAAGTTATTGGTATTGAATAAAAATCCATCTCCATTTGTATAACTACTCCTATTACTGAGAGTAGCAGTTATTAGGCTTCCTTTGCTGTTGAGTTTTCTTGTTATGAAAAGTTCTGTATTTAAATTTTGCGAAAGATTATTTTGGGTCCTTGTTCTGATTCCCTCGTTTACTAAATTTCTTTCCTCATTTTTTGTTTGATCGGTATTGGATATGTCACTTATGCTTCTCGAAACCTGACCATTCACATTTATTTGTAAGGTTGTTAAACTATCCAACTTTAATTCATTTCTCGTACTTGCTTGGTGTCTCCAACGTTGTGCATTGCTTATTCTGGCTTGTTCTTGAAAGAAAACTGTATCGGGTAAAATAAATTGAGTGGTGGTTCTACCGTCACCAATAGCAAGTTGATTTCTAAAATTGTAGTTATTTTGTGTGCCACTTTTCAGTTTTCCAAACTTATTATTAAACATAAGTCCAGCCGTAGTATTTGTGGGTATGCCTTCAGTGCCTGAAAAGTCCTGATCGCTTTGAAATGAGATAAACATACCACCGTCTTCATTTACCCCAGAAGTAAAGTTGCCTCCTCCAAAATTTTGTGCATCTTCCCAATTAATATTGTTCCTGCCTGTTCTATTAGATGTTACATAGCCGCCAAGTTTTTTGCTTCCCTTAAATCTATTTGCTAAAAGTCGTGCATCATAAAAATCATTGAAGTCTGAACCTGCCTCAGCTCTTCCGAAATATCCTTTTTTTGCATCTTCTTTCAATACTAAATTCACAGTTTGTTCTCTAACACCATCATCGATACCTGTAGCTACTGCTTCATTACTTTTTCTTTCAAACACCTGTACTTTATCAACCGCTCTAGCAGCTAAATTTTGAGTTGCTAATGTTGGATCATCTCCAAAGAATTCTTCACCATCTACCAACACTTTTTGCACCCTTCTTCCTTGAGCTGTAATTTCACCTTTTGCATTTACCTGTATTCCAGGTAATCTCTTCAATAAGTCTTCAACATTTGCATTTTGTCCAACTTTAAAACTATCTGCTTTAAATTCCAAAGTGTCTCCCTTTATTCTAATGGCTGAAACCTGACTTCTAACTATTACTTCTTCAAGAAGCTTTGCTCGAGTGATTAAGGGAATAATACCTAATTGAACAGCCGACTCATTAATTTCAATAATATCTTCAAAAGATGCATATCGAGGATATGTAATAAGAAGAATGTATTTATCTGACGGTAAGTCATTAATTGTAAATTTCCCATTCTTATCGGTTCGGGTATGTTTAACTAAAATGGAGTCTTTTGCTTTGAGTACAATTACAGAAGCTTGTTCGAGTAATAATTGTTGCGAAGTATCTTTTACTTGTCCGCTTATAAATGAGCCTTGAGCAAATCCACTAACTACGAAAAAAATGGATACTGCAAAAGTCAGTAAGTGTTTTGGCATATAGAGGTTTTCTAAACGTTCATGGAACGATATCAACGAAATTCTTTAATTTGTTGACGCAACGAACCAAATTCATATAAACGGTTTGTTAAATATGTTAACGGAGTAAATATGTCAAATTCTAATAAGTCTTCAACTAATTCAATCACTTCTTCAGCAAAACCTTATGAAGAAGTACATTTTGTAGACACAACCCTCTCAGTTTGGAATTATTCGTTGTTTTCTGAGCAGGATATTCATTTGTTTCAAAGCGGACAACATACGAACATGTATGAGTTGCTTGGGAACAAGCAGATTTCTGTTTTAGATAAACAAGGAACTTATTTTGCTGTATGGGCTCCTAATGCCACCTATGTAAGTGTTATTGGTTATTTTAATAAGTGGGACACACAAGCTCATCCTTTAAAAGTAAGGTTAGACAGCTCAGGAATTTGGGAGGGGTTTATACCAAATGTGCTAGCAGGGGAGGCTTATAAATATCATATTCATGGATTCGAAGGATTGAAGTTGGATAAAGGCGATCCCTATGCTCATTTATGGGAGAAAAGGCCATATACAGCCTCCATTGCCTGGGGTACTTTTTATGAATGGAATGATGCTGATTGGATGAAGAAAAGACATGCACACAATGCATTACATGCACCTTGGTCGGTTTATGAAGTGCATTTGGCAAGTTGGATGCGACCAGATCCTTCTGATGAAGAATCATACTATACGTATAGAGAAATAGCTGAGCGTTTGGTTCCTTATGTACAGCAAATGGGTTTTACACATGTAGAGTTGATGCCTGTTATGGAACATCCGTTCGATGGAAGCTGGGGCTATCAGGGAACCGGCTACTTTGCGCCAACCAGTCGTTTTGGGAGTCCGCAAGACTTTGCCTATTTGGTTGAGCAGTTTCATTTAGCAGGAATAGGGGTAGTGCTCGATTGGGTGCCTTCTCATTTTCCATACGATGCACATGGTTTGTTCTTGTTCGATGGAACGCATACGTATGAATATGCAGATATGCGCAAAGGATTTCATCCTGATTGGAACAGTTATATTTTCAATTATAAGCGCGGCGAAGTCAAGAGTTTTTTATTAAGTAGTGCTCATTTTTGGATGGATCGTTTTCATATTGATGGACTTCGTGTAGATGCAGTGTCGAGTATGTTGCGATTGGATTATAGCAGGAATGAAGGAGAGTGGGAACCGAATGAGTTTGGAGGAAATGGAAATTTAGAAGCGATTTCTTTCATAAAAGACCTCAACATTACTTTGTATAAAGATTTTCCAGATACACAAACAATAGCAGAAGAGGCAACGGATTGGCCAGGCATTAGCAAGCCAATATATATGGATGGCCTAGGTTTTGGTATGAAGTGGATGATGGGATGGATGCATGATACATTAAGATATTTTAAACGAGATCCAATTCATCGCTCTTTTCATCAGGACGAGTTGAGTTTTAGCATGATGTATTTCTATGATGAAAATTTTATGTTGCCACTAAGCCACGATGAAGTGGTACATGGTAAAAGTCCCATGCTGTATAAGATGACAGGCGACGAATGGCAAAAATTCGCCAATTTGAGACTGTTGTACACTTATATGTTTACTCATCCTGGAGGCAAGTTACTTTTTATGGGTAATGAGTTTGCAGCCAATCAAGAGTGGAATTATAAGTCTGCATTACCTTGGAATTTAATAGATTTTGTGAGTCATGGTGGTATGAAATATTGTGTGCAACAACTCAATGAATTATATAAATCAAATCCAGCTTTTTATGAAATGCAATTTGAGCCAGGTGGATTTGAATGGGTAGATTTATCAAATAGAGAAGCAGGAGTAATTGTGTATAAGCGAATTGGGAAGAAAAAGAATCAGGATATACTAGTTATATTAAATATGACACCTGTTGTACGAATGGATTGGAAAGTGCAAACCCACAGTTCAAAAGCAAAATGGAAAGAATTATTCAACAGCGATCAAAAAGAATTTTGGGGTACAGGCGATGTTTTGAATCCAGCCATTACGTGTAAAAAACTTTCAAAACAAAGTGATTCAAATACTATTGAATTGAATGTTCATTTGCCTGCATTAGCAGCAGTAGTAATAGGGTAATTCAAATAAGCGAATTATTTCGACTCAGGTAAAGTAAGTCTAAAAGTGGTTCCTTTATTCGGTTCAGTATGGAGTATTTGTAATTTGCCAGGATGATATTCTTCCATAATACGCTTGCACAATGTTAGTCCAATACCCCAACCTCTTTTCTTTGTTGTAAATCCAGGCCTAAAAATTTGTGAGGCAATTGGGGGTGCCATTCCTTTGCCAGTGTCTTTTATATCAATATGAATAAGTTCATTCTGTTCACTAATAGTAACGTTAATAGATCCTTTTCCCTCCATACTATCGAGAGCGTTTTTAAAAATATTTTCTATTACCCATTCAATAAGCGGAGGAGATGTTTCTGCGAAGAGTGCTTCCTCGGGAGCCTGTATGCTAAAGAGTGTATGTTGGCTGGTTCTTTTTTTCATGTAGTCAATCATGCGCAAAGTTAGATCGGTGATAGATGTTTTTTCTAACTGCGGCTGACTTCCAATTTTACCAAATCGATCGCTTACAAGTTGCAAACGTTCTACATCTTTTTGAATTTCAAGAATAATATCATCGGCGATATTTTTTTCTTTTAAAATTTCCATCCATCCTTGCAAACTAGTTAATGGGGTTCCTAATTGATGGGCTGTTTCTTTAGCCATGCCCACCCAAAGTTGGTTTTGGCTATTTTTATACTTATAGTATTGTGCAGAAAAAAGATATGCTATGAATATACTTACTACCAGTAGTTGAATGAGAGGGAACCATCTTATTTGACGCGCTATAACACTTTCACCATAATAATATTTATTGGCAATATATGGGGAATCTGAAAGAACAACCACAATAGGGGAGCGATTACTTTTTTTCCAGCTATTCACCTGATTTTTAAGCCAAGCATTTGTAGGATCATTTTTATTGCTATCCAAGTTAATCCAATTGCCAGTTGGTTCATCTAATTCATTTGTTTCAATAATAGGTATTCTAGTATTTTCACTGGTAATTTTAGAAGCAAGATTTAAGTTGAAGGTATCTGTAGATTTCAAAATGGTTTGTTCTGCTTCCACCCAAGTATTCACCATGCTTTTTTCTTCATCTGCAATTTGTTTTGAAAGATAATGGCTGTAAACGCTGCTTGCTACAACAATTACCAGAGCAATTAAACCTGCCCATAGATTCCAACGTAATTGTATGTTGCGGAATAGCATATTCGAAATTAAGTGCTTTGTGGGTGTAAACAAAAAAGCAAGCGATTATGGTTGTTTAAGGTATTTAAGGAGAGGAAGGAAGTTTTTTATTTGAGAAGAAAAATATGGCAGACTTTTTTGTACCGATTATAATATTTTCTTATTTTTAAATACCTGTTGCCCCACTGCAGAGTTTACGTCTATTTTATATGGGCTTGTTATGTATTGTGTGCTATGGAATGTGTTAGCTAGTATGAAACAGGAAAGGCGTAAATAAAAATGCCCCGTATTTTAAGACGAGGCGACTTGAATGTTTTCACAACGGAATAATCCTTATTGTGATTTGCTTTCAATAATAAAGCTATTAAACTATTCAATATGAACAAAAAAATTTTAGGACTCGATTTAGGAACTAATAGTATCGGTTGGGCATTAATAGAGCAAGATGCCCAAAATAATACTGGAAAGATAATTAAACTTGGAACAAGAATTATTCCAATGGGTGAAGATGTACTTGGTAAGTTTGATAGTGGAATTACTGTCTCAGCTACTGCGAATAGAACAGAATTCAGAGGGATAAGACGTTTAAGGGAAAGACATTTGCTGCGAAGAGAACGACTGCATAGGGTGCTTAATATAATAGGTTTTTTGCCAGAGCATTATTCAAAAGAAATAGATTTTCAGAAAAAAGTAGGTCAATTTATAAAAGATAAAGAGCCCAAGATTGCATACAAGCGAATTAATGAAACTAGCCGGTTTGAATTTTTATATCAAAATGCTTTCGAGGAGATGTTAAAAGATTTTGAAAAATTGCATCCAAATCTGTTAGAAGGTGGCAAACTGATTCCTTATGATTGGACAATTTATTATTTACGCACTAAAGCGCTAACTAAAAAAATAGAGAAGCATGAGCTTGCTTGGCTTTTATTAAACTTCAATCAAAAAAGAGGATATTATCAGTTAAGGGGTGAGGATGATGAAGAAATTTCTGAAGCCAAGAATATTGAGTTTCACGCATTACAAGTAATTGATGTTATTGATTTGAAAGAAATCAATGCAAAAAAACAAAATGTGTACAATATTATTCTAGAAAACGGATGGGAGTTTAAAAAGCCTAGCTCTGTCCCAATCGAATGGAAAGGAAAGATTAAAGAGTTTGTTGTTACAACATCTTTTGACAAAGGAGGAAATGTGAGGAGATCTTTTCGAGCACCCGAAGAAGATGACTGGACACTAGTAAAGAAGAAAACAGAATTTACAATAGAAAAAAGTGGATTAACTGTTGGTGAATATGTGTACAAAGCTTTATTAGAGAATCCAAAACAAAAAATCAATGGAAAACTAGTAAGGGTTGTTGAGAGAAAATTCTATAAAACGGAGCTACTAAAAATTCTAAATACGCAAGTCCAGTTTCATGAGGAGTTAAAAAGTAGATTACTTTTTAAAAAATGTGTGGAAGAACTATATAAAAATAATCAAGATCATAAAAATGTACTTAGTCAAAAAGATTTTATACATCTCTTTTTGAATGATATCATTTTTTATCAAAGACCTCTCAAAAGCAAAAAATCATTAATAAGTGAATGCAGATTTGAAAAGCGAACATTTAATTTAAATGGATTAGAAAAGAATTCATTTTTAAAGTGTATTCCAAAATCACACCCATTATTCCAGGAGTTTAGAATTTGGCAGTGGCTTCAGAATTTGAGAATTTATGAGAAGGAAACAGATAGAGATGTAACTAATGAAATTCTAAAAACTGAGGATGATTGGGCTAATCTTTTTGAGTGGTTAAATGATAAGAAAGAAGTTGATCATAAGGCCTTGTTTAGTTTTCTTTTGAAACCTCTTAAATTAAAATCCTCTAACTATAGATGGAATTATGTGTATGATCATATTAAAGATGAGTCAAAAAAGTATCCATTAAATGAAACAAGAGCGTCTATTTTAAATAGATTTGAAAAAATTGATGGGTATGACCTTAATCTAGTACAGAATGATTTTATTGAAGAGCTTTGGCATATATTTTATTCCATTAATGATAAAGACGAGATAGTAAAAGCGCTAAATAAATTTGCTAATAGACATAGTCTTCCAAATCAATTTGTCGATGTTTTTAAAAAATATCCTCCATATAAAAATGAGTATGGTGCATATTCCCAAAAGGCTATTAAGAAGTTGTTGCCTTTAATGCGTGTTGGAAAATTTTGGGACTTAGAAAATATTTACCCTGGAACGCGAGAAAGGATTGAAAAAATTCTAACTGGTGAATATGATCCAAAAATAAAAGACCGAGTTCGTGAAAAAGCTTTTGACCTTACAACATTAAATCATTTTAAAGGACTTCCTTTATGGCTTTCAAGTTATATAGTTTATGATAAACATAGTGAGGAAGGTGAGATTAAGCATTGGAGGTCAGTTGAAGATTTAGAAAACTATTTAAAAGATTTTAAACAACACTCACTTCGTAATCCTATTGTTGAGCAAGTAGTAACTGAAACTTTGAGGGTAGTAAAAGATATTTGGGTTTATTATGGAAAAGGAGTTGAAAATTACTTTGATGAAATACATGTTGAATTAGGTCGAGAGATAAAAAATCCCGCTGACAAAAGGAAGGCGATAACAGAGCAGATAAATAGTAATGAAAATACTAATCAAAGGATTAAAGCACTTCTTATTGAATTGATGAAAGACAATACTATTGAGAACGTGAAACCATTTTCTCCAAACCAGCAGGAAATATTGAAAATTTATGAAGATGGAGTTTTGAATTCTAATATTGATATACCAGATGATATTTTTAAAATTAGTAAGTCTGCACAACCATCTACAAATGATTTAATCAAATATAAATTGTGGCTTGAGCAAAAGTATAGGAGCCCTTATACTGGAGAGATTATCCCTCTCAGTAAGTTGTTTACTCCTGCTTATGAAATAGAACATATAATCCCTAAATCTAGATTTTTTGACGACTCATTTAGCAATAAAGTTATCTGTGAAAGTGAAGTTAACATGCTTAAGGGTAATCAACTTGGGATGGAGTTTATAAATAATCATAAAGGCGAGAAAGTTGCTGTAAATTTTGGTAGAACTGTAGAAATTCTTGGGGTAAAAGCATATGAGGATTTGGTTAAAAGTCAGTATCAAAAAAGCAGAGGCAAAATGAAGAAATTGCTTTTAGAAGATATTCCTGAAAGTTTTGCCGAGAGACAAATGAACGATAGTAGATATATAAGTAAACTAGTAAAGAATTTACTTTCCAATATTGTAAGAAAAAAAGATACCGACGATGGTGTTACATCGGTAAACTTACTTTCAACTAATGGACAAATGACAGCTGTTTTGAAAAATGATTGGGGCTTAAATGATATTTGGAATGAAATTATTTCTCCTCGATTTGAAAGATTGAACTTAATGACAGGAACTAAAAAGTTTGGGGATATTAATTCTTCAACTAATAAATTCTTGCCAACTGTTCCGTTCGAGGTTTCAAAAGGTTTTAGTAAAAAAAGGATAGATCATAGACATCATGCTTTAGATGCTTTAGTCATTGCCTGTGTTACAAGAAATCATATCAATTATTTAAATAATCAGAATGCTCTAGATAAAAGGAAAAGTAAAGAACAGAAACAAAAAGCTAGGGAAGACTTGCGCACAATTCTGTGCCATAAAAAGTATAATCAGCACAATAGTGATAATTATCAATGGGTATTCAATATACCTTGGACAAGTTTTACTCTTGATGTGTAGGCTTCCCATTTTGAGTACGGGTTATAAAGATACTTTTTCTTTTGTTTTCC
>JAKRSC010000025.1 GCA_022402565.1 Hydrotalea sp. | reverse complement strand
AAAGCTTTTTTGCCTTTTGTTTCTAAAAATTGCACTTATCTGTTGAACTCAGCATTCAAATTTCATCTTTTTCCGAAAATTTTAAAGTAATTAAAAAAGGTATCTACGATACAGCACCTTTTAATTTTAAAAGTACAAGTAAAAGTTTAATGGATTTGGATAAAAAAATGAAGGATACTATTATTCGGAACTATCAATATAATTATGATATTTCAAGTCTAAAGAAAGAAAATGGGAGTGATTCAATACTAACAAAATTCTATTTTATAACAGGGCAAAAGATTTTATCATTATTTAAAAGAAATGGATTAGATAAAGTTTTTAAGGATAAAAAAGTTGATTTGGTTGGGCTCGAATTTAAATTTGTTGATGCCAACCAAGATATTTTATTTCTAATTACTGATTTATCTCCCCTTGATAAAGCAACAGGATTAATATGTGAGAAAATCCTTGCTAAAATTAAATAACTTTCTTTGGGTATTACAAGTATGTTTCTTAACAGCAGCATAAAGGCAATCTTTTTTGGGATTGCCTTTTTTAGAATTAAATCTCTCTTATACGAAAATGAAAGAAAAACGATACTATATTTTAAAAAACAATAATATTTGTTTTTTATCTGTTTCATTTTAAAATCTGTTTACCGCTATTACTACTAAATTTGAACCATAATGTCATCTATGTCATCCATTCTCGAAACACATCAACTTAGCTACAAGTTTTCAACTGGACAACCCGTATTGCAGCAAGTAAATATTGCTGTACCCGAAGGTGCTATTTACGGTTTTTTAGGTCCTAATGGGGCTGGTAAAACTACTACCATGCGCTTGCTAACAGGCTTATTACCCGATAAAGGAGAGCATATTCGATTCTTCAATAAACCACTTCAAGAACAATTGCCTACACTCTTTCATAAAGTTGGATCGCTAATAGAAACGCCTTCTTTGTATCTGCACTTGAGTGGATTAGATAATTTACGATTGGTTGCCAGATTGAAGCAATTGCCAGAAGCAAGGGCAAAAGATGCTTTAAATTGGGTTGGATTGAAAGATGCGCAGCATAAAAAAGCAAAACTTTATTCACTGGGTATGAAACAGCGTTTGGCTATTGCCATGGCCCTGATTTCTGAGCCTGAATTGCTATTGTTGGATGAACCTGTGAATGGATTAGATCCAGGTGGAATGGTTGAAATTCGTGAGATGCTGGTAGATCTGAATAAACATAAAGGAATTACCCTTTTTATTTCTAGTCACTTGTTGAATGAGGTTGAAAAAATGTGTACGCATATCGGCATAATTCATAAAGGAACCATGCGTTTTCAAGGTAGTATCTCTGAATTAGCAAGTACTGATGCTCATGAGCGGCAGATTGATATTGGTATTCAAGATGCTGCTCAATGGTTACCTGTTTTGCAAGAAGCATATCCCAAAGTGGCATGCATACAGTCCGATTTATTGCAAGTAACTGTTGCAGGAAAAGAAGATGCTGTTGCTATCAATCGTATGTTGGTCAATGCAGGTGCACCTGTGCATCAACTTCAAATGAAGGATGGGTTGGAAGAGTGGTTCATGACAATTACTAAAAACTAACTAGCATGAAAGAATCTTTATTATATGGATGGGTGGCTGCTTGGAAAGCAGAGCAATTAAAGTTGAAGGGTAGTAGAATTGGGTTGTTGATTTTTGTGGTAGGATTGGCTTTTCCGGTTTTATACTTTGTGGTGTCGTTGATAGCAAAAATGATTGACCTACCCGTGCAGACAGAGCAATTGGAGTATTCTTACTTTGAAGAGGAGTTCATTAGTAGTGTTCCTGCTTTTGGTTCGTTTTTCTATCCACTTGGCTTGATCTTGTTAATGACAAGGTTAATTGCAATTGAGCACAAATCTGATACCTGGAAGCTTGTTGAAACTCAACCTGTGAGTCGTTTTTCATTTTGGAGTGTAAAGTTTAGCATGGGTATTTTGCTGTCTGCGGCAATTGTGTTGTTAAATATGATTTTCTCACTCATTTTTTTTGGCATAAGTGCTTTTATAAACGATCCTGGTGAGTCCGCATCGTATGCTATTCCTTTTGGCTTTTTAGGGCAACTCTTTGTTAGGTTGTGGTTGTCTGGTTTTGGTATTTTGATTGTTCAAATTGCCCTTGCTACCCTTATTCGCAATACCATTTGGCCAGTTGTAATTGGGGTTATTGCCATGATTGTAATGAACATTGTTTCACAAAATAACTGGATTTTATCGAGCACATGGCCTTATGCTTTGCCTTCTTATACGGCTGCGTATCCGTCGGGTAGTGAGGTTGGATTCTGGTTGCTGCCTGCTGAAAGTCAGGGTTTAATTTGGCTCTTGCTAATTCCTTTTGCTTTTTATTTATACGATTACCGACTTCGCTTAAAAGCTATTTTTAACAATCGTGCAAGATTGGCTTCGGTTGTTTTAAGCATGGCTGGAATAGCCTTATTAACCTGGTGGATTCAAAAGCCTGCTCAATTGCCTTTGGTGGAAGATGGTACGGTGATTGCAGGAAAAATAGATGGGAAAGATTTGCCTGATAGTGTAGAAATTTTTACACTTCCATTAGAGTTTTCTCTCAAAAAAGTTCCCATTGAACCAGATGGAAGTTTTTACGCGAAAGTGGCTCTTATGGGTGGAGCAGAACAATTGGTGGTAAGGGCTGGAGTGAAATTTGCTACTCAAGTATATGCCGGAAAAGGAGATAGTTTGTTCTTGAATTGGACAATTGGTAATAAACCTGGATTGCAAAAGGTGAAGTTGCGTGGAAATGCCATTGCTACAAATCAGTATTTAACCCAGCAAAATCGTTCGTGGAGTTTGTTGCGCTTTCAATTGGATAATTCACAGGAACTAGCATCGCCTGAATCTTTTTACAAAGAATTGTTTAAAGAGTGGGAAAAGAAGAATAAAACTCCATTGCAATTTAGAACAGCAGATGGTTTGGGTTTAAGCAGTAATATGCAGGCTATTCAGCAGAAGTTGATTGCTGCTGAATACATTTCAATGGCGGTGTTTGAGTATCCGAATAAAAAACAGGTATCAATAAAAGACTCTGCTATGGTGCGGGCAATGAAATTGCTTCAACCAATGTTCGATCAGGTACAGCTATTCGATTCTACTTTAGCAGGTTGGCAAGTGTACCACGATTATGTGTACAATTGGCTTATTAAAGATGCATTGCCTACACAAAATAAAGACAGTATATATAGAACCGCACTGTTGGAACAACCATCTGGTAAAATGCGTGATCGGTTATTGTATGATTTTTTAGATAAGAAAATACAACAGGCGCGAGATAGCGTAAGTAGAGAAAGTGCAATGATAGATGCATTTGCTATAAGTGATACGCGTATGGTAGGAGCCTTGGTGAATAAAATTCGTGTTATTAATAGGCTTCGTCGCGGTCAAGTAGCACCTGTATTTACGGCACATACCAAATCGGGTGATACAACTAGTTTGGCGTCTTTAAAGGGAAAGTATGTTGTAATTGATGTGTGGGCAACATGGTGCGGTCCATGTAAACAGCAGTCGCCTATTTTTGAAAACATATCCTATAAGTACAAGAATGACCAAATTGTATTTTTAGCATTGAGCGTTGATGAAGACAGGATGGCTTGGCAGAATTATCAAAAAAATATGTATTCCGATGTGTTGCATTGGCGTGCCAGCGATTGGCAAGGCTTTAATGCTAGCTATGGGGTACAAAGCATTCCGAGGTTCATACTAATTGATCCTGCTGGTAAATTGGTGAATGCTGCTTTGCCATTTCCCAATGATCCCAATTTTGAAATCATTTTACGCCAAGCACTTTCATTAAAAGCGGAAGAGGGTTAGTAGGTGCTGGGCATTCTATGCTTACGTTCTTAAAAAAATTATAGACATGGCATCACTATGGAGAGGTCTTTTATGTTCGACCCTTTCAGAGTCAATGTAATTTTACTTTGTTGTATTATTAATGTGTAGGTACAAATGATTTAAAGTTTGTTGAGATCTATGCTATCATAGCAAAAGATCCACTTTAATGTTGTGATACTAGTCATCCAATAAAAAAGTGCTTCGGGTTTATTCGAAGCACTTTCGGTTTCTATCCAAATGAGAAAAGCATTAATGAATCTCCCACACTTCTTTGCCCCTCAATAACTGATTGAGGTTGCCTTTTCCTTTTGCAGCAATTACATCATCTAACTGCAACTGCATCATATCCTCATAACAAGGTCTTTCGGTTTGGAAGAACACACCAAACGGTCTAGGTAAATGATGCTCCAATGTTGGATCATCAAACATGCGGGTTAAAATCTGTGCCTTGTAAAAATCGTGTTCATCATGCACCCAACAATCGTCTGCACTATAGCCTTCGCCAATGGTTACAACCTGTGGACGGAATCCATCCAGACGAATACCTTTCTGCACAGTACCACCAAATAACAAGGGCTTTCCATGTTCTAAAAACAACGTTTCATCTGCTTTAGAACTCTTCTCTGTAAACACTTCAAAAGCACCATCATTGAAGATGTTGCAATTCTGATAAATTTCTAAGAAAGAAGATCCTTTATGCTGATTGGCTCTTATTAACATGTATTGCAAATGCTTTGGATCTCTGTCCATTGTCCTACCAATAAAACTTGCATCTGCACCCATTGCAAGCGCAAGTGGATTAAAAGGATGATCCAAACTTCCAAAAGGAGTACTCTTGGTTATTTTATGCGTTTCTGAAGTAGGTGAGTATTGTCCTTTTGTGAGCCCATAAATTTGGTTGTTGAACAACATAATGTTCACATCAAAATTCCTTCTCAAAAGATGAATGGTATGATTTCCACCAATACTCAACCCATCACCATCTCCAGTAACAATCCAAACACTTAATTCAGGTCGCGCTGCTTTCAATCCACTAGCAATGGCAGTTGCCCTACCATGAATGGAGTGCATACCAAACGTATTCATGTAATATGGAAACCTACTGCTGCAGCCAATTCCACTGATAATTACAATATTTTCTCTTGGAACCCCTAATGTTGGCATCACTTTTTGCACTTGGGCCAAAATTGAGTAGTCGCCGCAGCCCGGGCACCAGCGAACCTCTTGGTCGGTAGCAAAATCTTTGGGGGTTAAAATTGGTGTTGTAGTTGTTGTTTCCATATTGTTCTAATCTCTCAGAAGAATCTTCGATCTATTTTATAATCATAACACAAGAGCGGCCACATCTGTTTAGTCCCCTATTATTTACTTTGTAAAGCTTCCCAATATTCTGCGCCTCTTCTTGTATGCGGAATAACAATGGTTCCACCCACAATATTCGCCACCGCAAAAATTTCATACACTTGCTCGGTGGTAACTCCCAATTCGTAGCATTTTCCTAGGTGGTACTTGATACAATCGTCGCAGCGCAGCACCATGCTTGCTACCAAGCCCAACATTTCCTTGGTTTTAGTATCCAAAGCCCCTTCATCATAGGTATTGGTATCGAGGTTCCACAAGCGCTTCATCACCAAATTATTCTTGCTTAAAATTACTTCGTTCATCCGCGTGCGGTAATCGTTGAATTCCTGTACTAAATCTGACATATTTCCGAGTTTTTGCAAAGGTATTGAACGGAATGGCATTTGAAGTCGATTTTGGAAAATTCAATCCGCTGAACAGATTTGCTTAATTTGCTGCACAAATAAACGGTATGACCCGCTTTTACAAAATTGCAGCCATAGTAGTCGCTCTGCTTGCCCTTATTTTCTTGGGGCCTCAAGCCGAAAAGCCAGTTTTTGATACCAGTTGGCCAGAACTTCCCGATCAATCGGCTGCGCTTGAAGCTGCAGTTGTCAATCGCGAAGCAGCCTTCCAACTAAAACCAGAAAATGCTGCTCAAATTATTTGGGCGAACGATTCCCTTCGCACAGTAACTGAATATGCGCTGGTGTATATACCCGGATTTACCGCTTCGCACCACGAAGGTGATTCTGTTCATCGCAGTATTGCCAAGCGTTATGGGTGGAACCTCTACCTGGCGAGAAATGATGAACATGGCCTGGATACCTCGGAGGCTTTAATTGGATTAACTGCTGAAAAATATTGGCAAGGTGCAAAATATGCTTTGGCCGTTGGTAAAAAGCTGGGTAAAAAAGTGATTTTGATGAGCACTTCAACCGGCGGAACGGTTTCTTTGAAACTGGCTGCAACATTTCAGGATGAAGTGGCTGGACTTATTTTATATTCACCCAACATAGCAATTAACGATCCAAATGCTTGGTTATTGAATAATCCATGGGGCTTGCAAATTGCTAGGTTGGTCATTGGGGGAAAGTACATTGTGCCATCGGATACCACTGCTTTGTACAGGCGTTATTGGGATGCTCCGTATAGAATTGAAGGGGCTGTTGCGGTGCAGGAATTGGTTGAAAGAAGCATGCTAACGGAAACTTTTGCTAAGGTGAAGCAACCCACTCTGCTGATGTATTACTACAAGGACGAAGCCAACCAAGATCCTGTGGTGAAGGTGAGCGCTATGCGTACCATGTTTAAAGAGCTGGGTACACCCGAAAATTTGAAGCAAGATTTGCCCATGCCTAATACTGGCAACCATGTGATAGCTACCCCATTGAAATCCAACGATGTAGGGGGTGTTTTTCAGGCAACTGCTTCCTTCCTTGAGCGCATTTATAGCGTGAGTCCGCTCTAGTTCTACCTTCCGCCGTAGCCGTCACCTGCCGTGCAATGCTGAATTTTACTTATTTTGCCGCCCTTAAACTGCTGATTGCATATGCCAAAAAGTAAAATTGCGGGAATTGGTATGTACGTTCCCGAACGAGTGGTGACCAACCAAGATCTCACACAGTATATGGATACCAGTGATGAATGGATTCAGGAGAGAACGGGTATCAAAGAAAGAAGATATGCGCATCGTACACAGGAAACAACAACTACGATGGCAATAGAAGCAGCAAAAATTGCTATTGAAAGAGCAGGTACAACAGCACAGGATATAGATTTCATAGTATTTGCAACACTTAGCCCCGACTATTATTTTCCAGGATGCGGCGTGCTCGTACAGCGTGCTATGAAGATGAAGGAAATTGGTGCCTTAGATGTACGCAACCAGTGTAGTGGATTTGTATATGCGTTAAGTGTAGCCGATCAGTTCATTCGTTCGGGTATGTATAAAAACATTCTCGTAATTGGTAGTGAGAAACATTCATTTGGTCTTGATTTTAGCACAAGAGGAAGAAATGTGAGTGTCATTTTTGGTGATGGCGCTGGAGCGGTGGTGCTTCAACCTACAGAAAATGAAAACAGCGGTATCCTCAGTACTCATTTGCACAGCGATGGTGAAGCTGCTGAAATATTAGCTATGTACAATCCGGGTACGCACGCTAATTATTGGGGTGAGCAAAACTACGCCAGTTTTGATGATGCTGAAATTGGACAAATGTTCATGAGTCACAATATGATTGATTCGGCTCAAAACTTTCCTTTTATGGATGGTCCTTCTGTGTTCAAAAAAGCCGTAGTGAAGTTTCCTGAAGTAATTATGGAAGCCCTGCAAGCAAATGGATACAAGCCATCTGACATAAATATGCTCATTCCACACCAGGCCAACCTACGTATTTCTCAATTTGTTCAGCAAAAAATGGGACTCAGCGATGAGCAGGTGTATAATAATATTCAAAAGTATGGCAATACCACAGCTGCTTCAGTGCCTATTGCACTCTGTGAAGCTTGGGAAGCTGGCAAAATAAAAGAAGGCGACTTGGTTTGTTTGGCTGCTTTTGGAAGTGGCTTTACTTGGGCCAGTGCACTCTTGAAGTGGTAGGTTTTATTTATTGATTTCTTCGAAAGCGCCTGTTTGTCGGTTTTTGCGCACGTTATTCCAGTGAAAATAGCGTCCATTCATTGCAACGTAAACGCCGTGGGGCAACGATTGCACAAAGGCTAATGCAGATCCTAAATTGAATAATCCATCGGAGCTACCAAATGCAATGGGAATCATGGCTCCTGTAAGAACTATGGTTTTAGCAAGCTTTTTATTGGCAATAACCGTAGCTGTTTCGGCCATAGTATCGGTACCGTGTGTAATAACAACTTGTTCTTCTTTGGCGTATTCGCACTGACGAGCAATTAACTCCCTATCATCGTTGGTCATTTCCAAAGAATCAACCATCATAAGGGTGCGTATATCTACTTGCAGTCGGCTTCTTCCTAATTTTAAAAGGTCAGGCAGGTGTGTATCTTTAAAATACAATTGTCCATTTAATTCATTGTACTCTTTATCGAATGTGCCTCCGGTAATAAATATGCGAATACCCATGTGTTTTGATTTATGGCCTAGCAATGAACCACAAAGGTAGGTAAGCCAAGGTGGAAGACCGACCAGAAAATGGCAACTATATTTTTTTGGATAGTTTGAATATAGCAGCTTAACTTTATGCGCCTAAAAAAAAAGGGCCCTTCCGTAGAAACGGAACGACCTCTAACGATTGCTTGCCATATGAAAATAGTTCGTAGACTAAGTTTGTTTGCGAATTCGGATGCTTAACTGCATCACCGGCCTCTACTAGAACGCTTGCCTTTTCGGAATCGCACTGTAAAAATAGATCGAGCTTGCTCAGCCGAGAAATCAATATTGTGCGAATTTCATCATCCTAAAAAGGGTTTCGGACTTCTGAAACCCTTTGCAGGATTGATTTTCAGCTTAAAAAATGTATGATGTCCAACCGTTCCGCCGACCCATTATATCAACTTATAAAATCCCTTACCAAGGCGGAAAAAAGGCATTTTAAGCTCTATATCAAGCGAAGTTCCTCCAAAGAAGACCTCAAAATCATACAATTATTCGATGCCTTAGACCAGCAAAAGGCATTCGATGATAAGGCTTTACAGAAAAAACTCGCTCCTCTTTCTAAGCCTCAGATTAGTAACCTAAAAGCGCACTTATATAAGCAGTTGCTGGCATCGCTTCGATTGCTCAAAACTGCCGAAAGCACCGATTTGCAGTTAAGTGAACAATTGGATTATGCACGTTTGTTGTATCACAAAGGTTTGAAGAACCAAAGTCTGCGTATTTTGGATAAAGCCAAGGAACTAGCCAAACAAAACAGCAAGTACAATTTTTTGGCTCAGGTAATTTCATTGGAGAAAAAAATTGAAACCCTGCATATTACAAGAAGTGGAATTAATAGGGTTGAAAATTTAATGGCAGACTCCATTGAAATCAGTGAGCATATTAACCGCGTAGCCAGATTATCGAACTTAACACTTCAGTTATACGGATGGTATGTTCAAAACGGACATGCAAGAAACCAAGAAGATGAAGCTGCTGTTCATGCTTTCTTTTCAGAACAGTTGCCTAAAGATGCACATGCAATTACAGATTTTTATGAGCGCATGTACTTGTACCAAAGCTATTGTTGGTATGCATTTATTAAGCAAGATTTTTTGCAGTACTATCGCTACGCACAAAAGTGGATTGATTTGTTTGAAGATCAACCATTGATGAAGCAAGTTGAACCAGGACATTACATTAAAGGAGTACATAGTTTATTGAATGCGCATTTCGATTTGCGCAACCATGCTGCTTTTGAAGTTGCTTTGGCTCAATTAGAAGCCTTTACTCAAACTCCAGCTTGTTTGTTGAACGATAATTTCAGAATACATACACTCATTTATTTATACGCGGCAAGACTCAACCAACACCTCATGCAAGGTACTTTTGAGAAAGGCTTGTTGTTGGCTGATGAGTTAGATCAAAAATTAGAGGAGTTTAGTATTTACATAGATAGACATCGTTTGTTGGTCTTTCATTATAAGATGGCATTGTTGCATTTTGGAAGTGGGCAGTTTGAGAAGTCGATAGATTATGTCATGCGTATTATCAATGGTCCTGTTGATTTGCGCAACGATTTACATTGCTATGCACGTATTTTACAGTTACTAGCACATTATGAATTAGGTAATCTTGAATTAATTGAGCCATTGACTAAATCGGCTTATCGCTTTATGAGTAAAATGGAAACATTGACTCAGATTGAAGAAGCAATGTTCAAATTCTTACGCCACAGCTTCAAGGTGAATAAACGTGATCTGCGACCTGAGCTAGAAGCCTTCCTTAATAGCATCAAGCATTTAGAGAAAAACCGTTTTCAAACCAGGGCACTGGCCTACTTGGATATCATATCGTGGGTGGAGAGTAAGTTGCAAAAGAAGTCTATGAGTCAGGTCATTTTTGAGAAGTATATCCAGAGTAAACATAGATATCAATAGGTAGCATTAAACCTATTTCCTAATTTCATATCATACCCTCAAACAGTTTCTCATGCGAATACAATTTTTTCGCGCTATTACTGTGTTGGTATGTGTTGGAGCCATGAGCTCTTTTATACAGCCAGCAGCTTCTTTCAAAATGCCCTACCAACAGGCTGGTTACAGCAAGCGTGCTGCTTCAGCTTTGCTTTTAGACCGCTTTAGTTTTGGTGGAAAACCAGGTGAGTTAGAGGAAGTGGTAAAACTAGGTCCAGAAAAATGGTTTTTACAGCAGTTAGAAGGTCAAGTTCAAGAAGAAGAGATCTTTACGCAGAAGCTGAATGATATTAAAGAGTGGCGCTTAACAAATGAGGAGATTGCACAAAGCTATTTAACAGGTGCACAAATTTTGCGTTTAGCAATTCAGAAAGGATGGGCTAAGCCAAATGATTCTATTCAAATTAATAATAGCAACTATCGTCAGGAGCTTCGTGAGTTCATGCTGAAAGAAGGATTGAAACCAATTGGACAAATTCAACAACCATTGATTCAGCATAAAATGATTAGAGCTATTTATAGTAAGAATCAGTTACAAGAAGTGCTAACTGATTTTTGGTTCAATCATTTTAATGTAGCCATTACTAAAGGACAATCACAGCCTTATGTTATGACCTATGAGAGAGATGCTATTCGTCCGCATACAACAGGTAAGTTTTTGGATTTGTTAGAAGCAACTGCGCATCATCCTGCTATGCTTGAATACCTCGATAATGCAAGAAGCGGTAGCAATAACAATCGGATTTCTAATTTTAGAAACAGGCCGGGTGTGCAGCAGCGTGTTCAGCAAATGCAGCGTCAGAATATGACAAAAGAAGATAGCGCCATGATGCAAGTGTTGCAACAAAATGGATTGGCTGGTAATCAAGGATTGAATGAAAATTATGCTAGAGAATTAATGGAGTTGCATACTTTAGGAGTTGATGGCGGCTATACACAAAAAGATGTGACAGAAGTTGCAAGAGCATTAACAGGATGGAGCATTCTCCCATTGCAGAATAAAAATAATTTAGAGCGAGTTAGAGAAAGAGCTGCACAAGCTAAAAATAGAAATGGGGTTCAGCCATTGATTATTGAAGGTGATTTTATGTTTCGTGGAGATAGACATGATGAAGGAGAGAAAATGATTTTAGGCAAAACATTCCCTGCGGGCAGAGGATATGAAGAAGGAAAAGAAGTGCTTGCCATGTTGGCTGCACATGCCTCAACCGCTCAATTCATTTCAAAGAAATTAGCTATTCGTTTTGTATCTGATACGCCACCGCCAGCTTTGGTCAATGCCATGGCAAAAGAGTTTGCAGCTAGTGAGGGACATATTGCCAGTGTACTAAAGACTATGGTTGCACATCCATTATTTTGGAAATCAGCTGGCCGTCAAAAAATTAAATCGCCCTTCGAATTAATTGTAAGTGCTGTTCGTACAACTGATGCAAAGGTTCGTCAACCACAAGCTTTGGCACAATGGTGCACCCGTATGGGACAGCGTTTGTATGCTTATCAAGCTCCAACAGGTTATCCCGATAGAGCCAGTTATTGGATCAACAGTGGTTCTGTGTTAAATAGGATGAATTTTGGATTAGCATTGGCTTCGGGTAGGGTGCAAGGCGTGCAAATAGATCTAGCAAAGATTCATCAAAACAGAGAACCAGAAAGTGTAACAGAAGCTTTAGAAGTATTCAGTAAACAAATTCTTCCTGAGCGACCACTAGAATCGCATTTGCAAAGACTGGAAGCAATGGTACAAGATAGAAATGTAGCAGCTGCTATTGAGAAAGCTACAGATCAAATGGATAAATCTGCTATAATCGACTATTCAACTTCAGCAGCAGTAACACGAAAAGATATGTTAGCGCATGTTTTAGGTATCATTATTGGTTCACCAGAGTTTCAAAGAAAATAATTGTTTATGCATCGTAGAGCATTCATAAAGTCGGGCGCATTGGCCTTGTTTGCAACAGGATTTGCTAATGGTATTCCGGGCTTTTTAGCGAGAGCCGCAGCGCAACATCAACTTGTGCCCTTGTATGGAAAAAAGAAAACCTTGGTCTGCATATTTCAGCGAGGTGCCATGGATGGCTTGATGGCGGTTTCACCCTTTCAAGATTCCTTTTTCGCAGCTGCTCGTCCCAATTTATTCATGAGTCCTGCTAGCAATCGTGGTGCGCAAATTGAATTGAATGATCGCTTCTCTTTACATAGAGGGTTATCTTCTTTATATCCTTACTTTCAATCCAATCAACTGGCTATTGCGCATGGAGTTGGTAGTCCAAACACAACACGCAGTCATTTTGATGCACAGGATTATATGGAGAGTGGAACACCTTTCAGCAAGAGTACTGAAACAGGTTGGTTGAACAGAGCAATAGGTTTACTGGGTCATGAAGGCACACCTTTTCGTTCAGTTAGTTTAACAGCAGCTCTTCCAAGAAGCATGTACGGTCCAAATGGCGCGTTAGCCATTAGCAATTTAGAAGACTTTGCTATTCAGTCGAGAAATCGTCCTCAACTCAATCAGCAAGCATCCTCATCATTTGAATCATTATACGATCAAACAGCACATCAATTGCTACAGAAAGCTGGCAAAGAAAGTTTTGAAGCCATGCAAATGTTGAAGCCTGCTCAAATTCGAAACTATAAACCGAAAGAGGGAGTACAGTATCCGAATAGTCCACTTGGAAATGCATTGAAGCAAATTGCTATGCTTATTAAGCTCGATGTAGGATTAGAATTAGCTTTTGCTGAAAGCGGAGGTTGGGATACACATATCAATCAAGGTACTGTTCAGGGATCTTTTGCAAGAAACCTTAAAGATTTAGGTGATAGTATTGCTGCGTTTTGGCAAGATATGGGCGGACTGGAATCGAATGTACAAGTGATGACTATGACTGAATTTGGAAGAACTGTAAAACAAAACGGAACAGGAGGAACCGATCATGGAAGAGCCAGTTGTATGTTCATGCTGGGTGGTGCATTGAAGGGCGGACAAGTGTTTGAGCGTATGGGAAGTCTTGCACCTGAATTACTAGAAGACAATAGAGATGTTCCAGTAACAACAGATTTCAGAGAAGTATTTGCTGCTGTTGCGAAGGGGCATTTAGGTATACAAGATTCAGCAAAACTATTTCCAGGTTGGGATGGGAAATTGTTGCAAGGATTGTATTAACTAAATAAGTATTCTACATCTTCTCTGGTTAAGCTCTTCATAAATCCTTCTTCATCAGAAATCAAATCTTTTGCAAGTGCTCTCTTTCTTTCCTGCAATTGAATGATTTTATCTTCAACTGTATCCGTGCAAATCATTCTATACGCAAAGATATTTTTCGTTTGTCCTATGCGATGCGTTCTATCGATGGCCTGTTGCTCTACTGCAGGGTTCCACCATGGATCAACAATATATACATAGTCGGCTGCTGTTAGGTTTAAACCCACACCACCGGCTTTTAATGAAATCAGGAACACACGGCAGGATTCATTATTCTGAAAGCGATTGATTTCTTTTTCACGTTCTGCGGCACTAGAGCTTCCATCGAAATAAGCATATTCAATTCCCAACTCTTCCATCTTTTCTTTTATTAATGAAAGCATACCGAGGAATTGAGAAAACACCAATGCTTTGTGGTTGCTGATGTTTTCGGTGATTTCTCTTCCAAGCTCTTCGAGTTTAACAGAGACATTTGGATATTTATCTCCTTCGCTATCGCGCATAATAGCCGGACTATCGCAAATTTGGCGAAGCTTCATCAATCCTTGTAAGATGGTTAATTGTGATTTCTGAATTCCTTGTGTATCTACCACACCTAAAATGCGATCTCTAAAATCATTTCTAAAAGCATCATATATTTCTCGCTGCTCTTTGCCCATATCGCAATACAAAATCATTTCTTGCTTCTCTGGTAAATCGCGTGCTACCTGTTCTTTTGTGCGTCTTAAGATAAAGGGGAATAATATTTTTCTTAAGTGTTCTTTTTGTTCTTTCTCTCCAAATTTATCAATAGGAATTGCAAACTCTTGTTTGAAATGATCCATAGTACCTAGCATACCTGGGTTCAAGAAATTCATTTGCGCAAATATGTCGAATGTGTTGTTCTGCAAAGGTGTACCACTCAAACAAAGTCGGTTGCGTGTTTGAAGTAAACAAGCAGCTTTCGTTACTTTACTATTTGGGTTTTTAATTGCTTGACTCTCATCAAGTATGACATAGTCGAATTGAATTTCAATGAAATGCTTAATATCACTTCGTAAAGTACCATATGTTGTTATAATAACTTCCGCATCTTCTTCCAGCAATTGAGCTTGACTCCGAGTTCCACCGTGGTGCGTATAATATTTCAATTTAGGTGTAAACTTCTTGATTTCATTTTGCCAGTTGAACATGAGTGTAGTTGGACAAACCACCAAGGCTTTTATGCTGCCTTGTTGCACTTTTAAATGATGTAAAAAGGAAAGTGCTTGAATAGTTTTACCAAGACCCATATCGTCTGCTAAAATGCCACCCCATTCTACTTCACGCAAATAATTCAGCCATTGGAATCCACTTGTTTGATAAGGTCTTAAAATGGGTAATAGGTGTTCAGGAGGTTCAATTTGACGGATGGTGTGTAGTTGTTTGAGTTTCTCATATTTTTCTTCCAGCTTGAAAAAAAGTTCTTCTTCATTTCGCTGGTCGTATAAGTCTTCAATAACACTAATGTGGTATTTACTCAATTTTATATTTTGAGCTTTTCCTTCACCTACTTTGAACAGAAGCGAATATTTACGCAACCATTCCTCTGGAAGAATACCTAAAGAGCCATCAGATAGTGGTACATACTGTTGTTTATTTGCCAAGGCTTTTTTTACATCGGCAACTGTAACTTTTTGATCGCCGAAGTGGATTTCTACTTTCGCATCAAACCAATCGGTATGACTACTGATATAAATTTTAGTGGAAGGTTTTGCTGTATTGAATCGGAAATTTTTCAGTGTAGGCAATCCTTCTACTTGAATTTGTAAATCTTTAATAGCATCTACAAATAAAAAGAACCAATTGTTTTTTAGTGCATCAGCTCCTTTCAATGCAAGGACATCACTATCAGCAGTTTTTATAAATTGAGAATGCAGGTTTTCAACTTTCTTAAGAAAAGCTTGCTCTGCTTCAATGTTGCGATGAATTAGTAAAATTTTATCTTCCGATGGAACAATAATTTTTTCGGGATCTCCTTTTCTAACTTGGTAAGTCAAATAACGAAAAACAGGTTGGAATAGTAAGTACTCTCCTCGTTCTTTGAGAAGAATGCTCGATTCTGGCACCATATTTTTCACTTCCTGTTTATGAACATTTAGGAAATGAACAGGATATTCTTTTGCAACAGGAAGAATAAATTCATGTAGAAACTTAGGCCAATTTTGTTGGTTGATTTCCAGATATCCTTTTTCAATAAAAGGTTCAATTAAGAATAGATCCTCTGGTTTGCGCCAAAGAAAAATTTCATCTTGCCACTGAAAAACAAAATGAACAGGCGCTTCATTATCTGCAATTTCTAGTTCAACATTACCAACTTGTAAACGACAATGAATTTTATAACTAGGTGTTTCACCTTCGATCATTGAAACAGTGAATCTCGGTTGAATGGGTTCGCTTCCCCAACTTGCTTTTTGTATATGTTGCGTTACAAAAGATTTACCTGATGGTAGATAAAATAAAAACGGAGTCTCCAAAGTTTCTTCTTGAACTTTTCTCCACTTAGGAATTAAGTATTCATGAATTAATTGTCGCGTTTCTGCTGGTAGGGTTTCATCATTTGATTGGATAATATTTTCCCAAATACCACTGAAAGGAGAATTTTTATTTAGGTAGCGATTCACTTCTGATGGTAAAAGCTTACGTAATAATTGCACGCGCATTTTATCATCTTCATCAAACACTTCTGTTTGAACATATTTATTAAGATCTATGCGGGTAATCTTACCTAAAAATCCATTTTTCTCTTCATTGATCTCTCCTTGAATGGCATCTACAATTACAAAAGGATATTGCTCGTGATGGTATTTAATAACAAAGCCCAGTTTAATATTTGTTGGTTCTGAAGCAGTATCTTGCACCACTGTTTCTTCTGGCGGAGGAATAAACCTAGCCTCTCTTGCAACTGTTCCAACACGCTTAATAGATGGATCTAATACTCTTAAGAAAGGTTTTCCGTCTTGGTAAGTAAATTCAAATTTTCCCGAGAGGTCGTCGTTCAGCGTATAGCCATATAAAGCAAGAAGTTTCCCCTTTTCTTTATCCCAATTCCGAATGGAATCAAAATAATCTTTTCCGTGACTATTAATTAGCTGCAGAAGCACCACAGTTTTATGTACACAGAGTGGGTATTCGGTTTCAGATTGACAATTGCAAGAAGTATCAAAATTTCTTTCTTCATTTTTTTGAATCAAAACCTGATATGTTGTTCCTTCAATATCTAACTCAGCTTGCACCCTTTCATCCTTTGCAGAAATTATATTAGCACGAGCACTTCGCAACACTTCTTCCGCTTCCTCTAAAGTTGTTTTACTTGCAAACAGACGAATCATTTTAAGGTCCAGCTGTTTCATTTTGAGCAGGGTATGACGTTGGTCGTACTGCATATCTCTTTCCCCCAGCAAGTTTCGATCTAATAGGTCTTGTAGTTGGAAAAGCGCTGCACCTTTATGTCTGCAAACCTCAGTAAGGTTATAAGGACATCCGCAGCGTAGTTTCATACTACTTGGATCTTTGAATTGTGTGATATAGACTTTATAATAGGTGTTGTAAGCATCATCTTTCACTCTAAAATGAATGCTACCCATTAAATCGTCGTGTTCAATCAATTCAACTTGTCCAAGTGATTGAATTTTTTTCCCTCTGCGAATAACTTCATCACTTGCATTCGCGTAAATATGTTTAATTAAGTGCGTTAGTGCCATGCTGTTTGCAAAAATTCCGAACCGTTCAGGATTGGTGAATCTGCAAAAGTAAAGGAATGCAAGTGACAATAAAAAGCCTAAAAGCCTTTATGTGGATGAATTGTAAGTTATATTTTTATTAGGTTGGTATAACTCAATATTAGTTGTATCTTACACGGTTTTGCTATGCGGAATTAAAGCTCCATCAACGTATCGAGGAAGAATGGGAGCCCCATCTGGAGTAACACAGTATTCGAGATCTTTTTCTAATCCATATTGAGATAGGCGATGCCAATGGGTTGTTAGGCGAGCAAATCCATGCATATCATCTTTATGCTGGAGATACATTTGTTCAGCCATGAGTGAGCTATCGCAGTGAATGGTGAAATGTGATTTTACTGCATGAATAACTGCGCCTGCAAAGAGGGTATCTTCTAAATTGAAACGATCTTTCCACGCAGAGCAACCTAAGAAAACGGGCTTTTTTTGTTCGATTAAATAATTGGCTACGGCAGATAAATTAGGAAATGATCCGGTAATAACATCATCTGCACCTGCTTGAAGCGCCATGTGTAAAAGTTTGGTTCCATTGGTGGTGGTTAACACCAAAGTTTGTCCTTCAATAAAGTTGCGCGGATATTCAGCAGGTGAGTTGCCATATTGTAGTCCGGGTATTATCTTACCATCTCTTTCACCTGCAGTGATGGCATTCAGTTTTTTTCCTAATTCAATACATTGATCAACCTGGTCGACTGGTATTACTTTTTTAGCTCCATTGTATAAGGCAGTTGCAATGGTAGAAGTAGCTCTAAACACATCAATAATTACAAAAATACTTTGACGAACATCATATATGTCCAGCATCCTAGGAGAAAGAATAGTATGTAGGGTAGGTTGTTGCATAGCTGCAAATATACTGCGTGTATAAAACAGGAAACTACGAATTAAGAAACCTTTTAGCTAGGGTAAGCTTTGAAAGGGAGATATCTAATTTGTTGTTGTATTGAATTGTAGAATGTGTAGAGCGTTATTTTATAAGGATATTTCAAGCCGCAACTAAAATAATTTGTAAGACAGACCAATGATTAAATCCCTTTATTGCTTCTTGTATTCAATTTTTACTGGTACAACACCCGCGCGAATCATATCAATTTCTTGGGCAGCAGCACGACTTAAATCAATGATTCGTCCACGTACAAATGGACCACGATCGTTGATTTTAACAAGTACAGATTTCTTGTTTTGAAGATTGGTCACTTTTACTTCTGTACCAAAAGGTAGTGTCTTGTGCGCAGCTGTCAGCTTTCTTTGTTGAAAAGTTTCTCCACTTGCGGTAGGTCTTCCTTCAAACTTATCTGCATAAAATGAAGCTTGTCCCTCTTCAGTTACAAAACCCGATTTACTTGGATTTGACTTCCTGCTACAACTCCAAAAAAATAAGGTGAAGAGCAGTAGCAGTACAATGTTTTTATTCCATTTCATTATTGAAAAGGAAACTTCACCACTTTAGCAAGAACAGGCTTGTTGCGGATTTCAATAAAAATTTCTGCATCAAGGTTAGCATGGGATAACGCCACATAACCCAATCCAACTGCTTTGTTTAAGCTAGGAGCTTGTGTACCACTGGTAACCTTTCCAATTGTATTTCCAGATGCATCTAGAATAGGGTAGTCGTGTCTTGGAATACCTCTTTCAACCATTTCAAATCCAACTAGTTTTCGGGTAATACCAGCAGCTTTTTGTGCTTCTAGAATTGGACGAGCTGTAAACTCTTTCGTGAATTTGGTAATCCATCCTAAACCAGCTTCTAAAGGAGAAGTGGTATCATCTATATCGTTGCCATACAAGCAATAACCCATTTCTAAGCGAAGGGTATCACGCGCACCTAATCCAATAGGAGGAATGCTTAAATCAGCGATCGCTTTCCAAATTTTATCAGCAGCACCATCTACATCTTCAAAATAAATTTCAATTCCACCAGAACCAGTATAACCTGTTGCGCTGACCAATACATTTTTTACTCCAGCAAACTCACCTTTTTCAAATGTGTAATACTTTAAGTTGAGGATATCTATTTGTGTAAGAGGTTGAAGGAGCTTACAAGCTTGTGGACCTTGAATAGCTAACAAACAAGTTTTGTCGCTGATATTGTGCATTTCCACTTGATCAGTATTTCTGTTACTTATCCAATTCCAATCTTTTTCGATATTACTGGCATTCACCACCAACATGTACACGTTATTTTCTTCAACACAATACACAATCAAATCATCCACTATACCACCTTCTTCATTTGTTAAACAGCTGTACTGTGCTTTTCCTTTAGTTAGTTTAGATGCATCGTTAGAAGTAACTTTTTGAATTAATGCTAAAGCATTCGGTCCTTTCAAAATAAACTCACCCATATGACTAACATCAAACACGCCAGCACGATTACGAACGGCAGCATGTTCGTCGTTGATACCCGTATAACTAATGGGCATATTATAACCGGCAAATTCTGCCATTTTAGCGCCAAGTGCCTGGTGGTGAGCAGTAAAAGGAGTATTTTTCATATAAACGAGCATTTAATTATTGAGGGGCAAAATTAGGGGAATGATTAGGATTTCAATATTTCATTTATTTACGAAGTAGGCTTCGTAATCTTTTCATTTCTATTTGATTTTCAGTTGTATTTAACGAAACAGCAATATCTTTCTTTTCAGCAGCTGTTAAATGAAAACTTAAACTAGCAGGATTATTAGATAAGGTAGGTATATATTGAAAGCTGATTCTATGGAGTTTGCCATCAAAATTGCGAATGCTATATTCCAATTGATCGTTTTGGTAATAATCTTGCAGCTTGAACCAATTTTTTTGAAGTAATAGCATTGGTTTGGTAAAAAAGCTGATGAAGCTATTGTCTTCTAAAACCTTGTCCCAATCGCCTCTCTTTCGATCTCTAATTTGAATGAGGATAATTTGCGAAGTGTTTTCTTTCAACCAATCTTGAAAAGTATTCACAAATCGAAGTGCTGTTTCTGTTCCAAAATTATCCCTTAATCCAGCATCCATTACATCTATAATTGGATCAGAAGGCAGCCAAACATTGGGAAGTACATATGGAAAGGTTGCATTCATTCTCAATGCAGAAAGAATACGCAAATCGCCAGCATGTTGGTTCCTAAACAGGCTATAAAAATCAACTGCATCTGGATCATTGGCTAAACTATCACTCGCACGATGTTGCGCTTTCATGAGGAAACGTGCAGGGTGACTAGCCATAATCATTTTTCGCCCATCTCTTGTAATGACTGCATTGAACAGCATAAGCGGCACTTTTGCTTGTAACTCTGCATCTTTATAGTCATATAAAGTTTTGTTGAGCAGTCCTCTTGTGTTTTCATTCAGTTTTTTCTCAAATGCATAACCTCTGTCTTTTGTATAAGATTGCTTCCGAAAGGTAAATTTTTGAACCGGTCCAATAATATCTCTCGCTACCAAAGACGAGAAAAGTGGGTTTAGCAAATCTTTTGAAATATCATTTACATAAGTTGTGTCTCGTAAGGAAATGGGTTTACCTTTTTGTTTCGCTTCATAGAGTGCTCTGAAATATGCTGCTCCTAACATTCCCCCCGAAGCTCCACTAATAAGTAAGGTTTTACGCATAAGTTGTCCGCCAGTAAGACTATCGAGTCTTTGAAGGGTATTCATAGTAAAAGTGGCCGATCTTGTACCCCCACCACTGGTGTTAATGATAATCATAACCGGCTTTTCGGCTGTTTGACGCGCTTTCCAATTATTTAATAATTGTAGGTAATATTTTTTATCGGCTTCTAACGCTGAGTCCTGAGTCTGATTTAATAAAGTAGTTCTGTTATACGCAGGTCGATTAGATTTATCTGTGTAGTTAATGCCATAGGCTTTGTTTCTAGGATCGAAAATTTCATTTATATAGAGGTAGTTAAACAAAAGATAGGCAACAAGTAAAACAGGAATGGTCCATGTTTTGAATAAAACCGATAATGCACCTGCTACAGCAATCAAAATAGCAAATAAGATGGTAATACTAGCTGCAGCAGGAATTTGAAAGAAAGATTCGTCTTGTGCAAATCCAACGAAAATTAAAAACAAAAATGCTATGAATACAGATCCAACTGCTGCAAGATGGTGCCTTTTAAAGATGGCATCCAAAAATGCCTCTCTATAATGTCGAACATCGCGAGGTTTTCTAAGTCGAAGTCCAGCAGAAAGAAACCAATGTACTTTCATTTCCGACTGTATTTCGGGAAGTGTTTCGTGTTGTTTATATGTATATTCTTGATTGGCAACTGTTATTTCTTTACCCAGTGTGAAAAAAATAGTTTTATCAGCTCCAAAAAAGTAGAGAAAGCTAAGTATAATAGTTCCCACAAATCCACCTGCAAAGCCAAGCATTAATTCAATAATCTCACGATCGGTTAACAATGCTTGTTGTTGGTCGTATTGAATAGCATGCACCGAATAGAAAACGAGAAAAATGATGGGGATGATGGCGTTGTTGATACAATATTTCAAGAAAGGTTGTGCAGTAGTAGCTAAAAATCGAAGGTGTTTTGCATGCAGAATAAATGTAGTGATGTTCCAACTCATCATAAACACAGCAAAAGCAACTCCAACTATGGCGGTGCTGAGTGCATTTACCTGACCATAATACTCAGGAGCTAAATAAAGAGAGTACGCACCAAAACTTGTCATAAATTCTCCGCCTACAGTAGCAAATAGAATATACCAAAACAGCAACAATATTTGGTACTTCCTAAAATGAAGCAACAAAAGTTGCATAGGCAGCGAAAACCAGCATCCTTTTAAAAACGAGCGTATGCGCATAACAAAACTTCCCTTAAAAATAGGGGAAAAGCTGTGTTCAGTCCGTTAATGGTTTGTCAACTTATGCGGCTAACTCATTTTGTCTGGGTGTCATCAAGTACCAAAGGCTAATTAGAGACAATAAAAAGGCCATACCCACTAACTGGTGTAATTGAGCTGCCCATTCAAATAAGCCCCATGTATTGGGAATAATTTGAGTGCTGAATAAAACAGATGCAATACCTAAAATCAATTGTACAAGAATCAAAGTAGCTGGGACCCATCTCCACTTAGCGAAGGTGTTCGACACATTTTTTAATTGCAATGCTTTCCAAGTCCAAAGGAGTACACCAATAACCAATACATAAGCAATTCCGCGGTGAATGAAATGCACCAGTATGGTATTATCTATGAAGTTGATGAGTGCAGGTTGATGAAAAAACAATCCATCTGGAACAATTGCGCCATTAATATCTGGCCATGTGGGTGCTGCTGTTGCTGCTTTATGTCCTGCCATAAGTGCTCCATACATCAATTGAACAATTACCAGTGGAATTCCCCATAACAACCATTTTTTCAATTGGGGCGCTTCAATATTTGACTTGCTGGAAATGCTATGTCGAAGAGCAATCCAGGTGGTATAAGATAGTAATGTAAGTGCAAAGATAAAGTGAAGTGCTAAACGAGTTGGTTTTACATAAACAGCATCGCCTGTTAATCCGCTTGCAACCATAATCCACCCAATAGCACCCTGCAGACCACCAAGTAAGAATAGTCCAATGAGCGGGGTGACCATAGTTTTTTTGAAAGATTTTGTAACTAAAAAGTAGATGAATCCAATGGCAAATACCAATCCAATAAGTCTGGCCCAAAGGCGGTGGAACCATTCCCAGAAATAAATAAACTTAAAATCGCCCAATGTAAAGTCCATGTTCAGCAACTGAAATTGAGGTGTTTGCTGGTATTTCAGGAACTCAGCTTGCCAGTCGGCAGCCGATAAAGGAGGTAAAGTGCCCGTTACTACATTCCATTCAGTAATAGAGAGACCACTTCCCGTGAGTCGGGTAATTCCCCCCAAAGCTATTTGGAAAACTGTCATTCCTACCCCAATCCAAAGCCAAATAGCAACTGCTCTTTCTTTCTTTCCTGTCGCAACTGAGTCCATAATTCCTTTTTTTTGCAAATGTATAAGCAATAACAAAGGAGGATGCTGTTTGTGCGCTTAATGAACCAGATTTTATGAAATTAGCTGCATTTTATACAGAAGGAAGATTAGAAGCTGGCGTTGATGAGGCTGGGAGGGGTTGTTATGCCGGTCCGGTTGTTGCTGCTGCTGTTATACTTGACCCAAGTTTTTCCCATCCTTTATTAAACGATAGTAAAAAACTCTCTGCTGAAAATAGAACTAAGCTAAGGGATGTGATTGAAGGCAGTGCTTTGGCTTATGCAATTGGAAAGGCAACGGTGGAAGAAATTGATAGCATCAATATTTTACAGGCCACCTATTTAGCTATGCATAGGGCCATTGAGGGCTTGAAACAGAAGCCTGAGTTTTTGCTAATTGATGGTAACCGATTTAAGGTCTATAAAGGGGTTGATCATGCATGTTTGGTAAAAGGTGATGGAAGATTTGCGAGTATAGCTGCAGCAAGTATATTGGCTAAAACTGAGAGAGATGCTTATATGCAACAATTGGCCGATGAGTTTCCGCAATACGATTGGAAGAATAACAAGGGCTATGGAACATTAAAACATAGAAAAGCAATTGAGCAATATGGTTTGTGTAAATACCATAGGAAAAGCTTTTCAATTCTGCCTAATCCAACACTTTTTCCATAAAATAAAAATGCCGGACTTGGTCCGGCATAATGTTTAGTACCCCCCGATAATAAACACTTATGTTGAGTTGATCTCTTCGAGTTAACAATGCAAATATACTACTGCTCAATCATTTACAATGTAATCATTTTGTGAACTGTCGTTTTTAGTTCACGAATCGTCGTTTTTATTGAATGAACGGAAGTTTTTGCAACATTGCTGAAATTGTTGTTCATCAAAAATGTAACAAATAATAAACGTCTTGTAGTAATTTGAATGACAATTAGCTTATATGAAACAGTTTTTCTTAATATCATTTGTATTAACTACATATATAATAACAACAAATGCACAACAACCTAAGAGCCCTTGCTTAGATTTAATGAAAACTGCAGAAGGATTAGTAGCTGGAGGAAAATTCAAAGAAGCAGTAGCAATGTATCAGAAGGTATTGCAACAATGTCATTCAGATACTTCTGTGTCTGATAATCAATATTACTTTCAAGTTTTAATGCTCACAATTTCATTTACTCAAACAGGCATGCATGATTCGGCAATAGTATCAGGTAAAGCAGCCTATAATTTTTATGAAAAGAATCGAAAACCTAATGCAACCTATTATGCATTTTTAAACTCTTCTTTGGGTCAGTCGTATGCAAAATTGGGATACCATGAACAAGCTATTATTCATTTGAAAAAAGCTTATGCGGAATTTTTAGTTAATAGTGATGCCAGTCGTGATATTATTTACATGGAAGGCATGCGTTTATTTGAGTCATATATGGCATTGCAGCTTTACAAAGAAGCTAAAACAATTATTACTGAAGTTGAAGAGAGAACAAAAAAAGTGTATAATGAAGAGACCCTACAATATGGTATTTGCCTTCGATCATTAGCTCAGGTGAGTATGGCATTGGGTGAAATGAATGATGTTGTACCTATGCTGCAAAAAGCCATAGGCATTATACAAAGAACTGCTGGTAAAATAAACAGGCAGTATAGTTTATCATTAAACTTTTTAGGATATTACTATAGCCTACAAAAAGATTATAGTAATGCATTTTATTATTACGATCAAGAACGAACTGTATTAAGGCAAATGGGTGATACAATATCGACCGATTATATTGGTTTACTTAATTCAATTGCATTATTATACAAAGAAGTGGGCCGTTCTAGAGATGCTTTGTATTCTTTCGATGAGGCGTTTGTTATTTCAAGAAGAGTTTTGGGTATGCGTCATGAGTTGACAGTTGGACTTATTCTGAACATGGGAGCTACTTATGTTGATTTGAGGAACTATAGATCTGGAACTGACTTTGCTCTGTATGCATATAATTTTTATACAGGGAAGTTTGGAAAAGAGTCTTCTAAAGCGGTTTCTTGTTTAAATACTTTAGGAGTGGCGTACAGTGGATTAAAGAAATATGATAGCAGTAACTTTTATAACAGAGAAGCCATTCGATTAATGAAAAAAATTTATGGAGATGGCTATAATGGGCTCACTAGTATCTACACCAATATAGGGACTAATTTTTTTGAACAAAAAAGATATGATAGTGCTTTAGTATATTATGATTTTGGGTATAAAAATGCAATTAAAACTTTCCCGCTGGTTCATCCTTATGTAAATAGCATTACCATGAATATGTTTGCTGCTTATAAGGATTTGAAAAATTGGAACAAGGCTGATTCATTGGTGCGAGTGAGTGCAAGGCGACAACAAGATTATATCATTGAATATACAACCGGGCTTTCTGAGTCTGAAAAAGCAGATGTAGCTCAAACCATGCGCTTTATTGTTTTTTCTGGATTGAATCTTCGACAAGAAACAGGGAATCATTTAAAGAACCATGCTTGGTTATTAGACGCAATTCTTTTTTACAAAGGGTTATTACTAGAAAGCTCAAGAGGGTTGGCAGCAGCAGTGAAGTCAACAGGTGATGTAACTCTACAAGAGCAATTTGGAAAATATCAAGCCTTGAAAAAGAAGATTGGGCAGGCAATGCTTAGTAAAGAGATGAGTGTGGATTCGAAACTGTTAGATCAATGGAAAAACGAAGTGAATGATATAGAGCGTCAACTCTTTAGAAATTCTTCTGTTTTTTCTGGTTGGCAGGAACGACAAAAAGCATCTTATACCAACGTTCAGAAGAAATTAAAGAAAGGTGAAGCCGCTATTGAGTATGTTGCTTTTTATAAATTCAACGAGACCAAATATAATTTTAATTACTACGCTGCATTTGTTTTGCGATCTGACATGAGTGAGCCCACTCTTGTTTTTCTAAAGAATGATAGTGCATTTCAATTGTTGACTAAAAAATCATCTCAACAGGAAATTTTAGTCAAGCGTTTGTATAGAAGTACTATTGGAGGGAAAGCATCGGCAAATGCCAATACCGATTCTTTGTATGGTATTTTATGGCGACCGTTACAGCCTTATCTTAAAGATGTGAGTAAGGTTTACTTCAGCACTGATGGACAAATCAATCAATTAAATTTAGCTGCAGTGCTTCAGCCTAATAGGCAACGACTCGTGGAGTCTTATCAACTTGTACAAATGGCAAGCACTCGAAATTTATTGGTCCAAACGGCTTCGGTACAAATGAATCAAATAGAGCTTTGGGGTGGGATAGATTATTCAACTGCAAAAGCACCCGTTTTCAATTATTTGCCTGGCACACTTACTGAAGTGAATAAGATTAAAGGAATGACAACTGGTAAATCAACTGTAATAACAGGAACAATAGCAAAAGAAGAACGATTTAAACAATTAGACGGAAAAAGTCCAGCAGTGTTACATGTTGCCACACACGGTTTCTTTTATCCAGAACCTTCAAAAGATGCAGCATCTGCTCAAACTTTAAATAGATTTATGGGTGCAAAGGATCCTATGCTTAGAGCCGGATTGGCACTTAGTGGCGCGAATATTGGGTGGGACTCTACACAGATTAAGGGTAGCAAGGAAGATGGAATATTAACTGCTTACGAAATTTCGGTAATGGATTTGAGTAAGACCAAGTTGGTTATTTTAAGTGCTTGCGAAACAGGTTTGGGTGATATTCAAAGTGGAGAGGGCGTGTATGGTTTACAACGAGCATTTAAATTGGCTGGTGTAGATTATTTAATTATGAGTTTATGGCAGGTGCCCGACCAAGAAACGCAGGTGTTTATGGAGTTGTTGTATAATAATGCACTCAAAGGAATGGCTATTGAGGAAGCATTTAGAGCAACACAACTTACAATGAGTCAAAAGTATGATCCTTATCAATGGGCAGCATTTGTGTTATTGAAGTAAATGAAGAGTTATTGCTGTATCACCACCTTTGTTCCATTAGGTATAACAGTATATAGCTTTTCAACGAATTTATTTTTGGTGCTTATGCAACCTTCTGTCCATTGTTGTTTATAATCAATAGCAAAATCTTCGCGGGGCCATGTTCCGTGAATTCCAATATTTCCTCCAATTCTAGCATGTTTAGGGATTATGCCATCTCTTTTTCTTTGCTCAAATTTTTCTTGATCTTCTTTATTCGGATAATCAATCAGCATGAATTTGCTCCATTTATTATGAGGTTTCTTGTGAATGATTTTATAAGCTCCCTCAGGTGTTCTTTTGTCGCCTTCCATCAGTTTATCCGACTTATCCCATGTTCCAAAAACTACAGGATAGGTTACTAAACATTCATCATCTTCAAAAACTTGTAGGGTATTATCACTTTTATCTACCACAATGACATAGGTATCTGCTGTTGCTTCGGGATTTTTGAATGAAGTTGAAGCAAGTACAACTATAAAGAAAAATAATCCGTACTTCATTGGATTTTTATTCAAGAACGTAAAACAGCCGGTGTTCATTGTGTAGTTTTTCTAGGATTATGTAAAGGTAGATCTTTTTTTACCCTTATTATTTTGATGCGGATTAAAATATGTAAAAAAAATGCCGATCATAAAGACCGGCACTTATTTATATAGGATGGTTGTTTAGAAGCTGGAGCTTAATAGTCTAACACCAATTGCAAAGGGGGTTTGCTCCATACGTGTTCTGTCTTTATGCAAGTTATTTAAGCTGTAGCTGCCATATAAGCGAACTGGTCCCAAACCTACTTCTGCAATAGCAGCAATTCTGAATGGATTTAAGTCAAAGTCACCTCTAATTTTTTCTTTTCCTCTTTCATTACTGATTTGTTTGTTTCTGCTGCCAACCAAGTAACCTGCACTTACTCCCGCTGCAAAATTAAATCCACCTTTTTGTTTTGGTGTTGGATCAAAATGAATCATAAACGGAACAGTTAAATAGCCAGCAAATAGTTTATTCTTACTGAAACTTACTGTATCCATAAATGCAAAATCTGTTGGATTAGAACGGTAGCTCAAATTTCTTTGGAATCGGAAATTGTACATTTCAAGACCTAAGCCATATTTTAAATTAACTACATGGTGACTTAAATTTACCTTTTGCATAAAGAACCAGAGATTTACGTTGGAGCTTTTACCATTGCGTAAATCAAAGCTGCTTGCATTTGGAGTGGAACCATTTCCTACACTTCGTAAGTATCCACCTGCTTGCGCAGCGGCATAATTGGTTTGGTCATTCCAGTTGGCGAAACCTAAATCAAGAATCCACCAGTTGGTATTAATATTTTTCTTTTTTCTTGCACTCTGGTTCCTGTCGAAATTGATTTCAATATTTCTACTTTTATTAGAAACGTTCACCTCTTTTGAGCCGTCGTTTTTTTGCACAATTATAAAATTTCCAACCCTAATGGTATCTGCTTTTGGTTGAGTTGTGTCTTTACTTGGTTTGCCAATTACAGTGATTTCTTTTTCCTGGGCACTATTATTGTTTTGCTGTGCATTTACTCCTCTAATGGCCAATATTGTAAAAGCGGCCAACATGATTTTACTTGTCATAATGTATTTGGTTAAAATTATTTTAATGTGGGTTGTGCAATTGAAGTGATGCTGTTTAAAACTTCTTCACCTTCGTTTTTCATCTTCGATCTGAATAGTCCGCCTGCCTTCCGAACAAAGCCTCTTAATTTGTCTTTGTTTATTTCGAGTGGACCAACATACATTGATTTTTCATCATCTTCAATTTCAAGAGTTTTATAGGTATAGTTCGTACTAACATTTGTTTCATCATTTTTTGCTGATATTACTTGAAGCGTTTTTGGTTCAATACTAGAAACAGTGTTTAATGTAGTATTGAAATTTGATTCAGATGAATAGTTGGATTCTGTTTCATTGAATGCAATAATTTCCTCCTGTTTCTCTTCTTTTGTAATTGTTGTATTTATCCCTGTTGCTGTTTTTTCTATAGAATTTGTTTCTCTTAGAGATTTTATTGCACTTTTCGATTGATTGACTTTAGCTGTTGAATTTTCGACGGATGGTATTGTTGTATTTTCATCTTTAAGAACAACTTCTTTAGATTCACTTTTTTTTGTTTGTTGAGCTACTGGCTCGGAAATTGGATTGCTAATGTCCATTTTGGTTGTTAGGTATAGGCCTAAGAAAATGAGTAATAACGCTGCAACTGACCAGTAGCGCTTTACCATTACAACTACTAATGGAGTAGATTTTTTATATAAATCGGTTTTGCGTGGACAAGAAATAGTTTCTTGCGGAAGTTTCGTTTGTTGCCATTCTAAAAAAGTTGCTTGCTGTTCTGGGTGTTGAAGTACATATTCTTCAACAGATTCGCGTTGCTTAGGACTCAATTCTTCATCTACAAACTTCGAAAACCATTCTGTTGCATTCTCTTGTCTGATTCCGTCTTCGCTAGATTTATATAAAAATGTTTTATCAAAATCAATTTCTTCTAAAGTAAGACGTGTAGCAACGAAGTCGTTTAGTTCAATGGCTAAATCGGGATTTTCCTGAACAAACCTATCTACTTCCTGCATTTCTGCAGCGCTTAATTCCTGATCTGCATAGAGCAAGAAAAAGTCTTCGTAATTAATTCGGTTGATGTTCATGTTATAATACGTTTTCTGGACTTACCAAATAGTTTCTTAAACTCACACGAGCTCTGTGTAAATACACTTTAACCTGGCTCTCACTCAATCCTGTTATTTTTCCTATTTCTTCATAACTATATCCTTCATAGTCTTTCAACATAACTAAGCTTCTCTGTGTATCATTTAACCTATTCAAAGCCTCCATTAATAATTGCTTAGTTCGCTGACTGCTGGATCCACTCCTTTCTTGAATTTTTGTTTCAGGTGAGAAGGATTCCTTCAATGTCATTCGCTTATTCTTTCGAATGTGGTCAATCATTTGATTGTAAGCAACCGTGAATAAAAACGATTTTGCTTTTTCGTATTCGACCGATTCTCGGTTCTTCCAAAGTTTTTCAAATGCAGTTTGCACAATGTCGCGGGCATCTTCTTCATGACGAAGATTTTTCACTATAAAGCGAAATACGCCATCTGCATACAGATCTACACATTCATTATAAGCTTGCTCAGTCACTTTTTGGTTACGCTTTATTATTATACGAAGCTATTCACCAAATGTTACGCTAAATAGAAAAAAAAGGATTGATGGTATACGAATAAATATAACTAATTGAAAATCAGTATATAACAAAGAGCTACAGTTACTACAGCTAAAATCCATGAGAGCCTAAAATAGTAATTAGCAACTGTTATGACAGTAACTTTCTGTTCCCGTGAGAGGTGATTAAATTTTTTTATAATATAAATAAAGCGGGAAGGTGTTCCATAAACACCGTAAATAACCATGTACAGAATACCAATACTTAATAATGAAATGGAGCGGATGAGTACAGGATGTTCTTCTATAAATTTATGAAAAAGCTCTTTTTCGTATTCTGTTGGAAGTGAAAAAAAGTATAATACTATACCAATAGATGTTATCATTAACAAGTTGCAGAACACAGCAATAAACAAGAAGTTAAAAGCGCCAGATCTATTGATCTTGCGATATTGTGATTTCCCTTTGAAATATTGGTTACTTATAACGGACTCTAAGATGCCCATTCTTTTTTGGAATGAAGATACATTATTTTAGTTCAAAATTCAATCCAGTTTAGTAATCAATAACCTGTTCTTCAATTGCCGACGGAATCTCTCTCCAGCCATATTGCTGATTTCTGAGTTGCGGTTCAAACCCTGCCTCTCTAATTGCTTCTTGAATACTTTTATATGTAAATCTATGCGGCGCACCTGCTGCACTTACTACGTTTTCTTCCAACATAATACTTCCAAAATCATTTGCACCTCCATATAAGCATAGTTGAGCTGTTTCTTTTCCAACTGTTAACCAGCTAGCTTGAATATTAATAACGTTTGGAAGCATAATTCTACTAATTGCAATCATGCGCATATATTCATCAGGCGTGGTAAGGTTTTGTACACCTCTTATACGCGTAAGAAGGGTATCAACATCTTGGAATGTCCAAGGTATAAATGCTAAAAATCCTTTTGCATCTGCTGGTTTGCGTGATTGAACTTCTCTAATACGCGTTAAATGAATAAATCGTTCTTCAATGGTTTCAACATGCCCAAACATCATGGTTGCGCTAGAAGTAATATTCAACAAATGCGCTTGGTGCATAATTTCAAGCCATTCATCGCTTCCACATTTACCTTTTGAAATTAATCTGCGTACTCTGTCAACTAAAATTTCAGCACCTGCACCTGGTAAACTGTCTAAACCAGCTTCCTGCAAAGTCTTGAGCACCTCATGGTGGGTACTTTTTTCTAGTTTGGTAATGTGGGCAATTTCGGGTGGTCCGAGTGCGTGAAGCCTGATATCGGGAAACTCAGCTTTAATTTGGCGGAATGTGTCTACATAAAATTGTAATCCAAGCTCAGGATGATGGCCTCCCTGTAGCAATAATTGGTCGCCACCCCAACGTAAGGTTTCCCGAATTTTTTTTCGATAAGTATCCATATCCGTGATATACGCATCGGCATGCCCTGGAATTCTATAAAAATTGCAAAACTTACAATTTGCTATACAAACGTTGGTGGTATTTACATTTCGGTCGATCTGCCAAGTGACTTTCCCATGGGGTACCTGCTTTTTTCTAAGTTCATTAGCTACCCACATTAAATCGTTTAAAGGTGCTTGTTCAAACAAAAACATGCCTTCCTCAATAGTAAGAAACTCAAAATTTAAGGCTCTTTGGTACAAATCGGCTAAAGTCATATGCATAATAGTAGAAACAAAAATACGGCTCCAATTGTTGTAACCTACATTTCTTGGACTAACTTGTTGTAGTCTTTCGAAAGTAGGTAAGAAATAATGCCAAAACGAATTGTATTATATAATTTTTTAATAAGTCTATTTCTATTTTTGAATACTTTGAGGCTTCAAGCGCAGGAAGAATTCATGCCCGCTCCTGCACAAAGTATTACTAAGTTCAGCTTTATACAACTTACTGGGGGAATAATTATACTGAAAGCTGTTTTAAACGATTATCCAGATTCACTGAATTTTGTCTTAGATACAGGAAGTGGGGGAATTTCCCTTGACTCTACAACTGTAATTGAGTTAAAGCTTGAAAAAAAACCAACCAACCGCTTAATTAGAGGAATTGCAGGAATTAGACAGGTTGAGTTTACCTATGGCCATAGTTTACACATGCCTGGAATTTCTATTCGGAACCTTGATTTTCATATTAATGACTATGAATTACTGTCAAGTGTGTATGGGATGAAAATTGATGGTATTATTGGTTATAGCGTATTACGCAGATATGTGTTTAAAATTAATTATGACGATCATACCATTGAAATTCTAACACCTGGTTCGATCCGTTATCCGAAGGGAGGCTATGTTTTAAAGCCTCAATTTTCAACTTTACCATTGCCAGAGGGACTTGTAGAGGACAGCAGATCTATTTTGCAGCGCTTCATTTTTGATACAGGAGCTGGTCTAAGCCTCATTTTATCGCGCGAATTTGTTGAAGATAGTAGTGTTCTATTGAAAAATAAGCGTATGTACCAAACTATGGCAGAAGGGTTAGGGGGAAAGAAAAATATGGTGCTTACCTTGATTAAATCTTTTAAAATTGGACCTTATAAATTTCGTCAAATACCTACCTATATTTTTGATGATGAGTATAATGTTACGCAGTATCCAAGTTTGGCAGGAATTATTGGAAATGATATGCTTCGGAAATTCAATATAATTATCAACTATCCAGAGCAAAATATTTTTCTTAAGCCTAATACACATTTTAATGAGCCATTTGATTATGCTTACTCTGGATTAGGTATTTATCTTGTTCAGGGTGAAATAAAAGTGTTGGAAGTTATGCAAGATTCTCCGGCAGCTAGAGCTGGATTTAAAGAAGGGGATATACTTTTTGCAGTTGATAGAAACTTTAGTAAAAGTATTCAGGTGTATAAGTCAATGTTACAAATACCTGGACAAGTTCTAAAAGTGGTTGTTTTTAGAGAAGGAAGACCAGTTGAGTTAAAATTGTTGGTACATGATATTAGAAAAAAGTACCGAAGAGAAAGAAAAGCATTTTAAACGAATCTACTATTGTAATTTGCAGCCCATTTTATGATACAATTTGAAAGATTTACACTAAGCAATGGATTGAGGGTGTTGGTGCATCCTGATCATTCTACACCAATGGCTGTAGTAAATGTCATGTATAATGTTGGTGCACGTGATGAAGATCCTAACAAAACAGGATTTGCCCACTTGTTTGAGCACCTTATGTTTGGAGGAAGTATTCATATTCCTGACTATGATGAACCTTTACAACGAGCTGGGGGTGAGAACAATGCTTACACAACAAATGATTTAACAAACTACTATTGTCAGTTGCCAGCCGATAATTTAGAAACAGCTTTTTGGTTGGAGAGCGATCGTATGTTGAGTCTTGCCTTTAGCAAGAAGAGTTTAGATGTGCAACGTAAAGTTGTTTGTGAGGAGTTCAAAGAGCATTATATTAATAAACCTTATGGCGATGTGTGGCATATTATGCGCAATATGGCATATGAGCAGCATCCTTATAGATGGATGACCATTGGAAAAGAGTTAAAACATGTGGAAGATGCGCAGTTGCAAGATGTTAAAGATTTCTTCTTCAAGTTTTATCGTCCTTCTAATGCTATTTTAGTAGTGGCTGGTAGGGTAGAGGTCGAACAGGTGAGAAATTTGGCTGAAAAATGGTTTGGTGATATTCCTTCGGGTGATTTCTATGCTCGTCAACTTCCGCAAGAAGAAAGACAATTATTAGCAGTTAGAAAAATAGTAGAAGCAAATGTGCCTGTAGATGCATTTATAAAAACATGGCACATGGCTGATAGGGTAGGTGAAGGATATTATGTTGCTGATTTAATTACTGAAGTGTTGGGTGGAGGGGGATCTTCAAGATTGTATCAACGTTTGGTGAAAGAGCAAAAGCTGTTTACCAATATTGATTGTTATCATTTTGGAAGTGTTGAACCTGGACTTTTAACCATAGATGGAAAGTTGGTAAGAGGAGTTTCTGCTGAGCAAGCAGAAGCTGCGGTTCAAAAAGAAGTTCAACAACTTATGCATGAAAAAATTAGTGACCACGAATTACAGAAAGTTAAAAACAAAACTGAAAGTGTCATCACTTTTGAAGATATGAGTTTAATGAATAGAGCTAATAGTTTGGCCTTCTACGAATTGTTAGGCGATGCTCAAATGATGAATACAGAGTTGGCAAGGTATCATCAAGTAACTGCTTCTGATATTTTAAATCATGCAAATGAAATATTTAGAGAAGAAAATAGCCACACATTATATTACTTAAGTAAACAAGCATCATGATAGTTAGAAAGAATGCACCGGCTATTAAGGCGCCAGTAGATGTAGATATCCAGTTACAACCCTATGTAGCATTTTACTTAAAAAATGGTATTCCAGTTTATCTGGTGGAAGGAGGCGCTCAGGAGGTTTTACAAATTGAGTGCGTATTTGATGCGGGCAATTGGTTTGAAGAAAAAAACTTGGTTGCAGCAACAGCCAATTTTTTAATGAAAAATGGAACTACACAAAAGTCGGCTTTTGAAATAAATGCCGCTGTTGATTTTTATGGTGCTTATTTAAATAGAAGTTGTTATAACGAAACGGCTACTCTTACATTGCATTGTTTGAATAAAGATGTTGCACATCTTTTACCACTGATGGAGGAGTTGTTAACTTCAGCTAATTTTCCTGAAGAAGAATTGGTTATTTACAAACAAAATCAATTACAGCGATTAGAGGTTAATTTGAAGAAGTGTGATTTTGTAGCAAATAGATTGATCGATGCCTACTTGTATGGTAAAGATCATCCTTATGGTAAATACAGCACACCAGAAGATTACACTGCTATTACTCAAAATGATTTGGTTGAGTTTTACAATAAGTATTACGTAAATGGACATTGTAAAATTTTTGTTTCCGGAAAAATGCAAGCAGGCATTCAAACACTGTTAGACCAGCATTTTGGACATTTGTCAATTCAACCTCATTCTTTAGCAAGACCTGAACATAAAGCTGCTCCAGCAGAACAGCTTCATTATGAAATAGTACAAGACCCTAATGGAGTTCAAGGTGCAATTAGAATGGCTCGCCCTTTTCATAATCGCCATCACCCCGATTTTATTGGCGCGCAAATTCTCAATAATTTATTTGGTGGATTTTTTGGGTCTCGTTTAATGAGTAATATTCGTGAGGATAAAGGCTATACCTACGGAATCTATAGTTATCTTCAAAATCATTTAGGTGAAAGTGCATGGATCATTAGCACAGAAGCAGGTAGGGATGTTTGTAAAGCTACTATTCAAGAAGTGCATCTTGAAATGAAGCGACTTAGAGAAGAGTTGGTTGATGAAGAAGAGTTAGATTTAGTAAAGAATTACATGATGGGTGTTTTATTAGGAGATGTAGATGGACCTTTTCAAGTGTGTGCTCGTTGGAAGAACTATATTTTGCATGGGGTAGATGAACGATATTTTCAAAAGACAATTGCAACTATTAGAACAATAGATAGTAAAGAAATTCAACGATTGGCAAATGAGTACCTTCATCCTGAAAAATTTTATGAATTGACTGTGATATGACCAATACAATTTTAAAATTCTTAGCGAGGGCTGTGGCAACAGCGGTGGGAGTTTGGATAACCGATTGGTTGATGGATGGAATTCGGGTGAATAGCACTTCTACAGCACTTGCTGTTGGAGTTGTATTGGGATTACTGAATCAATTTGTGAAGCCTCTTTTGATTTTACTAACTATTCCTATTACTGTTTTTACGTTTGGTATTTTCCTTTTGTTTTTAAATGCAATGATGTTGTTCTTGGCGGCCGACCTAATACCAGGATTTGAAGTGAGTGGTTGGTGGTCTGCTATTATAGGAAGTATTCTCATCAGCATATTTGCTGGAATTGTACAAGGCTTATTAGGAAAGCCGGGGTCAGAAAAGCAGCAGTAACTATTTTGCTTGACTGGTTCTTTCTATAACCATGTCTTTGTATTCATCGCTGTATTTGAATTTCCATCTTTTATGACTCCATAAATAATTAGAGGGACGTTCCTTTACTGCATCTTCTATAAATGAAACTAGACTTTCAGTAATAGCTCCCTGTGGAAGATCGTTGGGTGTTTTAGTTAGCAGGGATAATTGCATATGATAGTAGCCTCTTTTTTTACGGTAGATATTGGCCATTACAATAGCGGTATTCATTTGTCGAGCACCTTTCTCAGGTCCCGTAACAAAGGCTGTTTTTACTCCAAAAAAGTCAATCCAAAAAGCTTGCTTTGGATTTGATGGACTCTGATCGGCAACCAAACCTAGTAAATAGGGCTGCTGTGCGTAGCTTTTGAATTTATGCCTGAACTCATGAGAAGGTATTAATATGGTTCCAAACTTAGATCTCATTTTTCTCATTATTCTATCCATTGTTTTATTGGAAACATCGTGGTAAATGCCTAAGAATGGATAGTTGCAATTGTAAGCAGTTCCTAAATTGAGAAATTCCCAGTTAAAAAAATGTCCTGAATGTAGTTGTACGGGTTGTCCACTTGCGTATATGTCATTAATAACTTCAGCATTTGTAGTCAATCTTTTCTTGAACTCATTTTCTGACATACTAATCAGTTTAATAGTTTCAATAAACGTATCAGTCAGCTGTCTGTAAAATTGAAAAGCAATTTTTTTCCTTTCATGTTCTGTTTTTTCAGGGAATGCAATGCTGAGGTTGTGCATCACCACTTTTTTTCTATAACCAAAAACATGGTACATGAGCAAAAACGCAAAGTCACTTAATAAATATAATATCCGCAATGGTAATAGAGAAAGTGAGTAAAGAAAACCGTAAACTAGATAATACATGACAATTTTATAATACAATGTTTTGTAATAAGTTGCTTTTCTCAGGATGATCAGTATTGTAGTGCAGCCCCCTGCTTTCTTTTCTAAATTGTGCACCCTTTACTATTAAATAACCAACAGTTATCAGGTTCCTCAATTCACATAACTGTGGGGAAACCTTTGTTGATCTGTATAACTCTTCTGTTTCTTCAAAAAGTAAATCCAGTCTTTTCATGGCTCTTTGTAAACGAACATCTGTTCTTACAATTCCTACATAATCGCTCATGATGAGTTGTAATTCTTTCAAACTTTGTGTGATTAAAATCATTTCTTTTGGCTCAGATGTGCCCTTTGTATTCCATGCTGGAATATTTTTTTCAAAAGAAGTTGAGTTATATATGTTACTGCTGCTTTCAGCACATCTATGTGCAAATACCAATGCTTCTAATAGAGAATTACTAGCTAAACGATTGGCACCATGTAGTCCAGTACTGGCACATTCGCCACATGCAAATAAACGATGAATAGAGGTTTTACCTTCTGCATCTGTTTGAATACCTCCACACGAATAATGTGCGGCTGGTGCAACGGGTATCATTTGATGGAAAGGATCAATACCAATTGACTTACATTTTTCTAAAATGTTAGGAAAGTGAGCGGCAAATTTTGCTTGGTCCAGATGTCTGCAATCGAGATAAACATGTTCAGTACCGTTCTTCTTCATTTCTTGGTCAATAGCTCTAGCAACAATATCTCTTGGCGCTAAATCTTTTCTACTATCATATTTCTCCATGAAGGCTTCACCACGATTGTTTCTGAGAATCCCACCATCGCCTCTAACTGCTTCAGTAATTAAGAATGATGGAGAAACCCCAGGTTCAAAAAGTGCGGTAGGGTGGAATTGAATAAATTCCATGTTTTCAATTCTTCCTTTAGCTCTATAGACCATGGCTATACCGTCACCCGTAGCAATTGTAGGATTCGTTGTAGTTCTATAAGCTTGGCCACATCCACCTGTTGCTAAGAGTGTTACTCGAGAAAGAATGGTTTCAATTTCATTGGTTTGTAAATTCAATGCATATACACCATAACATGTTATAGTTGGAGTTGATTTTGTAACTAGAAATCCAAGATGGTGTTGCGTGATTAAATCAACTACAAAACAGTGATTTATAATTTGAATATTTTTATACTGTTCAATTGCTTGTAATAACGCTCTTTCTATTTCTTGTCCAGTAACATCTTTGTGGTGTAGAATTCTGTGCTCACTGTGTCCGCCCTCTTTTCCTAATTTGTATAAACCATCTTCATGTCGATCAAATTTTGCACCCCATTCAATCATTTCTTTTATTCGATCGGTTCCTTCTTTAACAACCAGTGCTACAATATCTTCTTTACATAATCCATCTCCTGCAATTAGTGTGTCTTCAATATGTTTTTGATGACTATCATTATCTTGATCCCATACTCCTGCAATACCACCTTGTGCATATTTTGTATTGGTTTCATCACTACGTGTTTTTGTGATGATGGTGATAGTTGAATCCGGAAATTTTTCAGCAGTTTTAATTGCATAACTCAATCCCGCAATTCCCGAGCCTATGATGAGAAAGTCTGTATTCATTCAATGAATAAATTATGAGCAAGATTACGCAAAAAATAGGGTATAGCTGGTTAAAACTATACTAATGATTTGAACTTACAGGCTAATATTTGGACTAGCAATATCATGGTAAAAAAGAAAAGTCCAATGTTCTTGCTGACCTTTTTCCCACCAGTCTCTTCTTAATTCCATACACTTCTTTCCATCATAATCGTATTTCGCTACAAATCTATTTTTCATTTGTGATAGTTGAGGCGCATCATCACCCCCAAAAAAAAGAATATTGTTATCATTATGTATCGAAAAAACTTGATGAAACTTGCTGTGTCCATGAGTAACTTGATAATGAATATATTGATCAATCCATCCCTCATCATCTTTCAATAGAACAACCCTATTGGTGTCATCTAAAATACTTAGTTCTTCAGGCATATAAGAAGGGAAGCCAACTTCATAAGCATTATTTAATTCTCTTTCTTGAACAAAATAAGTTGCTTTAGGAAATGAAGCTTCATAATGACCAAACCTGTTTCTAAAGCTTACTCCACCTGCATGATCTTTATGTAAATGAGAGAGTAATACTTTGGTAATATCATTGGGATTGATTCCATGTTCCGCTAAATTTTTATGAATCTGCATTTGTCCATTTATACTAAATCCAAGCCCAGTATCTAATAAAATAATGTCTGAAGCAGTAATTATTAGAAAGGGTTGTACTTCAACTAATAAACTACCTTTATTCCTTTCTTGAAGTGAATCTTTTGAAGTATCAAATGGAACAAACACTTTAGTTGCATCAATAGTAAAACTTCCCTCCGATAATGGAATTAATTTCATCTCTAAACATTGAATTGCAAATATCTGTAATTCAACTTAAGCGCCTATTTTAAGCTTCATCTTTTTCGGAAATCGGTACTTCTATTGAAATCAATGTGCCCTTACCTATTTCTGAACTGATATCCATACTGGCGCCAATTGCTACAGCTCTGTTTTTCATGGCTAGTAGACCAATGCCTTTTCCACTCTTATTTAATGATTCAACATCAAATCCAAGTCCATTGTCTTCAATAGTCAAGATCAGGAAGTTGTTTTCTTTGGTAAGGTTAATATATAATTTTGTCGCCTTAGCATGTTTTAAAACGTTTGTAACCGACTCTTGAACAATTCTAAATAAGTTCAATGCCGTTGCATCGTTCAATATTTCTAAATCATTTTGATAATAATAGCTGCAGTTAATTTTTTTACCAATATTCGTTGTGAGGTTCTCAATCGCAGCTACAAGTCCAACTTCTTTTACTTGTTTTGGTACTAATGAATGGGAGATACTTCTTGTTTCTTTGATACCATCTCTTAAAAGTTCTAATCCTTTATCGAAGTTGGATTGTGTACCTGCACTTAGCAAATCAATTTCTTTTTGTAATAATTCTAAGTTCATTTTAGCCGCAACAAGTGTTTGTTGAAGACCTTCATGTAATTCGTGTGCAATTCTGCTTCTCTCCTCATCAGTAGCAGCTAAAACTGCAGTTACTTTTTCTTCTTCGGCAGCAATTTTTTCTGTAATGTCAAATAAAATGCCATCTACATTTATTTCATGAAATGATGCTTCTTCTTCAAACTTAAACTCTCCAATTTCGTAGACCCAGTGAAAGTTGCCAGATTTATTAAGCATTTTATAACTACATGTATATTTTCTTCTTTCATTATAAGCATCTTCCATTGCTTTGGCTCTTTTTGGTAGATCGTCGTGGTGTACCAAATCAATGAAACTTATGACTTTATCACGATTGATTTCTTCAGGTTTATAACCAGTTATATTTTCAATAAAATGGCTAATAAATGTAACAGTAAAATTTTGGTCATTTTTTGCATTGAAAACGGCACCTGGTATGTTATCAATAACAAGGCTTAATTGTTTATTCTTTTCTTCAATTGCAATTTCTGCTTCTTTACGTACTGTTATATCTACATCTGTTCCTCTATAGCCAATGATATCCCCTAATTCATCTCTTACTGGAAGGCCATTTGAGTTTACCCATATTATTTTACCCGATTTTGTTTGTATGGGGTTTTCTACATTTATTCCTAGTTCAGGCTGATCTTTGAAAGACGTAATTTTCTCAATAAATGCTTGTTTCCCTTTTTCTGGATGCAAGTCAAAAATCGTTTTCTTTCCTATAATTTCTTCAGGTTCATAACCGTACACTTTTGAGGCTACTCTACTCACAAATTTGTAAGTACCTGTCAAGTCAATTTCCCAAACTACTGTTCTGCTATTTTCGGCAAGTTCTTCTAATTGTTCTTTACTTTCTTTAATGCTATTGGCATAAGCTATACGTTCTAATTCAACTTTTTTTCTTTCTTCAATATTTCTACTAACTCCTACTACTTCAATATCACCCTCTTCAGTAAAAGAAAATCTGGTAGATACTTCCACCCAAATAATGCGGCCATCTTTACATGGTTGCTGAATTTCATTGATTTCATGAAAATCATTTTGACCTTTCTGAGAAATGAATTCCATGATATTGGCCGAGGTTCTTTCTTGAAAATGTTTAAAAGACTCAGGAGTCATAGAGTCTTCCATTTTCTCAGCTAACGCTTCCTCCACGGTTAATCCTCTTAATTCATAAATAGAAGGACTGATATAAGTAAATTTGTTTTTACTCAAATTAAGTACCCAAATTACATCAGATGCATTTTCTGCCAATAAACGATACCTTGATTCACTTTTAATAATTCTAAGCTCAGCTTCTTTTCTTTCAGAGATATCACGCCAAGTAACATGTAACAATTCTTCCCCTTTTAAAGTAATAGGCATAAGGGTAACTTCCTGATAAATTAAGTTACCTTTTAATGTTATTGATAACCATTCAAATCTTTTATAACCTTTTTCAATTGCCTCTTGAATATATTCTTTAGCAAGATCTTCTGAAGGTGTACCATCAGGCTGATTTTCAGGAGAGATGTCTTTTGGTGTACTTCCAAGTAAAGCTTCTTTACTCGAAGCCTCCATCATATCAACAGCAGCATTGTTGCAGCTAACAAATTTACCGCCTTTCATTAATAGAATAGGGTCTTTGGTATCTTCATATAATTTTCTGAAAGTTTCTTCATTTTCTCTCAGTAGTTTTTCGTTTTGCTTTCTTTCAGTAATATCTTCTTTTACACCAAGAAAATGGGTTATAATTCCATTTTCATCTTTGATTCCAGAAATCGTTGCGGATTCCCAAAACAGGGTACCATCTTTTTTCCTTTTTTGGAATTCACCTTTCCACTCTCCTCCATTTGTAATTTTTTCCCAAAGTATTTCATAATCTTGTTTCGATTTATCACCCGACTTTAATATCCTTGGATTTTTATTTACTACCTCCTTAAACGTATAGCCAGTAATTTCAGTGAATCTTTTGTTGACATATTCAATATTGCCAAGAGTATCTGTTATTACAATACTGGCTGGACTTTGCTCAACTGCTCTGCTTAATTTTCTAATGGCTTCTTCAGAATATTTTCTATCAGTAATTTCTGTACTAATGCCACAGATGCCCACAATTTCATTTTCAGCATTTTTTATAGGGAATTTTATAGTGATGAAATACCTGCTATCACCATTTTTAGTGAGTATTTCTTCAGCCTCTTTTGATATTCCTGTAAATAAAACATCTTGATCATTGTTAACAAACTGCATGGCTGTTTCTTCATTGAATAATTCCCAGTCGGTTTTTCCTATAACCCTAGCTCTTTCTATTTCTGCTGTTTCTTCCCATAGTCTGTTAACCATGGTATATCTACCATGTTTATCTTTCATATAAATAAGAGTGCCACTATTCTCAAAAATGGAAGACAATAAGTTTTTACTTTCTTCTATTTCTTTTTGTAAATGGAACTGTTCAGTAATATCATGAATCATGGTTAGTCGGGCGGGTGCGCCTTCGTAGTCAATTAATTTAGAATGTTTATCTGCAATAATAGTTTTTCCTTCTTTTGTTAGGTATCGCCAAACACCAAAATAGCTGTATTCCTCTGAAGCTTCATTTTTGAGCTTATCAGTGAGCCTATTAGCTTCATTCTTATCTCTAATATCCAACGCAGTCATTTTCAATAATTCTTCCTTACTATATCCAAATAAATTTTCAACTGCTTTGTTTGCATTTAGTATTTTAAAGTTGTCTTGCGAAAAGACGTAGAGAGGTAAAGGACTTTCATCGAATAAGCTTCTATATTTCTCTTCACTTTGAGCTGCTTTTTCTCTTAATATTTCTTGTTCAGTAATATCAATATTGGTTCCCCTTATGCCTAAAAACGAACCGTTTTGATCATATACAGGTTTACTTACGTGTTGAAATAGTTTATACTCTCCATTTTTGTGTTTGAAACGCAGTGTATAACGATTACCTTTATCCTGAGTATGAGTTACTTTGTGATTTTTTAGCGCATCTGCTTGATGTTCCTCATATTTTTTAAGGTCTTCTGGGTGTAGTCTGCTAAAAAGAAAATTTTTATCATTTAAAAATTTAGATGGACTAAAACCTGTAAAAATTTCGCAACTCTTAGAATGGTAGACTGCTTTTCCAGTTGGATCAATCCAGAATTCCCAATGAAACGTATGGTCAGCTAATGTTCTATACTTAGTCTCACTTTCCTGAACGGCAATTTCTTTTTCTTTTGATTGAGTAAGATCTATATGAATACCATACATCTTAGTTCCCTTCCCTTGTTCATTAAACTCTGTAATACGACCTAATGAATTTATCCAAACCCAATGACCAGCTTTATGCTTCATTCTGAAATTGACATTATACTGGTTAATTCGTCCCAATAAGTGAAGGTTGATATCTTTTAATGCGTTTGGTAAATCATCGGGGTGTACCAAACCTTTCCAAGTAGGGAAAGTTACGATTGCATAGTTTTCAAAAATTACAGACGACAACTCATTTAGGTCATAACCAATTAGTGAAGCCCATACATTGTTGATTATAAGTTCATCTGTACGTACATCCCATTCCCAAGTGCCAGCTCCCGTACTATTTAAAACATGTTGTAGCTTATTTCTTTCTTCTAAAAGTTTATATTCAATACGGCTTCTATGATATAAGTTTGAAACCACATTTGCATATAAATGCAAAAGCTGGATTTCTTGATTAGTAAAAAACTCTTTCGATTGAACCTTCTCTATGCCTACAAAGCCTAGGCATTTATTGGTGTGATATATTGGGAATGTAGCAACACATTGAATGCCCTGTTCCTCAAGATGTTTTTTAAGGCTACTTTTATTTGACAGCTTTTTAACATCTTTAATGTGATATGGCTTATTGACCTTGTGTTTTTCCGGCAGGTCATCTAACTCAGCATTTCTGACATCTTGTAAAGAGGCTATTGATTTAGAAACATTTAGTCGGGTCCATTCATAGGTGTTGATGCAAATATTTTTATCCCAATCATACTTAAATATAAATGCCCTATCTGCATTAGAGAACTCGCCAATCTTTTTTAAAGAAAGTTGAATATTAGTTTCAATTTCATCTAAAGGTAGATTTATATAAGAAGTTGCAATTTCTGTTACATAACTTATAAAATCATGATCAGTCTTGGCTCTTTTTTCTCTATTGATTACATCTGAAACATCTCTTGCCGCTGCGTAAATCAAATCTCCTTTTGGTCTGGAATGCCATTCAATATATTTGTACGTTCCATCTTTGCACTTATATCTGTTTATGAAGCGAAATACAATTTCTCCCTCTTTTAAGCTACTCATTTGACTAAGCGTAGCTTCCAAATCATCTGGATGAATAAAGTCTAAGAATTTACTACACTCTAAAAATGTTTTAGAATATCCCAATAAAACCTCCCATGCTTGGTTAACTTTAATAAAATTTCCTTGGAGGTCAGCAATACAAAGTAAGTCAGGGTTTAATTCAAAAAATTCTTCATTGGCTTCTTTTGTTGAGAATTTGTCTGAGAGGTCATAAAGAAATACAATAAATTCTCTTTCATTATATGCATGTGCTTCAAGATTGAATCTTTTTTTGAGAGGCGCGCTATATTGCTCAAGGCTTACTTTCTTTTTATTTTTAACAACATTGCCGAATAGTTCAACCCAATTGAAGGAGTCTTCTGAAATGCTTGGTAATATTTCACGTATTGTTTTTCCTAAGATATTTTTAAGTTCGAAACCCGTAATATCTTGATAAGCTTTATTCGCGTCTAAAAATTTATAATCTATGGCTTGTCCATCCGAATCATATATCATTTCATGATGAACAAATCCTACAGATGACATCTCACAAAACTCTTTATAAATATTTTTAGAAATCTTTTTCATGATATGAACACCTACCTCTTTTGTAGCAATTTACTGAAAATGACAAAGCTTTGATATAATTCTATGGTTGTTTTTCTTGATTATATTACTTCAAACTCTGTTTAGCAAATGGAACAGATACCATTAACAAAGTTCCATTGTTTGGTGTGCTGTTTATTTCTATTTCAGCTCCAATAGCTTTAGCTCTATTAATTATTGATTTTATACCTATTCCTTTACCAGAGTTTTTAATGGCTTCATAATCAAATCCAATTCCGTTATCTTCTACACTTAAGCTAATTAAATTATGATCATATGTCAGATTAATATTCACCTTATTTGCATGCGCATGTTTGATTATATTATTCATAGCTTCTTGTATAATCCTATACAAATTCAAGCCAATGTTATCATCTCTTAAATCTAAATCATGGGCATAAAAATTAATTTTAATTGATTGTTGAAAACCAGCAATCATACTTTTTATAGTTGCAATGAGCCCATCTTCTTTTACCTGTTTTGGCATTAAATTATGAGATATACTTCTGGTTGTATGAATAGCATCCGAAATCAGTCCAATAACTAAATTATAGGCTGGAAGCAGAGCATTATTTTCTTTTAGTCGTAATTGTTGTTTGCTTAATTCAAGATTAATTTTTGCAGCAACTAAGAGCTGTTGTAATCCTTCATGCACTTCACTCGCAATTCTACTTCTTTCAGCATCAGTAGCGTCCATTACAGCTTTAACTTTCTCTTCTTCTGCATTAACGGTAGAAGTAATATCAAACAATACACCATCTATTACTGAATCATCTATACTTGTATTTACTGTTGCAAACTCACCTATTTCCAAAATCCATCTAAAATGATTAGCAATATCTTTTATTCTATAGGTGATTTGGTATCTTTTATTTGTTTTTAGTGCTTTACTAACTGTTTCTAACAGTTTAGTTTTGCTTTCATCTACGATCAAGTCATTATAATTGGTTATGCCTTCTAAAAAGTTTGTAGCAGGTATGCCTGTAATTTCCTGTATATAATCGCTTATAAATGTAAATTTTGGTGGATCGGCTTGTACAGTTCTGAAAACTGCACCAGGTATTGATTGTATGAGGATATTTAATTGTCTGTTTTTTTCATATATAGCATCTTCTATACCTTTTTTTTCTGTAATATCAATATCTGAACCTCTATAACCTTTCCATTCGCCATTTTCATTATAAGTTGGAATTCCGCTTGTTTGCATCCATCTAGTAGTTCCCGCTTTTGTAATAATTTTATTATGTAAATCACTAAAATTTTGATGTGATGTCATAACTTGACGAGTGGCTTTCTTAAATTCTTCACGACTCTCTGAAGGATGTAACTCATAGTAATAAAATTTGTCAATTAGTTCAGATGCATCATAACCCCATATATCTATGCAGTTTTCACTCACATAAGTGTATAATCCATTTTTATCTACCTCCCAAATAACCATTTTTGCATAGTTGGTAATTTCCCTTGTTCTTTCATCTCTTTCTTCTATTAGGAGGCGCTGATTTTTTTCAATGGTAATGTCTTTAGAAGTTCCAACATTTGCAATTTTGTTTCCATCTTTATCTTTTACCCATTTGGTTTTAGAATGCAGCCATCTAATTTCTCCATTTGGTCTTATAATCCTATGTTCTGTATCTAGTTCCCCCGTTTTAAAGTATTCTTTTATTTTGGTTAGATCATCTGGGTGTATTGATTGTACAAATGATTGGGGATTACTTCTTACCTCTTCTACAGGCCTTTGATACATACTTTCATATACTTCATTTATAAAAAGTAAATCTTTTAAGTCTGCACTTCTTAAAAAGAAAAGTTCATCAATATTTTCAGCAATTTGCTTTAAGTAGAGACCTTGCTTTTGAGACTCTAATTCTTGAAATCTGATTTCAGAAATATCTCTTACAACTCCTATCGATTTAACGGGCGCATTTTTAAAATTGTACTTTGTTTGACATGATTCATGTAAGTATTTTACATTGCCATTTTTTGTAATAATACGATGAATGATGTCGTATTTTTCTTTAAAACGAATATGCTTATCGTAAGATTCATTGACTTTTTCTCGATCCTCTGGGTGTATAAAGTTTAAGAATGATTCTAAAGTTAATTTTTCTGTAAACTTATTTGTTTCAAATATATCATGCACCTCATCGGACCAAAGTAGCTCATCATTCTCGAAATTGTACTCCCAAATGCCCATTTTACTTATCTTCTGGGCTTCTTTTAAAAACTGCTCCTGTTTTTTTATTTGTTGATATGCTTCTTTGTTAGATTGTTCTCTCGCAACCATTTCGGTCATATCTGTGAAAATTCCTAAAATACATTCCTTTGACTTATAATGGATATTGATTGCATGTATATCCATGGGTAGAAGTGTTCCATTTTTTCTTTTGAAAAGCATTCTTGGAACATAGGTAATTTCTCCTTCTACCATATTTTGAAATGATTTTTGAACCCTTGTCATTTCTTCAGGTGGATGGATATCACTCAATTTTAATTGGAGTAGTTCCTTTCTTTGATATCCTAAAGTGCTACAAATGATTGGATTTACATATAAAAACCTTGGAGACATTCTTTCTGCTATAATTATACCTTGAGGTAAGTGGTCTAGTAAAAAATCAATTTTAATATTAATTATCCCCTCTTCTTTACTGTTCACTTTTTCAAATAATAAACCTGTGCTTTCTTTTTCTTTTGTTATTTCAAATTTGCTTAATTCTGAATTAGCTGCTAATGCAAATCCATGATGAATATCTGGATGAAGTTTTTTTTCTCTAACAAATGCTGGCCATATGTCCTCTATTTTTTTCCCTAGACAATCTTTACTAACATTTAGTATTTCCGCAGCTACTGTATTGCAGAACAATATCATTTCATCATTGTCATAAATGATAAAGCCTTGGCTTATTTGTTCGAGATGTTTGATCGGATTCATGGGGGCTAGTTTATTAATATGATGTCATATTAATAACTACAAATTAACACTTAACAGCAACTTTAAAAAATGATACTTATCATCTTATGCAGATATCACTTATCTAGATTATGATAATAAACTTTTATAGACTATTCTCTCTTACAAACTGCATTAATTCGCTTTTTTTATCACGCGCAACTTGTGCTGTATGGTTATGTGATAGTAATATTTCTCCATGATCGGAAGAGATATTAAGAATATGTTTAATATTCACCAAATAGCTACGGTGGGTTCTAAAGAAACCCTCTTTTCTATTCAGAATTTCTTCGTAATCTTTAATGTTTTTACTTACCAGTATTTTGTTGCCATCTTTTAAAAAGATATGAACGTAGCTGCCTTCAGCTTTTAAATGTGTGATTTCGCTGATATCAATGAACAAGCTTCCATCACTTAATGGGACAACAATTTTTTTTATCTTATTATCCTCTAGGTTAGCTTGTAATGTTTCGATTCTTTCCTTAATTAGAGAATTCCCTTTAATTTTTGTAAGCTTATCAACTGCTTTTGTTAACTGATCAATTTGTATGGGCTTTAGAAGATAATCAATAGCACTAACTTGAAACGCCTTTAATGCAAACTCACTATAAGCTGTAGTAAAAATGATTTCAAATTGAATTTCTTCAAAGAATTCTAATAATTGAAAGCCATTGTAACCAGGCATTTCTATGTCTAGAAATACTACGTCTGGATTTAATTTTCTAATGGCTTTAACTGCTTGTGGAACATCTTCAGCAACCGCAATTACAGAAATTTCAGGGCAAAATTCTGCTAGAAAGGTCTCTAGAATTCTTCTGGCCTTAGCTTCATCATCAACAATAATTGCTTGTAACTTGTGTTCCAAACTAATAATTAATCTAAAAGTGTAAAAAATTTATGCGCAAAAGTCCCTTTTTAAGCCCTTTTTAACCAGCTAAGTTTGTGAAATGTTGCTTTTAGTTTGTGAGGTGCTTCCGTTGAAAAGAGGAATTTTTAAATTCACCTCAGTACCGCTTTCTGGATAGTTACTTCCATCATAGTCAGTATACGAAACCACAATTTGTTCCTTTCTTCCTTGGTTTAATAACTCTAATCTTTTTTGAGTTGCTCCAGTTGCAAAAGAGGTATGTTTCTTTTGTCTTAGTCCATTTATCTCTAAAGATTTTTTTCGCCCTATTCCATTATCTTTTATTTGGCAAAGTAAATAATTGGGATCTGTTTGTTTAAATTGAATAGTGAGTTCTTTCTTTCCTTGCTTGTGTAATAAGCCATGTTTAATTGCATTTTCAATATAGGGTTGAACAATCATAGCAGGAATAAAAGTGTACAGTGTGTCAATATCTGGATCTACTTCTAAATTGTATTGAAATCCATTTTCAAATCGAAGTGCTTCTAGTTCAAGGTATAAATGAATCATTTTTAACTCATCTTCTAAGCTGACTGTTTCATGGTTGCTTTGATCTAAAATCATGCGCATCAAATCGGCAAATTTACCCATATATCTATTTGCGCTTTTTTTCTCATTCAGTACTATAAACTCTTGAATAGAATTTAAAGCATTGAACATAAAGTGGGGATTCATTTGTGCTTTTAATGAAGCCAATTGTGATTGTCGCAGATCTTCTTGTGTTTGAATTGCTTTAATACGCAAATTCATTTTATTTTGATTATTTGTTATGATTCTTTGTACCAATAAATAAACGGCACCAGCTAATCCTATAAAGCATACTAGTATCCACCACCATGAATACCACCAAGGTTCGTTTACGCTAAAACTAAAAGAAGAAGTTACACTTTCAATACCGTCTTCATGAACTGATTTTGCTTGAAAAGTATAATTTTTTTTCCATGGTAAATTAGGGTAGCGAATTGTTTGGCCTGCAATAGCAGTGTTCCAACTACTATCAAGACCAATTAATCTATAGTAGAATTTAAGACTACCTCTACTTTTAAGTGCTGCTCCATCAATTTGAAATGCGATACTATTAGATTTATAATTCAATGATGTTGACTGCTTATGGTTTTCAATTCCAATTGCATTTACCTTTATAGAAGGAGGATAATAATTTTTTGAACTGAAGGATTCCTTAAAAACTTGTAATCCTCTAGCTGTTGAAATATAAACATCTCCATTGACTACTTCAATATCATTGATTTCTTTACTTAGTAACCCATCATGAATGGTATAAGACATTATATCAAACCCTTTTTTCTTGATTTCAATTCTCTGAACAGCTTCCCCAGCAATGATCCATAGGTATTTATCCGAGACTCGCATTTTCTTTATTCTGTCTGAGTATAGTCCATTTTTGCTTGTCAGGTTTCCAATAATTGAATCATTATCAGCAAAGTATATGCCCTGTTCAATAGTTCCAATGCATATCCATCCATTTGCTAATTGTGTTAAAGCATTTCCAATAATTGGTTTTTTTGAAATTGGGTCAATTATATTTTTTTGTTTTTTGTCTTTGAAAACGTATGTACCATCTATAAATCCACCCCAGAGCGATTTATTTATCTCATCATACAAAACAGATTTACATCTTTGTATAAGAACATTATAAGATGAGAATTGGCCTTGACTTTTAACTTGAAAAATTGTGTCTTGTTTATATTGCGATTCTAAAAAAGTTAGATGCTCAGGTTTATTATAGATGGCTGTTAATCCACTTCCAGTTACATATACAATTCCATTCGAAGCAAAATAAAAGTCTTTATACGCTTGATTAAATGCATCATACTGTTTGTATTTCAATTTGGGAGAATATATTCCAAGAAAAGTTTTAAAAATAAATAACTCGTTTGTATAAGGATTGAATTTTAAAGCTTGTGCATCTCTATTGAATTTACTGTCTAGCACAGATTCAATTCGCCTATTTTGAATATTCCAAACCAGTAAATCTTTTTTGTACGTACTTATGAATAACTTGTCCTTTCTGTTGCTTGATAAAATTCCTATAATACTAGGATCTACAGGAATCTCTTTTTGGCTGAATTGTAAAATGGAAAGATTGGGGATATGGAAAACACCATTTTTTAAAGAACCAAACCAGTATCCTCCATCTTTTGATTTTATAATGCTGGAAATAGCATTTCCTTCAAATAAGAGGTCTTTTAAATTAAATATACCATTCGAGTATTTAAACCAGTAGCATCCTTGAAAAGTTCCAATAAAAAAGTTGCCTTCATCGTCATCCAAAATTGAAGTTGGGTTTATATCTAATTCATTCAGCAGTTCTAGTACTGGGTGTTCAATAAGTTCTCCGCCCTTATACAGCCAAACTTTAGGATTATCACTTATACTGGGTTGTCGCTGAAACGCTATAATTTTTTTTTCTTTGTATGATCGTGTGAAATTGACAGTATTCTTTATCTCTGTTTGTAAAAGTTCACCCTTTTTATTTCTGCATACAACAGTTTTAATTCTCCCATTAGTTAGTATTTTGATTCTTCTATCTGTAAGATCGGTGTAGAAAACACTATCTGTGTTAAGGTGAAAAATACCATATTTTGGATTTGATTCTTCAGCCAAAATATTCGGCAACCTTGTTTTTTGTTTGAATTCATATATAAAGTTATGCCCATTTACAATTAATATTCTTCCAGTCCGGTCAACTGAAAAATCAATTAGTTGTTTTTTGTAATATGGTTCCCAAGGTTCAAATACTTTAGTAGTATCATTAGAAATATACAATACTTGACCACTAAAATTATGTGCCCATAATTTTCCGCTATTATCTTCTTGAATATCTGTTACGCTGGTTCCTCTTAAACCTTTTCCATTAATTAATTTAAAATTGGTGCCATTATATCTTACAAATCCTAATTCTGTACCTAACCAAAGAAAGCCATTAGAGTCTTGATATAAATTGTACACTTCATTTGTAGGAAGCCCATTGTTTACATCAAAATGATGGAATGATGGGAGCTGACCAAAACAATTATTATAGGTTAAAATTGCTAAGTATAAAAAAAGATACCTGACAAGATTCATACAATGAATATACAACAGATACTAATAATGTACTTTTTACCTCAACACCATTTGTCGGTCTGCATCTAATCTAAGTAAGATAAAAATCATGGCAGTAAAAGTCACCAAAGAAGATCCTCCATAACTTATGAGCGGCAGTGGAATTCCAATAATTGGAAATAAGCCAATAGTCATGCTCACATTAACTGCAAAATGGAAGAATAGAATACTAGCCACGCTATACGCATATACTCTACTAAATGTACTTCTCTGTCTTTCTGCAATAATGATGATTCGAATTAAGAAAAATAGGTAAATCGCTAAAAATGTGAATGTGCCAATAAATCCAAAAGCTTCTCCTAACGAAGTGAATATGAAGTCTGTATGTTGTTCAGGAACATACTTACCTCTTGTTTGTGTTCCTTTTAAAAAACCTCTTCCAAATAAACCTCCAGATCCAATAGCAATTTTACTCTGACGAACATTATAGTCATCTGGTTTTCGTACTTGTTTATCAGGCCTTTTCGCTGCATGTATATTTTGTGAACAATCATAGTCCTTACCAACAGCACTATAAATTCTTTGACTTTGATAACACTCAAATACATTGTTGAAAATATATGGAACTGCAAATCTTTGTACGCCCACACACAATACCCATAATGATAAGATAAGGGCTAAAATTCTTTTTTTTCTCTTGATTGCTTTTCTTAATAAATAGATGCTTAACGCTGCAATACCAGTTAAAATCATGGCTAGAGTGTTCGGGTCCATTGTAAGTGTTGCAACAACTAGAACTGCAAATGAAAATCCAATAATTAGAATTGCGGGAGGTAGACCTTCCCTAAACATGACTATAAAAAAGGAAAAGTAAACCAATGCTAGTCCTGTTTCATTTTGTAAAACAGATAATACTGCAGGTGATAGAGCTATTGCAGCAGCTATAGCTTGCGAACTGAATTTCGAAAAGTCTGTTTCTTGCCTTGATAAATATTTTGCTAATGCAAGGGCTGTAAAAATTTTGCATAATTCTGCGGGCTGTAAGTTAAATCCACCGACAAGAGGTATCCAGCTATTTGAACCATTAATATTTTTACCAATTACAAAAGTTGCAAGCATTAATAATATCCCAAATGCATAAAACAAATTTGCAAATGCTGTAAATAATTTGCTATCGGTTAATAATATGAAAGTTGCGACCAGAATGCTTACTCCCGCAAAAATAAGCTGCTTACTATAATTGCTTTTTCCATTTAAAAAAGTCTCTATCCAATCTGTGTTAGATCGGTATTCAACCATAAAAATGCATAAAATGCCAATGGATACTAAAATTGCGTACAGCCAAACTATCCAATAGTCAATTTTTTGCGTTCCAAAATTTTGATTCATGTAGTAATATTTGGCTTTTTATTTTTTCTTTGATCGGGAGCAATGATGGGCATCTTGTTTTTCTGTTCAGGTAGAGGCGTTTCTTTTCTTCCAGGTTCTGCTTCTGGGTCAAAAGTGTTTTTTCTATCTTCTACCGCATTTTCAACTGGTGTATTTTCATCAATCTGAATTTTCGATTGACGGATTGAATCTCTTCTATAGTACCATTTTTTTATAGCTGCGGGCATCAAATCCATTTTAGCTAATCTTTCAACCTCTGCTAATCGTGGTGTGCTGATTGAATCATGTAAATACTGTTCAATCATTAAAGACGCAATGGGGGCAGCAGAAGTTGAACCGTATCCACCATTTTCAACAACCACAGCTATAGCTATTTGGGGATTTTCTCTAGGCGCAAAGGCAACAAACATAGCATGCTCTTTACCGTGGGGGTTTTGTGCAGTTCCAGTTTTTGCGCACATTCTTACTCCGGGTATTCTGGAGCGCGTAGCTGTTCCATAAATAGTTACATCTTCCATGCCAGCAAAAACTGCTTCATAGGCACTATCAGAAATATTTACTACCTGATGTTTCTTTCTGAACTTTGCTAACATTGCCTTGTCTTCTCCATTTTCATTTTCTATACTATCTACAAAATGTGGGTGATAATAAAAACCTTTATTTGCAATAGCACACATCATGTTGGCCATTTGTAATGGAGTTGCCAACATTCTATCTTGTCCAATACCTAAGGTTAGTGCAAAACAACTTCCCCATTTTCTGCTTCCAAACTGTCGATCGTATTTACTTGTGTCTTGAATATTTCCCGCATTTTCACTCGGTAAATCCACTTCTAATTTCACTCCTAATCCAAATCCATTTACATAATCCTTCCAAATTTGATAGCCATTTCTTGGATTGTTGATTTTGGGATTATCAACCACCATCTGAAAAACTTTTGAAAAGTATGAGTTACAAGAATTGGCAATTGCTAAACGTACATTTTGAGAGTGATGACAGTCTTTATGGGTACAGTTCACTCTAATACCACAAGCATAGTATGCGCCACAGCAGGGCACTCCAAAAGAGGGTGTAATAAGTCTTTGATCAAGTGCAATAAGTGCCCCTAATGGCTTAAATGTTGAACCAGGTGGATATTGACCTTTGATTGCTCTGTTTAGCAATGGCTTGGCTGTATCCAAAAACATTCTGCTAAAGTTCTTTCTGCGAAAGCTTCCCGTAAGTTCATTTGGGTCATAACCAGGGCTGCTGGCCATTGCTATAATACCACCCGTTTTTGGGTTTATGGCAACTGCACTTCCAATTTTGTTTTGAAGTAGTTTCTCTGCCAATTGCTGTACATCAACGTCTAAACTTGTGTATAAGCTTCTACCTGCTACAGCAATTGAATCATACATCCCATTCTCATAAGGTCCTTGTATTCTGTTCTTATTATCTCTCAAAAACAGTTTAATTCCTCGCTGCCCCATCAGTACTTTTTCATAAGTTCTTTCTAGGCCTGTCATACCAGTATAATCACCCATTTGGTATCCCTGCCCTGCATTTCTTCTTAAAAACGAAGTGTCTACTTCAGCAATATACCCTAATACATGTGGGGCGGTGTGGTATGGATAAGAACGAACCGAGCGATCGCTTAAAGTAAAACCAGGAAAACGATACATGTTTTCATTTAACTTGGCATACAATTCTTGCGTAAGTAGGCCTTCAAAAATGCTAGGTTTATAACTGGTATTTTTTATAATGGCTGTAACTATTCTTTTTCTGTATTCTGAAGTATCAATATTCAATATTTTGCAAAGTAAGCCAGTATCGGTGCCTCTTGTTTCGCCCGGTGTTACCATTAAATCAAACATAATGGTGTTTTCTAAAATAGGTTTTTTCTGTCTATCGTAGATGATACCTCTATCGGGATAAATTACTTTTCTGTATATGGCATTATTTTCAGCTGCAATTTTATATTGGTTGGAAAAAAGTTGAAGATTAATGAGCTGTATTGCAATGATAATAAAGATCACTACAAAGATAATTTGTATAACTCGGGCTCTTGACTGGTTGAATACGGACATGTTTCAGGAAACTTTATGTTGCTATAACGAAGATGAGCCATTTTTTATGATGGCCAATAATACAAAGTTGAAGGAATTCACAATCCCTTTTCAGCTTTGGGCAAAAAAAATCCGGCCGAAGCCGGATACTATGTTTTAATGGTGGTGTTGATGTTCCTCTACACGCTTCACAAAATCTTCAGCTGAGATAGATTCGCTTACTGCTGTAACCTTATTTTCTAAGGCATGGAACAACTTTTCAGTTGCAATTCTGTGGTAGCTGTCTTCAACATATTTTTTATCCTTCATCATTCTATTAACATAATCATCAATCCATGCTTGGTTATCACCTAAAGCACCTAATTGCCCCCCCATATAACCCAACAATTGCTGTTTTGCAAATTCACGGATATCGTCTGGAACTACCTGAATAGCTTCATCTTGCTGTAGTTTAGAAGAAATCAATGTCCATTTTAAGCTGCTAGCAAATGATGGATACTCTTTTTCTGCTTCTTCTTCAGTTTTCCTCTGTTCACCACCTTCTTGAATCCAACGCTTTAAGAAACCTTCAGGTAAATCCATAGTTGTATGGTCTACCAATGTGTGATAAATTTGGTCGTGAATTTGGTTGCGAGCCTGCTGAGCATAGTATTGTTCAATATTTGTACGAATTGCAGCTCTGAATTCTTCTTCTGTAGTAATATTTTGCTCTGGGAATGAAGCCTTATACAACTCTTCTGCAAGAGGCGCTTTTTCAATTAATCCTACTTTAGTGATAGTCATTTTAAAATTGCGATCTGCTGCACCAGCAACATTGGCATCAATTCCAAGATCATTTAAAATCCAGCTTCTTTCTTTGTCTTCAAAAGCAGTTGCTAAATGAACATCTAATACATCATCCTTTTTCTTCCCCATTAATTGAGTACGGAAAGACGGACTAAAATATTTAACTAATAAACTATTGGCTTTGTTAATTCCACCTTCTGGAACATTTCCTTCAGCATCAGTCTCAGTAAAAGTTACGTTCAACATATTCTCTTCAGTAGTAACTTCTTCTGGGTCTGTCATTTTACCATATCTGCTCTGTAAGCGGCTTACCTCTTCATTGATCATTTCATCGGTAACAATCACTTCAAAGCGCTTTACATTTACATTAGAAAGATTCACATCAAAGTTGGGTTTTAAACCAACTTCAAAATTGAAAACATACTCACTTGGAGCATTCATATCTAAGTTCTGGTTGTTACTTTCTAAAGGAAGCGGCTGAGCGAATATGTCAAGTTGTTCCTTCTGCAAGTAATCCATCAATGACTTTTCAACCTGCTTAATTACCTGATCAGCAAACACACCTTGACCGTACATTTTTTTTACCAGACCTGCTGGAACCATTCCTTTACGAAAACCAGGTATATTGGCTTGCTTGGCGTATTGTTTTAAACTTTTCTCGAATTCTGCGAAGTAATCTTCTTTTTGGAGGGAAACACTAATCTTATCGGTGAGTAAACCGATGTTTTCTCTGGTAACTGTAGCCATGTACACTCAAATTTTGTTCCTGCAATCAGGAGGTGATTGATGCCTAAAAAGGTGGTGCGGATGATAGGAGTCGAACCTACACGCCTCGCGGCGCCAGATCCTAAGTCTGGTGCGTCTGCCAATTTCGCCACATCCGCAAATGGACCGATGTCCTTTTTGGGGTTGCAAAGGTAGGGAAATAGATTATTGATTAAAATATTTCTATGAACTTACTTCATCTAATAAATGAATTAAGTGCTGAAATTCCTTTCCAGAGAAATGGGTAAGGTTCATTTCGCAGGTTCCAGCAGTACTATAATAGCCCTGAAAGTCTTCTAAGTGCTTGATTTCCATGTGAGTAGCAGATTCTGTCATTTCGGGCACCCAAAATCCTCTGTCGCCAGCCATGCCACAACAACCTGCATAAGCGGGAATCAAAACTTCTTTTGCACAAGCGCTTGCAACCTGTTTCATGGCATTTGAAAGACCCATTTTGGTGCTTGCACAAGTTGGGTGAAGGGCAATAGCCTCCTTTTTTGAAGTAATAGGAAGTTTTGGAATGATTTTGTTTTTGAAAAATTCAATAGAGTCAATCCAGGTAATTTTATTCCATTTTGTTCGATAGTCAGCAGATAAATGTGCCGATTGCTTGAGGAAAGTGTATGTGCAGGATGTGAAATCGCAAACAACTGGCAGTGCTCCGTTATTTGTCCACGCAAGAATAGCATCGATTGTTTTCTCTTCAATTACTACTGCAGCGTCTTGGTATCCTTTACTGCTGAAAGCTTGTCCGCAACAATGACCTCTTATATCTTTTGGGAATAAAATGCTTACACCAGCCCTTTCACAAACCCGAATCATTTTTTCTTGCAACGATTCGCCACCATCACCCAACATTCTATGAATGCATGCACTGAAGTACAAAGCAGATGGTTGATTGGGGTTTGATTGTGGAAGCGACTTTGCAGGTTTTATTTCATTCCACCATACAGGTGTACCTGGAAAAATTTTATTTAGTCTTTTTGTGATTCTTGTAATAATGTTTAATCCACCCAAACCATTTATGAAGCTGGCTAATTGAATGGTTTGTCTAGTAAGTTGTTCTACAAGCTTATAATTTCTTGCAATGGTAAGAGCCATACTATTTCCAAACTTGCTATGGTTTTCTTGTCTTAATCGTTTTACAAGATCGCCGGTGTTTATGGAAACCGGACATTCGGACTGGCATAAGCCATCTGTTGCGCAGGTGTCTAAACCTGCATATTCATATTCAGCTAATAGTTTTTTATACGCAGCTTTTTGTCCTGTTTGTTCCAACTTTTTAAGCTGTCTTCTAATCTGAATTCTTTGTCGTGGCGAAAGCGTTATATCCTTACTCGGACAAAGCGGTTCGCAATAGCCGCATTCAATACATTTATCAACCTCTTCCTCTACAACTGGCATTTGTTTCAAGTTGCGAATATGTGCATCTGCATGTTCATTAATGATAACACCTGGATTCAGCAAATTTTTAGGATCAACAACTTGTTTAATTGCTTTCATCATTGTGTACAACTCACCACCCCATTCTGCTTCAACAAATGGAGCCATGTTTCTTCCAGTACCATGTTCTGCTTTTAATGTGCCATTGTATTTGTTTACAACAAGTTTTACCAAAGACTGAATGAATCGATTATAGCGATCAATTTCTTGGGGAGTGTCTAGTAATTGTGTAATGACAAAATGAAGATTTCCATCTTTTGCATGACCAAAAATGATGGCATTTTCATAATTGAAATCTCGAAAGAGTTGCTGTAGGTCAATCACTGCGTTTGCCAAATGTTCAAGAGGAAAAGCAATGTCTTCTAAAATAACAGTTGTTCCTCTTGCTCTTACAGCACCTACACTAGGGAACATGCCCTTTCGAATTTTCCAATAAAACTGTCTTTGTTCAGCGCTTGAAGTAAACTCTGATGGATAAAGAAGCTCTAGTTTAGAAATAGTTGGAGATGCTCTTTTTAGAATTTGTTCTAGATCTATTTCTGATGGTGCGGCATATTCACAAAGCAGGCAAGCAGCCGATTCGGGAAGATCTTTAAAATAGGACGGTAGTCCTTTCAAATCCTCCACACTTCTTAGTGAAGCTCTATCCATTAGTTCTAAAACATCTGCACCACTTTCTTTAAGAGGAAGTATGGCATTACAAGCATCACTAATAGTATTAAAAAATAGTAATGCAGTAGAAGTATGCGGTTGAATAGGAATTGTTTGAAGAACAGCTTCGGCAATAAAAGCAAGCGTACCTTCTGCGCCAATTAGTAAATGTGAAAATATGTCTAAGGGATGTTCATAATCAACCAACGCATTTAGCCCATAACCAACTGTATTTTTAGTTTGATATTTAGTTCGAATTTTTTGCAGTAAAGTAGTTGAATCAAGTATCTGTTTACGAAATTGCAAGAGTGTAGTACAAATTTCATTTTCGTCATTTATAAAACGATTATAATCTTCTTCTTGAGCGGTATTGTATATATGCCCATTTGGAAGAACAAAATGAATGCTCTGTAAGGTATGGTATGCATTATAGGCAACACCACAGCACATGCCGGAGGAATTATTGCTGAGTATGCCGCCCATCATTGCGGCATGAATAGAAGAAGGGTCGGGTCCAATTTTAGTTCCATAGCGTAAAAGAAAGTGATTCACCATACTTGCAATAATACCTGGCTGAACTTTTACCAGCTTCCCATTATCTAAAGGCTCAATAGCTCTCCAGTGTTTGCCTATATCTACTAATATTCCGTCAGTAATACTTTGTCCAGACAAACTGGTTCCTCCTGCTCTAAAGCACAAAGGTGTTCCCGTTGCATCGCTCCACTGAAATAATTGGATGATTTCATGAATAGAATTAGGCTGAACAACAGCTTGAGGTATAAGTTCGTAAAAGCCAGCATCACCTGCATATGCAAGTCTGTCAACTAAATTATTTTTCACCCTATTTGAGGGAAAAATCTTGAGCAAATGATTCATGAATGACTAAAGTAACGAAATGCAAGTACATAAAAAAAATACATTCCAATTCAACATTTCATAATGTAAATTGTACCTATTATATGTTACGTTACTTATTTCTCATCTTTCTTTTTATGGGGTTCATCTATCCACAAATGTCAAATCTAAAAATGACGATGTGGATTGAAGGAAGAAGTTCATGGAATTCTTGGAGATTAGAAGTAAACGAACCAAAATTTGTTGCAGATCCTGTTTTTGAAGAAGGCAGATTAGTAGGGTTTAAAAATTTGGAGCTTAGAGTTTCGGTTAATCAAATAGCAAGTTCCAAGTACAATGCTATGACGAAGCATACACAGGATGCATTCAAGACAAAGGAATATCCCTCAATAAAATGGACAGCTATAAGTACAAAAACGCTTTTGAAAAATGCAGATACGTCTATTTTGGAAGCTGAGGGAATATTAGAAATCAATGGTGTGCGAAGGAAACATAGAGTAACTTTTGCAAAGTTATGTAGGGATGTAAATTATTATGCTATTATTGGTTCTAGCAGTCTGAATATGAAACAATTCAATATAAATCCACCAAAGGCATTTCTAGGTTCTTTAAAAGTTGATTCTATTATTCAAGTTAGTTGGAAAATGGAATTTCAGTAATTGTTTAAACATTGGCCTTGTTCTGTTATACAGATTTAGGTTTAAGTTAAATTTCATTTAAATAAAGCAGTAAAATTGACTATATATATGACTGTAATCATAAAGTACTGAGTATATTCAGAAGTAGTTTTGTAACACATAAAACAAGCTACATGAAAAAAATATCATTGATGTTACTAGTCATTTCAGGATCTGTATGGATGTATTCCTGTGGTGGCTCATCTGATCAATCATCGAGCACTGCTGAAGCTCCAAAAAGTATGGTTCCTGATTCTGAAACTTACGATCCCAATAGAGGAGAAGGTAAATTTAATGAAACGAACGTTCAATTAGGAGAATTAGATGCAACTATGGCAAAACGGGGAGAAGCAACATCTAATACTAAGTGTTTATCATGCCATAAGTTAACAGATGAAAGATTAGTCGGTCCAGGTTGGAAAGGGGTTACAGAAAGAAGAACTCCTTATTGGTTAATGAACTTTATCACTAATCCAGATCCAATGATTGATAAGGACCCAGAAGTGCAGGCCCAATTGGAGATTTGTTTGGTGAGAATGCCTAATCAAAATTTGACTGACGAAGATGCACGCTCGATAGTTGAGTTTATGCGAAAAAATGACAGCTCAAAATAATTTAATCATATTTAAGACATAACAAATGAGATATCTAAAAATGACAATGCAACTTGGGGCTTTCTCCATTATTGCATTAAGTACACTATTTCCATCTTGTAAGCCAAAGAACGCAACCGGAGCTATAGATTCCGATGCTGCTATTAAAGCATATGTTCCTCCTGGAAAGCATGATGAATTTTACAATTTCGTTTCAGGTGGATTTAGCGGTCAAATGAGTGTTTATGGTTTACCAAGTGGCAGAATGCTAAAAGTAATTCCTGTTTTCTCTGTTGATCCTGAAAAAGGGTATGGATACAGTGAAGAAACAAAACCTATGTTAAATACATCGCATGGTTTTGTTCCTTGGGATGATTTACATCATACAGAAATGTCACAAACAAATGGTGAAATTAATGGGAAGTGGGTATTTGCAAATGCGAATAATACGCCTAGATTAGCTCGTATAGATTTGAAGACCTTCAAAACCGCGGAGATTATTGAGCTTCCCAACAGTGGTGGTAACCACAGTTCTCCTTTTGGTACAGAAAACTCTGAATACATAGTTGCTGGAACCAGATTTAGTGTTCCTGCTGATGATGCCAATGGGGATGTACCTATTAATAGTTATAAGCAAAACTTTAAAGGGCATATTAGTTTTGTAAGCGTAAATCAGGAATCAGGTGAAATGAACATAGCATTTCAATTAAGAACGCCTGGAGTTAACTTCGATTTAGCTCGTGCTGGAAAAGATAAGTCGCATGGCTGGTTTTTCTTTAGCTGCTATAATACTGAGCAAGCAAATACTTTATTAGAGGTGAATGCATCTCAGAAGGATAAAGATTTTATTATGGCTGTGAACTGGAAAAAGGCAGAGGAATATCTTAAAGCTGGTAAGGGTAAAAAAGTTAAAGTAAGATATGCACATAACAAATACAATGAAGAAGCACATACTGCAACCTCTGAAATCAAAACTGAAGTAACAGTTTTAGATGTGGCAGAGTTAAAAGATATCTGTTATTTTATTCCTTGTCCAAAGTCGCCACACGGCTGTGATGTTGATCCTACGGGTGAATATATTGTAGGTAGCGGTAAGTTGGCTGCAGTTATTCCCGTATTCAGTTTTAATAAATTACAGAAAGCTATTGCAGATAAGGCTTTTGATGGTGAATATGAAGGAATTCCAGTGGTGAAATATGAAGCAGCACTGTACGGAGAAGTACAAAAACCTGGCTTAGGTCCATTACACACAGAATTTGATGGTCGCGGTAACGCTTACACATCTTTCTTTGTATCTTCTGAGGTAGTTAAATGGAATATTAAGGACTTAAAAGTGTTGGATAGAGCTCCGACGTATTATTCAGTTGGTCACTTGACAATTCCAGGTGGTAATACTAGAAAGCCAAATGCGAAATATTTGATCGCATATAATAAAATTACAAAAGATCGCTACTTGCCAACAGGTCCTGAGTTAACTCAGAGTGCTCAGATATACGATATCTCAGGAGATAAAATGCAGATGATTTTGGACTTTCCAACAATTGGTGAGCCACACTATGCACAAGCAGCTCCTGCAGATTTGATAAAAAATAACGGTCAGCTCAAGATTTTCAAAATTGCTGAAAACAAACACCCTAGGGCAGCTAAAGGTGAAAATGAAGCGAAAGTTGTTAGAGAAGGCAATAAGGTTCATGTTTATATGACATCTATTCGTTCACACTTCGCGCCAGATAATATTGAAGGTATTAAGATGGGCGATGAGGTTTATTTTCATGTTACCAACTTAGAGCAAGATTGGGATGTGCCACACGGATTTGCTATAAAAGGAGCTAATAATGCGGAGTTACTTATTATGCCTGGTGAGACAAGTACTTTGAAGTGGGTTCCAGATCGTGTGGGTATTTATCCTATGTATTGTACAGATTTCTGTAGCGCACTACACCAAGAAATGCAAGGTTACATTAGGGTTTCACCGTCTGGTAGCAATGTGCCTCTGACTTACAGTGTAGGTACCAATTTGCCTCCTAAGAAATAATAATTCATATCATTTCAAATATGGGGAGCAAATACTGAAAAAGATTTGTTCCCCTTTTATTTTAAAAATACTTTATGACTACCCATCGTTTACAGCTATCTTCTAAGATCATGTCTTATATAGCAGGAGTCAGTTTAATAATCTCACTATTTGTTCCACTTTGGAGAATAGAGTTAGATGCCCCTCAATATCCTGAAGGTTTGGCATTGCAAATCTTTCCCCATAAATTAGGGGGAGATGTAGAAATAATAAATGGTTTGAATCATTATATTGGTATGCAAACATTGCATGCAGATAATTTTATTGAATTTACTGTATTGCCATATATTATTGGTGCATTTGCTTTCTTAATGATTTTAGTAGGGATACTAGGAAAAAGAAATTGGCTAAACATAGTTTTTGGAATGTTTGTTGTATTTGGAATTGTAGCCATGATAGATTTTTGGAGATGGGAATATGATTATGGACATAATCTTGACCCTAATGCCGCAATCATAGTTCCAGGTATGGCTTATCAACCTCCTTTAATTGGATTTAAACAACTTCTCAATTTTGGTGCCTATTCTATACCTGATTTGGGCGGATGGCTTTTTATTTTCGCAGGATTACTCTTGTTAATAGCATGTAGTAAAGAAGGAAATTGGCTTAAAAAATTCAAGAAGAAATAATGAATCTGAAAAACTGTTTTACTATCCTCATAATTCTGTCTGCTATTTCATGTGGTCAGAGCGGTCCTGAAAAAATTGAACTGAATAAGGATGCTTGTTACCAATGCAAAATGACTATTTCTGATTTGAGTTTTGCTTCTCAGGCAATTACCCAAAAGGGAAGGGTATACAAATTTGATGATATAGCTTGTTTGCTTGAATATATAAAGGGTAATACAGTAACTGAAAACCAGTATTGGATTGGATCTTTTATAAATAAAGGTGAATTTATTCAAGCCGATTCTGCTGTATTTTTTTATACTGAAAAATTAAATAGTCCAATGCGTGGAAATATTGCCGCAGTCAATAATTGGAACATATCTCAAATACCTTATGATACATCTGAATATATAAGGTATGCTTGGAAAGATCTCGTTAAATGAGAAGTTTAATCGTCATATTATCTGTATTATTTCTTGCTCCACTTTTTATTAAAGGTGCTCAGATTAGAGTAGGTACTGGGGAAGCATATAAGAGTATTCAATTAGCAATTAATGCAGCCCAACCATACGATACTATTCATATCAATAAGGGATTATATAAAGAGGGAAACATTCAAATAACAAAACCTTTAACTATTATTGGAAAAGGATGGCCAGAAATAGATGGAGAAAAGAAGTATGAAGTTTTTACAATAAAAGCGAATGATGTGATTATAAGAGGACTGAAAGTTCAGCACTCTGGATATGCAACTTTAGATGATCCTGGTGGTATTAAAGTGTTGGAGTCACAAAATGTAGTCATTGAAAATAATTGGTTGTTCGATAATTTTTTTGGGGTTTATCTACAGTACTCTAAAAACTGTATTGTAAGAGGTAATAGAATTCAAGCTTATGGTAAACAAGAGCAGGAAATAGGTAATGGCATCCATTGCTGGAAAAGTGACAGTTTAATCATTGAAAATAACTTCATTAAAGGTCACCGTGATGGTATTTATTTTGAGTTTGTACATTATTCAAGCATACATACAAATCATGCAGTTTCCAATATTCGCTATGGCTTACATTTTATGTTTTCTAATAATGATGTGTATACGGAAAATAAGTTTCAGGGAAATGGTGCAGGTGTTGCTGTTATGTATTCCAGATCTGTAGATATGTATAAAAATATCTTTTACGAAAACTGGGGAGATGCGGCTTATGGTCTTCTATTAAAAGAGATTTCGGACGGTCATATTTCGGGTAATCAGTTTACAAGAAACACAGTAGGGGTTTTTATGGAAGGCACCAATAGAATGAAAGTCGAAAAAAATAAGTTCGATTACAATGGCTGGGCTATGAAAATTCAGGCAAGCTGTATGGAAAATGAAATCAAGCAGAATAATTTCTTGGCTAATACTTTTGATGTCAGTACAAATGGAACAACTGTACTCAATACATTCCTACATAATTATTGGGACAAGTACAGTGGTTATGATTTGAATAAAGATGGTATTGGAGATGTTCCTTACAGGCCTTTAACTATGTTTGGTGTTCTGGTAGAAAAGGTTCCAGCAGCAATGCTCCTATTCAGAAGTTTTATGGTACTTCTGCTGGATCAGTCAGAAAAAATATTCCCAACACTTACTCCTGATCATTTTATTGATCCGAAGCCATCTATGAAATACGTTTAACTATGATTCAAATTGAACATGTATATAAACAATTTGGAAAAATGGAAGTGTTGCATGATATCAAGCTAACACTTGGGAAAGGTCAGGCAATTGCTTTGATTGGTCCAAATGGATGTGGTAAGACAACCCTTCTTAAATCAATCCTTCGAATGGTTATTCCGACAAAAGGGAATATCTTTTTTGAAGGGAATGATATAGCCTCAACAGGAGATCATTATCGGGAGAAGATTGGGTATATGCCTCAAATAGGCCGCTACCCAGATAATATGAAAATTGGACAAGTCATTGAAACAATTCAGTCATTGAGAAGTAATGTCTTGAAGCTCGACGAAGACTTAATAGATAATTATCATTTAAAGCAACTCTATCATAAACGAATGTCCACTTTAAGCGGTGGTACAAGGCAAAAGGTGAGTGCTGTTTTGTCATTTTTATTCAATCCAACCGTATTAATTCTAGACGAGCCAACAGCCGGATTAGATCCTATTGCTGCAGAAATTTTAAAAGAGAAAATTTTATCTGCACGGCAGGAGGGTAAATTGATTTTAATAACCTCTCATTTATTAGCTGAATTAGATGAGCTCATATCAGAGGTAATTTTCATGCAAGATGGAAGCGTGAAATTTCATAAAAGTGTTGAAGTGTTAAAGGATCAGGTAGGACATCAAAGTTTGTCTAAAGCCATTTCTCATTTTTTAAAAGAGGGGGCAGCGTGAATAAAATCTTACAACTCATATTGATTGATATTTTTCGCAATCGCGTAGTTATTGCTTACACCATTCTTCTCGCCTTAGCTTGTTGGAGTATTTTCTTTTTAGAGGATTCGGGGAACAAGGCTTTGGTCACAATGTTGAATTTGGAATTATTGGTTATTCCACTCATTTCCATCTTGTTTTCAACCATTTACATTTACAATAGTTCAGAGTTTATTGAGTTGTTATTGAGCCAGCCAATTAAAAGATCTCAAATTTGGATCAGTTTATTTTTTGGTTTGGTCATATGTCTATTGGCAGCTTATATCGTTGCCATCATTCCTCCTTTATTATTATTTGGCTACATACAGAATGCACTGTGGATATTACTAGGTGGAATTTTGATTACAGTTATTTTTATATCAATTGGATTTTTAATCAGTATTCAACAAAGGGATAAGGCAAAGGGAATTGGGACGTCACTTCTTGTCTGGTTATTTTTCGCCTTGTTATTTGATGGCTTAGTCTTATTTATTCTTTTTCAATTTGGAGATTATCCAATTGAAAAACCTATGGTATTAGTAAGTATGCTTAGTCCAATTGATTTACTGCGCATCATGAATTTGATGCAGTTAGACGCTTCCGCCATGATGGGTTACACAGGGGCCATTTTTCAACAATATTTTGGATCAACTCTGGGAACACTTGTCACTCTTTTTGTCTTGGTTTTATGGGCACTTATTCCATTTTTGATCTCATTACGAATCTTCAAAAGGAAAGATCTATGATATTAGAAGCACTTATACAGAAAGCAGCAGAGACCGGCAAAAACCAGGCTAGTGCAGTTTTTCAGGGGAGACCTAGCAAATGTACTTTTATCCACCTGCCTAAATCGGGGGTCATACCTTCTCATGTATCCACTACACAGGCATTATTGGTGGTTATGAAAGGATTGGTTGTATTTACTTCGGAACAAGGAAGTATTGAATTGAATAGCTTATCAGAGATGTTTATTGAACCGAATCTTTTGCATGACTTAAAAGCCCTCGAAGATAGTACCTGTGTGTTAATCAAAAAGGTGAGTTAACAAGAATAAAATGACTTTGAATTGAACATTATGAAAACTGATATTGAAAATAGATCCGATATTGAACACTTGGTGAATAGTTTTTACTCAAAAGTGAAGAGAGATGAAATGCTGGCACCTTTTTTTGGGAAAGTAGCTAAGATAAATTGGAAACAACATCTTCCAGTGATGTATAATTTTTGGGAGAATGCGGTTTTCCATACAGGTACTTATCATGGTAATCCTATGGAAGTGCACAGGCAGTTAAGTGCTAAAAAGTCTCTATCGCCAGTTCATTTTAAAAGGTGGTTAGAGCTTTTTATCACAACAGTTGATGATTTATATGGCGGGAATAATGCTGAAAATATTAAGCAGCGTGCTATTAGTATAGCAACTGTTATGCAGATTAAATTGATTAGTTAGATAAAGACTTAACAAGTATTTAAAAAAATAGGCTATCAGAACGATAGCCTATTTTTGGTATGAGGGGGCTTCCATTATTTAGATGGTGGAAGTAAAACATCACCTATTACGTGAATTACACCGTTTGAGGTTTTGATAGATGCAACAATAGGGGTTCCATTTACTTTAACTACTTCTCCTTCTCTAGTAATTTTTATTTTTCCGCTATGAACCATTTCAAATTCAAGGCCATCTTGTAGTATTACACCTTCTAAAACACCCACGTAAGTATGGTAGCCCAAAATGTTGGTCAAATCGTCTTTTTTTTCTGGCTTTAAAAGATCTTCAACAGTTCCTTTAGGTAATTTATCGAAGGCCGCATTAGTTGGTGCAAAGACAGTAAAGGGTCCTGCGTTGCTGAGCGCATCTACTAATCCCGCTGCTTTTACAGCAGTGACTAAAGTAGTATGATCCTTACTTCCTACGGCTGTTTGCACAATATTTGGGTTGGAAACATCATCCTGAACGCCCGATTGTCCTACTTGTTCAGTTGTAGTAGATGAAGATGAGGCGCTATTGCTATTTTCCTCTGAATTGCATCCATAAGTTACTGCCATCATTAAGCACAAGGATGCGTAGATGATTCTTTTCATGTGTGTAGTTTTTCCAAATTTACATGAGGTGAAAAAATTAAATTATGAGTAGAATCATATTCAGTCTTCGGATATGCTTTTGGTTATTTGGCTCATGTAAATGGCTGTAACACCAAGGAATAGTAGCAGTGCGGCTATTAATAAACCAAGGTCAATAAAAGGAACGGTGAAGTAAAAAATCGATGCTACACCTTGTGATACTAGCAATAGTTCATTGAGTCCAAATGCTATTATGAAAATGATAATACCCACTGTGGCAGCTTTTCGCTTGACTATCCATTTTTCTTCTTGGGCTTGAAACAGAATGAACAGACTAATAATACCTAAGAGCACCAGGTGTAGATAAGCAATTACAATAGGTCTGATACCAAAGGCAAAATGACTCATAGCGGGAATTACACAAAGTAACTGTAAAATGAACTTCATAGAAACAGTTCCCAATAAGACATACATAAGTAATTTTTGATAGAATGTTTTTTCAGATAAATAATTTCGAATATTCACTTGTCTGAGGATGTGAATCCATCCATATAGTTGCAGTACAGCAGCCGCTATAATAACCAGATATATATACGCAGGTAATTTTAGCCAAAGAACAGAAAGGCCATAAGCAGGTAGGCATGTCCAAGCAAGCAATTGCCAACTTCTTTCTAACTTATGGGATGATTTTAGTAAACCATTTTTTTCCAAATGTTGAAGCCAAATTCCTATGCAAGCAAAGAAGAACCAGCCATTGTACTGAAAATGTAAATAGCCGTACACAGAGGCTAAGTATTCATGTTGCGGAATCTTTTTCTGAATCATCATGTAAATCAGATAAATAGTTCCCGCAGTTGAGAGAATGAACCAAACAAATGAAGCTACATACCATTTTGTAGCAATAGTTTTATTACACTTTTGTATAAACCGGTAACAAATACCGATTAACAAAAAACTGAAGATGAGCGATGATGAAGAAAAAAAGATTGAAAGGCCTCCATATCCCTGATAGGCGAAGGTGAAAAGCATCCCTATTGCTGCTGCAAAATTGGAGAATAACAAAAGTTTCATCTTTTGGTTACCCAATAGCTCATTACCTCCAATATTGTAAGTGATCCAAACCCAAAGTGTTTGGGATACCCAACCTGCAAATGCCAAGTGAGAGTGGGCGTGTTGTAAATATTTTTGGTGAAAATAGGGAAAGCTGAAGCCAATTTTATATCGCATAATGAGCCCTAGTGCGGCCACCAGCATAAAAGCCAGTAAGCTTAACTGCATCCATCTTCTAGGTGTATCCCATGCTATCATATTGTTAGTAGTATAACTTTCTGTCGATGATGGCGATTTGTTTTGTCTTTTGAAGTTTTGAAAGTGTTCTTATTACGGTTTCAATCCGGAGGCCTGTATGTTCTGCCAATTCTTTTCTTGTAAGCGGAATTATAGCCTTTTCATTAAACCTTAACCCCCTATTTTTTTTATGCATATCCAAGTACTGACAAATCCTATGTTCTGGCGCATCCTCACTTAATATTTTGGTAGAAATAGTTTTACAGTAAATTCTTCTGGCAAGATTTTCAAGAAATTGTTGCTGAATTCCTGGATATTCTTTTAAGATCTGAAAAAACCTCTCTTTAGGCAATTTAAAAAGTATGGTATCTTCTGTAGCAATAGCGCAGGCAGGATATGTTTCATCTATGATTAAAGGGGGTTCACCAAAGCACTCACCTTCTGTAAAGTTACCCTGAGTAAATTCTTTACCTTTTTCATTTACATGATACATTCTTATCTTCCCTTCAAGAATTTGGTAGTAAAATCTTGGCTTATCTCCTTCAATAAAAACTAAACTCCCTTTTTCAAATTTTTTAGCAGCAGCACCCCAGGCTAATAATAGATTTGAATCAATCATGGCAAAACAGTTGTTGGTTGTAGTATTGTTGTTATATAAATTTATAAAAAATGTTGTCTTCTACCTCTCCCAAATAATTTTCTTCCCAATAATTGGGGTGTTATCTGTGTATTTCAACTTTGTTAATTCAATATACCAAAGTCGCCCACGAAATAAACTTGCTATTGGAAATTTAGAAATATATACATCTTCTGCAATATGCTCTGTACGTGAATCGGTTTGTTTGAAAAGACCATTGAATTGAATACCTTTTACCATTAACTTATCTAGCTTATCAGGAACAATTGTTCCAGCAACTTTTGGATTTTTTAAAGCATTTTCAATGTGTTGAGTATCAAATTCAGACTTAAATACCAGCCAATGATGTATAGGTTCATAAGCATAATAACAAGTAGCACAATAGGGTTCATCTTGTACAGTAGTTGCAAGATTCATGACGCTGGTTTGTAACATAAAATCTTGTACTAATTGATCTAATTGAGGTATGATTTCATGATGCGACATAATGCTATGATTGAGTTTCAAAAATGCACTACTTAATGATAGCAAAAAATGATGAAAATCAGCTATTAGAGAGGTAATTACTTTTTAGCTTTTTGAAGTTTTTTCTGTTCTGTTTCGAAAAATTTACAATAGGCCTGTAATTTGCAAGTTTGGCATTTTGGATTGCGCGCTACACAAGTATATCTGCCATGTAAAATGAGCCAATGATGAGCTTTATGAACTTTTTCTTCAGGAATAAATTTTATCAGTTCTTTCTCTACAGCGAGGGGTGTTGTTGCTTTATTTGAAACCAAACCAAGGCGCTTGCTTACACGAAATACGTGGGTATCAACTGCCATATTGGGCTGCCGGTCTATTACGCTGGTAACCACATTGGCAGTTTTTCGACCAACACCTGGTAATTGAATTAATTCATCTACAGTCATTGGCACTTCCCCATTAAATTTTTCAAGCAATAAATTGGCCATCCCTATGAGGTGCTTGGTTTTGTTATTGGGGTAGGAAATACTTTTTATAAGTGGAAAAAGTTCGTCAAAATTGGCTTTAGCCATTTTTTGAGGTGTTGGATAACGCCTAAAAATGGCTGGAGTTGTTGCATTTACTCGAACGTCTGTGCATTGTGCAGACAAAATAACAGCAACAAGTAGTTCAAATGGGTTATCGTAGAGTAGTTCCGTTTCTGCTTCAGGCTGTGTGCTTTCAAAAAAAGCAAGCACTTGTTCATACCTTTCTTTCTTGGTCATGATTTGGGCTTCTTGCGACTGTATTCAAGAATTTTTTGGACAACTGATTTGGAAGGCGATTGTGGCTTAAGATGTTTAATTTGATCTGCAGTGTTGCGTAATAGGTTCACACGGCTTTGCAGGTCTATATCATTTACCAATGCTAATTCAATAGCTCTTTTCAAGCCTGGTTCAGCCTCTTGATAAATGAACAAGATAATTTCTTCGTCGGTGAATGTACGCATAGGCCATTTTTCGATTGCTCATGTATGAACATACAAAAGCTTTATTAACTAGGGTCTTCAACCACAAAAATCTCTTCGCCTTGTTTCTTCATAAAATAGCGCTCCCTTGCAAATTTTTCAATAGCATCGGGGTTGTTCTGTAGGTCGTTGAGCTCTTTTCTTGTTTGCTCAATAGCAGATTCATAATATGCTTTCTTTTTGAGCAAAAGATCCAGTTCTTTTTTACGCTCTCTTTGTTCAAAGAAATTTTTTTCGTCAAAGAATAGCATCCAGGTGAAACAACCTAATAATGTTAGGGTGTACACATTAATTAGCTTACTCCATTTGAACTTCATACGTTAAAACTACAACAAACTAGTTAAAAAAATCCCGGTGCTTTTACAGACCGGGATTTTGTGGATTATTTACTGAAAGAAAGTTTTTTGCCAAGATACACACCTGTATCTCCCAACATTTCTTCAATACGAATTAACTGGTTATACTTAGCAATACGATCGGTTCTGGATGCAGAACCAGTTTTAATTTGACCGCAATTCAATGCCACAGCTAAATCAGCAATAGTTACATCTTCTGTTTCGCCGCTACGGTGACTCATAATAGTATTATAGCCATTGGTTTGAGCCAAAGAAACTGCATTAATAGTTTCAGTTACAGTGCCAATTTGGTTCACTTTTACCAAAAGACCGTTGCCAATTCCCTTTTCAATACCTGTTGTTAAACGTGTTACATTAGTTACAAATAAGTCGTCACCTACCAACTGGCATTTGCTGCCAATGGCTTGAGTAAGCGATTTCCAACCATTCCAATCGTCTTCTGCCATACCATCTTCAATGGAAACAATAGGATATTGCTTCACCCATTTTTCCCAATATTTTACAAGTTCATCACTGCTCATTACTTTGCCTGAACTCTTGTGGAATATATATTTTTTCTTTTTAGCGTCCCACAGCTCACTATTAGCAGCATCCATAGCAATTACAATTTGCGAACCTGTCTTGTAACCAGCAGCTGTGATAGCCTCTAAAACTGTCTCTATAGCTTCTTCGTTGCTTTGAATATTTGGCGCAAATCCGCCTTCATCGCCCACATTGGTGCTGTAACCTCTTTTCTTCAACACAGTTTTAAGTGCGTGAAAAATTTCAACTCCCCAACGAAGTCCTTCACTAAAGGTTGTTGCTCCAATTGGCATGATCATGAATTCCTGGAAATCAATTTTGTTATCGGCATGAGCACCACCATTCAAGATATTCATCATTGGAACAGGTAGTGTTCTTGCATTTGTTCCACCAATGTATCTGTACAAAGGAAGTCCTGCCTCTTCTGCCGCAGCTTTAGCCACCGCCATACTCACGGCTAACATGGCATTAGCACCTAGTTTGCCTTTATTAGCTGTGCCATCTAAATCAATCATAACCTGATCAATAGCGGCTTGCTGAGCTACATCATAACCAACAATAGCATCACTAATGATGTCGTTTACATTTTTAACTGCCTTTAATACTCCTTTTCCTAAGTATTTCTTTTTATCGCCATCGCGTAATTCAACAGCTTCGTGAATACCTGTACTTGCTCCACTAGGAACAGCTGCTCTTCCCATTTGACCATCGTCGGTTAATACATCAACTTCAACGGTTGGGTTACCGCGGCTGTCTAAAATTTGGCGTGCATGTACTTCAATGATATAACTCATAAAAAAACTTTTTTTGCTTAGCAAGGCTAAGTCGGTGAATGATACAACCCATTTGGGTTATGCGAAAGCAAAATAAGTAAATAATCAAACGAAAAACGATGTTTTTTATCATGCTTTAGGAAGAATTTAGCATGCATTTACATTCATTGCTAGAAAGTAGCAAAGAGTTTGTAGTTGCTTTAAACGTTTGTTAAACGCTTAAACACATGTTCTAAAGATGCTTGCTTGGTCAGCTCTTCCAGAGGAGCGTCTGCAACTATTTTGCCCTTTTGAATAATGATTACACGATTGCAAATAGCCTCAACTTCTTGTAAAATATGGGAAGAAAATAAGACTGTTTTATTCGCAGCTTCTTGCCGAATGAGTTCTCTGATTTCAACAATTTGATTAGGGTCTAGACCGCTCGTAGGTTCATCTAACACAAGTATTTTTGGTTGGTGAATTAAAGACGCGGCTAATCCAACTCTTTGCTTATAACCCTTTGATAGTTGGCCTATTTTTTTTCGCTGTTCTCGGGCTAGACCTGTTCGTTCAATTACAGATGCAATTGCTGCTGAAGCATTTTCTACAGCGTACAAATTGGCCACAAATTTCAAATACTCTTTTACATACATTTCGTAATACAAAGCATTCGATTCAGGTAAATATCCAATAAGCTTTTTTGCTGCTAGGGCATTCTTTTGTACGTCAAAGCCTCCTACAAATGTGCTGCCTTCATCGGGTTGCAGGTAGCCCGTAATCATTTTCAGAGTAGTACTCTTACCTGCGCCATTTGGTCCAAGAAAACCTACAATTTCACCTGGCTGTAACTCAAATTGAACTTGAGATACTGCTGCTTGTGAACCATACCATTTTGTAACACGATCGACCAAAATGCTCATGCCTGCAATTTTTTCAAAGATAGCCTGCCGAAACATCCAAATAAATCCATTTATTCACGGATTTAACAATTCCTTGCAGCTATTAGCACATTTTTTGCGTTTTAGTACCTTTATTTGACCAAAATATTTAGCTATGGAAGATAAGAAGCGCTATAAAGTGTTATTGTGTGAAGATGATACCAACTTGGGTATGGTTCTAAAAAACTATTTGGAACTGTCTGAGTTTGATGTGGTTTTAGAAAGAGACGGAAGGTTGGGATTAGCTGCCTTTCAAAGAGAAAAATTTGATATCTGTTTGTTGGATGTCATGATGCCTAATGTAGATGGATTCACCTTAGCTGAAGAAATTCGCGATATAGATCCAGAAATTCCTCTTTTCTTTTTGAGTGCAAAAACTATGAAAGAAGATATCTTAAATGGATATAGATTGGGAGCGGATGACTATATCACAAAGCCTTTCGATAGCGAGGTGTTGTTAATGAAGATTAGGGCAATCATTAAGCGTAATGAGGAGCAAATGACAACTCAAGAGAATAAGGAGTTTCAGTTGGGAGAGTATCATTTCAATCCAAAACTTAGGGTACTTAGCATCAACGGAAAATCACAAACCCTTTCTCCTAAGGAGAATGAGTTGCTTCGTTTACTTGCAGATCATAAGAACGACTTGTTACCAAGAGAAAGAGCCCTCAAAAAAATATGGGGTAGCGATACCTATTTCAACGGAAGAAGTATGGATGTTTATATTGCCAAGTTACGTAAATACCTCAAAGAAGACAGTCAAATTGAAATTGTGAATATCCACGGAAATGGCTTCCGTTTGGTGGCTCCTTAACATAATGGATATATCCTATGTATACACCCCGAAATACCAGGTTATTTCGGGGATTTTTTTTGTTTGGTAGCCAAGTTCAAAGGTGGATAAATAGCTCATTTTTCAGGCGGAAAACCCCTTTAAAAACTGTATTTTCGCCCACCTCCCGGAAATGGGATCGTTTAAATTTTAGAAAGAACTATGAGCGAAGAAAATAAGCCCTTACAAGAAGCCCCCAAACAATACGGCGCCGATAGTATTCAGGTATTAGAAGGATTAGAAGCGGTTAGGAAAAGACCTGCCATGTATATTGGCGATATTGGCGAAAAAGGCTTGCATCATTTGGTGTATGAAGTGGTAGATAACTCCATTGATGAAGCCTTGGCAGGATATTGTAAAAATATTCAAGTTACCATTCACGAAGATAACAGCATTAGTGTGCAGGATGATGGACGAGGTATACCTACTGCAATGCATACCAAAGAAAAAAGAAGTGCATTGGAAGTGGTAATGACTGTTCTTCATGCCGGTGGTAAGTTCGATAAGAATACATATAAAGTTTCAGGTGGATTGCATGGTGTGGGTGTGAGTTGTGTGAACGCCTTGAGTAAGGATATGCATGTGACTGTCCAACGAGAAGGCAAAATATTTGAGCAAGAATATAAAATTGGGGTGCCTCAATACGCAGTTCGTGAGATTGGTACTTCAGATAAAACAGGAACTACAGTTCGCTTTTGGCCCGATGATACTATTTTCCAAGTAACCGTGTATAAGCGGAGCATTTTGGAAGGTAGACTGCGTGAATTGGCTTTTTTGAATAGAAAAATTGCTATCACTCTTACAGATTTGCGTGAACTTGATGAACAGGGAACGCCTTATTCAAGTCACTTTTACAGTGAAGGAGGTATTGTTGAGTTTGTTGAGATGTTGGACAAACATAGCAATAGAACTCCGTTGATTGCAAAAACGCTTTACTTTGAAGGGTATGATGAAAATAGTCATGTTGCTGTTGAAGTAGCTATGACGTACAACGATGATTTCAAAGAGCACATTTTCAGCTACGTAAACAACATTAACACTATTGAAGGGGGTACCCATGTTACTGGCTTTAGAACTGCTCTTACACGTGTTTTCAAGAGCTATGGAGATAGAGAGGGATTATTTGAAAAAGCAAAAGTTGAAGTTGAAGGAGATGATTTTAGAGAAGGATTAAGCGCTATTGTTTCTGTAAAAGTTCCTGAACCACAGTTTGAAGGTCAAACGAAGACCAAACTTGGTAATAGTGATGTTGCTGGAACTGTTCAAACAACAGTTGCTAGAGCATTGGAATCTTATTTGGAAGAAAATCCAAAAGAAGCTAAAAACGTTATCTCAAAAGTTATACTTGCTGCACAAGCTAGGGTTGCTGCTAAGAAAGCACGTGAGCTTGTTCAGAGAAAGACTGTGCTGAGTGGAGGTGGACTTCCTGGTAAATTGGCCGATTGTAGTGAGCGTGATCCTGAAAAATGTGAGTTGTACTTAGTAGAGGGAGATAGTGCCGGCGGAACTGCAAAACAGGGCCGCGATCGTTCTTTCCAAGCAATTATGCCTTTGCGTGGTAAAATCTTGAACGTAGAGAAAGCTATGGAACACAAGATTTATGAGAACGAAGAAATTAGAAATATGTATACGGCCTTAGGTGTAACTGTGGGTACACCTGAAGATCCAAAAGCTTTAAATCTTACTAAGCTTCGTTATCATAAGCTTATAATAATGACCGATGCCGATGTAGATGGTAGCCATATTGCAACACTTATTCTTACATTCATTTTCCGTTATCTGAAAGAAATGGTAGAGCAAGGATATGTATACTTAGCCCAGCCACCATTGTATTTGGTGAAAAAAGGTAAAGAGCAAGCCTATGCTTATAACGAGGAGCAGCGTAAAGCTTTAATTGAGAAATTAGGCGATGGAAAAGAAAATAGTGTTACCACACAGCGTTATAAGGGTCTTGGTGAAATGAATGCCGAACAGCTTTGGGAAACTACGATGGATCCTACTAGAAGAACCTTAAAGCAAGTAACAATCGATAGCGCTGCAGAAGCAGATCGTATTTTCAGTATGCTGATGGGTGATGAAGTAGCGCCTCGTCGTGAGTTCATCGAAGCCAATGCGAAATACGCAAAGATTGATGTGTAGTAGTTTGTAAATAATTTTTACTTAGCTTACTTCTCCTGTTTTTCAGGGGAAGTTTTTTTTGGTACAACAGCCACATGCATTCTATGAAGGAATCGTTCCATATCGTCCATATTTTTGACATAGTCAACAACTAATAGGAAGTTTTTACCAACTTGCTTGAGCCTTGCTTGGTTGGTGCTTGTTTGTAAATAACTCAGAATTTTTTTGAATATGTCCGATTCAAAATAGGGCGAATCATTTTTATTAATGAAATAACAACGCAGTGTTTCTTGCTTTAAACTCATTTTTTCAAAACCAAGTTCAATAGCTTTCCACCTGCACCTAACCGTTCTAAATAAGTCCTCTACTTGCTGTGGCACCGGACCAAAACGATCTAACAGTTCTCGGTGAAAATCATCTAGCTCTTCATCCTTTTCACATTGATCTAAACGAGTGTATAAACTTAATCTTTCTGAAATACTTTCTACATATTCATCTGGAATTAAGATTTCAAGATCAGTGTCAATTGTACAATCCGACACGAAGTCATCTTGACGTGTGATTTCTTCTTTGAATAATTCTTTAAATGAAGTACGTTTTAATTCGCGAATGGCTTCATCTAAAATTTTCTGATACATTTCAAATCCTATCTCCGCCATAAATCCGCTTTGCTCACCACCAAGCATGTTACCAGCACCTCTAATATCTAAATCGCGCATCGCAATTTGAAATCCACTTCCTAAATCACTGAATTGTTCTAAAGTTTGAAGGCGTTTTCTTGAATCAGTTGGTAAGGTTTTCATAGGTGGTGCAAGTAAATAACAAAATGCTTTTTTATTGCTCCTTCCTACACGACCCCTTAATTGATGTAAATCACTTAATCCAAATTGATGGGCATTGTTTACAATAATCGTATTCACATTGGGGATGTCAACACCACTTTCTACAATATTAGTACAAACCAATACATCATATTTCTTCTCAACAAAATCAAGTATGCGCTCTTCTAATTCATGTCCCTCCATTTGCCCGTGAGCATAAGAAACACTCAAGTCTGGACATTGTGCTTGGATTAATGCGGCCATTTCTGGTAAACCTTGTACTCTGTTGTGGATGAAGAATACTTGTCCGCCTCTATTGGTTTCATAATAAATGGCATCGCGAATAAATTCATCATTAAACACTTGCACTTCAGTCTGAATAGGCTGACGATTTGGTGGAGGAGTATTCATAACACTCAAATCACGCGCACCCATTAAACTGAATTGTAATGTACGAGGGATAGGAGTGGCAGTTAGTGTTAAGCAGTCAACATTGGTTTTAAGTGTTTTTAATTTTTCCTTGTGGGCGACTCCAAATTTTTGCTCTTCATCAATCACCATTAACCCAAGATTTTTGAACTGCACGTCTTTACCTAATAACCCATGTGTACCAACAATAATATCAATCTTTCCCTCAGCTAATTTTTGAAGTGTTTCTTTTTTCTCTTTGGAAGTTTTAAAACGATTGATATAATCTACTGTTACAGGAAAATCTTTTAAACGTTCTTTGAACGTTTTATAATGCTGAAATGCAAGAATGGTTGTTGGTACAAGAACAGCTGCTTGTTTACCATCTACACAGGTCTTAAATGCTGCACGTATAGCAACTTCGGTTTTGCCAAATCCAACATCTCCACATACTAAGCGGTCCATTGGAGAAGAGCTCTCCATATCTTTTTTTACATCTGCTGTAGCCTTGCTTTGGTCTGGTGTATCCTCATAGATGAAACTAGCCTCTAATTCGGTTTGTAAATAGTTGTCGGGTGAGTGTGCAAATCCTTCCTGTGCCTTTCTTTGAGCGTATAATTTAATCAGGTCAAAAGCAATTTCTTTAACTTTTGCTTTTGTTTTTTCCTTTAATCTGTTCCATACATCGCTGCCTAGCTTATTAATTTTTGGAACAGTACCTTCTTTCCCAGTGTATTTAGAAATTTTATGAAGTGAGTTGATATTTACATATAAAATGTCGCTGTCTTTATAAATAATTCTAACAGCCTCTTGTGTTTTACCGTTGACTTCAATTTTTTGCAAACCACTATAAGTACCAACTCCATGATCGATATGAGTTACAAAATCGCCCGGCTGCAAATCGCGTAATGTTTTTAGCGTTAGCGCTTTGTTTTTATTATACGCTTGCTTGACTTTATATTTATGATATCGTTGAAAAATTTGGTGATCTGTATAACAAATTGCTTTTATATCGTGAAACAGGAATCCTTCGTGAATGGATGCTGGTACAGGTGTAAAGTTGATATTTGTTTGTAAATCTTGGAAGATGCTGTACAGCCGTTCTAATTGTTTAACCTGGTCGGCAAACAAATAAATAGTATATCCAGAGGACTCTTTTTGCTTCAAGTCGTTAATGAGCAAGTCAAACTGCCTATTGAAGGCTGGTTGTACTTGTGTAGAAAAACTAATTTCTTCTTTTGCTAAATGCGGACGATAACCAAACTCTATGGTTTGTTGTGTTTGCACACCTCTGTTTAAAGTTGCTGCTGGTACAAAATCTTCAGTATGTACTTCTTTTAATCTGGTTAAATGGTCTTCTTCTTCTTCAGGCTCTTCATTCTTCGTTTTCCAAAATGACATGAAGGCAGCTAGGTCATCTTCTTGTTGTTCCAGTTTTTCGATTACAATATCCCAATCCTTAATCCAAAAAATTGCTTTGTTGGTCAAAAAGTCAATAAAAGAAACTTTTTCATTGCTTTCAAACTGGGTATCAATATTCGGAATAATACTTACTTGGGTGAGTTTTCTCTCACTCAATTGTGTTTCAGGATCAAATATGCGAATAGAGTCTACTTCATTTCCAAATAATTCAATGCGATAAGGCTTATCGTTGCCAAAAGAATAAATATCTAATATGCCTCCACGCAGCGCAAACTGTCCAGGTTCGTATACAAAATCAGTTCTGCTAAACCCATACATCACCAAGAGCTCCATGATACTATCAATTTGTAAAGTATCATTCGACTTAATATAGATGATATTATTGGTGAGTGTTTTAGGAAGAACTACTTTCTCAAACAAAGCTTCAGGATAAGTTATAACAATACCATTGCTGCCAGCTGCTAAATGAGTAAGTGCTTCTGTTCGAAGCATCACATGACTGCTATTGAGCAATGAAAAGTTTTTTCTATTCTTGAAGGAAGAAGGGAAATAAAAAAGATTAAGAGCTTGCGTTAGGCTCTCTAGTGTGTTGTGGAAATAAGCTGCTTCTTCTGCATCATTTAAAATAACAACCTGTAGCGGTGATTTTTCTTCTTGCTGTTTGAGCTGATGGAACAATGCACTCAAAACCAAAGCTGAACTGCTTCCTTGTAGGCCCTGCAAATAAATATGTTCTTGGGTCGTTTGAGGGAATAGAATAGCGTTCACCAGCTGCTGTAACTGGGGTGTTTTATTCAAGGCGTCCAAAAGTGCTCCCAAATTCGTCATCTCCAACCTTAGGGCTGCAAAAGTAAGGGTTTGGTTAAGAATGTAGAATGAACACTTGAAACGGTTGAATCGTTTAAAAAAGTTAACTTGAATAAAATTTCGGATTATGTTGCAACCCTGGCAAAAGGCAAGAGTCACTCGAATTGAGCAAGCAACCGCTCAAACACGAAGGTTTTGGTTGGAATTAACTGAAGTGAATGATTTTCCTTTTGAGCCTGGACAATTCGTAACACTTGATTTACCTATTCATGAGAAAAAGAATAAGCGCTGGAGAAGCTATTCTATTGCCTCTTGGCCAGATGGCACCAATACTATTGAATTGGTTATTGTGCGATTAGAAGGGGGATTAGGAACCAGGTATTTGTTTGAAGATGTTTCTGTTGAAGAGGGTTCTGAATTGTTATTGCGTGGCCCACAAGGAAAGTTTGTTTTGCCTGAAAACATAGATAGAGACTTATATTTTATTTGTACAGGAACAGGTATCGCACCTTTCCGCTCTATGGTACATCATATTCATCGGCTAAATATTCCTCACAAAAAAATCCATTTGGTATTTGGTTGTAGAACATTTGGCGACTGTTTGTATGGGCCTGAGCTGAAGCAGTTGGAAAAAGAGATGTCAGGTTTTTATCATCATCCATGTTTTTCTAGAGAGCAAGATGTACCTGATGGCAGTCATGTAGGGTATGTGCATGGTGTATATGAACAGCTTGTAAAACAACATCCCGAATTTAATGAAGGAAAGCCTGCGTCTGCCTATTTTTATTTATGTGGATGGAAGGAAATGATTGATGAAGCAAAAGCGCGCATTCTTGCTATGGGCTATACGAAAGAGGATGTGCATTTAGAGTTATACGGATAAGAAATGTTTTATGTCGAAATTGCCAGTTTACACATTTAGAGATAAAAATTTTTCAGAGAGTTTTTTTGAATTGGTTTTTGCTGTAGTTCGATTAGTACCTTATGGTAGAGTGAGCACCTATGGGGCTATTGCAAAATATTTAGGAACAGGAAGTAGTGCTCGTATGGTTGGTTGGGCAATGAATGCTTCTCATATAGTTGAACCACCTGTGCCTGCCCATAGAATAGTCAACCGACAAGGATTACTAAGTGGTAAGATGCATTTTGAAACACCTACTCGCATGGAAGAACTACTTCAGTCTGAAGGTATAGAAGTGAAAGACAACCAGGTTGTTCGCTTCAAAGAATTATTCTGGGATCCTCAAACAGAAATTGACAAGTTGTTATAGCGCCTGCATCACAATGCTTTTCACATCTTCCAGCTTCACTCTTTCCTGTTGCATACTATCGCGGTGACGAATAGTAACCGTATTGTCTTCTTTTGTTTGGTGATCAATGGTTACACAGAAAGGAGTGCCAATAGCATCTTGTCGTCGGTAGCGTTTTCCAATTGCATCTTTTTCTTCGTAAAAACATTTGAAGTAAGGCTTGCAGGTATCCATTAAAGCTCTAGCAATTTCCGGAAGACCATCTTTTTTCGTTAAAGGAAGAATTGCCAATTTAACAGGTGCAATTTTTGGAGGAATTTTTAAGACAACGCGTTCATCAGTTGAACCATCTTCTTTTGTTAATTTTTCCTCTTGGTATGCATGGCTTAATACCAACAAAAACATACGATCTAGGCCAATAGAAGTTTCAACAACATAAGGAATATAGTTTCCATAAGGCTTGCCTTGCTCATCTGTATCAGCATCAAAGTATTGCATTTTCTTTTTGCTAAATTCTTGGTGTCTGCGCAAGTCGTAATCGGTTCTAGAGTGAATTCCTTCTACCTCTTTAAACCCAAATGGAAATTCAAATTCAATATCTAAGGCTGCATCTGCATAGTGCGCAAGCTTAACGTGGTTGTGGAATCGATATTTTTCAGCTGGTAAGCCCAAGCTCAAGTGCCACTTCATTCTTTCTTCTTTCCAATATTCGTACCATTTCATTTGGGTACCCGGACGAACAAAGAATTGCATTTCCATTTGTTCAAATTCGCGCATTCTAAAAATAAATTGACGTGCAACGATTTCATTACGAAATGCTTTTCCGGTTTGTGCAATTCCAAAAGGAATTTTCATGCGTGCAGTTTTCTGCACATTCAAAAAGTTCACAAAAATACCTTGCGCTGTTTCTGGTCTCAGGTAAATGGTATCAGCATCATCAGAAACAGAACCCATTTTAGTATCAAACATGAGGTTAAACTGTCTGATATCAGTCCAGTTACAAGTTCCACTTACGCTACATGCAATTTTATTATTCTGAATTAACTCTAGTAAACCTTGAAAATTTTCTGCAGCAAGCAGAGCATCCATTTGATGCAGGATTTCTTTTGCTTGTTCTTCCTTTCCAGACTCAGAAAGCTTATCGGCGAATTGCTCAATCAAGTGGTCAACACGATAGCGCTTTTTGCTATCCTTGTTATCAATCATGGGGTCGCTGAAATTATCAACGTGTCCGCTAGCCTTCCAGGTAGTTGGGTGCATGAAAATTGCAGCGTCAATACCCACAATGTTTTCATGCATTTGGGTCATACTTTTCCACCAGTAGTCACGAATATTCTTCTTCAATTCAGATCCATACGGACCGTAATCGTACACCGCACTTAAGCCATCATAAATTTCACTACTTGGAAAAACAAAGCCATATTCTTTGGCGTGAGATATTATTTGCTGGAATTGATTGTCTGCCGTTGTACTCATAAGGCTGCAAATATAGTTAAACAGCCATGAAAGCCCATTTTTAGACCGCCTTATTGAAGTTTCGGGTTATTGATATGCCTATCAAAATCGCGCTGTGTTTTTTTAGCGAGATTAGCTTCTAGCGCCTGGTCTAAACGAATGCCAGTTTGGTTAGCTAGGCAAAGTAATACCCAAAGAACATCGGCCATTTCATCTGCTAAAGCTTGTTTCTTTTCCTCTTGGGAAGCGTTTGCAAGGGGATCAGATTTTTTAAAGGATTGCTCTCCATACATTCTAGCCATTAGTCGACTCATTTCACCTACTTCTTCCATTAAAATAGCCGTATTTGTTAGTTCATGAAAGTATTTCACACCTAGAGTTTGAATCCATTGATTTACACGTTCTTGGGCTTCTTGTATGCTCATTTTATTCCTTATTTTGGGTGTCTATAAAAATTGTAACTGGTCCATTATTCAACAAGTTCACTTGCATATCGGCTCCAAAACTGCCTGTTGCTATTTGTTTACCAAGGCATTTCTCCAAAGCAGCTATCATGGCTTCATATAATGGAATTGCATGGTCGGGTTTAGATGCTTTGATGTAGGAAGGTCTGTTTCCTTTTTTGGTGCTGGCATGCAGCGTGAATTGACTGATGAGCAAAATATTTCCACCTATATCCAGTACGCTTTTATTCATCACCCCATTTTCATCATCAAAAATCCTTAGTTGAGCAATTTTCTGGCTCAGCCAATCAACGTCGGCTTGTTGGTCGGCATCTTCAATTCCAAGAAAAACCAATAAGCCAGTTTCAATTGCGCCTTTAGTTTGTCCATCAATTTCTACGGAAGCATGGCGAACTCTTTGTACAACTGCACGCATAAGCTAAACTACTAGTACCTTTAAAGGGTGAAGATAGATATTCGATCTGAAATAGTTTTTCAAACTGCCAGAAGTGGAGGCAAGGGTGGGCAGCATGTAAACAAGGTGGAGACCATGGTGCAGGGCTCATGGCATGTGTTTGGTTCAAGGTTGTTAGATGATGTTCAGAAAAAACGCGTTGAGCAGTATTGGCAGCATAAATTAACTGTACATGGTGAGTTGCAGGTTAAATCGCAGGAAGCTCGAACACAAAGAGAAAATAAATTGTTAGTCGTACAGAAGTTAAATGCTATGTTACAAAAAGCATTACAGCCAGTAAAAGAAAGAAAAGCAACAGCACCTACTCCAGCTAGTGTACGTATGCGCATGGAGCAAAAGAAGAAGCGAGGTGAGCAAAAACAACATAGAAATTGGAATTGGAAAAATGAATAAATTCAAGACGATATGGGTCATTTGTTTTTTGACAACTGTAGCAGTACTAGGCATATTCGCATGTAGAAAGAGTGCTGATGTAGAATTGCCAGATTATTTAAGTTTTGAAGTGCCAAAAGGTTGGCCCATGCCTTCCTATCCTTTTCATGATAATCCACTTACTGAACAAGGATTTGAATTGGGGAAGAAACTGTTTCATGATAAGCGGTTTAGTGTTGATAATAGTATTTCTTGTGGCGATTGTCATATGCAACATGAAGGGTTTACACACAATGATCATGGGTTAGCGCATGGAGTAAATAATCAAAGCTCTACTCGTAATCCACCTGGATTAATTAACTTAGCTTGGAGAAATTCATTTAACTGGGATGGCAGGTTTAATAAATTAGATGAGCAGCCTATCCACCCCATTACTGCGCCCAATGAAATGGGGGAAACAATGGCCAATGTTTTAAAAAAGTTGAGAGACGATCCAGAATATCCAGTATTGTTTTTACAGGCATTTGGAACAAGAAATATTTCAGAAGCAAGTGTGCTGAAAGCCCTGAGCCAGTATATGCTGCAAATAGTAAGCTTCAACAGCAAATATGATAAAGTAAAAAGAGGTGAGGCTAGTTTTACTTTATCTGAACAATTTGGGTACGAAATTTTTCAACAGAAATGTATTTCATGCCATACAGAGCCCTTCTTCACAGATTTCAGTTTTAGAAATATTGGAATGCCTATAGATCCTGGTTTAAGAGATGTGGGGAGAATGGCTGTAACTGGAAATAAAGAAGATTCACTTCGTTTTATGGTACCTAGCTTAAGGAATGTACAACTTACGTTTCCTTATGGACATGATGGTAGGTTCCCAACTCTTATTAATGTATTTGATCATTACTCAAATAGAGTGGTACAAGCACCAGGAACAGATCCATTAGTTAGAAATAGGATTTCTTTAACCCCATTTGAAATGGGACAGTTACAATCATTTTTATTTACTCTAACAGATAGCACAGTTTTACAGAATCACCGACTTCGACACCATTAAATGATTGTGTGTCTCCCACAAATACAAGATATATTTGTGCAATAAACCGAAAGTATTGGGAGGAATTCGAAAATTAGCAGGACAAACATTATGGTATGGTGTTCCAACCATTGCAAGTCGATTTTTGAGCTATGCATTAAGTATAGCATTGTTCCATTTATACAAGCCATTAGATACAGCCCCTGTTACGCAACTGTATGCGGTTATTCCTTTTCTAACTGTTTTGTATACCTATGGCATGGAGACCAGTTATTTTCGTTTTGTAAAAGACTTTACGCATAAGCATGTGTTCAACACTTTGATGAGTTCATTGCTTATCAGCACAATACTACTCTCAATTCTTATTGCAATACTATCTGAATGGCTTGCCATACAATTTCTACTGCCTACTGAATTTATTTATTGGGCAATTGCAATTTTAGTGTTCGATACTTTGGCGGCTTTACCTTTTGCTAAACTGCGACAAGAAAATAGGCCACGTAGATACGCTTTCATTAAAGTGGTAAATGTATTGTCTACTGTATTGCTGGTATTTTATTACTTGGGTATTTGTCCATCAATTTATGCTCAGGATCCAGAAAGTATTTGGCTTATTCTGTATAATCCAGAAATAGGTATTGGGTATTATGTTATTGCAAATGTTGTTGCGAGTTGTTTCACATTTCTTCTATTATTCAAAGAGTGGCGTACTTATCGTTTTGATGTTGATTTTCAATTATGGAAGAGGGTGATTAACTATTCTTATCCACTTGTTATTGTTGGACTAGGTGGTATGATCAATGAAATGTTGAGTCGCTTGGTCTATACCAATGTTATTGATCTCCCGCCTGCCGAAGCACAGTATCAATTAGGTGTATTTGGAGCAAATTATAAAGTTGCTGTTCTCATTACTATTTTTATTCAGGTATTTAAAATGGCTGCTGAGCCATTCTTCTTTCAGCAGTCAAAACATGATGATGCAAAAAAAACCTACGCAAGGGTCATGAAGTTTTTTGTTATTATTGTTTGTACCATGTGGTTAATAATTGTTACAAACTTACCGCTCATTCAATATTTAGCATATGGTGCCAATGCATCGGATTATGCTGAAGGCATTGGTATTGTACCTATTCTAGCAATGGGCAGCGTATTCTTAGGTATCTACTATAATTTAAGTATTTGGTACAAGCTTACCGATCAAACCATGATGGGTGCTTGGATAACCATTGCAGGAGCCATTATAACTATTGCATTGAATATTTGGTGGATACCTACTTTTGGATACACAGGAAGTGCATGGGCTACCTTTGTTTGTTACTTAGTTATGATGATTGCAAGCTATGTATTAGGGCAAAGAAATTATCCTGTTCCTTATGCATGGAAAAAATTAGTAGCCTATATGGTTATTATTGCTGTCTTGTACATCATCTTTTTAGTTACTACCAATTTTGAAATTGCGCTTCCACTTCAACTTTTATTTGGGTGGATACTTATTGGTGCGTGGGTATTTTTTATAAGCAAGATAGAGCGGAAAGAGTTGATGCATTTGCTCAAAAAAAAGGGATGAGTTGAAGCTCATCCCCAAATAAATCTTCTAAAGGTTATAAATAGCTTTTAATTGCTGACAGCAATTCTGTTTTTGTAATGGGTATACCCATAATTTTATTATATCCTTTTGCATCCACTAAAAATTCATCACGAATAATTTTAATAAGTTGACCATTATTAATCTCAGGAATTAAAACAGTTTCAAACTTTTTCAACAATTCACCTAAGTTTCTTGGGAATGGTCGCATGTAGCGTAAGTGAGCATGGCTTACAGCATGACCTTCGGCTTGCAGCTCGGCGCAAGTACTTTTAATAACTCCGTATGTACTTCCCCAACCTAATACTAAAATTTTGCCCGACTCAGGACCACTATCCAATGTTTGGAGCGGAATAGAATTTGCAATCATATCCACTTTAGCTTGTCTGGTTTTCACCATGTGCTGATGGTTATCTGGGTCATAGCTAACATTACCAGTAATATCTTGTTTTTCCAAACCTCCTATTCTGTGTTCTACACCTGCAGTACCAGGAATGGCCCATGGACGAACTAATCTCTCATCTCTGGCATAAGGCTTGAAAGTTGAACCATCTTCAATAGGTTGTTGAAATGCAACTTGAATAGTTGGTAGGTCATTAGCCTGTGGAAACTTCCAAGGTTCAGCTCCATTCGCAATATATCCGTCACTCAAAAAAATCACTGGTGTCATGTGCTCTATTGCAATTCGAACTGCTTCAAAAACAGCATCAAAACAATCGCTTGGAGTAGATGCTGAAATAACAGGCATTGGACACTCCCCATTTCTACCATAATATGCCTGTAAAAGATCACTTTGCTCTGTCTTTGTAGGTAAACCTGTTGAAGGGCCACCACGTTGAATATTACAAATGAGCAATGGTATTTCTAACATTACAGCCAATCCCATGGCTTCTGTTTTTAAAGCCATACCTGGACCAGATGTAGTGGTAACACCAATTTGTCCGCCATAGCTTGCTCCAATTGCAGAGGTAATTCCAGCAATTTCATCTTCAGCCTGAAAAGTTTTCACACCAAAGTTTTTATACTTACTTAATTCATGTAAAACGTCTGATGCTGGAGTAATAGGGTATGATCCAAGAAACAAAGGCAAGCCACTTTTTTCACTGGCAGCAACTAATCCAAGTGCAAGGGCCTGGTTGCCCATAATACTTCGGTAAGTGCCAGGAGGAAGTTTTGCTTTTTCAACTTTATATCTAGCTGAAAAAGTTTCTGTAGTATCACCATAATGATAACCTGCTTGTAAAACCTTAATGTTACTTTCTAATATGTCTTTCTTTTTTCCGAATTTCTCAGTTAAGAAATCAATGGTATTTTCAAGTGATCTGTTGTACATCCAATATAAGAATCCTAGTACAAACATATTTTTTGCACGATCCTTCTCTTTGGTGCTCAGTGTATACTCCTTTAATGCTTCACGGGTCATTTTTGTAACATCCATTTTCACCAATTCATATCCATCCAAAGACCCATCTTCCAAAGGATTTATTCCATCTGCATAATTGGCTAATCGAAGGTTTTTAGAATCGAAGCCATCTACATTAGCAATAATTTTTCCGCCTTTTTTCAAGCTTTTCAGGTTTACTTTCAAAGCAGCGGCATTCATAGCTACCAACACATCACATAAATCGCCTGGGGTAAACACTCTATCGCTAGAAAATCGTAATTGAAATCCACTCACTCCTGGAAGCGTACCTTGAGGGGCACGAATTTCCGCGGGAAAGTCCGGGAAAGTTGCCAAATCAATACCTAATAGAGCAGTATTATTGGTAAACTGACTTCCAGTTAATTGCATTCCATCACCACTGTCACCTGCAAATTTGATGACTACGTCTTGTACAACTTGTTCTTGAAGGGCCATATAAAAAGCTTATTTAGCTTAAAATGCAAATGTAGGTCAACTTGTTGGCGGAAATCGATGATTTTTCTCTGTTCGAAAGGGAAAACTGTGGAATTTTACCATTTTTCACATCTTGCTATTACATTCGCTAAAGATGAAGTTAGAATATATTAAATGGGTATTTGTTTGGTTATTGGCAGTTTGGGGCTGCCAGTCGACTGGATCAACTGATACAAAATTGGTAAATAATGAACTGGATTCTGTTGACAGTTCGGTTATCAAAGTTTCTGATATTGAAACAAAAGTAGAAGATACTTTTCTAACTTATGTCTATGTTACATTTGATGATGGTCCCCAAAAGGGTACAAAGGAAGTGCTAGAGCTTTGTCAAGAATTAGGTATTCCAGCCACCTTTTTCTTGGTTGGGGCTCATTTGGCCGATCCCTATCAAAAGGATTATTTAGCAAGACTAAAAGCTGACAAAGCAATGGAGTTGGCAAATCATAGTTATACGCATGCTTTTTATAATAACTTCAAAAAATTCTATTCTCAACCAGATGCTGCGGTTGCTGATTTTTTAAAGGCTCAAGAAGCCCTAGCAATTCAAACAAAAATTATTCGATTTCCTGGAAACAATAGTTGGATGACTAGAGGTAAATTCCGTGGCCCAGCATCTACTAAAAATGTGGCTATTGCATTAGACAGTTTGGGATACCACGTATTTGGATGGGATGTTGAGTGGCATTTTAGTCGCAAAGATGCCCGACCAGTGCAAAGCGCAGAAAAAATGTTAACACAATTAGAGAAGCTCAGACAAAAGGGAACAGTTACTAAGCGTCATATTGTTTGGTTAATGCACGACAGGATGTTTAAGCGTCCAGAGGACTTGGATTCGTTGCGAAAAGTGTTGGTCAATTTAAAGTCCAATCATTCAACTTCATTTAGAGTTGCTAGTCAGTATCCAGGAATGAACTTATAAATGTGACCGGTTTTACATAAATTGCAACATAATTGCAATTTATATGAGCGCTATTTCTATTAAAGGATTGAAGAAAAGATATGCATCTCATCCTGCTTTGCAAGGTGTTGATCTTGCTGTTCAGCCTGGGGAAATTTATGGACTTCTAGGACAAAATGGAGCTGGTAAAACCACTACTATTCAAATTTTGCTTGGCTTTCAAAGTCCAGATGAAGGAACAGTATCACTTCTAGGAAAAACCCCAGGAAAAGATCGTTCACTTACTAAGGATGTTGCATATATACCTGAAAATGTGAGCTTGTATCCTTATTTAAACGGGATTGAGAACTTGCAATATTTCTCTAGGCTTGCTAATATACATGTTACAAAAAATGAAGCTGAGAATCTATTAATAAAGTGTGGGTTAGCTGCTAACGCTCATTTTCGCTTGACATCAACCTATTCAAAAGGTATGCGCCAAAAAATTGGGATAGCTATTGCCTTAGCTAAGTCGGCCCAGATTTTCTTATTAGATGAACCATCCAGTGGATTAGATCCTTTGGCCAGTAATGAATTAACTCAATTGTTAAGGGAATTGGCAGCAAATGGTAAAAGTATTCTAATGGCATCTCATGATATTTTTAGAATACGAGAAACAGCAGATAAAATTGGAATTTTACATCGGGGTAAAATATTGAAGGAATTACATTCTGCAGATGTTTCTGCATCTGATATTGAATCTATTTATCTAGAATATATGAAAATGTAATTCTATGAAAGCTCTATTACAGATTTTTTACAATGAATGGTTGGGCTTATATAGAAATAAGGTTCTGATCGGTTCATTTTTGCTATTAGCATTTGTTTTAGCATTAACAGCATGGATGGGGGTAAAAAAGCAAGATCAACTTACTATTCAAACCCACTCGGCTAGTAACTATGCAAGAAGTGAATGGGAGTCGATTGGGCCAATGAATCCGCATAGTGCTGCACATGAAGGAACATACGCTTATTATTCACCCGGTTTAATGTCTTCTTTAGATGAAGGTATTCTTTCTCAGGTTGGAAGAGTACTTAGGTTAGAAGGTCATGTACAAAATGAAATGGCTTATAGTGCTAGATCGCAAGAAGCTATATACTCAAGATTTGGTGGCTTAATGCCGTCTTTACTCTTACAATGGGTAGTTCCATTGCTTTTAATTTTTTTGTCATTCAGATCAATTTATCAAGAAAAAGAACAAGGAAGAATTACGTTATTGCTATCCCAAGGACTTGGGATTAAGCAAATATTAGTTGGAAAAGCGTTAGCATATTTTTCAATAGCCATTATAGCTTTACTATCAACGGTTCTTATACAATTTATTTTCTTAGAGTTTAGTCAGTCGAGTGATATTGCTCGATTGGTGGGATTTGTCATCAGCTATATACTTTTTTATTGGCTGATTGTTTCATTAACAATAGTTCTTTCTACTGTCTTAAAAAATGCAACTGGTGCGCTTTCATCCATGTTAGCAATATGGGTGCTGTGGATGGTGTTGTTGCCAAAATGGACTGCATCTATTGCTTCAGAAAAATATCCTTTACCAAGTAGGTTTGAATTTAAACAAGCAATGAAGGATGATAGAAGTAAAGGTATTGATGGACATAACCCTTCTAAAGATAGAATCAATAAATTAAGGGACAGCGTATTGGCAAAGTATGGAGTTTCATCTGACACTGCATTACCAATTAATTTAGATGGAATTGTGATGCAAGCTGATGAAGAGTATGGAAATTTGGTTTGGGATAAACATATAGGTGGAGTATTTGAATCATTCTCATTACAAAAGAGATTAAGTCAGTGGACTTCAATACTTAATCCAATGCACGCCTTAAAATCTGCCAGCATGTCCTTTGCTGGAACGGATATGCTACATCATATTCATTTTCAAAAAGAGGCAGAAGAATACAGAAGAAGCTTCATTAAAAAGCTCAATGATGAGCATGCTTATGGTGGTAGTAAAACAGGTGATTGGAGTTGGCAAAGTACCGAAGAATTCTTCAAGAATATAGATCCATTTAAATATTCTACTGTTGAAATAAGTAAGTACAAAAGATACTGGCAAGTAGATTTACTGATTCTACTTGTTTGGTCAGCTTCTATTACAGTTTTGATGTGTTTGATTTCAAAAAAACATTTAATATGACCCTTTTTCAAACATTAAAGAATGAGTCTGTACATATAACAAAAAATAGGTTTAAGGTAGTTGCGCTTTTATTGTTTTTTGGAGCAACCTTGTACAGTGTTTGGCAGGGATATTTAATCTATAAGTATCGAGCAGAACAAATTTTATTGGTTCAAAAGAGTGCTAGAGAGTCTCAACAAGAAGTTTTGGGATGGTTTAAAAATGGAAAGTCAGGTCCGGAGGAAAGACCTTGGATTGATGTAAAAAATCCTTTCTGGGCAATGTGGTATGGAAGTCATTATGTTATTTATGAAAATCATCCTTTAATGATTTTATCTCCTGGTCAGGTAAGTGATATAGGCATATATAAGAAAGTATCGGTGTGGAGTACTCCATTTGATCAAGATCTGATTCCTGAACTTTCTAATGCTGAATTTCAAGTTAGTGGCTTTTTTGATTTTTCATTTGTATGGCTCTTTTTATTACCCTTATTGCTAATTATTTTAATGTACAATATCCAATCTTTTGAAAAAGATGCAGGATTATTACTTCTTGTAAACATACAGGCTGGTAAAACTAATTCTTGGTGGTTGAAAAGGGTATTGGTTATTGGTATAACTCTAAGTTTATGGCTCATTGTTGTAGTAATTGTGCCTAGAATTCTTATTGGGAAAAGTTTTTTATTCAATAAGGAGTGGATAGGATACTTGTTTTTTTCAATGATTTATTTATGGGGTTGGTTGGGTTTGTATACACTCATTCTTTCAAGAAATTCAAGTCAAGTAAGTCAAGCCATCCAAATGATAACTATTTGGATTTTTCTGGTATTGGTTATTCCTGCCTCAGTACAGCAATGGATTCAAATGCGGAATCCAGCTAGCTTAATGACTGAATGGCAAGAAGTTGAGGAAAAACGTGATAGTATTTATGCAACTTCTTATGATACGGCAAAAGTAAAATTACTTGCTGAGTTTAAAGATTTGAGTACAACAAAATTTGGTCTGCTAGATTCTATTTCTGATCCTATGAAGAAAGGAGCAGCATATAGAACTTTATATAAAATGTACATTGATAGCTCTTCTGAGGTTTTCTTACAGTCAATAGAACGGAAGAATCAAGCGTTTGAGTCCTTTGCTTTTATAAATCCTGTAATGTGGTTTCAGAATAAACTAAATCATTTATCAAATAGCGACTTATCTGCGATAATTGAAATCAGAAGAAGAATTCGTTCAAAATCAAATTCAATAAACAAAAGGTTAATTTTCGACGAGTGGAATGAAGTAGTTGTGGATAGCATTCAATTTAAAAAATACCTAGAACTTTAAGTATGCGTATCATTCAATATATTTTGCGTTTTTCATTTTTATTTTATCTAGTTGGATTTTTTTCTGCTTGTTATTCTCCTCATAGATCAATTGTAAAATCTTATAAGTCTTTATCAATTCAGGAACGATCTCTAGCAGATACATTTTTGTTAAAAGCATTAGATAGAGAGGGCTTGTATTCGATTATGTCTCCTATAAAGCCAATGAGTAGTGTACATTTTGTTAGGTTTATTCCTGACTCAGCTTTAACTGATCCAATTAAAAGTGAAGTCAATTTGTATCAACGTTTTGCTCAACTTTTTTCTGTAGGTAATATACAATTTGTTTACAATCCTTTTGCCAGAATGGATAGTGCTAATAGAAATGCAGAAATTTATGTGCTCAATAAAAAACGATGGAACGAATTAATGATTGAGCAGCAAACATTTTTCAGTAAATGGGGCTTTAATGAGCAAGTAAATCCTGCTACTGTACTTGCTGTTACGGAGTATGAAAAGTCATATAATAGATGGCGATCATATGGATATCTATTTGGCTATCCTTCTCACGCTGTTGATTTTTTTGTGGAAGCAGGTAAACAACAAGATAGTACTGGTAAATTCGTTACAAGAGATTTTTTTCATATCCCCGTTTATGTAAGAACAAATGGTCATTTTACTTATGCTGTACCTAAAGGATACCAGCCAAGTATTGAAGACAGTACATTGTATAAAAGGTCTTACGAAGTTTTACAACGTTATAAATTACTTCGAAGCAAATACTCTACTAAAACAGGTGTTAAAGCGGTAAAACTATACGCTCGGCATGCTCATTTTTAATATTACTTTATGAAACGAAGAGACTTTTTATCAAAAGGAACTTTAGGGGCTGTTGGTTTGACTTGGTTGGGTCAGTTTACTGATGCATTCCATACAACTCAGCATCTTAAAAAGCATGCAGGAAAATTTAAGAATGTCATTTTTATGGTAAGTGATGGTATGAGTATTGGAACACTTACCATGGCGCATTTGTTGAAATCTAGAAAGTATGGAAAGCCAAGTAATTGGATTTCTATTATTGAGGGTTTGCAAACACGAAGATCTTTGATGGATACATCATCTGCCAGTTCCTTGGTGACTGACTCAGCAGCAGCGAGCTCTGCTTGGGGAGGGGGTTTTAAAGTACCCAACGGATCGCTTAATGTTGGAGTAAATGGTGAATTTTATAAGCCAATTCTTCAAAAGTGCAAATCAAAGGGACTAGCTGTTGGTTGTGTTACAACGGTTCCAATTACACATGCAACGCCAGCTGGTTTTTGTATAAATCAATCAAAAAGAGGAAATCAAGATGATATTGCTCTACAGTACTTAGACCTAAAATTTGATGTTATGTTGGGTGGTGGGTCTGATTTCTTTTCAGGACTAAAAAGAAAAGATAAAAGAGATCTATTCTCAGATTTCAAAAATGCTGGTTTCCAAGTTGCAAAAAATAAGGGCGATCTTGCTTCTTGTGAATTTGGTAAACCCATATTAGGAGTATTTGATGAAGGGGGATTGCCATATGCACTTGATCATGTAAATAACAAGGAGCAGGAATCTTCCGTTCCTACATTAGCTGAAATGACAACAAAGGCGCTTGATGTTTTAAATAAGAACAACAAAGGTTTTGTTTTACAAATTGAAGGTGGAAAAGTTGATTGGGCCGCTCATGCGAATGACGCACCTGCATTGTTATATGATCAAATTGCTTTTGATGATGCAGTTGGAGTAGCATACGACTTTGCACAAAAAAATGGTGAAACCTTGCTAATTATTACTACAGATCATGGTAATGCAAATCCAGGTTTATTTTATGGTGATAAAGCGAACAAAAATTTTGAGAAGCTTTTTTTAATGAAGCAAACTAACGAATGGATTTTAAAGCAAGTTAAGTCAAGCGATTCTCCAGATAAGTTGAAAGATTTATTTGCTACTTATCAAGGAATAGAATTGACCAAGGAAGAATCTATAACCTTAATGAATCAATATTCAATTCAAACCGAACAAGGAATTTACAACAACTATAAACTTCCATTCAAACAGTTGGCAGAGATACAAATGAAGCAAACCTCAGTTAGCTGGGGCTCTATGGATCATTCTGGTGATTTCGTTGAGCTTACCTTGTTCGGTCCTGGTGATTGGAAATTTCCTGGGTATATTCCAAACACTTATTTGCACAACTTCATTCTGGAAGGACTAGGTATTATTATAAGCTAACTATTTTATTTCAACTGCTCCCTTTAGGACGTAGTAAAACTCTTTGATATCTGTACTATTTAATAGTAACCTACCACGGAAAGTAATATAGTCGTCTGTATTGTATTTTTTATTTGGAGTTTTCAATTCTACAGTTAAAACCGAAGCGGGACCCGCTTTTCCGCAAAAAAAGCAAGAAGCATAAGGGTAAGCAGAAAGAGCAACCTTTGTCCCAGATTTATCAAATGGAATTACAAATCCCTCTACAATTACTTCTTTGCCATCAAACTTAAGCATGGAGCTAGGAAACTTAGGAAACATCACTTCCATATCAGCATCTTTTACAAATTTGCTTTCATAGTCTATATCTTGTAATTGTTTCCACGTTAATTTGGTTGGTGCCGTTTGTGCCCATGCTGAAAAAAAGAAAAAGCTTAGAATGCTAGTTAGTATCAATTTATTTGCCATCTGCTAATGTTTTTGATATGGAAGCTCTGACACTATACCATGCAGGTATTATTGCAGATAAAATTCCGGTGAGCAAAGTAATTAAAAAAATCAGGTATTCGTCTGCCATCCATCCTAAAGAAAAAACATTCAACCCATATTGTTGGGCTATACTACTATCTAGCAAGAATAGGATTATTCGACTGAAAATAAATCCTATCAGGTATCCAATGATTGCTAATAAAATTGCTTCATAAATAAGCAGACTGCTCACATACCATTTGCTATAGCCAATTGATTGCAGTAAGGCAATTTCATATTTCCTTTTTTGTAATTTTTGTAACAGAGAAAGAAAAACACTAACGCCAGCTAATAGCATAACAATAATTCCAATTGCTTGAATAAAAATAAAAATGCCATCTAACAGCTTAAGTAATCTTCTTATTTCGATGTTTGGAATAGCAGCCTGAAAGTTTGTCTCTTCATTAATTTTACGTGGCATTGTCATCATAGCCATCGGTGATCTAAATTGAAGAAGGATTGCGGTTATCTCCTCATGCGCATGCTCATGTTCTTCAGTATGATCGTGTTCATGTTCATGTTCTTCATGAATTTCAACAACAGAAGATACATTTGTTAATATAAGTTGGTCTGCAACATCATAAGAAGGTGTAAGTATACCCACCACATTATATGGATGACCTTCATGTACTTCTCCTTTTTCAGCATTTCCATGTATGCCTTCAAATGAATCGCCAATTTTTAGTCCAGTTTTTTGTGCAACCTCCCAACCAAGTACAACTTCCATATTTTCGGAAGGCATTTTACCATCGTATATTTTTGTTTCGTAAAGTTGATGCCAATTGCTATCGGTACCTAAAATTCGAAAACCATTATAATTATCACCGTAAGCTAATGGAATGGCAGTTTCAACCATTGGGTTACTAGCAATTTCGTTAGCATCTTCCAATGATATGTTTCCAGTTGGTGCATCTAAATGATAAATCGATGAAAGTACCAATTGAAGGGGACTCCCTTTAGCGCCAATCACTAAATCAATATTTTTAAGATCTCCGTCTAATTTTTTTTCAACTTGATGCTTGATTCCTAATAACAACGTTATGATTGATACACCAACAGTGAGAAGTAATAAACTCAGTATGGTAGATAGCGGCTCGTGCAGTAAATTTTTCCAAACTAGTTTCCACCTCATGCTAGATAAATTGATTTTTTGAAGTACGCTTTCATTCTATCATCATGCGTTACTGTAATTAAGCAGCTACCAATATTTTTTGTTTGTTCAAGTAGTAATTGAATAACACTGTCTGCTCTTTCATTGTCGAGTGCACTTGTTGGTTCATCGGCAAGTACCAAAGCTGGTTTAGCTACCAAAGCTCTTGCAATAGTCATTCTTTGTTTTTCACCCTGACTAATTTCAGAGGGTTGTTTATGTATAAGATGGTCTATTTGAAGAGACGTTATGATTTTAGTGAAATGCTTTTCGTCAATTTTGCCATGCGTTCCTAATAGTATGTTGTCTCGCACGCTTAAAGAAGCAACATGGTGAGGAGTTTGAAAAATTATAGCAATTTGTTGTCTTCTTATTTTTTGTAGCTTTTTTGCGTCTAGCTTAAGTAGGTCTATTCCGTTCAAGTTTACTTCCCCAGTCCCTCCCGAAAGAATACCTCCGAGTATATGCAGTAAAGTAGTTTTACCTGTACCAGATTGTCCATGTACCAACACTGGCTCCTCAGATGTACAGCTAATATTGGGGTAATGTATTGATTTTGCTCCCTTGTACTGGAAAATGAGGTCTTTTGTAGTTATTGCGTTCACAGGGGAAAGATAATATTTATTGAAATATTAAATGCAACTAAGTTGCAAATAATATATATTTGCATACATTTTAACATCTGTCTATGAAAGAAAAATCAATGTTTATTGGCGATTGGCTAAGTATGGTAGCTTCATTCTTATGTGCCATTCATTGTGTAGTTCTGCCTGTTTTCTTCTCCACTTTACCTTTATGGGGAATAGAAATCATTGAAAATCTATGGTTAGAAGTTGCTACGATATTAATAACAGCAATGATTGGTAGTTGGGCAATATGGAGAGGGTATAAAAACTTTCATAGAAGTAAGCTCATTCTTGTTCTATTTGGACTAGGTTTTGTTTTAATGCTAATTGCCAACACACATGTTTTTCATTCTTTAGAACATATATTAAAACTCACAGGTGCTGTATTGATAACATTGGCACATATTAAGAATTGGAAAAAGTCGCACCATTGTATTATTAACTAGAAGATGTATGATGATTCCAAATGACTATATCTCTTGGAAGCACTGTATAAATGTTGACTGTGGAATTGAGCTCAGTAAAGATTTTTTACAAAATCGATTACTTGTTTTAACAGATCCGAATAGTGCTGAAACTAAGAAAATGATTCTATTATATGGTCAAATGCATATTCAGAATTTAATAAAGTGGATACAACAAGCTTTGTATGAATTTAAACAGTAAAAAAATAGTTCTCTATCTATTATTTTTTTCAATAACGGCATTCACTTTAAGAACATCTTGTTTAAGAGCTGTCTCCGATCCAAGTGCAGATATTAGATTTCAAAAAGAATCAATAAAATTTAAGAAAGTCAACAAAAAATAAAAAATGAAGAAGCTACCTGTAACAGTATTAAGTGGTTTTTTAGGCGCTGGTAAAACAACCTTACTTAATCATGTTTTGCAAAATAAAGAAGGACTGAAAGTGGCCGTTATTGTAAATGACATGAGTGAAGTAAACGTAGATGCTGCTATTGTTCAAAGGGAAGGCGGATTAAGTAGAACGGAAGAGAAACTGGTTGAAATGAGTAATGGGTGTATTTGTTGTACTCTTAGAGAAGATTTGCTACGAGAGGTGGAAAAGCTTGCTCTTGAAAAAAAGTTTGATTACTTGTTAATCGAAAGCACAGGAATTAGTGAGCCTTTGCCTGTTGCTCAAACATTTACTTACCAGGATGAGTCACAGGGAATTGATCTCAGTAAAATTAGTCAACTAGATACACTGGTTACAGTTGTTGATTGCTTCAATTTTGTAAAAGATTTTAGTACAATTGAAACACTCAAGGATAGAAGTTTAACTGACATGCAAGATGATCATAGAACAATCGTGAACTTGTTAACAGATCAAATTGAGTTTGCGAATGTTATTATATTGAATAAAACAGATTTAGTAAGTGAAGGTCAGGTGGGCATGATAAAAGCTTTGATTAAAAAGTTAAATTCTGAAGCTCAAATCATTACTTCATCATTTGGTAAAGTTCCCCTCAATCAAATTTTAAACACAGGTTTATTTGACTTTGACAAAACTTCACAAAGTGCAGGATGGATTGAGGAGTTGAACAGAGGATATCATACACCAGAGACCGAAGAGTATGGAATTACATCCTTTGTTTATAGAAGTAGAAGGCCATTTCATCCTGAAAGATTTTGGAATTACATAAATGAAAACTGGCATGCAAATATTATTAGAAGCAAGGGTCTATTCTGGCTTGCATCAAGAAAAAATGAAGCTTTAAATTGGAGCCAAGCGGGCGGAAGTTTGAAAGCCGATAAAGCGGGTGTTTGGTGGTGTAGTATGCCTTATAGCGAAAGAATTCAATATCCAGCGTTTGTAGAAAACCAAGAACTTATTGAAAAGAAATGGGATAAGCGATATGGTGACAGAGAAAATGAGTTGGTCATTATTGGTCAAGATTTAGATAAGGCAATCATTATACAAGAACTTGAATCTTGCTTATGTAACGCAAATGAATTTGAGTTAATGGAAAAGGGAGGCTCTTTTAAAGACCCTTTTCCTTGTTAATGGATTTAACCTTTTTAAAAAGTGGATTTTTGTACATTTGATGAAAATAAATATGTATGGCTTTGTTTAAATCTGGAAATCCAACTTTATCAGAGAAAATGTTTGATAAAGCGCAAACCTTAGGTGATCGCTCTGCAGGTGTTATGAGCGTTCGTGGTACTATGAATAAATTTGGTTTCTTATTGGCAATGGTAATTGCTTCTGCTTCTTATTCTTGGCATTTGTTTGAAGCGGGTAAAGCACCTACTATGACCATTTTAATGATAGCAGGTGCAATAGGAGGTCTAGTAGCTGCTTTAGTAGTTGTATTCAAGCCGAATTGGGCTCCTTTTGTAGCTCCTGCTTATGGTATTTTACAAGGTTTTTTTGTAGGGGGCATTTCAGCAATTATTAATGATGCTATGTCTGAAAAGTATCCTGGTATTGTAATGCAAGCTGTTGGATTAACATTTGGTGTGGCTATTGCCATGTTTGCTATGTATAATGCACGAATTATTCAACCCACACAAAAGTTCAAATCAATTGTAATTGCTTCAACCATGGGTATTGCAATATTTTATTTTATTACCATTTTATTGAACTGGTTTGGCGTATCTGTAAGTTTCATGTACGACAGTAGTTGGTTGAGTATTGGTATTAGCTTATTTGTTGTGGTAATTGCCTCTTTGAATTTGATCTTGGATTTTGATATGATTGAACAAGGTGCAGCTCAGGGAGCTCCAAAATTTATGGAATGGTTTGGCGCATTTGGATTATTAGTTACTATAGTATGGCTATATATTGAAATGCTGAAATTACTCAGTAAATTAGGTAGCCGCGATTAAAGATATAGCCGCCTTAGGGCGGCTTTTTTGTTCCTTGCATCTTGCTGTTTATCTTTAACTAAATTCAGGGTATGTTCTATAATAGGAAGAAATTATCTGACCAAGAATTAGTATCTATATATAAAGCATTATTGCTTCCACGAATGATTGAAGAAAAGATGCTGGTATTACTTCGACAAGGTAAAATCAGCAAGTGGTTTAGTGGGATTGGACAAGAAGCCATATCGGTTGGTGCAACACTTTCTCTTCGTGCAGATGAGTGGGTGATGCCTTTACACAGAAACTTAGGTGTATTTACAACTCGTCAAATGCCCTTATCAAAGTTGTTTCGTCAGTGGCAGGGCAACCAAGATGGTTATTCAAAAGGAAGAGAGAGAAGTTTTCACTTTGGTTCTTCCGAACATTATATATGCGGAATGATTTCGCATTTGGGTCCTCAGCTCACTTTAGCAAATGGCGCTGCACTTGCTGCGCAATTAAAGGGTGAGAGCAAAGTTGCTTTGGCATTTACTGGCGATGGTGGCACAAGTGAAGGTGATTTTCATGAAGCTTTGAATGTAGCTGCAGTGTGGGATTTACCTGTAATTTTTATCATTGAAAACAATGGATATGGATTAAGTACGCCAGTAAATGAGCAATACAGATGTAAGTCATTGGTTGATCGTGCTAGGGGGTACGGAATGGAAGGTGTTCAAATTGATGGTAATAATGTGCTGGAAGTAATTGATACCATTAAAGGGGTGCGCGATTATTGCATTTCTCATCGAAAGCCTTACCTCATTGAATGTATGACTTTTAGGATGCGTGGTCATGAAGAAGCAAGCGGTACTAAATATGTTCCTAAAGAATTATTTGAACAATGGGCACAAAAAGATCCTGTAAAAAATTATGAACAGTTCATTTTAGAAAGTAAGATTATTGATCAAGAAGGTGTTGCTGCTATTCAACAGGATATAAAAACATACATTGAACAGGAGCTAGAAGATGCTATAAAAGCAGCACCAACTGTTGTTAAAATAGAAGATGAATTACAAGATGTTTATGCCCCTCATATTCGTGAAGAGGGTGTTGTGCCTCTTATCAAAAATGAATTACCAACAGAGTCTGATAAAGGAATACAGGAAAAGCGCTTTATTAATGCCATACAAGACGGATTACAGCAAAGTATGGACATGCATGGCAACCTCATTTTAATGGGTCAAGATATTGCTGAATATGGAGGTGCATTTAAAATTACAGAAGGACTTCTTGAAAAATATGGTCACAAGCGTGTTAGAAATACGCCACTTTGTGAGAGTGCTATTTTAGGTGCAGCACTTGGATTGAGCTTAGAAGGTTTTAAAAGTATGGTTGAAATGCAGTTCGCCGATTTTGTTTCTGTAGGATTCAATCAAATTATTAATAACCTTGCCAAAATTCACTATAGATGGGGGCAGTCTGCTGATGTGGTAGTTCGCATGCCAACTGGTGGTGGGGTAGGTGCAGGTCCTTTTCATAGTCAAAGTAATGAGGCTTGGTTTGTGCATACACCTGGATTAAAAGTTGTGTATCCATCCACACCTCACGATGCAAAAGGGTTATTAATTGCAGCTATAGAAGATCCTAATCCGGTTATGTTCTTTGAGCATAAGGCTTTGTATAGAAGTATTTCGGGTTGGGTACCTGATGCTTATTATGAAGTTGAAATTGGTAAAGCAAGAGTGGTACAAAAGGGCGATGATATAGCTATTATTACTTATGGTTCTGGTGTTCATTGGGCTATGGAGTATGCATTGTCTCACAAAGACATTTCATGTTACATACTAGATTTGCGTTCTTTACTTCCACTCGATTATGATGCAATTCGTGAAGCAGTTCAATCTACGGGTAAAGTGCTCTTATTGCACGAAGACACATTAATAGGGGGCATTGGCGGCGAAATTGCTGCGTGGATTTCTGAGCACTGTTTTACTTATTTAGATGCACCTATTGTTCGCTGTGCAAGTTTGGATACACCCGTACCATTTAGTATTGAGTTGGAACAGCATTTTTTGGCTAAACAACGTTTGCACAGTTCTATACAAAAATTAATGGCCTATTAATTGTGTCAGTTCTTGAATAAGCCTATCGAAATGTGGATGAGCATGATTAGTTAGAACAATAAAGGTGTAACCCGCATCTAAGTAACGAATAAACTGTGATTTAAAGCCAGGATTGTCACCATTGTGCGATACAATTGTGCCAAGCTTAGGATGCTTTTCAATATCCCATCCAAATCCATACATATACGATTTGCCACTATTTAGCTTTGCAGGTGTAAACGCTTTTTCTTGACTCGATTGATTTAACACTTGATTGGCTCTTAATGCCTGATCCCATTTCCATAAATCCAATAAACTGCCACTCACTCTTCCTGGTCCTTTTCGATTACCTAACCAAATGGTATAATTAAATTGAATCATAGAATCTGCTGATTGATACTTTTTTTCAGGTTGATTCCATACATATCCCTTTGTAAAGTTTGAAATACTTGATCTTTCTGCTGGAGTCCTTAATGCTGCTGTTTTCATTTTTGATGGAATGAAAATGCCACTATCTAATAGTGTTGTAAAATCTTTTCCTGAGGCTTTTTCAGCTATACTAGCAAGAAAAATATATCCGGTATTGCTGTACTCATAGGTTGCTCCTGGTTGAAACAAAATTGGGGGCTGATATTTATTTAAATATTCAAGTATATCGTTGTTATTCGCAATTTTTGATTTGTCCCAAAACATACTCATCACTTGCTGATAGTCGGGTAAGCCACTTGTATGTTGTAATAAGTGACGAATTGTAATGTTTTTATAGGGCGACTGAATGTACCAATGCACACTATCATCTACAGTTAATTTTCCTTCTTGTTCTAGCATCAAAATAACAGAAGCAGTGAATTGTTTGCTAACAGACGCAAACTCAAATAAGTCATTTTTCTTGATTTTTTCATTTTTTGCTCTTTTGCGCAAGCCCACTGTGTTGTGGTAAATGATTTTTCCTTCATGTCCAACTAGTACTGCAATGCCCATATCTTTTTCACTATTCCATTTATTAAGCAGGGACTTAATATCTTTTTTAAGTTGAGTGTGAGAGGGTTGTTGACCGTTTGCTACTCCAACAAGTAGGAAGTAGAAAGTCAGATATATTATAGTAACCTTTGAATTCATTTTCTGTAAATAAATTTTAGAGATTATTTGCTTTTTTCAAGACCTGTCCATTCCTAAGATTAGTATGCTTCCCATTTTCAAGTGTAATTTGGCCATTTACTAAGACCCATTGTATACCTATTGAATATTGATGTGGTTCAGTGAAAGTTGATTTGTCAATGATCATATTTTCATCAAATATTACAAGGTCAGCTGCAAAACCAGGTAAAACAAAACCTCTATCCCTTAAGTTGAATTTTTGCGCGGGCAGTGAAGTCATTCTGCGAATGGCTTCTTCAAGTGTTATTACTTTTTTCTCACGCACATATTGTCCTAATACCCTGGCATTGGTGCCATATCCTCTTGGATGAGGTACACCTTCTCCAAATATTCTAATACTAGCATCACTAGCAAACATATTGAAAGGATATTTCATAAAATACTCAATATCTCCTTCACTCATTCCATGAAACACCATAGAGGGGTTTCCTTGTTTCATAATATCAAGAATGGTCAAAGCTTCTTCAGATGCCTTATGCTTTCTTCCTAGTAATAAATTTATTTCTTCAATACTCTTTCCTTGAAATCGAGTATCTGGTGTAAACTGGGCGACTACTGCATAACTCCAATGTTTCAGCTTTCTTTTTTTCAACTTTGCAAGCATATACTCAATGATATACTTCCGTTTAGAAGGATCATCTAAACGTTTTAATAGTGAATCTCTTCCATCTGCTAATACATCGTCGGGTAAAAGCGTACTTAAAGAAGTGCTACTTGCAGTATACGGATATTGATCAATTGTTACATCTAACCCTTCCATTCTTGCTTTTTCGACCATGGCCAATGTTTCTTTGCTTCTTCCCCAATTTTGTTGTCCACTTACTTTAAAGTGAGAAATTTGAACAGGAATGGCAGCCGATCGTCCAATATGTAAAGCTTCTTCAATGGCTTCTACCACACGATCACCTTCATCACGCATGTGTGTAGCATATACGCCTCCGTATTTTCCTGCAATTTTTGCTAATCGAACAATTTCCTCAGTGGGTGTATAAGCCCCAGGTATATAAATCAGTCCAGTGGAAAGTCCAACCGCTCCATCTTTCATAGCCTGTTCCATGAGCGACTCCATTTTTTTCATCTCTTCTTCAGTAGCTGGTCTATTAGCTGTTCCCATTACAGCTTTTCTGATATCGTTTTGTCCAATAAGACTGGCAATATTTACTGAAACTCGTAAGCTATCAATCCATTTAAAATAAGCGCCCATATTTCTGTTAGAAGAACCACAGTTACCAGCTATAACGGTTGTAACACCATTATAAATAAAGTTGGTAGCAAGTGGATTCCCGGCTTCATTTCCTTCAATATGTGTATGCACATCAATAAATCCAGGCGCAATAATTAAATTATTAGCATCAATTACTTTTTCAGCCTTCCAGCTTTCTAATCGACCTATAGCAGTTATTTTCCCATTCAAAATTGCTAGATCACCCCTGTACCAAGAATTCCCTGATCCATCAATAATGCGACCATTTTTGATAATCATATCTGCTTGCTGCGAAAAGGACTGCAGAACTAGTAAAAAGCCAACTGCTGTAATGATAAGTTGTTTCATGAGGTTGTTTCAAAAAAGTAAGTTACAACATCCATCGGGATTCTGAAGACTGAAAGCCGTATTTTTGCGGCCTTATGATGGATAAATTGGAGGCCATTTTGGCCAGATTTGAACAAGTTGGTATAGCATTAACCAATCCTGAAATTATTGGTAACCCAAAAGAATTCAGCAAATACAGCAAGGAATACCGCTCTTTGGAAAAGGTTGTGCTTCCATATAAAGAGTATCAAAAAGTGCTGAACGACTATCAGTTTGCGAAAGAAGGATTGAATAGTCAGGATGAAGACATGCGTGAGCTTGCTAAAATGGAGCTGCCAGAACTAGAAGAAAATAAGGAGCGATTAGAAAAAGAGTTGACTCAATTACTCATACCTAAAGATCCTCAGGATGATAAAAATGCGATTCTTGAAATTAGGGCAGGTACTGGAGGTGATGAAGCTAGCTTGTTTGCAGGAGATTTATTAGGCATGTACTTAAAATACTGTGCGAAACGCGGCTGGAAGGCACAAGTAGTGAGTGAAAGTGAAGGTACTGTTGGTGGATACAAGGAAGTTGTTGTTGAAGTAACTGGAGAAGATGTATATGGTACTTTAAAATTTGAAAGCGGTGTGCATCGTGTTCAACGTGTGCCAGATACCGAGACACAAGGCAGGGTTCATACTTCAGCTGCAACAGTTGCTGTAATGCCAGAAGCAGAGGAGGTTGATTTTGAGTTGAAGGAGAGTGATGTGAAAATGGAAACTGCGCGAAGTGGTGGATCGGGAGGACAAAACGTAAACAAGGTAGAAACAAAAGTATTTCTAACCCATATTCCTACAGGTACAGTAGTTGTTTGTCAAACAGAAAGAACCCAATTAGGCAACAGAGAAAAGGCAATGGCCATGTTGCGCACAAAATTGTACGAAGAGCAAGTGCGTAAGCAAGAAGAAGAAATAGCGCGTCAAAGAAAGACATTGGTGAGTACTGGGGATAGAAGTGCAAAAATCAGAACCTATAACTGGCCGCAGGGAAGAGTAACCGATCATAGAATTGGGCATACTTCATATAATTTAGATGCTGTTGTGAATGGAGATTTAGACGATTTCATTGAAAAACTTCAGTTAGCTGAAAACGCCGAGAAGATGGCTAATCAATAGAAATTTAAACCTGGCTAGATTTTTGGTATCTTAACAGTATGAAGCCATTATTATTTATTGCAATTGTGCTGTGTGCACAAGTTGCATTTGGACAGTTGAATTTTACCAATTCCAATTTTTTGCAAGATGGAATGGGCCAGCCGCTGTTTGAAAAATCAAATATCAATATTGAGGGCAGTCCTATGTACCCCAGAAAATGGTGTACTGCAACAATTGTAATGCCCGGCAATAAAGCATATTCCAATGTATCATTGAGGTATGATTGGGAGAGGCGTATTTGGTTTTTTCCTGGAAAAGAAGCTGATACTGAATTAGAAATCATTGGTATACCAGAAAAAGTTGAGTTCGATAAAAACTGCGATGGTTTTAAAGAGTTAAGTGGCATATTGAAATCCGGATATCCTGCTATCGATAAAAACGATAAGAATACATTTTATATAGTTTTAACAGAGGGTAAAGCATCTTTATTGAAATCGTACAAGATAAAAACAACCGATTCTAAACCGTATGGCAGCGCTTCAGTGATAAGAACCTACACCCGTCAGGAGAGTTATTACATTTTTAAAGATGGCCAGATGTTGTCACTTCAAAAGAATAATGATGCTTTTATTGAGTTACTAAAAGATCAACAGGAGCAACTAAGAAGCTATATGACTCAGAAAAAGAAAAATATAAAGCAGGAAAAAGATATGCTTGAACTAGTTCAATATTATAATCAGCTATAGTTCTCTATTAGGATTTTTTGGGTAATGATTGTTGCCATTTCCATGCAGTATCCATCATAGCATCAATGTCGTTTTGTATTTTCCAGCCTAACTCATTTTTAGCTTTTTCATTGTTGGCATAAATTGCAACTACATCGCCAGCTCTTCTAGGTGCAATTCGGTAAGGTAGTTGAACATTACTCACTTTTTCAAATGCTTGAATAGCTTCTAAAACTGTAATTCCTAGTCCTGTGCCTAGATTAAAAATTTCACAGGGCACCTTGTTACGCTGTTCCATTAATTGCTCCAGTGCAAGAGTGTGGGCGCGGGCAATATCGCAAACATGAATGAAGTCTCTAATACAAGATCCATCTCTGGTTGGATAATCATTGCCAAATACTTGCATTTCTGGTAGAATTCCAACGGCTGTTTGTGTAATTACAGGAACTAAATTCAATGGCTTTCCAATGGGTAATTCGCCCAATAAAATACTTGGGTGTGCACCAACTGGATTGAAATATCTGAGAAGTGTAGCTTGAATTTTTCCAGTTTGTACAAGGTCTTGAATGATTCTTTCACCCATTTGCTTGGTTGCACCATATGGAGATGCAGCCTCTTTCATTGGAAAACTTTCAGTAACAGGAATGGAGTCGGGATTGCCATACACTGTGCAAGAAGAAGAGAACACAAAATTCTTTACACCAAATTCTACTGACAGTTGAAGTAAGTTGATTAATGATGAAAGGTTGTTTTGGTAATATTCTAAAGGTTGATTCACAGATTCACCCACTGCTTTAAAAGCTGCAAAGTGAATGATGCCAGCTATATCGGGGTGTTTTTCAAATATTTTTTTGGTAGTGGTTAAGTCGGTAAGGTTGGATGTAAAGTTTTCAATTCTTTTGCCAGTAATCTGTTCGATTCTATCAATTACAGAGGGGTATGAATTTGAAAAATCATCTACACTTACTACTTCAAATCCATGCTCTAGTAAATCTACAATGGTGTGTGAGCCAATATAGCCACAGCCGCCTGTCACCAAAATTTTCTTCATGTCGCTAATATACAAATTAGAATGCCATACGTATTAAGTAGTAAACAGCAGCAGCAATTCCTGCAGAAATAGGTATGGTTAAAATCCAAGCCCAGAGCAAACTAATGGTTACACCCCAACGAACAGCTGATAAACGTTTGGTAGCTCCAACGCCAATAATAGATCCAGTAATGGTATGTGTGGTACTAACTGGTATACCAAAATGTTCTGAAACGTATAATGTAATGGCACCTGCAGTTTCAGCACTTACGCCCTCTAGTGGAGTAACTTTAGTAATTTTTGTTCCCATTGTTTTAACGATTTTCCAACCTCCGCTTAGTGTACCTAAAGCAATAGCAAGAAAACTACAAAATGGAACCCAAGCATATTGATTCACAAATTCATTAAATGTTAAATCAATGCCCAATTGTTTGTTGTAAAAAATAAGAGCAGCACCAATGATACCCATCACTTTTTGGGCATCATTACCTCCATGTCCTAAGCTAAATGCAGCAGAAGAAACAAGCTGTAATCTTTTGAACCAAGTTTCTGCCTTGTATGGATTACTGTTCTTACATATATGCACAATTACTATAGTTATAACAAATGCTATAAACATACCTATAAGTGGTGCAAGAAAAATGAAGGCAAAAATGGGAGCAACAACACTCATTTTTATAACATCTGTCCAATGTGTTGTAAAAATGCCCGCATGTGCAATTGCGGCACCCATAAATCCACCAATAAGTGTATGTGAAGATGAAGAAGGAATTCCGAACCACCATGTAAGCAGGTTCCAGGTAATAGCAGCAATTAAGCCTGAAAAAATTACTTCTAGAGTGATAAAATTTTCTTGAACTGATTTTGCAATTGTGTTACCAATTTTAAATTCTCCTATGATATATTTCGAAATGAAAAAAGCAGCAAAATTGAATACAGCCGCCCAAAGTACTGCTTGAAATGGAGTAAGTACTTTTGTGCTAACAATTGTTGCTATAGAGTTTGCAGCATCATGAAATCCATTGATGTAATCAAATACGAAAGCTAATGCTATAATGAGAACTAAAAGGGTAAACATAGTAGGGGTAAGTTTTCACAAATACAAAAAAGCAGCTGAAAAGCTGCTTATTAATTTTACGCGTATTTAATGATAATTGATTCAATTACATTACCTGCATCTTCACACTTATCTGTAGCAAGTTCCATAACCTGATAAATTTCTCTTTTCTTAATGACTTCTTTAAAATCATGTTCTAGTTCAAAAAGTCTTTCAATAGCCTGGTCAAAAACATCATCGGCTTGGTTCTCAATACTATTTACACGAACCAATGATTCAGTCATTTCTCTCAAGTTCTTCATATTTCTTAAACCTAAAACAGATTTTTTGATTTCTATTGTACCTGCTAGGATAAGATCAGCCATTTTCTTGATACATTCATCATTTGTATTTACCCTGTAGAATGCAATTTTTTTAGATGTTGCAAATATGTAATCCGCAATATCATCAAGGGCACTTGCTAAATAATGTATGTCTTCTCTATCGAATGGAGTAATAAAGTTTCGACCTAATTCTGTAAATAACCTGTGGGTGCTATCATCATTCTTGTGTTCGAGATCCTCAATCAACTTTATGAATTCAGTTCTTTTAGCAGGATCTTCTTCATTAACCATTTCTACTAACTTTTCGCCCATAATATGCACTCTCTCTGCTACATCCTCAAAAAGTTCGAAGAAAACAGTGTTCTTAGGCATGAATAGTTTACCAAATGTGTTTAGTCCCATATTTCTAGGTTTGCGCAAAAATAGTTAGTTGCTTCAATACATTTGGTTATGATATCATTTTTACAATAAAATAACCTTTGTGTCTTTGCTGCTTTTCTATAATGCTGAATAAAATCTTACGCACTGATTTACCAAATAATTGTGAGTTTAAGGTTGCATTCATGAATAAACATGACTTATACCTATCACATAGTATATCGTGCATTAGAATTGTATTGACAAAATAAGCCTACCAATATTAACAAATTGTTACCTACATGAATCATTTGCCGATCCTCCTGCAAATGCAAAATATTTTCATATATAAGGTAGTGTTTACCTGATAAAACCTGGAATTAGTAATAAAGTATATTCTGGTAACATTTTATTAATGCTGGAATAACATTCCCATAATTGAGTGCTGGTAATCTTGCACCATGAAAATCAAACTACTTACCTTAATTATTTTTATCATCAGTGGTTTTGCTGCCTTATCGCAAACTACACAAATCACCGGAAAGGTGACTTCCCAAAGGTCGCTTGATGCCTTAGCTGGAACAAATGTTCAAATTATTGGAACTAACATTAAAGCACAAACCGATAATAATGGTAACTATACCTTACGTGGAGTGACACCAGGGAAAAAGCAAATTGAATTTTCAAACATTGCATTTCAAACTAAAACGTTAACTGTAGAAGTTTCTATTAGTCAGGTGATTGTTTTGGATGTAAGTTTAGATGATAAAGCTTCAGAGCTAGAAGAAGTAAAAGTTACTGCGGTTGGCAGAAAAAATAAAGCAGCTTCAATTAGTTCTGTAATTAGTGAGCAAAAAATAACCCGAGCAGTTATTTCTGGTATATCTAGGCAGCAGATTGCTGTTTCACAGGATAATAATGCCGCTCAAGTTATGCAGCGTGTACCGGGTGTAACCATTACAGAAAATAGATTTGTAATGATTCGTGGATTGAGCGAACGTTATAATAATGTAATGATCAACGATGTAGTTGCACCTTCAACTGAGGTTGATAAAAGAACTTTTTCTTTCGACTTAATACCAAGTAATGCGTTGGATAGGATGTTGGTATTTAAAAGCGCCTCTCCAGATAATCCAGGTGACTTTGCTGGTGGTGTAATTAAATTATACACAAATAACAGTGTTGAAAAACCTTTTACTGAAATCTCATTTGGAATGGGTCTTCGTCAGAATACCACTTTTCGAGACTTCTATCAGAGTAATGGAGGTGGAACTGATTTACTAGGTTTTGATAATGGTTACCGCAATCTTCCTTCCAACTTCCCTTCTACGAGAAGAATGCAGGAAGCTTCACGATCTTCTCAATTGAGAGAACGTGCAGGAAGAATGTTGGTGAATAACTGGGATGTTAATAGAACAACTGCTTTACCAGATTTCAAGATAGGTTTTAGTATGGGTCGCCGATTCAATATTGGACGTATTAAAACAACGAATATTACAGCCGTTGAAATTTCTCAATCTTTTCAACAATATCAGAGAGATTTCTTCCGCTACTTTGAATTAGATCCAGCTCGTCCAACTATTGTTGATCAACGTTTTGCGTATTTAGATGATGTATTTGAAAAGCAGAATAGAATTTCTGTTATGTCGAATTTCACTTTCGTCCTCAATAATAGAAATTCAATACGTTTTAGTAACTTATTCAATCAAATTGGTGAAACCGAAACTAACCTAAGACAAGGAGAAGATTTTATTCAAACACTTGGTTGGAGAAGACACTATTTACTTGGTTATCGTTCCAGAAGTATTTATTCTGGTCAGTTTGAAGGAACACATAATATTGGAAATGATAAATTACGTTGGGTATTAGGTGGTAGTTTCTTGTATGAAAATGAACCCGATTTAAGACGATTCAGAACATTTGCCCCAGGCGGTGTAAATACTCCGAAGGATAATTTCACTATGATTACACCTCCTTCTTCTAATCTATTTGATGCCTCACGTTATTATGGTAACTTATTTGAGTTCTCTGTAAATCAGGGTTTAGATTTCACTAAGTCGTTGGGTGGTTTTGGTAAGTTCAAAAAGGAACTAAAACTAGGTTACTATATTGACTACAGGTTCCGTGATTTCACATCAAGATATATGTCATTCTTAATTCCAGGAAGTATTGGAGCTGCGCGTAAAAACGAGTTAGAAAATCAGCCATTATCTAGAATTTTTTCTAGAGGCAATATTAGTGCTACCAATGGTTATGTATTAGAAGAAGGTACAAGACCCCAAGATTCATATGATGCTTCTAACTTTTTAACTGCTGGTTATGTAAGTACTTCTTTACCATTCGAAAAGTTTACCATTTCTGGTGGTGTGAGAGCAGAATATAACGTACAAACTTTGAACAGTTTTACTGGATTAACCTCTGTTAATGTAAACAATCCAGTCTTAAGTATTCTTCCTTCTGTAAATATGATTTATGAGTTTTCTGAAAAGAAGCAACTTCGACTTGGTTACGGAAGAACAGTGAATCGTCCAGAGTTTAGAGAGCTAGCTCCATTTTTATTCTATGATTATAAATTAGATGCTGGAAGAGTAGGTAATCCTAATCTGGTTACTGCAACCATCGATAATATTGATTTACGCTATGAAATTTATCCTCGTTTGGGTGAAACAGTAAGTTTTGGCGCATTCTTCAAGTATTTTGATAATCCTATTGAGAACATCAATATCATTACTACCGAGCAGCCTCAATTTACCTATGCAAATGCAGATTATGCATACAATTATGGAGCTGAGTTTGAGTTTAGAAAAAGTTTAGATCAATTTTTCAAGAAGGGCTTCTTTAGTAAGGTAAGTGTGAACTTGAATGCAACTTATATTTTCTCTGAAGTAAATTTAGGAAGAACTGCAAGTGCACAAACACGAGTTAGGCCACTGCAAGGTCAATCGCCTTATATAGTAAATTTTGTTGCAAATTATAATGACGTTAAACGAAATACTATCATCTCTTTAGCATATAACATCTTCGGTTCCAGAATTTTTGCTGTAGGTGATTTAAACAACCCAGATATCCATGAATTGCCTCGTCATAGCCTTGACTTAACATTCAGTAAGACATTTAAGCGCATAGGTTTTAAAGCTGGAATTCAAGACTTGCTGAACTACAGATACAGATTCTTCCAAGATACAGACAGGAATGCATCTCCTTTTGACAATATTGATAAACCAATATTCACATTTAGAAGGGGAACATTATTGAATCTATCAGTCACTTATCAACTCAATAAATAAACAATTAAAAACCACAATTTATGTTGACCAAAAAAATGTATTCATGGCTTGTAGGAGCATTGGTTTTAGGAGCAACGATGCAAAGTTGTTCAAGAACATCTGATGATGGGGGTGATGACACAAGTTCTCAGTTAGTTGAATTAACTGGTAACTTAACCACTCAAACTTTAACTGCTGACAAGCGTTATCTCATTAAAGGCCAAGTATTTGTTCGTTCTGGTCAGGTATTAACTATTCAACCTGGTACTGTAATTTATGGTGAAAAACGTACTAAAGGTACTTTAATTATAGACCGTGGTGGTAGAATTGAAGCTCGTGGTACAGCTAGTCAGCCTATTGTTTTTACATCTAATCAAACTGTTGGAGATAGAGATCGCGGAGATTGGGGCGGATTGTTGGTTTTAGGTAATGCAGCATGTAACCAAGTAGATCCAGCAATTGAAGGGATTGATCCAGCTGCTCATTTTGGAGGAAACCCTGCTAATACTAGATCTTCAAATACTGCTCAAGATAATGAAAGCTCAGGTACACTTGAGTATGTTCGTATTGAATTTGCTGGTATTGAGTTAACACCTAATAACGAAACGAATTCTCTTACTATGGGCGGAGTTGGCCGTGGTACTAAAATGGAATATATCCAACTTTCTTATGGTGGTGACGATGGTTTTGAATGGTTTGGTGGTACTAACAATGGACGCTACTTCATTTCATTCAACATGTGGGATGATGATTTTGATGTTGACTTTGGCTGGTCTGGTAACGTTCAATTTGGTGTTGCAGTAAGATATCCTTCTTATGCTGATCAATCTGGTTCTAATATTTTTGAATGTGATAACGGTCCAAACGATAATGATGTTCAGCCATACACTACAGGTACCTTCAGTAATATCACTGGTATTGGACCAATTAAAACTGGTACATCTATATCTAATGGGAACTTCCAGCATGCGATCGACTTACGTCGTAGAACTGCAGTTTCTATTTTGAACTCAGTTTTCACAGGTATGCCTTTGGGTGTTCGTATGAACCAAGCTAGTGTTGTAAATCAATATTTAACAGCAGGTAGAGGTGTATTGGCTAATAATATAATTTTAACTCCTAATAATGCTAATGCTTTCTTAGCTGGCTCAGGTGTAGTTGCTGATTCTGTAAGAAACTTCTGGACCAGAACAAATGCAAGAGTAGATGGTCCTGCGTCTGACGCAGCTCACACAGCTTTAGGAATTAATCCTGATTTGATTTTCGGCTCAAGAACAGATCAGCAATATGGTTCTAATCCAAACTTTGCAGTTACCTCTGGTACTATAGCTACTGGTGCCTCATTCACGCATCCAAAGTTCAGTGAAACTAACAGAACAGGCATTTTCCAAACTGTTACTTATCGCGGTGCATTTGGTGCAGCAGACTGGACAGATACATGGGCTGAATTCAATCCTGTTAACAGAAGCTATTAATTCTTTTCCTTAATGTTTTGAAAGACTTGTATCCTTAGTACAAGTCTTTCTTTTATTTTGAATCATGAGAAATTTATTGTTTGTTTTTTTGATTTGTATTGTTTGTAATGCTTGTCAGGATACGAGTAGTACAAGAAGTTATGATCCTAATGAAGTTATGACGAAAGAGCAACAAGACTCTTTAGCCTATGCATTGATTCGTTATATGGGAAAGCTACCTCGTCATGCAAATCATACAAATAAGTTTGATAGTAAATTTGATAGTGCTTACTTACAATTAGCCCAAAAGCATATTTTATTAGCACTTCATAAGCGAGATAATAATTTGTTTTTTATGTACGCTAGAATTGCACCAAGTCTAGTAGAAAAATATGTAGCTGTTGCTGGTAAAGTTGAAGTTGTAAATGGTGATATGATTTCTTATGAAGAGGTTTTTCGTACTTGGAAAAAACCAATGGAAGAACTAAAACCATTGAGTTTGAAGCTTTTTAATGAAATGATTCAGGGTAAGGATTTATCGTCATATTATCCAGAAAATTCTGGTGACGATTATATTATTGAATTTCCTTCTAAGGAGGTATATTTTGACAAGACATCAAGGACGTGGAAGAGGAAGGGTTCTACGGATAGTACTACCACAGTGGAGGAAGAATAAAATTCAAAAAACATTTAACCATTAGTTTCTTTTTATTGACGCTAAGGTTATATGAGAAGCTCAAATTTGTGCATCGAGTTTTCTCATGAAGCAGTCCGGCTCCGATTTCTATCGGAGCCTTTTTATTAACAATTACATTTTAATAAATTCATATACCATTAATATACTAAGTAGACTTTTGTAGGTATTGAATTTAAAACGTTCATAAGGTTAAGTAGATTTTCTCATGACAGGTCCCGATTTATATTGGGACCTCTTTTTTAGTCCTTCTTTCCTGCAAGTGTAAAACCTATGGTAGTGCCAATATCTAATTTGCTTCTAACGTGCATGCTTTGCTTATGAGCTTCAATAATGTGCTTACATATGGCTAATCCCAATCCTGTTCCGCCAACATCTCTACTTCTACCTCGATCGGTTCTATAAAATCTTTCAAAAATTCTAGGTAAATGCTCTTCTGCTATACCAATTCCATCATCACTGAACTCAATTAAAACCCTTTTTCCATCTGTATTATAAATGCTTGCTGTTATTTGTCCTTCTGCTTTTCCGTATTTGATTGCATTTTCTACAAGGTTATTAACCACTTGACGGATTTTTTCTTTATCCGCAAATACAGTTATAGGACTTTCGCATCCTTTTTTTATACTGTAATGAATTCTTTTTTGTGAAGCATGAATACTTAAGGTTTCAAAAACTTCTCGTATTAAATCTTGGATAATAAAGTTCTCTTTGTAAAGAGGTTGCTCTCCGCTTTCTAGTTTTGATATTTCATCTAAATCACTTACAAGGGTTACCATGCGATCTACATTTTTAGCTGTGTTTTGTAGAAAGCGCTGTTGTGTTTCAGGATTATGCATGGCACCACCCAAAAGTGTATCTACATAACCTTGTATCGCAAAAATGGGTGTCTTAAATTCATGCGCTAAATTTTGTAAAAACTCTCTTCTATAGGCTTCATTCTGTTGCAGCACTTCAAGTTCTGCTTTTTGTTGTTTTGCCCAATTCTCTACATCCTCCCTTACTTCATCAATACTTTTTTGTGGAAGAATGTATTTGTAATACATCTCTTCTCGTTTAGTTGCTTTGGTTTGGTAAATGAACTTATAGATTAGCTTTATTTTTCTATAAATGAACCACTCAAGAACAAAGCGTATTAAAAAATAAGCGCCAATAAATGTTAGTGCTGTAGCCAATAACCCCACCCACCATTTTTCTTTAATAAAATAAAATGCAAGGCCTTCTGGCAATGAAACTACCGCGGCAGTGAATGCCGATAGCTTTTGGGGAGATAAGTTTTTAGTTGCGAACATGAAGAGGTGGTTTCAAACCTACCTAAAGGTAATTAAAGCTTATACATCAAACTTGTAACCAACACCTTTAATTGTAGTAATACAATCTACCCCCATTTTTTGACGAATTTTTCTAATATGCACATCAATGGTTCTATCACCCACTATAACGTCGGTACCCCAAACTTGTGATAAAATTTCATTTCTTAAGAAAACCCTTCCTGGTTTTGAAGCTAACAATAACAGTAATTCAAATTCTTTCCTTGCTAGTGTTACCAAGTTCCCATTTACAGATACCTCAAATTTGGCAGGATCTATAGCAATATCTCCAATTTGAATTGTTTTACCTTCTTCTTTATTTGTTCTTCTAAACAAGGCATTTACCCTACTGGTTAATACTTTAGGGCTAATAGGTTTGCTAACATAATCATCGCCTCCCATTTCTAAACCCTTAATATGAGAAGTTTCATCGCTCATAGCCGTTAAGAAAATAATTAAGGTATTTTGAAAAATGGTCTGAGCTCTAAGAATTTGGCAAACTTCTAATCCTGTTTTGTGGGGCATCATGATGTCTAGGATAATTAACTCAGGCATAAGTTGCTTTGCTCTGTCAATTGCCTCTAATCCATCTTTTGCTGTGTATACTTCATATCCTTCCTTTTGGAGGTTGTAACCTACAATCTCCAAAATGTCTGGTTCGTCATCTGCAATTAAAATTCTTCTAGGGCGGCCTTCCATAAATATCTCCAATTTAGACAAAGTTAATTTTCCTAGCAACAGGTTAGCAAACTTCTTTGCATTATGTTATTGTTAAAAGATCATGCTTACATATCATGTATTTTTACATTCGATTTATGATTATGCGACAAATTATTGTTTTACTTATCCTTTCCATCTCTACTTTAGGAGTACATGGCCAGTTTTGGGAAGAAATGCCATCTATTCCAACTATGCGCATGGTGCATCATGAGTATATCTTGCGTGCGGAAAAGGACATTTACGCTTTAGATGGTAAGCGCGATAATTTGTTTGAGTTTAGTAAAGATCAAAGCTTAAATGAACAAGTCAGCTTCTTATTAAAGTCTTTTGTTTACCAACAGCGATTTCAAATTGAATCAGATTCAAGTATCAGCGAAAACGCTAAATATATCTGGCTAAGAAGTGTTTTAGAACTTTTGCAAGGATACATAGGCGCTTATCAAGCAAAAAATGTTCAAGGTTTTCATTTACAGGAACTATTAGAATCGTATGAATGGGCCAAAAGTCTACAGTTATCAAATCAATCGGTCCTGCCTGTCATTAAAAAAAGTACATGGGAGGTTTCTGCTATTGTAATGGCAAACTTGGCGTTCAAACAAAATTCGGGTATGAGTTTGGCGAAATATGAACTTTTACTAAAAGATGTTCAACGCCATCCCGAAAATACAATGCGTATCATTCGAGATCAACTCGATAACCCATATGCAGATAGTATTATTACAGCATACGCTTATAAGAATCCCGAAACAATCTATAATTATGCAGCTTCAACCGATGCATTAGGTCAAAAAATAAGAGGCTTAAAAGATCCATTGGTCATCAATATTAGTAAGCTAGCTACCATGCCAACTGGTAGATGGTTCTTTCCATTCCTCGATCTATTGTACAGTAATCAAGTAACAATAGAAGAATTGTTGCCATTATTAGATGCTCAAGAGAAGTATTATAGCAAGCTTGTGCAAACACAGCTTTTATATGCTGAAAGAAAAAGGAGAGGCGATACTGCATATGCGTTGACTTCATTAAAAGAACGGTTAAGGGCTAAAGGAATTGAGTTGTATGTTGATGTTATTAATGCATTACACGAAGAAGGAAATCCTCGAGTTCGTTTTAGAAAAATTGATTCTTTAAACGCAGCTGAACTTTATTATTTAGCAGTACTTGGAGAAAAAGAAATGTACACATCAAGTTTTGTGAATGGGGTATATCCTAGAATTTTAGAAAGGTTGAAATCAAAATATTCTGATAGTATTCTTAGCTTGGTTCATTATGATCAGTATAAAAAGTTTATAAAAATGTCTGCTGCGTATAATACGCTCGACGACTTTTTGCGTAAAATGAGACCAGGTAAGGCAGAGCAAATCATGCGCATGTTTGTAGACGATTTGGATCAGTCGAATAGTATGGAGGATGCTGTTGATGTGGCTGATTCTTATGCTAGTATAAACAGTCCAGTTATTCGAGAATTGATGTTGAAGGAAATTGAACTGAACTTAGCTCAAAGCAGGAAGAAAAATAATGTTAGAGGAGAAACTATTTATTTTCTTCTTCAGCAGTTATTCTTGTCTATGGATCCGACTAATAAAATTGATGTATCCGCTAAGCTTGGTATTGATCCAGTTTTTTTTATGCCAAATAAGTTATTAAAGGATGCATCTGGTAGAATTCATGTATTACAATTCTTCTATGGCGATAAAGATGGTCAAAATATTTTTCAGGCATTTTTGAATCAATTTAGAGATGGAAATTGGAAAATAACTGTAAATGAACAATGGGCTGAGGTATCCTCTATAAAGGGCACACCAGTAACAATTTATTCGAATAGACCTCTTGATGAGACAAAGGATTTAGATGCAGAAGCGCAGAGCGCATTGTTGGCCTACTTAGAATCAAAAAATATTAAGCCAACAGTCACCATTCATCGTGGTCATAGTTATTATGTACAAAGTACCATAGATCAACTTCCTAACTCTTCCAAAGTTGTTTTATTGGGAAGTTGTGGAGGTTACCAGCGCTTACAAGAAGTGATTGATATTGCTCCTCAGGCACATATCATTGCTTCAAAACAGGTTGGGACAGGTGTTGTTAATCAGGGTATGCTAAATGTAATTGCTGCACAATTAAGGACTGGAAAAGATTTAAACTGGCCAGAAATTTGGAAGCAATTTTCCGTGATGTTTACGGGGGGACATAAAGAGAAGTTTGCTGATTATGTTCCACCCCATAAAAATCTTGGAGCCATTTTTATAATAGCTTATCAAAAAGCAGTTGAGCGAGAAGAAGCGTTACAATTCAATTAAAACTCTACAATAAATCCAAGTGTAGGTAGTACACTTACATCATTATTGGCAAGTATAAAAGGAATCGCATTGCTTCCATTTTGCTGAATTGGCTGCCCATCTGTAGTTAAGAAAGCAGTATTAGCATCATTTCTTCTAAACGTAAATTGAGGTAAGCCAGGATTCATTGCTGCGTACCAGTTTTGAACATCCAAAAATAGATTTAAAGTAAATCTTCTGAAATTCCACTTTTTATCAATTCTTACATCACTTGCATGGAATGCTTGTAGTTGCTGTGTGTTGGTTCTTGAGAAATCTAAAATACCATTGCCTAGTGTTAAGAAGTTTCTTTGACTTGCTTCTAAATCGAACGGAGTAAATGGAGCTGGACCCTGATACCTGAACTTCAATCCAAGTTCCCAATTGTTATTAAATTTATAACCCCATGTTACACTTAATAAATGTCTGTTATCCCAGCTTGCTCTTACGTATTTACCTGTAAGATCAGTAAACTCAGATTTATACCAAGTGTAACTTAATATACCGAAGAAGCGTTTTGTTAGCTTTTGTTGGGCGAAGAACTCAATTCCATAAGCTCTGCCTTTTCCGTTTTGAACAATGGGTTCGTTACCAATTGCACCAAACTCTGTTCCTTTATTAGCTAAGCTAATTCCATCTAAAATACTTACTGGGTAGTTATTATATTGCTTAAAGAACCCTTCTAATGTGAACCTTGTTTGGCTGCTTTTTAAAAACTCAACACCAGCAACATAATGGTTGCTCTGAATATATGCAGCAGGATTTACTTGACTTGTATTTCCGGTTTGCTGAATAAAAGCCATTTGTGTGAAAGATGGTAAACGATAGTAGGTACCATAGCTCGCATTAATATTCCACTTTTCCGCAATTGCGTAGGATACACTAAACCTTGGACTAAACTGTTTAAGTGGATTTGCTTCACTGTTATTGAGATTGTTTCCATCAAGTCGTATACCAGCATTAAAACCTAATCTGTTATTAAAGAATCTTTTTCCAGCTTGAAGGAATCCACCGTATCTCAAAAAATTGAGGTCTGAGTTACTATTGAATGTAACAGCATTTTGGATAATGTTTCCCTGATTATCTGTTAGTGCAGGCCTGAATCTTTGAAAAAAGCGGTTATCAAACTCTACTAACTGAGCAGTAACACCATAACTAATTTTCCAATCATTCATTTGGGTGTTCATGTCCCATCTTAATTTGTTCTCCGTTTCTCTACTATTGATTAAAAGTGTGCGCTGATTTTCTGTTGGGTTCTCATTGTCTTCATAGCGATCTGCTTGGTTGTCTAAGCTATTTCTACTCAGTGATAGATTCCAAAATCCCTTTGAAGTCAATCTTTTCAAACTAATTCCAAATGTATAATTCCACTGGTTAATGATAGGGTTGCTGTTTATTGCATATAATTTTTCAGGTGTTGCTTCTCTAGGTGCAGCAAATCTAAACTCATCAATTGCACCTATCCCCAAAATGGACAAAGTGGTTTTATCGTTGATTTTGGTTGTTGATTTAAATTGAAAATCCCAATAATTAGGACGAATGGGGAGGTCAATTGCTTGGAAAAGAAGCTGTAAGTAGCTTCTTCTTGCGCTAGCTAAAAAGGTGGTCTTTTTGCTTAAAGGACCATCAAATGTTGCGGCTAATTCGGTAGCGCTTAATCTAATATTTCCTTGTAAACGATTGGGGTTTCCATTTTTCTGCTTGAACTGAAATACAGAACTTAATGCATTGTCGTATCTAGCTTCAAAAGCCGATGTTGTAACTTTTGCTTCTTCAATAAAACTGACATTCAAAATGCCTTGTGGTCCACCTCCACTTCCCTGTGTGCCAAAGTGATTGATAATAGGAATTTCAATTCCGTCTAAATAAAAAACATTTTCACTTGGAGCACCACCCCGAATGATGATATCGTTTCTAAATCCACCACCGCCAACACCACCTCCTACTCCGGGTAAGGATTGAATAACACGACTAATATCAAAGTTTCCACCTGGATTGGCTTTGATATCTTCTGTAGTTAATTTTTGAACACTCAAAGGGGTTTCCAATGTAGCAGCTCTGGCAGTATTTCTTCTTCCACTTACAACTACTCCTTCAAGTTGATTAATGGCTTGTTCTAATTCAATTTGTAATTCAATATCATTACCAGTTGTGACTACTAAATTGCTGAGTATGAACTTTTGATAACCAACAGCTGTCACTTCGAGGTTAACACTTCCTGGAGGTACCTCTTTTAATTCGAAGCGACCTTTTTCATCAGAAGTAGTTGAAACATTTCTGTTTTGTAAGCGAACAGTAGCACCAGCAATGATTTGTTGTGTGCTTTTATCTATTGTAGTCCCAGCTATTCTTGCTTTAGGTTGAGCAAATAGAAATAGAGGAGCAGAGCATAGTACAGTTAGCGTTAAACAACGAAAAATTTGTACCAGTTCCAATCTTTTGAGCATTTTGTTGAGCATTTGATTCTTTTTTCGTCCAAAATCAACAACAAATAAGTTCAAAAGTTTACTAATACTTATTTTTTTTTAAATCAATACCTATTGATAGTCAGCTCTATGTCAAAATTGTAAAATGGAGTGATTAAAGTGGCCTCGCCAGGAATCGAATGCTGACGCTACAGGTCAGCATCCCGACCGCAGCGTCGGGACCTGGAATTAATGTAATTGGAGTGTAGCCTGAGTTGAAATTCGCATTAGCTAAAGTGGCCTCGCCAGGAATCGAATGCTGACGCTAAAGGTCAGCATCCCGACCGCAGCGTCGGGACCTGGAATTAATGTAATTGGAGTGTAGCCTGAGTTGAAATTCGCATTAGCTAAAGTGGCCTCGCCAGGAATCGAATGCTGACGCTAAAGGTCAGCATCCCGACCTTAGCGTCGGGACCTGGAAATAATGTAATTAGAGTGTAGCTCGAGTTGCAATTCGCAATAGCTAAAGTGGCCTCGCCAGGAATCGAATGCTGACGCTAAAGGTCAGCATCCCGACCTTAGCGTCGGGACCTGGAAATAATGTAATTAGAGTATAGCTCGAGTTGCAATTCGCAATAGCTAAAGTGGCCTCGCCAGGAATCGAACCTGGATCTGGAGCTCCGGAAACTCTCATACTATCCATTGTACTACGAGGCCGAGGAGCAAAAGTAGGGGCTTAGGCCTGAAATTTATCTGTAAACCCCTATCAATGCTAAACTTTCTTGAGCCATTTTTTGGTTGTACTGGAAAGTCAGTTTCTTGTAATTGACCGTATCTACTATTGTCCCTATTAAGCAAAGCCCTGCTGTAAATAGGTAAAGAAGGCCCATTCCAACCTGGTTTAATAGAAAACGCTGGATACCACCAAGTGCTACAAATCCAATTAAACAACCAATTAAAATGGTATCACTGTTTTTTCTTTTGCCATTGTATAAGGACGCAAACATCTGTAGTTGGTCGGGATCTAAATGCGATGTTACTGATTGCAAGTAAACAAGCTCTTCGCCTTCCATTCCTGGAACAAGCATAATTAAGTTAGGTTGTTGCATGAATTGTTGATTTTCTGGGTCTGATTTGAATAATTCTTATAAATATAATACAAGTTGCAGGAATTCCGAACACATGCATGTTCCATGACTCATGCCACTGCCCATGTAAGCAGTGATGTATAGATCTTCCAATGCCACAGCCAAAACAATTTTCCCACCCTAATGCGTGGTAAACACATAGAGAGGGTAAATTCTCTTGAAACGGCATAAAAAATAAAATGAAAAGTGCTGCAATCCAGAAAACCAATTCTAGATTTTCTTTACACCAAATAAAATAATTGGTAAGTAATTGAAGTACTTTATGAAAGAATCTATTTTCCAAATGCTGCAATATTACTTCCAAATATTTTGACTGCAATGGCTAATAAAATAACTCCAAAAAATTTTCTAACTGCAATTAATCCTGATTTGCCAAGTACTTTTTCTATCCACTTTAAAGACTTTAAAACAATGTATACAATCATTAAGTTGAGAAGTATACCTGTTAAAATATACATCTCTTCAAAGTTGGCTTTAAGCGACATAATAGTTGTTAGTGTTCCGCTACCTGCAATAATTGGGAATGCTATTGGAACAACAGTTCCGGCTTTTGCATCTTTATCTCCCTTAAAAATTTCATGTCCTAAAACCATTTCTAACCCTAGTAGAAAAATTACAATTGAACCACCTACTGCAAAAGAGCGCACATCCACACCTAGCACGTTTAAAATAGGTTTCCCCATGAAGAGAAATAAAATCATTAGGCCGCCCGAAATTAATGTGGCTTGCAGTTCTCTAATAGAACCCATTTTGTCTTTTAAAGAAATCAAAAGAGGTATTGAACCTACAATATCAATTACTGCAAATAGGGTAAAAGTGACAGTTAGAAGTTGATCAATGCTAAATGACATATCATAAAGATATTATAAGCAAGTTGACCAATAAAATTATTTAGAAGGATGATGTTGTTCTTTTTCGAATTGTGGATTGTGTAGGGTGTTGTAAACCCACTTGTTATTTTGTAATGTAAGTTGCACCACACAACCGTAACGTATGGAGAATGCTTCAAAAGATTTTTCCAATGGAGTTTTAGTGATATGTGATAAAATACTTCTTATAACTCCGCCATGTGTAACCAATGCTATGGGTTGAGGTAAAGGCTCTAATGATTCGAAGAACTGGGTTACACGATCATAAATATCTACATAGCTTTCTCCATGAGGGATGCGTGTATTTACAAAGTCTGCCATCCAAGGGTCTAATTCAGACTTTGGAATTTCATCCCAATGTTGCATTTCCCAACTACCACAATTGATTTCCATTATTGATTGTTCAAAGGATACTTTTTTTTCTGGAAACAATTGCCTAGCAAGCTTTGCACACCGTTGTAAAGGAGATGAAATAATACTTTGGTAATTGAAATGAGAAATTTGCTGAAAAATATTTTGGGCCTCTTCATGGAAGCTGCTGGTCACATCTAAGTCTGTTTGTCCATAGCAAATTCCTTTTTCAACCAAAGGTGTAGTATGTCTAATTAAATGAATTTCCATATCAATACAACGGTGAAGTAAAAGATTAGTTCAGTTATCTGTTGTGTAGCACCAAGGCAGTCGCCAGTATAACCGCCAATCCATTTTTTCCAATATCTTCCTAAAAATAGTGCACCCATTAAAACTGGAATGAGTGATATCGCAAGTTCAAATTGCAGATTTGATTCTTCTATAAGAATCAATAATGGTAATATTATTCCAACGCTGGCTATGACTAATTCTGATAATGTAAGTTGTCTGTTTGCCAAGGGTTTGCTTTTGCTACTATCAATGTCTTGTACATAAGTCAATGTCTGCATTATTACTATGGCCATTCCTCTAGAAATACTGTGAGCTGAAATGAGAATAAAAGGTAGTAAGTACAAGGACACAATCTGCACTAATTCATGGAGAAGTAAAAACTTCATTGATAAACTAGCTATTAATCCAATTACACCATAAGTACCCAATCTACTATCTTTCATAATAGTGAGGATCTGTTCTTTTTTCCATCCGCCACCAAAAGCATCAAAGCAGTCCGCAAGTCCATCTTCATGAAAAGCGCCAGTCACCCAAATAGAACTAAGCATAGAAAGCAGTATACTAAATTCAACAGAAAAAACTAAGCTTGATAAATAGAATGTTAATCCTGTAATACTTCCAACCAGTATACCTACCCAAGTAAAATAGCGCGCACTCTCTTGTAGCATATTAGAATGATAAGGAATCTTAGGAATAGGTATTCTAGTGAAAAACATTAAAGCTGTAAGAAATAAATGTATCTGATGTCGCATTATACTTCTAGGCTTAGTGATAAATCAGTATTAAGCTTGCCATGCAGTCTTAACTGGATAATCCATTCTGTTATGCTTTGCTCTTTAGTTAATTGTTCAATTGAAGATAATAATGCCTGCACTTCTTCAAAACTACCAGCTACAACTGTTTCAAAAGGAGTTATTTTAAAACTTAATCCACTAGCTTTAATTACTTCAATGGCTTTGTTAACTAAAGAATACTCAGGATCAATGGTTTGTAAAGGAATTAATTGAAACCCAGCATGAATAATTGTTCCCATATAATAGTTTTAAGAAGAAATACCTGCAGACTCAAAGCTAGCCATTTCATTGATCATAGCACAGGCCGATTTAATAATGGGAATAACCAAAGCCGCACCTGTTCCTTCACCTAATCTCATGTCTAAATGCAGGACTGGTTTTGCATGTAAATAGTTCAGCATATTTGAATGTCCCTTTTCATGACTGCAATGAGCAAAAACTGCATGATCTTTTATTTGGCTTGTTGTTTTATGTGCTAATAAAAATGCAGCAGTTGCAATAAAGCCATCCACTAAAATGAGCATACCTTTTGAATAAGCTTCCAAAAATGCTCCTGTCATCATAGCTATTTCAAAACCGCCAATTCTTTGTAATAATTCAATTGGGGAATAGTTGTTTGTTTCTAGTTTGTGAAATTGATAAACTTGTCTGAGTGTATTAAGTTTCCGCTCAATATTTGCCCCGGTTCCAGCGCCCACACATTCTTCTATTGGAACTTGTAACACATTCGACATAATTAGTGCGGCCGAAGAGCTGTTGCCGATGCCCATCTCGCCAAAACCAATTGTATTACATCCGGTGTTATAAATTTCTTGAACAATTGTTCTACCTTTTTCAATTGCTTCATTAGCTTGTAATTCGGTCATTGCAAAGTCTGTCAAATAATTTTTCGTTCCCTTTGCAATAGAAGCATGAATGATGGGTAATTCAGCAGGAAATTCTGTAGCAACACCTGCATCAACTATTGATAAGCCAACTTCATGAAGTTTTGCAAACACATTAATAGCTGCCCCACCTTGTACAAAATTATAGACCATTTGTGTGGTAACTTCCTGTGGAAAGGGATTCACCAAACCCGTAGCAGCTATTCCATGATCTCCTGCAAATACAACAATGTGGGGGTTTTTAATTGTAGGTGAAACAGTTTGTTGAATCAATCCAATTTGTATAGCAAGTTCTTCTAATCTGCCTAATGAACCAATTGGTTTTGTTTTCTGATTTACTTTTTCAACCAAGACTTCATGTAATTGCTGCATAAATAAAAATAATGCCACTACTTATTGTACTTAAGTAGTGGCGTATAAAAAATTATAGTTGAACTCTTATTCCAGTTTGTATAAGTCGAGGCTGACTGTTAAATCCTCTTATGTCAAAAAATTCTGTTTGAAGTACATTTTGTACATCTGCAAACCATTTTAACTTCGGACTGAATACATACTCTCCATAAGCATTTAGAAGTAAGTACCCTTTTAGTTGTACATCATCTCTTCTAAATCCGCCAACGTCAAATCTACTACTTACATATTTTGCGTTTAAGGAAACATGCCAACGATCATCTTTAGTGTAAGAAATTTGAAGGTTAACATGATGGGCTGGTCGTCTTAATACATGACTGTAGGTGGTATCTTTAAATGTAGTTCTGCTTTGAGTAGTCTCCCTTGCATGTAAATAAGTATAATTTCCTTGAATTTGCAGACCTTTAGAAGGTTGCCATTTACCCTCCCATTCTAGTCCTTGAACAGTTTGTTCCAAGAAGTTGAAATATCTGAAAGTAATAAAGTTGAAGTCAATGCCATTTTCTACTCTTCTATTGAAATAAACAAGTCTTTGATTAAAAGTTTTTGATGCGAATTGTGTTCCAACTTCATAAGTTACGGAAGTCTCAGGCAATAAGTTTCTATTTCCATTAGACGAGTACAACTGAAAAAGTGAAGGTGCTTTAAATGCGCTTGCTATACTACCAAAAACTCGCCACTTGTCTGATAATCTTGCAGAAGGATTAATAGTGAATGTTGTATTGTCACCATATCTGCTATGCACATTCAATCTTCCTCCCATTTCAAAAAATAGTTTCTCTTTTTTGTCATTCAAAAAAATAGATGCATAAGCAGAAGCTTGACTAAGAGTGGTGTCTTTAAATTGACTGGTAAAAGGACCAAACGAACTAATAGAAAAGAATCTACTATTCATGCTGCTATGTCTGAAATCGGCACCTTGTAGTAATCTAACACCTTTTGCTAGTTGAAAGCTTCCAAATAACTCTATAAAACGAGCAATGCCATCATAATCATCCGTACTAAATCTTGTAAAGCCAGGTCTATGTAAACTATCGTTCAAAAAGTTTCTTTTGATATCATTGTATTGATAGTTGAAAGTAAGCTGCGTTTTATCTTGTTGATAGTTCAAAGAAAATCCAGCTAATCTATTTTTACTTTTTAATGTAAAATCGCTTTCATCCGAAAAAATACCAGCATCAATATCTGTTCTATATTCGTTATGTTGAGCGAACGTTCTAATGCTAAACGCATTTGAAAAACGATATGAGGCAGAACCACTAAAAACATTGCCAACAAATCCATCTCTTTCAAAATCATTTTTTGCAGTGCTATCAAAGGCAGCAGAAAATCCATTTGTTTGGTTTCTAGAGTACTTTACCACATAGCTCCATTTTTCATTATTACCAAACAATTGAGTGCTACCTCTAAAGGTTCCGAAGTTCCCACCTGTAAGTGTAGTTTTCATTTGCAGAAGTTTCCCTTTTGCTTGAGGGGTTGTGATTATATTAATTACACCACCAGCAGCGTCACTTCCATATAATGTACTTTGTGCGCCTCTACAAACTTCAATTCTTTCAATGTCTGAAAGTGATAATAGATTTAAATCAAACTCATTATTGATCAATGAAGGATCGTAAGCGGGAATACCGTCAATTAGAATAAGGGTTCTACCTGCAGAAGCTCCTCTCATAAAAACGGTTTGATTGGTACCAGCATTATTCAGCGCTCCATTAATAGTAATTCCAGCTTGGTCATTGAGTAATTGGGCTAGCGTTCTGCCTCCACTTTTTTCAATAGTAGATTGATCAATCACGGAAATTACCTTTCCTGTTGTGTTTTGTTTTTGTGAAAATTTGTTGGCCGTAACAACCACATCTCTTAGAAACTGTGTTGTAGTTGTGTCATTTTTTTGTGCTTGGACAGTCTGCAATAAGACTATACCCAAAGCGAGCATTGTTGTTTTGCTCATTGTTTTGTTTTTTTTGATGAACAATGAGCTTTCGAATCATAAAAAGAACGGACGTAGCTTGTCTCTGCAGCGACAGGTAACATCCCATGCCTTTCACCCGAAAGCCGTGAATGAATACGTAGTTGGCAGGTCTTCTGGCTTATTGTCTTTTATAACACCTTCCCATTCTTCTGTTGAACAGTGGTTTCTTGTTATAAAATTGCTGAAAGCAACAATTTACAGCTACGGGGATAGCACAGGAATTACACCTGTTTCCCTTTTAATTCAAACTAAACTTAGTTTAGTCTGAAACCAAATACGGCACAAAAATGGTCTAAGGCAAAGCGCTTTCCAAATTTTCTTTCTCACACTTCTTTAACAATTGTTAATTTCCCGACCAAATAGAAACATTGTTATGCAACAACAGCAGAAGTTGGGTTTGTTTTCTTTTATAATGATAGTAGTTGGTCTTGTTATTGGAATGGGAATTTTTAGAACAGCTGCAACTAGTGCAAAAGATGCAGTTGATCCAACCGTTTATTTTAGCGCATGGATTATAGGTGGATTGGTAGCATTATGTGGTGCTTTGACTTATGCCGAAATTGGTAGCAGGTATCCAGTTACCGGTGGTTATTATAAAGTATTTAGCTACGCATACCATCCAAGTATAGCTTTTGCAATTAATTGTATCATTTTAATTAGTAATGCTGCTTCTTTAAGTGGGGTTGCTCTAATTGGCGCTGGATATATTACTAAGCTTTTTCCTGAATATGCTTGGACTGATATTCATAAAGCACTCATTAGTTGTATTGCAATTGGAGTTTTTTATTTGATTAATCTTAAAGGATTAAAAATGAGTTCTGCCACCCAGAATGTACTTATGCTTATCAAAATTGCAATGGTGGTAATAATCATTGGTGCTCTATTTTTTCCCGAAAAGCATGCAGTACCTGTAGAGGCAGTTGTTGATAACTCCAGCTTGCAAATAAGTTGGATTCAGAGTTTAGGATTGAGTTTAATTGCAGTGTCTTTTACTTACGGAGGTTACCAACAAACCATCAATTTCGGAAAAGAAGTAGACCAGCCTCAAAAAAACATACCTAAAGGAATATTTATTGGTATTGGAATAATTATAACCCTCTACTTATTAGCAAATCTTAGCTACTATTATGTAGTTGGATTTGAGCAAATGAAAGGAGAACGTGAAATTGCCTATGTAGTTATTGAAAAAATAATGGGTACTCAAGCGGCTGATATCTTTTCTTTTTTCTTATTTTTTGGTGTATTAGCATATGTCAATGCGTTGCTTCTTTCTAATCCTCGTGTTATGTATGCAATGAGTGAAGAGGGTGCACTTCCTAAAATCTTCTCAAAGTCAGATCCCAAAAATCAAGTATTAGTTGTTTCATTAACTGTATTTGCAGCTGTTTGCATTGTTATTTTATTCTTTGCTCAAACCTTTGAAAAAATTCTCAATTTCACCATTTTCTTAGATTGTTTTGGAATGATTGCCAGCAGTGCAGCAATTTTTAAATTGAGAAGAGAAACCAAACATTTAGATGGAACAGGTATTTTTAAGATGAAACTATATCCCTGGATTCCATTATTTTTTATAGCTAATTATGCTTTTGTTGGAATTAGTATTGCATTACAAGATTTGAGTACTGCACTTACCGGATTAATTGTATTAGGAGTGTTTATGGTCATTTTTTTCATTTCTAAAAAATTTAAGACTGTATAGATGGATGATTTATCCCACATATTGTTTTCTCTCGGCGAAGAACGTGACAATTACTTTAGAAGTATTGCACCTCCTATTATGCAAACCTCCAATTTTGCATTTTCAAGTGTCGAATCAATTCGGAGTGCATTAAAAGATGAGTACAGTACTTTTTTATACAGTAGGGGGAAGAATCCAACGGTTGATATTTTATGTAAAAAGCTGGCTGCATTAGATGGAGCTGAAGATGCATTGGTGGTAAATAGTGGTGCAGCTGCTATTTTTCTATCTGTTACCTCTCAAGTAAAATCTGGGGATCATATTATATCGGTCAGGGACCCTTATTCATGGGCTCGTCATTTATTTGACCAAATTTTGCCCAAATGGGGAATCACATGTACATATGTGGATGGTAGGGATGTAGCTAATTTTGAAATGGCATGTAAGCCTAACACAAAGCTAATTTATTTGGAGTCGCCCAATAGTTGGGATTTTGCAATTCAAGATTTATCAGCTGTTGCAAAAATTGCAAAGTCAAAAGGTATAAATACAATTTGCGATAACAGTTATTGTACGCCTATTTATCAGCAGCCTATTTCTCTTGGAATAGATTTATCAATCCAGTCGGCTACAAAATATATAGGTGGTCATAGCGATGTTGTTGCAGGAGTTATTGCCGGATCTGCTGCATTAATAGAGCCCATGTTTAGGAGTGAATATATGTGTGTTGGCTCAGGTATTCAACCATTTAATGCATGGCTTTTGTTGCGTGGTATCAGAACTTTGGAGGCTCGACTCGATAGAAGTTCTAAGTCGGCAAAAAAAGTAATGGAATTTCTCAAAGAGCATCCATTAGTTGAAAAGATATTTTATCCCCTCGATCCATCTTTTAGTCAATATAATTTAGCACAAGCCCAAATGAAAGGGGCTGGCGGGTTATTTAGTTTTAGGTTGAAATTGAATGAAATAGACAAAATTGAGGGCTTTGTTAACTCACTAAAGTCTTTTTTACTAGCTGTAAGTTGGGGCGGATATGAGTCATTGGTGATGCCTAAGTGTGCTGGCATTCCTAAAAATGAATTTAGTCCATTAAATGAACAACACAGAATGGTTCGCTTGTATATTGGTATGGAAGACCCTGCATACTTGATAAATGACTTAAGTAGTGCATTTTTAGCTGTTCAAGACCTTTCATAATTCAATTTGTACAAAAAAGGGCATTTTAGTCCGTCTGTCTATTTTCATTAGCGGGTCAGTAAAGTCTGGTTACATTTGTTACATGAAAAAGTTTTTATTCTTATTTACTGCTAATTTGGCTGTTCTCAGTCTCTTTGGGCAAGAGAAATGGGATTTACAGCGTTGCGTAAGCTATGCTATACAAAATAACATATCTGTAAAGCAGGCAGATATTCAGGCTCGTCTTGCAGGAGTACAAACTCAAGCTGCAAAATGGGCTCAGTTGCCTAACGCTAGCGCTAATACAAGTTTAGGTACACAATGGGGTAGATCTATTGACCCTACAACCAACTTATTTACTACCACTCAGCTTACCTTTCAAGGCATAGGAGCAAACGTAGGTATTCAAGTTTTTAACTGGGGAAGATTAAAATATGAACTTTCTCAGGCACAAATCAATGAGAAAGCAGCTCGAGAAGATATCAAAAGAGTGGAAAATGATATTGCACTGAATGTTGCTACATTTTATTTAAATGTTCTTGCTAGCAAGCAACAAATTGAAATTGCACAGGTTCAAATGAATCAAACTAAGACGCAGCTAGCTTTAACCCGTCAACGTGTTGCTGCTGGCAATTTACCCGAAGTAAATGCAGCAGAAATTGAAGCTCAACTGGCTAGAGATAGTGCAAATGTTGTTACAGCTTCCACAAATTATGAGCAAAGTGTTATTCAATTAAAAGCACTATTGAATATTGATATGGCCATGTCTTTTGTGCCAAGTACACCTCCCATTGATCAAATTCCTGTTGAGCCTTTAGCCGAATTAGATCCTGCCTATTTATATAAATTAGCTTTATCTAATCAACCAGCGCAAAAGGTAAATGAACTTAGACTTGATGCTCAAAAGCTTGGTGTGAAAGTGGCTAAGAGTTCATTTTATCCTACTATTACTGCATTTGGTGGGCTTGCAACTAACTTTGCATCTCCAAGTAAAAAGATATCAGGGGTTATTCCTACAGGCACTGCAACAACACCAGCTTTTGTTAATGTTGGCGGCACTCCTTATTTTGTTCAACAGCCTACTTTTCAGGTACAACAAAGCAGAAAAAATTTTGGTGAAATTTGGGAAGGGTGGGGTAGACAACTTGAGCAAAACTTTAGACAAAATGTGGGATTTCAGTTGCAGATTCCAATCTTCAATAATGGTTCTGCAAAGCTAAATCTTCAAAGAGCTAAATTACAAGTAGAGCAAGCTGAAACTAACATCTTGCAAGCAAACATATTATTACAACAAAATATTTATCAGGCATATCAAAATGCAATTAACGCATTACAGCGTTACAATAGTAGTATTCAATCTGAAAAAGCATCAGAAAAAGTATATGAAATGGCGGTTAAAAGATATGAAGCCGGATTTAGCAATACATTAGACCTTATAACAAATCAGAATAATCTTTTACGTGTTAAACTAGAAAAGTTGAACAACCAATTTGATTATGTTTTTAGACTAAAGTTGCTTGAATTTTATAAAGGACAGGGATTAAAATTATAAACCACACACAATTGTTTTATGAGTAAAAAAATTATTTGGGTCATTGTAGCATTAGTTGCAGTATTGCTAATTTTAGTTGGACTAAAAAAGGGTGGCGTAATAGGTAAAGAAGAAGGTGTTGAAGTAACAACTGAAAAAGTAGTTACTAGAACTATTATAGAAACCGTGAATGCAAGCGGTAAGGTTTATCCAGAGGTTGAAGTAAAGGTAAGTCCAGACATTAGTGGTGAGATTGTGGAGCTTACAGTAAATGAAGGCGATAGCGTTAGCCGCGGACAGGTTCTTGCGCGTATTTATGCCGACATATTAAGCACACAAAAAGATCAAGCTTCTGCAATAGTTAGTCAACAACAAGCACAAGTATCAAACTCTGTTGCTCAGCTAGGTGCGTTAAGAGCTAATCTCGCTCAAGCCGAAGCTAATTATAATAGGCAGAAAAAATTGTATGAAGAAAAAGTTATTTCAAAACTTGAGTATGAACAAGCTGAGCAAGCATATAAGTCGGCTCAAGCTAATTTAAATGCTGCTATTGAAGGCATAAACGGTTTAAAAGCTGCTGTAAAAAGTGCCGAAGCACAATTGAATAGGGCTAATAAAGATGTTAGCAGAACAACCATTGTTGCTCCTATGAATGGAGTAGTAAGTTTATTAGCAGTAAAAAAAGGAGAACGTGTAGTTGGTACTGCTCAAATGGCTGGTACAGAAATGATGCGTATTGCAGATATGAGTAGTTTCGAGGTGCGCGTAGATGTAGGTGAAAATGATATTACGAAAGTAAAAATTGGTGATACCGCTCTAGTTGAAGTAGATGCTTATAATAATCGCAAGTTTAAAGGTGTAGTGTATAAAATTGCTAATCCGCAGCTAAACTCTGCTACTGGTGTTGCGAGCTCAAACGAGGTAACTAATTATAAAGTCCACATTAGATTGATGCCTGAAAGCTATAAGGATTTGATTAGTAGTAAAAATCGTTTTCCTTTCCGTCCTGGTATGACAGCAAGCGCAGATATTCAAACCAAAACTAAAAGAGATGTTGTTGCAGTGGCATTGAATGCTGTTACTACTAGAGATTCAAAGAAAGAAAGTAATTCATCAGAAAAATCTGAGGGTGAAAAGAATGATAAAGCACCAGCTGAAACTTCTGATAAATCTTCATCAGATGATATTGAAGAAGTTGTATTCGTCTTGCAGGCAGATGCAACCGTAAAGAAGGTAAAAGTTAAAACAGATATTCAAGATCTAAATCATATTGAAATATTATCGGGATTAAAAGTTGGCGACGAGGTAATTGTTGGTCCTTATAATGTAGTTAGTAAATCGTTGAAAGAAGGCGACAAGGTTAAAGTTGTAAAAAAGGACAAGCTTTTTGAGCAAAAGAAAGATTAGTCTAATGTTCTTTAATATACAAGCAAGGCAAGAAATTTGATTCTTGCCTTTTTTCTTGTTTGGTTTCGTATGTTTGTTTGAACGTAAAATTTCATATATGCGTTTTGGAATGATAGGAAGTGGAAGTTGGGCTACAGCACTTGCTAAAATTTTGGCTGATCATGGGAATGAGCTTAATTGGTGGATTAGGAATACCGAATCCATTCATTATTTCCAAAAAAGGAGACATAACCCTCATTATCTAAAAACTGCCTATTTCGATACAACTCAGCTGAATTTAGAAAACGAGATTCAAAATGTTATCAAACATTCAGATTGTTTGGTTATGGCAGTTCCTTCAGCATATATTGAAAACATTTTAAATGAACTTCCATTAGATATTTTCGAAGACAAAAAGATACTGTCTGCTATTAAAGGAATACTTCCTAATAGTAACCTCATGCTGAATGATTTTTTAAGTCAAAAGTTTGACTTTAAAATAGAAGATTACTTTACCATTTTAGGTCCTTGTCATGCTGAAGAAGTTGCCGCAGAAAAGCTTTCATATTTAACTTTCTCAGGGATTTCATCTGATAAAGCATTGGAAATTGGCAATTACTTTAAAACCGACTACATCAATATTGTAGCCAATCAAGATGTGGTAGGAGTACAATATGCCGCTGTATTAAAAAATATATATGCACTAGGAGCTGGTATTGCCCATGGTCTTGAATATGGAGATAACTTTCAAAGTGTATTTATTGCCAATGCTGCACATGAGATGTTTGTTTTTTTAAGTGCAATGGTCGATCCTGATGTTACTAATATCAATCACACAACTTCTGTTTATTTGGGAGATTTATTGGTTACGTGCTATTCACTGTATAGTAGAAACAGAACTTTTGGGAATATGATTGGAAAAGGCTATTCGGTAAGATCTGCTCAATTAGAAATGAATATGGTAGCTGAAGGTTATAATGCCAGCAAATGTATATACCATATGAATCAAAGTCTAGGTGCTCATATACCTATTGCAACAGGGATATATAGAATTTTGTGGGAGCAGGAAGAGCCAGAGTCTGTTTTCAAAGAATTAGAGATGAAGCTGTTATAATTGTTTCAGTATTTTAATATTTTTGGACTAAATATTCAACAAAACCGCATTCCTCTTTGTAATATAAAAATCTAAAACAACCCATTATGCCCGGTACGATCATCAGAAAATATAGGGAATTAAGAAACTTTACCCAAGATTATGTTGCAAAGGAAATGGGCATTTCTCAGAATGCATACAGCAAAATCGAAAATAACCAGACTCAATTAACGGTCAAGCATATAAAAATACTATCACGTGTATTGGAAATTTCCATTTTAGATTTGTTAAAAGATGATTTTGAAATTCATCGACCATCTGATTTGCAAACACATAGTATTACCAAAGAGAATTTGTTGATGACTATGACCCAAATTGCAGAAAAACTGAAGAAAAAGTATCCTGAAAAGCATGAATTTTATCCTGTTATCATGAGTCTTTTACAGGCTGTAGATAATTCTATTGAGAATGTAAACTAAGGTTAACTATTCTAGCATTAAGTCTACTGTTATTCTATCTGCTAAAAACTTGCCCTCTCTACTTAATT
>JAKRSC010000024.1:108041-445397 GCA_022402565.1 Hydrotalea sp. | reverse complement strand
AAATGTATTGACTTTTGTCTACTTTTAAACCGTACTGTTTTTGGGGGAGCTTACCGATGCAAAAGACCATTTAAACTCGATAATTGTCAGTTTTAAACAAAATCTAAGGGTAATTAACAAAATGGTCAATAAGTATGAAAGGTGGGAAAATAAAAATGGGGTATTGAGAAAAGTAAAAGTAAAGCAGACGAAAGGTGATAGCTGGGCGATTAGAAAGCCCTTACATAAGGATACTATTTATGGATTAATAAAATTAAGATCAAAACGGTTTGTTAGTATTAGTAATGCGATTGATAATGTAGATGATATTGTTGAAGTTAATATCCGTAATATCATTCGTGAGTTAATTCATAAAGGTTATAATAAAAATACAATAACAAGTAAGCTTAAGGAGATTGATAAGGGAGTTATGAAAGTTGAGATTTATTATTGGAATGATGAAAATGTTGCTTCTAGAGTGCAATTAGATCAAAGCTTTAATGAGTCTAAAATTCAAAGTATCACGGATTCCGGGGTTCAAAAAATATTACTAAAGCATCTTTCTCAGAATAAGTATCAGAATGTTAAGGATGATAAGGGAAGATTGATATTACCTGAGCTTTTAGCATTTTCGACTGATGGCATTGAAGAAATGAACCTTAAAATAAGAGAGCTAAATAATGGTTTAAATCATCAGCCTATTTATAAAATTAGAACATTTGAACCTAGGGGCAATAAATTTAATATTGGTAATATAGGAAATAAAAAATACAAATTTGCTGAGGCGGCTAAAGGCACCAATTTGTTTTTTGCTATTTACCTTGATAAAACAGGGAGACGAACTTATAAAACAATTCCATTTAATGAAGTTGTCGAAAGTCAAAAGCAAAGTGCTAGTGATATTATAAAATGTCAATCAGTACCACTCGTAGATGATAACGGCAATACACTTTTATTTCAGCTTTCTCCTAATGATTTAGTTTACTTGCCTACAGAGGACGAATTTGAAAACACTTTAAATATAAACTTTCAAAAATTTACTTATCAGCAATTTCAAAGAGTTTAAAAAGTAGTAAGTTTTACTGGAGTAAGATTATATGTAGTGCCTTTTTATGTTAGTAAAAGTATTGTTGATAAAATTGAATTTAGCCAATTAAATAAGATCGAGTTTTCTTTGGATGGAACTTCTATTAAGGAAAGATGTTTAAAGCTAAAAGTTGATCGTATTGGTAATATTTTGAATTGATAATGATAAAACGGACCATTTGCATCGAAAGCCCCTGCCATTTGCGCTGTGATAATGAGCAAATGGTTGTAAGTTACGCTTACTTAAAAGATAAGGACGATGTTGCAGATAAAAGAGTTCCAATTGAAGATATTGGAGTACTTGTTTTAGAACATTTACAAGTAACAATCACTCATTATCTGTTAAACAAACTAGTTTCCAATAATACAGCAGTGGTTACATGCGACGAGTTTCACCATCCAAGTGGGTTACTTTTACCCATAGAAGGACATACACTACAATCTCAAAAACAAAAGGCCCAGGTTGAAGCAAGTCAACCTTTGAAAAAACAGCTTTGGCAGCAAACCATTGTTGCTAAAATTAGGAATCAGGCTGCAGTTCTTGAGCGGCAATCTGCTCCGTATGAATACTTAGAAAGATTAAGTAAAGAAGTAAAAAGTGGTGATTCAGAGAATGCCGAGGGACAGGCTGCTGCCTATTACTGGAAAAGAGTATTTCCGGGTTTGCCCGATTTCAAAAGAGATCGATATGGATTTCCCCCGAACCATTTATTGAACTATGGGTATGCCATTCTAAGGGCTACCGTTGCCAGAAGTATTGTAGCCAGTGGGTTGCTTCCAAGTTTGGGTTTACACCACCGTAACCAATACAATGCCTTTTGTTTGGCTGATGATATCATGGAGCCCTATCGACCTTACGTGGATTTGACAGTTTGTAGTTTGATTAGGAATGTTATACCTGCAGAAATTGATCGATCGACCAAGCAAATTTTACTGCGTATCCCTGCTATGGATGTCATCATGGATGGCCAAAGAAGTCCATTAATGAATGCAGTTAACCGCACTACGGCCTCATTGTCTAAGTGTTATGAGGGCGTTTCAAGGAAAATATTGTATCCCGATTTATCGCAGTAAAATGTATCACCGTCTAAATGCATATCGGATTATGTGGGTGCTGGTATTTTTTGATCTTCCAACTGAAACAAAAAAAGACAGGAAAGTGTATGCAAAGTTTAGAAAGGATATCATGGCAGATGGCTTTAATATGTTTCAATTCAGCATTTATCTTCGTCACTGCTCCAGCAGAGAAAATGCCGATGTACATATTAAACGGGTAAAACGGATTCTTCCTTCCAAAGGTCATGTAGGGATTATGTGTATTACTGATAAACAGTTTGGGATGATGGAGATATTTAGGGGGAAAGAGGTGGTAGAAGGCCCAGATACTATACAACAACTCGAACTTTTTTAAAAAAATAGGATGTAAAAAAGAAGGAAAAATCTCGTTTTTTACATCCTAGAATTCTATGTAACTCATTCATTTTTTGCGTTTTATGCAGTTCGTGTTGTGATAACACTAAGCTACATAATAATTTGAAAGCAAATCACAACGCTCTAACTATCTTTTCTTCCATCCATTGAGTTGTGATAACACTAAGCTACATAATAATTTGAAAGCAAATCACAACGGAAATGTCGTTAAGGAAAAAGAAGATGTTGTTGTGATAACACTAAGCTACATAATAATTTGAAAGCAAATCACAACTCCAAATAATTGAACTTTATCGGTACTTACTGACATGAGAAAGCCGTAAGTATTTTGTGTATTAAGGCTTAAAATTGGTTACTAAGATTGGGTGTGAAAAGGACAAGTGAGGGTAGCTAATTAATTACTTCTGCTTCGTCTATATCTCCGCTTTTAGTGTTTTGCTTGTTATCTTTAGACTTTCTCCCGAAATAGTATGATGCTATTCCTACTATTCCATACATTAAATATCCAAATATTTTAGATGCAAAATCTTCCTTACCTAAATACAGGCAGAATCCTAAAAAAACGACAATAATTAAGATAATGCCAACTACAAAATAGCCAAGAGTAACAAAGTTTTTTCTATATTCTCCAGGTTGGTTTTTTAGAAGCTCTGCTTGAAGGGTCATTTGCTTTTCAGCAAGCTTTGTATTTGCTTCTATTTCCTTCTCCCTAACTTTTAATTCTTGACTTTTGGTAATAAGTTCAGCCTCCTGTACTTGTATAAATTTTTCAATAACTTCCAAGGGGAGTTCCTCCTTAGAAGATGAGTTTTGCTGGATTTGTCTTTTTTGATTGCTCATATTTTAAAACAACTTTGTAAGAGCCTAGTGATTTGGAACCTAAAACAGGTGGTAAAAAACTAATTCGCAATATATTTTTTCTCTGGCTATCGTTCCTAACTAGCTTTAAGAATTTAGAGGCAGACAAATTCATTATAATTTGATCGCTCAAAAAATTTCTAGACATGATCGGTAAGTGTTTTGTAATTAAAGCTGCGTAAAGCTATAAAAAAAAAATTAAGTATTTTTCATGTTATTCTAATTTGTAAAATTTAACAAATGATTTATACAAGCCGCTTATATTCATAATGTTAGGAATATTAAAATTTAATATTAGCTTAACAGCTTTTTCTTCTGTGCATCAAACTCTTCTTGGGTAAGTACCCCTGCATCTAATAGTTCTTTCAGCTTTTTCAGCTCGTCTGCAACGCTTATAGGCAGTTTTTGATCTTCAATTTTTGTTGGTGTAACTGGCTGTTCATCTTTTGTAAGTTTCTGATATAACTCTTGTTTTTTTCTTTCTTCTTCTAATGTAGGTGACATAAGGCATCCTATAATTCCAATTACAGGGGAAAAGAATAGACTTAGAATAAGAGCTTGAAAAAATCCAATTTTTCTAGCCGTGCCAAAAACACCGGCTACAAAAAATGATCCAAAGAGCCAAAAGAGTATAATTTCCATAAACGTAGTTTTATTACACTACTAAGATAAAACCTACATCGGAATCACCCTTCTTGCCATTTCATTTTTAACAGGTTTGCTTCGCTATATTCAGAATAGCAGGTATTGCAAATTCTTGGCTTCCGAAATGCTGCAGTTTTTTTAAATCTTTCAGTATTTTATTCACTTGTTGGTGTTTTGAGCACTTCTGCTTTATCGCGTAAACGCTGCCAACTCCTATGCTAGTCGACTAAGCCTTCATGATCAAAGAAACAGAGGCTGTATTCTTGAACTTTGGTGTTGTTGCTCAAACGATTGTGGTTATAACTGATTGGAATGGTATTGCTTCCAATAGTCTTTTTTGTGATGTAAAACATCCTCAATTTAAAGGTAGCTGTTATTTTACGTCTTTGTTGTTTAGTTAGCCTCCTGCTTCTCGAGTGCCTACATAACTTCTTTTGTTCTGATAACAATAAACTGAATAATAATTTAAAAACAAAAAAGCAGCCCATTAAGAGCTGCTTTTGTAACATGTTTATTTTTTACTAGAAAATTCCACCCTTCTTTAAAGTTCTGATGCCTTCACCAATTTTAAAGCCGTTGTTATAAATTTCAATTTTATAATCACCCGCTTGGTATTTATCATTCTTTTTCCAATTAAAACTTACAGGCATTTGTTTGCCAGTTTCATAATTAATTGTAACCTGATTGGTATATGATTTTTGCCCCTCTTCTCTGGTAGTAAAGCTGCCTCCCTCTGTATATAATTTTCCATCTGGTCCTGTTATACATACATACAAATCTTTTGAACCGCTGGGAGTTACCCTGTTCTCATCTACTATAAATGAAACTAAAAACATATCGGCTCTTTTAGCAGAGGTAGTTGACACTTCTTTACCGCTGCTTTTAATATTAATTGCTGCTATATTGATGTTGGTAGCTTTTAGTGTTGAAGCAATATCAACTTTATCTTCTAACTTCTTTTTTTCTGTTTTTGTTACATTTAAGTTGTCTTCTAATTCTGCCTTTTGAGTGGTAAGTGTTGTTTTTTCCTGATTTAATTGTTCGTTCGAAGCTGTAAGTGCTTTGTTCTCTGCTTTTACTTGCTTTAACTCAGCAAATAAATCATTCACTTTTCCATTTAATTCTGCAATCAATGCTTTGGCCTGCTCAAGTTCAGCAGACGTTGCATTTTTTTTGCTCAAAATAGTTCTGATTTCAGATTTAAGCTTTTGAATAGCTGCATTTTTATCCGCTAAACTTCCTTGAAGTTCAATTGAGTTATTGGTTAAAGAATCAATTTTAATGGTAGCTAAATTGAATTCTTCTAATATCTCAAGTCTTGCACTGTCTACTTGATTCACTTGAGCCGTTAACTGTTGTTTTTCTTCCTCATTTTTATTTTTATCATAGAAAATATATGCCCATGTGAGCACGAGCGCACCAATTAAAATGCCATAAATGACTTTCCTGTTGTCTTTCTGTTCTGAGTATTGCTGCATGGTAGGTATTTTAAATGAAAAATTAACCGAGTTTGGCTCAGTTTTTTAATAAACTCCCAAAACCGTGCCAAAAAAGGCTGGGCTTTTGTCTATTTCTTAAAAAAAGTTCGGTTATGATTGTATTTTGCTTTCAGTCCCACAACTTTGCGACATGTCAGTTCAGTTTGTTATAGATGATTGGAAAAAAGGAAAATTCAAGCCATTTTATTGGGTTGAAGGAGAGGAGCCGTTTTTTATTGATCAGGTAATAAATTATGCTGAGCAAAATTTGTTAAGTCCAGAAGAAGCTGGGTTTAATTTGCACATACTTTATGGCAAAGACACGCTGCCTGCTCAGTTGGTGAATATTTGTAAGCAATATCCCATGTTTGGCGAAAGGCAAGTAGTGGTTTTAAAAGAAGCACAGCATCTTAAAGAAGTTGATGCATTAGCTAGCTATTTTGAAAATCCTCAGCCTACTACATTGTTGGTAATTGGTCATAAAGAAAAAAAGCTTGATAAACGTAGTAAAGTAAGTAAGTTAATAGCCAAAAACGGAGAATTAGTAACTACCAAAAAAGTGTATGAGAATCAGTTGCCCATGTTGGTCAGTAAAATGGCAGAGGAGGCAGGTTTTACTTTTGAACAAAAGGCTTTGCATTTGCTCATTGATCATGTAGGAAACGATTTAGGAAGATTGCATAATGAAATTGAAAAACTTCGTGTTAATATAAAAGGGCGTAGTCAAATTACAACATCGGATATTGAAACTTTTATTGGTATAAGCAAAGACTTTAATGCTTTTGAGCTACAAGATGCATTGGCAACTAAAGATTTGGCAAAATGTATAAGAATCATTCAATATTTTGATGCCAATCCAAAAGCGGGTCCTATTCAGTTAATACTGCCTACCTTATTTAATTATTTCAGTAAAATTTATAAGCTGCATGGAATAGGTAATGTGTCAGACTCAGTGTTGCGGCCTCTATTTTTTAATAATCCCGTTGCTATGCAACAAGCAAAAGAAGCGTATAAGAACTATTCTTTTCAAGAATTGGAAAAAGTATTTCTTCTTTTGGAGCAGTATAATTTACGCAGTGTTGGCGTAAATGATCAAGGTACATCAGACGCCGACTTGCTGAAAGAAGTGGTTTGTAAGATTATCCAATCGTAGTAAGTAGCTCTCTGGCAACTACTGCATCTTTTTGTAGCTGTGCTTTTAGAGCCTCTATTCCATCAAATTTCACTTCTCCTCTTATAAAAGCATGTACATGTACTTCTAAACTACACTCATAAATATCGTCTGAAAAGTCTAGTAAGTTCACTTCAATCATTCTTCTTTTGCCATCTACTGTTGGACGAAATCCAATGTTCATCATGCCCTTGTAGGTTGAAAACACATTGTTTTTATTGAGTATAGCTGTAACAGCATACACACCATTGCCCGGAATGAGCTTTTCTGCGGCAGCAATTTGCAAATTAGCTGTTGGAAATCCAATGGTGCGCCCTAGCTGATTGCCTGCTATAACTTTTCCAGAGAAAAAATACGGATAGCCCAAATATGCATTTGCTTTTTCAATATTTGATTCAAGCAACGCATTTCTAACCTTGGTAGAGCTTACAACAACCTCCGCCACATTTTGCCCTTCAATTTCATCAACGGTAAACCCTAATTCTCTCCCATAAGCTTCTAACATAGTAAAATCGCCATTTCTGCCTTTCCCAAATCTGTGGTCATAGCCAATGATGATTGTATGGGGCTTGAATTTTTCAAAAAGAAATGCACGGATATAATCATCTGCACTTTGCATAGCAAATGCTGTATTAAAAGGCACCACTACAAGATGGTCAATACCTGCTTCATTTAATAAACGTGCTTTTTCATGGATGAGCGTTAGTAGCTTCAGGTCGCCTGGAACTGATGAAATAATAGTTCTAGGGTGAGGATCAAAAGTTATGATAACAGTTTCACCACCAATTTCTTGGGCAGTTCTCTTCAATTGGTCAATAATAGCTTTATGTCCAAGGTGAACCCCATCGAATGTTCCAATGGTAACTACAGCATTTGTAAATGTTGGTAACTGTTCAATATGTTCATGCACCTGCATCATCGGCCGCAAAGCTAAGGTATTGGAGATATTATAGCCATTTCAAACAACCTTAATTAACTTCGCAGCCAATACAACAGATCTATATTCATCATGAGTTTATATGACCAGCGCGGCGTTTCTGCCCAAAAAGAAGAGGTACATAAAGCAATACAGCACCTAGATCAGGGTTTGTTTCCAAAGGCTTTTTGTAAGATGTACCCCGATTATCTAACTGGTGATCCTAATTATGTAAATATCAGTCATGCAGATGGTGCAGGTACAAAGAGCATTTTAGCATATTTGTATTGGAAAGAAACGGGTGATGTTTCTGTATGGAAGGGCGTTGCTCAAGATGCCATTGCAATGAACTTAGATGATTTGCTATGCGTGGGAGTGTATAATCAATTGCTTTTTTCTTCAACCATAGACCGCAATAAGTTATTGATACCGGGTGAGGTGTTAGAAGCTGTTATACAAGGCAACCAAGAGTTTTTTGATGAACTCAAAAAGTGGGGGATTCAAATTCATTATCTCGGGGGTGAAACTGCTGATGTGGGGGATGTTGTTAGAACAATAGCAGTAAATGGCACCATGACTGCCAGATGGCCTAAAGCGAAAATCATTAGCAACGAACATATTCAGGCTGGTGATGTGATAGTTGGATTCTCAAGTAGTGGACAAGCTTCTTATGAATCTGCATACAACAGTGGTTTGGGAAGTAATGGGTTAACCAGCGCGAGGCATGATGTGTTGGGCAAATATTATGCAGAACAATTTCCTGAAACATTTGAGCCTAAGTTGGATGATGCAGTTGTGTATATTGGAAAAAACAGGATGACAGATACAATACAAGTTGATGGGAAGGAACACACCATTGGTCAGCTTTTATTAAGTCCTACAAGAACCTATGCACCCTTAATGAAAGTGTTATTAGAAGAACATTTTTCAAGTTTGCATGGAGTTATTCATTGCAGTGGAGGTGGGCAAACCAAGTGTATGAAATATGTACCCCAAGGTCTAAAAGTTGTAAAAGATAATCTGTTTGATATTCCACCCATCTTCCAATTAATACAAGAAAATTCAGGGTCTTCTTGGAGAGAAATGTACCAGGTTTTTAACATGGGACATCGTTTGGAAATTTTTACTAAAAAAGAGGAAGCTTCCGCCTTAATTGAGGTTGCAAAACAATTTAATATTGAAGCAAAAGTGGTTGGATTTGTCGAGAAAAGTGAAAGCAATGAATTGAATATACATACACCCAATCAAGTTGAAGTATATTCTTTTTAATGATTGAGTTGAAAAATCCACTGCATCAATAGTCCCGAAATATATGCGCCGTAAGTTCCCAATGCATAACCCAATACAGCTAATAAAACTCCTACGGGAGCAAGTGAGGGATGAAATGCCGATGCAACAACAGGTGCTGATGCAGCACCGCCCACATTGGCTTGAGATCCAACTGCCACATAAAAAAATGGTGCTTTAATCCACTTAGCTACAATTAACATAATCATGATGTGAAAGAACATCCACACAATACCCACTAAAAACAAAACGGGTGCATGAAGCAATGCTTTTAAATCCATTTGCATACCAATCGTTGCAACAAGTACATATAAGAAAAGAGATCCAAAAGTAGAGGCGCCAGCACCTTCAAGTGATCTGGCTTTTGTGAAGGATGCTATTAGTCCGCCTGTTGTTGCCAGCACTACAATCCAAAAGAAAGTACTGTCTAGAGAATATTGTTTTAATTGAGGATAGTTGTTTCCAATAAAGGGAGCAACAATATCAGCTAAAAAATGAGAAACGCCCGTTATACCAAAAGCAATTGCAAGAAGCAACATCCAATCGGCTAAATTTCTTTCACGTTTAATAGATTGTTGGTATAGTTCAACCTTTTTTTGCAGTTCATGAATCGCACTGCTATCTGCCTTTAAAAAGCGATCAATTATCTGTGGTTTTCCAGCCCAGTATAGCAGAAATGCCATCCAGACATTACCAACTAAAACGTCTACAGCAATCATTTGACTAAACAATGCTTTGCTGGCACCAAATACTTCCAACATAGCTGTTTGATTGGCACCACCACCAATCCAACTTCCTGCTACTGTTGCTAGGCCACGCCAAACCTCTTGATCGCCGGTTCCTTGCATGAGCGAAGGAAAAATTTTACCAACTGTTAACAGTGCTAACGGTCCGCCAAGCATAATTCCAAGTGTGCCCGCTAAAAACATCACCAATGCTTTTGGGCCTAAGCGGAGCAGGGCTTTAAGATCTATAGAAAGGGTAAGAAGTACCAGGGATGCTGGTAAGAGATAACGTGACGAAATTTTATACAGGCCCGACTGTTCTCCACTAATGATTCCAGTAGAATTGAGTAAAGCTGGTATAAAATAACATAGCAAAATAGGAGGTACCCAGGTATACAGCTTTTTCCAAAAGCTATGCTTGCTATTTGAAGTAGTAAATACCCAACCCAGTATCATCATTAAGAGCCCAAAAACTACGGCATCTTGTTGTATAAAAGGTTGGGTATTTGGCATATATGATTTTTTAAACGCTTACATTAAAATCGCGCAACGCATCATTTAAGCTAGTCTTTAAATCGGTGCTCGCTTTTCTTTTTCCAATGATTAATGCGCAACCTACTCCAAATTGTCCGGCTGGAAAATTTTTAGTGTAGCTACCCGGAATAACTACACTTCTTGCAGGAACCCTTCCTTTCATTTCAATGGGTTCACTTCCGCTTACATCAATAATTTTAGTTGATTGTGTTAAAACAACATTCGCGCCAAGTACTGCTTCTTTTTCTACTACAACTCCCTCAACTACAATACTTCTGCTGCCTAAAAAGCAACCATCTTCAATAATAACTGGAGTTGCTTGTAAAGGCTCCAAAACGCCACCTATACCAACACCGCCACTTAAGTGAACACCTTTACCTATTTGTGCACAACTACCTACTGTAGCCCATGTGTCGACCATTGTCCCTTCATCAACATAGGCTCCAATATTTACATAACTGGGCATTAGAACTACATTCTTTGCCAAATAAGCGCCATAGCGAGCAACCGCATGGGGAACAGCGCGAACTCCTAATTCAGCATAATTTGATTTAAGGGCCATTTTATCGTAAAACTCAAAAGGAGGGAGTTCCCAGGTTTGCATTTTTTGGATACCGAAATACATCAAAATTGCCTGTTTTACCCATTCATTTACCTTCCATTCGCTCGTTTCAGTGGGCTCTGCTACTCTTAACCTGCCTTTGTCAACCTCTTCAATGACAGCTCTTACAGCATCTTCATATTGTTTTTCCTGTAGCAAAGTTCTATTCGACCATGCTGTTTCTATCAATTCTTTCATCTCAGTTGCAATTTTTGGCAAACTTACAGGGTGTGATGGCTAATCAAAAAAATCTTATTTGGGAAGCGAAGATTTATTGAAAAAAAAGGCTTAAATTGTTAAACAATAAGCTCAGTTCTGTGTTAAAGGGCTAAACAAATGAAATGACTTCTACTCCCTCCATATCAACAGACTTTTCTGATCCAGTTCCTCAAATTATGGATATCATGATTCATCAATTAGAAAATGAAGAAGGAGAGGTTTCTGTAAAATCATTTCATTTTGAAGAGGTTCTTTTTGATTGGGAGTTTTTTACAAGTGAGCTAGAATACGAATAAGGTATAGTTTTGCTGTTCATGCAGCGAATTTTAATTATCCAAACAGCATTTATAGGCGATGTAGTTTTAGCCACCAGCTTATTGGAAGCTTTGCACCAGCATTTCCCAAAAGCTAAGCTAGATATGCTTGTGAGGGGTGGAAATGAGGGGCTACTCAAAAATCATCCATTCCTGAATAAGGTTTGGGTTTGGAATAAAAAGCAAGAGAAATACAAAAACTTATTTAAGCTTATTAAGAAAGTTCGCTCGGAGCATTTTGACTTAGTGGTGAATGTGCAGAGGTATTGGTCAACCGGATTATTAACTGCATTGTCGGGGGCGAAGCAAACAGTGGGGTTCGATAAAAATCCATTTAGCTTTCTTTTTACCTACGAAATTGAACACAGGTTCGACGCGGGACATGAAATTGATAGGAATCATCAACTTATTGATGAATGGGTTGGAACGCGAGTTTCAAAGCCTGCACTTTATCCCTCTAAAACAGATTTTGAAAATATAAAGTCTTTGCAGTTACGTCCATATATATGCATGGCACCCTCTTCAGTTTGGTTTACCAAACAGTGGCCAAAACATAAATGGGTAGAATTAATTGATTTGATTCCAGCATCATTTCACATTTACTTACTTGGTGCGCCTAGCGATAGGAAACTTTGTGAAGAAATTCAAGATACATCAAAACACAACCAGGTACATAATTTGAGTGGGCAATTGAGCTTTTTAGAATCGGCAGCGCTGATGAAAGGTGCAACTATGAATTATGTAAACGATTCGGCACCTATGCACTTTGCATCAGCTATGGATGCTCCTGTAACCGCCATTTATTGTTCTACTGTTCCGTCATTCGGATATGGCCCTCTTTCAAAGAATCAACACATTATAGAAGTCATAGAAAGCCTTTCATGCAGACCCTGCGGTTTACATGGTAAAAAAGCTTGTCCAAAAGGCCATTTTGATTGTGCTGAAAAAATTGATCCAATGCATGTGCTATCTAATAGCATTCCAACTGCCTGACTTACCTTTGTTATATGAAGATTAGTTTGACTCGTGAGGAGATTAGTTTGTTTGACAAAGTTGCTGTTGCTTCAGAGGAGTTGGGTTTTCCTTCTTTTTTAATAGGCGGATTTATACGAGATAAAGTATTAGGAAGGCCTACAAAGGATGCAGATGTGGTTACCTTAGGCGATGGTATAGAATTGGCTTTTTCAGTTGCAAAAAAATTAGAGCCGCAACCAACTGTTGCATACTTTAAAAATTTTGGTACAGCTCAGTTAAAATGGGGCAGCTTTACTTTAGAGTTTGTTGGTGCAAGAAAAGAAAGTTATCGTTCAGAGAGCAGAAAACCTGATGTTGAACCAGGCACTTTAGAAGATGATCAAAACAGGCGAGATTTTACCATTAATGCATTAGCTATTGCTCTTACAATTCCCATTCAAACAGATATTATTGATCCATTCGAAGGGTTGAAGCATTTAAACCAAAAAAGAATAATTACCCCCTTAGATCCAGTAACAACTTTTTCAGATGATCCACTTAGAATGTTGCGCGCTATTCGATTTGCTGCTCAATTAAATTTTGAAATTGATCCAACTACTTTTCAAGCTATTCAACAAGAAGCACATCGAATTAAAATTATTTCTAAGGAGCGCATTGCAGATGAACTCAATAAAATTATGCTTTGCGAAAAACCATCAATAGGTTGGGACTTGCTGCATCATGCGGGCTTACTTCAATTTTTCTTTCCGCAACTGCTCGATTTAAAAGGTGCTGAATATATTGATGGGAAAGGACATAAAGATAATTTCTATCATACGCTACAAGTACTCGACAACCTCTCAGAGCATTCTAATGATCTTTGGTTAAGGTGGGCTGCATTATTGCATGATATTGGTAAACCGGCAACTAAGCGATTTGAGCCAGATCATGGTTGGACTTTCCATGGTCATGAAGTAGTTGGAGCAAAAATGGTTCCTAAAATTTTTGCACAATTAAAGCTTCCATTGCATGAGAAAATGCGCTTTGTACAGAAACTTGTTCTATTGCATTTGCGTCCAATTAGTTTAACTAAAGAAAATATTACAGATAGTGCGGTGAGGCGATTAATTTTTGATGCTGGAGAAGATATTGATGCACTTATGATACTATGCAGGGCTGATATTACCAGTAAGAATCCCAATAAAGTGCGGAGGTTTTTAGCCAATTTTGAGTTGGTAGAGGAACGAATGAAGGAGGTGGAAGAAGCAGATCATATACGCAATTGGCAGCCTCCTGTAACAGGGGAAATGATTATGGCGGCTTTTGGTTTATCACCCAGCAAACAAGTTGGCATCATAAAAGACGCTATTAGAGAAGCTATTTTGGATGGGATTATTCCAAATACTTATGAAGCTGCCTGGGATTTCATGATAAACAAGGGAAAAGAGATGAATTTAGAATTTGTTAGCTAATTCATTTTTGTAAGTACTGAATTTTACACATCTTGCAGGATGGCAATTTTAAAATTTAGGGTTTATTTGGAAGAGGATGATACCATCTATAGAGATGTGCTTATTCGTCATAAACAAACCTTTCTTGATTTGCATCGAATTATACTTCAGTCATATGAATTCGACCAAAAGCATGAAGCAACTTTTTTCAGGAGCAATGATAATTGGAGTAAAGGTCGTGAGATTAGTTTGCAGAAATATGACAAGGCCTATGTTGCCGAACCATTACTGATGGAATCTACTACCATAGGTTCAGAAATATTTGATACCAATCAGAAATTCATTTATCACTACGATTTTAAGAAGGGCTGGAGTTTTTTAATTGAACTGATATCAGTTTCAAAAGAGGAAAATCCAAAACTAGAATACCCTGCCATTGCAAGAAAGGAAGGTATTGGTCCACAACAATACGGAACAAAGAGTTTACTTGGTGATAAGTTTGCAGATATAGAAGAAAAATACGATTTGCAAGAAGCAGCAGATGGTTTTGGAGAGGAAGGAGAAGAATCTGAAACGGGCTCCGATGAAGATGCATTTTCTGAAGATGACGGACAGGACTTTTAATATATCCAATAAGAAACGACCGCTTCTTATAGTCATTGCTGGTCCAACTGCTGTTGGTAAAACTGCATTGTCCATTCAGCTAGCAAAAGAATTGAATACCTCCATTATTTCTGCAGACTCCCGTCAGTGTTACCGAGAGTTGAATATTGGCGTGGCTCGTCCAACAGATGAAGAATTAAACGAGGTGCAACATTATTTTATTGCTACGCATTCAATTCATCAAACACTCACAGCAGCAGATTTTTCAGCGTATGCAGAAGAGAAACTTCAAGAAATTTGGTCTAAATCTCCCTATGCTGTTTTGGTTGGTGGAACGGGCCTTTATATTCAAGCGCTTATAGATGGATTAGATGATATTCCAGCAACTCCGACTGAACTTAGGAAGCAAATGAATTATTTTTTTGAGCAAGAGGGTTTAAAAGGATTACAAGCTAGAATTCAGTTGGAGGATCCTATTTTTTATTCAACTGGCGAAATAGAAAATCCAAGACGCGTGATGCGAGCTTTAGAGGTAATGCAGTTAACTGGCAAGTCAATTATTGAATGGCAGCGAGGAGAGTTAAAATCAAGGAATTTTGATGTGCTAGAGTTTGGGTTTAATTTGCCAAGGGAAATTTTATATGATAGAATTAATCAAAGGGTGCTGAATATGGTAGAAATGGGATTAAAGCAAGAAGCACTCGAATTATACCCATATCGTACCTTATCAGCATTACAAACCGTTGGTTATCAAGAGTGGTATGAGGGTATTGAATTGGGCTGGAATGATACCTCAATAATTGAAAAAATTCAACAAAAAACGAGGCATTATGCTAAAAGGCAAATTACCTGGTTCAATAAGCGAAGCCAGTTAAAGTGGGTAGACCCAAGTCGTTCATCGGTAAAGAATGACATACTTGATAGGATATATAGCCAAGGGTTATAACTTGTTTAAAAATTTGCTTTTTTTTTAGTAATAAATACGACCTTATTTATACAAATTGCAGCACAAACATTTTTACTATGAAAAAAACATTGTTGCTGGGTACCGCTATGCTATTCGGGTTTTCCACGTTAATAGCCCAGTCATCTAAAATTCAGTTTGAAAAATACACTTTGTCAAACGGATTAAAAGTGATTTTACATCAAGACAAGTCGGCTCCAGTTGTAGCTGTGACTATGTTGTACCATGTTGGTTCAAAAAATGAAGACACCAACAGAACTGGATTTGCACACTTTTTTGAGCACTTATTATTCGAAGGTTCACAAAACATTGCACGTGGACAGTTTGACAAGTTAACTTCTAATGCAGGTGGTGCAAATAATGCCAACACTACGCAGGATAGAACATTTTATTACGACTTACTGCCCTCTAATCAACTTGAATTGGGACTTTGGTTAGAGAGTGAGCGTTTAATGCATGCCAAGATTGATGATATTGGCGTGAATACACAGCGTGAAGTTGTAAAAGAAGAAAAACGTCAAAGAGTAGATAATCAGCCTTACGGTACCTTACTCGAAAATGTAATGAAGAGGGCGTTTAAGGTGCACCCTTATCGTTGGATGCCCATAGGTAGTATGGAACATCTTAATTCTGCTAAGTTGGAGCATTTCATTGACTTCTATAAGAAGTTTTATGTGCCTAATAATGCGGTTCTTTCTATTGCAGGGGATTTGAATATTGAAGAAACTAAAAAATTAATTGAAGCATATTTCGGTCCAATTCCAAGAGGAACAAATCCTATTCCAAGACCAACCGAAGTTGAACCACCATTAGGCGGTGAGGTAAGGGATGTAGTGGAAGATAATATTCAATTGCCTGCTGTAATACAAGCATATCGTGCACCTAAAGAAGGCAGTAAAGAATATTATGCGTTCAATGTTTTACAAACTATTCTATCGGGAGGTGAATCATCTAGAATGAATAAGAAACTGGTAGATGAAAAGCAAATGGCATTAGCTGCTGGTGCATTTCCCTTCTTTATGGAAGATGCAGGCTTGTTCATCACCTTTGGTATTAATAACATGGGTATTCAGCCAGAAGCATTAGAAAAAGAAATTGACCAAATTATTGAGTCAGTTAAAACACAATTGGTTGGAGAAAGAGAGTTTCAAAAAGTGCGTAATCAAATTCAAGCTCAGTTCATTACACGTAATTCAACATTAGCAGGCATTGCAGAAAGCTTAGCGAATTATGAAGTGTATTTTGGTGATGCTAACTTGATTAATACCGAAATTGAGCGTTATAATCAAATTACTCGCCAAGACTTAATGGATGTGGCTAAGAAGTACTTAACTAAGGAAAATCGTGTGGTACTTTATTATGTTCCAAAGGGTGCTAAACCAAGCAATCCATAATTCAAGTGTATCAAGTAAATAAATTTTAAACCACCCAATGTTTGGGTGTAAGAAATACAACCATGAAAAAATTATTAATATCTATAGCTGCTGCACTACCACTAGCATTATTTGCACAGGTGCAAATTGATCGTACAAAACCACCTCAACCAGGACCAGCTCCTGAAATTAAAATCACTGAACCAGCTCAGTTTACTTTGGCAAACGGATTAAAAGTGATTGTTGTTACAAATACTAAACTACCTCAAGTTTCAGCTACACTAACATTAGATAGAGATCCAATTTTGGAAGGAGATAAGTCTGGAATGTTAGATATGGTGGGTGATTTAATGAGAAGGGGTACCACAAAAATGAAAAAGGCCGATTTAGATGAGTCAATCGATTTCTTGGGTGCAAGTTTATCTGTTTCTTCATCTAGTGCTTTTGCCACTTCTTTAAAAGTTCATTTCCCAAAAATGCTAGAAATTATGGCTGATGTAGTTTTAAGGCCATCATTTCCAGCCGATGAATTAGAAAAGATTAGAACACAAACATTGTCTGGACTAGCTCAGGCAAAAGATGACCCAGGTTCTATCATTTCAAATGTAGTTTCAAAATTAACTTATGGGAATAAGCATCCTTATGGTGAAATAACAACAGAGCAAACTGTTAAAAATGTAACACTTGCAGATATAAAAAAGTACCACAGTACTTATTGGAAACCCAATATTGCTTATTTGGTTTTAGTGGGTGATATCAATCCAACAGAAGCAAGAATTTTAGCAACTAAATATTTTGGAACATGGGTTCGTGGAGTTGTACCAAAGCATACATACGAAATTCCTAAAGCACCTGCAAAAAGTTATGTAGCTGTTGTAAATCGCCCAGCTTCTGTTCAAAGTAATATTCAAATTAGTACACCTGCAGTTTTGAAACCAGGCAGTTCAGATGCCATACCTGCAGATGTTATGAACAATATTTTAGGTGGCGGTTTTTCGGGCAGGCTATTTGCAAATTTGAGAGAAACTTATGGGTTTACTTATGGAGCTTACTCTAGTCTTGGGACTGATAAACTTGTTTCTTCTTTTAGTGCGGAAGCTGCTGTAAGAAATGAAAAAACCGATAGTGCTATTGGTCAATTCTTATTTGAATTCAATAGAATTGCTTCTGAGAAAGTTTCTGACGAAGAAATTTCTCGAATGAAAAACTATTTGTCGGGTTCTTTTGCTCGTTCTTTAGAAAGTCCTTCTACAATAGCTCGATTTGCTTTGAATACATCACTTTATAATCTTCCTAAAGATTATTATAGAAACTATCTCAAAAATTTAGCTTCAGTTGATGCTGCAAAAGTGCAGGAAATGGCAAAGTCTTATGTTAAAGCCAATAACATGCACATTGTAATTGTTGGAAATGCAAAAGAAATTGCTGAAGGTTTAGATAAATACGGTGAAGTAAAATACTTTGATATTTATGGCAATGAAGTGGCTGCTCCAAGTTCAAAACAAGTTGCTCAAGGAGTAACAGCTCAGTCAGTTATAGAAAAAGCAATAAAGGCTGTGGGTGGAGAAGCTGCTATTGATGCAATTAAAGATTTGCAAATTACTGGTGAAGCAACAATCATTGGTCAGCCTATGAAACTTACTTTTGAGATGACACATGTAGTTCCGGGAAATTACATTAACTCTATACAAATGAGCGGTATGACTTTAATGAAGCAGATGATTAAAGATGGAAATTATACAATGTCAATGCAAGGTCAAACGATGCCTGTTGAGGAAGATGATCAGGAAGAGTTCAATGAAAGTGCTGCTATTTCAACAGAGTTATATATGCTTAGAAATAAATATAGTTTTGAATTGAAAGGAATTGAATCAGTTGATGGGAAAGATGCTTATGAAATTCGAATAACGTCTCCTAAGGGTCGTAAATATTCTAATTTCTATGATGTAGTTACAGGACATAAATTAAAAGAAGTAAAAGAACAAGAAGGCCCAGATGGAGAAAAAGCGTCTGCTCAAGTTTTCTACAGTAACTATAAACCACATGGTGGCATACAAGTTCCAGAAATGATTTTGGTAGATCAGGGACCAATAAAAATTGAACTAAAAGCAACGGCAGTTAAGACCAATTCGGGCATTAAGACGAGTGATTGGAAGTAAGATCGAGTATATAATGAATAAAAAAATGCTGCATTTTATGTGCAGCATTTTTCATTTTATTCTGGCCTAAAATTTAATTGATGTAATTCAAATTCATTTTAGGATTTATCTTAAGCAACGTTTCATAAATCAATTGAATAGTGGATTCAATATCATTTTTATGTAACATTTCAACTGGGGTGTGCATATAACGTAGGGGGATAGATATCAATACCGATGGACAGCCATCATTTGCATAAGCAAAGCTATCGGTATCAGTTCCTGTACTTCTGCTTAAAGCTCTCCATTGAACTGGAATTTCTTTCTCCTCAGCTACCTGCTCAACCAATTGTAATAATTTATTATGAACAGCAGGGGCATACGCTAAAGAAGGACCTTTGCCACACATAATATCACCTTCAATGGTTTTGTTAATCATGGGTGTATTGGTATCATGAGTAACATCTGTAATTATTGCAATGTCTGGTTTTATTCTTCTTGCAATCATTTCTGCTCCTCTTAATCCAATTTCCTCTTGTACTGCATTTACAACATACAGTGCAAATGGTAGTTTTTTCTTGTTTTCGTGCAGAAGTCTTGCAACCTGTGCAATCATAAATCCTCCAATTCTATTATCGAATGCACGTGCAATAAAATAGTCAAATGCAATCTCTTCAAATCCGTCTTGATTGGTCACAACAGCACCTATATGAATACCAAGTTGTTCAACTTCTTTTTTGCTTCTAGCTCCACAATCTAGAAACAAGTTGTCAACTTTTGGTTGAGGTTCTTTTTGTTCTGGATTACCCAAACGGGTATGGATAGCAGGCCAACCAAATACTGCTTTAACGGGTCCTTTTTTTCCATGTATCCAAACTCTTTTCGCTGGTGCTACTTGGTGATCAACACCACCATTGCGCTTTAAATAGATGAGTCCGTTGTCGGAAATATAATTCACAAACCAACTAATCTCATCGGCATGCGCTTCTATAACTACTTTAAAAGGCGCATCGGGATTAATAATTGCTACAGCTGTTCCATAAGGGTCTACATAATGTTGGTCGCAATATGGCTTTATATAGTCGAGCCATACTCTTTGTCCACTACTTTCAAATCCAACAGGAGAGTGTGTATTGTGATATAACTTTAGAAAGTCCATAGACTCTTGACTCAAGAGCGTCTTTTTGTTTGATTCTTTTTTCTTTTTTGCTTTTGCCATAAGATTAATTTTTACAATAAAAGAGCATTATTCCAGATGCTGCCTTTACAAGGAGTAAGCCATCTACCCATGCAAGGTAATAAAGTACGGGCTTTTGTTCATGAATCCTTTTAATAAGAAGTAAAGCAGCTATAAAGGGAACAAATGGAAGAAAGATTAAGTTGAGTTGACTATCTAAAAAAGGATAAAATGAAAAAAAAGTTGCAAAGCAACTTATTAGAAGCAAGGGATATAGAATAAATTTTTTAAGTCGTTTAAAGCCAAGTTGTATAATAAAAGTATTCAGACCATCTTCCGCGTCTGATGAACTGTCTTTTATATCAAATACTATTGCAAGCAAAGCAATAAATACAAGCTGTTGGAATGACCATAGAAAGATTTTTGCATTAAATGTTTGCTTATCAAAAAAAAGTGTTGGAAGAATAACTGTTACACATGACCAAATTAATCCAATAATAAATGGTTTGTAAACTGCCAATCTTCTGATGTTTAATTTTGATTTGGGCCAACCGTAATATAGAAGCGATAAAAGGGCTGTTAAAGTAAAAATCACCCAAAATAGAGGTTGTTTAGGCCAACCTTCATGAACAAATACTTTTCTTGCTGCAAAGAATGCAGCAATACCTATTAAGCTGTAAAGCAGCAGAATACTTTTTTTGTTCCTGCTCCACCAGCGGCTTCTTTCGTTAAATGGGATAATGGGCGCATATAAGTAGGAAATGCCGTAATAGCATATCGTTAATAATCCTATTAACAGTAAGAAATTAGCTTTTAATGGTTTTTCTAATAAAAAAAGGGAACTTTCGTAGCTTAGTAATGCAGCATAAAGACCATAAGCTAGATAGCTAAAATAGAAATGTTGTATGAGCTTGTTAGAAGCTAACATTAACGAATAATCGCAATAGGAGGAGAGCTAATTGTGTCACTTCTGTTGCCTGCTCTATCCCTCATCCAAAATCTGAAAACTGCCGTATCATTTCTGTTAGCGCAATTATCTCTAGGCCCAGCTATTGGAATACAAGGTGGATTTGATCCATAAAATGTGCAAACCTCTATAACACCTTTCAAGTTATTGGTAGCAATGACACCGGCAGGAATGATATAAAATTCTGTAAAATTTGTTGAGTTGCAGTTAGTTACGGAGCGACGATTTACCCATAATGTGTCTTGAATATCGCCCTCGGCATCAGTAAAACCCAATTCAAAAGTCAAAAAATTATTTCTAGTTATTGAAGTGGTATTTACAGATTTGAATGTTAGATTCGGTCGGGTATTAAATTGATCCTTACCACAGCCAAGAGATCCAATTAATAAAATAAATGCTATAGCTAATTTTGTTCTCATCGTACTACTTTCGCTTCAAATTTAATCAAAACAGTCCAAACCAATTGTCTAGTGTTCAACGATGTTAACAATATTTTCTCAGAAAACTTCATTTGGGAAGAGGCTGTACTAGATACTTTTCAATTCCAATACCAATTTTGTGAAGTATATAGGCGGTGGTGCAATTATTTGGGCAAAAACCCTTTCAATGTATCAAGTTGGATGGAAATTCCTTTTTTGCCTATAAGTTTCTTTAAAAGCCATAGAATTGTTTCGAATGACCATCAGAATGGCGAACAACTCATTTTTGAAAGCAGTGGTACAACGAAGCAAGTAACTAGTCGACATTTTGTATTAGACTCTTCTTTATACGAATCAAGTTTTCTGAACGGATTTAAAAGGGTGTATGGTAAACCTCAAGATTGGGTTATTATGGGTTTGTTACCATCTTACTTAGAGCGCAGTCATTCGTCTCTTGTTTATATGGTTGATAACTTGATGAAGTGCAGTAGCAGACCGGAGAATGGATTTTACTTACACGAACCTCAGAAAATGTTACAGCAAATAGATGTGTGTTTGAAAGAAGGAAAGAAGGTTTGGCTAATTGGAGTTACCTATGCATTATTAGATGCTGCAGATCAGTTTAAGGCTAATTGGAGTAATAATTTAGTTGTGGTAGAGACAGGAGGAATGAAAGGCAGAAAAAGGGAAATGGTAAGGGCGGAAGTGCATGATAAGCTCAAAGATGCATGGAATATTCAAAGGGTTCATGCTGAGTATGGTATGACTGAACTATTAAGTCAAGCATATAGTACTGGTCAAGGTATATTTGATTGCCCTCCTTGGATGAAGGTACTTGTGAGAGAAGAAGATCAGCCTCTAGCGGTTTACAACGAAGGGAGGGGCGTTTTAAATGTGATAGACTTAGCCAATAGATATTCTTGCTCTTTTATTGCTACAGATGATATGGGCACTTTACAAAAAAATGGTGAGTTTACAGTAGAGGGTAGGTTGGATATTTCTGATATGCGAGGTTGTAGTTTAATGTGGACATAAAAAAACATCCTGCTACAAGTTGTAACAGGATGTTAGCTTTCAAATGGCATTATGCTTTTAAGCTACTTCTGGTTCTAATTCCCACTTTTCAGGTGAACGCCATAGAGCAGATAGTATCAGTTCTCTCATAAAGAAGAATTCTTTTGGAAGTTTATCGTACAGTCTCGCAAATAATTCTTCGTGTGAAAGCATTTCTTGCTTCCATAATTCGCGATCAATAGTCATAATTTTGGTAAACTCTTCCTTAGGGAAATCAATACCATCCCAATTCATATCTTCATAGCGTGGCATCCAACCTACAGGACATTCAACTGCGCCAGCACGTCCTTTCACACGGTCAATGATCCATTTCAATACACGAATATTATCTCCAAATCCTGGCCATACAAATTTTCCATTTTCATCTTTTCTAAACCAGTTTACGCTAAAAATTCTTGGTGCATTAGGAAGATTTCTTCCAAATTGTAACCAATGGTTTACATAATCACCCATATGGTAACCCATGAAAGGAAGCATTGCAAATGGATCGCGACGTACTTTACCCATTTCACCAAACGCAGCGGCAGTCATTTCACTACCCATAGTAGCAGCCATATACACGCCAAAATTCCAGTTAAAAGATTGATAAACTAATGGTACAGTAGTGCTTCTTCTTCCTCCAAAAATAAATGCAGAAATATGAACACCTTCTGGATTTTCCCAGTTTTCATCTAATACTGGGTTTTGATTTGCTGGAGCAGTGAATCTTGCATTAGGGTGTGCACATGGCTTTCCACTTGCTGGGTCCCAAACATTTCCATGCCAATCAATTGTTCCAGCAGGTGCAGTATCGCTCATACCTTCCCACCAAACGTCTCCATCTGGAGTTATGCCAACGTTTGTGAAAATTGTATTAGCTTTTACAGAGTCCATTGCATTTGGGTTGGTCTTATAATTAGTACCCGGCGCAACACCAAAATAACCCGCTTCTGGGTTAATTGCATATAAGCGTCCTTTAGGACCTTTTCTAATCCATGCAATATCATCACCTACTGTTGTTATTTTCCAACCTTCAAAAGATGTTGGAGGAATCATCATAGCAAAGTTGGTCTTTCCACAAGCACTTGGGAAAGCGGCTGCAACATAGGTTTTTTCACCTTCAGGATTTTGAATACCCAATATTAGCATGTGTTCTGCCAGCCAGCCTTCATCGCGGCCAATAGCAGATGCAATTCTTAGTGCAAAACATTTTTTACCAAGTAAAGCATTTCCACCATAGCCGCTACCATAAGAGATAATGAGTCTTTCTTCGGGGAAATGAGAAATGTATTTTACAGTTGGATTACATGGCCATTTAGCATCTTCTTGTCCTGCTTGTAATGGAGCACCAACAGTATGTATGCATTTTACATATTCTTCGGTACTTAAATAAGGAAGAACAGATGAACCAATACGAGTCATTATACGCATGTTAATAACTACATATTCTGAATCTGTAATTTCTACACCATATTTTGCCAAAGGAGAACCAACAGGTCCCATGCTATAAGGAATCACGTACATAGTTCTTCCCTTCATACAGCCTTTGGTTAAATCTTCCAAAATGGTCTTCATTTCTGCTGGAGCCATCCAGTTATTAGTTGGGCCAGCATCTTCTTTTCTACGAGAACAGATAAATGTTTTATCTTCTACACGTGCCACATCACTGGGGTCACTAAAACACGCAAAACTGTTAGGTCTTTTTTCTGGATTAAGTTTAATAAATGTTCCTTTGTCTACTAATTGTTGGCAAAGACTATCGTATTCTTCCTGCGATCCATCTGCCCATTTTACGTCTTCGGGCTGACAATGTTCTGCAATGGTTTTTACCCATTTTTCGAGTTCGGCCTGACTGGGAGTGGGATTCACAAAGGGAGAATGAATGGATTGAAACATAAAGTTTAAATTAAGTGAAACAATTGTATAAAACTGGTTTATACATTTTCATTTGGCATGGCAATATTAGGCAATGATTGATTTCAGAACATTGATTTTTATCATTTGTTGTTCTTTTTTTTCTCCACCATTGTGTATCAGTAGAATCGTTATTTTGATAAATAACTCATAAACTCCTTTCTAGTCATCCATTCAGCCCCTAAACTCTCGAGGTGATGGGTATGAACTTGACAATCTATCAGAAGAATTCCTTTTTCTTGAAAATGATTGCACAGTTGAATAAACCCATACTTACTTGCATTTGGAACTTTACTAAACATACTTTCTCCACAGAAAACTTTACCTATAAGTATGCCATACAGTCCGCCTACCAATTCTCCTTCTTTCCATACTTCAATGCTATGTGCAAACCCCTTTTTGTGAAGCGTGTGGTATGCTTCAACAATTTCAGGTAAAATCCACGTGCCATCTTGCCCTTCTCTTGGTATAGATGCGCAGGAAGTAATAACTGATAGAAACTCTTGGTTGAAAGTGATGTTAAAAGCTCCTTTTTTTATAAGGCTTTTCATTGAGTGGCTAATACGCACTTTTGAAGGAAAGAGTACAAATCTGGGGTCTGGGCTCCACCAAAGCGGATCTTGACCACTAAACCAAGGGAAGATACCTTTTTGATACGCTAAAAGAATACGATTGGGATGCAAATCGCCGCCAATTGCCAATAAGCCATCCTCTTGAGCACGATTAACATCTGGAAACCAATGCTCTTTTGGTAAAACAGGAATTTGGAACATGAAAAATATTAAGAACCAGACTGGTCAATAGTTGCTTGAATACCTCTTTCTGTAATGGCCTCTTTCATAGGTTTGAGGGTTTCAAAATCGCCCTCCTTTACTGCATATTTGCCTTTGATATGTATAATCATAGCACATTGCTCTGCTTGATCATGAGAGTGGCCACAAACATCTATTAATGTTTCTATTACCCATTCAAATGTATTCACCTCATCGTTCCAAACAATAAGTCTACAATTTAATGCATCTAAAACATCAACGTCTATCTCTTCGGAGGATTTCTCCCAGGGTTTTGAGAAATTAATATGCGTATTCGTTCTTACCACAAGCCAAAATTACATATTTCTTCAAATTCAAAACTCAATCGGATGAAGGCATATTGGGGAAAACAAAGTTTATATTTAACAAAACATACGACCCTATCATCTTAAATTGCAAAAAACTCTTTTATGTTTCTAATTATACTTGGTCTGTTTCTGTTAATGATAACTACAGTTGTTGCCAAATCAAATCCGCAAGCGGGGAGGTTTGTTCCAGTTGGAAGGACTATTTCTTTGGTTCTTTTATTGATAGGGGTATTAACTTCTTGTATTGTACAAATAAATGCAGGTGAGGCTGGAGTTAAAGTGCTGTTTGGGAAAGTTCAAAAAGAAGTATTGAATAGTGGATTACATTTTGTAAACCCTTTGCTTGATATTAAACGTATTGATGTAAAAACTCAGAATTATACTATGAGTGGCAGCAGCGATGAAAGACAAAGTGGAGATGATGAAATTCGTGTTTTAACGAGCGATGGGTTGGAAGTTGCAATTGATTTGACAGTTCTTTATAGAATCATTCCAAGTGAAGCCCCTCGATTATTGGTAGAAACTGGTTTTGACTATAAAGATAAAGTTGTTCGCCCTCAAAGCAGAACGGCTATTCGAGATAATGCAGTGTATTATCAAGCTGTTGAATTATTCAGCACAAAGCGCGATGAATTTCAGAATAGAATCTATAAAAGTATTGAGACTGATTTTAAAAAGAGAGGTCTGTTATTAGAACAATTACTTGTGAGGAATATTACCCTTCCTGCAAGTGTTCGTGCAGCTATTGAAGCTAAAATAAATGCAGAACAGGAAGCACAGAAAATGCAGTTTGTGTTGCAGAAAGAAACACAGGAAGCAGAAAGGAAAAGAGTTGAGGCTAAAGGTATTTCCGATTATCAAAGAATTATTAATGAAAGCTTAACTGAGCGACAGTTGCAATACGAACAAATTAAAGCTATGAAAGAATTGGCCACCAGCGAAAATAGCAAAGTGATTATCATGGGTAAAGGAAGTACGCCTGTAATACTCGATAGTAAAGGGCAGTAAATCCATATTACTGATTAATCATACAAAAAGCGACCTGTTTTCAGGTCGCTTTTTTGTTGTTAGGATTTGTATTCCCCATATAAATCTCTGAGAACATCTGCTATTTCACCAAGTGTAGCCAACTTTTCAACTGCATCAATAACATGAGGCATAATATTTCTGTTTTCGACTGCTGCAGATCTAATGGCTTCTAATGCTGCTGTATGATTTGCTGCATCTCTTTTTGACCTAAGTGCCTGTAACTTTTGAGTTTGAATAACACGAATGCTATCGTCAATTTTAAATACGGGTGTATCGTTGGTTTCTTCCGACTGAAACTTATTTACACCTACAATAATCTTTTCTGTACTCTCAATTTGTCTTTGATAGTCGTACGCACTTTTAGCTATTTCGTCCTGAATGAAACCTTGTTCTATAGCACTTACACTTCCGCCCATTGCATCAATTTTTTCAATTAATCTCCATGCTGCCTCTTCAACTTCTTGGGTAAGTGATTCAACATAATAACTACCTGCAAGTGGATCAACGGTATCTGCAGCACCGCTCTCAAAGGCAACAATTTGTTGTGTTCTTAAAGCTAGCTTTGCCGCTTGCTCTGTAGGTAAGCTTAAGGCTTCGTCGAAACCATTTGTATGTAAACTTTGTGTACCACCTAAAACTGCTGCAAGGGTTTGAACAGTAACACGGGCAACATTATTCAAAGGCTGTTGTGCAGTTAGTGTACTTCCTCCAGTTTGCGTGTGAAAGCGGAGCATCATTGCCTTAGGATCAGTTGCACCTAAATCTTTCATCATTTTAGCCCACATTCTTCTTGCTGCTCTAAATTTTGCAACTTCTTCAAACAAATTGTTGTGTGCATTGAAGAAAAAAGAAAGTCTTTTGCCAAATACATTTATATCTAGTCCTTTTTCTAAAGCAGCTTGCACATAAGCTTTACCATTGCTTAGTGTAAAAGCAATTTCTTGAACAGCAGTGCTTCCTGCTTCGCGAATATGATATCCAGAAATTGAAATGGTATTCCATTTAGGTAGTTCTTTGCTGCACCATTCAAAAATGTCAGTGATAATTCGCATGGAGGGTTTAGGTGGATAAATATAAGTTCCTCTTGCAGCGTATTCTTTTAGGATATCATTTTGAATAGTTCCGCTAATCTTTTTTAGATCGGCTCCCTGCTGTTTTGCAAGGGCAACATATAAGCTTAGCAATATATATCCAGTTGCGTTGATAGTCATAGAAGTTGAAATTTGTTCAAGTGTAATTCCCTTGAACAAGATTTGCATATCCTCAATACTATCAATAGCTACACCTACTTTTCCAACTTCGCCTTCACTTAATGCATGATCACTGTCGTAGCCTATTTGGGTTGGCAGGTCAAATGCTACACTCAACCCCATTACACCTTGTGAAAGCAGGTAATGGTAGCGCTTATTACTTTCTTCTGCTGTAGAAAATCCAGCGTACTGTCGCATAGTCCATAGCTTCCCACGATACATATCTGCTTGAACGCCTCTTGTATATGGGAATGCACCAGGTTGCTCGGAATGTGCGGAAGAAGGAATATCTGCAGCGGTATACAAGTTCTTTATTTCAATACCACTATCGGTGAATACTTTTTTATCTGACATACAATCATTTTAAAGGAACATAAAAATAAGATTTGCCATTACATGTTGGTATGACGAAAGTCAGTTTCACGAATCTTTATCAAAGAAGTTGTTTTGCTTCATAACTTAATATTTCGGATACGGTATCGTGAAGTTTGCCTGCAGAATCCTCAGCCAAAAAAGCAAGAATTTTTTTGTTTAAGTCCATTCCAGAAGATTCAGATGAAAGGGTAGTGGCAGCCTGATTAATAATAAGTAGGTTTTTTTCTTTTAAGTTCTTAACAGCTTTCCAAGCATCGGGACTTACATACACTTGTTGCGTAATATTATATTCAAATTCTTCTCTCAATGTTTTAGTGAGAAGTAATTGCCATTCAACTGCTGTTAATCCAGGTTGATAAACCCTTTGTATCAGATTAGGTAAAGCAATACGCTCAACCAAGAGTGTTAAACGTTCATAAGCTTGCAGTTGAAGCTGTAGGGTTGATTCTGAGCTTGCTCCCATTTTTGTTGGGGCAGCCTTTTTTTGCAAGAATATGAGGTAAGCTGTGAATCCAGCAAAAAGCAATGCTATAATAACTGCGTAAAAGACCGTTTGGTCAATCATAAGTTTTTTGGCAAAAATACGTTCATTAGGTTTTCCGTTTAGCGAAACATTCAAATATGGGAACATTGGGTACATGCAATAATTTTGTACCAAAGCATGCATACATGAGTACTACATTACAAATACCCGTTTCTTTTACTGCCGGTGCCATTGCAGAGATCAAACGTTTAATGGCAGAACCCGATTTTAACCAGTCTCAAAAGCTTCGTGTAGGTGTTAAGGGCGGAGGTTGCAGCGGCATGACTTATGTATTAGGATTTGACGAAGTACAAGAGGGAGATGAAGCTTTTGAAGTAGAAGGGATTCCTTGTATTATGAACTCGGGACATCAGTTATATTTATTTGGAATGGAAATTGATTGGCAGGGTGGTTTAAATAGTCGTGGTTTTACCTTTTCAAATCCAAATGCAAGTAAAACATGTGGATGTGGAACTAGTTTTGCAGTATAGTTATTAGTTAGAAATGTAAAAAGCGGCCAATCAATTTGATTGGCCGCTTTTCTTTATGAAAGAAGCCGTATGTTTTGGATACGGCTTCTTATTTTATGCTGTCTTTTTGGCTTCTACGGGAGCTGGTTTACCAAGTGGTTTATTTTTTGCAAAATCAACCAATATTGGAGCAGCTACAAAGATAGAAGAATACGTACCAGTAATAACACCTATTAACATTGCAAACGCAAATCCTCTTGTTACTTCACCACCAAAGATGAATAGGATTAGAATTGTCAAGAATACTGTTAATGATGTCATTATGGTTCTACTCAATGTTTCATTGATAGCTCTATTAATTAATGACTGTCTATCCATTGACGGATATAATGCTCCATCTTCACGAATTCTGTCATAAACAATAATTGTATCGTTCATAGAGAATCCAATTACAGTTAAAATAGCGGCAATAAAATGCTGATCAATTTCTAATGGGAATGGAACAAAGCTACGTGCAAAGCTGAATACAATCAACGTAACGAATACGTCGTGCATCAATGCGAAAATGGTTCCCAAAGAGTATCTCCAATCGCGGAAACGAATAAAGATATACAAGCATATTACCAAGAGCGCAAGGAAAGTTGCTTTCTGAGCACCTGCTTTTAAGTCATCAGAAATGGTTGGTAACACAGTTTGTGAACTTTGCTTGTATTGCTGACTGAATTCTCTGAATGATAAGCCTTCAGGAAGGTGTTTAGCAAGACCTTGATATAAAGTTTGTTCTACTAAAGAGTCAATATTGTTGCCAGTCTCTTTAATCTTAAAGGCCGTTGTAATGTTTAGCTGACTGTTTGTTTGTACAGTTTTAATAATTGGTGCTTCTCCAAAAGTAGATTTCAAATCATTTCTTACTGCTTCAACATCAACTGGGCGATCAAATTTTACAGTGTAGCTTCTACCACCTGCAAATTCAACACCTTCATCAAAACCATTAAAGAATGAAGCAATACCGAGTAGAAATACGACTACAGAAATACCATAAGCGACTTTTCGATATTCAATAAACTTATACTGTGCATGTTTGAATACTTTTCTTGAAATGCCAGTAAAATAATTGAAATGGCGATTCTTATTTGTGTAGATGTCTGTAATTAGACGTGATACCAAAATACCACAGAACATAGATAAGAATAAACCAATAATTTGGGTTGTAGCAAATCCTAATACAGGACCTAATCCAAAGTAGGCTAGTATAAATGCGGTTAATAAAGTAGTAATATGCGCATCCAACACTGGAGAAAGTGATCGTTTATATCCGTCTTTAACTGCAATAGCATAGTTCTTACCTTTCTCAAGTTCCTCTTTAATACGCTCAAAAATGATAACATTCGTATCAACAGCCATACCAATAGTTAGAACCAAACCTGCAATACCAGGAGCAGTTAAGGTAAATCCAAGTGCAGCCAAAATACCAATTGTAAATAAAAGGTTTAATACTAATGCAATATTCGCTACCCAACCGGCTGTATTATAATAAACCAGCATCAAGGCAAATATGACTAAGAAAGAAATTCCAAACGACAAAGCGCCACCTTTAACTGCTGCAGCACCTAAAGTTGGACCTACAATTTGTTCCTGCACAATCTTAGCAGGAGCAGGTAGCTTACCACTCTTTAAGATTTCTGCTAAATCTTGTGCTTCTTTAATAGAGTAGCTTCCAGAGATTTGAGAGTTTCCGGTTGTGATAGCATCGTTTACAGTTGGTGCAGAGTAAACAAAGTTATCAAGTACAATAGCAATGGGTTTATCAATGTTTCTGCCTGTCATTTTAGCCCAAATATTTGCTCCAACCTTATCCATGTTCATTTTAATAGCAACACGGCCTCTTTCATCATAATCTTGTGTGGCTTCAGAAACATGTTCCCCCTCCAATTCAGCTTGACCGTTATCGAGTGTTTTAATAGCATAAAGCATTAAGATATTCTTAGACGTTGGATCATCGCTATCTACTTTACCAAACATGAAGCGAGCATTGCTAGGCAGTTTGTTTGATACCACATCTAAACGAAGCAAATTACCAAGCTTATTCGTGTCTTTAGTTTGAACATAACCCAAGGCTGCTGGCATGATAACTTTTCCACCTGGACCTTGATAAGGCTGCGTGAATTGAATCAATTGACGTATAGGCGCTTGGTTTGGTTTTAACTGATTGGTATCAGCTTTTGCCTTAGCAGTTGCATTTGTATCAGTCTTTTTTAAACCAGAGATGGTTGCAGTTTGAGTTGTATCCTCTTTATTATCTGAGTCAGCTTTTGCCTTAGCAGTTTCAGTAGTAGGGGTAGCAGACTCAGAAGTAGTTTCTGCACCTGTTAAATAATTTTCAGCAGCTTGATCAGCGGCCAAAAGGGCTTCCCCAATTTCATTAAGGTTATATACTTCAAAGAATTGAAGGTTTGCAGTTGATTGCAAATATTTACGAACCCTTTCAGGATCTGTAACACCAGCTAGTTCAACATTAATAATGCCTTTAGCTTCATCTGGATTAATAGTAGGAGATGCAAGACCAAATCTATCGATACGATTCCTTAAGATTCGGAATGTGTTGTTAAATGCTAATCCAGCTTGTTCTCTTAAATATGTAAGAACAGTTGTGTTATCTGCATCAAATTTAATTTTACCATTACTTCTAACCGTAAAGTAAGGAGCTAGTTTACCAGCTGGTATTGCCTTACTGAATTCTTCATTAAACAATGAAATCAAATCGGCATTACTATTTGCCTTTCTTTTAACAGCTGCATCTAGTGCTGCATTGAAAGAAGGATCTTTGGTATAGTTGGCAAGAGATCTGATTAGACCATCTAGTCCAACCTCCATTGTAACACTCATACCACCTTGTAAATCTAGGCCCAATAAAAGTTCCTTATCTTTTGCACTTCTATAAGTGGTAAGACCAAAAGGACCAATTTTGGTATCTTTTGTACTATCGAGTAGTTGTTGAAGACGCTCCCTTCTCTTTTCTTTTAAAGAGTCGGCATACAATTCTTGCAGCACCTTATCGGTAGAATACTTTTGTTCAGGTTTGGCATAATTGGCTGCCATCCAAGCATCGGCTTTCTCGCCCATTGCGCCTTCATGATTGCGCACAATCCATGTAAAGGAAAGTTGATATACACAGATGATAATCAACGCAATAGCAAAAAATCTCACTAAGCCTTTTAGTTGCATAATTAGGGTATTTACGTAAATTTTGAGAGCGGCAAAGATAGGGGAATGAAGAATATTTCCGAATAAAAGCAAAAAGGCCAGAAACAGAAGTTCCTGGCCTAGCTAAAAAACGAATAATTTATTGAACATCTAAGAGGTTAACCTCGAAATATAATGGTGAGTTAGCCGGAATACTAACACGGCCCGGCGATCCTGGTGCACCCGTACATCCATAGGCTAATGCAGAAGGTATTACAAGCTTTATTCTTCCTCCTTTTCTAACCAACGGAATTCCAATTTTCCATCCATCTATTAGGGAATTTAATATCCATCCCGATAATGCTGGGTTCGTCATAGCATCGAAAATGCTGTCATTGAAAAGTCTACCCTCGTAGGTAATAAATATTCTTGAATTTGGATTGGCTTGTAAACCTGCTCCAGGCTGAATGATTTCATAAAGCAATCCACTAGGGTGCTCAGTAAAATTGATGCCTTTTCTATTGCAGTAGTTAATCATTTCTGTTCTTTCTGCAGAAGGGGCAACTGGCGTACAGCCAGTTTGTTGTGGAGTACAAGCCCATGAGATGGCAATGAAAGTAAAGACTACTGAAAGTAAACCTAAGCTAGTTTTGGTCATGATTTTTGGTTATTTGAGGTAATATTTGCTGTTGATTGAAAGATGAATGCTCTGATGAAGAATGCAAGCTGGAGGAGTTTTTTTTGTGCATTAATTCTGCGTATTTCTGTTCATTCATTTCCCATTTAAATCTTCTATAAATAAATCCCATTCCAACTGAAACGGCAATAATAACCATCAGAAGTACAAATGGGTTAGCTTGGGCATTGGCCACCATATTGGCTCTTTGATACCAGCCAGAGGCAATTAATAAAACAATGAATACTCCAAGAACTATGCCACCAGAAAAGCCTTTTAAATAGGCCATGGGACTTTTAAAGTAGTTTTTTCTTGCTACTGTCCAATAAGTTAAAAACTTTTCTTCCTCTATGGTCATAGCTGCAAAAATAAGCGCCTTGGTCAACTTAAAGTTCATTTGTATATGCATAAATATGTTAAATGCGCAGTTTTACTATTGCTTGAAAGCAAGTACATTCGTGCATATTTTAGAAATTTCATATGCAACTCTTAAAAAAACACGGTATTCTTATTTTTTGGTTGGTTTTATTTGCAGATTGTGCCGTACTTTATTTAGAACAAAATAAGTACCACGCTTATTTTAAGCTATTATTGATGCCTATTTTGCTAGTTTATTTTTTGACAAACACTAAGTCGAAGAAGTATGCAGTTTCTACCAGTTTAATAACAGTTGCGTTGGTATTTTCATGGTTAGGCGACTTTTTTTTATTGAAAGAGCGTGACGATAACAGCCTGTTTTTTTTGTTTGGAATGGTATCTTTTCTTATCACCCATGTACTGTATATAATTTTCTTTATTAGAGCAAAGCCTATTCAGGTGGTTAAGGGAACTGAAGCTTTTTTTGGCGCCGTAATTGCAATTTTAGCAAGCTCTCAAGTCTACAAGTATATAGAACCCAATTTAGGAGATCTAAAAGTGCCTGTAATTATATACATGTGTGTAATTTGTATAATGGCAATTACTGCAACGAATATTGCATCAAGCAAAACGCTAAGAAATTTGGCCATCCAACATTTTATTCCTGGGGCAGGTTTATTTTTGTTGAGCGATGCAGTACTTGCTTTAGATACTTTTTTCTTTAAAGAATCTTTTCTAGGGGTTGTTGTTATGATGAGTTATGGATACGCTCAATGCTTGTTGGTGCAGGGCTTTACAAAATATTTAAAAGTATAGTGGGCTAAATTCCCCAAGTCATGATTTGATTGCACCATTCTTCTTTAAATGGAGCTTGCACGCGAATGTAATTGTCGGTATACCCCTCAATCATTCCATTTCTATTTGCCGATTCCCATAAAACTTTTCTACTACTACCACTAAATTGCTGTGTAAAAAATTGCATTTTCATGTAACTGAGGTTGCGTAGAATTTTATTTCTTTCATTTCTAACTGCAACTGGAACTACATAATCAATTTCTAGTGCTTTGGTATTGTCTCTTTCTGAATAAGTAAAAACATGCAAATAGGAAATGTCTAAACTGTGTAAATAGTCGAAGGTTTCCTTAAAATACTCTTCTGTTTCTCCATTGCTTCCTACAATTACATCTACACCAATTGCGCAATGAGGCATTTTTTCCTTAATGCGGCTCACCCTTTCAGTATACAGTTCACGCCGATACCTTCTTCTCATTAACCTGAGAACTTCATTACTTCCACTTTGTAAAGGGATATGGAAATGCGGCATGAAACGTTTGCTTTCAGCAACAAAATCAATGATTTCATTGGTTAGCAAATTAGGTTCTATGCTCGAAATTCTAAATCTTTCAATGCCATCTATCTGGTCCAATGCTTGTATCAGCTTAAAAAAGTTTTCTGGTCGCTGGTTAAGGCCAACTGGTGCATCGCCGTTTGGTCCTTTACCAAAATCACCAAGGTTCACGCCTGTTAATACAATTTCCTTAACCCCTTTTTCTGCTAGTAATTGAGCATTTTTTACGACCTGATCAATGGTGTCGCTTCTGCTTTTACCACGAGCCATAGGAATGGTGCAAAAAGTGCAACCATAATCACAGCCATCTTGCACTTTGAGGAAGGTTCTTGTTCTATCATTCAATGAATAAGAGCTGGTGAAACCAGTTACATCTTCAATATCGCAACTACAAATTTTTGCACTATCTCCCTTGGTGAGCTCTCTAATGTGTTCTGCTATATTGAATTTCTCTGCAGCACCCAAAACCAGATCAACACCAGGAATTTCAGCTATTTCTTTAGGTTTTAATTGTGCATAACAGCCAGTAATCACAACCATGCTCTCTGGAGACCGTCTTTGAATTCGTCTCACCAATTGTCTACATTCCTTATCTGCATTATCGGTCACCGAGCAGGTATTAATTACATACACGTCTGCCTCCTCGTCAAATCCACGCTTTTCGAACCCCTCTTTTTCCATTAATCTGGTTAAAGTAGAGGTTTCTGAAAAGTTTAGCTTACAGCCCAGGGTATGAAATGCAACACGCTTGTTTTGGCTCATGGGCGGCAAAATTAAGAAGAATGAACACTACATCTCTAATTTTCACATTTTGAATGAATGGGTTTCCTTTTTTTCAGTTAGGTTTGCTCCGCTTAAAAACCAAAACGACCATGCATTTTAAGAAGATCAATAACATTACGGGATGGCTCATTTTTTTCATTGCTTCAAGTGTTTACATTCTCACAGCAGAAGCAGGCGGAAGCTTGTGGGATTGTGGTGAATTTGTAAGTAGCTGTTTTAAACTTCAAATTCCACACCCACCAGGAGCACCTTTATTTGTACTATTAGGTCGATTTTTTATCATTTTGTTTGGTGATAATCCTTTCACTGCTGCAAAGGCTGTGAATATTATGAATGCCCTAGCGAGTGGATTTACCATTTTATTCCTGTTTTGGACTATTACTCACTTTGCTAGAAGAATTATGCAGGTTGATGCGAATGGCTCAGTATCTATGTATCAGTTAATCAGCATCATGGGTGCTGGTGCGGTAGGTGCTTTGGCTTATACTTTTAGTGATTCTTTTTGGTATAGTGCAGTTGAAGGTGAAGTGTACGCAATGTCATCTTTCTTTACAGCGCTCGTTTTTTGGGCAATTTTGAAGTGGGAACATGCTAGTGAACAACCAGGTGCCGATAAATGGATTGTATTTATCTTTTTTATGATGGGATTGTCAATAGGTGTTCACTTATTGAACTTATTAACAATACCCGCAATAGTAATGGTTTACTATTACAAAAAAAGAGACACTTTCAACTATGTTCAACTAAGAGCTGGGTTTGTAAAAATATTGGGAATTGGTGGCGCTTTGGCATTTGTAGGTGCAATTATTAAAGCAAATGGAGAAGCTTCTCCAGAGCGTGGTATAGGAATGGATCCTACCTATGCTGGATTGGTTATTTTAGGTGTTTTAATTGCTTTTGGCTTGTTGTTCTTTTTTGAAAGTAGAAACCCTCAAAAGAAAGCAGCTTATGGTGGTGCTTATATATTTTTTGTAATGAGCTGTGTATTGACGGGCATAGTTCAAGTAGCAGTTATTCAGTATACAATTAAAGCTGCTGGTAAATTCGATTTATTCTTTACAAATAGCTTGGGAGCTCCTTTCTTTACTGGATTTGGCTTTTTCTTTGTTTTGATAGCAATTCTAATTGCAGTTGGTTTGCGTTATGCTGCTAAGAAAAGTTGGTATTATTTGAAATTATCTCTTTGGTGCTTTGCATTTATGTTGGTAGGCTATTCAACTTATCTAACTACCATGATCCGAAGTGCTGCTGATCCATCAGTGGATATGTATAATGTTGATAATCCTATGAGTTTGGTTGGATATTTAGGTAGAGAGCAGTATGGTGATTTCCCATTGTTATATGGACAAAAGTTTACTGCTCGTCCAGTAGATTACAAAGAAGGAGGAAAGCGTTATCAAAAAGGGAAGGATTCATATATTGAAGTTGGCAGGGAATTGAATTATGTATATGCTCCTGAAGATAAAATGGTTCTAACAAGGATGTGGGACGCTAGTAATGATCAATATCATGCTGATTATTATGCGTCGTTTATGAACATAGGTAAAACGCAGCAGGGAGAATATGAAAGAGCTCCTAATCAAGGTGATAATATTCGGTTCTTTTTAGGGTACCAGTTTTATTGGATGTATTTCCGCTATTTTATGTGGAATTTCTCTGGCAAGCAGAATGATGTACAAGGGTTGTTTACTGGTAATGTTCGCGATGGTAATTGGATTACTGGAATTCCATTTATTGATGGATTGTTATACGGAAGTCAGGCAGAATTGCCCGATAGCATGAAGAATAACAAGGCTAACAATAAACTATTTATGTTGCCTTTTATACTTGGTATTCTAGGATGGATTTATCAGCACCGTAAAAAGCGCGAAGATGCTTTTATCAATTTCTTGTTGTTCTTCTTCACAGGATTTGCAATTATTTTATATTTAAATCAAGCAGGCTATCAACCAAGAGAGCGTGACTACGCTTTTGTAGGAAGCTTTTATGCATATGCTGTTTGGATTGGTTTAGGGGTATTATTTATAGCTAATTTATTACAGAAAAAACTTGCTCAAGTAACAGCTGCAGGTGTTGCAACTATTGTTTGTTTACTTGCTGTACCTGGTTTAATGGCACAACAAGAATGGGATGATCATGATCGTAGTAAAAAACAAATTGCAAGAGATTTGGCTAAAAACTATTTGGAAAGTTGTGCGCCAAACGCTATTATCTTTTCATTTGGTGATAACGATACATATCCTCTATGGTATGCTCAAGAAGTAGAAGGAATTCGTAGAGATGTTCGTGTTGTAAACTATAGCTTATTAGGAATTGATTGGTATATCAATCAGCTTCGCTATAAGATTAACGAAAGTGATCCAATAGATGTAATTTGGTCTGCTGACCAGATTGAAGGTCGTAAGCGGGATTATAGTGTTTATGCACCTCGCCCAAATATTCCAGAAAATCGATTCTACGATTTATATGATGTCATGAAAAACTATGTAGGCAGCGATGACCCTGCAACTATGGATAATACTCGTGGTGAACCTTTGCATAGTTTTCCAGTTAGAAAATTCTCAATTCCGGTTAATAAAGAATTGGTTCTTGCCAATGGAACTGTTAATCCAACTGACAGTGTAGTGGGTGAGGTTCGCTTTGAATTTCCAAAAGGGGCCATCATGAAGAATGATGCAACTGTATTGAATATTATTGCAGCTAATGGTTGGAAACGTCCTATTTATTTCACCAATCCTGGTGTTGAATTAGGATTTGACGAATACCTACGTCGCGACGGGTTAGCGTTTCGTTTTGTTCCAGTTTATCAAGACAACATCAATACCAATTGGATGATGGATAAAGTGATGAATGTTTTTGCATCTGGTAATGCAAATGTTCCAGGTGTGTATTTTGATGAAGAAAACAGACGCCACTTAAATACAATTCGAATGGCGTATACTGAATTGGCTATTGACTTGGTAAATAAGAATAGAAAAGAGGAAGCAAGAAAGGTATTAGAAAAGGCAGATCAAATGATCATTGATGAAAATATGCCATATGGAATGATCAGTAGGGCTAATTTACATAACAGAAACTCTCTTATGTTTATTGATGCTTGTTATAGAGCTGAGGCAAAGGAGCTAGCAAAAAAAGTATCAGCATTAGTTGAAAAAGACTTAACTCAGCAAATGCGTTACTATAATTCTCTTTCAGGTGTACATGCAATGAACATGGAACAGGAAAAGAATATTGCTAAAAATTATTTAGAAGGATTAAGACAAATTAAACAGATGTACGAAGGAATGAGTATTCCTGGTAAAGTAATGCCAGCAGAAGAAAAGTAAATATAGAGTCCCACATAAAATTGTGGGACTTTTTTTATTCTCTTTCAACCAAAACATAGCTTGTACGTTAGACACAAATACAGTAGTTTTCAGATATGAAAGGGTACAGATTCGAAACATTTCGCATCAATGCTAATGAGGAAAATAAATTCCAGCAATTGTTGGATTTATTTGTCCAGCTCTTGACGTATACCAATGGTGATGCTACTGAAGCGCTTGACTGGTTGAATCAATTAGATAGAAAATATAATTTGACGAATGATGATTATGGAATGGGTGATTTTATTGAAGAATTGAAAGCAAAAGGTTACCTATCAGAGAATCCAGCAGATGGCTCATTTAAAATAACTGCAAAGTCAGAAAGTACTATTCGTAAAAAAAGCCTTGATGAAATTTTCGGTCAACTTAAGAAATCAAAACCTGGCAATCACGCCACATCAAAATTCGGGAAAGGCGATGAGCAGAATTCAGACACTAGACCCTATCAGTTTGGAGATACTTTAGAACAAATTGATTTTACTGAGAGCATTCGGCATGCGCAAATTAACCATGGTATTGAACGCTTTCACATGTCAGAAGAGGATTTGCATATTCGTGAAACTGATTTCAAAGCACAAACTTCTACCGTACTTATGATTGATATTAGTCATAGTATGATTTTATATGGCGAAGACCGAATAACACCAGCCAAAAAAGTGGCTATGGCTTTGAGTGAACTTATTACAACTAAGTATCCGAAAGATACCCTAGATATTGTTGTGTTTGGTAACGATGCATGGCAGGTAGAGATTAAAGATTTGCCCTATTTACAAGTTGGCCCTTATCATACTAATACAGTTGCCGGATTAGAAATGGCCATGGATTTGCTTAGAAGAAGGAAAAACAGCAACAAGCAAATTTTCATGATTACAGATGGAAAGCCCACCTGTCTTAAGATAAGTGGTAAATACTATAAGAACAGTTTTGGATTAGATAGGAAAGTAATTAATAGATGTATGAATTTAGCAGCGCAATGCAAGAAATTAAAAATTCCCATTACGACTTTCATGATTGCCAGTGATCCTTATCTGCAAAAATTTGTAGAAGAATTTACAGAAATGAATCATGGTAAAGCCTTTTTTGCGGGTTTAGATAATTTGGGCTCTTTTGTATTCAAGGATTTTGAAAGTGGTAAGACTAAAACAATGTTTTAATGATAATGGACATACAACACATACACACATTTGGAGAGTTGAAGCAATCAGGTTATCGTTCTAAGACGGTCAAAGAAGAAATTAGAGATAACCTCATTCAAAGAATCAAGCAAAAAGAAAATCCATTCCCTGGTATTTTAGGTTATGAGGATACAGTTATTCCAGATACTGAAAGAGCATTATTGAGTAAGCATAACATTTTGTACTTGGGTTTACGTGGTCAAGCTAAAACACGTATGGCCAGGCAAATGGTTGATTTGCTTGACGAGTTTATGCCTATAGTTGAAGGAAGTGAAATTAATGATGATCCTTTTCGCCCCATTAGTAGGTATGCTATTGATATGCTGGCAAGAAAAGGAGATGATACGCCCATTGCTTGGGTACATCGCTCACAGCGATATGCAGAAAAATTAGCAACGCCGGATGTAAGTGTTGCCGATTTGATTGGAGATATTGACCCAATTAAGGCAGCTAACCTTCGATTGAGTTTTTCCGATGAGGGTGTTATCCATTATGGAATAATTCCGCGGAGCAATAGGTGTATTTTTGTTATTAACGAATTGCCAGATTTGCAAGCCCGTATTCAAGTTGCGTTATTTAATATTTTACAAGAAGGTGATGTGCAAATTCGTGGCTTTAAGTTGCGCATGCCATTAGATATTCAATTTGTATTTACAGCTAATCCAGAAGATTATACAAACAGAGGTAGCATAGTTACCCCTTTAAAAGATAGAATCGAAAGCCAAATATTAACGCATTATCCTAACTCTATGGAAGTGGCGTTAGCTATAACTGAACAAGAGGCTGCAATTGGTGAAGACCAAGCTCAAAAGATCCAAGTAAGTGATTTGGTGAAACGACTCATAGAACAAGTGGCATTTGAAGCGCGTCAAAGTGAATATGTTGATAGAAAGAGTGGTGTAAGCGCGCGATTGACCATTGCTGCATTTGAAACTGCTATAGGAAGTGCTGAAAGAAGAACATTATTGCATAATGAAAAGAAGTCGCAAATTTGGATTTCTGATATTCTTGCTATTGTGCCAGCAATTACAGGGAAAATTGAATTGGTGTATGAAGGAGAACAGGAGGGGCCTTATCAAGTTGCTGTTCATTTAATTGAGAAAGCAATCAGGACTTTGTTTGTTCAGTATTTTCCCAATCCAGAGCAAACCAAAAAGAAGAAAAGAAAAAATTCAGAAGAAGAACAATTGCCGTTAGATCCTTATCAAACTATTGTAGAGTGGTTTAATAATGGACAGCATCTTGATTTGTTACTAGATATGAAGGATGCTGATAAAATATTGGCTCTGAAAAAAGTGAATGGGTTAGATAGTTTTGTTAAAAAGCATTTTCATATGGCCAATCAAGCTGAACAGTCATTATTAATGGAATTTGTTTTACATGGATTAGCTGCTTATTCTTTGATTAGCAAAAAGAACATTGATGGTAAAATTGCATTTCAGGATTTGATGGGTGGTATTATGAATTTTGGATCATTGCAAACTGATGAATGGGATCAGGAGGAATAAGCTTGATAGCTAAATAAAAAATGCCTCGATATTCGAGGCATTTTTTATTTATGAGGTTGTATTTTAAAATGAATATCCAAATGCAAGGCCTGCATAATATGGCATGAAATAACCTCTTCCAAATATTGGGTTGATAGCTGCTCTAAAAAAGAAACCTCCATTAGCAGGCTGAAGACGATAACCAAAATTCAAATGTCCAAAAGAGCCTTCAAAAATACTTCCGTCAGAAAAACTTCGATCGCTAACATTGGCATATGTTACACCACCTCCAATTTCAAAGAAGTTTTTATTGTCTTTACCTAATAGGTAGTTTACCCCAACTGGAATAAAAGTAACCCCTGTACCGTCAACACTAAATCCACCAACTCCAATTCTACCCCCTAATCCAGTAGCTTTTTTTGCAAATCGGGTGTCAAAATTGATTGAAGCTAGACCTGGTCCACCTACTTCTGCGAAGACAGCCATAGGGACTTTATTCTGTGCATTGGTTGAATTGGTATTGAGCCATGTTAAGGCAATAAGTGCAAAAAGAAATTTTTTCATAAGTAAATGTTTGTGTGTGATTGAACGATTTAAATTACAGATTTATTTCAAATGATTAGATTAAATCTTTAAGCTTTTCAATAACTAAGTCCACTTCCTCCTTCTTATTGAATTTGCTAAAAGAAAAGCGAACTGCCACCTGATTGGGATTATTATTGATTGCTCTAATCACATGACTTCCGGCATCTGCACCACTCGTACAAGCACTACCGCCTGAGGCGCAAATTTGGTGAATATCTAAGTTGAATAAAATCATTTCGCTTTTTTCAGTCTTAGGAAAGCTAACATTTAGAACGGTATACAAGCTATTTCCATCAACATCCCCGTTGAAATGTACACCTGGGATGTGTTTTTTTAATTCATCGCGCATGTAATGTTTGATCTCTAAAATATGTTTTTTTTCTTCCTCATAATTTAGAGTTGCTATTTCAAGTGCTTTTGCAAAACCAACAATACCATACAAGTTTTCTGTACCAGCGCGCATATTTCTTTCCTGACTGCCGCCATGTATATAGGGCTGAATTTTTACATTTTCATTAATGTATAAAATTCCAACACCTTTTGGTCCATGAAATTTATGTCCCGCACCAGTGATAAAGTGAACAGGCGTATTACGAAGGTCGAAAGGGAAATGTCCAACGGTTTGAACTGTATCACTATGAAAAATTGCATTATATTTTTTGCAAAGATTTCCAACTGCAAAAATATCGGTGATATTACCAATTTCATTATTGGCATGCATTAATGTAACGAAACACTTTTCATCAGAATTTGCAAGTATTTCTTCTAAATGTTCAAGGTCAATATGTCCGTTAGGCAACACACGCACATAGCTTAAGGCTGCGGCGCCTTGTTTGTGTAAATGTTCAATAGTATGCAGAGTAGCATGGTGTTCAATTGGGGAACTGATGATATGCGTACATCCTAAATTAAAAATTGCTGCGTGAATAGCTGTATTGCTGCTTTCGGTGCCACCACTTGTGAAAAAAATTTCTGCTGGATGAGCATTTAAAATTTTGGCAACAGTTTTCCTGGCATTTTCAACTGCTAACCTGCTCTCTCTTCCGTAGCTATAAATAGAAGATGGATTTCCAAAGTGCGTAGTTAAATAAGGCATCATTGATTCTAGCACAGTAGGGTCTAGTGCAGTAGTTGCGGCGTTATCAAAATAAATTCTTTCCATAAGTGCAGTTTGTGTGTTGTAGAAAGTTAATGAGCTCCATTCATGATTTCGCGGATATCTTCCATAATTTTTTTAGCAATATTGTGTGCAGTGGTTTCAAATTGACTTTCAGCATATATCCGAATAATTGGTTCAGTATTACTTGGTCTTAAATGAACCCAGTCTTTATCAAATTCAATTTTTAATCCATCGATGGTGTTCTGTGGATTTTTTGCATACTTTTTTTGAATTGCAGCAAAAATTGCTGACATATTTGTTCCTTCAGTTAACTCAATTTTATTTTTGCTCATGAAATAGTCGGGATAAGAGCTACGAAGTTTTTTGGACGATCCACCTTTTTCTGCTAATGCAGTTAAGAATATACCAATACCAATTAATGCATCTCTTCCATAGTGAAAATTTGGGACTATTATTCCGCCATTACCTTCGCCGCCAATTACAGCATTGGTATCTTTCATTTGTTGTACTACATTCACTTCACCCACAGCGCTTGCATAATAGGTACAGCCATGGCTTTCAGTTACATCTCGAAGAGCTCTGGTTGAACTGAGGTTGCTGACTGTGCTTCCTTTTTCACGACCCAACACAAAATCAGCTACAGCTACTAAAGTATATTCTTCGCCAAAGAGTGTACCATCTTCATTCACAAAACAAAGTCGATCTACATCCGGGTCAACTGCAATACCTAAATGGGCATTTTCTTTTACAACAGTATTGCTCAGTTCAGTCAGGTGTTCAGGTAGTGGCTCTGGATTGTGTGCAAACTTGCCAGTAATTTCGCAGTTAAGTACTTTGTATTTTTTCACCCCCAAAGCCTCTAACAAAGCTGGTACTGCTATTGCACCTGAACTATTGATTGCATCTACAACAATTGAAAAATCAGCCGCTTCTATGGTTGCTTTATTAACCCATGGATGAGCCAGAATAGCTTCAATATGTTTTTCAATAAAATGGTTGGCTTCAAAAGTTTTACCAAGCTGGTCAACTGATGCATATTGGAAATTTTCAGCTTCAGCTAACTGTAACACTTCAGCACCATCTTCACCACTTATAAATTCACCTTTTTCATTCAATAACTTTAAGGCGTTCCATTCCTTAGGATTGTGACTGGCAGTTAGAATTATACCACCCGCAGCTTTTTCCCATACAACCGCCATTTCAATAGTTGGTGTGGTACTAAGGCCTGCATCAAGTACATCAATACCCAGAGCAGTGAGTGTGTTAATTACAAGGGCTTGTACCATGGGACCGCTAATTCTACCATCGCGACCTACCACGACTTTTTTGTTATTAGGATGTTTCTTCAGCAGCCATGTTCCATAAGCGGAAGAAAAACGCACAATATCTAGAGGGGTAAGGTTGTTTCCTGGGGCTCCGCCAATGGTTCCTCGGATACCCGAAATGCTCTTCATTAAGGCCATATGTTCGACTTTTGGCTTGCAAACATAGGGCATTTTGAGCCATTGCTTTTAGACCTATCAATCAAGAGGCAATCCTAAAATTTCCTGAATTAACAAGTCATGAAAGTTGAGATCCTTCTGTTGCTAATTACTTTTGCAGGATGGCAGAGCATAATTGGTTTAAAGATTGGTTCAATTCGCATTATTACCACTTGTTATATAAACACCGCGACGATAGTGAGGCACATGCATTTATTGACCGTATAGTGCATTTAATTGAGCCTGCACCCAATGCTAAAATGTTAGATATTGCCTGTGGAAAAGGGCGTCATAGTAGGGCTTTAGCTCAGTATGGTTATGACGTAACTGGCATTGACCTTTCCTATGAAAGTATCCGGGAGGCCAGAAAGTTTTCACATGAAAAGTTACATTTCTTTCAACACGATATGCGTTTGCCCTGTTGGGTGAACTATTTTGATATTGCTTGGAACTTATTTACCAGTTTTGGGTATTTTAAAACACAAAGGGAGCATGAAAAAGCCATAAGAACTATGGCACAGAGCATTAAACCTGGCGGGAAACTAGTGATGGACTATTTAAACGTTCATTTTTCTGAGGATCATTTGGTTCCTTCGTTACATCAAATTGAAGACGGTGTTGATTTTCATATCACCAAATGGCATGACGAACGCTTTTTTTACAAGCAAATTCAGATTACGGATGCAACACACCCTTCGCCACATCACCTGTTTACTGAGCGGGTAGCTAAGTTTTCATTAGGCGATTTTACGGAAATGATGGCCTTTGAACACTTGCAAATCAAGGAAGTATATGGAGATTATCAGCTAGCACCTTACCATATGAGGCAGTCGCCTAGGTTGATTATGGTTGCCGAAAAGATGAAATAAAGGATAGAAATTTCATGGGGAAATGTTGGTTGTAAAAAATCCCTAAAAAAAACAAAGCCTTTGCATTTTTGGGTCGAATGATGTTCATTTTTGAGCGATATTTGCCGACACCTAAAATAGCGAAGCCTGCTCATGAAGGATTTTTCATACATCACAAACTCTCATCCGGCCTATATTGAAAGTTTATACCAGGATTTTGTAAAGGATCCAAATAGTGTTGACGAAGAGCTCAAGAAGTTCTTTGAGGGATTTGATTTTGCCGTATCTAACGGAATGGCAAATAATGCAGTTCCGGCCACCAATGGTGCTTCAAATGCAAATGGTTCAGTAAATTGGACTAAGGAAATTGGAGTTTATAGACTCATTTTAGGCTATCGTAATAAAGGGCATTTAATTGCTAAAACCAATCCAATTCGTACTAGAAAGGACAGAGGAGCTAATTTACATTTAGATTTCTTTGGATTATCTGAGTCTGATCTTGACCAGACTTTTTATGCAGGTAATTATGTGGGCTTAGGTCAATCTACCCTTCGCCAAATTATTGCAAAGCTTGAGAAAGCTTATGCGGGACATGTTGGTATTGAATTTAAATACATCAGCGATCAAAGAAAAATTGATTTCTTGACACATGAAATGGAAGAGGAATTTTCTAAGCCACTTCCATTGGAAAAGAAAAGACGTATTCTGGATAAGCTAAATCAAGGTGTAATCTTTGAAAAATTCTTACATACTAAGTATGTTGGTCAAAAACGTTTTTCTCTTGAAGGAGGAGAAACTACCATTGCAGCTTTAGACGCAATTATTAATACGGCTGCTGAGAACGATGTACAAGAGGTTGCCATTGGTATGGCACACAGAGGTCGATTAAATGTTTTGGCTAACATCATGGGTAAAACCTATGAGCATATTTTTTCTGAATTTGAAGGTACTGCTGTCATGGATCAAACCATGGGCAGTGGCGATGTAAAATACCACATGGGTTATGGAAGTGAATTAATTTCAACTTCTGGCAAACCTATTTATTTGAAACTCATGCCTAACCCTTCCCATTTAGAAGCGGTTAATCCGGTTGTAGTTGGTTTTTCAAGAGCTAAGGCAGATGTTTTATACGAAAGTGATTTTGATAAAATTTTACCCATATTAATTCATGGGGATGCTTCGGTTGCTGGACAAGGTATTGTTTATGAAGTTTTGCAAATGAGCAATCTTCGTGGATATTATACTGGTGGTACCATTCACTTTGTAATTAACAATCAGATTGGTTTCACTACTGATTTTGATGATGCAAGAAGTGCCGATTATTGTACTTCATTGGCTGCTATGGTACAAGCTCCGGTGATGCACATTAATGGAGATGATCCAGAAGCTGTGGTTAGATGTGTTGAGATTGCAACACGCTTTCGTCAAAAATTCAATACAGATGTCTTCATAGACATGGTGTGTTATAGAAAGCATGGACACAATGAAGGGGATGATCCAAAATATACGCAGCCTCAACTTTATGCTTTAATTGATAAACATCCTAATCCAAGAGAAGTTTATGTGAACCAATTATTGGAAGGTGGCGACTCTACTGCCAGAGAGTTAGCAAAGGAGATGGAAAAGAAATTCTGGCAAGATCTGCAAGAGCGATTGGATGAAGTAAAACAAAATCCGCTACCATATCATTATCAAGCACCGGAATTGGCTTGGAGAAGTTTGAGAAAAGCCACCGAAGAAGATTTTCATAGGTCGCCAGACACCGCAATATCTGAGTCGGAAGTTGCTCGACTGGTTGATGGCTTAATGAAATGGCCTGATACTTTCAAGCCTCTGCGTAAGATTGAGAAACTATTGCAAGACAAAAAGAAGTTGCTTGAAAATGAGCAAAAGCTTGATTGGTCAACAGCTGAATTATTAGCTTATTCAAGTCTTTTGGTCGAAAATAAAATTGTACGCATGAGTGGACAAGATGTTCAAAGAGGAACATTTAGTCATCGTCATGCTATCTTGAGGGATGAGCAAACAAATAAAGGATATAATCGATTGAATCATTTCCAGGAAGGGCAGCGTAATTTTAAAATTTATAACTCATTGTTGAGTGAATATGGGGTGTTAGGATTTGAATATGGTTATTCTATGGCAAATCCAGATGCCTTGGTAATTTGGGAAGCGCAATTTGGTGATTTTTGTAATGGAGCTCAAACAATGATTGATCAGTTTATTGCTGCTGGAGAACAAAAATGGCAGAGAATGAACGGTGTAGTTATGCTATTGCCACATGGTTATGAAGGACAGGGGCCAGAACATAGCAGTGCGAGATTAGAGCGCTTTTTGCAAATGTGTGCTGAGTTGAATATGGTGATAACGAACATAACAACTGCATCTAACTTATTCCATGCATTACGTCGTCAGTTAGCTTGGCAATTTAGAAAGCCGCTAATAAATTTCTCACCTAAAGCCAACCTTCGTCACCCTGGTTCGTACAGTCATATTGCTGAGTTTTCTATGGGTGGTTTTAAAGAAGTATTAGACGATCCAACTGTACAAACAGATGGAGGAAACATTAAAAAGGTATTGTTCTGTTCTGGTAAAATTTATTTTGACTTAGCAGAGCGCAAAGAAAAAGAAGGTATTGAAGATGTGGCCATTGTTCGTGTGGAGCAATTGTATCCATTACCTGAAAAACAACTTCTAGAGCTCTATAAAAAGTATAATAAAGCCACTTGGTTTTGGGTTCAGGAAGAACCTTTGAATATGGGTGCAGCTTCATTTTTGAAGATGAACCTCAATAGCATCAACTTTGGTGTAATAAGCAGAAAGGCAAGTGCATCAACTGCCACTGGTTATTCTAAAGTACATGCAAAAGAGCAACAACAAATTATTGACACCGCATTTGGATTATAAACTACAATTAAATCCCTTAAAAGGGTACGGAGGAAATTATGATTGATATCAAAGTGCCAACAGTAGGAGAGTCGATCAACGAAGTCACCTTGTTAAAGTGGACCCGTAAGTCTGGCGAATGGGTAGAACGCGATGAAGTAATAGCAGAACTCGAAAGTGAAAAAGCAACTTTTGAAGTGAATGCTGAACAAGCTGGTATTCTAACCACTTTGGCACAGGAAGGTGATACATTGGAAATTGGATCTTTGTTTTGTCAAATTGATGAAACAGCTGAACGTCCTGCCGCAGCTGCAGTTGCTGAAGAGCCAGTTAAAGAATCTGCTGCACCTCAAGCAGCTAGTCCAGCTCCGGTTGTTGCAGTGGCAAATGACGTGAAAGCAACTCCAGTAGCAGCTGCTATTATTGCTGATAAAAAAGTAGATGCTTCTAATATTCAACCATCTGGACATGGAGGTAAAATTTTAAAGAATGATGTGTTAGAAGCATTGTCTCATCCTGGTAAGCAAGCATATGCTGGTCAGGAATTAAATACACGTAACAAGCGTGTTGAAAAAATGAGCAATCTGCGTAAAACAATCAGTCGCAGGTTGGTTGAAGCAAAAAATACAACCGCCATGCTTACTACCTTTAATGAGGTAGATATGACAGCGGTTATGGCTGTGCGAGCACAATACAAAGACAAATTCAAAGAGAAGCATGGTGTGAATTTAGGTTTCATGAGTTTCTTTGCAAAAGCTTGTGCTATTGCATTAGGTGAATGGCCTGCTGTGAATGCCTATATTGATGGCGATAGTTTGGTGTACCATGATTATGCAGATATTAGTATTGCGGTAAGCACACCTCGAGGATTAACAGTGCCGGTAATGCGTAATGTTGAAAGCATGAGCATGTCAGATGTTGAAAAGAAAGTGGTAGAGCTTGCTGGAAAGGCGCGCGACAATAAGCTTACGATTGAAGAACTTACTGGTGGTACATTTACAATTACGAATGGTGGTGTATTTGGAAGCTTAATGAGTACACCTATCATTAACATTCCGCAGAGTGCAATTTTGGGTATGCATAAGATTCAAGAGCGTCCAATGGCAATCAACGGAAAGGTTGAGATTCGTCCAATGATGTATTTGGCACTTAGTTATGATCACCGCATTATTGATGGAAGGGAAAGTGTAAGCTTCTTAGTACGTGTGAAAGAACTACTAGAAAACCCTGAGCAAATACTTTTCGGGAAAGATCCAGTGAAAACATTGTTAGAATTATAAATTTTCATAGTCCCGCAAAAGCGGGACTTTTTTATATGATTCGTCCCGCACATATAGAAACAGCCAAAAGGCTCATAGCTTCTTATGAAGGTGTGCAGCCATTTCATTTGTTTCTAAAAAACTATTTTGCTGCTAATAAAAAACACGGATCAAAAGATCGCAAGCAAATTGCATCACTTTGTTATCAATGGTTTAGATGGGGGAAAGCAGGCGGTTTAATTACTGTTGAAGAACGTTGGGCAAATATTATTCAATATATAGAAGAAGGGGAAAGAGTATTTTCTGTACATGAAATCTTTCCTCATTCTGAATTATTAGGTACATATATTGATGCGGAATTGTGGGCAGCTTCTCATCTTTCACAGCCAAATGTATTTCTTCGTGTTCGTCCAAATAAACTTAACAATGTTCTAAAAAAACTTCAATATGCAAACGTTGCATTTGAACAGTTAGATGATACATGCATTGCAGTTGAATCTTCTACACCTATTGATCAAATTTTGAAGATCAATAATGAAGTTGTTATACAAGACTACTCATCTCAGCAAGTATTAACTGCATTAGTCAACCATTGTCCTGAATTGATTGGGAAAGCAATGTGTTGGGATGCTTGTGCAGCTAGTGGCGGTAAGTCGATACTTGCGCATGATTTACTTCAGCCTGCATCTTTGTATGCTTCTGACATTCGCCCACAAATGATGACACCACTGCGCAAGCGTTTACAGTTAGCTCAAGTTACATTCGAAAATTTATTTATAGCTGATTTGTCTAAAAAAGGTAATATACCTTTCAATTTGCCTATGATGGACGTGATCGTTACGGATGTACCCTGTTCAGGAAGTGGTACATGGAGTAGAACTCCAGAAGGTTTATACTATTTTCAGCCTGCGCAACTCAATAAATTTATTCCATTACAGAGAGCTATTATAGAACAAGCCATGACTAAACTTAAAATCAATGGATGGTTGGTCTACATAACATGTTCAGTGTTTAAGGATGAAAATGAAAATCAAATTTCATACTTTGAAAATCAACTTGGATTAGAGTGTATGCATATGCAATACTATGCAGGATACAAGCATAAAGCGGATACCTTATTTTCTGCATTATTGCGAAAGAAATAAATTAAATCTAAACAATGAGCGAGCTTGTAGATTTATCACATGTGTATCATTGGGCAGAAGGGGAGTATTTGTTACATCCTATCAGTTCTGGATTATTACATACTACGTGGCGAGTAGAAGTTGAAGGTGAACCTTATGCTATACTTCAGAAAATAAATGTACAAGTATTTAAACACCCGAATGATATTGTATTCAATCTGGAACTTTTGAATAAGTATTTGCAAGTAAATAATTCATCTTATTCTATCATGTTACCAGCGCTCACCAAATTAGGAGATCGCATTTGGTGGCAAGATGAAAACAATTGTTGGCGTGCTTTTCCATTTATAAAAGATTCAATTACAATTGAACGTGTTACATCTGTTGAAGAAGCTTACAATGCTGCCTATGCTTTTGGTCATTTCACGGCTCAATTTCAGTTCTTTGATGCAACACAGCTAAAAGTGATTCTCCCTAATTTTCATGACCTTTCTTTACGCTTTAGACAATTTTCTGATGCATTGCAAAATGGTATAGAGCAACGAATTCAAAAGTTCGCAACAATTTTGCATGATTTACAATTCTTTACTTGGGTAAGTCATTATTGGGAATCTGAAATCAATAATAAGTTGCCAATAAGAGTAATTCATCATGATACTAAAATCAGTAATGTGTTGTTCTTAAGAAATAGTGAAGATCCTGTTGTAATTGATTTAGATACTGTTATGCCGGGCACCATTATTAGTGATATAGGTGATATGATGCGTACCTATCTGAGTGAAGAAAATGAAACATCCTGTAATTGGGAGGCCATACATGCACGAGCTTCTTATTATACCAATATCATTGAAGGATATTCAAAAGGAATGGGTGGAATGTTAACCGATGCTGAAATAAACGCTATACCAATGTCGGGTGTTATTTTAATATGGATGCAAGCATTGCGTTTTGGAACAGATTATCTACTTGGTGATCCGTACTATGGTGCTTCCTATCCAGAGCAAAATTTCGATCGGTGTAAAAATCAGCTGCATTTATTGAAATCCTATATTCAGATGAGCGATGTACAAATTGCATTTAATTCTTGGAAGTCGAAATATGCTTTATAATAAAAAAGGATCCTTTTCAGAATCCTTTTAAAATTTACCAAGCTATACCATAATCTTCTCCATGATTTGATGAACCACCCCAGAGTGTGTTATGCTTCCAGTCAAAAAATATTGCGTTTATAGGGCCACTACTTCTTTCAGTAAAGGAAAGTGTATAACCCATTTTCTTGAGTTGTTCTCTTACTCTCTCAGGTGTTCTATTTTGTAATAAAATATTACCTGGACGAGGTTTTCTATCTGAAATTTTGGTTCCGCCCAAAGAAAGCCATAGTTGGTTGGAGTTGATGTTAGCAGCTTCACTCGCTTGCTGAACAGTCATTCCAAACTCAGCCATATTCAAGAAAAATTGTAATAAATTTTGATCTTGCGTATCACCACCTTGCACTGCAAAACTTAAATATGGTTTACCATCTTTAAGCGCTAAGCTAGGGGTTAATGTTACTCTTGGGCGTTTGCCTGGAGCAACAACATTGAAAGGGTTTAAAATACTATCAAGTACAAAACTCTGCATACGCTGACTCATGCCAATACCTGTATTGCCTGCAATTACTGCAGGAATCCATCCTCCGGAAGGAGTAATTGAAACAATCCAACCTTCTTGATCAGCCGATTGTACGGTAGTAGTTCCTCTCCAAAGCCTATCTTGATAAAGCTCTTCTTCTTTATCATTTTTCGCAATCTGATTATTATCGTGGCCTGGCAAAAATTCTCTTTTGCTGGTATCAAGTTCAACTCTTCTTTTCTCTAAAAGCGATAAATAAGGGTTTGTTTTTCCTTCAAAAGGGTAAGGGTCACCTGGACGAGCATCGGCTAAGTTTTTGGAGGTATCTATTAGTAACGCTCGCTGCTTGGCGTATTCTTTACTCAGTAATCCCTTAATAGGTGTTTTTACAAATGCAGGATCACCATAATAAAAATCTCTATCAGCAAAACTTAGATTCATGGCTTGGTACACAGTATGGATGTATTGCGTACTGTTATAGCCCATTTTTTTCAAATCAAAATTTTCCAAAATGTTCAATGCTTGCAACATCATTGGACCTTGTGTCCATTCTTGTAGTTTATATACATCAATGCCTTTGTAAGTTATACGCAGCGGCTCTTCTTCAATAGGCTTCCATTTTGCAAGATCCTCCATTGTAATAAGACCACCTTGTTCTTGCATTCCGCGAACTATCTCTTTTGCAATATCACCTTTATAAAAACGATCATAAGCAGTCTGAATAGCTTCCTTTCTAGATTTACCTTGTTTGAGTGCAGCTTGTTCGGCATCAACCATTTTTTGTAATGTTTGAAGCAAATCTTTCTGAACAAATATTTCACCAGCATAAGGTGCTTCTCTTTTTTCTCCAAGATGCGGTAGCATGACTTTAGCACTATATGGCCATTGCTTGATTCGATCTTTTGCTCTTTCAATACTATTGGCTGTTTGTGCTTCAATTGGGTAGCCAGCTGCCATATCCATAGCAGGTGCTAAAACCTGTTTTAAGCTCATTGTACCATAGTTAGCTAACATATAGCAAATACCCCCAGGTGTTCCAGGTGTTGTAGACGCAAGTGGTCCAAACTCAGGAGGAAATTGATACCCTTTTTCTTTAAAAAACGTTGGAGTCGCTCCTGTTGGCGCAACGCCCATTGCATTTATTGCAATAACTTTTTTTAGTTTAGGATGATAAATTAATGCCTGCGTTTCTCCTCCCCAACTCAACACATCCCACATTGTACAAGTTGCTGCTAGCATAGCACAAGCTGCGTCTACTGCATTTCCGCCTTGTTGAAAAATCATTGAACCTGCGGTGGCAGCAAGTGGCTTACCAGTTATGGCCATCCATTTTTTTCCATGTAATGGGGGTTTCTGGGTATTTTGAGCAGTTATACCTATTACAATTAAAAAACTAAATGCTAAAAGGAGGGATCTTTTCATACAGTGAATTTGAGCTAAAGTTAAAATCATTTAAAGGGTATTTGTGTTTTTTTTGGATGAATGATTTTGTCAAAAGCTGTACATTCAGGTACCTAAATCAACCACCTTGCAAGAAAAATCAACTCCCGCTTTTGCCCGAATAACTGGAGCCATTCTTTTACTTCTTGGTATAATCGTTTTCCCACTAGCAGTTGGCCTTTTACTAACGCTTCCTGCTTCAACAGGAATATGGGGTTTGATGTTATTAGTTTCTTGTATTTTTTTCTGGAAATCGGCCTATGATAAATTTAATCAAGCAAAACTATTAGCTGACCGATTAGATAGAGCCATTTTAGCAAAATATATTGAAGGGAATAAGAAAGTAGATCCACAGGCTCAAAATGAGGAAAGAATTGTATTGGGTGAATGGAAAATAGATGGTATACAATGGAAAAAATTCATAGAGTGGGAGAGTAAGGAGCAGAAAGCAAATATATTTGGTGAAGCTTTTTGGGTGCTTGTGTTGGGAACGCCGTTATTGATTTTTACTAGGGCAACATCATGGGTAATGGCACTTATTTTTTCAGGCTTTTTTGCTGTTTTATATGGCTTAATCAAATTCCGTTTTGTCATGAAAGGTTTTCCTAAGGGAAATGAGGGCGTTTCAATAGTCCTTACAAAACATTTCGCTGATTTATCTGGACATATCATTTTTTATCATGATGGGCGGAAGTGGGTAGAGCAAGTTGAAATTAAAAATTGTGAAGGATTACTTGTTCTTGAAATTGTCTACGCTTGGACAACTAGGCGAGGACCAACATCTCATGAATTGCGATTACCGTTCTCAGAAGAACAGCGACCAACAGTTCAAAAAATTGCAGATCAATTAAAGCAATCATTGTTTCAAAATAAATAATTATGCAGGTTATCTTAGGATCATCAGGTGTTATTGGTAAACATGTTGCTTTGGAACTTTCAAAGATGAAAGAGCCAGTTAGGTTGGTAGCAAGAAATCCTACTGCTTTATCCAGTACTCATGAGACCTTTAAAGGAAATCTTTTAGTTCAAGAAGATGTTATGAATGCTATTGCAGGTTGCACTGTTGCCTATGTTACTGTAGGTCTACCATATCATTCTAAAGTTTGGGAGAGAGACTGGCCTGTTTTAATGCAGCATGTAGTTCATGCATGTATTGTCAACAGTTGCAAATTGGTGTTTTTTGATAATGTGTATGCTTATGGAAAGGTTGAAGGATGGATGACAGAACAAACTCCTATGTTGGCAACTAGTCGTAAGGGAATTGTAAGAAAGAAAATTGCTGAGATGATTTTTGATGCTGTAGAAAAAAAGGGATTACAAGCTATGATTGTAAGGGCACCAGATTTTTATGGTCCAGAAACACCTCTTAGTTTTTTGAACTTGATGGTGTTTGAGAGAATGTTGAAAGGTAAATCTCCTCAAGTTATGGTATCGGCAAAGAGATTACATAGTTTTATATATACTCCAGATGCTGGTCGGGCAACAGCTTTTTTAGGTAATCAGTCAACGGCTTTTAATCAGATATGGCATCTTCCAACAGATCCATTAGCTATGAATTTAGAAAAATGGGTTGAGTTAATTGGAAATCAACTTTCAACAGATTTATCTATGCAAGTACTTCCCAAATGGGCTTTACAAATTTTAGGACTGTTTATTAGTCCTATTAAAGAATCTATGGAGTTGTTGTATCAAAATGAGTTTGACTATTTGTTTTCATCTGATAAGTTCTTTAAAGTTTTTCCTGAATTTGAATACACCAGGTACCAAGATGGCATTAAAAATACCTTGGATTCTTATTTGTGAGACCATTCCTCAGCCAACATAGAAAACTCTAAATAACTCCAATAGCCGATTTCTGTTTTTAAAACATCACGATGTGTACCTTCTAATACCATACCTGCTTTTTCATAGCATCGAATGGCTGAGGTAAGATGACTGTAAACCCCAAGACTTATTCTATGCAATCCCAACTTTTCAAATCCTATTTGCAAAACGAGTTTCACCATTTCGGTGCAGTAACCTCTGCCAGATTCTTGAGGATCAACAAATACCCTAGTAATTCTAGCTGATTGATTTTTGGGACTAATACTACCCAGCGAAATATGTCCAATTGTTTTCCCCGAAGCATCCAAGGCTTTGTACACCAGTGCGTCACAGTTGGGTGGTTCATTAGTTCCTTCAATATACCATTCTAAGCTTTCTTGAGTTAGCGGAAATGAAAAGAGATGCCCAGACCATTGTATAAGCATCTCTTCTGTATTTATCCAGTCAACGAGTTGTTGAAAATCGTCTTTTGTAAAATATGTCAATGTAACCGTTGACATGCTAATACCGTCTTGGTGGCTTCGGTCCGGGTTTACGTTCCTCAGCTTCTTTAATAACCAAAGGTTTAGCTTTTCTACCCAACACAATATCGTTTAGATGTTCCATCGCTTCACGTGCTTCATCATCATTAGGCATATCAACAAATCCAAAGCCTTTGCTTTTACCTGTATCACGATCCATGACCACTTTTGCAGAAGCAATGGTGCCAAATTTTTCAAAAATTTCTTCTAATTCGGCGTCATCCAAATCGTATGGAAGGCCTGCAACAAATAGTTTCATAGTGTAGGTTCAGTGCCGCTAAATTATCCCTTATTGGTCAAAAAACCATCTTTTTCATGAAAGCTATATTGGGCTTGATTTTTTAAATCGGAGTAACAATTTTTTTCCTTGGAATAGGAGCAACTCATTCTTTTCAAATTTGTATGTATTTATCTGTCCAAGAAGCTTCGTAAATAGTTGTTCTCCATTACCCTGACAAGCCATCATAGTTGATTGCCATGGTTGAAGAAATGTAATACTATCCTGTAAAGCACTAAATGCACCATTAATGGTATTACAGCCAGCATTTCCATGAAATCGCATTTCATTGAGTTTGAATTCAATAAAAGGAATGCGTTGCGGAAACATAGCAGGAATGGTCATTTTAGGTCCAGAAATAAATGTCAATTCCCATTTTCCACTTAATTGTGGCAAAGGTTCTTGCAATTGAAAACCAACACCTTTCAGTTTTGTTTCTCCCCAACTAAAATGTACGCTGGCAGGATAAATAAAATCGCTCATACCATCGGAGCTATATGATAATAAAAATTCAATCGTGTAATTCTTTTCTTGTTCTACACCCGTGTAAATAAGCATGCCATTATCTTGTTGGATCGCAGCATTTTTGAGAGTCATTTTTTTCCCTTCTAAAGGCCATGAAACTTCAATATGATTTCTACCATTCACTTCAATTGTCCACGCAGGTTCATTCCCTATTCCAATCCACTTACTTCCTCTTTGAGCAGCGGTCCAAGCAGTTTGACTAAGTTTAGCTTTTTGTTTTTTATGTAAAATGTATGAACTAGATAGATTACCAGAGATCGGCATTCCTCTAGTATCTAAAACACGAATATTTCCATTAAAATATTGGATTCGTAGAGCAATAGTTTTATCGTCGTATAGCCACCATTGATTGCCTTTCTTTTTCATAACTCCATCAACTCGATTGGCCCTTTCTGATTTGTTTGAATACGTTTGCTCTAATCTGAATATTTTTTGTGAAGAATCGAGTTCTAAATATGTTATAATTCCGCTGCAGTCGGCGCATGGTAAGGTTCCACTATACAAAGTAGATGAATTTTTTCGTTGAGCTTGAACGAACAAACTCATAAATAGAAATGATGTTGCAATAATTTTTTTCATTATTTTATTTTTTATGAAGTCATGGCTACATAATGGGTTTCTCATTATGTACATAGACAAGCACACCAAATAGTAGGTGCTATCCATCGTTTGTCAACAGAAGGATGCGCTTCACCATTAAATTACATAAAATGCTTGAAAATTTCTGCTATTATGAATTCAATATTTTATGAGCCATATCAATAGCCCATTGCAACTGCTCTTCACGAGTGAGATGACTGTTGTTTAATTCTATTGCATCATTGGCTTTTCTGAGCGGACTAAACTCTCTTGTGCTATCGATGTGATCCCTTGTTTCTAGATTTTTTCTAACTTCTTCCAGAGTAATAGTAGGATTCTTCTCTATTAGCTCTTTGTATCTTCTTTCTGTCCTAATTTGTGGATCAGCAGTTACAAAAATCTTTAGTTCGGCCTGCGGAAAAACAGTAGTTCCTATATCACGTCCATCCATCACTATTCCTTTTTCTAGTCCCATTTGTTGTTGTTGAGCCACTGCAAAATCACGAACTAGGGGATGGGCTGCAACCTCACTCACTTTATTGCTGATTTCCATACTGCGAATAGCTTCTTCAACATTTCTGTTGTTGAGGAGCATATCACTTTTACCTTTTTCTTGATTGAATTGAAATGCGAGATGAATATTTTGTAATGCTTCTTTTACAGCATTAGAATTATCCAGAGAGATATTATTCTCTATAAAATAAAGCGTAACTGCTCTATACATTGCACCTGAATCAATAAAAATATAATTCAATTCTTTTGCTAGTGCTTTTGCGAGTGTGCTTTTTCCACAGGAAGAAAATCCATCAATGGTTATGATGATTTTTTTCATGATAAATATTTACGGATAGAGACCATGAGTTGCTCTGTAGCTGGAGTTAAAGGGAGACGAAGCTCATTCTTTAGAATACCAAGAGCATGCAAAAACCCTTTCACACCAGCAGGATTATTTTCTTTAAATAACAAGTTGTAGCCCTCTAATAAATTATAATGCAACTTTCTCGCTTCAATAAGTTCACCGTTTAATGCGTGTTGAACCATTGATGAAAAAGCTTTTGGGAAACAGTTGGCTGCAACGCTGATGACTCCATCAAAACCACATGCTAACTGAGGTAGTGTTAAAGCATCATCACCACTAACAATTAAGAACTCTTTTGGACAGTCTCTCAATAACTCCATACATTGGTTCATATCATCGCTGGCTTCTTTGATGCCTACAATGTTGGGAACTTCGTTTGCTAATTTTATCGTTGTTCCAGCAGTCATATTTCTTCCAGTTCTTCCAGGTACATTGTATAAAAGAAGTGGAAGAGGTGATGCAGCTGCTAGAGTTTTATAGTGGAGGAATAGTCCTTCTTGGGTAGGCTTATTGTAGTATGGTGAAGCACTTAAAACTGCAGTAGCTTTGCTAAGATCAAATTTTTCTAAATCGCTGCATACCGACTTTGTATCATTACCACCAATTCCGACAATAACTGGCACACGATTATTAACATGTTCGTATGTGAAAGCTATAATATCTTTTTTTTCTGTTGCACTCAAAGTAGGTGTTTCACCTGTGGTTCCAAGTGTAACTACATAGTTCACTCCATTTTCAATTACAAAATCGATGAGTTTGCCTAGAGCAGGAAAATCAATTTCCTGATTTTTGAAAGGTGTTACCAAAGCAACACCAGTTCCTCTTAAAGTATTTTTGAGCATGGTTATTTAAACAAGCGAATTGGCAGGAACTTCTTCCCAGAAGCCCATTTTGCCGTATTTTTCAATTCTTTGATTTACTCTCTCTAAAGGATCAACATCTTTTACTTCATGTAAGGCTTGGAGAATAGATTTCTTTAGTCTTAAAGCAGCATCATCATAATCCCAATGAGCACCACCGTCAGGCTCGTATACAATTTCATCAACCAATCCAAACCCCTTCATATCAGTAGCTGTAAGTTTTAACTGTTCCGCAGCCACTTCTTTTTTATCCCAGCTTCTCCAAAGGATGGAAGAACAAGATTCAGGAGAGATAACTGTATACCAAGTATTTTCCATCATCAATGTTCGATCGCCCACACCAATACCAAAAGCCCCACCCGATGCACCTTCACCTATGATACAACATATAACTGGCACTTTCAGGCGAATCATTTCATAGATGTTTCGCGCAATGGCTTCACCCTGACCTCTTTCTTCTGCTTCTAAACCTGGAAAAGCTCCAGGCGTATCTATGAGTGAGATAACAGCTTTATTAAACTTCTCAGCTAATTTCATAAGGCGAAGTGCTTTTCTATATCCTTCTGGATTAGCCATTCCAAAATTTCTCAGTTGGCGAGCTTTGGTATTGATCCCTTTTTGTTGGCCAATTATCATAACTGTCTCACCATCCATCATAGCAAACCCGCCTACCATGGCTTTATCGTCTTTCACATTTCTGTCGCCGTGTAGTTCAATAAAGTTAGTACACATTTTATCGATATACTTCAATGTATACGGACGATCTGGGTGACGACTCAATTGCACACGCTGCCAAGGAGAAAGTGAAGTGGTTATTTCCTTTCTTTTTTCATCGATAGAGGCATACAATTGTTGGATAGTATTAGAATAATCCACTTTAGGATTTTTCTCTGCGAGCTTTTTGGTTGCTTCGATTTGTTCGTACAATTCCTTGATAGGTTGTTCAAATTCGAGGAATTGGCGATTTGGGTATTGAGGCATAAATAAAGTCCTTGAGGTGTAAAATTAGGGGTTGAGATTTTTTTTGAAAAGATTTGTTTTCAAAAAATGAATCCCCTTATCTTTGCCGTCCGAAAAACGGACCAAGGATCGGTAGTTCAGTTGGTTAGAATGCCGCCCTGTCACGGCGGAGGTCGCGGGTTCGAGTCCCGTCCGGTCCGCAAGAATGCCCCAAAAGTTGGGGCATTCTTATTTTGAAGTTGGGAGGATATTGTGAATCGCGGGTGCCGAGGAACCGCCTTTGGCGATTGTCGGCATGCTGACCGATGCGTTAGCATGCGAGTCCCGTTTGAAAAATTCTAGAAAGATTTTATTAGTTAGGTGTTATAGTTATGGAGTATTGGGTTTATATATTGTATTCTGAAAGGAGTAATCGTTATTATATTGGTCAAACTAGAAATATTACTGAAAGATTGGCGAGGCATAATGCAGGCTCTGAAAATTCAACAGCACCGTTTCGACCATGGTTGTTGTTGTGGAAAACAGCAAAGTATTCAAGATCAGAGGCAATAATTTTAGAAAGAAAATTGAAGAATTTATCTAGAAATAGGATCAAGCTATTTATAGAAAAGTATAAATAAATTAAGAAAAGCGCGGGTGCCGACGAACCGCCTTTGGCGATTGTCGGCATGCTGACCGGTGCGTCAGCATTCGAGTCCCGTTTGAAAAATTCTAGAAAGATTTTATTAGTTAGGTGTTATAGTTATGGAGTATTGGGTTTATATATTGTATTCTGAAAGGAGTAATCGTTATTATATTGGTCAAACTAGAAATATTACTGAAAGATTGGCGAGGCATAATGCAGGCTCTGAAAATTCAACAGCACCGTTTCGACCATGGTTGTTGTTGTGGAAAACAGCAAAGTATTCAAGATCAGAGGCAATAATTTTAGAAAGAAAATTGAAGAATTTATCTAGAAATAGGATCAAGCTATTTATAGAAAAGTATAAATAAATTAAGAAAAGCGCGGGTGCCGACGAACCGCCTTTGGCGATTGTCGGCATGCTGACCGGTGCGTCAGCATGCGAGTCCCGTCCGGTCCGCAAGAATGCCCCAAAAGTTGGGGCATTTTTATTTTGAAGTTGGGAGGATATTGTGGATCGCGGGTGCCGACGAACCGCCTTTGGCGATTGTCGGCATGCTGGAAGTTAAAGAATTTAGTCAAACTGGTAGAACTGAAGGCGACTTACAAGTAGAAATTTAAGAGGCTGAAAACAATAGGGTATTCATTCGGGTGATTGATTCTTAGGGTAATCCAATCATAGAACAATCTGGCACAAATGGAATGAACATAATTACCATGCTAACAACATCTGAATCATATGTGGCGGTGGTGTATGATGGATGCAACAGAGTGGTACAAAGAATTTTTTAAATTTTAAGTTGGGTAAACAAAAATTGATTAACCCTTCCTTTTAAATCCTCGCATGGCAAGTCCGGCTGAAATAAGTGTTAGTATGCCCCCAAGTAGCATGGGCGCACCTGGAAATTGAAAAGGTGCTGAAGGTGATGTAAAGTAAGCAAACAATTGCGCCATTAGCAGTGGACCTATAATGGCGGTTGCACTCATAAGACTGGTTAGACCACCCTGTAATGCACCTTGCTCAGTGGGAGGAACTTGATTAGAAATAATTCCCTGTATCGATGGGCCAGCAATACCTCCCAAGGCATAAGGCAATAAAAATGCAAACATCATCCAACTTTCTGTTGCCCAAGCAAATCCCATAAATCCAATAGAGTAAAACAGTAGTCCAATCCATACACCTTTTTCATGTCCAATTTTGGGAAGAATAATTCTGATAAGGCCGCCTTGGACACCACCAACTAGTAGTCCAACAAATGCCAATGAAATTCCAATAAGTTGTTCACTCCACCCAAATTTATACATGGTATAAAAATTCCAATTGCTTTGAACAGCGTGAACGGCAATGTAAATAAGAATCAAAGAAGCAATCAGTACACCAATAGAAGGATACTTTGTAAGCTGAAAAAAACTGCCAAGAGGATTCGCCCTTTTCCATGAAAACTTCCGCCTATTTTCTTTTGATAATGACTCAGGCAAAATAAAATAGCCGTATAAAGCATTCAATAAACAAAGAGCAGCAGACGCAAAAAAAGGCATTCGTACTCCCCAGCCAGCTAGCAGTCCACCTAATAAGGGTCCAAGTATAAAACCCAATCCAAATGCAGCCCCAATCAATCCAAAATTTTGCGCTCGCTTTTCAGGACTACTAATATCGGCAATGTAAGCAGAGGCCGTTGTAATACTTGCTCCAGTAAATCCAGCTATCATTCGGCCTACAAATAGCCAGGCCAAACTTGGGGCGAGGGCTAAAAAAATATAGTCAATGCCAAAGCCTAATAGGGATAATAAGAGTATAGGTCTTCGTCCATATTGATCGCTTAAATTCCCAATGATAGGTGCACAAATGAATTGCATGATGGCATAAGAAAAAGTTAACCATCCTGCATAACGAGCTGCTTCACTAAGTGAACCACCCATTAATGATTCAATAAGTTTTGGCATGACTGGAATAATAATTCCGAGTCCCATAACATCAATCAAAAGTGTTATGAAAATAAATCGAATGGCTGCTGGTCGCTGGGTATGCATATAAATGTGACACAAATAAACGAAATATGTAGAGCGATAAAGGCTTTAAATGTAAACAATGTGTTTATTTTACACATTAATCTTTATTTTTGAATTTCTAACAACCGACTTGTCCACGAAAATTCGCCAACATGTCTATACCAGAACAGCAGTTACAAAATCCTGCAACAGCGAAGTCACCTGCACCTAAGAAAAAGGCAGCTCCAGCTGCTAAAAAAATAGCGTCCAATAATACCAAGACTTCAGCAAAAAAAGCTGAAACGTCAGCACCAGCAAAAAAGACTACTAAGTCTGTTACTTCAAAAAAGAAGTCTGTACCAAGTGCTGTAAAAGTCATTTTCCAGCTTAGATTCAGCACCAATTTTGGGCAGACGATTTATATCACGGGTCAGCATCCAAAATTGGGTGGTGGAGATTTATCCAAAGCACTTCCTTTACAGTATTTTAATGATGAATTTTGGTATGTTGTTACAGAATGGCAAGCCAATGAAATTCCATTAGAGCCGTTGACTTATAAATATGTCGTAAAAAATCAGGATGGCAGTGAAACCATGGATTGGGGAAATGATAAAGTAATTTCTAGTGAACTGTTTCAACAAGAAGAATCACTGGTTTTAGATTCATGGAACCATGCTGGTTATTATGAAAACGCATTTTACACAGAGCCATTTTTAAAAGTACTGCTCAAGAAAAAGGCCGCTACTAAAAAAGCAAAATCTAATCCCAAAGCAACACATGTTTTTCGAGTAAAAGCTCCCTTGTTGCAAGAAGGTCAATCGCTTTGTTTATTAGGTAGCGATGAGTTGTTGGGTGCATGGAAAACTGAGCAAGCCTTACCGATGGAGCTTTCGGGCAATCATCTTTATTATGAATTAGCACTCGACTTATCTAAAGCAGTTTTTCCATGCAGCTATAAATATGGTGTGAGAGATGAAAAAAGCAATCAATGGCTTCAATTTGAAGGGGGCGATAACAGGGTTTTATACGATCGAGTTGGGAAGAACAAAAAGACCTTTCTACAAGATGGATTTGCTATTTTACCTAACCAAGGTTTCCGTGCATCTGGTGTGGCAATCCCCGTTTTTAGCTTAAGAACCCAAAATGGTTGGGGGGTAGGAGAGTTTGCAGATATTCCAAAGCTGGTCGATTGGTGTTCAAGTATGGGCATAAAGCTCATACAGTTATTACCTGTAAACGATACCATTGCAACGCATACCTACCTCGATTCATATCCTTATTCGGCTATTTCTGCCTTTGCATTGCACCCAATGTATTTAAACTTAGAGGTAGCAACCCACAAAAAGCATAGTGACTTACTCAAGGAGTTTTTGCCTAAGAAGGCTGCATTAAATGCACAGGATGCAGTAGATTATAATGGGGTAGTTGCTTTAAAAATGGACTATTTAAAAGCATTATACCCGCTTCAAAAAGAGGCTGTTTTTGCTTCTCAAGCATACAATGAGTTCTTTTCTCAAAACGAAAAATGGTTGGTTCCTTATGCAGTGTATAGCTATTTAAAGGAGCATTATAAAACACCTGAATTTTCAAAATGGCCTGATAATCAAGTTTGTACAGATGGCTTATTAAAGCAAATCACGAAGCCCGCTTCGAAGGAATTTGATGAAGTAGCTTTTTATTTTTTCACTCAATACTTGCTGCATGAGCAACTCAAAGAGGCGGCCAATTATGCCCATTTGCATGGCGTAATTATGAAGGGTGATATACCCATAGGTATATCTCGTAACAGTGCAGATGCATGGCAGGAGCCAGAATTGTACCATATGGATACACAAGCTGGGGCACCGCCAGATGACTTTGCTGTGAAGGGCCAAAATTGGGGATTCCCCACCTATAACTGGCATAAAATGCGCGAGAATGGTTTTGAATGGTGGAAGCAGCGCTTTGGACAAATGAGCCATTATTTTGATGCATTTCGAATTGATCATATTCTTGGCTTTTTTAGAATCTGGACTATTCCTTTGGATGCAGTGCAAGGTATCTTAGGGCGATTTGTTCCTGCAATTCCTATTGATGTTCAGGAGTTGTATCAGCGCGGAATTCATTTGCCAATTGAAAGACTGGTTCGCTCCTTCATTACTGACTCAATTTTATGGGATTTATTTGCTGATAATCAAGATTTTGTGAAGTCTACCTTTTTAACTGATTTAGGTGATGGGGTCTATCAAATGAAGCCAGCTTTTAGTACCCAAAGAGCAGTTGAAGAATATTTTATAGAAAATGACCTAAATAATTCAAAATCAAATATTAAAGAGGGGTTATTTGATTTGATTTCTAATATCATTTTGATTGAAGAGCCTGGGCAACAAGGCAGAAAGTTCCACTTTAGGATATCCATGGAATCTACTTCATCTTTCCGTTATTTAGATGTAGGCACGCAGCACCAATTGAAGGAATTGTATGTTGATTACTACTTCAGAAGGCAAGATGATTTTTGGAGGACGGAAGCCATGCTAAAACTTCCAGCTTTGAAGCAAGTAACGAACATGCTGATTTGTGGAGAAGATTTAGGTATGGTTCCTGACTGTGTGCCCGATGTGATGCGTCAATTGGGATTACTTAGCTTGGAAATTCAAAGGATGCCTAAAGATCCTAAGCGTACCTTCTTCCATCCAAATGATGCACCTTACCTCAGTGTTGTTACCCCTTCTACCCACGATATGAGTACCATTAGAGGTTGGTGGGAAGAAGACAGGCAAAAGACCCAACAGTTTTTCAATTTTGAACTTGGACAGTGGGGAGAAGCTCCTGCATTTTGTGAAGATTGGATTAATAAGGGAATTGTTATGCAGCATTTGTATTCCCCAGCTATGTGGGCAATATTCCAAATGCAAGACCTTATGGGAATGGATGCTAAGCTCAGGAGAGAGAATCCCAATGATGAACGTATAAATGTACCAGCTAACCCCAAGCATTATTGGCAATATAGAATGCACATTTCGCTAGAAGATTTGATGCAAGAAAATAATTTTAATAACCAACTCAAGCAATTGATACGAGATAGCGGTAGGGCTTAATGGGATTGCATAAATTATCTATGCTAAAATTATCTGTACCTACATACAGTTTGGTATAGTTCTTGTAATTTTACGCCAAACGTATCAATCATGTCATTTGCTGAAGGTAAAGTTGTAGTAATTACGGGTGGTTCAGATGGAATTGGAAAAGCACTGGTAGAAACTTTTTTGTTGTCTGGGGCACATGTTGCCACTTGTGGAAGAAATTACGATAAGCTATACGCGTTACAGAAGCAGTTTCCGGGAAAAAAGCTATTTATACATACGGCTGATGTTAGTAAGGAGCAGGAGTGTGCGTTATTTATGGAAAAGGTGGTACAAGCTTATGGTACCATTCACATGCTTATCAATAATGCTGGCATTTCAATGCGTTCACTGGTTCAGGAGGTTTCTATAGAAACCCTTAAGCAAGTAATGGATATCAATTTTTGGGGAACTGTTTTTTGTACCAAGTACGCGCTGCCTTACATCCAAAAAAATAATGGCATTGTGGTAGGTGTATCTTCTATTGCAGGATACCGTGGTTTACCCGGAAGAAGTGCTTATTCAGCGTCTAAGTTTGCAGTTAATGGCTGGTTAGAAGCATTGAGAACGGAATTGTTAGAAAGTGGAACACATGTTATGTGGGTTTGTCCAGGTTTCACTACTTCCAATATTAGAAATGCGGCATTAGATAAAGACGCTCGTCCGCAAGGTGAAGGAAAAATGGATGAAGGTAGCATGATGAGTGCGGAAGAGTGTGCTGAGCATATTTATAAAGCCATGGAAAAACGTAAAAGAACATTAGTACTTACATTTACTGGAAAGCGGACCGTTTTTCTGAATAAGTTTTTCCCTGGGTTAGCAGATAAATTGGTTAGAAATTTTTTCTTCAAAAATGGTGAATTGGTGAAATAGAATCACCAAAATAGCGTTAGTAAAATGCATGCCCGTTATAACGCTGAATACTGACTTTGGAGAACAAGATTTTCTTGTAGGTGCAATGAAAGGCCAGTTGGTAACTAAGTTACCAGGTTGTCATTTTGTGGATATTACTCACCAGCTTCCCCGTACTAATTACATGCAAGCTGGATATATGTGCGCTCATGCATTTCCATATTATCCCGAACAGTCTATTCATCTCGTTTTAGTTAATTTTTTCAGCTCAAGTTCAAATCGATTTTTACTTGCAAAAATGGGTTCGCAGTGGATTATTTGTCCCGATAATGGCATATTGCTTTTTTTGATTCCGCAGTTAGAAGAGGAAGTTTATTGTTTTGAATATGGAAGTAATCTTTCTATGTTGGAAATAACTTCTTCTATGTTTGACTCCATTCAAAGCTGGGTTCTTGAGCAAGGGCATCCTAAAGACTATTTTAAAATATGTCAAGATTTTGTTAGTCAAAATCCTTTACGTCCTACCTCTGGTTCAGATTGGATTGATTGTCATGTGATGTATGTTGACAAATTTGAAAATGTGGTCGTAAACCTACAGAGAGAGGAATTTGAACGTGTGCGAAAAGGTAGGAACTTCAGAATTGACTTTCATAAAGCTGAAAACCTCACAACCCTCAGTCATAATTACAGCGAAGTAGATCTGCTTTCCACCTTAGCATGGTTCAATTCGGCGGGTTATCTTGAAATAGCTATTAATGGTGGTAATATGGCTGGCCTTTTTGGCTTACAGGGCTACGATCAAAAGAAAGAGGAAGCTATACAAAAGTACATTCAGCCCGACGCTAAAAAGCGAGATTCATCATCTGGTCAGCAAGACTATATTTATACAAAAGTCAGGATATTTTTTTCCTGATTTCATTGGCTCAATTTAACGGTTGGGGTTTTGCTGTCTGAAATTTCGGTGCTACTTTCGCACCCGGTATTTGAAAGGATACCATAAACCATAAAATCTTGTAACCAATGGCATATGATGTAATTGTTTTAGGTAGCGGTCCGGGTGGATACCCTGCTGCAATCCGTGCTTCTCAACTTGGCTTTAAAGTTGCAATTGTTGAAAAGGAAAGCTTAGGAGGCGTTTGTTTAAATTGGGGTTGTATTCCCACTAAGGCCCTTTTGAAAAGTGCACAGGTTTATGAATACTTAAAGCATGCACAATCGTATGGTTTACAAGTACAAGGTGTTGCACATGATTTTGGAGCTGTTGTAAAAAGAAGTCGTGGTGTTGCCGATAAAATGAGCAAAGGTGTTCAATTCTTAATGAAGAAGAACAAGATTGATGTGGTGATGGGTTATGGAAAAATTGCTGGTAGAGGCAAAGTTGAAGTAACTGCTGCTGATGGAAGTAAACAAATAGTTGAGGGAAAATACATAATCATTGCTACCGGGGGAAGAAGTCGTGAGCTTCCTAATCTAAAGCAAGATGGCCAAAAAATTATTGGTTACCGCGAAGCTATGGTACTTCCCACTCAGCCTTCTTCTATGATTGTGGTTGGAAGTGGTGCAATTGGTGTTGAGTTTGCTTATTTCTATAACAGCATGGGAACAAAGGTTACTATTGTTGAGTATTTACCAAGAATTGTGCCTGTTGAAGATGAGGATATTTCAAAAGAATTAGAAAAGCAGTACAAGAAGCAAGGAATCAATATTATGACAAATGCTTCAGTAGAATCTGTTGATACAAGCGGATCTGGTGTTCGTGCTCAGGTTAAGCTACAGGATGGATCAACTACCACTGTAGAAGCAGATATCTTGTTAAGTGCAGTAGGTGTTGTTGCAAACATTGAAAATATTGGATTAGAGGAGAATGGAATTCAAACCGATAAGGGAAAGATTGTAGTAGATAAATATTATCAAACTTCTGTACCAGGTATTTATGCAATAGGAGATGCAACACCAGGACAAGCTTTGGCTCACGTAGCAAGCAAAGAGGGCATCAATGCTGCCGAACATATTGCATATATGGAGAAAAAGCACCACCATGCACCAGAAGCAATGGATTATGGCAATATTCCAGGTTGTACTTATTGTATTCCTGAAATTGCTTCTGTAGGTATGACTGAAAAAGCTGCCAAGGAAGCTGGCTATGAAGTGAAAGTGGGCAAATTCCCATTCATGGCAAGTGGTAAAGCTTCCGCATCTGGAAATACCGATGGCTTTGTTAAAGTAATTTATGATGCTAAGTATGGTGAATTTTTAGGTTGCCATATGATTGGAACCAATGTAACTGAAATGATTGCTGAAGCAGTTGTTGCCAGAAAGTTGGAAACCACCGCTCATGAAATCCTAAATGCTGTTCACCCTCACCCAACTATGAGTGAAGCACTCAAAGAAGCAACAGCTGCCGCTTTTGGTGAAGCTATTGATATTTAATAGGTTATATTTTAATGGAATTTTTATTTAGCAGGCCTCATTTGAGGCCTTTTTTAGTTTTATTTAATTATTGTTGGGGCTTGTTTGTTGTAATTTTATACACTTACTAATGACTGTTCGTATTGCATACTTTAGGAGTTGATATTGTTTCCAGTTTGTTGGATGAAATGCCATTGGCTTTGTTTCGGTTTGAAACCGAAGGAGGTGGACGTATGCACTATTTAAGTAGCGGAATTGAACAAATTACAGGATATCAGCCAATACATTTTCTTTTTCAGCCCCTGTCAATTTTTAGGGAAGGTATTCTAGAGTCAGATCGTTTGCAACTTGGTAAGCTTATACATCAGGCTCAAAAGGACAATGGTTCTTATGAAATGACCTATCGGTTTAGACACCAGCATGGTTCAATTAGGTATTTGTATGAAAAGGGAACCTGTAGCAAAGATGAATACGGACAAACTTGGATAGAGGGGTTTGTAGCAGATATGAGTCAGAAGAGGAGAGAGGATGAGCATCTCCAAAAAAAGGTTCAAGATTTAGAATTATTGTCGTTGGTAGCAGAGAGAACTGGTAATTCAGTAACAATAACAGATACAGAAGGAAAATTTGTTTGGGTAAATGAAGCATTTAGAAAGCTTACAGGATATGAATTATATGAGCTTGAGGACAAAAGATTTGGATATTCTTTAGATGGTCCTGAGATTACTGATGCAGTGAGAGAAAGGGTGCAACAAGCAATTCGTTTAAAAAAGCCTTTTCACGAAGAATTTCTGAGTTATGGTAAATTAGGCCGCAAATACTGGGTAGAAGTTGATAGTCAGCCTTTGTTTAATAGTGTTGGTGAGCATGTTGGATTTATGACCATCGAGAATAATATTACTGGTCGTAAACTCATGGAATCGAATTTGAAGGAAAATGAAGAAAGATACAGACTAATATTCGACAACGCTTTAGATGGCATTTTACTGAGAGATAGCAACGGGTTTTTTTATAGTGCTAATCAAGCTGCTTTACACATTTTAGGATATTCTGAGGAAGAGATTAGAACACTCAAACAAGATGAATTGGTACTTGCAGATGACCGATTACAAAAGTTTATATCTGTTAGAAATTTTCATGGTAGTGCAAAAGCCGAACTGCTTTTCCGTCGTAAAAATGGTTCATTCTTTCATGCAGATGTTAGCTCTTCAAATTTCACAACGGAAAAGGGAGAAAAAAATGCAGTTATCTTTTTCAGGGATGTGAGTGATAAAAAAGAAGCACTCAAAAAGCTTGCTGAAAATGAAGAGCGCTATAGAATGATATTTGAGAATAGCATGGACGGTATTGTTGTAAGAAACGAACATGATGTTATCTTAAGTGCAAACGAAGCAGCTTGTAAAATTTTGGGATTCACAAAAGATGAACTCTTACAAATTAGTGGAAGTACTTTAGTTGCTGATAAAGGTGAGGTCTTTCAACAATTTTATAATGAGAGAGAAGAGAATGGCAATGCGATTGCTGAATTACAGTTTTACTGTAAAGACGGATCTGTTATTGATGTTGAAACTAGCTCTGCTATTTTCAAATCTGGTAAGGAAGGTAAGCTGTATGTGATTGTATTTAAAAATATCACAGGACAAAAAATTGCAAAAAGAAAACAACAAGAGCTCATTAAGCGATTATCATTAGCTACTGCATCAGCAGATACTGGAATTTGGGAGGTAGATCCTTTGAAAAATGAAATTTTCTGGGATGACCGTATGTATGAAATTTTTGGATTTAACAATCCTGCACAATCGCCTCAACCTATAGATATTTGGAAGACTGCTTTACATAAAGAGGATGCACCATTATTAAGAGATGCAATAACAAGACTTATTGAAGGTAAAGTAGATAAAGATTTCATTGAGTATAGAATATATCTTCCTGATGGCAGTATGAGATATGTAGAAGCTCATGCTATAGTTGACTTAGATAAGACTGGAAAAGTTCGCAGACTAATTGGAACCAATAGAGATGTAACTGATAGTGTTTTAGATAAGCAGCGCTTGTTGATGCAGAATAATACACTTCGTGAAATTGCAGTTGCTCAATCTCATGAAGTTAGAAGACCATTGGCAAATATTTTGGCTGTTATTGAGCTTATAAAAAGCAACGACGCGTTAAAGGATCCTGAACTATTGGAACACTTAGATGCCAGTGCAAATGAGCTGGATGAGTTGATTAAAAAAATTGTTACTCGAATTAATTTGGCAGAAAAGCAATAAAAAAATCCGATAAGTTTTCACCTATCGGATTGAATATGTTAGTTCAGCTAGATTAAGCTGCTTTAGCTTTCTTTGATAACTTGCTCTTTAGGTTTGCTGCCTTATTCTTATGAATAATACCACGCTTAGCTAGTTTGTCAATCATAGAAATTACGTTAGGTAGTTGCTCAGTATAAGCACTGCCATCTTTTTCTTTCATGTCGCGAATGGCATTACGGGTTGTTTTACCATAATAGCGGTTGCGATCTCTTCTTTTTGCTGCCTGACGGGTATCTTTTTTGGTAGCCTTGTGATTTGCCATATTAAAATGAATTTCTATAAAATTGGAGGGCAAAGGTAAGAGGATATTTCTAAAATTCCATAAAAAAACTTGAATTCCTGTGAGTGTTGATAATCAATTTGTTATAAGGAGTTTCGTCTTTTTATGGTCTCTTACTGCACAATATTAGCAATTTAAAATTCAAGTAGCTAATATCTTGCAGTATGAAATTGCATTATAAAGTAGTGGAAACACCCTTCATTTACCCTTTTACCATTTCTGGTGGCAGAACTAAAACCCATCAACCCGCCTTGGTTGTGGCTCTCGAACTTGGACCATTTATGGGTTTTGGAGAGGCCCCTGCCATTACTTATTACAATGTTTCTGTAGATGCAATGGTTGAGGTAGTGGAAAAAAAGAAAACCCAGATCGAAAAATTTGCACTGACCGATCCCGCTCGATATTGGCATTATCTGCATCATTTACTTCCTAATGACCCTTTTTTAGTGGCTGCTTTAGATATGGCTGCTTGGGATTTGTTTGGTAAAATGCGTAAACAGCCTTTATATAAATTGTGGGGAACAGAATGGACGCATTGTCCTCCAACCGACTATACTTTAGGAATTGATGCTCCCGAAACTATGTTAGAGAAAATGAAAGCCAATCCTTGGCCTATTTATAAAGTGAAATTGGGTACATCTGATGATATAGAGATCATTCGATTATTAAGAAATCATTCAAATGCTGCTATTCGGGTAGATGCAAATGCAGGTTGGACAACAGAAGAGGCATTGGAAAAACTCCCTTTATTGCATGAATTAGGAGTTGAATTAGTTGAACAACCTTTAGCAAAAGACAATTGGGAAGGTATGAAGCAGCTCAAGGAAGTTTCACCTATTCCTCTATTTGCAGATGAAAGCTGTGTGTTTGAATCTGATGTTGCTAGATGTGCTGGACATTACCATGGCATTAATATTAAGCTTACTAAATGTAGTGGTCCAACTCCTGCTTTGAGAATGATTGAAGAAGCAAAGAAACTAGGTATGCAAGTAATGATGGGTAGTATGAATGAGAATATTATTGGTTCGGCGGCTATAGCACATTTCTTACCACAACTTGACTTTGTAGATATGGATGGACCGCTATTGCAAACCATGGTTCATGGTACTGGCTTAGACTATTTACCAGATGGACATATTCAGTTAAGTAATACACCTGGATTAGGCATTCAAGTAAAATTTCCAGCGCAACAATCATAAATTATGACCCCAGAAAGAACCAACCGATTGCAAAGCGTGTTAAATAAAAGGCAAAACAATTTAACAGTTGTGATGGAAAATGTGCATGATCCACATAATATTTCGGCTGTCATGCGTAGTTGTGATGCTGTAGGGATTCAAGATATTTATATTCTAAATACACGTATCCCAAGACACGAAAAGTTTGGTGCAAAAAGTAGTAGTAGTGCTGCAAAATGGTTAACTATTCATCACTTTGATGATCCGGTTACTTGTTTTCATGCTCTTAGAAGAAAATATCATAAAATTTTTACAACACATTTAGCAACGGATGCAGTTTCATTGTATGAAATAAATTTTACAGAATCTATTGCATTAGTATTCGGAAATGAGCATGTTGGTGTAAGTAAAGAGGTTATTCAAATGGCAGATGGTAACTTTATTATTCCACAAGTAGGTATGATACAAAGTTTAAATATTTCTGTTGCTTGTGCAGTATCTATTTATGAAGCATACAGACAAAAATCTATAGCAGGGCATTATGAACAAAGTGGATTAAGCAATAATGAGATGAATACTTTACAGAGTCAATGGGGATTAAACGAATGAATATGAAAAAGCAAATATTGATCTTGTGCATGATATTTTTCTTTCATGCGGCTAATAGTCAACAAGTAGCCAAATATAAAATTCAAGATGTGGTGAAATATATGGATACGGCTACTGTCCCTTTGGTAGTAAACTTTTGGGCGAGCTGGTGTAAGCCATGTGTGGAAGAGATTCCATGGTTTGAAAAAGCAGTTGCTGAATATGCAAAAGACAAAGTTCGACTGCTGTTGGTAAGCTTAGATTTTGAAGAAGATTATCCGAATGGTATTATTGCATTTGCAAAGAAGAAAGGATATCGATCTTCTTTAGCATGGCTAGATGAAACAAATGCAGATGAATTTTGTCCAGCAATTGATTCTACTTGGAGTGGTGCAATTCCAGCAACTGTTTTTGTAAACAAAGCATTTAACTATCGCTTATTTATTGGACATCAAATTCCAGAACCAAGGTTAGCATTAGAACTGAAGAAATTGGTAGGGGAGAAGTGATTACTGATTACAATCTAAAATATATGAAAAAGGCTGTCGGTAATTTCGACAGCCTTTTTATTATAGCCTTTTTATGGTACATCCAACCGATTTACTTTCCTTAACGGCAATATCTTTTTTTGTTACCATTTCATCAATAGCATATCTCAGATGAATACGTTCAACTTTTTTAGCATCTGCTGGACTGTCATCAATAGCTCCTTTATAAACAACAGTACCTTCTTTGTTGATTAAGAAAATTTCTGGGGTTTTTGTTGCTCCATAAGCATCTGCAACTTGGTGATTTTGATCTACTACATAAGGCCAGTTATATTGCTGTGCTTTAGCATATTCCTGCATGGCAGAATAAGAATCTTCTCCTTTTCGGTATGCTTCATTAGGATTCAAAACAATAACGCCCACTTTTTTATTCAATGCATAAGCTGCAATATCTTTTGTTCTGTCTTGGTTTTTAATAACATAAGGACAAGTGTTACAGCTAAACATAACCAACACACCATTTTCTTGCATCATATCCTTTATGGATACATCTTTACCCGAAACGTCTTTCATTTTAACATCAACCTTAGGTGCTTTGGTTCCAACAGCAATTGATTGCATGCTTTGTGCTTGGAGGATGTTCCAAGATATGGCAAGAGCCATCATTGATAAAAGTAATTGTTTCATTAGAAATCAAAGTTTAGGTACCGAAATTGACAAATACTCTTTAATTGTCCAAACCATCCATAATTTTTAGCTTTCTTTTCTCAGATTCAGCCAGTAAATAAGTTATACTCACGTTCAATTCAAAGCCAATAAGGATAATCATAGCATTGAAGTATATAATCAACATCAATACTAAAATAGTACCCACAGATCCATAAAGTGTATTATAGGTGCCGAAATTATTTACCCAATAAGAAAATGCAAGGGTCGTTAATAAAATTAAGCTGGTACTTAAAAGTGCCCCAGGCGAAGCTAACTTCCATTTCTTTTTCACAGAAGGTCCAAATCTATAAATGAAAGCAATGCTTAAAAATATGATTAGAATGAGCATAGTCCAACGAACATATGGCCACCATGAAATACTTTTACTCGACTGAAAACCCAATAACCATTTTATAACAGCTTCCTGTGCAACTAGTACAAATCCAGATACAATTACCAATAGCGTTAAAATGAAAGTCAATTGAATCGCCTTCAATCGTTTTTGCAGAAAAAAACCTTTCCGCTCACGAATAGACTTATCAAAAGTATTAATCATGCCCATCATAGCATTAGAAGCATAAAAGATGGCCAATAGAAAACCAAAAGATAGTAATCCAGTTCTTGGCTGAAAAAAATCATTTATAAAACTTTGGATCATTTCAGAAGCCGAAGGAGTGGGGGCAAATTCACTTAAAATGCCAAGAATTTCCTTATGAATTAACTCAGAAGCTGGAACGTAGGGTAATAAGGTAAACAAAAAAATACAGGCTGGGGGTAATGCTAGTAAGGTATTGAATGAAATCGCTGAAGCGCGTTCATTTAATCCAACACGATTAATTTGATTTATAAAAAAGTACACTACATCATATAACGATAACCCCTGAAATCCGGGTAGGGTTAACTTTTTACTTTTACGAATTGTAAAAGCTACAGGTGGACTAGTTAATATAATTCTTTGAATTTTTATCAAGGATTGGCTTTTTTATATCGTTCATTCAGGGCTTGCTGGTATAGTTTGGCGTATTTTAAATGGTCTTGATAGTTTGAAGTGAATACATGATTCTGGCTAAAATCACTGTTTGCTACAAAAAACAAATAATTAGTTTCAGGAGCATTTAAAACTGCATCTAGGCTAGCTTTTCCCGGAGTACAAATGGGGCCTGGTGGCAAGCCTTTATTTCGATATGTGTTATATGGTGATGCCACTTGTAAGTGTCCATGTAAAATTCTTTTCAAACCAAAGTCCCGTAATGCAAATTTTATGGTAGGATCTGCGCCAAGAGGCATGCCCTTTTTCAATCTATTCATGTAGACACTTGCAACTTTTCCTTTTTCTGCGTCATTGTAAGTTTCTTCTTCAACAATTGAAGCAAGTGTATAAACTTGTTCAGGAGTCAATCCTTTTTTTGCAGCCAATTCCATTCTGTCATTAGTTGCCCAATAGGTATTTCTTTGCTCGGCTATTTTTTCTATGATTTTATCAATGGAGGTATTCCAATAGAAAAAATATGTATCTGGAAAAATTAAGGTCATGAACTGATCTGGATTTACTCCAAATGATGATAGTGCATCTGCACTTGAAATAAAGTTCAAGCAGGTAAGGCTATCTGTAGAGAATAGTTTTCCAACGATTCCAGCAAATTGTTCCGGTGTTCTTATTTTTTTAATTACCCAGCGTACTTCTGTTTGTCGGTTATTACGTAACATACGCAGGGTTTGAAGAAGACTTTGGTTTCTTTGAATGGTATATTTTCCAGGTTGAATCTTAGTCCACAAATTGAGAGGCCCAGCTAACCATTTCATCATCCAAGGGTTGGTCATTACCCCTTCATTTTTTAATTTATCTTCAAGTTTACCGGGTACACAATCTTCAGCGTATAAATAAACGGCCTTTTCATTTTCATTAAAGGAAGTAGCTGGACCTAGAATAAGCCAGATACACCAAGCTCCTAGCAAAATGATTATGCCTAATACGGTAAGTAATTTCTTCCACCATTGCGGTTGTTGTGATGATTTCCTTTTCTTAGATTTCTTCTGATTCATATTAATCTAACTAGGTGGAAAATTAACAAAAAACCCCATCGAATTCGATGGGGTTACAATATTGTAAAAAAGAGAGATTACTTTTTATTGGTATCTGCGCTTGCTGGAGCCGGTGCAGGTTGCATTGGAGCAGTAGCAGGGGCTGTATTGGTGTTAACTTTTTTCAATAATTCATTTTCAGATGCACCAGTACCACCTTTCAAAAAGATGGAGGAAAAAAGAGCTAAAACAGCAATAGCAGATGCAAAAATCCAAGTACCTTTTTCTAATACATCTGTGGTTTGCTTTACACCCATCAGTTGGTTACCTAGTCCGCCTACATTACCAGCCAATCCGCCACCTTTAGGGTTTTGAACTAGAATTACAAATCCTAATGCAACAGCTGCAACTACAACTAAAATCAAAAACAAAATGGTCATATTCAATTATTTTATAAGAGTTCTCTATTTTTCAATGCCTTTCAGCTCTTGAATTTTGGCGGCAAAGTAAGCCGATTTTTCAGGATTTAAAAAACTTAATTTAATGTAGAGCTGTATGGCCTTATCAACTTGCCCTTGTTTTAACAATACATCAGCCATGGTTTCTGTTACAACTTCTTTCATTTCATTAGAAGTTTGGGCTATGGCGGATACAGCTGTTTCCAAGGCAGGATCGGTTCCTAGGTCAACAGGATTAGGATTATGGTTTTTCATTTGCCTAAGCCAGTCGGTGAATTTGCGGAGTTTGGCCGTCAGCTTATCCTGCGGTATTTGGGTCAAATCAATTTTGATACCCTGCGACTCAAAATAATCCACCATATGATGTGCCTGAGGGGTCACAATTGATTCATTTTCAGCTACTGGTTGCTTAAAAGCTTCTAATTGAGCTTGTAATATGGCCGCAATTTTATTATTAGCATCTTCTTCTGAAGACTGCTGCTTCGATTGTACCTTCTCAAGAAAAGGATTATGTTCAGGTTCTTCTGGAGCGATTGTTGGTGGTGCTATATTTTCTTTCGATTCAAGAACGATTGGCTTTGTTTCTTCAGAAGCCGATGGAGTAGGTGTAGGCGGTGTGTTCGGTGGGGTATTGCCATTCATCATTGCTTTGTATGCTTCCAAAGTAGGCACTTCTACGGTAGTTTCAAAGCTAGCTGTTTCAACTGGGGTGTCTGAGGGTGGAGTAGCAGTTAGACTGGCCAATCTCATTGTAGGAGCTCCTACAGGAAGCTCATCTGGAACGACAAGATTATTAGAAGGAAATGAAAATACCGGCTGATGTGTGATTTCTTGAGGCGCCTCATCATTAAGCAGATAATGCAGCCAATGCTGGTTGCAGAAGTAAAGTGCAGCCAATTGGTTATTTTCTTTAGAATGATGGTGATCTCTTGCCCCCTTTGTTTTGTAAGCAAGTAAAAGTCTCGCAGGCCCCAGAAATGGGAACTGTTGAACCAACTGACGCAAGGTTTCTTCAGAGACCTGCTCTATTTGGTTTTCACCTGTAAGGTGCTGTAAAGTTTTCTGCAACAATGGGTTCATGCGGTTAAAAATACTATAAGCTTACCAGTTGGAAAAGATCTTATTAAAGATTTCATCAGTTAAATTCCTCAATATTTCATCGAGCAAAGCCCCTTCAGCCTGTTGGAGTGATAAGTTTGCTGAAAAGTCGAATGCGCGACTAATATCAAATTCTTCAGTTTTATTCTCTAAAGTCTTGCGCAGAACCACGTGAACGCCCACTGTAAGTCGGTTAGTAGTTGCTTGTTGACCACCTACGGCTGTAGTTGTAACAGAATAGTCGCTCACATATCCACTAACTTGGTAGTGTGCATCATCGGAGTTGGTTCTGGTAAGTTTTGTTTGGTTGGTAATTTTTTGCTGAAGTCGATCTGTTAATCGGGGACTCAACTCAGGATTTACATATCGCGCTTTATTTTCAAAGAAACCAATTTTGATAGTTTTTACATCAGGTGGAACTGTAGCATCTTTAAATGAATAAATTCCACACCCACCTAAGAGAGCTGCAATGCTAAAAAGCAAAAAAAAGCGCAACGGTATAAAAGTTACAATTCGAGTCATGTAAATGGATATTATAAATTTTCTATGTCGTACTCTTTTAGTTTTCGGTAGAGCGTTCGTTCGCTAATGCCTAAATCAATGGAAGCATCTCTTCTTTTTCCTTTATGTTTTCTAAGCGCTTTTATGATTAGTTCCTTTTCTTTATCCATGATATTGAGTGACTCTTCAACTTCTTCATGTTGATGTAATTCATCATGAGTTAGAATGACTGCAGCCGAAGATTCATTAGGTACATAGCTACTGTTATATGCTGCTGGAGCAGAATGTGTAACTGCATCACCATGTGTTACTGGCAAAGATAAATCGCTAAGTAAAGAGTGCTGCGTATATTGTGCTGCTGCCGGAGCAATAGATGGATTTTGCAAGATTTCAAGAAACATTTTTTTCAGCTCAGTCACATCTTTCTTCATGTCGAAGAATAGCTTATACAGCAGTTCGCGCTCATTAGCAAACTCTGCGCCACCTGTTTGTCCAGCTAATACAGGCAAATTATTTTTTTCTTGATGTTTGGGTAAAAATTTACTTAATTCAATTGCCGTTACTTGCTGATTTGTACTCAATACAGATAACTGTTCTGCTAGGTTTTTAAGTTCTCTTACATTACCAGGGAATGTATACTGAGTAAGAAGCTGTTTAGCGTCTTCCTGTAGTTGAACAGGCTGTGTTTTGTATCGTTCAGCAAAGTCAACTACGAATTTTCTGAACAATAAATAAATATCTTCTTTTCTATCGCGCAGCGATGGTACTCGAATAGGTACTGTACTTAAACGATAATAAAGGTCCTCACGGAATCTTCCTTTTTGTGTGAATTCTAAAAGTTCTCTATTCGTTGCTGCAATTACACGTACATCGGTCTTTTGAACTTTTGATGATCCAACACGAATGAATTCACCAGTTTCTAAAACACGCAGTAAACGAGCCTGTGTGCCTAATGGCATTTCACCAATTTCATCTAAGAAAATAGTGCCGCCATTTACTGTTTCAAAATATCCTTTTCTGCTATCTACAGCACCTGTGAATGCACCCTTTTCGTGTCCAAATAATTCAGAATCTATTGTACCCTCTGGTATTGCACCGCAGTTAACTGCAATAAATGAGTTGTGCTTTCTTGCTGAAAGCGCATGAATAATTTGAGAAAATACTTCTTTACCTACACCGCTTTCTCCTACGATCAAAACCGACAAGTCGGTTGAAGCTACTTGCACAGCCGTATTCAAAGCATGGTTGAGCGATGGCGAGTTGCCTATGATACCAAACCTGTTTTTGATTGATTGTAATTCCATGTTTTTTTATTCTGGCTGATCTATTCTTGTTCCAATAAGAGTGGCCTTATTGCATTGATGCACTTTTACCCAAGCGTAGCTTCCAGGCTGAAGGTTGGTATTGTCTTTAGGAAAAACAATTACTTTATTTTGTGAGTTTCTTCCCATCCACTCGTCTTCACTCTTTTTACTCTCTCCTTCAATCAATACTTTAAAAGTTTTTCCCACATCTTGCTGATTGCTTACTAAAGAAAGATGGTATTGTTTGTCAACAATTTCTTGCAGTCTTCTTTTTTTCACATCAAGTGGAACATCATCGGGATATCTTCTGGCTGCTAATGTACCTGGGCGTTCGCTGTAGAAAAACATGTAGCTATAGTCATATCGGCTATAATCCATAATACTTAAAGTATCTTGATGCTCTTCTTCTGTTTCAGAACAAAATCCTGCAATAATATCTGAGCTGATTCCACAGTCTGGAATGATTTCGCGAATGCGGTCTACCTTCGACATATACCATTCTCTGGTATATGTCCTGTTCATGATCTGAAGAATACGTGTGTTTCCACTTTGAACTGGCAGATGGATATAGTTGCAAATATTTTCATATTTAGCCATTGTAAACAACACATCATCCGTAATGTCTTTAGGGTGTGATGTACTAAAACGAATTCTTAAGTTTGGATGTACAAGTGCAACCATTTCTAACAACATAGCAAAGGTTACAGGCTTATTGGTGTTTTCATCATGCCAATAATAACTGTCCACATTTTGTCCAAGTAATGTCACTTCTCTAAATCCTTGCTCATAAAGATCTCGTGCTTCTTGAATAATTGAGTGTGCGTCTCTGCTTCTTTCTCTGCCTCTGGTAAAAGGAACTACACAAAAGCTACACATATTATTACAGCCTCTCATGATTGAGATAAATGCTGTAACTCCATTCGAACCCAATCGAACAGGTGAAATGTCGGCATAAGTTTCTTCACGGCTAAGAAGTACATTCACTGCTTTTTGTCCAGTTTCTGCTTCTTCAATCAATCCAGGTAAAGTTCTATATGCATCTGGACCAACTACCATGTCTACTAGTTTTTCTTCTTCTAGTAGTTTCGACTTCAAGCGTTCAGCCATACAACCCAAAACCCCAATCAGCATGCCTGGCCTTTGCTGTTTAACTTGTCTAAATGCTTGTAATCTTTTTCTAACGGTCTGTTCTGCTTTTTCTCTTATGGAGCAGGTATTAAGAAGAACCAAATCAGCTTCTTCAAAATTACGTGTAGCGCCAAACCCTTCATTTTGAAGAATAGAAGCTACAATTTCACTATCGCTGAAATTCATTTGACATCCATAGCTTTCTATGTAAAACCGCTTAGTGTAAATATTGCTGTCTTGCTCAAAAGGGGCAAATGCTTCCCCTTGCCTTGTTTCATTATGTATTTTACTATCAGTAAGCATCATATCCATTGTGCACGTGATTTGGGGTGCAAAAATACATGAAAATACATTAAAGTGTCAGTTTGTCATGTGCATTTAACACTAAATCAACCTTATTTTTACACTTTACTGAAATTGAATACTTCCATGAGACTGTTTTTCATCTTTTTACTTGTTTTTGGAACTTTCTTTTCCCTTTTTTCACAAGATATTTCTGTGAATAGGTTACGAAGTGAAACTTCACGTGATATTAAAAAAGATTTAGATACTGCAAAGTGGAAATGGAAAACGGGGGGTGTTTTTAGTGCAAACCTTGGTCAAGGCAGTTTGAGTAACTGGGCTGCAGGGGGTGATAATTTTTCTGTCAATCTGGCTTTGTTCATTAATTATTTCTGGTTCATGAAATCGGGAAAGCATAACTGGGACAATAAGTTGGACTTCAACTTTGGATATATTCAAACAACCAGTTTAGGTGCGAGGAAAAACGATGACAGAGTTGACTACTTGTCGAAGTATGGATACGAAATTGATAAAAAATGGTTTTTATCGGGCTTATTTAATCTTAGAACGCAGTTCTTTGATGGCTATACATTTCCCAAAGGTGAGCCTCAATTTACTTCAACACTTTTTTCTCCGGCTTTTGTATTGTTATCAGTAGGATTAGACTACAAGCCCAATACTAAGTTCTCCATGTTCATGTCGCCATTAACTTCTCGTTGGGTAATTGTTGCAAATAAGGAGCTTGCGAGCAAAGGCTTATATGGTGTGCCTCCCGGAAAAATGGCTTTTAATGAGGCCGGTGCTTTTGTAACAGTTAACTATTCAGAAAAATTTGCTAACAATATCACCTACCGTTCTAGGTTGGATTTATTCTCAAATTATAAAAACAATCCTGAGAACATTGATCTTTTTATGACAAATGTTTTGTCATTTAAAATTAATAAGTACTTGTCGGCAACCTATAACCTCGATTTAATTTACGATGATGACTTACGCATCTTTGGTGAAAATAATTCGTCGGCTGCTTTGCAGGTGAAAAGTATTCTAGGTATCGGCTTTTTATACCAAGTGCCTATTAAAAGAAAGTAATAACTACTATTGATTTGATTCAACCCGAATGAGCTGTTTTATTTTATGTGCTTGATGGGTTAAATCCTGATAGTTACTGCTTAAAATGGTTACATGTCCCATTTTCCTTCCTGGTTTAGTAGTTAATTTCCCATATAAGTGAACAAAGCTTTGTTGCATTTCAAGGACCTTATCAAGACCATTGTAAAAAGCAGCACCAGTAAATCCTTCAGAGCCTACTAGATTTACCATAGCTGATGGTAAAATGGGTGCAGTATTTCCTAAAGGTAGTTGCAATAAAATTCGCCATAACATATCATATTGACTGCAATAATTCGCTTCAATGGTATGATGACCGCTATTGTGAACTCTTGGCGCAGTTTCGTTTACAAAAACCTCCCCCTTATTATCTACAAACATTTCTATAGCAAATAAACCTGGACTATTCAATGCTTTGGCAACTTTCAGTGCAATAGCTTCCGCTTTCCATAACACTTTTTCTTCGAGTTGTGCAGGACTAATTTGATAGTCGAGCAAATTTAAAACCTGGTCAAAAATCATTTCAGCTGGAGGATAAATTGCAGTTTTTCCAGCTTCATTTGTAGCAACTAAGATGGCTATTTCTTGCTTGATATGAATTTTCTTTTCAAGTACCGAAGGAGCATCAAATGCAAGCTCAATATCTTTTTCCTCGTTCAAAATTTGTACACCTTTACCATCATAGCCACCAACAGCCAATTTGTGCGCAGCTGGTAAAAAATTGAGGTGATGTTGAAGGTCACTTTTTGATTTAGTTATTACATAAGGAGCAGAAGGAATTCCAGCTTCTGCATATAGATTTTTTTGAAGAATTTTATTTTGTATGGTTTTAATTGCAGATGCAGAAGGAATAACACGTACTCCTTCTTTTTCTAATTGCTCTAAGGCTTCAACATTAACAGACTCTATTTCAATTGTAAGGGCATCAAGTTGTTTTCCAAAGGAATAAACATCCTCAAAATTTTTAATATCACCAAGAACGAATTGATGACACAGATGTGCGGCTGGGCATTCGGCATCGTTTTCCAAGACATAGGTAGTAACTGTGTAGTTAGCAGCCGCCTGTAACAACATACGTCCTAATTGGCCACCCCCTAAAATTCCTATTTTCATAGCAATGATTTCAACGAAGATAAAATACAGCATTTGTTTTCTTATTTTTGTTTTGAATGCAACCCGATTATCCACATAAGCGCTTTCAAGATATCCGTTCCGGATTTTGCTTGTTAATGGAAACTCTTGCTATGGGATCCTGAATAAGGTTCCTTCACTTTTCAATTCTTCCTTCACTTTTAATCAACTTTCGATATGAGTACTCAAACAGCCACTCTTTCAACAAACGCGCTTGCGCAAGATTTTTTACCCTTACAGGGCACAGACTATGTAGAATTTTATGTGGGCAATGCTAAGCAGGCTGCTCATTTTTATAAAACAGCATTTGGATTTCAAAGCCTTGCCTATGCAGGTCCTGAAACGGGTGTAAAAGACAGGGCCAGCTATGCTGTTCGTCAAAATAAACTCACTTTTGTATTTACAACACCATTGCGTTCTGGCAATGAAATTGCCGATCATATTTATAAGCACGGAGATGGTGTAAAAATGTTGGCTCTTCGGGTAGATGATGCGCGAGATGCATGGCATCAAACAACTTCAAGAGGAGGTACTTCCTATTTAGAGCCCACTGTTCTCACAGATGCTGAAGGTGAAGTTATTATAAGTGGAATTCATACGTATGGAGATACTGTTCACTTATTCATAGAAAGAAAGAACTACAATGGCGTATTTATGCCCGGATATAGAAAATGGGATTCTCATTACAATCCACCTTCAACAGGATTATTATATGTAGACCATTGTGTAGGTAATGTAGGTTGGAATCAAATGAATAAATGGGTGAACTTTTATGAAGAAGTGATGGGTTTTAGAAATATTTTAAGTTTTGATGATAAAGATATTTCAACTGAATATTCGGCACTCATGAGTAAGGTTATGAGTAATGGAAATGGATTTGTAAAGTTTCCTATAAATGAACCAGCAGAGGGGAAGAAGAAAAGCCAGGTAGAAGAATATCTTGAATTTTACGATGGAGAAGGTTGTCAGCATGTTGCTCTCGCAACCAACGATATTGTTGCAACAGTTACGGAATTGCAAGAAAGAGGTGTTGAGTTTTTAAAGGTGCCAACCACCTATTATGATGATTTATTAGATAGAGTAGGACATATTGATGAAGACTTAGCTCCACTAAGAGAGTTGGGTATTCTAGTAGATAGAGATGATGAAGGATATTTGTTACAAATTTTTACTAAGCCTGTAGAAGACCGACCAACTTTGTTCTTCGAAATTATTCAGCGAAAAGGTGCGAAGAGCTTCGGAAAAGGAAACTTTAAAGCATTATTTGAAGCAATAGAAAGAGAACAATCTGCTAGAGGTAATTTGTAAAATTAACAGTAGGCAAATATTTGATTTAAAAACTTGCACTAATTTGCGTGTATGCGTTGGATAAGCTTAATGTTAGGTTTGGCTTTTAGTCAGATTGGTTTTTCACAAGGCTCTTTTTTAGAGTCGCAGCGAACTTTTCCTCGTGTAGCACAAGCTATGCGGGCAAAGGAAGATACCATTCGGAAGCAGTTTGAGCGACAAAACCTCCAGTGGCCAATCAAAGACATGTACATTAGAAGTTTTAAGTACGATAGTCAACTAGAGGTATGGGTTCGCTCAAGCAAAAATGAACCTTATCAATTGTTTAAGCAGTACAAAGTTTGTGCAATGAGTGGTTCTCTTGGACCAAAGAGAATTGAAGGCGATTATCAGGTACCAGAAGGATTTTATTATGTGAATGAATTTAATCCTCGTTCTCAATATCATTTAGCACTTGGACTCAATTATCCTAATTTGTCGGATCGTGTACTTAGTGATACTTTTCGTCCAGGTGGAGAAATATATATTCATGGTGCTTGTATCACAGTAGGTTGTATTCCAATTCAGAATCATCAAATTGAAGAGTTGTATATTTTAGCCAGCTATGCAAAGCATGCAGGACAGGATTTTATTCCTGTGCATGTGTTTCCAATTCATTTTCAACAAGAGAAAAGTCAAATTGCTTTACAAAGAGCTGTTGACTCAGATCCGAGCTACGCAAGATTTGTGGATCAAATTAAAAACGTATACGATCATTTCGAAAAGAATAAAACTTTGCCAATTATTTCGGTGAATAAAAAGGGTGAATACATCATTTTATAACATTACTAGCCTCCATATCGGAGGCTTTTTAATTTCATTTGTATGCAAAAAATTTGCTTGATTTTATTTGGTCTACTTATTTTATCAAGTGCGCAATCACAAAAAGAAAATAAAGAAACCATCATTGCATTTGGTTCATGTGGACAAGAGGCTAAACCGCAGCCTGCTCTTGCCATGGCCGCATCTTGGAAGCCAGATTTTTTTGTATTCTTAGGTGATAACGTGTACGGAGATACGTACAACATGGATACACTTAAAATGAAGTATCAAAAGCTTGCTAATCAGTCTTCATTTCAAAAGCTAAAAAGCAGTACTAAACTTATTGCTACATGGGATGACCACGATTATGGATGGAACGATATTGGTCGTCATTATGCCAAAAAGGAAGCATCAAAAACTATATTCCTCAACTTTTGGGAAGAGCCAAAAGAAAGCCCCCGTTGGTCAAGAGAAGGCATTTACACCAGTTATTATCATAAGGTTGATAGTAAAATTATTCAATTCATTGTGCTAGACACCAGAACATTTCGTGATGACTTAATCCCTTATCCCGATTCAATTCCTATAAAGCGTCCATTTTTTTATCAATTAGATTATTTGCCCCACACTTCCAAAGACAGTACACTACTAGGAGAGGAACAATGGAAATGGTTAGAACAAGAATTGAAGGAACCTGCAGATATTCGAATTGTTTGCACTAGTACACAATTTGGAGCTGCTTATAATGGATATGAAGCGTGGGCTAATTTTCCACATGAACAAGAAAGGATGGTGCAACTCATACAAAAAACCAAAGCATCGGGTGTACTTTTTATTTCTGGAGACGTGCATTACGGAGAGATTTCTAAAAGAGTTTATCCAGGCTTGTATCCCTTATATGATGTGACTTCCAGCGGAATTACATCTACTTGGATGTTTGCAACACCCAATCAATATAGAATTGAAGGACCAATCATGGATAACCATATTGCTCGTTTGCGCATTCAATGGAGTAAGGACCCATTGATTATTATGGAAATTGTAGATATACACCAGAATGTACGTGTTGAGTATACTATTCCTCTAAGTGAGTTGAACTTTAAGAATTAAGACTGATACAAAATTTGAACTGTTTTAGGTGTTTGTTGGATCAGTAAAATAGGTTTATTCGCAGCATACTTTTCAATTAATTCATCTGTATAATTGCGAATAGTAAGTAACTCTAGCTGTTTCATAACTTGCACATCAAAAAGACTTCCGGCTATTTGAGCTAGTTTTTCCATTCTGCTTCCATCGTCCATCACTAATTGCACAGAAATTGCGCCAGATTGTATAAGGTTGGGTTTTGCTTGAATATTTTCTAGCCAATTATAAAGTGCACGCATGGGTGCTTCCCCAACAAAACCATAGTCTTGTGTTTTTAATTCAAGTAAAACCTGCGATTTTTTATGTACCCAAATTGGTGGTAATTCTTTAGGTTGCTTTTTATGAATGACTGTTCCAGCAGTATTTGGGTTAGTAAAGCATTTTACATAGAGTGGAATACCCTTTTTAAACAAAGGTTGAATGGTTTTAGGGTGAATGACCTGTGCACCGTAGAACGACATTTCCAATACTTCTTGAAAACTCAACTCTGGTAATGGAGTAGCTTCTGGAAATACTTTTGGATCTGCACTCATAACAGCTTCCACATCTTTCCAGATTACCACTTTTTCAGCATCCAAAACATGAGCAAAAACTGCGGCGGTATAATCACTTCCTTCTCTTCCTAAAGTAGTGCTTTCATTTTCATCGGTCGCACCAATAAAACCTTGTGTAACAATTATTTCCTTTGGGTATTTACTAATTTGCTGTTTGATCTGATTTGTAGAAATCTCCCAATCAATATTTGCATCTCTAAAATTTTGATCGGTTCTAATCAAATCTCTAACATCGAGCCATTGGTTTGGAATACCCACTTCTTTTAAATAGAAGCTAATGATGGTAGTACTGAAAAGTTCGCCTAAGCAAACCAATTGATCATAGTAATAGTCCCATTCTCTAACAGGTTGATCATGGAGCATCCATTCTGCTTCAGTAAAAAAGTCTGAAAGTTGAGCGAAGCAAGGATTGAATTCCTTGACTAACAAATACTTCGTGGTATTAATATGCTGCTGTTTAATTGCTTGAAAAAGTTGAATGGCTTCCTCTTTCTTGCCACTAAAAAAAGCTTCCACTACTTTTTCTAAGGCATTGGTGGTTTTTCCCATGGCTGAAACAATTATGACCATGGGTGATTGGCCATATTCCTTTACCAAATTCCCTAAATTTTGTATTCTTTCTACACTGTTGACACTGGCTCCACCAAATTTAAAAATTTCCATAGCTGTATTCTATTTAGCAAATGTACTTGGTGGTTGGTAAATTGATGAAAAAAGTACAACGGTAACGGGTGCTATCTTATCTTTATCTAAACGAACTGCAAATATGAATATCAACAGATCTATTTTAACCCTGGATGAGTTTACCATCCAACAACTACGTGATTTTCCACAGGCAACCGGTGAGTTAAGTTCACTACTGAGAGATATTGGCCTAGCTTCAAAGAGAGTAAATGTTGAAGTAAATAAAGCTGGACTAGTAGACATATTAGGAGATGCAGGCACCATTAATGTACAGGGGGAAGATGTTAAGAAACTCGACGTATATGCAAATAATCAGTTTTGGGGAGTTTTAAAGCATGGTATTAGTTGTGCTGGTATAGGAAGTGAAGAGATGGATGATTTTGTGATTTTTGATGATGCTGTGAGTATGAATAGCAAATATGTGGTGTTGTTTGATCCATTAGATGGAAGTGGGAATATAGATGTGAATGTTTCAATAGGAACTATTTTTAGTGTATTCAGAAGGGTGAGTCCTCTTGGAACGCCATGTACTGTAGAAGATTTTTTACAGCCGGGACATAAGCAGGTTGCAGCAGGATATGTAATTTATGGTTCAAGTACAATGCTAGTGTATGCAACAAAGCGAGGGGTAAACGGATTTACTCTTGATCCATCCATAGGTGAATTCACTTTAAGTCATCCTAATATTCAATGCCCACCTACAGGAAAAATTTATTCGGTTAACCATGGCAATTTCTTTCAATATGATTTGCCAGTTCGTGAGTACATCACGGCTTGTCAGAAAAAAAATAAGTCAACTGGAGGTCCTTACACACAACGCTACATTGGTAGTATGGTTGCAGATGTACATCGCAACTTAATTAAAGGTGGAATATTCATGTATCCTGGTACAACTGACAAACCTGCTGGAAAACTTAGGTTAATGTATGAGTGTAATCCCTTCGCATTTATTGTTGAAAAGGCAGGTGGAGTAGCTACTGATGGGAGACAACGTATTTTAGATATTATGCCTGAGTCATTACATCAAAGAACTCCACTATTTATTGGAAGTAAATTAATGATGGAAGAACTAGATAGCTACAGGAAATGATGCGAAAAATAATTTTAATAATTCTTGTCTTTACGTCTTTGAGCATTAGCTCTTCGGCTCAGTTGAGTGAATTACAAGAGCAGTTATATTTTCATTCTTCTAATGGTTTGAGTTTTGTACCTACACTTACTAAACCTGGAATGATATATAAAGGAAAGCTATATACTGGAAGAAATTTGCAAAGCCTGATTTATCAAATCAATGACCCCAACTTAGAATCTTTTTATAGAAAGTATAAGCGGAAACGCGATGTGGGCAATGCGTTGGTTTATACAGGAACAATAGTAGGCATTGCCAATATTTTCATATCTGCCAGACAGGGTAGTGTTAATTGGTGGATTATTGGTGGTATTGCTTTATTAAACGCAGGTGGTGGTGCAATAAAAAATCAGGCACAACTTCATTTATTGCAAGGTGCTATGTATTATCAACAAACACAGCCAAAGGTTCATCAGTCTACTCTAATTAATCAGCCCTATCAGTTAAATTTTTCATTGCCTATACGTTATGGAACCAAATACACAAGATAATATCATTGAAGTAGAAAACTTGGTAAAACGGTACGGTTCATTTGAAGCTGTGAAGGGTATCAGTTTTACTGTAAAGCGAGGAGAGATATTTGGACTGTTGGGTCCAAATGGAGCGGGAAAATCTACTACCCTTGAAATTATGGAAACACTTCGCGAGAAAACGTCGGGGAAAGTGCATGTAGGAGGGTTTGACTTGGATAAGCAGCCTAATAAAATAAAAGAAATCATAGGTGTGCAATTGCAAAGCTCTGGCTACTATCCGGGATTGAAATTAGTTGAATTACTAGAGCTTTTTGCAGGTTTGTATAATAGAGATATTGATCCTATGGCTCTTTTAGCTAAAGTAAATTTAGAAGATAAAGCAAAGGCAACTTTTAAGCAGTTAAGTGGTGGACAAAAGCAACGATTTTCTATTGCAACTACTTTAATCCATGACCCACAAATCATTTTTTTAGATGAGCCAACAACTGGCTTAGATCCTCAAGCAAGAAGGAATTTGTGGGATCTAATCAAGGAAATTCAGAAAAAGGGAACCACTGTTATTTTAACGACTCACTATATGGATGAAGCCGAACTGTTATGCGATCGTGTGGCAATAATAGATCAAGGTACCATCATCCGTATGGCTACACCAGATGAGCTCATAGATGATTTGCTTAGTACTGGATTTGAACGACCTAAAGAAATGAAAAGGGCTAATTTAGAGGATGTATTTATTTATTTAACTGGACATTCATTGCGAGATTTTTAAAAAACATTTTTATGCTTATTGATCCCAGATACCCAATTGGTCCCTATGTTACTGAAGGCTATTCAGAAGATGCTAAAGAAAAATGGTTGCTTGATATTCGCTTTTTACCCGAATTGGTTGAACAGTCAATTCAAAACTTAGATGCTGAACAGTTGCATACACCGTATAGAGAGGGCGGGTGGACCATTCACCAAGTGGTGCATCATTTGGCCGATAGTCATATGAATGCTTATATCCGTTTCAAGTTGGCGTACACAGAAGATCATCCAACTATTAAACCTTATTACGAAGAACGATGGGCTGTACTGCAAGATGTTGAAACTGTTCCTTTAAATGTTTCTATTACATTATTACATGCTTTACATCAGCGTTGGTTCTTCTTTATGAAAGACTTTGATTGGGACGATTGGTCAAACACTTTTTATCATCCAGAGCAACAAAAAGATATGAACCTTTGGTATGCGTTGGGTTTGTATAGTTGGCATGGCCGACATCATGTAGCACATATACAATCGCTTCGTGAAAAAATGAATTGGTGATGAGAAACGATTTACAATGGAAGACAATTTCATCTAAGCAATTACTCAAGGATCAGTGGGTAGATGTAAGAGCGGATGTATGTCAGAAAGCTGATGGTACTCTTATAGAACCTTTTTATGTATATGGCTTCCCTGATTATGCAACAGCGGTTGCTATTACTGAAAATGGAGAAGTGATTTTAGAACGCATGTATCGTCATGGTTTGGGAGTAATTGCTAATGAACTTCCGGGAGGCTGTATAGATGCTTCTGATGCTAGTTTTGAATCGGCCATGGCGCGTGAATTATTGGAAGAAACTGGTTATCGATTTAAAGAAATCAAATACTTAGGGTTTACTTCACCCAATCCAACTACTAATACCAATGTTATGCGGATGTTTTTGGCAACAGGTGGGTATAAAGATGCAGAAGCTGTTTTAGATACATCTGAGGATATGGAAGTTTTTTTAGTGAGTTGGGAGCGTTTCATAGAAATGTTTCAGAAAAATGAATTTATCCAATCCATGCAGGTGACTACTATTTTGTATGCCTTGCAAGAATTAGGGGTACTTCAATTTTCATCTAACAAGTTCAAATAATGTGGAAAGTAGAAGAATCAAATATTTTATTACAGCAATCTTGGTTGCAAGTAAGAGCCGATAGGTGTGTTTTGCCAGATGGAAGAAATTTGTATCCTTATTTAGTTTTAGATATTCCTTCATTCTGCAATATTGTAGCAGTAACAGAACATCAAGAAATTGTATTGGTGCAGCAATATCGTCACGCTGTTCACAAAATGAGTATAGAATTACCTGGTGGAATGGTTGATCCTGGTGAAGATCCGTTACAAGCTGCTAAAAGAGAGTTGTTAGAAGAAACAGGGTATGTAGCTAAAGAATGGCACCATTTGTATTCTATTCATCCAAACCCAGCTTTAGAAAATAATCAGGCACATTTCTTTCTTGCAACTGGATGTTCACTTCAATCAGGTCAACAATTAGATCCGTATGAAGATATTCAAATACAATTATTGCCTAAATCAGATTTGATGCTTTGGTTGAAAGAGCAACGCTTTGGACATGGAGTACAATATGGCGCTATTTTTCAGGCGATGCTGCAGTTGAATTGGATTGCTGAAAAATAGAACGATCAATTTCTGCAACCACAAAAATACTTCCACAAACAAGAATCAAATCATCTTTTGAGGCATGCTGTATAGAGCTTAATAAGGCATTATTTACCGAAGGAATGGTTGTTCCTTTTAATTCATATCTATTTGCTATTTCACAAAGTATATGTGCATCTAATGCACGTGGAATTGAAGCTTGGGTGAAATAATATGCAGCATATTTAGGAAGTAGCTGCAAGACATTTTCAATTTCTTTGTCCTTCGCCATTCCAAAGACAATATGCAATTGCTTATAAGCACATTTACTCAGTTGCTCAAGAATAACTTTAATTCCATCTTCATTGTGCCCAACATCTGCTATAACTGTTGGATTGCTTTGAAGAATTTCCCAGCGTCCCATTAAGCCATTGATACTTTTCGAATTGCTTAGTCCTGTTCGAACTGCTTCTTCATCTAAATTCCAACCCAATTCACGCAAAATATGCGTTGCTGTTAAAACTGTACGCATATTTCGAGCTTGGTACCAACCAGGTAAATCGCATGTATAGGTTTTAGGTTCTATGTAACTATTTTTAAACGTCACATCTAAACTGTTGGCTCTTTGTTCTATTGCATCAATCACAAGGTACTCTTCTGCAAATTGAAGAGTGGCTTGTTTTAATTTTGCTTGTTCAAGAAAAATAGGTTTTGTTTCTGGGTGGATTTCTCCAATTACCACGGGAACTCCTTGTTTAATAATACCTGCTTTCTCAAATGCAATAGCAGATAAAGTATTTCCCAGCATATTCATATGATCTTTTCCAATTTGGGTAATGATGGAAATCTCAGGTGTAATAACATTAGTGCTATCTAATCTCCCACCCAATCCTACTTCAATGATAGCAATATCTACTTCTTGCTTTGCGAACCAATCAAATGCCATTGCCACGGTGACTTCAAAAAAGGAAGGTTCAATTTTTCCAATGGTTGGTAAGCAAGTTTGAACAAATTTAATCACATAATCTTCACTCACCATTTCTCCATTTATTTTAATACGCTCTCTAAAATCGTGGAGGTGTGGAGAGGTGTATAATCCTGTTTTGTATCCTGCACTTTGAAAAATTGCTGCTAGCATGTGCGATGAACTGCCTTTACCATTTGTGCCCGCAATATGAACAGATTTGAATTTTCTTTCAGGATGATCTAAGCTGTCTAATAATGCAATCGTGTTATGTAAATCCTTTTTGTAGGCTGCAGCACCTTGTCGACTGAACATAGGTAGTTTGCTGTACAAGAATTCTACTGTCTCCTGATAATTCATGCATGCAAGTTAGCAGCAGATTGCTAAACTTGTATTATTCGCGCAAGCGGAAATTAAACATTAAAGTTCCAGTCTGTTCTTCGGCAGTACTTGGATTTAGCTTTAGGGTTCTTGCTTTTCTAATAGCAATATTGCGAATATTAGCGTTGGTTGTTGTAGTGCCACGTGGATTTACAACTGCGTTTGTAACATTTCCATTTTTATCAACTGTAATGTCAACTGCTACTCGCGCATTTTCGTTAAAATCGTCTTCAAAACTTGGCAGCTTTGTAATTCTTCTACCGTCCAATCCACTTCTTATACTTACTCCACTATTACCAGATGCAGCATTACCTGTGTAGCTATCGCTATTAGGGTTGCCATTTGGTTTACCCTGATCGCCTTTGCCACCAGCAATTCCTTGATTGCGGGTTTCGTTGTAGCTGTCTGACTGATTGCCGCCAGTTCCTGTTCCACCAGGTTTGCTAAACACGGCTTTCGGTTGTGGAGCTGCTGGTGTAGCTGTACTATTATTATTGGTCCTGTTTTTATTTACAACAGCTTCTTTAGTAAGTGTTGTAGGTTGCTTTTTTGTACCTGTTGCTATAGTTTCACCATCAGGGTCATCCAAATCTGAAGTGGTTTCTTCTTGATTGCTTTCTGTTGATGGTGGAGGGTTTGCTTGATCTGTATCTGTTGCGGCATAATCGCCTGGTGCCATTGGAGCCTCGTCGCCTTCTCCTGTTTCACTATTTCCAAGATTCACTTCAATGCCCATTTCTTGAGGAATAGGTGGAATTTGGGGTAGGCTGAATTGAAGAAAAAATAAGAGTATGAATAAAGCAGCAAGTACAGTAAGGGTATATCCCCCAGCACGAAGGTTTTTTTGACTAGTGAATGAATTCTGGTTCGACTGCTCCATAATCTATGGTTAAAGTTACAAATGAAGGCAGCAATGGCCTTCTTTGTTGAAAACTAACGTTAAAAGGATGCAGATATGCAGATTTTACACAAAAGAAAAGGTTAATGTTGCTTTTGGTTGCTTTTTAGATTAGCAATGACCAAACCAGTCAATACCAGGCTGAAGCTAATAAAATGAATAACTTGAAAGGATTCATTGAGCAACCAAATAGCTTCTACTGTGCTGAAAATTGGAATAAGGTTTCCAAAAAGTGCGGTTCTTGCTGGACCCAACCGAGCTATGGATGCATTCCAACAAAGAAAAGCTGCTACTGAAGTCCCTGCTCCAAGATAAAAAATCATAGCAATTTTATCCAAGCTCCAATCAATGGCAGGAGTGAATTGCTGTTCAATGAGCCAGCCAGGCAATAAAAATAGAGTTCCTATTGCAAAAACCGACCATAGAAATGACAAAGGATGCAACGACTGGCTTTTCTTGCGAACTAAAATATTGTAAACAGCAAACGCAAATGCGCCAGCAAGAATCAATAAATCGCCTTCTGTAAAATGAAACTGCATGAGGTTAGCCCAATTCCCTTTTGCAATCAACCATAATATGCCAACAATACAAAGCACCATGCCAGAAATTCTTTGCCATGAAAGAATTTCTTTGAGAAAAATAACAGCTAAAATATTCGACATAATTGGAGATGAGGTTGTTCCAATGAGTGCCATATTAACTGCTGGTGAGGTTTTGCCTGCCATGTAAATGAATGTATTGAAAAGCGTTACACCAGCAAGGCCTGTCCAAGCTAGGTGCTTAATATTAATGCGAATTAGTTTTTTTTGTTGCTGAACTCTATTCCATGCAAGGGGCGTTAATAGCAATGTACCAGTTAACCACCTGAAAAAAGCCAAACTAATGGGAGGAATATCGTTAGCTACATAACGAGCAACAATGAAATTTCCAGACCAAATAACGGTTGCTAGAATAGCCAAAAGCACACCGGTTGTTACGGTAGAGAATGGAAGTTGTGAAGGCTTAGGAATTGCGGGCATTAATGATGGGCAAAATCGGTTGCGTAATTTCCTTTAATACGTTCTATTGGCGGGTTAAAGTATCCAAACTTTAGGTCGGGGAATTCATCTCGAATCATCTCCATCATTTGTTTCACGCCCCACATTTCACCAGTTTCTGTAACGCCAATTTTTCCAAGATACCAATCGGGATCTATGTTGAAATTTCGCCACTGAATCATACTTAAACCAGTTGTGCGAATAAGTTTTCTCAAAGCTTCGTATTCTTCATTAGAGTCAGTCATTCCTGGGAATACAAAGTAATTAATGCTGGTCCAACAACCATAACTATTGGCTACTCTCAAACTTTCCACGATATCTTCAAACTGATAATTATTAGGGCGATAATAAGCTTCATAAATTGATTTACGAGCGCTGTTGGTACTCACTCTAATACTATTTAAACCTGCTTCGCAAAGGGCTTTTACCCATTCAGGTCTAGAACCGTTTGTATTTATATTGATACTTCCTCTTTGTGTGTGTTTGCGCATTTCTTGAATAGCAGGAGCAATCGTTTCCCACATCAATAAGGGTTCACCTTCACAACCCTGACCAAAACTTACAATAGGATAGGGTGCTTCCATTAAATGCGGTACGGTGTATTCAACAATTTCTTCAACAGTTGGCTTGAATGTTAATCGGTCGTGGTTACTAACAATACTTTCATCTTCAGGCTGAAAAGAAATGCAACCAATGCAGTTAGCATTACATGCCGGCGAAACAGGAATAGGGCACTCCCAGCGATGTAATGAAAAGTTCCTTGCTGCTGGACAATGATAAGTCATGCAGCAATTCTCCATTAGGTGTTTAACCAGTCTATTTTCTGGGTATTGCTGTAAGAGTTGTTTTGTGCCATTAGCAATAGCATCTTCATTGTATCCTGCAGCTTCCTGTCTGATATCTTGTTCAATTTTTACTGCTGTAACCCAATGTTTTCCATCCATCCATCCCGCTGCTGTATAGCAAAAAAGGGGTAGAGTAGGAGCATCTGGACTGGTTTCATAGGCTGAAAGCCAGAGGGTGGTATGAGCGGGAGGAATAAAAGCGGCAACAGCCCAGCCTTTATCGCAAAGGCGCATTTCGCCAGTATGTACGTCAATGCCAATACCTTTTCTTCCGGGTAGCTCGTAAAGATTTCCTCCTTCGGGAAGGGGAATCCACTGGTCGGGTTCTACTTCAAATGCATCCCATCCTGCGCGACCAACTGCGTATAAACTGTTGTCTTCAAAAATATTTCCTTCTCCGTCCGAGTATAATAAATAAGGTCTCATGCTATTGTTAAAGTGCAAAGGTAGGTTAAGGCAATTGAAGGTCTAATGGAAGTTTCTTAATGAATGTTCGTGCATTGCAGATTATTTTGTTTGTACGTATAAAATAATTTATTTTGCACGTATAAAGATGTTCTATGAGTACCAAACTGACTTTGAAGATAGATGAGGGTGTTATTGAACGGGCAAAGAACTATGCGAAAATGCATAATACCAGTGTGTCGAGCCTAGTGGAGGTTTATTTGCAAAAAGTAACCAACCCATCCAGGAAAAGTCGAATTACCCCATTGGTTAAAAGTCTATCAGGCTTGATCGATTTGCCAAATGATTACGATCATAAAAAAGATTATTCTGAGTATCTCAAGAACAAATACAAATAGATGGAGAGGGTATTCGTTGACACCGACATTTTAATGGATTTGTTAAGTGCTCGGCAACCTCATTATGAAGCTGCGGCAAATCTGTTTTCTTTGGCAGATGAAGGAAAAATCAAAATTTACGTATCATCGCTAGCATTTTCTAATCTGTTTTATATTTTATCGAGACATTTAGATACCAATCAAGCCAGAAAAAAGATCATTCAGTTCAAAACTTTGGTGTCCGTTTTATCTGTGGGTGATAAAGTAATTGATTTGGCATTGTCCTCCGATTTTAGAGATTTTGAAGACGCCATACAGTATTTTACAGCTATTGAAAACAGGCTTGAAATTTTGCTTACTCGCAACTTACATGACTATAAGAAAGCTAATATTTTGGTTATGACAGCGGAACAATTTTTGTTGAGTAGTTCATGAGATAACAACTGTTATAATGGTTTTTAAATTGCAATTTCTTTTTAGGTTTCTTCATAACATATCTCGCATTTGTAATTGAAATAATGTTTTTATGAGAAAATTCACTTTGTTTTTCGTTTGGATAGTATTGATGACGGCAAATACAAACGATTTATTTGCACAGGTTTTAGTAGCAAGCAAAGGCAACAGAGTGCTTCAGTTCGAAAAAGATAAAAAGTACCATTTCATGTATTTCGACAGTGCTGGAATGCCCGTTTCAATAAAGGCTAGACTAAGTTTTATTGGAAAGGATTCGCTTGTCTTAACTGGTAAAAAGAAAACAGTTCAAATACCCTTGAGAGAATTATTTGAAGTGAGTCACTATAGATCCACCGGTGCGGTTATTGGAGCAAGCGCTCAATTTTTAGCAGGCTCAGCTCTGTCAATTGCTTTGTTGAATAATGGAGAGTCGGGATTTGTGAGGGGTTTATTGATTGCTACGGGTGGTTTGTACGCGATAGATGCTATTTTACAAATAGCAGGTGTTTCAACAATTGGCTCTTTTGCTGCGCAGCCTAATATTAGAAGAGGATTTACCTTTAAAATAAAGTAAACGATTAATTGTTATAGACTAAAGAGTTTTAATGAATAAATATCGATGTTGGAGTTAATCTATCTTCCCAAGTTTAACATAAAGTCTTAATGAAGCATTGTGGGGGGCTTTTTTCTTTGAATTTTAAGTTAATTGATGATTGAAAAGATGAAAAAAATCTTTGGAATGAGTTGATTAAATTTTTCATTCAAGTATTAGGTATGTTAAAAATCTATTTATAAAATAGCGAGTAAACATTAAGTAAGTTTCAAGTAAATTCTCTCACATCTATTAATTAGTCTATGAAAATTTTAAAAAACTTGGATTTTTTCCCTCTTACTCCTTTTCTCATCCCAGGTACAAAATTCTTAAAAGTCATTCTTTTTAAAACTACTGGTTGTTGTGTGTGGCAAATTTTTAAATATTGATATTTTAAAATTGCTTAAAATTTTTTATTACAATGAAATCTAGGTTTTTTTTGTTTGTTTTTTTATGCAGTTTATCAATTCTGAATAGTGATGCTCAGACTTTAATTGCAGAGAAAGGTACTAGGGTTCTTCAATTTGAAAAAGGTAAAAAATACAGGTTCCATTACACAGATAGTATCGGACAAGTTAGGTCTATTAATGCAAAGTTAGATTTTTTGGATCAACGTAATTTATTGTTGCGAGGTAATAAAAGGAATATTGAGGTTGAAGTAGGACAGTTAGTAAAAGTAAACCATTTTAGGTCTACAGGAAATACAATCGGAGCAATCTCTCAGATGATTATAGGCCCATTATTAACTGCATCTTTTCTAAATGAAGGCGCAATAGAATCTGGAGCTTTGAGAGCCATTTTAGTAATTTCAGGTGTCTTTACTAGCATTGATGGTGCTCTTTTAATAACTGGTGCACAAACCAGTGGATATTACGGACCAAACCCATCAAAAAGAAGAGGATTTACCTTCGAAATAAAGTAAATCCCCTAAAAAGTTTAATATGCTCTAAGCAACTTTTAGCTTGCTGCTTTTAATTCGTTGGTAGACCGACATAAAGAAACCAATTACCATAACAATGATTCCCAGCCAAAGCACATTGATCATTGGAAACTGATATACTTTCAAAGTAATAAGATCGGTAACAGCGGCCGACTCTTTAATGCCAATTTCCAGTTTGCCGTTCGCTTGATCTATGACCTTGTTAAACTGAACTACAAGGCTTTGTGATACCAATGTATCAGGTAGGTTTCTAAGTTCATTGCCTTTTAGTGCAATACCTGGTGAAGCTTTATATTGACGGCCATCTTTCGCATATGCAGTTAAATTAAGGAACAAGGCTGTTTCATCGGGCCCATATTTAGAACTCTCTGCTTCTGGATTAACTGCCACATCATTGAATACCAACAATCCGTTGCTGTAGAATAAAGTATCGCCAACTTTAACTTCTCTATTCTTAAATGAAGCTGTGTCCTTTTGGTTATTCTCTGCAAAGTAGGAGATGTACACAAAAATATCTTTGTACCAATAATGGCGGGCATCTGGATTGGCAGCAAAGCCTTCCATGCCTTTATTGTTCTTAATTAAATCGGGGTAAAGTTGGAAATTCTCCTTTCCATCTTTAGAAGCGAAATCAATTTCGAAGAAACGTTTCCTTTCTCTGTCATTTATGGTATCTCTTGTATAAGTAACCATATACTGACCCATATCGGTCGGTTGCCCTTTGAATAAGGTAATGTTTTCAGCTGGGTCTTCGTTTTTATCCTTTTTGAATACCGCAATACCAGTTGTATTCCAACTCAACACTTCCTTTTTACTACTTGAAATTAGAATTCCCAATAAGACCATTCCAAATCCAACGTGCGCTACAGATGCGCCTGCGGCTTTTACTTTCCCTTTTAAGCCCAACCAGATATAGGATGCATTTGCAATGGTTGCATATACTGCAGCGAAAATTGCAAAATGAATAGCGAACAAGAAGCCAGGCCCTTTTTTTGTATATGAAATATCGCCCCAAATACTAATGCTTAAACTAATAAGAACAGATAGTACCGTTGGAATCCAGATTTTCTTTCCTAAAAATGCCTTAGGTGTGTCTTTGTATTTTAGATATTGAGTAAAGGCTGTTAATAAACCAATTACTATGGCAACAAATATTTGAATTTGGTTGTGCGAGAACTCAACATCTTCAGGTGGAGCAATACTCGTTCCAAAAAGTTTATTGTAAACAGGTACGGAGGTTTTTGCAATAATGACCATTCCAGAAAGAAACAACACAAGTGAACCAATGAACATCCAAAATTCACGGCTATATGTATTTTCTTCTTTATGAATGGCTGGAATTTGTTTGTAGTTGCGAATGAAAAGATACAGTGCTGGAATAAGAAACACCAACACGAATAATAGTAATTGTGTATTCATTCCTAAGTCGGTAAAAGCATGCACCGATGTGTCGCCTAACACACCACTTCTAGTTAAGAAAGTTGAATACAAAATCAAACTGAATGTGATGATGTAAAAGAAATAAGTGCTTCTTAGGGAATATCCAGAATTTTTATAAATAACATTCGTATGCAATCCAGCCACTAAAGTTAACCATGGAACTAAAGAAGCATTTTCAACAGGGTCCCATGCCCAATAGCCTCCAAAACTTAAGCTTTCATAAGCCCAAGCAGCACCCATCATAATACCTGTGCCTAACATTGCAGCAGAAAATGCAGCCCACGGAATTGCAGGTTTAATCCAATGGTGTTGCTTTTTCATAAGTCCAGCCATTGCATACGCAAAAGGAACGATGGTAGTTGCAAATCCGAGGAACAATACAGGAGGGTGAATTACCATCCAATAGTTTTGCAATAATGTATTTAAGCCTTGTCCATTTTTAATAAATTGAAGATAGTCGGCTCGAAGTACTCCGTTAGCATCGAATCCAACAGGAAAATTTTCTGGCTTAATCATGTTCTCATTGCGCATGAGAACAAAAGGATTGCTGCCCACCTTAGATCCAAAAAAGTAAAGTCCTAACAGCATAGAAGCCAAAGCAAATTGAGCAAAACTGATAACCGTCATGGTGCCTGGTTCCCATTCACCAGCTTTCCAAATCAAGATCCAACCCAACACACAATGCCAAAAACTCCAGAGCATAAAACTACCTTCTTGGCCTTCCCAGAAGCAGCTTAACAAGTATTCTGTTTGAAGTTGAAGATCGCTGTGTGTCCAAGCGTATTTATACTCAAATAAATGATGAGAGATAATGTAGTAGAGCGTAATAAATTTACCTAATACAGCAACAGTTTCAAGTAAAAAGCTAAGTCGGGCTATTTTTAGCCAATTTGTTTTTTCTAGTCCAATGGCATATTGTGCTTTGTAAAAAGCTCCTGTTGCAATTAAGCTGGCAACAAAAGACAGGATGACAAAAAAATGTCCAATTTGTCCAGGTAAAAGATGTTCACCAATATAATTCATGCTAAATGTGTAATTCTTCAGTAATAGGTTTATTCTGCGCTAATTTCTTTTGCAGCGTTGGGGTCGTCTTTATATTTTGAAGGGCACTTCATTAGAATTTCTTTACATTCAAACTGGTCACCATTCATTTTGCCCTTTAATACCAGGCGTTCACTTTTCTCCATATCTGTAGGTTTAGAATTGTTGTAAACGACTTTTACGGTATTGCCTAAGGTATCAATAGCTGTAAAACTCAAGTAGTTAGGGTTAGTAACTGGATCGTATTCCAAAGGTTGGTTGGTATCTAATTTTGCAATTAAATTCACAAATTTCCCTTCTTTTTCACGAGCTGATGAAATGCTTTCGTAGGTAGTTAAATCACCCGTATAACTAATAATTACTGTTATAGCAGCAGCTATAAGAACGAGTATTGCAATATGCGTCTTCTTCATAATCCAAAATTCGGTGTGCAAATGTAGATTAAAAACACGCCCTTTCCTTGTATAGTTGAATCTTCATTTGTTAAAATGATAGGTTAGCTGAATCATTATCAACAACCTACAAATTCGGTTACGAAAGTCGGAAATAGCTACTAACTTGCATCGCAATTGACAAAACATGGCAGATTTATCTCAATTCGACCCTAATTCAGCTGGAAATCCCAATAATAACATTTTTGGTCTCCCCTTTACCGAGGAAGATGCTAGCTTGGTATTGCTTCCTGTTCCTTGGGAAGTAACTGTAAGTTATGGTGCGGGTACTGCTCGTGCTGCTGAGAATATTTTCAAATCAAGCTTGCAGGTAGATTTGTTTGATCCAGATTGTTTGGATATGTGGCGTAAGGGTTATTATATGAAGGATGTGGACAAAAAGCTGTTGCTTAAAAGCGATTACCTCAGAAAAGAAGCTGAGCTGTTTATTGATTATATTTCTAAAGGCGATTTGGTGGATAACAACAAATTCATGTGTAAAAGCCTTAAAGAAATAAATGAGGGAAGTCGTTTTATGAACCAGTGGGTGTATGAGCAGTCTAAGGCTTTGTTAGATGCAGGTAAATTGGTTGGACTAATTGGTGGTGATCATAGCACACCACTAGGATTTATAAAAGCCATAACGGAAAAACATGGAGAGATAGGTATTTTACAGATTGATGCCCACTGTGATTTGAGAAAAGCTTATGAGCAATTTGATTATTCTCATGCATCTGTTATGTATAATGTGTTGGAAGAGAATGCTGCTGTGAAAAAATTGGTACAGGTTGGTATTCGCGATTATTGCGAAGAGGAATGGGATTATATCTGCAATAGCAATTTTAGGGTTATTAGCTATTTTGATAGACATATTAAAGAGCGTCAATTTGAAGGGGAGTCTTGGAAAATGATTGCTGATGAAATGATTCAGCACCTTCCTGAAAAAGTTTATATCAGCTTTGATATAGATGGCTTAGATCCTAAGCTTTGTCCAAATACTGGTACACCTGTTTCGGGTGGGTTTGAAACTGAGGAGATTCTTTATCTTTTTAAGAAAGTTATTACAAGTGGAAGAAAAATTGTTGGGTTTGATTTAGTTGAAGTTGGCATTGGCGAAACGGATTGGGATACCAATGTTGGAGCGCGTATATTATTTAGAATGTGTAATCAGCTTATGATGAGCAATTCATAATGGAAGAAGGTCAGTATCCATATATAGTCACCTTAAAAAGGAAGTCCTTTTTCTGGCCAGATACTCTGGCAAGATTGATGATGGGCTTGGCCTTGGTTGTTTTTTTAGTGGAAATGTATGTTTCATTTCCTTCCACACTCAGTTATATCTTGATTGGAAGTTTAGTGATTAGTGCATGGATAGTGTATTTCCAGCATATTGTTTTTAGACATGAAATTGTTACTTACAAGTATGCGCTTTTTACTTTAGGGTTTGCTTGGTTGTTTTTACCCCAATACGCTTGGGTTGGAGTTTTTTTTATTGCGGCCGCTTTATTAGAAAAGCAAGTTAAATTTCCAGAAGAAATAGGGTTTGATGATACGGGCGTTACCTTTAATACATTCCCTAAAAAAGAGGTTAAATGGGCTTCTATTGAGCATATTGTATTGAAAGATGGTTTACTAACTATTCAATATAAAAACAATTCAACTTTTTTCCAACAACCAGTGGATGAGGCTGTTAGCCATATATTAGAGAATGAATTTAATGAGTATTGCCTAGAGCAGCTACAACAAGGAAACTGATTTCTTTCTATTTATTTGATTTTCAATTAGACTTTGTAACTTGTGTCTGTGAAGATATTTATGGGTATCATACTCTTATGTGCCTTTTCTTTTTTTCAGAAAAGCAATGCACAGTCAGTATCTAGTTTAGATACTATGCGGGTTTATGCCTATATCAACGAAATGGGCGATACCATTCCTATGGGTTACTTGCCTGAAGTTGAAGTAAAAGGAATTCTTACTGCAAAATGGGCTGCATACCATAGAGAGTGGACTAGATTGAGGAATGCCGTATATGTGACTTATCCGTATGCTATAGCTGCATCTAAAATTATGAATGAAGTGAATTATCAATTGCAAACTGCAAAGGATAAAAAAGAGAGAAGAAAAATTATACAATCACGCGAAAAAGAGTTGAAAAAAGAGTTTGCCGATAAACTCACTTCACTTTCAGTTTATCAAGGTCGAGTTTTAATGAAATTGATTTATAGAGAAACGGGCAATCATTGTTATTCTATTATTCAAGAATACAAAGGAGGATTTTCTGCTGGATTTTGGCAGACCATTGCTTTGCTATTTGGAAGCAACTTGAAAATGCAATACGACCCTTTGAAAAAGGATTCTGATATGGAAAAAATTGTGAAGGAGGTGGAGAGGATGTATGGGTATAGGTCATAAATATCAGAAGATGTAGTGATTATTAAGACTAAACTTTAGTTATTTCACTACAATTCAGTTGCAGATTTTTAATGTAATTGCGCATATTAAATTAATCTACTTTTTGTATAAATCTACACATGCGGAATGGATTTTTGAGAAAAGATCGAACATCTTGGAGCAATTGCCAGGCATGGTACTTTTATTTAAATTATCTGATGGCGCCATTCTTTTTGCAAATTTCTCACTCTTAACTAAACTAGGTCTTCCAAAAACAGATTTCAAAACATTAAATGCAAATGAAATTTTTGAAGAAAGTTTTTTTGCGCATATCAGAAGTGAAGAAGTAAGAACAAGCTTACTAGAAAAATCCTCAAACTTTGGAAAACTAATTGTCAGGGGTCAACAAATTGTTCTTGAATGTACTGCTTCTGTTCGATTGCTTTTACATGAAGAGCTTGAATATGCTGTTGTTGAGATGATTGATACGTTTAATGTTGAAAAGATTAGTAATGAATCAATGGATGACATTGATTACAAAGGAATGCTGAAACATGTTCAACAGTTACAGCAATTTGGATTTTGGACTAAGAATATTGGCAATCCAACCATGTTTTGGTCGAATGAGATGTATTCCATAATGGATTGCGAAAGTAAAAGTGACAATATTTCTTTTCAAGATTGGTTGCAAATGGTAGAACCTGATGACAGAGCATTTGTTGAAGAACAATTTAGTTTACTAAAGAAAGGCGAGTTAAAAGATTCAGAAATCATTTTCAAATTAGTGACTCCTATAGGTAGTTTGAAATGGTTGGAAATGAAAATGATGTTTAATGAGTCTGTAAGTGGCGAGAAAAAAATTACCGGTATTGTTGCAGATATTACAGCTTCTTATATTGAACAAGAATTTAGAAACCTATTAACCAAATTAGGAACTGATTTTATTGATATTTCCTTAGATTCTATTGAGCAGTCTATTAATGATATGTTGGGGCAGGTTGGGAGTGTATTACATGTTGATCGTGTGTACATTTTTCAATTTGATGAAGAGCATATATTGATGAATAACACTTTTGAATGGTGTGCAGAAGGTATATCAATCCAAAAGGAAAATTTACAAAATGTGCCAATAGATTTGTACAGAGGCATGTTGCATCAAAACTCTGTAGGTGATATTATTCATATTCCAGATATCAACTCTTTGAAACGCAATGTAGAAATGTTTGGCCATTTAAGTGCCCAACAAATTCAATCGTTTGTGTTGGTTCCAATTAAATTAGAAGATAAAATTGTAGGAATAGTTGGACTTGATTCAGTACGTGTAAAGCGCATTTTTACTTTCAAAGAAATAGAATTGATGCAAGTATTATCTGAGATCATTGGAAATACATTGCAAAGAAAATCGCATGTTGAGAAAATTCAAGAACAGGATAGAGATTTCAAAAATCTCTTTGATACAATGGCTCAAGGAGTTGTATATCAAGACGCACATGGAAAAATTATACAAGCGAATGAAGCCGCCCTTAATTTACTAGGTTTGACCAGAAATCAATTGTTGGGTAAAGATAGTATGGATACAGAGTGGAGTGCTATTGATAGTGAGTTTCATGTACTCCCCGGCGATCAACATCCCGCTATGATTGCACTAAAAACTGGGAAGCCAGTATACAATGTTGAAATGGGAGTTTATCATCCCTTGAAAAAGCAACATGTTTGGATTCTGATAAGTGCCATGCCCGAATTTAAAAATGGAGATACAAAACCGTTTAGGGTATTTGCCACTTTTCAAGACATTACACAAAGTAAGAAAGATGCTATTCAATTAGCCATGAACGAGCAGCGTTTAAGGAGTATCATTGAAACGCAAACCAGTTATATTATTAGAACTAATTTAACTGGTTCATATACTTATTGGAACAAAACTTTTGAAGAGGACTTCTCGTACGTAAAGAAGCTAAATGATGAAAACAAAGAAGCTGTTCTAGCATCTATATGTGACTACCATCATCAGAGAACTATTGAAACTGTTCATTCTTGTTTATCAGAGCCAGGTAAGGTGGTTCAAGTTGAATTAGATAAACCTGATGATCATGGAAACATTCGAACTACATTATGGGAATTTGTCTGTTTGACTGATGATAAAGGTAACCCAACAGAAATGCAATGTGTTGGAATAGATGTAACAGAGCAAAGAAGAGCAACGAAAAAATTAGAAGAAAGCGAAGCAAGGTTTAAAGATATATTCAATAAAAATATGTCGCCTATGTGCTTACTTGATCCTGAAACTGGAAGGTATATTGATGTAAATCCTGCTTTTGAAAGGTTTTATGGATTTACTAAGGAGCAACTGGCAAATATGTTTATTTGGGATATTAATGTATCAAATACCAAAGAAGAGATTTTTGGGTTTTTAAATGCAATTCTATCTGGAAAAATCAAAACCCTCGATTTGAAACATAGAAATGCTAGTGGAGAGGTAAAAGAAATCTATGCTTCCTTTGCATCTATTATTTCAGAGGGCAGACAAATAGTACATGAGATTGTGATTGACGTAACAGAACGAAATCAATATTTCAGAACAGTTGAGTTGCAGAATAAAGCACTTCAAGATATTGCATGGACACAGTCTCATATTGTGCGTGCACCTTTGGCTAGGTTAATGGGCATTGTTGATCAGTTGAAAGAGTTGAAGCCAGATGAAATAGAGGACTGGATTAAATTGATTGAGTCAAGTGCTCATGAATTAGATATGATAATTCAGACAATTACAAATAAGGCGCAGGATATTAAAAATAATAAACTCCGCAATTAAATCAATTAATTTAGAGAAGGTATGAACACACATATAATGCAACATGCTGCCACACGATATATTCTTTTAGTAGAAGATGATCCAATCTTTCAATTGTTGCATCAAAAGCTGATTCAAAAGCTTCAATGGAATGTTGAGTTGCTTGCAGCCAAGAATGGACAAGAAGCATTAGATCTTTTGGATAAAGTAGGGACTTCTGATATGCGCGCACTTGTTCTTTTAGATATTAATATGCCTATATGCGATGGTTGGCAGTTTCTTGATCAATTAGACACAAAGCTTTATAAGGAAACCGTTCAAGTTGTAGTTGTAAGTTCTTCTACTGATCAAGTAGATCGTCAAAACGCATCCAAATACAAAAATGTTATTGATTATTTGGTGAAACCAATTAAGACGGCTGATTTAGAAATCATTTGGAATGAACCGTCATTTCAGGATTTTTGGAAATAGCTCTCTACATAAACGTAAAAAAAAAAGGAGGCAAATGAAACTGCCTCCTTTTTTTCTTAGATTAATTTAAATTAACTAGTTGCTTCTGCTGCTTGCATGTAAGACTCAATAGGTTCACATGTACAAACTAAATTTCTGTCTCCATGTGTGTTATTCACACGACTTACAGAAGGCCAGAATTTATTTTGTTTTACATACTCAAGTGGAAAGACTGCTTCTTCTCTGGTATAAGGTCTCTCCCAATTAGACGATGTAACAACAAATTGAGTATGCGGTGCATGCTTTAATAGGTTATTTTTCTTGTCGGCTTTTCCTTCCTCAATAGCTTGTATCTCTTCACGAATTTTCAGCATAGCATCGCAAAATCTGTCAAGCTCACTCTTATCTTCACTTTCTGTTGGTTCAATCATTATAGTACCCGCAACAGGGAAACTCATAGTAGGAGCGTGGAAGCCATAATCCATTAAACGTTTAGCAACATCTTCTGCTTCAATATCTGCCGACTTTTTAAATGGTCTTAAATCTACAATGAACTCATGTGCACATGTGCCATTACTTCCTAAATAAAGTATATCATAAGCTCCTTGTAAACGAGCTCTCATGTAGTTAGCATTTAGTATTGCATATTGAGTAGCTGCTGTTACACCATCGGCACCTAACATTCTGATATAACCATAACTGATTAATAAAATAGAAGCCGAACCAAATGGAGCTGCAGAAACAGCGCCTGAACCGCTGCTGCTGCCAAGCGCTGTATGTCCAGGTAAGTGTTCAGCCAAATGTGCAGCTACACAAATGGGTCCCATGCCAGGGCCACCGCCACCGTGAGGAATAGCAAAGGTTTTGTGCAAGTTCAAGTGACATACATCTGCTCCAATTAATCCAGGTGCAGTTAATCCAACCTGAGCATTCATATTTGCACCGTCCATATAGACTTGGCCACCGTGGCTGTGAATAATATCTGTTATTTCTTTAATGGTTTCTTCATACACACCATACGTGCTTGGATATGTAATCATAATACCAGCCAGTTCGTTCGAATATTGTTCTGCTTTAGTTTTCAAATCGTCTACATCAATATATCCATTTTCTAAAGCCTTTACCACTACTACTTTCATACCAGCCATTACAGCAGATGCAGGGTTTGTTCCATGAGCAGAGATTGGAATTAGCATAACATTTCTATGCGCATCTCCTCTGCTTAAGTGATAAGATCGTATTGTTAATAGACCAGCGTATTCGCCTTGTGCACCGCTATTGGGTTGTAGGCTACAAGCTGCAAATCCAGTTATCTCACATAAGTAATCGCTTAATTCTTTTAAAACCTGTTGGTAGCCTTCTGTTTGATCAACTGGTGCAAAGGGATGAATTTTACTCCAATAGCTGAAGCTTAGCGGCATCATTTCACTTGCTGCATTTAACTTCATAGTACAACTTCCCAAGGAGATCATGCTAGTATTCAATGAGAGATCTTTGTTCTCCAACATTTTTATGTAACGCATCATCAAGCTTTCGCTATGATAACTATTAAAAACAGGATGAAGCATGAATGGAGAAGTACGAACTACTGAACCGGGAATATGTTCAAGCGTTGCTTCTTCACTAATGCTGAATGATGCATCATCTTCAACCCCTTTATTAAGAACAAGTAAAATATCAAGAACATCGCTGATAGTTGTTGTTTCATCTAAAGAAATGCCAATCCAATTATTTGGAAAATAACGGAAATTTATTTGACGGCTTTCGGCTCTTTCTTTAATGTGTTTTTGGTTATCAACTTTCAACACAACTGTATCAAAGAAATGTTGTGAATATAATTCGTAGCCTTCCTCCACCAACTCTTGTGAAAGTGTTTGAGTTAGTAAAGTGACTCTTTTAGAAATATTCTTCAAGCCCTCTGGCCCATGATAAACACCATACATAGCTGCCATATTAGAAAGCAAAGCTTGTGCAGTACAAATGTTGGATGTTGCTTTTTCACGCTTAATGTGCTGTTCACGTGTCTGTAATGCCATACGAAGCACACGCTCACCCTGTGCACCTATACTTACACCTATGATACGTCCAGGTATATTTCTCTTAAACTCATCTTTAGCAGCAAAAAAGGCAGCATGCGGACCACCATATCCCATTGGAACACCAAATCGTTGAGCAGAGCCAACGGCACAATCTGCACCAAGTTCCCCTGGAGGTGTTAGTAGCGTTAATGCTAGTAAATCGGTTGCCATAACAACTAGAGCACCTGCTTGATGTGCATGATCAATAAATGATCTGTAATCAATGATGGCACCTTTATCGTTTGGATATTGAATAAGTACTCCAAAGTAAGTTTCATCAATTGCAGCAGATGAATAATTACCCACAACCAATTCAATTCCTACTGGAACGGCTCGGGTATGAAGCAAGTCGAGCGTTTGGGGGAATACTTGTTCATCTACAAAAAACTTTGGACGCTCTATATGGTCAGTATTTTTATTTAAGAAGTTAAAGAACATGGTCATTGCTTCTGCAGCAGCAGTTGCTTCATCTAGTAAAGAAGCGTTAGCAATAGGTAACCCCGTTAAATCGCAAACCATTGTTTGGAAGTTCAAAAGACTTTCCAAACGTCCTTGTGCAATTTCTGCTTGATAGGGGGTATATTGAGTATACCAACCTGGATTTTCAAAAATATTTCTTTGAATGACACTTGGAGTAATAGTATCGTAATAACCTTGGCCGATATAAGTTTTACATACTTTGTTTTTGCTGCCCATTTCACGCATGTGTTGTAAATAAGCAGCTTCATTCATGGGAGCTGGTAAACGAAGTGGTCGCTCCATTTTAATGTTTGCCGGAACTGTTTTATCAACCAATTCATTGAGGCTGTTTGCTCCAATGGTGGCCAACATGGATTCAGTTTCTTTAGCAGATGGGCCATTATGTCGTCTAGAGAATTCAGTAGCCTGCAGTTCAAATAAATTCATATAGAAGTTTTAGCTGTTTTTGGTTGTGCAAAGTTACATGCACTAAACGGATTGCTGGGCAATTTGTTTGTTATGGGGAATGTGTGTGGAAGAACAAGGCGAGTAACTACAAGAAGCGATTAACAAAACGAATAATTGATTTTTCCCCATAGAGATTTAATAGATGTTGCGAGGTACTGCTCAAAGAGAGTGGAAAATAAAAAAACCCACAAGGTGTGGGCTTTTTGTGGGAGCACACGGGTTCGAACCGCGGACCCTCTGCTTGTAAGGCAGATGCTCTAAACCAGCTGAGCTATGCTCCCTTTTTTTGTTGGGAGTGCAAAGATAGGAGGCGAAATATTTTATCCAAATTTTTTTTAAAAATCCTTCAAACTATAAATCCTATTTCTGGAAGAGAGGAGGTAAAAAAGTAAGGGAATCACCCCCCGACGATTCCCTTAGATTGTAGGTTATTTTAAAAGCTACATCACAAAGTTGATGGTATTCTACTAGAAAAGTTTAATTATCCGAATGTTTTTTTTCAGCTGCAACTTTTTGCAGAATTGAATCGCCAAAAATGCACAATCCTGCATTACAGATAATTAGCGCCTCAGTACCGTACCAAAACCAACTATTTCCTTGGTATCTTTCAAAGCCTGCGTCAATTGCCATTGAAAGTCCTGCTCCAAAAAGGATGAGTCCTACAGGTGCTTGAATTAGCCACCTTATATGGTGTTTATTTTTCATACATCATAATATTAGTTTTCCAATTCTTCCTTTTGCTCCAGCCATAAAAACAGTTTTGCCATGTTTGGCTCTCTTCACTGTATGAAATCCTGGTGCGTTCATTTTTTTCCATTGCATACCATTATCCGTTGAAAAATCAACTCCATTCAAGCCAACGGTAATCCATGTAAAATCATATACCCAAGCAACCCCAGACCTATATCCACTTGGCAATTGAGAGGGTTTCATATTTTGCCATGTGTTTCCTTGTCTTTTTACTATTGCAATGCTTCCCTCAGCAATGCTATCTCGCGAAAAATCACCCCCAACAATAATCATTCTGTCCCCTGCATAGTCAATGGCATTTGCACCTGTAGACTCACTGCCTTGTTTAAGGGGAAGTATTATCTCATAAGAATTAGAGAGTAGTCGACTGGTTTTCCCGCCCGTTACAAACCATAATTTCTTCTGCGAGTAAATCATATTTGATCCGCTAGCAGCAAAAAAAGCCTCTCCCTCTTTAGGTTGATGTGGAAAGTTTATTTTTTTCCAAGTCTTCCCCTTGTCCATACTTTCAAGCAGGTAAAATGACCCATTCAAAGGATCGCCTATGCACCAAGCTTTACTACTATTAGTTAATACATCATCTAAAAAAACATTGGGGTCGTCATCTTTATATACTTCTACCCAATCTTGCCCTTGGTTTTCGGTACGCAAAATGATGCCTGGGCTACCAACAGCCATAGTAATCCAGACTGATTCGGAAATCATTTCAATATCTCTAAAGTCGCGTTGCTCATAGTTTTTAATAGTAGGAAACTCCCAAGTTCGTCCACCATTTTTTGAGAATCCAATTTTACCTTTTTGTCCAGATACGACCACAAAAGAATCATCCCAAACGGATAATCCTCGCCAAGAAATTTGTTCATATTCAGCCAAAACACGAACCGATTGAGCCAGGCTGCTGATAATACAAAGAGAAAAAAGTAGAAAAAAAGGAAAAAAATATTTCATTTGCAGGTTCTTAATTGAAGTACTAAAAATAAACCTTTCTTGTATGATACCTGCATGGATGAGTAGATCAGAATTGTTATTGGGTAAACCCATTCTTGAAGAGTTGATGAAAAAGCATGTGTTGGTAGTTGGTTTGGGTGGAGTAGGGGGAATTTGTGCTGAAATGATTGTACGTGCTGGTGTTGGAAAAATAACCATAGTAGATGCAGATACAGTAGATATTAGCAATACCAACCGACAAATTGCTGCCCTTCATTCAACTGTAGGAAAAGTGAAAGCTGAAGTATTAGCTGAAAGATTAAAAGATATTAATCCTGATTTAGTCTTAGAAGTCATTCCTCAATATTTAAAAGATGAGTTAGTAGATGAAGTAGTAGGTAAGCATAGATATGATTACGCAGTTGACTGTATTGATACACTGGGGCCCAAAGTTGCTTTTTTGAAGGCTTGTTTGGATCATGGAATACCAGTTGTAAGTTCTTTAGGTGCTGGTGGAAGGGTAGATCCTTCTAAAGTAAAAGTGGCAGATATTTCTAAAACATTTGGCTGTAATTTGGCAAGGTATGTACGTAAACGACTTAAAAATCAAGGAGTTAAGACGGGCTTTCAAGCGGTTTTCAGTACAGAAAAAATTGATGACAGTAAGGTAATTGTAACAGAAAAGGCCTTTCCTAAGAAGTCGCTTATTGGTACTATTAGTTATATGCCCGCTATTTTTGGCTGTACTGTAGCCAGTGTGGTAGTGCGTGGATTGTACCAAGCAAAGGAAGAAATGAAATAGCCCTTGTTTTTTTAATCAATTCCCCTAACTTTGCAGCCCATTTCCCACAAGGCTCAACAAGTCTTTACCCAGTGGTAGAGCGCCAGTAGGGAGTAATCTGATAAGATTATCATATGCCAAAAGTAAAAACAAACTCGAGCGCAAAGAAGCGTTTCAAAGTGACCGGCAGCGGTGAAATTACCTTCCAAAAGCCTTTCAAGCGTCACATCCTCACCAAAAAGTCAACCAAGCGCAAGCGTAACATGAGAAAGAAGGGCGTGGTTGGAAGCACAAACAAAGATTTTGTGATGCGCTTACTTCGTTTAAAATAAACATTCATTCACTGCCGGATATACCGGTTAAAAATAATAACCTATGCCACGTTCAGTAAATGCAGTAGCATCTCGTGCTAGAAGAAAAAAGATTTTAGACGCCGCCAAAGGTTTCTATGGTAAGCGTAAAAACGTATATACAGTTGCCAAAAACGTAGTTGAAAAGGGTCAAACTTATAGCTATGTAGGCCGCAAGTTAAAGAAGCGTGAATATCGCCAATTGTGGATTGCTCGTATCAATGCAGCAGTTCGTCAAGAGGGATTGACTTACAGCCAATTCATAAACCTTTTGAATAAAAAGGGAATTACTTTGGATCGTAAAGTATTAGCAGATTTAGCTATGAACAATCCAGAAAGCTTCACTGCATTAGTTGCTTCTTTAAAGTAAAACTTTCTTCAATAAATTCTAAAGCCGACTCAAGCAGTCGGCTTTTTTGTTTTCCGTAAATCTTATTTGGATAATCTGCTTTTTTTTATACTAATTTTACGCCCTTATTAATGATCTCCTAATAACGGTTGTAAATGAACAACACCTACACCTCCCTGGTGAACCAAACCTTTCACTTTCCGCAAGAAGGTTTCCAAATTAATGATGAAGGCGACTTACAATTCAACGGACTCGATGTAAAGAGTTTGATTGATAAGTATGGTACACCAATGAAGTTGACTTATTTGCCTAAGATTGGAATGCAAATCAATAAAGCAAAGTCCATGTTTGCCAATGCTTTTAAAAAGCATAAGTATGAAGGTGAGTATTTCTATTGCTATTGTACCAAGAGTTCACACTTTTCATTTGTAGTTGAAGAGGCGCTCAAGCATAATATTCATTTAGAGACTTCTTACGCATACGATCTGGAGATCATTAACCAGCTGTATAAAAGAAGAAAGATTAATAAAGAAACTTTCATCATTTGTAATGGCTTCAAACAAAAAGCCTACACCAGTCGAATTGCAAAACTCATTAATACTGGTTTCAAAAATGTTATTCCAATTTTAGATAATAAAGAGGAATTGCAGGCTTATAGAAGATCTGTAAAGCAACCTTTTAAATTAGGCATTAGGGTTGCGGCAGAAGAAGAGCCTAACTTTCCTTTTTATACTTCACGATTGGGCATAAGAGCTAAAGATATTCTTGAATTTTATGTAGATCATATTGAAGGATATGAAGAAAAGTTTCAACTTAAGATGTTACACATCTTTTTGAATAAAGGCATTAAAGATGATATTTACTATTGGAGTGAATTGAATAAAATTATTAACCTGTATTGTCAGCTTAAGAAAATTTGTCCTGAGTTAGATTCAATCAATATTGGTGGAGGTTTTCCAATTAAGCACTCATTAGGTTTTGAATACGACTACCAATTCATGATAAATGAGATTGTTGGTAATATCAAAAAGGCTTGTAAAAAGGCTAAAGTGCCCATGCCAAATATCTATACTGAATTTGGAAGTTATACAGTAGGAGAAAGCATGGCACATATTTACAGCGTAATTGGAGAAAAAGTGCAAAATGATCGTGAGTGTTGGTATATGATTGATTCTTCCTTTATAACAACTTTGCCAGATACGTGGGGCATAGGTGAGAAGTTTCTGATGTTGCCTATAAATAAATGGTACAATGAATACCAGCGAGTCGTTTTAGGCGGCATTACTTGTGATAGCCACGATTATTATGATAGTGAAGAACACATTAATGAGGTATTTCTTCCTAAGATAAATAATATCAATCAGCAAGACGAAAGCAACAAGGAACCATTGTATGTTGGATTTTTTCATACAGGTGCATACCAAGATCAAATTAGTGGTTACGGTGGTATCAAGCACTGTTTAATTCCTTCTCCTAAACATATAATTGTTGAGCAGGATAAAAATGGGAAAATGGTTGATTGGGTGTATGCAAAAGAGCAATCGGCTCAAAGTATGTTGAAAATACTTGGGTATCTTCGATAAAACTTATTGCTATGCGATTTTTCTTTTTTCTCGCGCTTGGATTGGTGTTTTCATCTTCTTATATTCAGGCTCAGCCAACTGAAGACAGTATAAAGTATGTCATAAATGAATTATTTAATGGCATGCGAGAGGCCAATAAAGAAAAAGTTAGGGGTGTTTTTTTAGATAGTGCTATCATGCACACTTTTGGTGTGAATAGGGAGGGAGTTACAATTATTAGAAAAGAAACCGTTGATCGCTTTATAGAATCTATTGGGAATTACAAAGAAGGAGAAATGGATGAAAAAATAAGATTTGAACAAATCTTAGTGGATGCGCCCATGGCAATGGTTTGGACACCCTATAAGTTTTATTTTAGAAAAAACTTCACGCATTGTGGTGTTAACTTGTTCACGATGGTGCGGCAGCAGGGTGTTTGGAAAATCCAGAATATTACAGATACTCGATATAGAGGGAAATGCACTTTTTAGTTCTCATTTAGTTCATCAAGAAGGTTCTTCAAATTATCTAGGTGCTTTCCATATAATTTTCTAAGGTACCATTTGGTGAAGTAGTAAATGAACAGTGTAAATCCTGTGATATAAGCTAAAGTAATGGCTATAACAATATAGGGTTCTACAGAATTACTTGTTGTGCTGTTTGTTGATGGTTGATATTGCTCATCGTAGTATCCTAAAGCAAAAGAGTAAATCAAACAAATAGGAATAAGGGCCATCGTAATCTGGAAATAGTGCTTCACAAATTTCCTCAACAGCATATATAGTTGTTCCAGTCTCGTTTTTAAAATGCTGCCAGTCGTTTGTTCGACGTCTAACAGTTGTTGGTATAATTTTCTAAGAATAAATAAAAACACCAAACCCACAACAACAAATGTCCATAAATAGATAGCAAGCCCTTTGTATTCGGTAGTATAAGCGAAATAGGCAAAGCCTGCAATGCAGATTATATTGAGTATAAATTCGAGAATCATACTCTTTTTAATCTTACCAAGAATTGACTTAGTAGGCGTATGCAAAGCCTTCTCAAAAGCCAATTTCTCTAAGTTAGCAGAGGGCTGTTCGAGTTCTTTTTTTATCTTATGTTTTAAATCATCTAGTTCCATAAGTAATCCTTATAGTGTTGAAGAATATTTAAGGGCAGATTCTTTCAATTTTATTTTTATCCGGTTCATTTTTACAGCTACATGATTAGGACTAATTCCAAGCATATCACTAATTTCTTGGTAGGGCAAATCATCTAGATAAAGCATAATAATAGCCTTATCAATTTTTGAAAGCTCACCAATTGCTTTATACATTAAGTTAAATTGTTCATTATCCTCTTTTCCATGATCTGGAATTTCACCTGCCCAGGCTTCATCAACCTGTTGTATTTGTTTTCTTTCTTTTTTGAAATATGTTATAGCGGTATTTAAAGCAACCCTGTAAAGCCAAGTTGAGAACTTTGATTTGCCTTTAAACTGAGCATATCCTTTCCATGCCTGCAGTGTAATCTCTTGAAATAAATCTTCCTTATCCAAAGGATGATGCATATAAAGATTACATACTTTATGTATAATCTTTTGGTGTTCGCCCAGAAGCTGAATAAACTGTTGTTCAGTTGATTCCATTTCCATTAATACATAATTGGACTAACTGTGTATCCTTCTTTACGAAGCAGTTCAATGACTCCTTGTTGTCCTGCAAGGTGAAGTGCACCTACAGCGAAGAAAGTAGGTTCCTTTTTCATCATCTTAGTCATTTCTGGAATCCACTTTACATTTCTTTTAATAAGAAGGTCGGCTTCCATTGAAGCGAATTCTTCCGACTGGTTGCTCATCTCATACAAGCCGTATGGATCTTTAGCTTGATAATAGTTCAACATTTTTTGAAAAGATTCTTGCGTACTATCTTTTTGAATAGCTGTTCTATATAGCATATTAGCCTGGCTCTTTAGAGAGTTGCTGTTGATGGCTTTTAATTGGTCTTCACCAGTTTCTAGTCCGCCTATGCCAAGGCTTTTTTGTTTTGCCAGTTGTATTAATTCCATTTCCCAACTAGAAGGCATACAGCCCAAAATTTTAGGGAAAAGCATACTCATGCCAAGCATAGGTGTCATCTTTTCGAACATCTGAATATTAAGTGAATAGTCTTTAGATAAAGATGTTGCTAATTCATTGTATGATTTGCTATCGAGTAATTGCGAGAGGCTGCTATCTTTCATGATCATGCCTTTTTGAACACTCATTAAAATTGCAGGATCAGATAAATTCATTTCCAGAACGAGTGATTTACTAGCGTATAAGCGCTCTTTAATTTCTTCAGCAATTTTCAAATCATTTGGACACATCACATGAATGGTTCCATACAAATAAGAGTCTTTTTCTAGCTCTTTACCAGAAATTTTCCAAAGAAGCGTTTTAGGTTGGTTGTGTTGTTGTGCAGTTGCTTGATTCCCAAGAAAAAACCAAATGATCCAACAAGAAAGAGACGCTACTATGTATTTCATTATCTATTTTTTATGTTATTGGTATCATACTTCGGGTAAATATTACAAAAAAGCCTGAAACTTTTCAATTTCAGGCTTTCTTTGGTTTTACTTGATTATGCAATTTCTATTTGTCGCTTTGTAGGTTGCGAGACAGTTTTCTTTGGAAGTTCAATTTTTAGTATGCCATTCACATAACTTGCTTTTAGCGAATCCAATTGAATACTATCATCTAATTTGAAGATCCTTTTAAATGACCCTAGTTCAAACTCTTTTAAAATGAACTTTGATTCATTTGGGGCTGATTGTTCTTCTGGCTTTGGTGAATATGCAACTTCTAGGTTATTGTCATTGATTTCAATTTTGAAGTCTTCTTTTTTTCTTCCAGGAACAATCATCTCTAAGAAATAGACTTGTTCATTTTCCGAAATATTGGTTGCTGGATATACTTTCCTTGTAAATTTTTTTTGTTCAAACGATTGCATATCGTGTGCTAGCCATTGGTCCATTGCTTTAAATAAGCGAGGTAAACTTGAGTTGTGGTTCATGTAGTTCATAACAAATTATTTTCCTTATCTAAATCAAGCCTTGTACCAAGGCAAATTTTCGGTCAAAGTGGGCATTGCGCATCAAACGGAAAAGACATAATGGCCGATTTTCTCTTTCTTAAGCGACATTGTGACATATTTATTTCTCTTGTGTTGGAGGAATGATGTAAAATATTAAATTTGTAGTCTAAAAATTTAAACAGTTATGTATCCAGCAGAAATCGTTTTACCCATGAAGGCAGAATTAACGGAGGGAGGATTTGAAGAGATGTTGACTGCAGCAGAGGTAGATGCAACCTTACAGCAAGAAGGAACAACATTAGTAGTCATAAATTCAGTGTGTGGATGTGCGGCAGGTACTTGTCGTCCTGGTGTTCTTATGGCAGTTAATAATGCATCTAAGCGTCCCGATCGTTTAGCAACTAGTTTTGCAGGCTTCGATAAAGAGGCAGTGAATAAAGTAAGAGAGCATTTATTACCATATCCTCCATCTTCTCCTGCAATTGCATTATTCAAAGATGGTCAGTTGGTAAGCATGGTGGAGCGTCATCAAATTGAAGGCCGACCAGCGCAAGTTATTGCACAACATTTGATTAGTGAGTTTGATAAGCATTGTAATTAAGTTTGTGTTTTAGATGGGTTAGTTAGTAATCGATCCCGCCTTTCTAGGTGGGATTCTTTTTGTAGCCTCATCATTTCAAGCTAAATAAGTATCATTGTACCCCAATTAAAAAGTATGTATCCAAATCTTTACTACGCTTTCAAAGATTTATTTGGAATTGAGTTGCAAGGCCTAAAAATGGTAAACTCATTTGGCTTCTTCGTAGCAATGTGTTTTTTAGCTGCTGCATGGGTAATAACTCAAGAATTAAAACGAAAGCAAAAGCAGGGCCACATGGTTTATACTGAGCAGAAAATAAAAGTGGGTGCACCGGCCGATTTTCTAGAGCTAACAATAAATTTTTTCCTTGGATTTGTTTTAGGGTTTAAAATTATTGGTGCTTTCTTAATTAGTGAGGCCTTACAGGATCCTCCTTCATTTATTTTTTCTTCAAATGGGCATTGGCCAATGGGGATTGTAATGGGATTGGTATTTGGAGGTCTAAAATGGTGGGAAAAAAAGAAACAACAATTAGCTGTTCCTGAAGAAAGAATTATTCGTGTATGGCCACATGATCGGGTGGGTGATATGGTCATTTTTGCTGCTATAAGTGGATTTATTGGTGCTAAAATTTTCCATAACCTAGAAAATTGGAATGAGTTTATTAAAGATCCAATTGGCAATTTGGTTGCGTTTAGCGGATTAACCTTTTATGGTGGGTTAATCATGGGTACTCTGGCGGTAATCTATTATGCAAGAAAATACAAAATGCCTGTGATTCATTTGGCCGACGCAATAGCTCCGGGATTGATGTTAGGATATGCTATTGGTCGTATAGGGTGTCAAGTAAGTGGCGATGGTGATTGGGGTATTGTAAATTCTTCACCCAAACCATTTTCATGGTTACCGGATAGTTTTTGGGCTTATCAGTATCCACATAATGTTTTGAATGAAGGTGTTCCTATTCCTGGTTGTGTGGGTGAATATTGCAACCAATTGCCACAAGCAGTTTTTCCTACACCCTTATATGAAAGTATTACTTGTTTATTACTTTTTGGAGTTCTATGGATTTTAAGAACAAGGATACAAATAGCTGGTCGACTTACAGCAGTGTATTTGATGATGAATGGTGTTGAAAGGTTTCTGATTGAAAAAATCCGGGTAAATACAACTTATAATTTTGGTTCTTTTCAACCAACACAGGCAGAAATTATTTCTACTGTATTGTTTTTAGGCGGAGTTGCACTGTATGTATATGCACCAAAGCTAAAAGCTAAAGCTTAAGCTGTTCGAGGAATACTAAAGCTAAAGGTGGATCCTTTTCCAAGCTGACTTTCAATAAAGAGTTCACCTTGATTTCTTTCAATAAATTCCTTGCAAAGGTGTAGTCCCAGTCCAATACCTTTTTCATCATTTGTTCCTCGTGTGCTATTGTTAATGTGATGTTTGAATAAGTTGGATTGAATTTCTTGAGACATGCCTAATCCAGAATCTTGTACCATTATAAAAGCTTTATTCACAACAAAACGAATGTGAATAGATACCTCACCTTCATCGGGAGTGAATTTAATTGCATTCGATAATAAATTTCTTATAACAACGCTTATTTGTGTTTCATCTGCAAATACTTCAACAGGGTCTTTAACATGGTTATGGATTGTAATCTTTTTTCTGTTTGCAGTTTCATGAAGTAAGTTTATATTTTGTTGAATGGTTTCATTCAATAAAAATGAAGTTGGCTTTACTTTTTTGGATCCATGTTGCATTTGGTCTGTAGACCATTTGAGTAAATTTTGAAGAACCTTATCTATGCTATCTAATTGTGCACTTATGTTTGTCTTAATCATCTCTAGCTCCTCTGTATGAATAATCTCAGGATCCATTATATCTACTGTGTTTTTTAATGTAGCCATTGGAGCTCTAAGATCATGGGCTATTATAGAAATAATTTTACTTTTCATTTGGTTGCCTTGCTCCAATAACTCTGTTTTTTCCATTAAATCAGCCTTATTCTTCAAAAGCTGTTTATTAATCAAACGCTGTTTTTGACGTCCTTTAAAAAAAGAATATGCAAAAACCAATACCACCAATGAAAACCCTCCTATAAGCCAAATAATTTTTCTTTGGTCGTCTAATTTCTCTTGTTGTTTTTGAAGTTCATAATTATAATTAAGTTGATTAATCACACTTTCTTTTTCTCGGCTAAACAATGCTTCTTTTGTAGCTGAATAAAGGTTGTAATAATAATAGGCACTATCCCATTTCTTGATTCCTGCAAAGCTTCGACTTATTTCTAAACTTCCGTCTTGTATGATTTCAGGTACATTAATTTCTTGTGCTATTATCAAAGAATTTCTTAAGTAAGGCAAAGATTTATCAAATAATTTGAGTCTACTTTCTACTTGACCCAATCCAAGAAAATGATGTGCAATCAATTGTTTTACTTCTGCATTTCTTGCATTGATTAATCCATTTTCAAAATAGTATTTTGCTGAGTCTAACTGGTTTTTTCTTAAGTACACTTTCCCAGCAATATGCATTGCAATAGCTACATGATATTGGTCATTCACTTTCTTTGCCTCTAATAGCCCCAACCTGGTATTTTTTAAAGCATTGGCTGTATCCCCAATCGCTTCTTGCACCCAAGCTATATTGGTGTAGTTTACAGCAAGTCCAGCTGTATTATTCATTTTCAAGTTAATTCCAAGTGATTTTTCTGTTACATCTAATGATTTTTTAAAGTCTTTTTGTAACCGATAAGTATATCCTAAATTGTTAAGTGCCGATGAAATCCATTTTGGGTCATTCAATTTTTCAGCAATGCGTAACGATTGGAGATAATAATCCACGGCTTTTGGAAGTTTTCCATTTGATGCATAGCCAACAGCCATTCTATTTAAACTTTGCATCATGCCACTTTCGAAATCTAGTTTTTTTGAAAGCTCATATCCTTTTTCGGCATAATAAATAGTTGAGTCTGTATAGACTTGATAATAATAAAATGCTAACTGAACATAATTTTTAGCTAGAGATGTATCATTCTTTTGAGCCTTGCTAATTACAGTTAACATGCTATCTACCATTGCCCTTTGGGCAAATAGGGTATAGGAAAAATTGGATAATAAAAGAAGTAATATAAGTTTCTGCCTCATAAACGATGTTACAAGTTAATGAATATTTCAATTTCACAGAGTTGCTTCTCCCTTGTTCAAGTCAGTAGTGATGATTCTTGAAATTTTCTACATCGAAGGTGGGTTTGTAACTAATATTTAAAAGTTTCGTTCAACCTTTTATCAGTAAAAAACTCCGTTCATGTTAAAGCACTGTACTATGCAAAACATACTACTTAGGTTTGCCTAAGTAAAACAACCGCTATGAAAAAGATACAATCATTTATTTTGTTATTCGTATTACTATTTAGCTCACAAGTAATTGGTCAGCAACAAATTAGCTTCCAAATTAAAGGAGTGATTTCAGCTATTGGTTCTCCCGTTGCAGGTGCACAAATCAAACTGTACGAGGCAAGTGACACTATCTCAATTAAGAGAACACTAAGTAACGAGAAAGGTTTTTTTGGGTTAGAAGCTCCAAAACAAGGGAAATATAGAGTTGTAGTTGAAGCCTTTGGGATGGAGAAATTTGAGTCGTCTCTCTTTGAACTAACAGTCGAAAATCCTTCATTTCAATTCACAAACTTAGAATTGATTCCACTTAAAAAGGATTTAGGCAACGTTACAGTTACTTCAAAGAAACCTTTGGTGGAACAAAAAATTGATAGAACCATAGTAAATGTAGAAGCTGCTGTTACCAACGCAGGGAATAACGTGTTGGAAGTATTGGAAAAGTCGCCGGGTATTACAGTTGATAGGGATGGTAATATAAGTTTGAAGGGTAAGTCGGGGGTAATTGTGATGGTTGATGGAAAACCCACTCAATTAGGTGCTGCAGATTTAGCCAATCTCTTAAGAAATATGAATGCATCTCAAGTTGACCAAATTGAGATTATGACTAATCCACCGGCAAAATACGATGCTGCTGGTAATGCTGGTATCATTAACCTGAAGACCAAGAAAACTAAAATGACAGGCTTCAATGGTTCAATCACGGCTGGCTATGCTCAAGGGGTTTATCCAAAAGCAAATCAAAGTGTGGTAGCCAACTACAGGGTTGGAAAATTCAATGTGTTTGGAAATTATAGTTATAACTACAGAGAAAGATTTCAAGAATTGAATCTTGAGCGAAACTTTATTCATAGTACTACAAAAGAATTATTGTCAACATTTGGACAAGAAACACGTATGCAAGATCAGCGTCATTCACACAATGGAAGAATTGGACTTGATTATTTTGCGAATAAAAAAACAACCTGGGGTATTCTGTTATCTGGATTTGATAATAGAGCTTCAATGGACGTGTTCAGTGGTACAAGCATTAAAGATAAGTTTGGTGCATTGCAAAGAACTACTATTTCAAATACGGAAGTTCGTGACCGTTGGAAAAACGGATCGGTTAATGTGAATTTTAGAAGAGTTTTGGATAGTACAGGAAAAGAAATTACAGCCGATGTTGATTATATAGGTTACAGAAGCACCAATAGAACAGCTCTTGCTAACCAATTTTACTTTGCCAATGGAAGTAGCGCGGGGCCAGATGATTTGCTATTAGGCGATATGCCTACCCTTATTGATATTTATACAGCAAAAGTTGACTACGTTCAACCATTAAAGAAGGGAGCAAAATTTGAAGCAGGAGCTAAGTTTAGTTGGGTTGAAACAGATAATAATGCAAAGTTTGATAGTGTTCTTAATAATGGCATTGTGCCTGATTACAATAGAAGTAACCACTTTATTTATAGAGAAGCAATTCAGGCTGCTTATGTAAATTATAGTGGACAATTTTCTCCAAAATGGTCTATGCAAGTAGGTTTGCGATTAGAAAGAACAGATGCAAAAGGTGATCAATTAGGAAATGCACAAAGACCTGCAAGTGGTTTTGATACTTCCTATGCACAATTATTTCCAACGGCTTATTTAAGCTATAAAATAAGTGATAAGCAGAGCTTGGTATTGAATTATGGTAGAAGGTTAAAGAGACCAGATTACCAAGATTTAAATCCTTTTGTTTATTTCTTAGATCGTTATACGTATCAGCAGGGCAATCCAGGACTCAGACCTCAGTTCAGTCATAACATTGAGTTATCACACATGATTTTGGGGGGTGCTATTACAAGTACTTTGAACTATTCAAAAGTGAATAATATTATTCAACAAGTAATAGAGCAAAATGCTGCAACCAACGAAACATTTATTAAGCAAGCCAATATCGCAGAATTAGATCAAATTGGTATAGCAGTATCTGGTCAAATACCTGTTACTAAATGGATGAATTTGAGTTTATACACGAATTATTATCAAAATCGCTTTAGAGGATTTGTTAATCAAACATTTATTGATTTTACTCAACCAACTTTGGTTTTTAATGGAAGTAGCTCATTCAAATTTGGTAAAGGTTGGACAGGAGAGGTGAGTGGATTTTACAGGTCTGCCGCTGTAGAAGGTGTCATTTTCATACAATCTTTAGGGGCTATGAATTTAGGTCTTGCTAAGTCAGTTTTGAAATCAAAGGGTACAGTTAGATTGAGTGTGCGAGATGTTTTTTGGACGCAGCTTCCTAATGGCTCAGCAAAATATGACGATGTTGATATAAGATTCAGACAGAGAAGTGATTCTAGAGTACTAAATGTCTCTTTCACTTATCGTTTTAGCAAGGGTAAAGCTTCCTCTGGACCATCAAGAAGGAAATCGAATGAAGAAGCCGATAGAGTAAAAATAGGCGGCAACTAAATATTTATTTCTCATGTGCAAGCATACGGCCCTGGTTTCTACCAGGGCTTTCTTTTTATCTTTGTAAAAATCTCAATCGTATGCCTTCATTTGATATTACTAGTAAAGTTGATTTGCAAACCCTCGATAATGCAATCAATACAGTAAAAAAAGAAATAGCCAATCGCTTCGATTTTAAGGACAGTCCAGTTGAAATTGAATTAAATAAAAAGGACTTTATTGTTCGATTGGAGGTTGAAAGTGAAATGAAAATGAAACAGTTGATAGATGTACTCATTAGTCGTGCTATGAAGCAAGGTATTGATGGTAATGCTTTCAACTTTGAAAAAGATGCTTATCCAAGTGGTAAAATGATCAAAAAGGAAATTCCAGTTACCAATGGACTAAAGCAGGAGGAAGCTAAAAAGATAGTTAAGCTTATTAAAGACTCAGGACTGAAGGTACAACCTGCAATTATGGATGATATTATTCGGGTTACTGGGAAAAAAATTGACGATTTGCAAGCAGTTATTGCCATGCTGAATGGCTCTGATTTAAAAGTGCCATTGCAATTTGTTAATATGAAGAGCTGATTTTCAATGTATTAAAGCTAAGTATTGAGGAATAAAATCTCTTTGGATACATACAGTCTTTGTATTAATTTTGCACTCCCTTAGGGGTAATTATTCAACTGTACGGCAAAATCCGTGCAACCTTAAATCAAAAAAAATGAAACAAGGTATCCATCCAGAAAGCTATCGTTTTGTAGTTTTCAAAGACATGAGTAACGGCTTCAGCTTTTTAAGTCGTTCTACTTGCGCAACCAAAGAAACTATTCAGTGGGAAGACGGCAACGAATATCCATTGATTAAGTTGGAAATCTCTAACACTTCACACCCTTTCTACACTGGTAAGAATGTGTTGGTTGATACTGCTGGTAGAATTGATAAGTTCAAGAAGCGTTACGAAAAGAAAAAGTAAGCATTTTTATCCCGCTCTGGTAGCGGGATTTTTTTATTCATCTTTGCACTATGATAACAGAACAACTAGATATACTTGCCATTGGCGTTCATCCCGATGATGTTGAACTCGGATGTGCTGGAGCTTTGTTGCAGGCAATTGCTGAAGGTAAGAAAGTAGGTATCATTGATTTGACTCGTGGAGAATTGGGAACAAGAGGTACTGCGGAAACTAGAGCTGAAGAATCTGCTTTGGCGGCTAAAATTTTAGGTGTACATGTTCGAGAAAACTTAGGCATGGCAGATGGATTTTTTAAAAATGATGAAGCGCATCAGCGTCAATTGATTGAGGTGATACGCAGGTTTCGTCCGTCTATTGTTTTAGCAAATGCTCTTGAAGATAGACATCCTGATCATGGTAGGAGTGCTCAATTAATTTCGGATGCTTGTTTTTTATCGGGACTCAGAAAAATTATTACCATAGATTCTAATGGGAATGAACAAGAAGCTTTTCGACCATCTTATGTATTTCATTACATACAAGATCGTTTTTTAGAGCCATCTTTTGTTATTGATATTAGTGCTCATTTTGATAAAAAAATGGAGTCTATTCTGGCTTACGCTACTCAGTTTCATAATCCTGCATTAAATGAACCCAATACTTATATTTCTTCACCTGCTTTTTTAGAAGTTGTTAAGTCAAGAGCATTGTCATTCGGGAAAAGAATTGGTGTGCAATATGCAGAAGGATTCATTTCAACTAAGTGGCTGGGCGTAAAGAGCATGGATGCCTTTATTCAATTTCCCACTTAATTCACTTTTTAGGCGAGAGATTTATGAATAACTCTGTATTTTCTCTTGGCTTGATGGAATTATAGCAGGTTTCCATTGTTTTTATTTCAAATTGACGTGAGAAGGTAGAAATATATTCTTCTTTTGTTCCGCCAAATGGAGGTCCGCCTTCAAAGTATCTATTGAACAAAACGCCTACCAGCTTTCCATTTACAGCTAATAGTTCATGCATTTTTTGTGCATATTTTTCTCTAAATACTGGGTCAATAGCACAAAAAAATGTTTGTTCAATGATTAAATCATATTCCCCTGAGTGGTCAAAAAAGTCGCCATGAATGATTTGAACCTGATTATAAAAAGCTGCCAGTTGTTCTTGAAGCTCTTCAACTAATACCTTAGAAATGTCTATGAGGGTTATATTTTGAAAACCTTCCTCAATAAAAAGTTTTGCTTCATAAGCATTGCCGCAACCAGGAATAAGTATGCGTGCTTCTTTGTTGGTATATTGTTGAATATATTCTTTGAGTGGTTGACTAGGACCACCAATATCCCAACCTGTTTGTTGCTTTTGATATCTGATCGACCAGTAGGTATCGTTCAATTGTTGTTCCATATTATTCTAATTCTTTCGGTAGGGCGGGTATAGTCCAAAGTTTTTTTTGTCTTCCGCCTAAATAATGAAAAGTTTTTCCATCAAAAAATCCATCTTCTTCTAACATAATACGCACTTGCTTTTTCCACGAAGGCAGAAAAGAACTTGTGTTCAATTCAATAGAATAGGCGGTATTAGGATACACTGGATAGTCGCCACTTCCTAGAACGCCACCTTGTTGGTCCCATAAACCAATGGTTGGACCAGCGGCATGTCCATGCATTCCCAATGGATGAGAATAGATACTTGCTGTTATTCCTTCTTTTTTGGCTTGTTCCAATGCGTTACGAAGTATTTGATTTCCAGTAACACCTACAGCAAACTGCTGGGTTAAAATGTCTTGCAATCTATTTGAAACCCGGAAGGCATTTTGTAATTCAGTAGGTGCTTCTTTTTCTCCTGGAAGCAATAAATATGCATGTTGTTGGATATCCGTATTCAATCTTAAATATTGTATGCCAATATCTACATGTATTAAATCGCCACGCTGTATAACTTCTTCTTTCGGACGATTTGCAAAACTTCGTTCTTGTTCTTGGTTGCTATTGTCTCTTCTTTGTACAGCCACACTAGGCTGAAACCATGTTTCCAATCCTAGTCCTCTTATTTTTTCTCTAAACCACCACACCATATCATCTGTGGTAGTTATTCCTGGTATAATGACTTGCTCAGAAAATCCTTCACGAATGATTTGATGAGTAATATGTACAAGTTGGGTATAGTATTGAAGTTCTTTCTCAGTTCTTGTTTCCAACCATCCTACTGATAGTTTCTCGCCACTTACCAACTTAGATTGTAGAGGTTTAGGAAGATGTTCTAATAATTCTCTATAGTCCGTTAGGCTCAGTCCATCGGCATGGCCATAATTTGAAGAATAGTTAATTGCAATTTGATTAGGTTGATGTTTTTCAATAATTTTTGTCAGCGCTTTCCATTGATTGGGTTCTTCTTCAGGATTCCAAGCTGAAAGAATATGCTTTCCAACATTGTATCGAGCCACTGCATATTTTTTATATTCCCCAGTTGTTGGGTTATAGTAAAAAACTAAGATGGTTCTTCTTCTTGCAGAAAGCCAACTAGCTGGTAGCATTGTTTTAATAACTGGATCTTCATTGTACTCGCGACAAACTAATACCCACATTTGGATATTCTCTCTTTTCATAAGATTGGGAAGCACCTGTTCAAGTCTTTCACCAGTTATTTCATCAATAACACGTGCTTGATCGCGAAGAGGAAGGATATGTTGTGCTTGTGATATAAAACCTAAAAAAAGAATGAGGGCAAAAAGTAACGGTCGCATATTGAGGTTATTTTATAATTATGTATTGTATTGGGAAGGGTAAGTTATGAAGAGTCAATTTTATTTATGTAGATTACTTAATTCTTGAATAACAAACTGAATCAGTTCCTCTTTAGTAACATTCGCTATTGTACAAGCTTCATCTATTTCTTCGCGTGATACATTTGCCGCAAATGTTTTTTCTTTAAGTCTCTTCTTTACACCAGAAACTTCCATGCCTTCATATCCTTGTGGACGTAGTAATGAATAAGCGTGAATGAGCCCACTAAGTTCATCCAACGCATACAGCATTTGATCCATCCTTGTTTCAGGTACTACTCCAAAATGTCGAGGTCCATGCGAAGCTATGGCACGAATAACGGTTGGGTCAATTTCTTGAGCTTCTAAATACTCAATAATTTTTTTACAGTGTTGATCTGGCCATTGGTCCCAGTCCGCATCATGTAAAACACCAGCCATGTACCAGGCGTTGGCAGTTGTTTTATCCAAGCCTTCTCTTTTAACAGCCCATTGCTCCATTAAATGTCCAACCTGATCCATATGTTGACGAAGTTTAGGGTTCTGTACCCATTCCACCAGCAAAGTATTACACTCCTCTTTAGTCCAAATACGACCAGCATTAGAGGTATTACCAAATTCTGTTTTATGTAATAATAGCGACATGTAGCAAATATAGCAAAGGTTGCATGCCTTCATAGAAATAAACAAACACTTGTTAGTTATTGATTATCAGTCGGTCATGTTTGATTTCAGCATTTATGTGTTAACTTGCTTACTCAATTATTGAAGATGCAAGCAATGAGAACAGTTATAACTGGAACAGGTTCTTATATTCCTGAAGTAGTAGTAACCAATAGAGATTTCGCTGTAAATCAATTTTATGATGAGCACCATAAACCCATTGCCACGCCATCGGATGAAGTTGTTGAGAAGTTTAAGGCAATTACTGGCATTGCGGAGCGTAGGTATGCAAGAAAGGATTTAAATGCTTCTGATATGGCAGTTATTGCTGCGCAAGAAGCTATTGCAAATGCAGGTATTGATCCTGAAAATATTGATCAAATAATTGTAGCTCACAATTTTGGGAATGTAGTAAAGCATACCATACAAACTGATGTACTACCAGCATTGGCTTCGAGGGTGAAACATGCATTAGGCATTCAAAATCCAGCTTGCATACCTTACGATATTCTTTTTGGTTGTCCAGGTTGGCTTCAAGGTGTAATTCAGGCCGATGCATATATCAAAGCCGGAATTGCCAAATGCTGTTTGGTCATAGGTACCGAAACTTTAAGTAGGGTAATAGATGTGTACGACCGCGATTCAATGATATTCTCTGATGGAGCAGGTGCTTGTATTGTAGAAGCGAAGGAAGGAGTGGAGCAGGGTATTTTGTCAACCAGTGTCATGGCACATTGTAATGAAGAAGTTGATTATTTAAACATGGGAAAATCTTATTTCCCAGATTCAGATCCTAGGGTAAGGTATATTAAGATGAAAGGGCGGAAAGTATACGAATATGCAATGCGATATGTACCGGCTGCAATGAAATCTTGTTTAGATGCTAGTGGCGAATCTATTCATTCTTTAAAAAAAGTGTTCTTGCATCAGGCAAATGAAAAAATGGACGAGGGTTTTATTAAAGTCATGTACAAATTGTATGGTATTCCTGCGCCCATGCATATTATGCCTATGAGTATCCATTTATTGGGAAATAGCTCCGTAGCAACCATCCCTACTTTGTTTGATTTGGTTCGAAAAGGAAAAATTGCAGACCACAGCCTTCAAACTGGTGATTTAGTTATGTTTGCTTCCGTAGGCGCTGGCATGAATATCAATGCTATTACTTATAGGATGTAGGCTTGTTGTTAATTCTGCAAGCCATTTGAATAAAAATTCTTCACAGTTTTTCGAACCTAACAACTGTTAGCTTACATTTGCCGGGCTAAAAAGTAAAAACATGCATTTTCAACTCAGTGAAGAGCACTTAATGATTCAGAAAGCTGCGCGCGATTTTGCTCAGCAAGATTGTTTACCTGGTGTCATTGAACGCGATGAGAAACAGCAGTTCCCTAAGGAGCAAGTCATGAAATTAGCTGAATTGGGCTTTATGGGAATGATGGTAGATCCAGCTTACGGCGGTAGTGGTATGGATACTGTGAGCTATGTATTGGCTATGGAAGAAATCAGCAAAGTAGATGCGAGTACCAGTGTGAGTATGAGTGTAAACAACAGCTTGGTTTGCTGGGGTCTGGAAACTTATGGTAGTGAAGAGCAAAAGCAACAATATTTAACTCCACTTGCTCAAGGAAGAAAGGATGGTGAATTGTATATAGGTGCTTTCTTGTTAAGTGAGCCTGAAGCTGGTAGCGATGCAACCAGTCAGCGTACAACCGCTGAGGACAAAGGCGACTATTATTTGTTAAATGGAACCAAAAACTGGATTACAAATGGTTCTTCAGCCTCTGTTTATTTGGTAATGGCTCAAACAGATGTGGCTAAGGGGTCAAAAGGCATCAATGCATTTATTGTTGAGAAAAATTGGCCTGGAGTAACTGTGGCAGCTAAAGAGAATAAAATGGGTATTCGTGGAAGTGATACACATACCATTATGTTTACTGATGTAAAAGTTCCTAAGCAAAATAGGATAGGGGCAGATGGTTTTGGTTTCACATTTGCGATGAAGACACTTACTGGCGGAAGAATTGGTATTGCAGCTCAAGCATTGGGTATTGCAAGTGGTGCCTATGAGTTGGCTCTTGCATATAGCAAGCAGCGCAAAGCGTTTGGTAAAGAAATCATGCATCATCAAGCAATTGCTTTTAAGCTAGCAGATATGGCTACAAAAGTTGAAGCTGCCAGATTACTTTGCTTGAAGGCGGCTTGGGAAAAAGACAATGGGTTGGATTATACATTGAGTTCTTCTATGGCTAAAGTATACGCAAGTGAGGCTGCTATGTGGATTAGCACAGAAGCTGTTCAGGTGCATGGAGGATATGGATTTGTAAAAGAATACCATGTTGAGCGTTTGATGCGTGATGCTAAGATTACTCAGATTTATGAGGGTACCAGCGAAGTGCAAAGAATTGTTATTAGTAGAAGTATTTTGAAATAAATTATGAACCGCCCGAGGGCGGTTTTCTTTTTCTATGCTTATTTTCACGCCATGCGATGGTGGATTGTTTGTTTCTTATTGAGTGGAAGTTTGATAGTGTCTGCACGAAATCAAACGGTAGATACTATTGTTACGCATACAATTCTTCAAAGAATTGCTGCATGGCAATCAAATGGGAATGATTATTTCAGAGCTGGTCTTTTCCCTAGTTATAGGCGTTATGCCTGGAACAGTTATTTGGAAAGGCCTGATGAGAATATTTTTTTTACAGCATTGGTGCTTTTTACTCTTCAAGATGTACAGTCAGCCTTGCCCCCTCATCAAAAGAAGATCATTCAAAGTATGTTAGAAAAGGCAAAGCCTGCATTTGCTATTTTTCGTCATCGTACTGGAAGACCTACTTTTCATTTTTGGAGTAATGATCCCAAAAAGGTTTTTCCCAACGCAGGCTGGATGAATTTAATGGATCGTTCACACGCTTTACCAGATGATATGGATGATACAGTGATGAGTTGGTTGGCTTTGAATGGTTCAAAAGATTCTGCTCAGCAGATTCATGCTATCATGCAATCTTTTATAAATGGTGGATATGGTAAAGTGAAAAATACCTTTCCGGAGTACGAACAACTTCCGGCTTATTCAACATGGTTTGGAAAGAAAATGCCAGTAGATTTCGATATCAGTGTTATGTCGAATGTATTGCTTTTTGTTGAGCGATTTAATTTGACATGGACTAAATCTGATTCAGCAACTGCTTATATGGTGGTAGATGCTATTCAAAAAAAATACCATCAAACCAATCCTTCTTTCATTTCACCTCATTACAACAGAGCACCAGTTATTTTGTACCATGTAGCACGTTTGTTGAAAAACACAAAGTATACTCCTTTGCTTGAGATAAAAGATCAAGTGATTGATGAACTTTCAAGTGCTTATGAATCAGCTTCGCTCATTAGCGATCGTGCAATGTTGGGAACAGCTTTGTATTGGTTAGCTCCTTCAAAGATGCTTGCTTCTAAAGACTTACAAGGCAATTGGCTTAAAAGTATAGAGCAAGAGAATATGGTTTTCTTTATAGCTAATATGAGTTCTATGTTGCCTGCAAAATATAAGTCCAGTCTTGGTTACATGGGTATTGGGAAGTTCCATTATTATTCGCCTCCCTATCAGTTGGCTTTATTCTTGGAAAATATATGTACAACAGCTATGTTGAATGAATAAATGAAAATACTTTTGTAATATGTCTGTTCAAGTAAGTGTGTATCAATCTTTGTTGGAATGGTGTTCAGAACGTAATGTTATACTGGTTGCAGTTTCTAAAACTAAGCCGGTTTCAGATATAATGGCGTTGTACGAACTGGGGCATCGTGATTTTGGTGAAAACTATGTACAGGAATTGGTGCAGAAGCAGGAGGAGTTACCAAAAGATATTCGTTGGCATTTTATTGGTCACTTGCAAAGTAATAAAGTAAAATACATTGCTCCCTTTGTACATATGATTCATGGAATTGACAGCATCAAGCTATTACAGGAGGTGAATAAACAGGCGACTAAAGTTGGTAGAATTATAGACTGCTTGCTTCAAATGCACATTGCACAAGAGGAAACTAAATTTGGGCTTGATATGGATGAGTTGTCTAATCTTTTAGTCCAGCTAAATAATTTCCCTTTTGTGCGTGTTCGAGGTTTAATGGGTATGGCATCATTCACAGAAAATCAAGTTCAGGTTAAGCAGGAGTTTACACAATTAAAAAAATATTTTGATCAAGCTAATGCAAGTTTGGTTTCATATAAACTTGATACCTTAAGTATGGGTATGAGTGGTGATTATTCTTTAGCTGTTGAGCAGGGAAGTACTCTTGTACGTATAGGCAGTTTACTATTTGGAGCTAGATAGTATCAGTAAATCCCTCCTTGCTGTGCTACTAAAAATCCTTTTTGAATTACGAAGCGTTTGGATTGCTTATTCCATAGAAGTGGATTAGTATGATTGAAATGTATGAAGCAAACTTTATTAGCCAACGTTTCAGGTATCAGTTGCATTGTTTCTTTCACAAAAGGGTGGGGAACTTCACGAATGTTTCTGTAAGCTAACTCTTCAGCAGATAAAAAAGTAGCATCTAGAAAGGCCAGATCGTGTTGTGCAACTAACTCTTGAACAGTTGTATGCATCTTCTCCCATTTATCGGTATCTGGTATAAAAAGATAACGCTTGGATTTGCTATACAAGGAAAAACCTGCTGTTTCAGAAAATTCGTCTCTATGTGGTACTGTCATTGCTTGAAAACTCCAGTAATTTGATAGCTGAACAAGACTATCTGATGCAATAGTAATTAACGAAATATTGTTTAGTTCTATTAATTGCGACCATGGCCCATTGCTTTTTAAATAGTTAGCCATTTTTGAAAGTACATATACACTAACTTCCTTTGCGTTTAACGCTTCTCTACCTAATTGCATTAATCCTGTATAATGCCCTATGTGTGCATGAGTGAGGAGTATCCCTTTGGGAAGAAATGGGTATCGTCCTTTTGTCTTTTTCTGAAATAAGTGAAGTTGCATTTTAATATCAGGCGATGCTTCCACCAACCACCACTGATTTTCTTTTGGATCAACTAATGCCAAAGAAACAGGATATCGTTGTTTTGAAGAGTTTTTCCATGCAAGCTTGCAGCAGCCTCTATTGCAACCTACATGCGGGTAGCCACCGTCTTGTGCAATACCCAATACCATCACATAGGGTGTATCTTGTGCAACTGTTTGTACATTCAATAAAATCAAACAAACAACTGAAAGTACAAACGTATAAAAATCCTGCTCTTTAGATCGGGATTTATTCTTGCTATTTCCTTTTTGCATAATCAAATACCAACTGACAAAACGCTTTTACACCCACATCTAACATGCTGTCATCTATAAAAAAGTCGGGCGTATGATGAGGCGCTGCATCTTTGGGATTCATTCCCTTTGGCATACCTCCTAAGAAGAAAAATAGTGAAGGTATTTTAGCAGAAAAAAAGCTAAAGTCTTCTGCACCTGTTGTCCATTCAGTTTCCTTTACATTTCCCTTTCCAGCCGCTTTTTCGAGTGAAGGCAACATAGCCTTTGTTAGATCAGGCCAATTGTAGGTGACCAAGGTTTTTGTGTCTATTTCTACTTCAGCAGTAGCGCCGCATGCTCTTGCAATATTGATAGCTGTTGTTTTTATTTTTTCATGAACATCGGTTTGCATGGCAGGATCAAGTGTTCGGATTGTACCGCTCATGACCAACTCTTCCGGAATGATGTTTTCACGAACACCAGCATGAATTTTTCCAACAGTAATTACTACAGGAGCTTTAGTTAATTGAGATTGACGACTAACAATAGTTTGCAAACCGCCAATAATTTGTGAGGCAGTTACAATAGGATCAATGCCTCCCCAAGGTTGAGAACCATGTGTTTGTTTGCCTTTCACGCGAATGGTAAACCAATCTGAACTAGCCATGGTTGAACCAATGGTATATTTTATGGTACCTACTTCAGTTTGAGAGTTGATGTGCAAGCCAAACATCACTTCAATTTTTTCTTGTTCAAGTAATCCTTCTTTTACCATTAAATAAGCACCGCCTTCTTCTCCCGCTGGAGCACCTTCCTCTGCAGGTTGAAAAACAAATACAACTGTTCCGGCGATGTCTTTTTTCATCTTACTCAATACTTCTGCAGTTCCCATGAGTATTGCAGTGTGACTATCATGTCCGCATGCATGCATAACATGTACCGTATCTCCGTTATATTCAGCTCTCACTTTTGATGCAAAAGGAATATTTACTCTTTCTTTTACTGGTAATGCATCAATATCTGCTCTTAGTCCAATTACTGGTCCTGGTTGACCACCTTTTAGAATAGCAACAACACCAGTTTTTGCAATACCTTCCTTCACTTCTAATCCTAGTGACTTTAAGTGCGCGGCAATATATTTTGCCGTATTAAATTCACGATTAGAAAGTTCTGGAAACTGATGTAAATGTCTTCGCCATTCTATCACTTTAGGATTTACTTGTTGTACCAGTGGCAAATAGTTGGGTGTATTTTGGGCTTTTAATGAAAATGGCAATGCAGTTAAGGCAATTGCACTTATAAGTAGCATTTTCTTCATGCTTAAATATAGTAAGATTTCAGCAAAATCAAATGCAACTTCAATGTGGAGCTGTATACTTAAGCTGCTTGAAATTCTTCCTTAGCTGCACTGATAAAAGATTCGGCATCAAAAAAAGATGCAATCTTCACCATGACTTGTTCAACTAAAGCATCCGGACAACTTGCCCCTGAAGTAATTAAGATACGAACAGAAGATTGGTTAGGAAAATAGTCTTTTATAGAACTGATTTCCTTAGTACGCCAGTTGCAATGAATCAATTCATCTTTACCTAAAATCTTATCGGCGCTATCTATGAAGTAAGTAGGAAGCTTATGTTCGCATAATTCAACTAGGTGGGAGGTGTTCGATGAGTTATAGCCTCCTATTACCAAGGCAAAATCTGCTTCTTGTTCTAGTAAACCAACTACAGCCGATTGGTTATCGTTGGTTGCATAACAAAGCGTGTCACGGGTATCTGCAAATCGTTCTGAAATTTGATCGGCAGCTAAGTTAAAATGATCAATCATAACCGATTTCAAATAGTCGGCTATAGCTTGCGTATCGGTTGCAAGTTGTGTGGTTTGGTTTACAACACCAATCTTTTGCAAATCTCGCTCAACGTTAAAATTTTCAGAATAGCGACCTTTGAAGGTTTCATAAAATGTAGCGGAAGGCAATTCGCCAGTTATATATTTTGCGAGTACCTGAGTTTCTTCCATATCATTTACCACAACAGTTGCATTATGTTCCGAAGCATGTGAAAACGTAGCCCTGGTTTCTTCATGTTTTGGTTTTCCATGTACTATAATGGTGTATCCCTTCTTCGCAATTTGTTCACTTCTGTTCCAAACCTTTTCTACAAAGGGACAAGTTGTATTGTATTTCTCAACAGCAATTCCTTTACTTCGAAGGAGGCTTTCAACTTCCAACGTTGTTCCAAATGCGGGAACTATAACAATGTCATCCGATTGAATATCTTCAAAAGGAATAATTTGGTTGCCATAAGTATCTTGTAAAAATTGAACTCCTTTGGCTAACAAATCGGCATTCACTTGCGGATTGTGAATCATTTCACTCAGCAAAAAGATTCTTTTTCCTGGATTTTCTTCAATTGTTCTGAAAGCAATTTCAATAGCATTTTCCACGCCGTAGCAGAATCCAAAATGGCGAGCTAGGTAGAATGTTACTTTACCCGCCTCAACTTTAGTTGGCGAAAAGTCTTTTTTAAGTTTATCGGCTTTCTTTCGGCTAGCTTTAATAGCTGAGATTAATTCACTTCTATAAACAGACGGTACTTCAAATTGCTTCATAATATTTCAACAAAAAAGATGTTAAAAAGTTACACTTCAATGGTTGGTTGAATTGTTGAAGGTGTAGGGAACTGCAAATATACAGTGGTGCCTACACCAACTTCACTTTCAATTTGAATATTCCCGAAGCATTTGGTTATGAAGTCTTTGCAAAGCACAATGCCTAGTCCAACCCCCTGCTCTTGAGCTGTTCCAAAAGTTGATTTATTCACATGTCCATCAAATAAGTGTTGAAGATTTTCTGCGGGAATTCCAACTCCATTGTCTTTTACAACTAATCTGGGGCCTTTTTCGGTCTTTTCTAAAGAAACTGATATAGATGATTTTGGATGGGAGAATTTAGTTGCGTTGCTGATTAAATTTCTTACCATAAACTGCACCATATTTTTGTCGGCCCAAATTGTTGCAGGTATTAGCACAGTTTTTATAGAAATATCCTTTTGTGATGCTATGGGTTTGGCAATTTCAACTACTTCATGCACCAAATTATCTAATTGTAAAATTTGATGTTGGGCCTTTAGTTCACCAGTTTGACTTCTTGACCATAATAACATGCCATCCAACATTTCAACCACACGTTTGAGGTGTGTATTCATATTGACCGATACAAACTGAAGTTCTTCCTCAGTAAGACTATTGAAATTGTCTTTGTAAAAATCCATAAATCCCATAATACTCACAAGCGGACCACGCATGTCGTGAGATATCATGGATAAAAATTTATCTTTTTGGGAGTTTAATATTTCTAGATACGATTCTCGGTTTTTTAATTCTGTATTCAGTGTTTGTAACTTTTTATTTGACTCTTCAAGTGTTTGTGCATTTTGTCTAATTATAAAGAAGCTACTTTTTATTTGTTGTAGTAATTTATTGTATTGTCTTGTTAATAGTCCAACTTCATCTGATCTTTCTGCAAGATCTTTCATTTCTGTCATATCCATAGTTGGAGTTGCTAATGTAGCCTCATGCATAGATCTACTAAGTTGTAGGATGGGTTGAGTTATATGAAAGGCAATTAAAATTGCAAATACCAACGAAAGAATGAAGCCCAGGCTATTGGAAACTACTTGTAAAATAAGAATTGTAGTGCTTTTGAAAGATGAGTATTGTAAAAGAGCTGAAGAAAATGAACTCATTTGTTTAATAGATTCCTCATGAGCTAGTAGCATTTGGGATCTTATTCCAGATTGGTTGTTGCCAATCTTTAATTCAATTGCATACAGTTCATAAAAAGAAGCTATATATGTTCGTAAGATTTTTTCTGTTGCAGTTTGATTTTTTAATGAATTAGAATATTCATTCACTAAGTTTTCCCAAGCAATTTTATCAGCTTCTTTTTTTCTTAAGAGGAAGTCTTTTTCTTTTCTTCTAATTTGAAGAATTTGCGATAAATGCCTGTTATCCGATCCCTCTAATTGATGAGCAATACTTCTCATATTACCTTCCAATCCATAATCTTCAATACCTTTTTGTTTTATAATGGTTATCAGTGTATCAAAATACCTACAACCTGAAAGAAAAGTTTGAAAAGTACTGTCTAAATTATTTTTAGTAGGATCTGCTAAGAGTGTTTTAACATGCTCAACAGAAGCGAGTAGTTGATTGATATCTTTTCTAAGTTGCTTTTCTTTTTCCAGTAATTCTGTTGAATTGTTTTTAAAAAAGTCGGGGGTAGTTGACTCATATTGAAGAAATCTTTGCCTTGTTATAATAATTTGATAGAGTTTGTTTTCAAGTTTGTTAGCCCATTCAATTTTTTCATCTAATTCTTTTTTTTGATTTTGGAGATAATTTGAATAGATTAATGCTATTAATGGAATTAGTAGGATCCCAGCAAAGGATACCAGTAGTTTATGTCGAATGGAGAGTTGGTTAAAGAAACTCAGCATGGATTAATTTGTAAAATGGTTAAGGATGAATTGGATTCATTGCAATATAATTAGATTTGCGCATGCATTATCTATCGGCCGACCAAATCACAAAATCTTTTCGTTCAGAACCATTGTTTAAAGGAATCAGTTTTCACATAAATGAAGGCGATAAAATAGCCTTGGTTGCAAGAAATGGGGTAGGGAAGTCTACGTTGTTAAAAATTTTAGCAGGGCAGGAATCGCCTGAGGAAGGTAGTATTTGGATTCATAAAGATGTGAGAGTAGCATATTTTGAGCAAGAACCTAAGTTTATTGAACAGGCTAGTATACTAGAGAATATTTTTCAGTTGGCACATCCTGTGATGGATTTAATTCGCGCTTACGAGTCAGCGGTGGAAAAAGATAGTGTGCAGGATTTGAGCGATTTATTAGGAAAAATGGATGAGTTACAGGCTTGGAACTTTGAATCGAAAGTTAGACAGATATTGGGGAAACTAAACCTCCATCATCTTGATCAGCCATTGTCGGCTTTAAGTGGTGGACAACGTAAAAGAGTTGCTTTAGCTAAAGTTCTTATTGAAATTGGCTTTGATCATACGCATACATTATTGATGATGGATGAGCCTACGAATCATTTGGATGTAGAAATGATAGAATGGCTAGAGTATTATTTGAATCAGGAAAATGTAACCCTGTTATTAGTTTCACATGACAGGTATTTTTTAGATGCTGTTTGTGAGGAAATATGGGAGTTGGAAAGAGAGAAGCTATTTGTTTATAAAGGAGATTACGAACATTATCTTGAAAAAAAAGCGCTAAGAATGGAAAGTGAGGCCGCTTCTTTGGATAAGGCCAGAAACGAATATAGAAAGGAATTAGAATGGATGCGTAAGCAACCAAAGGCAAGAACAACCAAAGCTAAAAGCAGAATCGACCGTTTTTATGATGTTGAAGAAAGAGCTAAGCAAAAATTAGATGATGCTTCCATGACATTACAAGTTAAAATGTCGAGACTGGGAGGGAAAGTGGTTGAAATGAAAAAAGTGTATAAAAGCTATGGTGAAAAGCAGATTTTAAAAGGTTTCGACTATACATTCAGCAAAGGTGAACGCATTGGTATCGTAGGCAAGAATGGAACTGGTAAAACCACTTTTCTTCAAATTTTGCAAGGCTTAGAGCAGGCAGATAGCGGGAAGATTAATTTAGGTGAAACGGTTGTTTTTGGAAACTTTTCTCAAAAGGGTTTAGAAGTAAAAAATCAAATAAGGGTCATTGAGTATGTCAAATCATTTGCGGAAAGCTTTCCACTTGCAGGAGGCGGAAGCTTGAGTGCTGCTCAATTTCTTCAGCTGTTTTTATTTTCTCCTGAAAAGCAATACACCTATGTTCACTCATTAAGTGGTGGTGAGAAGAAGCGTTTACAGTTACTGACTGTGTTATTTAGAAATCCTAATTTTCTCATTTTGGATGAGCCCACCAACGATTTAGATTTGCCTACACTAGCTGTTTTAGAAAAATTTCTTATTGATTATACGGGTTGTGTGTTATTGGTTTCTCACGATCGATATTTTATGGATAGAATAGTTGATCATTTATTCATTTTTGAAGGAGAGGGTAATGTTCGCGATTTTCCAGGAAATTATTCGCAGTATCGTTTATGGTTAAAGGCAGAAGAGGAGAAGAAAAAACAAGAAGAAGTTGTTGAAGTTAAGGTTGAAGGAAAAATAGTTGCTGTACAAGCAGCGGGAAAATCAAAAAAGCTTTCTTTCAAGGAAAAAATGGAGTGGGAGACTTTAGAAAAGGATTTGCCAGAACTCGAAAAACTGAAGGCGCAGTTGGTAATTGACATGCAACAACCTAACTTGTCATTTGAGCAAATGCAACAATTAGCAGATTCGTTACAAAAAATTTCAGTTACTCTAGAAGAAAAAGAAATGCGTTGGTTAGAACTTTCTGAAAAACAAGAAGGATAGATTATTAATCACTTATTGTATACCCCCAATCGTAAGGAGCATCAGCAGTTAATCCATCTGGTCTTTCAGATTTCCCTCTAATCGTAAAAACTGAGTGGTAGACTATATTAGGTTCTTTGTTAGATTGCTCTACAAGCTGTTCTAACTCATCTAAGTTGGTATCATCTCTAAGCCATTCATTCCATTGATGCTTGTGTAAAAATAGCGGCATCCTTCCAGCATGTTTACCGCCATTATGAATTTGACCATATTCTGTAGAGGCAGTTTGTGTTAAAATTGAAAAACTAAAACGGCTTGTCATTTCTCCAGATTGTTTATCGCCCAGTTGAGCAACAGAATACAATCCAGCTAAAAAGAAAATACTTTGCTCTTGTAGTCCTATCCAGAAAGGTATTTTCTTTTTCATACCTTTTGCTTGGTGGTGTTCATAAATGCCTGTTACAGGAAGTAGGCATCTTCTATTTCTAATTTTATACCAATAGCTAGTCTTGTCTGTGAGCATTCGTTCTGACCTAGCATTAAGCATACTATTTCTTTTTATTCTAAATCCTTCTTCATCGTTGATATAATGAGGTATGCAGCCCCATTCCATCAATCTGCCACAAATGCTATTTGATTGTCTGTTTTTATAAATAACGGGAAGAAGAGGAAAACCATGGCCCATAATATGAGCACTCATTGTAATGTTATGTTCAATTTCTTCGTACCAATCTAGGTTTGGAAAATAATGTTGAATTTTCTCTAAAGTAGCAATCAATGAAATATCATAGCACATGATCAAATATCTTTCATTAGCCAATTGAGTGCAAGTATTTCATCAGAAAAGAATTTAAACAATACACCCCTATTTACTGCAACAGTTTCTGTGAATGTGGAAGGTATTTTATTTGGGCCTAGGGCTGCAACTTTATATTTACTGCCCCATGCTTTTGACATGTATTCTCCTATTTCAAATCTTTGTAGTATCGTTAAAACAGGAGGTTGATTTCTTGCATCAATGAATATTCTATGAAAGCCTAATTGGTTTGCAGTTTCTTTAACAGCTTCAATACCCTCTTTCATAGAAGCAAATGACCATTCGCCTTGAATTGTAACTTTTAAATAAAGCTCTTGAGGCTCAATACTCCAAAGTTTGTGAGGCATTTGAGTCATTTTTATATAAAAGTAGATAATTAAATGAGCTATCTGAGAAAATGAATGATAGATGAAAGCTATTTAGACTGAATTGGTTTCATTTGTGGCAAATGAATGTGGTACTTAACAGCAATCAGACGAATTATAATTACGGTTAACGCACCTATAACTTCAGTGATATTTTGGGTAATATTTATATAAATCCAGCCAAAATATACTAGACCACCAGCAATACATGCTAATGCATAAATGTCTTTTTTAAAAAGAAGTGGAACTTCATTCAGTAATATATCACGAATAACACCACCAACAGTTCCTGTTATAGTACCCATAGCAATACAAACACCAAATGATAGTCCTGTGTTTACTGATTTAGTAATACCCACTATAGTAAAAAGCCCAAGTCCTATAGTGTCAAAAATGAATAAGGTATTATTCCATTTCAGCAATTTTTCTTTAAAAATTAGCACAGCAGCTAAGGCAGCAGCTGTAGTAAGAAAATAAGTGTGGTTAGTCATCCAAAATGGTGTTACATCTAACAACAAATCACGTAAGGTACCCCCGCCTATTGAAGTAACTAAGCCAATTACAAATGCCCCAAACCAGTCAATTTCCTTTTTAGAAGCCAAGCGAATACCACTTACCGCAAAAGCAAATGTGCCAAGAAGGTCTAGGATTAAGGTGAGGTTAATTTCCAATTTATTTTTATTTTGAATTTGTTTGAGGCGATGGATAAACCATCAATTTCTTTGTAAAAGTATTTATGAAATACGTTTGGAGCAACGCGCCCTATTAAATTAAAGCAAAGGTTATAGGATACATTCACAACTTGGATAAATAAATGAATGCCTATTTATAAACTCAAGACAATCAAATATTTAGAGGAGTTTTTGATTTTTAGAGATAGGAAAGGGGAAATTTTTTTTGAAAATTGAACAGCGTTCATTTAATTTTGTTCTGTCAATAATTAATATGGGCATATCTGAAAGAAAGGCGAAGGAAAAGGAAGAGCTAAAAAAAATGATTCTTCATGCAGCAAAAAAGTTGTTTGCAGAAAGGGGTATAGAACATACAACCATTCGAAATATAGCTCAGGAAATAGAGTATAGCATTGGAACAGTTTATGTGTATTTCAAGGATAAGAATGATATTCTACATGAATTGCATACGCAGGGATTTAGACAGCTTGGCGGTGAAATGAAAGTTCTTTTTAGTGTAGACGATCCAATGGAGCGCTTAAAAGCTTTAGGAAGGGTATACCTCAAGTTCGCATTAGATCACCCCGAAATGTATGATTTAATGTTCAGTATGAAAGCGCCAATAGAATTTTTAGAGTCTACGCATAAAGACGAATGGAATGAAGGGAAAGCTACATTTGAGTTATTGAAAGGAACTGTGAACGATTGTATCAGATTAGGACATTTCGTTGGTCATGAACCAGAAGCCCTGTCCTTTGCTATTTGGAGTGCGGTTCATGGAATGGCTTCTTTGGTTATTAGGCAGCGCGTGCAAGGTGTAACCTGTGTAGCCCCAGAGCAAATGATATTGAAAGGGTACGAGGAGTTTGTTTTAATGATTGATAAAAAATAATTTTTTTTCGTTTAATATGAACATTGTTCAAATTTAAAACATAATTCAATGAGAGCTAAACTTTTAATTGTTTTTAGTCTAATTATTAGTGCCCTAATAAAATCTGGGCAGAACGTAATAGACAAATACATAAAAGAAGGATTATTGAGTAACCAGAATATTTATCGCCAAGAATTAGGATTAGAGAAAAGCTTGTTTGCACTCAAAGAAGCTAAGTCATTGTATTACCCTAAAGTATCTTTTTTAGCAGATTACTTCCTAGCCGATGGTGGCAGAACAGTAGATTTTCCTGCTGGTGATTTATTGAATTCTGTGTACAGTTCTTTAAATCAATTAACCAATAGCAATCGTTTCCCACAATTACAAAATGAAAAAATTCTATTAAATCCGAATAATTTTTATGATGCAAGGTTGAGAGCTACTGTTCCATTATACAACAAAGAGTTGTCCTTTAATAAGAAAACTAAGCAAGAGCAAATACAACTACAGACATTTGAATTGAATCTTTTAAAAAGGGAATTAGTAAAAGAGATAAAAGTTGCATACTTCGCTTATCTACAATCTGTTCAAGCGATTAAGATCTATGAGAATGCACTTTCTTTAGTATTAGAATCCAAGCGAGTAAATGAGTCTTTATTCAAGAATGATCGAGTGAATAAAACTGCTGTTGTTCGTGCACAAAATGAAGTTGTTAAATATGAAACTCTAAAAAGTACAGCTATAATCCAATCGAACTCGGCTAGATCGTATTTTAATTTTCTATTGAATAAAGATTTAGATCATGTAATTCAAATAGATTCTAACTATCAGCTTCAAATTGCATCTATTTCGTTAGATACAACACTTCAATTAAGAGAAGAGCTTCAAAAGCTTTCAATAGTAGAGGCAATTAGTCGGGATTTGACTGGTTTAGCTAAGTCTTGGCAAATGCCCAAAGTAAATACGTTTGTAGATCTTGGATCACAAGGTTTTGATGGAAAATTTGATAACAATTCAAGGTATTATTTTATTGGTCTTTCATTGCAATGGGATTTGTTTAATTCTAGAAAAAGTCAGTATGCTATTCAGCAAGCCTCTTTAAATGAGAAAATACAAAAAAGTGAGTCAGAATATGCATATAATCAGATTCGACTTCAATATAATACAGCAACTAATAATTATAGGAACGCACTAGAAAATTATAAAGCATCAGTTGTTAATCAGAAGACAGCGCGTATCTACTATAGCGATATACTAAAGCTATATAAAGAAGGACAGGCTTTATTTATAGAACTGTTGGATGCACAAAATCAGCTGATTCAAAATGATTTACAAGTAAACATTTCATTGTATGAAACCTACATTAAAGCAGCTTTGGTTGAACGCGCAAATGCATCTTATCAATTTTAAAACATCTCATATGAAATTTCAATTTAGGTATCTAGTTATAATATTAATATCGGTGGTGGCTTGTAATAACAAGACTGCCTCAAATAATTCTTTAGAAGTTGAAGAAGTAATACCAGTAACAACATTTACACTTTCTAATACTGTTGGTTCAAAGGATATACAGGTAACAGGTGTTTTATCGATTGAGCAGGAAGTCAAGTATTCATTTAAGGTTGGTGGGGTAGTCGATAAAATATTTATTGAAAATGGCGCATATTTTAAAAAAGGAAAATTGCTTGCAACCCTTAAAGAAAATGAAATAGAAGCAGGTTTATTACAATCAAAATTGGCATTAGAAAAAGCAGAACGCGATCTGAAACGGGTAGCAAGTCTTTTTAAAGATAGTGTTGCAACATTGGAGCAATATCAAAATGCTACAACAGCTTTTAACATAGCAAAGCAACAATATGAATCTATTGCATTCAATAAAGAATATTCTTCAATTTATGCTCAAAGAGATGGCTTCGTAATTAAAAAGATTGCTCAGCAAGGTGAAATTGTGGCAAGTGGGTCGCCCATTTTACTTGTTGGGGAGCAGGGGTCTAATGAATGGGTTCTGAAAGTAGGATTATCAGATATAGACTGGGCGTTGATAGAAGTGGGTGCATTAGCAAAAGTATATTTAGACGCTTATCCCAATCAGCATTTGGAGGGAAGAGTTTCAAAAAAATTATTAACCCCAGATATTGCAAGTGGAACATTTCAAGCAGAGATAAAACTTAAAATCAATGCGGTTCAACCTGCAATAGGTATGTTCGGTAAAGCATCTATCAAAACCAATCAAAGGTACACTTATCAGTCAATACCTTATAGCTCAATAGTAGAAGCAGATGGCAATAATGCCTTTGTTTTTATTCCAATTGAAGGGGGAAAGGTTAAGAAGCAGGCCATTGAAATATCAAGTTTTAATGATGACTATGTGCAAGTAAAAACGGGTTTAGAAGGCGTAAAAGAAATTGTAAAATCAAATTCAGCTTTTTTAAATGAAAGCTCAATTATTTCAATCATTCGAAAATAGTTATCATGAACTTGACAAATTTCTCTGTAAAAAACTACCAATTTACTTTAGTGGTATTTGTTATGGTTGCTGTGGTTGGTCTGGTAACTATGTTTACAATGTCTCGTGCAGAAGATCCTCAAATTAATCCGCCAACATTTCCAATAGTTGTTGTTTATCCAGGTACAAGTCCACAAGATATGGAAGAATTGGTTGTTAAACCTATAGAAAACAAAATTTATGAGCTAGAAAATATTGATAGAATTGTTACTTCTATTGAAGATGGCTTAGCAGTGATAAGAGTTGAATTTAAGTATGGCGTAATCGTAGATAATAAATATCAGGAAGTAATACGTGAAGTGAATGCGCTCCGAACTTCATTACCAGAAGATATTTTGAAAATTGATATTAGAAAAGTAGATCCTAGCGATGTGAATATATTGCAAGTAGCTCTTATAAGTGAAAATGCCTCATATAAAGATCTTAAATCTCAGGCAGAAGATTTAAAAGAACAGCTTGAAAAGGTAGTTAATCTAAAGAAAATCAAAATTTCTGGGGTTCCAAATGAAGAACTAAGAATTGATTTGCATATTGACAAGCTAGCTGAATTAAAAATTCCATTGAGCTATGTTTTAGGTAGTATACAGAGTGAAGCTATTAATATTCCAGGTGGAAGTGTTACCGCATCTACAAATACTTTCAATATTAAAACCAGTGGTAAATTCAAAGACGTAAGTGACTTAGCTAATACTATAATCTTTCAAGGTAATGGTCAGATTGTTTTACTAAAAGATGTTGCTAGTATTGGGTTTAGAAATGAACAGGAAACTCATATTACTAGATTAAACGGCTTTAGATGTGTGCTCATTCATGCTGCACAAAAAGTAGGCGGAAATATACAGTCAACCCAAGATCAATATGCTCCTATTATTACAAATTTCGAGAAGTCACTTCCCAGTAATATGAAGTTGATAAAACATTTTGATCAAGCAGACAATGTACAGTTACGATTATCTGGATTAGGTATTGACTTTTTAATAGCCATTTTATTAGTTCTTTTTACTTTAGCTCCTCTTGGGTTGAGGGCATCAATGGTTGTAATGATTGCAATACCATTATCATTAGCTTTAGGTTTAGTAGGACTCAATTTATTTGGTATTTCACTTAACCAATTAAGTATTGTTGGATTAGTTGTATCTCTTGGGCTACTTGTGGATGATAGTATTGTTGTAGTAGAAAATATTGAAAGATGGTTGCGTGACGGATATTCTCCAAAAGAAGCATCCATAAAAGCTACTAAGCAAATTACTTTAGCAGTTCTAGGATGTACTGCAACTCTAGTAATATCATTTTTGCCATTGATTTTTTTACCAGGTGGACCCGGTGAATTTGTTAGAGGCTTGCCCCTAGCAGTTATCTCTAGTGTTGTTGCTTCTATGTTGGTATCACTTACTGTAGTACCTTTTTTAGCTAGTCGAGTCTTAAAAGTTCACCATGATTCTCGAGGGAATATTTTTTTAAGATTGATGAAACAAGCCATAACTGCTACCTATTCTAAACTTATTAAAAAAGCATTAGCAAAACCAATTCTTACATTATTTATTTCATTTGTTTTGTTTGCTGCTTCATTAACGTTGTTTCCATTAATAGGATTTAAATTATTTCCCACCTCTGAGAAGCCTATTTTCTTGATAAATATAAAAATGCCTCTTCAAACTAGTTTACAAGAAAGTAGTCGCATAACACAAATGGTAGAAGACAGCTTGAGTAAGTACGAACAAATTGAATTCTTTACCTCTAATGTGGGAAAAGGTAATCCACAGATCTATTATAATGTACCACAGCAAGAAGAGAAATTTGATTTTGCTCAAATTTTTATTCAGCTCTCAAACAAGGAAAAGCCCAAAGTAAAAGAAGCTTTGATTCAGCAATTAAGAGATCAATTTGCATTATTCCCATTTGCAAAGGTTGAGGTGAAGGACTTTGAGCAAGGCCCGCCTATTGAGGCTCCTATTTCTATAAGGATATTTGGAGATCACCTTGACTCTCTTCGAAAATTGTCTTTTGTTGCCGAAAATATTTTAAAAAATAACAAAGGGACAATTTATGTAACCAATGAATTGAATACATTAAAAACAGATATTAAAGTAAATATTCAAAAAGACAAAGCAAGATCTCTTGGAGTATTAACAGCAGATATTGATAAAACAATACGTTTATCTGTAGCAGGACTTCAGGTGGGTACATATACAAACAGTGAGGGGGACGATTTTAATATAATGGTGAATGCACCAAAAGATAAACAAGCAACACTAAGGGTTTTAAACAGTATTTTCATCAATAATGCAACTGGTGTTGCAGTTCCCCTGAATCAGGTTGCAACTATAGAATTTGAAACTTCACCTACCAGTATCAATCACTTTAATAAGAGCAGGTTTGTAAAAATTACATCCTATACAAAAAAAGGTGTTTTAGCAAATGATGTATTAACCGAGGTTATTCCACAATTGAATCAAATGAAATTACCCAAAGGGTATTATTATAAACTTTCTGGTGAAGCAGAAAGTGAAGGAGATGCATTTGGAGGTGGATTTGCCACTGTAATCATTCTGACTGTTTTTCTTTTTTTAGCAGTTTTAATTCTCCAGTTTAAAACATTTAAGGGAATATTGATTGTTCTGTCGGTAATTCCTTTAGGTGTAATTGGAGGAGTTACTATGCTCTGGTTATCTGGTAATCCTATGTCATTCATCGCAATTATTGGATTTATTGGTTTAGCCGGTATAGAGGTTAAAAATTCAATATTATTAGTTGACTTCACGAATCAGCTAAGAGCAGAAGGAGAGGATTTACAAGCAGCTATTGAAAAAGCAGGTGAACTTCGTTTTCTTCCAGTGGTATTAACATCACTAACTGCTATTGGGGGATTAATACCTCTAGCAGTTAGTACCAATCCAATTATTTCTCCACTTGCATTGGTATTAATAGGTGGACTTGTAACATCCACCATATTATCAAGAATTGTTACTCCCGTTATGTATAAATTAATTCCTCCCAGTATTGAACAGACACCTAATTCATAATCTTTAAAATACACTTATGACAACTACATTCATTGCTTTACTTAGTTCTATGTTTTTTATTATTTCTGATTCAAAACCATCTTTTATCAATTTGCCTAATAGCAAAATTATTGGCGAATGGATCAATGAAAAGAAAGATGCAAAATTTGAAATTTATCAGAATGAAAATAAAATTCATGGGAAAATTATATGGGGTACAGGTGGCGATCCAAAGGATATCAAGAATCCTGATCCATCTTTAAGAAACAGAGATGTGATTGGATTAACTATTCTAAAAAACTTTGTATTCAAAAATAAAAATGTTTGGAGTGATGGTACAATTTATGATCCAAAAGATGGCAAAACATACCACTGTAAGTTAACCTTAGTTTCAGATAGCAAGTTAGAAGTTAGGGGATATATAGGTATTTCACTTTTTGGGAGAACTGAAACATGGACTAAAATCAAATAAATTCAAATTCATGAAAAATTATATACTTATTACAGGCGCATCTTCAGGTATAGGTTATGAAATGGCATTACAATTAGCGGAGAAAGGTTATCATTTAATTATTGTTGCTCGAAGGGTAGAAAAACTAAAAAGAATGCAGCGAGAATTGACTACAGCTTATGGTATTGATGTTCATTATTTTGGAAAGGATTTATCCGATACAAAGCAGGCAATTGATTTATATCATGAAATTCAAATGCAAGGTTTCATTGTCACTCATTTAGTCAATAACGCAGGCTTTGGAGCCTATGGACAATTTGTTGATACGTCATTAGAGGAAGAACTTAAAATGATTCAACTCAATATTAGCAGTTTAGTTATCCTAACAAAACTATTTGCACAGGACATGATAAAAAGAAATGAGGGTAGAATTATGAATGTTGCTTCTTTGTTATCATTCATTCCATTTCCGTATTACTCTATTTATTCTGCTTCTAAATCTTTTGTACTAAGTTTTACTGAAACAATTGCAGCAGAGTTGGCTGGTACAGGTGTAATTGTAACTGCACTATGTCCTGGTACAGTAGAAACACCTTTTCATACAAGTGCTATGCGCAGGACCAACGCAATGTTTGCAAATAAGCCTATGCTAGCTGCAACTGTTGCAAAATCTGGTATTCAGCTCTTGCTACATGGTAAAGGCAAAAAGATTGTTGGTTTCAACAATTGGTTCATCTCAAATTTACCAAGAATAACACCTGATAAAATAATGATGAAAATCAAAAAACATTTAGCAAGCGAGCGAATTTGAATTTATAGATTAAAATAATCTTCGTACCTCATCAATACAGCAATTAAGTTCTGCAGCATATGAATGGCAGCTGTAATCCAAAATGCGGATTCTTTTCTATTTTGAAATATAGTGTATGTAGCAGCAAGTATCCATCCTAGTGGTAAAATTATCAAAAAGTACCAAAAGCTATAGGTTGCATGGAAAGCTGAAAATAGTAAGGTAGAAACCAAAATTGGAATTTTGTTTGAGTGATTTTTTACAAATTTTTGAGTGATCTTAATTGGTAGATGTTGTCCTAAATAGGTTTCAATAATGGGAGCTGCAACTGCAATAAATATGAGCGATTCAATGAAGGATAATTTGCTTAAATCAGGCCCGCCAATTGAATCATCTTCAACGCCGCTTATGGAAACAAGAGCAATAATAGGGATAGATATAAGATAATGAAGCAGCTTAGATACAAGAATAAAATTTATAAAATTAAGCCTAGACCATTTTTCGTAATATGAGTTAATTAAAACAGATTTCCGCCTAAAAAATTTCATAAAAAACATAGTCATAACGAGTTTAGAAAGTAAATAAAAATGGGTAGTAACCTAAACGGACGCTAAAATAAGAATTTTTATATTTAACATCAAATTGAGTAATTTTTTAGATGCTCATAACCACTTGTTCAATTTCTTTTCCATGACTCAATCCGAGTTTTTTCTTTAGTCTAAAGCGTAAGGTGCGGATGGCTTCATCACTCACACCTAATAAGCTCGCCATTTCCTTGGGCGTAATTTCAAGTTTTGTAAATGCTAGGAACCTTACTTCCGCTTGTGTTAAATCGGGGTAGTTGGATTTGAAGTAGGGGAAGAATTTAGGGTAAATATTTTCAAACAATTCTTTGAACTTAATCCAATCGTCGTTGGTTAGAATCGTTTGTGATTTCAATTCTTGAATTGCTTCAGAATTTATGGGGGAATCAGCTTGTTCTTGGCTTTTCAAAGAACTAATTTCTTGGGTATAATTTTCAATTAGTTGATTTTTTTCTAAAATATGGTGCGTAAAATCCATGATTTCCTTCTTAGAGGCCGCCAATTGTTGTTCTAGGATTTCTTTGTTTTTTTCGGCCAGTTTTTTTCTAAGGTTAATACGCTTGATGTAAAAAACCACAAATCCGCCTATAAGTAACAAAGCAATTAGGCCAAAAACCAAGGTTCTTTTTTGAAGTTCATTTTCATTGAGAAGTAATTTATTCTGCAACTCCTTACTTTGATAAGCAAATTCACCTTCAGCTCTAATTTTCTTGTTGATGTTGTAATATTCATCTTCCAGCTTTTGGTATTTCCGAATAGAGTCAGTGTAGATAATTGCCAAATTGTTATTACCTTGTTTTCTATAAAAAGCCTCGGCAACCGTATACAATTTAATTTGATTCCCTACATAACCACTTTTAGATTGATCTTTAGCATTTGCCTGCTCAGACTCTCTAAGTAGGTTTGGAACTTTAGTATAGTTGCCAGCTGTTAAATAGCAGTCGGCTAAGTTGTTACAAAAAGAAGCCACATTGTCCCAAATAGCCATTTTTCTACACCATTCAATTGCTTGTGTATAATAAGGTATTGCAGATTCTGGTCTTCCTTGTAAATAAAAAACATGTCCAATATTTCCTGTTGCAATACCCATCCATACTGTATCATTTCGGCTTTTTGCGTATTCAAGCGTTTTTTTCAGCCAGGTATAAGCAGAGTCATATTCGCCCGATTTTAGGTACGACATCCCAACCAGATTATCATTCACTTTTTTGAACCAAACACCATCAGGAGTAAAATATCCATCATGTAAGCTGGCTATTTTTGCCAATGAAATAGCCTTTGGGTAATCTTTAAACTGATAAAATTGGGTGGCTATCATATGCAACCACCAGCTTTGCTGGAAATATTGACCATTAGGATCTTTTCCAAGCGCATCAATACAGTAAAGCTGATTTTCAAAAGCTTTATTATGCATCTTTCGCATTTCATAATTAAATGCAATAGATATATAATAGAAGGCAACTAAGTAGTAATTATTAATTTTTTCCGCCTTTTGCACTAGGTCCTGGTAAATTTGAATGACCTTTTCAGAACTCCCTAAAGAGTCGATCATTGGTTTCTTAGTCATCCAATAATACTGAACGAGTTTATCGGATGCATCACCCTGTTTGTTAACAAGATTATTCAGCTTAAAAATAAAAGGGGTGTCAAGTGGATGATTGTTGTAAAGTTTATTCAGGATATGGTATCGTTTTTCATCTTGAAACTCCAGAAATGATGTTGGGTCTTTTTGTGCGATGAGAGAGGAGGCGAAAAAAAATACTAGGACTAAGAAAGTAATTTTATGGCTAATCTTAATAGCTATTAAACGATATTTCACTGATTTGGGGTTGATTTCCATCTCGAAAATAGGGTTTAGAAGGATAAAAATGAAATTTATTAAGAAAATCGGATGTATGTTATATAATTGATATACAACGAATTATTTCTGAATAAACTAGTTGTAACGAATTTGAAACGCCGAATTCTTGACAAGAGGTAGTCTTTCATCTACTTTGCCGATGAATTTTTAAACTCCTCTGCTTATGCGATCAACATTTACAATTTTTTTTTCCTTTATTTTAGTATTACTAATTGGATTGCAACAAGTTATTGGGCAAGCTGGACAAGGTCCAACAATTCAAAGTTTTTCTCCAAATTCAGGTTCAATTGGAACATTAGTTACCATTACAGGAACAAACTTAGCCACACACTCCCATATTAGTATTGGAGGAATCACAGCCATTCCAATCTCAACTTCGGCTACTGAGCTGGTCGCTATGGTAATGCCTGGTGCTGTTACAGGAAGTGTATCGGTAACAAACCTTGTATCAACAGTTTATTCAGTATCTAATTTCACAGTTTTAACAACGCCAATACCTAATTTTCAGCAAGGTGATAAGTTAGTGGGAACTGGGAATGTTGGGAATGCAACACACGGTTATTCAGTTGCAATAAGTGCAGATGGGAATACCGCAGTTGTTGGAGGATTTAGTGATAACAATTTTCAAGGGGCTGCATGGATATATACTCGTTCAGGTCAAACTTGGACGCAACAAGGGGCTAAGTTAGTTGTTACTGGCAATGAAGGCCCTGCTAGAGTGGGACAAAGTGTTGCAATTAGCGCAGATGGTAATACAGTATTACTTGGTGGTCATGCCGATAATAATAATCAAGGCGCTGCATGGGTTTTTACAAGAAGTGGGACTACTTGGACGCAGCAGGGTAATAAATTAGTTGGTTCTAATAATATAGGTGCTGCCAGACAAGGCTTTTCAGTTTCTTTAAGTGCTAACGGTAATACAGCTCTTATAGGGGGTTATTCCGATAACAATAATCAAGGTGCTGCATGGGTATTTTCAAGAACAGGAGGAGTTTGGTCTCAATCAATAAAATTAGTTGGGACTGGTAACGCTGGACAAGCTTGGCAAGGGTACAGTGTAGCATTAAGTGGAAATGGTCTCACAGCGGCTATAGGTGGTTACAACGATAACAATGCAGTTGGGGCAATTTGGGTGTTTAATAAATTTGGCTCATCCTGGCTTCAACATGGTAATAAACTGGTAGGAGGCTCAACTTCTACTTCTGGCCAATATCAAGGAATTTCTGTTGCAATAAGTGGAGATGGGAATACAATAGCAGCAGGTGGAACAGCAGATAATCATGGCGTAGGTGGCGCATGGGTTTTTAAAAGAGATAATGGGTCATTGGGTACATTAGGTAATTGGAGTCAAGAAGGTACCAAATTGGTAGCCTCGGATCATATTGGTGCTTCTAATCAAGGTATGTCAGTTTCTTTAAGTGCTGATGGTAATGTTTTGGTTGTTGGTGGTAGATTTGATGATTCCAATAAAGGCGGGGCTTGGACTTATAAAAGAGTTGGAACTACTTGGACTCAACAAGGAAATAAGCTTCTTGGGACAGGTGCAGTTGGATCTTCTCAGCAAGGCTTCTCGGTTGCTATCAGTGCCAATGGAACTACAGCAATTGTAGGTGGACCGAGTGATAATGGAGCTAGAGGTGCTGCATGGATTTTTGTTCCTCAACCTCCACCATGTGGTATCATCAACCTGAATAATGATACCCAAGATTTACAAGGAAATAGTTTTGTTTTTAATGCCAATCCACATACAGCGGGTAATACGTATTCATGGAACTTTGGAGATGGATCGGCAGCAGTTACGGGATCTCAAGTTGTACATTCTTATACACAAGCAGGCACTTATACAGTCATACTTACAATTAATAATCCAGATTGTGCATGTCAAACTACATGTAATATTGATGTAACGGTAACCGATGGTGTTAATGGTGGATCAGGAGCTGGTATTGAAAGTTATAGTTTAGGTGAAGTGATTGGTAAGCGCAACATGATGAAGGCGAAGGCCGGTCAACTGGGTGAGACCAACTACGGCGCTACACCAAAATGGAATGGCCCTGCTTCAAATGATCGAAATAATGGTGTTGCAACACAGGGTACACAAATGCGCTTGCGTGATTTGATTCCTTCTCAGGTGCCAGGATTGCAAGCGTTTGTTACATCACCAACCGACTTAACTCAGTTTACCAATGCTGTGGAGGTCATGAGCGTTGACTTTACCAGAGCCAATGTGGCTAGAGCAGTTACATTCGCAACGAAAACAATGGATGAAGTGTACAACCACACCAAGCCTATTTGTGATCGTTTGCGTGGCGCACAATTGTTAGATGTACAAAGACTAAGCTTGGCCAATAATGTGGAAATGTTGGGTTACACCATCCGCCAGTCGAATGATAAGATGGAATATGCGGTGAGCTTCTCAGCAGGAGCAAGATCCGGAAGAGGAAGTTTGAATATTGAGAGCAAGTGGTTTACGAAAGATTATGTGAACGATGAAGTGATGTACAACTTCCAATTGTGGGCTGAGACTCCCACTTTGTTACGCAACTTAACAGAAGATATTTTACAACGCTTACGCAGTCAGGGAGTATTGGTTCAGGGGCGTGATAATGCTGTACTGCCATCGGCTTATGTGGTGAGTGGCCAGCGTGTGGGAAGCAAGTTGGTGCTCACTATTCAAAACAACTCATCCAACAGCAACGGATATTTTGAGTTAGAAGAAAAACTCAATGAGAAAGCAGCTATCACCAAGCGCACCATTCCATTCAACTTAGTACAAAGAGGTCGCTCTACTGTGGAATTGGATATGCGTGATGGATTTGAGAGTGATGTCCGCATGCACATCAATGGTGAGCCAATGGATTTGGTGTATATTAGTGATGGTATTTGGGGATTAGAGTTTGATAGAGCAAGAACAACCATCAGAAACTTTAGTGTAAGCAACGATAACGGTCGTGTATATCAAGATGAGTATCCATTGTTCCGCGATATTAGAATTGAAGGAACGACGAGCGATTATGTTACTGCTTATAAGTTCTTGAGAGGTGGAGGAATGGCAGCGGATATCACAGCATTTAAGTCACTTCGTTTTGAAGCGAGTGGTGGACAGAAGTTGAAGATTACTTTGGTGAAGGAAGGAGTGAAGGAGTGGAAAGATCAGTACACTTATACCATGAACTTGGATCAGTCTAAACGAGAATACCAAATCAGTCTAAATGATTTTATAAGCACGGCTACTAATAGTAAAATCAAGGCAAATGATATAACCACTGTGGTATTTACCATTGAAGTAAATGGAAGAAGTACAGCTGTGAACAACACAATTGCTAAAGTTGGATTTACAAAGACAGATATTGACTATTTGAGAAGTTTAGAGGTAAAAGATATGGAGGTTTTCCCGAACCCATCGAAGGGTAGATTTACAATGCAATTCATGAGTGCAGAAGAAGCCCCATTAACCATGCGCATGACAGATGCATCAACTGGCAGGGTAATTATGAGTAGGGCAGTACAAGCCATCAAAGGAGAGAATCAAATAGCTATTGAATTAGGAAGGAATGAAAATATTACAAGTCAAGGTTTATACATTGTTAATTTAGATGGGAACAATGGATTAAGGTATAAACCGACTAAAATTAGCATAAAGCGTTAAGTGCTAGGATTCAAAAGGGGCAAAGGTGAGTCGTAATGACTCACCTTTTTTAATTCAATGATTTATATTGATGTATTTATTTTTTTATGGGTGAATTTGCTTTTTTATCTTTAAAAGCATAAATGACTTGTACCAATTGTAATAGTAAGATGGTTGGCAAATTTTGCCACAATTGCGGCCAGAAACAATTTTCTGAAAGTGATAAAGATATCAAGTCCTTTTTTTCAGAAGCTTTTCATTTTGTAACACATTTTGAAGGGACATTTTTTACTACTTTAAAAACTGTTCTTTTTCAGCCTGGGAAGTTGTCGGTCGACTATTGCAATGGTATTCGTAAGAAATATTACAAGCCAATTTCTTTCTTCATGTTGCTCGTAGTTTTGTATCTTCTTTTCCCCTTTATGGGAGGAATGAACATGCAAATGAAGTATTATAAGAATCTAACATTTTCAGGAAGTACGATAACTCAGCAAATTCAAGAAAAGGCAGCTGTTTTAAGAGTGTCTGAAGAAGCACTGTCGGAAATATTTCATCAGAAGTCTGAGAAAGTTTCTAAAGTGTTGCTTTTCTTATTGCTACCTTTAACAGCTTTAGTAATTGCATTGCTTCCTCCTTACAAATGGAAAAATAGGTTTTACGATATTTTCGTCTTATCAACGGAAATCAATATTGTAGTTCTTTTACAACTCTTTTTTATATTGCCTCTTTTATACTTCCTTATTGTTCAGTTCGGGATTATAAATGATAGTCAAGATGCTATTACCCCAATTTCAGGGATAGTTTTCGCATTTTATTTGATTCTCCTTTTTCGGAAGTTTTATCAAATAAAGTGGCTGTTCAGTGGATTTATAACTCTTGTATTTCTATTTTTATATGCAATTATAACTCAGGTTGTATATAAGTTTTTGCTGTTTCAAATTGTTATACATCTTATATAGTAAGTTGCTTTCTTATTACAAGGCTTATTATTCGGAAACTTATTTCTTCATCGTTGTCTCATAAATTCCAATCCATTCTTGTACACTCATTTTTTGCATCAATTTTCCAATAAGTTCAAACGGTATATCATCCATTTTTTTAAATCGAATGCAACTTTTGCCCATATCTAATTTTTGGTTACAGTATCTAGGGTATTCGCCCACAAACCACTCCAATAATTCTGCTTTTGCGTAAATACCCATGTGGTAAAAATTGATAGAATTTTTCTGATTTGCTATGCATGCAAATGGTAGTGGTTCAGCTGGCTTACAATGATAACCTGCTGGATAAATTGAATGTGGCACTACATAGCCTAGCATACCATAGCTAATAGCAGATTCAAAGCCTTCTGGAAGATTAGATACAACAACTTGATGCAGTTGATTAAAGGCTTTTTGTCGGTGTTCAGGTATCGATTTTAAAATAAGCTCAATAGTGTTTCCGATTTGTTGCATATATTTTTATTAATTTCTGAATCTAAATGTAAAATTTATAAAAAGGTCATTTTAAGTAATATTCATTGAATTAAATTTACATCAAGTCATCAATTGTACCTTTTTCTGTATTCCTTTGGTGTAATTCCTCTTTTTGAAAGGAATGTTCGATTGAAATAGCTAATATTTCCAAAACCGCAGGTGTAAGCAATCAATGCAATGGCTTCATCGGTTTCAACTAAAAGACGACAGGCATTAGTAATTCTTAATTCATTTAAGAAACTTGTAAATGTTTGTCCAGTATGTTTCTTAAAAAACTTTGAAAAGGCACTTTCTTGCATATGCAATAAGTTCGCAGCATTTGAGAGTTGAAGGTTTGGGTTTGTAAAATTATTATTTAGCCATTGTAATACCTTATTGAGTCTTGAAAGCATTAAGCCATTACTCGGCATATTACAATAAACATCACTAGCTAATTTACTTTGTTTGAGACTGCATAATTTATTGAAAAGTAGAAGCAATTTAGCATTCGATATGATAGATGGATTTGCCCCTTCAAGTTCTTTTAGAAATGAATATACAATTGATTTCTTGTCGTTTAAACATAGCCCAAATTTTGCTGCTTTTAAAAGTTGTTGTAAATCATCCATTCCAGGAATTTGTATCAGTAACTCTAAGAAGTCTGGAGATAATTGTAATACAAAAGCTTGTACAGGTTGCGGGCAAGTTATATCACTTACCCATGAATGTGGAAGGTAAGGACCGAGCAAAACCAAATCGCCCTTTTTAAAGTAAGCAATATTGTCTCCTACTAATCTTTTTCCATATCCTGCATAAATAAAAGTAAGTTCATAGGCTTCATGATTATGCCAATAAAGCTCAAAAGAAGGCAACGTGATGGAGTAACAATGCCATTTTTTTTGTCCGGGTAACTGACCTGTTCTTTCTAATTGTAAGCGCATTTATAAGAATTATTAAGTGTAAAATACTCATAAATAATTCCGAATAGTATTATAAATGTCATTTATTGTAGTAGAATAGTTTGATGAACCGCTCCAATTTTGGGAAAATCTCTTTTATGTACAAAATACCTAAAGAAATACAAACTTTTCTTGAAACTCCTTATCAACTAAGTTCGGAAGAGAAAACCTTTTACAATGACAATCGATTTATTAAGTTAAAAGGCGTCTTAAATGAAGAGACTTGCTATTATTTTAATGAAGTTATAACTTCATGTGTAAACAGGTTGAATACTGAAACTAGGGAATTTAAGGACCGTACTACTTATCAAAAAGCATTTTTACAATTATTTAATCTCTGGCAACATGATGAAAGTATCAAATATCTGGTATTTAGTAAGCGTATAGCAAGGTTAGCAGCAGATCTTATGCAATGCTCTGGGTGTCGTTTGTATCACGACCAAGCTTTATTTAAAGAACCTGGTGGTGGAATAACACCATGGCACGCAGATCAATATTATTGGCCGCTTAATTCAGATAAAACCGCAACAGCCTGGATTCCATTACAAGCAATTATGCCTGAGATGGGCCCTTTAGAATTTAGTGCTGGAAGCCATATAATTACTGAGGGTAGAGATTTAGAAATTGGTGATGATAGCGAAGAGAAAATACAAAAACGATTGCGAATAACCAATTTTAAGCATGTAATTGAGCCGTTTGAGTTAGGTGAAGTAAGCTTTCATAGTGGGTGGGTGTTCCATAGAGCAGGCGCAAATCAAACTGAACACATGCGTAAGGTTATGACAATTATTTATATGGATGAATCTATGCGATTAAAACAACCCGAAAATGAGAACCAAGTAAATGATTGGAATACATGGTGCCCAGGCGCGATTGTTGGTGAAATTATTGATACTCCCTTGAATCCTATACTTACATAATCAGCATCCAATTATTCTTCTAACTAACTGCTTTTAATTCAAATGAAATTTGATTGTTATGACTTTGAAATTTCTGGCACCATATTGGGGATACGAACACCTTTCACCAAATGAGTTTATTAACATGGTAGTACAAGCAGGATATCATGGTATTGAATTGTATTTACCTCCAGGTGATGAAAATAAAAGAATCGATTTTTTTAATGCAGTTAATGAGCAAAAGCAAAGGGATCCTGATTTTATATGGGTTCTTCAGCATATAACGCCTTATCAACAAGAGGATTTTGAAGAGTATATAAAAAAGGATTTGCAAAATTTACATCTTCTTATTTCTTGCAGACCAGATTTCATCAATGCTCATACAGGAAAAGATTTTTTTTCATTTGCTGAAAACTGTAGAATAATTCATGAATATGAAAAATTATCATTCACAGAAAGGATAGATATTTTACATGAAACACATCGAGGAACATTTTCTTTTCATCTAGCTACGTTAGTCCATTATCTTGATGAATTTCCAGATTTAAAACTTACTGCTGATTTCTCTCACTTCTGTGTAGTAAGTGAAAGCATGTTAGAAGGTCAAGAAAAAGGTATTAATAAAATTATTCCTAATGTAAAACACTTACATGCTAGAGTAGGGTTTAGCCAGTCTCCACAAGTCAATCATCCTTTTGCTCAAGAGTGGTCTTCACATCTAGAAAAATATTTGCAATGGTGGAATAGGATTTTAAGTCATCAAATTTCGATAGGTAATTTTTTCTTTACTATCACACCAGAATTTGGACCATTTCCATACATGCCAGTTGAACCATTTACCCAGAAGCCACTTGCAAGTCAGTGGCAGGTTAATTTAGATATGAAGCACTACCTCCAAACTCATTTAAAAAAAAGTGAATGATTTATAGTAAAAATTGGGTCGCAAAGCTTTGCTTAGTTTTCATCTCATTTGGTTTACAGAATTCATGTAATACTAAGCGTATATCATTAAATAATACATATACAAATTATGTTGATCCGTTTATAGGAACAGATGGTACTGGTCATACCTATCCTGGACCTTCTTTACCTTTTGGCATGGTTCAGCCAGGTCCAGATAATAGAGATGAAGGATGGGATTATACAAGTGGCTATCAGTTTAAAGACTCTGTAATTATGGGGTTTTCGCAAACAAGAGCAAGTGGAACTGGTATTAATGAGTTTGGAGATATCTTAATTCAGCCATTTACAAAAAGAGGTATAACTACATTTTCTACTGGCTATGTTAAGTCTACAGAAAAGGCAAGACCGGGTTATTATACTGTTACACTAGCCAATGATGTAAAGGTAGAGCTAACATGTACCGAAAGAGTAGCACTTCATAGATACAGCTATCCAGTAAGTGGAGAAAAACTTTTGCTGATTGATTTTCAACATGGTCTTCGTTTTCTTACTGATAGTTTGGTATTAGAAAGTGAAATCACTTTTGAAAATAATAATACCATTACTGGCTATTGTCGAACTCGTAATTGGGTTGAGAGAAAATATTTCTTTACCATTCAATTCAACCAACCTTTTATAGATGTTGATACTTTACCACGAGGAAAAAAAGATAAAGCACCTAGCTATACAGTACTCTTTAAAAATGATAATAGTACATTGATAACTAAAATCGCTCTTTCAACAGTTGGAGTAGTGGGAGCTAAAAAAAATCTTGCTGCTGAACTGGCACATTGGGATTTTGAAAAAATTGTTAATGAAGCAGACAAAAAATGGAATAAATACCTTAGCCGAATAGATATTGATGCATCTAATGATACTAAGAAAACTTTTTATTCAGCTTTATATCGATTGTTTTTACAGCCATCAAACATAGCTGATGTTGATGGCACTTATAGAGGTCCTGATGATAAGATTTATCGAAGTAAATCAACCTCAGGGGCATATTATTCAACTTTTTCTTTATGGGATACCTACAGAGCAGCTCATCCATTATACACAATACTTGTACCCGAAATGGTAGATGACTTCATCAATAGTATGGTTCAACATAGTTTGAGGGCTGGATTTTTACCTATTTGGACTGCATGGGGACAAGATAATTATTGTATGATTGGCAATCATTCTATCCCAGTTATAACTGATGCTTTCATGAAAGGCTTCAAGGGTTTTGATTCAAAAATGGCCTTTAATGAAATGATTAAAAGCACAACTTCAAGCCATATAAACAGCAACTTTGAACTTCTAAACCGATATGGTTACTATCCGTTTGATAGCTTAAGGGATGAGTCTGTATCACGCACCTTAGAGCACGGAGTTGATGATTATGCAATATCACTTTTTGCCAAACATATTTTTGCAGATTCTCTATATAATTTGTATTCAAAACGATCGCTTTACTATAAAAATCTTTTCAACCCACAAACGCGTCATATGCAGGGTAAAAATAGTAAAGGTGAGTGGCGAAGTTCTTTCAACCCTCTTATTGCAACTTCCCCAATGAATAATCCGGGTGATTATACCGAGGCAAATGCATGGCAATATTTTTGGACACCTGCTCAATACGACGTAAAAGGGCTGCAAGATTTATTAGGAGGAGTGGATGCGTTCGAAAAGCAACTAGATCTTTTTTTTAGTACCCCAAGTCTAAATCCTCAAAAGCATTTGGGTCAGGAGGCTATGATTGGACAATACGCGCATGGTAATGAACCAAGCCATCATGTAGCTTATTTATATGCGTTCACTCGTAATCCTGATAAAGGGAAAAAAATAATTGCCAGTATTTGTCAAAATTTCTATAAGCCTGCTCCAAATGGTCTGATTGGAAATGATGATTGTGGACAAATGAGTGCATGGTATATATTTTCAATGCTTGGATTTTATCCTGTTAATCCTGCCAATGCTACCTATGTGCAAGGTTTGCCACAAATAAAAAAAGCTACTATTAGAAATGGAGACAAGATTATTGAGGTTTCACAAAGAAATAATGGAGATTTATTGATAAATGGTTGTAAGCCCTCTTTTCCTTCATTTGATCACACATTTTTTAAATAATATGTTTTACCGATTATTTCTTCTAACGTTTTTTACAGGTTTTATTGAAGCAAAAATAGTTGCTCAATCAGAAGTTAAATCTCTTCATTTTCAAGTACAGTCACTTCCTATTGGGGAAATAAGGGCTACGGGTTGGTTGAAAGAAGCAATTGGAAAAAATTTGATGGGATTTACAGGCAACTTAGATAAACTTGTGCCCGACCTTATAGTAGATGATGATATTTATGCTAGGAATCGATTAACACCTAATATGAAATCAAAAAGTTTAGGAGCAATTTCAGATGGTGGCGATTGGCAGGTTCAGTTTTTATGGTGGAATAGTGAAACCCAAGGGAATTGGTTAGACGGACTGTTAAGATCTGCAATTGTTAATCAAGATCAAAATGCAATACATAAAGCGTCATCATTTGTAAAACACATTTTGGCATCACAAGATAGTTCAGGTTATATAGGAATTTATAATTCAGATTTAAGATATCGATTTAATAATGAGAATGGGGAGTTGTGGAGTAAAACAACTATCCTAAGATTCCTACTTGCTTGGTATGCTTATCAGAAAGATTCTACCGTATTGAAAGCTGTAGAAAGAGCAGTACATGAGGTCATGCAGAGCTGGCCTAAATATAAATCAACCCCCTTTTATTCTACCAACCCGAATGTGAGTGGCCTTTCTCACGGGCTCATGTTTACAGATATTCTCACAGATTTGTATATTTTGACTGGTAACCAGGAGTATTTAAATTATGGAGTATTTTTATATGAAGATTTTAGCAAACACAAAATCAATGAAGATGCACAATTATCCAAACTCCTAAACGATAGTTTACCACTATTAGGACATGGAGTACACACTTATGAACATATTAGATCTGTAGCTTTAGCAACTTATGTAACTAAACGACCAGAACTTTCTAATGCTTTAGAAAAATTTATAAATAAAGTAAAAAGCTGTCTTACACCATCAGGAGCGCCAGTTGGAGATGAATTTATTGGGGGGAGGAAAGGAGATGCTTGGAAAACAGGATATGAATATTGTTCATTGCACGAATTAATGCATAGTTGGATATATCTTTTTCAGTTAAATGGTAATGCTACCCATGCAAAGGCAGCTGAAAAACTTTTTTTTAACGCTGCTCTTGGGTCCTTGCACCCTACTAGCAGTGCTATTTGTTACTTAAAAACAGATGATAGTTTTGTATTAAATGGAGGTAAGCATGGAGATACTACCGACCCGCATCAAACAAGATACAGATATTCACCAGTTCATAAAGAAGCTGCCGTTTGTTGTGTGCCTAATGCTGGACGAATATTTCCATATTATGTACAAAATATGTGGATGAAAGATAGTACCGGATTAGTTGCTACATTATTGGGACCTTCTGACCTTAAAACTACTTTTCAGGGACAACCTGTACAGATACTCGCCAATACATCTTATCCATTTGATAGCGTAATAAATTTTCAAATTAAGCTGTTGAATCCTATTTCATTTCAATTGAAAATTAGAAAGCCAGAAGGATTGAGGGATTTCCATGTTTCTGTTCCTTATTTGGAAGACAATGAATATATCATTATTTCAAAAAAATGGAAACTACAAGATGAAGTTCAAGTCACATTTTCCATGCCTCCTAAAATTGTTAGTCATTCTGAGAATGGGGGAGTTTATATACAAGCTGGTCCATTAGTATTTTGTAAATCCATTTCAGCTAAAGAAACTATAACACGAACTTTTGGTTTACCCGAATTTAAAGAACTCACTTATAAAGCTATTAATTTAGAGCAGCCTCAGTATAAATTGTCTGATGTTATAGAATTTGAGACCAAGTCTTATCCAACATACAGAATTAAATCTTGGAATTCTTATAAAACGAGTTGGGAATCTATCGATTTGGTTCCAATGGCAGGATCAATTCTTAGACAGGTAACTTTCGAAAAAATTATGAATAAGTAGTTGAATGATGTATAAGTAAACATTAGTTTCAATTTTTATTTTGATAAAGGCTGGGTAAGGTAACTTAAGAATCTCTTTAAAAGAGTGCATTCACCCTCTATTCCAAATCACAAAACCAAAGCGTTATTTTAAATATCTTTTGAAAGGTATTCTAACATTTAACTCTGTTCCAGCGATAATCTACTAAAGCTCACTTCAATTATTACAGCTTGCTTCCTAACTTCCTATACGGGAATCTTTAGGAAATCAAAAAATACATGCCATTAACCCAGCTTCCTCTTCTCATTCATCCATTTTCGTTTTTTTCTCTCTTTTCAATCTGTATCTTTCCCAAAATTCTTCCTTGTATGAAGCATATTTTATACGCTTTGCTTGTATTTATCTCTATCAAACTACAAGCACAACCTTTAAGTTATTATCTGCCTAATAATGTGCAGTACGATCCAACTGTCCCTACACCAGCTTCAATTATTGGACATGAAGTAGGACAATGGCATGTTACACATGATAAGTTGGTTATGTATATGGAAGCTGTGGCTAAAGCTTCTCCTCGTTTCAAATTAGAATATTTGGGAAATTCATATGAGTCGCGTAAGCAATTGGCATTGGTAATTACGCATCCAGATAACCACAAAAACCTTGAAAGTATTCGCTCACAACACATTCGCTGGTCGCAAGATCCCTCAGCATCATCTGCTAACACAGAACAAATGCCTGTGGTGATGTTGCTCGGACATAGCATACATGGCAACGAAAGTAGTGGTAGCAATGCCGCTCTCTTAACAGCTTATTATTTAGCAGCTGCTCAAGGCCCACAAATTGAACAAGTGCTGCGTAACTCTGTCATTTTATTAGACCCTAGTTTCAACCCAGATGGATTGAATCGTTTTGCAACTTGGGCCAATATGCACAAGAGTAGTACGATTGTAACAGACCCGCAAGCGCGTGAATTCAATGAAGTATGGCCTGGCGGAAGATTCAATCACTACTGGTTCGATTTAAACCGCGATTGGCTTCCTGCGCAGCATGTGGAAAGTAGAAACCGCTTGAAGTTCTTTCATCACTGGAAACCCAACATCTTGACCGATCACCATGAAATGGGTTCTAATGCAACTTTCTTTTTTCAGCCAGGAGTACCTAGTAGAGTTAACCCTAATACACCTGCTCGCAATCAGCAGCTCACAGCAGGCATAGCTACTTTTCACGGCCTCTCATTAGATAGCATTGGTTCATTTTACTATACAAAAGAAGGCTACGACGATTTCTATTATGGTAAGGGGTCTACATACCCAGATATTCAAGGCGCTATTGGTATTCTCTTTGAACAAGCAAGTAGCCGTGGTCATGCTCAAGAAACTGATAATGGTGTGCTCACTTTCGAATTCACTATTCGCAACCAATTTGTAACTGCTTTATCAACTATTGCCGCTGGGGTGTCTATGCGAAAGGATTTGCTGCAGTATCAGCGTGATTTTTTCAGAGATGTGGAGAAAGAAGCTGCTCAGTATACAACAAAAGCATTTGTGTTTTCTGAACCAAAAGATAAAAGCAGAACGCAAATATTTATTGATATGCTGTTGCGCCATCAAATTCAAGTATTTCAAGTGAAACAAAACTTGCAAGCAGATGGAAAGACCTTTCCAGCAGGTGAGGCATATTTTGTTCCAACTCAACAACCTCAATTCAAACTCATCAAAACCATCTTCGAAAAAACATTCGATTATAAGGACAGCTTGTTTTACGATGTAACTGCTTGGACCGTTCCATTGGCTTTTGGTTTGCCTTACGCTGGGCTCACCACTGGTTGGGAAGCTGCTAAAGGAACAGCAGTTACTGCAGCCGAACAACCTAAAGGCGAAGTGCTTGGTAAAAGCAATTATGCCTACGCATTTACATGGGAGGACTTTTATGCCCCTCGTTTATTACATAGCCTGCAAAACCGGGGTATTCAAGCGAAAGTAGCTAGCCAGCTTTTGGAAACCACTTCTATTAGTGGACAAAAACTATCACTTGGTTATGGCTCCATATTAATACCTGTGAGTGGACAATCCATCTCTTCAGATCAATTACACAAGATCCTGCAGGAAGAAGTGGTATCTACCAATATTCAAATTCATGCTATTAACGCTGGTTTATCTTCAAAAGGAATTGATTTAGGAAGTGGCAGTTTCTTGAAAGTGAAAAAGCCATCTGTTTTATTAATGGGAGGGGTGGGCACGAGTGCATTGGATGTTGGTGAAATTTGGCATTTCTTAGATACTCGCATGCAAATTCCTGTCAGCATTGTAGATGCCAATCGTTTTAGGAGTATTTCATTAAATAGATATAATGTAATTATCATGCCAAGCGGAAGCTACGGCGACTGGGACAAACCAGAGTTTGAAAAGCTCAGGGCATGGGTTTCTGGTGGTGGCACTTTAATAGCTACTGAAGATGCTACAGCGCTCTTGGCTCGTCAGGGTATTACCCGCGTATTGTTCCGGAATGCTGAAGAAAAGCGTGATACAACCCTCAACTTACCTTACTACCTGCGTAGTGATGAAATCAGGGCCAAAGACATGACAGGCTCTATTTTTGAAGCTAAAATGGATTTAACACATCCAATTGCATGGGGTTATCATCGTCCAGACATTGCTGTATTTAAAAGCAATACCTTGTTTATGGATCAGAATAACAATCCGTACGATTCTCCAGTTATGTATACTGAGCAGCCTTTGCTGAGTGGTTACATGTACAGAGGTTATAAAAACCTAATTAAGCAGTCTGCTGTCATTAATATTGATGCAGTTGGAAGAGGAAGGGTTATTAGCATGGTTGATAACCTCAATTTCAGGGCTTTTTGGTTAGGAACTGGGAAAATGTTCATGAACGCCGTGTATTTTGGCGATCAAATCAGGCTCTAAAAAGCCATTTTTGAGCTGAAATGTGGAAAAACTGGGTTGATTTTACTGCCTTCTTCAGCTTGTGTGAACATTTTTTCGAAAAAACCCTTTTTTTAGATGGAAAATTTAGGAGGTATTCCTACCTTTGCCGTCCGAAAAAAATCGGAACTAAATTTTGAGCTATGGCAAGAGTATGTCAGGTAACCGGTAAAAAGCCTCAAACTGGACACAGTGTTTCTCACTCAAACATTAAAACGAAGCGTCGTTTTTTACCAAATTTACAAACCAAGCGTTTCTTCTTTGCAGAAGAAGACAGATGGGTAACTATGAAGGTATCTGCTGATGCAATCAGAACCATCAACAAGAAGGGTTTGGCTGTAGTAATTAAAGAAATGAGGGCACAGGGTGCTCATATCTAATCATACGTATTAAACGAAACGAATCATGGCAAAGAAAGGAAACCGCGTTCAGGTGATTCTGGAGTGTACCGAGCACAAGAGCACCAACCTGCCCGGAACAAGCCGCTACATTACCACTAAGAACAAAAAGAACACTCCTGAGCGTCTGGAGTTAAAGAAGTTCAATCCAATTTTGAAAAAAGTAACTGTTCATAAAGAAATTAAGTAATCATGGCAAAAGCAGCATCAAAAAACGCGAAGGTAAAAGACCTCAAGGCTTCTGCTGAAGCTAAGAACTGGACGAAAGTTATTCGTGCCGTAAGAAGTCCTAAGACAGGCGCTTATACCTTCAAAGAGAACATTGTTCACAAAGACAAGGTGAAGGATTTCTTAGCCCAAAAATAATTGGGTGCCTAGTTTTTGAGTGAAGAGCTGTTCCGGTTTGGCCGTAACAGCTTTTTTAGTTTCATTTAAGTTATACTTGTAACATGAGTTTCTTCGCTAAACTATTCGGAAAAAAGGAAAAAGAAAGCCTCGATCAGGGTTTGGAAAAAACCAAGGAAGGCTTTTTCGATAAAATTAAAAAAGCTATTGCTGGTAAGTCCACCATCGATGATGAGGTGTTAGATAATCTGGAAGAGGCGTTAATCAGTGCCGATGTAGGTATTGATACCACTTTGCAAATTATTGAGCGCATTCAAAATAGAGTTAAGGCAGATAAGTATGTGGGCACTTCTGAACTTAATGCGCTACTACATGATGAAATTAAGCAAATGTTAGCTGGCAATGATCAGGGTTTGCAGGCATTTGATTTCCCAGAAACTGAAACACCGTTTGTTATTTTGGTAGTTGGAGTAAATGGGGTGGGTAAAACAACAACCATTGGTAAGTTGGCGCACAATTTTAAAAAAGCAGGTAAATCAGTGATGCTAGGTGCAGCCGATACTTTCCGCGCAGCGGCAGTTGATCAATTAACTATTTGGAGCGAAAGAGTGGGGGTGCCTATTGTGAAACAAGCTATGGGTAGCGATCCAAGTGCTGTGGCATTTGATGCAGCTCAAAGCGCGGTTTCAAAGGGAGTAGATGTTTTAATTATAGATACTGCTGGGCGATTACATAATAAAGCCCATTTAATGGATGAATTGAGCAAGATTAGGCGTGTTATCCAAAAAGTCATTCCTTCCGCTCCGCATGAAGTAATGTTGGTATTAGATGGATCAACGGGACAAAATGCTTTGGAGCAAGCCAAACATTTTACAGCCGCAACAGACGTTACAGCACTTACCATTACCAAACTCGATGGAACAGCTAAGGGGGGAGTAGTATTAGCTATAGCTAATCAGTTTAATATTCCAGTTAAATTTATTGGAGTAGGTGAAAAAATTGATGATTTGTTGGTGTTTAGTAAAGATGCTTTTGTGGATAGTCTTTTTCAATTGAAAGATTCATAGTAACTTGAACTATGAAAAAAATATTCTTTACCTCAGTTTTAGCTGCAGCTTGTTTATTATCAAGCAATGACAGCCAGGCACAGTCCGATTTATTGAAAAAAGTTGCAACCGGTGCAGCGCAATCAGGTGCATTTGATGTAAAATCTATCACCAATTCATTAATGGGGCAATTAATACCTCAACTTAATTTAACTAAGGCGCAACAGCCAGGTGTACAAGATGCTCTATCTGGTTTTTTAACGCAAAAGGCTGGTATTCTTCCTCTTCAACAAAGTAATCCAGCAAGCTACACGCAAAAACAAACAGGGCTTTTTAATCAACTTAAAACCAAGCTAGGTGGTATTTTAGTGCAGCAACAAATGAATAAGTTTTTGGGGTTGAAGCCTGCTAAAAATGATCCTACTAACGTATTATCACAATTGTTTTTCTAAAATCAATACTATGAAAAACAAGGTCTCTTTAACAATATTTCTTTGCATGTTTGTATATGGTTCTTTTGCTCAATTTGCTCCAGAACCTAAAACTGAAAGCAATTTTCCTAATACTGAATATTTAAGGGTGCAAGCAGAATCTATTGCTCGCGATATAGATGCAAAATTTCGATTATACAGTACTCGGAGAAATGTAGTTAAAGAGGCTGTTTTAGAGTTCCTTCGAACAAAAAAACACATTGAGCCTATTCTTAATGTAAATCGTTCTGAATTTTATTATAGAAAGGACAGATTGGAAATTCATTTGCGCGAAAAGTTTAAAGAAGCTCTAAATGAATATGAAATGGACCGACTTCTTGCTATGAAACCGGCCCAGTCAGAGGTCAATCATATCTATTATCCGCTGTTCTATTAAAAAGTATAACGAACAGCTAATCCTCCCCAGCCACCTTCAAAATAGTTATATCCAACTACATTGATAGAAGGTTGCCAATCAAGGCTCATGTTGATAGGTGCACCCTTTATTTTCCAGTCTAATCCTAAAACTCCACTAACGCCTAAAACTGCACCTGAAGGTTTATCTCTATTTGCGTTTCTCCAACTTTCATTCCAAAAGCCTACATGCGCACCTCCGCCAATGTACCATTTTAGACCAGGTGCATTTCCAATATCGCCATGAATTTCATATAAACCAGTTAAACGAAATCCATCTTGGTGGAAATAACCTAATCCTTCTAAAGCACGGTTCTCTTTTACAAAATGCTTTAATGTAACTGCGCCTGGTAACATTTTAAGTCCTAGGGCAGTTGTGTAACTCGTTCCCTCGTTCAATTGCGCCATAACAGCGGTGCTTGCAATACTTGCTGTTATACAAATCAGCCATTTTTTTATCATAGATGTTGGTTTTAGTGTAGCATTCGAAAAATCGTGCCAAAAATACTAGTGAAACTTATTAAAGAAAGGTGAAGGTTTTGATACACACTTTTGCAGGAAACCTTAGGTTTGCGTATGCATTCATTTCAAGAGTTAACTAAGTTATTTGCCCAACATTTTTCGGGTAAACATTTTCCAGAATCTCCAGCAAGTTTGTATGAACCAGGAGAGTATTTTTTAAGTTTAGGAGGTAAGCGTGTTCGTCCAGTAATGTGCTTAATGGGAAATGAACTGTTTGAAGACATTCATCCCGATTCCTATCATGTAGCCACAGCTATTGAGCTATTCCATAATTTCACCTTGGTGCACGACGATATTATGGATGCGGCTCCTTTACGAAGAGGGCTGCCTACAGTGCACGCGCGAAATGGTGAAAGCACAGCTATCTTGGTAGGTGATGTTATGCTGATTCGTGCTTATGAGCATTTGAATAAAATTCAACCAACATTTCTGCCTCGTATTTTGCATTTGTTCAACCATACGGCAAAAGAAGTTTGTGAGGGTCAGCAGATGGATATGGATTTTGAAAAAGCAAACTCTGTAAGCCTAGAAGCATACATAGAAATGATTACCTTAAAAACCTCAGTTCTTTTAGCAGCTAGTTTGAAAATGGGTGCTATATTAGGTGGTGCAGGTGAAGGGAATCGCATGCATCTCTATGAGTTTGGTAAGAACTTGGGCATTGCATTTCAAATTCAAGACGATTATTTGGATGCTTTTGGCGATCCTCAAAAATTTGGTAAGGAAGTGGGCGGCGATATTCGCCAGAATAAAAAAACATTCTTGATGTTACATGCTTTAGAAGTAGCTTCTGATACGCAAAAGAAGTCATTGCAAGAATTGATGAATACCCAAGCAGACGACAAGGTAAAACAAGTACTTAGTATCTTTCGCGCATGTGGCGTTGATCAGTGGGCGATTGATTTAAAGCAGACTTATTATAAGAAAGCCTTGCAACACTTAGAAAATATTGCAGTGGTTTCTTCCAGAAAAGAACCACTACACGAATTAGCAGCTTTTTTATTAGAACGCGAACATTAAGCTGAAATCAAGTACATTCGACAACTCAATATTAACATACCTACATGTCACTTCTGAGGAAAAAGCCTATTCATGCCTTTGGTTCCGACGCAACTCATGGAACTGGATTGAAAAAAGTATTAAACGTACGCGACCTCACTTTTATGGGCATAGCAGCCGTAATTGGAGCAGGAATATTTTCAACTATCGGTACAGCTGCATTTAATGGCGGTCCGGGTATTGCTATTCTGTTTATCATTACTGCTGTTACCTGTGGATTTAGTGCATTGTGTTATGCTGAATTTGCCAGTCGAGTTCCTGTTGCGGGTAGTGCATATACATACGCTTATGTATCATTTGGTGAAGTAGTTGCATGGATTATTGGATGGGCTTTAATTTTAGAATACTCAATAGGTAATATTGTTGTTGCAATTAGTTGGAGTGGCTATTTTGATAACCTATTACAAGGTATTGGTATTCATTTACCTGCTTGGTTGCTTACAGATCCTTTTACAGCAGCAGAGCAGTATGAATTACTACAAGGACAGCTAGCACAAGGGGCTGCTTTGATTCCTGCACAACAAACTTTTATACAAACGTATGAGCAAGCACCTGTAATTGGTTCTTACCGATTTTTTGTAAACTTACCCGCATTTCTTATAGTTGTTCTCATTACATCAATTGCGTACATAGGAATTAGAGAAAGTAAAAAAGGAACCAACTTGATGGTGTTGTTTAAAGTAGCCGTTATAATTTTTGTAATTGTAGTTGGTTTCTTTTACGTGGATACCGAAAATTGGAGACCATTTATGCCAAATGGATTTGGAGGAGTGCTAGCTGGTGTATCAGCTGTATTTTACGCCTACATTGGTTTTGATGCCATCTCAACTACTGCGGAAGAATGTGAAAATCCTCAACGCGATTTACCGCGTGGTATGATTTATTCGCTCATTATTTGTACTGTGTTGTATATTCTTATTGCATTGGTTCTTACCGGCATGGTGCCTTATACCGAACTAAAAGTGCCTGATCCTTTGGCGTACGTTTTTGAAAAACTCAATCTCGATTGGGTTGGTTATATCATCTCAGTTTCAGCAGTAGTGGCTACAACAAGTGTTTTGTTGGTATTTCAATTAGGACAACCTAGAATTTGGATGAGTATGAGTCGTGATGGGTTGCTTCCTAAAAAGTTTTCTAAAGTCCATCCGAAATTTCAAACACCTTCATTTGCAACCATTGTAACTGGTTGTTTAGTAGCAATTCCATCTTTAGTTCTTCCTAGTAGTTTAATGACAGACCTAACTAGTATTGGAACTTTATTTGCCTTTGTATTGGTTTGTTTTGGCGTTTTGTTATTACCTAAATTGGCAAAAGGTGAACGAAAATTCCATTTGCCTTATATTAATGGTCAATGGATTATTCCTGCTATTTCTTTGTTTTTCATATGGTCTTTCCGTACCAGAATTATTGATGCAATTACTCATATTAATAATGAAGGCTACCAAGAAATATTGTTTTTAATTTTCATTATCATACTTGTTGTTGTATCAATTCGCTCTTTTTTGAAAAAGCTCTCATTCATTCCAATCATGGGTGCTCTATGTTGCTTGTACCTCATGATTGAAATACCAGCTATGAGTTGGTTCTGGTTCTTTTTGTGGATGGGACTAGGATTGCTTTTGTATTTCTCTTACGGAAGAAAGAAAAGCAGGCTCGCATAGTAAGTTATTTTTATTCATCTAATAAAGGCATTTCATCGTCGTCGGTCAATTCTAAGTTGACTTCGGCCCCGGCGATGCCTTCTATTGAACCTCTAATACCTGCTGCATTTAGAAGAACTTTATCGAGTTGTTTTTCCCTTGCCTTCCAAAGTTTTTCCATGGCATCTCTTTCTTTTTGAATACTCATGCGCATGCTTAAAAATCCTTCGCGAATGGCTTTCCATTGCTCATTAAATTCAGAACCTGTAAGGTAATCGTATAAGAGACTCATTTTATCGCCTTTATTTTCTTGGCTCTTTCTCACTTCGGCAATACGTAATAAAGCATTTCTTAATACCAATGATAAACCGCGTACTTCGGAAAAACTGCAGATATACACTCCATCTTTCTCACCCATGCGGTCCATATCTTTTGGATAGGTTTGCGTTACAATCACAGCTATATCAGCCCCTAAAGTACGCATGTCGGCTTTTAATTTTTCAATCCATTCTGCTGAAAACTCTTTGGTGCGTTTACTTTCATAAATGATCGTACCAGCAGTTTGTCCTAATTTATTTTTAACTTCTTGAATACAATCAGCTCCTTTCACTCCTTTACCTACTTCTGTAATGCTATCGTACGGAAATGTTTGTCGCAATAAATCCTCTAACAATAACTCTTGCGCTTCACCTTGTAACTGCATACTGCCTTGCTCAGCTTTGCGCTTCATTTGTTCTATCAGCTGCTTCTGATCTTCTAATTGTTTTTGAAATTCTTTTTCTCGCAATTGATATTCTGTTTCTTTCAATTGCAAACGCTTTTGTTCATCAGCTAATAATTGTTCTTTCACTTTTTCTCTTTCATCTAGTACAGCTTTTTTCATTGCTAGTTCCATTTCTGTATCCTTTCGCTTCAAATCTTCTTGTAATTGCATCAACTTTATTTCTTGCTCACGTGCCTGTTTCAGTTTTTCTTCTTTCTCCTGATTCGACTCTGTAAGCATTTTTAGCTTTTGTTCAAACTCAGCTTGAATAGAAGCTTTTATAGCTGTTTCTATTTCAGTTTGAATTTTTTTGCGTTCTTCAATCAACAAAGTCTGCATTTGCTGATCGCGTGCTTGTAACTGATGTTGAAATTGTATTTCCTTGGCTTTAAATTCTTCTTCTTTTTGTTGCTTCCATTTTTCTGCTTTCGTATTTAATTCTCTTTGTACTTCTTCACGAAAAGCATCAGTGGCTTCAAACTGGTGTGTACATTTTGGACAGATAATCGATGGCATATTCCAACTATTTAATATGGCAAGTTAAGTTTTTATTTTGCTGCCGCAGACCTCAAAATTTGTACATTGAGGTATGAAATGGTGGATACTATGTTGTTTGATAGCTTGCTCTACTCCAAACAGCCAGCAGCAATCTGAATCTACGCCCTATACATTTGGTAAAGCTTCCAGAGATGGAATAGGAAAATTTTTCAAGGGCAGGGAGATTGCGCAAGTGATGTCGGCTGCAGGTGGTTTTTGGCTAGAGCGCGATTCGCGAGAAGAAGAGGAAGGTGTTAGTCAGGCTATAGCAGCATTAATGCCAAAAGATCGAGCAATTATAGTTGACCTAGGTGCTGGATCAGGATACTTCAGTTTTCGTATTGCTGAGCGATATCCAACTTGTAGCGTATATGCAGTGGAAGTGCAAGATGCTTTTATTCAATACCTGGAGAAACAGAAAGAAGCAAAAAAATTAGAACGTGTACAGGTTTGGAAGGGTGAGGTCAATCAACTTCCAAAGTTTTCTCAACCAGTAGACATGATTTTGATGGTAGATGTGTACCATGAACTAGAATTTCCTTTTGAAATGCTGCAACAGATGCACAAAGCCCTTGGCCCTAATGGAGAATTGGTGTTGATTGAGTATAGGGGAGAGGATCCGAATTCTCCTATAAAGCCTTTGCATACAACGACAGTGCAACAATTGAATAAAGAGTTAGATACGGTAGGATTTGAATTGGCTAAAAAACTTGACTTTTTACCAATGCAACATTTTTTGGTGTATAGGAAGAAGAGGTAGTGTTTAGTCTTTAGTCTTTAGTCTTTAGTCTTTGGTCTTTGGTGTATTGTCTTGAAAGTTATGACAGTGGTAAATTCCTGAAAGTTGGTATCTTCTACATTACTAGTAGAAAGCTGTACTATTTGTAAATAGTGGCTCGCCGAGAATTGCACTTTTTTTCTTCCTTTCTGAAAAATGTACAGGTGTTTTCAAACAACGCTGTTTTTCATGTTTCTTCCTAATATCCTAAAGAAACGGATTGCTCCACTTACGATTGGTATACACATCTGTTCCACTTAAGGTTTTTAAAAAGGCTACCAAAGCATCTTTTTCTGCTTGAGTTAAATTTAACTGTTGCGGATTGCCGTTGGGTCGCAAGCGAGGATCTAATTGGTTGTTATTATTTGGAATTCGGTTGTAGTGATCAATCACCGATTCGAGAGTAGGAAATGCTCCATTGTGCATCATTGGACCATTCACTGCACCATTTGTTCTTATTAAATCGCGTAAAGACGGACTACGTGTATTGGTTAAATCTGGGCCCATGCCACCAATTTGTGCAACCACTCCATTATTGCGACTATTTGGATCAATATCAAATTCAGGAGCTCTGTGACAACCTTGGCAACCAGCACCGCCACCAGTTCTTATTCCATTTGCATCAAATATTGGTGGTGCTAAAAATATTTGTTTGCCTTGATTCTCCTGAGCAGTAAAATTTGCAAATGGTGCTGCATCATTTGGCGCCGAAGCTCTTCCTATATCGTATTTGCTATCGAAAGACTGAATACTTCTAATAAATTGCGCCATACTTTCTTGCAATCTTTGCTCAGTAATTGTACGATCCCCATAAACAAATTGAAATAAGTTTTGATAGTAATCTAACCCTTCCATTCTTCTGAGCAATTCACTCAAATTTGGACGGCCATTTGTACCACTAAATCCCATTTCCGCATGATCCTGTATTGGCTGAGTTGTTTGTATTTCTAGAGTAGCAGCTCTTTCATCCCAAAAAAATCTTGACTCCTGTGCAAACCGAGTATTAATTAGTCGCATTGAATGCCTACCAGTTATTCCACCCTCAACACCACTACTTGCTCGATTGATATCGCTGAATGCAACGGTTTGTTGGTGACAACTTGCACAGGAAATAGAACGGTCGACCGACAAGTTTTTATCATAAAACAACACACGACCAAGTGTAGCTTTTGGATTGGTAATGTTATTGCCCGCTGTGTTATCACGATTAATATAAGCTGGCTTAGCTTGATTGGCGTATTCATCTAAATTGTTCACTTGAATATTGCTTCCAAATACTCGAGCAAGAACAGTTTGATCTACTGAAGTTGAAGTAGTGCTTTCTTTCTTCTGGCAACTGGCCAGTAAAAGTATGCCACCTAAAAGGATTAGGAGTCGCATATGTTGGTTGTTTTAAGTTAGATGAAAGAAAGCGCTCAACGTTTAATGCAAAGAAGTTATAATTTGAAACCTAGTGTTAGTGCTACAGTTCCAAAATTACCTCTTTGTTGTGCAAACGTATTAGGCTTATCATTTAAGCGATAAGGAAACACTGCATCTTGTACAAACTGGTGCACATAAGCCAAATCAATAAAGATGCCATGGTTTCTATAGCCTATACCGCCACTGGCTAACATTCTATTCACACGTAAATTTTTATCGGCATGTGGCGAACCATAATACGCACCACCCGCACGAACCATCCATGTATTAAACTTTAATTCACCTCCTAAACGAATATTCATATTACCTCTATAGGTCTCTTTAATTGCATCATTCACCATTCTATAATAATCGCTTGCGCCTGGTTCAAAGTTGTCAGTTGCATGAAAGCGAGCACCCCTATAATGAACATATTCTATATCTGCGCTGATGAATGCTTTTTGTTTGGTTACATCACGCACTTCATTAAAAACATATCCAATACTTGCCATGGCTCTATAAGGAGTAATCATGTTATAATAGCGCGTTCCCGGATTACCACTATTCAATGCATCAGAAGATTCTGTTCTAATACCTGCATAACCCTCCGTATCAGCAGTCATAGTAGCTCTAATTTCATCTTTAAATGAAATCAATTGTGGTGTATGAAATGCTAATCCAAATCGCCAGAATTTTTGAGGACGATACATGATTCCTAACTTACCTCCAATTCCCACGCCTGAACTTCTAAAACTCTCACTAAATTCAAAAAAGTTGAAATCATTATTGGGATTACCAGTAATATCATCTTCTCTGTAAGTAAGTTCACGTCGTTGCTGAATAACAGGAACTACTAAACTTCCACCAGTATAAAGTTTATCTTCAACATTGTTAGCAAAAGCGAGGGCTATTTCTTGGTAGCTACCGCTCATTTGAGCTCTGTAGTTTTGTCGAACCCCAGTTGATATAGGAACCATGCTCTGATAACCATTGAAAATTCCTCCAGCGCCTTGAGTAGTATCAATTAAAAAGGTTCTAAATGCAAGAGATGATCCAAATATGTAGTTATTCAATGCGGCAATTGTATCAGCTCTATCTCTGATTAACTCTTCAAGATATTTTTCTGAAAATGAACTCATACTATTTACTCCAGAAAATTGGATTTGCTGGTTGTAGTTAGCAAGTTGCTGAATAGATATTGCAAATGCAGTTGATCTATATTTTCTGTTATGAGGTCTTGCATTTCCAAATACAAATCCAGTTGTTCCTAAATTAAAGGAACTTTGTTGTCCAGTACTATCGCTTCCTCTATAATTAAATTTGCCATTTTGTTGAAAGAAGCCAGGCGATAAAACCATTTCTCTTGTTTTGTATAAACCCAACCCGGCTGGATTTATATGTCCTGCCGAAATATCACCGCCGAGTGCACCCATAACACCTCCTATAGCTTGTGTTCTAGCAGTTCCCTGTTGGGTAAACCAAGCCGTGCGCAAAACGTCATCGGGTGTTTGTGCAAATGAATATCCAGATGCTAAGATTAATATGATTGAAAGAATTTTTTTCATATAGATATACTTTTTCCTTGCTTAATTAAAAGCTGAGCTTGAATTCTTTAAAATGAAATGATATTAATTCCTACCACCTCTTCCAGTGCTTGTACTAGAACCTGTACTTCTAAAGCCGCCACTTCTACCACCAGCACTACTACTTGTTGTAGTTCCAGATGAGAATGTTCTTGCTGGCCTATCCCAACTTGAGCTGCTATTACCACTGCTACTCTCACTACTTGAGAATGCTCTCCTTAATAGGCTTCCAAAGCCTTGCTCTTGTTTGCCTCTATATTGATAATATTCGTTGTTATTGTAAGAGCGATTTCTGAATGCACTTAAATTGCTTCCAGAACTTGTTCTGGCAATAACTGGTTTATAGATGGCGATACTTTGTACAGGGCTATTCCATCCCCAATTGTTCCATCCTGGTCTGAATCCCATCCCAATAAATGGTCGGTTCCACATAAAAGGATTATTCCATCCAATCTGATTATTCCACATAAATGGGTTGTTACAAGCCCATGGATTATTCCACCCCCAAGTATTGCCCATGAATAGGGGCTGATTTACACGCCAGCTATTCCAAGCCATTGGACCAAAATCAAATCGAGGGTCATACCAATAATCAAAATCGTTTAGTTGGTTCCATCTACCACCATTTCTTACCTGCATACGCAACAAACGATCGTCACGATCTGGAAACTCTTGATAGCGTTCTCTATCTTGCCTACGGGCTTCTCTTTCTTCAATAGCCGGATCAACTGGTGAATAGTACAAATCGTCCGGTGTTTGGATGAAGCGCTTTGCAGTGCCGCAAGACGACAAAACGAGGGCAACCATTCCTATAAGTAAAGTATGTTTCATTTCAATTCCTTTTTGTGATTCTGTTGGGTGAAGTTACCTACTTTTGCCGGCAGGTAGCTTCTTTGTTTAGGTAAGGCAAATAATATGCCACTTCATGTAGAAGTGCCCAAGAATTGTTAAGAATATTGTAAAGTATGGGAAAAGAAATTACAACCAGGGAAAAGGATTACTCGCAATGGTACAACGACCTGATTTTGAAAGGGGGTTTAGCCGATTATAGCGCGGTTAGAGGATGTATGGTCATTAAACCCTATGGTTATGGCTTATGGGAAAATATGCGTGATGTATTGGATAGAATGTTCAAGGATACAGGTCACGTAAATGCCTATTTCCCATTGTTCGTTCCAAAGAGCTTGTTTGAAGCTGAAGAAAAAAATGCAGAGGGATTTGCAAAGGAATGTGCAGTTGTTACTCACTATCGCTTAAAAACCGATCCTAACAATCCTGGAAAACTCATGGTAGATCCTGATGCAAAATTGGAAGAAGAACTTGTGGTTCGTCCAACCAGTGAAGCCATCATTTGGAATACTTATAAAACTTGGATTCAGTCGTACCGCGATTTACCCATTCTGGTTAATCAGTGGGCAAATGTGGTTCGTTGGGAAATGCGCACCCGACTTTTTTTGCGTACAGCAGAATTTTTATGGCAGGAAGGGCATACGGCTCATGCATCAGCTGAAGAAGCTGTAGAAGAAACAAGGCGTATGTTAGATGTGTATGCCGATTTTGCTGAAAATTGGATGGCAATGCCAGTTATTAAAGGTGTAAAATCACCTGCTGAAAGATTTGCTGGTGCTGTAGATACGTACTGTATTGAAGCTCTAATGCAGGATGGTAAAGCACTGCAAGCTGGTACTTCACATTTTCTTGGGCAAAATTTTGCTAAAGCTTTTGATGTGAAGTTTAGTGATAAAGAAAATAAATTAGACTATGTGTGGGCTACTTCCTGGGGTGTGAGTACGCGTTTAATTGGAGGTTTAGTTATGACACACAGTGATGATGATGGCTTGATACTTCCTCCAAAAATTGCACCTGTACAAGTAGTGATTGTACCTATTTATAAAGGCCCAGAACAAAAAGCTTTGATTGATGAACATGCCCTTCAGTTAAAGAAGACTTTACAAAGTTTTGGAATTAGAGTGAAGTATGACGATAACGACCAAATGCGTCCAGGTTGGAAGTTCGCTGAATATGAAATGAAGGGTGTGCCTGTAAGAATTGCTATTGGCGCGCGCGATCTTGAAAATAAAGTAGTTGAAGTAGCGCGTAGGGACACTAAAGAAAAGCAATCTCTTCCATTAGAAGGTTTAGCAGAAACAATTCAGCAATTGTTGGTGGATATTCAGCAGGCTATGTTTGATAAAGCAAAAGCATACAGAGATTCACATATAACCCAAGTTGACACTTGGGATGAATTTGTTCGTTTGCTTGATGAAAAAGGCGGATTTCTTTCAGCTCATTGGGACGGAACTGAAGAAACAGAGGCAAAAATCAAGGAAATAACAAAAGCTACTATTCGCTGTATCCCACTAAATCAGCCAGATGAACAGGGTGTTTGTATTTTATCTGGAAAGCCTTCTAGTAAACGGGTATTGTTTGCAAGAGCCTATTAATTCATGCAATACACAGATGAACATATAGCTTGGTTATATGTTGGCGAAAATGCCATGGCCCAACCTGTGCGATTGATGTATTTTCAAAATACATTGCATATTTATCAAGCTGACCATAGTGCTTTTGTACTGAAGTGGCCAATCTATTCAATTCAGGCTCTTCCAGAATCAAATGGAAGAAAATGTTTTCAGTCGAATGTTTCTCAAGGATTCCTTGAAATACCTCATGCTCATCCTGTTTTGTTAACGCTTGAAAAAGAAGTACAAAGTAATCAAAGAGTGTTTACTCGTTTATGGCATCAATATAAACCCTTTTGGGCAATTAGCGGGTTAATTTTAGGTGTTGCACTTTTGTATTTGGGTGTTACAAAAACATTGCCTTGGATTGGAATGAAGATGATTTCTAGAGAGTATGAAGTAGAAATAGGACAAAAATTATTTGATACATTTTTAGAACAGGAAGATGTTGAAGACTCTGCCACATATTGGTTGCAAGCATTTGCAAAAGAGTTGAAACTTAGTCCGTATTATCCAGTGCAAACATTTGTGGTTTCATCTGAAGAGAAAAATGCCTTTGCAACTCCTGGTGGTTTTATTATTGTAAATAGTGCATTATTAAAAGACTTGGATGATTATACATCCCTAGTTGCCTTGCTTGGGCATGAAGCTACACATGTGAACCAACGTCATGGTTTAGATAATTTATTAAAGTCGGCTTCATCTGGATTGTTTTTAAGCCTGTTTATTGGAGATGGTGGAGGAATTAGTTCGGCATTGCTACAACAAGCAGATATGCTTCGGCAACTGTCTTATTCAAGGAGTTTAGAGAGGGAAGCCGATGAGTTGAGTATGAAAATGATGGTTCTACAAAAGATAGATCCTCGTGGCATGGTTCGCTTACTAACTACTCTACAAAAGGATGAATCTAATGAACCTGTTTCATTTTTAAGTACACATCCTGCTACTGAAGAGCGAATAAAAGATGCAGAATTGTTTATTAAAAATTTAGGTAAGGTTCCTTTGGCAGAGCATGAAAAATTGCAGTTTTATTGGAACTGTATTAAAAAGCATATATGAAACAAAAACCAATTCATCCATCAATGCAACCATTTTTGGATGGTGAGGTCATACTCATGGATAAGCCTTTGCGGTGGACGTCCTTTGATTTAGTGAAGAAGGTACGAATAACTACTAAGGTTTCAAAAGTTGGTCATGCAGGTACTTTAGATCCACTTGCAACTGGACTATTGATTATTTGCACTGGTAAATTCACAAAGCGCATTCAAGAGTTTATGGGGATGCAAAAAGAATATACCGGTACTTTTACATTGGGGGCAACAACTCCAACATACGATTTGGAATCACAACCGGAAAATCAGCTGCCATTTGAACACATCACAAAAGAACAGCTTCAAGATGCGGTGCAACATTTCATAGGTGAAGTATGGCAAACACCGCCTATTCATTCAGCTATAAAAAAAGATGGTAAACCTGTTTATTTAGCAGCAAGAAAAGGGCAGGAGGTAAAACTTGATCCAAGGAAAATAAATATATACGCATTTGAAATCACTTCAATAGACTTGCCTCTTATTGGATTTCGTGTGGTATGTTCAACAGGAACATATATCAGAACATTGGCAAATGATATAGGGCAATTTTTAGGAACAGGAGCACATTTAAGTGCACTGCGAAGAACAAAAATTGGAGACTTTGCTGTTGACGGAGCTTATACACCAGAATCATTTGAAGCACACACGCAGGCTATGCGTTTAGAATGGGAGACCAATGCCCAATTGTAAGGCAAAGTTTCTTACTTGAACTCCATTTGGTCTGGTTTCTGTAAACTGCAGGTTTTTAAAGTCAGCCCAGCCATTAGGTGTTGGTCGAGCTGGGTCTTTCAGTTTAAATCCAGCATCTAATCGAATTAAGAAATAAGAAAAGTCAAAGCGAATACCCGTTCCAACGGATACAGCTAAGTCTTTATACAAGCGTCTGAAATTGAACTCTGCATTGGGGTTATCATCTTTTTTTCTGATGTTCCAAATATTGCCAATATCTGCAAAGAATACACTTGCAATATTAAAACTGCCCAACGTTAATAAATTGAATCTGTATTCTAGATTAGCTTCTAACATCATATCGCCTAAACGATCTCTAAATGTAGTTGTAGTTATGGTGTCATTTGCAATTGAACTACCTAAACCAAGTTGTCGTAATTGCCAAGCTCGCATGCTGTTGGGGCCGCCTCCCGCAAATTGTTTAAAGAAAGGCATTACAGAACCAATAGTGGGGTCGTTACTGTAGTTAAATCCTGCACCTCCAAAAAGTCGAAATGCCCATTCTGTTTGGGGCAGCTTATAGGAATATCTATATTCTGCTTCAGTTTTGACATATCTGTATATAAGACTTCTTAACCTTGGGAATGCACCCATAATAGAGCCAGCTTCTTCCACCCCAAAACGCATATAATGGTTATTCCTATTAGTTCTTCCTTGAAAAGTTTTTACATATGAAATACTTTGACTTATTACATTACCTGTGTTAAAGGATAGTCGAAGAAATGGATTTTGATTAAAAAGTTCACTTAATAGCGGCAATGTATCTAATCCATATAACTCAACGCTTATAGGTTTATAGAGCCAAATATTATTACCTCTTTTCCATTCATAACCCCAGCTTGTAATAAATGATCGAAGGCGAAATATATTCCTTCTATCTGTATATGCATAGTTGGTAGATAGCAAGGTTCTTTTTGCATCCATTCGATCTTTTATAGGCCCCAGTTTGAAAGGAACAATAAGTTTTGGAAATATAAAAGTATGGCCGGCACTCATTTGAACAGTTTGTAGGAGTTGTGTTCTTTGAAGAACGTTTAATTCTACACCCGCCCTTAAGCTGGTATTCGATTGAATGGCGCTTTTCCAAACATTTCTATTTCTGAAGTTGAAATTGGAAGAAATACCTACCAAATTACCACCAATAATGTCGCTGGTATTCCGCGAAGTTTCGAGATCAATACTATAATTATACTTGCTCTCTTGACTCATGAAGAAGTATAAGTCCATGGTATCTTTATCCCGAATTTTTGGGCGAACATCTACTTGTCCCCATGTACCAATTTCATTGAGAGCATTCAATGATTTAAAAAATAAACGCTCATTGTACATCATTCCTTTCCTTAAAAAAGTATGCTCTTTTAGTGGCCCTAAATTGTAGTTGCCTTCTTTGTAACGTATTTCAAACTCATCTTTTTGCCATGATTTAAAAGTTGTATCTACCAATAAACTATCAACTATATCAGTGAATTTGCTTTCAGGATAATAAATGAGTTTTCCAATTTTATAAGCTATATTTTTTGTTGAGTCGTTGATGGCTCTGTTCTTTATAGCAACATCCCAACTTGGACTTTCAGCTCGTCTTTTGGAAACAGCTTCTAATTGTCTTGCTTGTTCAAAAATATCTAAGGATATGTCTAATAAAGCTTCATCTGTTGTATCAATTTCAGCATACAAATCATCGCGACTTAATTTAAAGAAGCCATTTTGTTGGAATACACTTATAAGTCTGTCTAATTCGGATGAAATAATTTGTTTGCTGAACGGAACCCCTTTCTTGAGTAGGGTTTTATGTTGATGTGGTAGCAAAGCAGCAGCAAGCACTGAGTCTGATAATGAAAAAGATACTGAATCTATTAATACATTTTTTCCAGGATATACATGCATATAAACAGTTGTTCGCAACTGTTGTTTGAATGTGTCAATTTTGATTGAATCTCTGAAGTTGGCATAATAAAATCCGCGGCCATTCATATAGTTTTTCATGAATTGCTGCGATCTGCGCAGATTGGCAGTGTCAAATACAGGCGGGTTCTTAATTTCTTCAAACAGTAAATATCGCTGAGCTCTTCTAGCAATCATGCTATCATCCCATTGACCGTTTAATTCGGCAGTAATTTTTTGCTTTTCAGACTTACTAAACTGGCCATTGTGTAAAATGACCTTGTTGTCGAAAACAAATGGTTTATTTAAAGGTGGATTTTTAACAGATACTTTTTCTATACCACACGCCCCCAGAAAAAGTAGGAACATCAAGAGTAGGTGGTATCTTCGGGTAGTTTTTAAATACATTCGTGTATGTTAAACCGGAATGAAGTCAAATATATTCAAAACTTATACCAAAAAAAATTCAGAGCATCAGAAAACTGCTTTGTCGTGGAAGGTCCGAAGCTGGTAGATGAATTATTATCAAGTGGATGGAGTATAAAAAAACTGTATGCTACTAAAGATTGGCAGCCCTCAGCTTATGTACCTGCGGTTCAAATTATTGAGCAACATGAGCTTGAAAGAATTAGTGCTTTAGAAACTCCTAATCAGGTTTTGGCGATTGCTGAAATGCAGTCTCAGCAAGCCTTTTCAGTAGAAAACAATGAATGGGCATTGGTTCTAAATGGCATACAAGACCCAGGCAACTTAGGTACTATTATAAGAAGCGCCGACTGGTTTGGGGTGAAGAAAATTGTGGTTGATGCTTTAACAGCAGACTGTTACAATTCCAAAGTGGTGCAAAGCAGCATGGGGAGCGTTTTTAGGGTCAGTGTTTTTTATACTGAATTACCCACTTTTTTAAAGAACCACAAGCATTTGACTATTTATGGGGCTATTCTTCAAGGAAATGATATTAAAACTGTTCAAGCGGAAGGTGGATTATTAGTTATAGGAAATGAATCGAAAGGTATTTTACCAGATATTCAACCTTTCATAACAAATCCTGTAACAATTATGAGAAAAGGTGGGGCAGAGAGCTTGAATGCGGGTGTAGCAACAGGAATTCTTCTTTCGCACCTTATTCAATAGTTAATTAAACTGAATAGCTTGGATGGGTTGAATTTTTCGAATGAGAAAAGTTGGTAACCATAAACTCAAAAAAGCAACCAAAAAAGTGGCTAAAACCACTAAGGCAATTTGCCATGCTACAATTACAACAGGTGCAACTGAAACATAGTAGGCTGTCTCATCTAATTGAATAAAGCCTGTAACTAACTGCAACCAGCAAATTAGCAATCCAATAATAGCTCCAATACCTACACCTCTCAAAGCTATAAAAGAGGCATAGTACAAAAAAATCTGTTGAATAAACTTATCCTCTCCACCTAAAGCTTTCAAAATACCTACCATTCTGGTTCTTTCTAATACCAAAACAAGCAGGCATGTCAGCAGGTTAATGAGCGCAACCACCCCCATGATAATAAAAACCACATTTCTATTCACATTTTGGATCTCGAGCCAATCGAAAATATTTGGGAATATACTTTCCATTGATCTAGCAAGCCATTCACTTGAAATGGTTTCGTTAATAGCGAGACTTAAATCTTCAGATTTAACTGAAGTGTTCGTAAACACTTCGTATCCACTTATATAGGCTATGTAGGGCGAAATAATTCTTTGTAACAATCGAATATCTACCAAACAAAAAAGCTGATCATATTCTTCTAGGCCAGTTTTATAGATACCCGCAACTCGTAATTTTCTATAAGTTGAGGTGCCAGTTTCTGTTTTAATAAAATGAAGTTTAACAGTATCATTCAATGCCAATTGTAATTTATTAGCTAATAACTCAGAAATCACCAAACTTCTGTCGTACATACTGTCTTCAAATGCAATAGTATGGCCAAGTTTAATAAAATGTTCGAACTGTTTAGTTGGAAATGAGGGGTCAATTCCTTTTAACAAACAACCTTCAATCTCTCCATTTTTTTCAATAACAGCAGATCGTGTGATATAACTATTAACACTAGTAATTTGCGGGAACTGCTTTAGTTGTAATAAGATGGTGTCATTTGATGTTGCTAACTCATCTTCTGCGATCAGTGATTTGTTGAGTGTGTAGGGTTGAATGCGGATATGTCCCCAGAAACCAAATATTTTTTTTGAAATGGCATCCTGAAATCCATTTACAAAACAAAGTGTAAGAATCATGGCTGCTACACTAATGGAAGTAGCTATTACAGATAATCGAATTATAAACCTTGAAAAAGAAGGTTGACGATTAAAAGTTATTTTTCTTGCTATATGGAATGCTGGCTGCAATAGATATTTTGTTAAAATTCAAAACTACAGGTATAGGTTCAAAGTTATTCATTCGGGAGAATCTTTAACTTACACCAATGAAATTTAGGTTGTTAATTATTCTAATGTTGTATTCTTTCGCAATTTTTGCTCAGCGAAACGTAGAAGGAGTAGTTAGTGGACAAATTGCAGGCATCAAATTTTTTCAGTCTGGTAACCAAATGAGCTTACCGCTAATGAAGTTGCAACAACGTGAGGTACTTGAGTTGCATTTTGATGATTTGGAAGGTTTTGCCAAAAACTATTTCTATACTTATGAGCTTTGTAATGCCGATTGGACACCTGTACAATTGAGTGCTTTTGACTATATCAGCGGATTTACGCAAGGCCGTATAACACAATTCAGACCATCTTCAGTAGCTTTTCAAAAATATGTGCATTACCAAATTCGTTTGCCTGAATCGAATTGTATGCCAACAAGAAGTGGTAATTATATTCTAAAAGTTTTTTTAAACGGGGATACCAATCAGCTTGTCTTTACAAAACGTATGTTAATTGCTGAGGATAAAGCTACCATAGCTGCGCAAGTTCTACAACCATATCAATCGCAAGTTTTTTTAACGCATCAGAGAGTGCAGTTTTCTGTTAATGCAGGTCGAATGCAATTGGTTAATCCACAACAACAAATAAAAGTAGTTGTGGTGCAAAACAACCTGTGGGATAGGGCTGTAAGAAATATTCAGCCAGTTTTTATAAGAGGATCTGTATTGGAATATAACGGTGAACAAGATGTGGTTTTTCCTGGCGGGAAAGAATATCGCTGGGCCGATTTAAGGAGCTTTCGTTTTGTAAGTGACCGAATGGAATCGGCAGATTTAAAGGCTCGTCCTGTTGAAGTTGTGATGCGAACTGACCAATCAAGGTCGAATTTGAGGTATATTTTTTTTCGTGACTTAAATGGGTGGTTGGAATTGGGAAGTACAGATATGATTAACCATTGGTGGCAAGGTGATTTCGCTAAAGTAAAATTTCAGTACCAACCGCCAAATAGTAAGCCATTTGAAAAAGAGGACTTGCACATGGTTGGGGAATTGACTGGTTTTCAAATTTCTGATAGTTCTAAAATGAGCTTTAACCTTCAAACTGGGTTCTATGAAAAGGAGCTTTATCTAAAACAAGGATATTATACTTATCAATACATGACTAAAGCTGCTAGTGATTCACCAAAAGCAGCCAATGTCCAAAAAACAGAAGGCAATTTTTGGGAAACAGAAAATGAGTACCTGATTTTAGTGTATTACAGAGCTTTAACTGGTAGACACGATGAGTTGGTGGCAGTTCAATCTATACGTTCTGGCCCTGCACCTCGTTAATCTTAATTTTTATGTACAAAATTCCACCTACTCCCTTACTTTTGCACCCGGCAGGTCTTACACGACCAGCTCCTGCTGAAACTCCCCAGGGTAGGAATACAGCAAGGATAGGCGGTTGTAGCGGTGCGATGTGAGTAGCCTGCCCCTTTTTTTATTTAACTTTTTTTCAATATTGGAGCAATTGCACATCATTGCTCCTTTTATTTAAATACTACACAACATGAAATTCTTCATCGACACAGCAAATCTTGCACAAATTAAAGAAGCCAACGATTTAGGCATTTTAGACGGTGTAACTACCAATCCTTCGCTAATGGCTAAAGAAGGAATTCGCGGGGAAGAAGCTATTATTAATCACTACAAAACCATTTGCGAAGAAGTGGATGGCGATGTAAGTGCTGAAGTGTTGAGTACCGATTTTAAAGGTATGATTGAAGAGGGGCAAAAATTTGCGGCTATTCACCCAAATATTGTTGTGAAAGTCCCAATGATTAAAGAAGGTGTGAAGGCTTTGAAATGGTTTACAGATAATGGGATAAAAACAAATTGCACATTGGTATTTTCAGCAGGACAAGCAATACTTGCTGCAAAAGCAGGTGCTACCTACGTATCACCATTTATTGGCAGAATTGATGATAGCGGTTGGGATGGTATGGAGTTGATTAGTCAAATCAGACATATTTACGATATTCAAGGATTCAAAACTGAGATACTTGCCGCATCTATTCGCAATGCATTACATATTACAAAAGCTGCTGAAGCTGGCGCAGATGTTTGTACTTGTCCGCTTGATAGCATTCTTGGTTTATTAAAACATCCATTGACCGATATAGGCTTAGCGAAGTTTTTAGAAGACGCTAAGAAAATGTAGTTACACTTTTTTACATGTATCTATCCACCTCCAAAAGAGGTGGATTTTTTTATCCTCTAATAAAATGTACTTTCTGAATTTTATTATTTTGGATAGTATAAATGGCAATAGCTGAAACGCCTGGTTGGTTTTTATCGAAAATAACCCATTCATGGTCTATAACTGTGTTCCCCATGACCATTCTATTTACCAATTTACAGTTTAAATCGGTAAGCCTTTCAAACATTGGCTTGTATTGGTTGCGCATATTTTCTTTTCCTTTATACTGTAACTGATTAGGAAAAATATACACTTCCACACTATCTGAATATGGAACCAAAAAGGCATCAATATTTCTGTTGTTGTAAGCATCTAATTGTTGCTGAGCTAATTGTTCGGGCACGGATGCATTTTGTGAATATGACGAAATAGAAATGCAAGAAATAAAAATTAGAAAAGGGATGAATTTGAGCATAGTTTTCTTTTAAAGGTAGAATAATTGCTGATAGAATTGCTAACTTGACAACTAAATTGATATTATGGCTTCTAGAATATTGCTTCTCTTACTGGTTAGTTTTTATTTCACGGCAAACGCGCAGAATAACTGGAAAGCACAAAATAATAATTGGAAAAAAATGGACGGATTTATTCCTTTTTGGTGGGATGAGTCTATGGGAAGGATTTGGTGGGAAGTGGATCGCTTAGAGCAGGAAATGCTTTATGTAAATAGCCTTTCTTCTGGCTTGGGTTCTAATGATATTGGTTTAGATAGAGGACAGTTAGGTAATTCACGGATTGTAAAATTCCAGCGTATTGGGAGAAGGTTATTCTTAACACAGCCCAATTATAGTTTTAGAGCTATAACGTCCGATGCAACAGAGCGAAGGGCTGTAGAAGAATCATTTGCTCAATCTGTTATTGCAAGTTTTCTCATTGAAGAAGAAAAAGATGGCAAACTATTAATTGATGCAACTCCATTTTTAGTGAGAGATGCACATGGGATTGCCGATAAGATTCGTACAGCAAGACAAGGAACCTATGTATTCAACGATTCTAGATCTGCGATGTATATGCAGCGTACAAAAAATTTCCCAAAGAACAGCGAATTTGAAGCAATCATCACTTTTACTGGAGGAAGTGATGCAGGTAGATTGGTTCGATCTGTAACACCTAGTGCAGAAGCTATTACGCTTCGTGTACATCATTCCTTAGTTCAACTGCCAGATACAGCAGGATTTAGGCCAAGAAAGTATGATGTTCGTTCAGGTTATTTCGGCATTTCTTATTACAACTTTAGTAGTCCAATTGATGCTCCTATTCAAGAGATGGTTATAGCTCGTCATAGGCTTAATAAAAAAGATCCAACAGCTTTAAAAAGTGAACCAGTTCAGCCAATTGTATATTACTTAGATCCAGGGACACCAGAACCTATACGTTCAGCTTTGTTAGAAGGTGGGGCATGGTGGAATCAGGCTTTTGAAGCAGCAGGGTATATCAATGCTTTTCAAATTAAAATGCTTCCCGTGGATGCAGATCCAATGGACATACGTTATAATATGATTAACTGGGTGCATAGGTCAACAAGAGGATGGAGTTACGGAGCATCTGTAACAGATCCAAGAACAGGAGAAATTATAAAAGGACAAGTTACTTTGGGTTCGTTGAGAGTGCGGCAAGACTACCTCATTTTCACAGGGTTATTGTCACCTTTTGAAGAAGGTAAGACTGTTTCTGAAACAATGAAGCAAGCTGCTTTACAAAGAATTCGTCAGCTCTCAGCCCATGAAATAGGGCATACGCTCGGACTGATGCATAATTATTCTTCGAGTGTGCACAATAGAGCATCAGTGATGGATTACCCGCATCCATTAATCAAGTTGAAAGGAAAGGAATTAGACTTCTCTGATGTATATACCAATGAAATTGGCGCATGGGACAAGCGTGCTATTATGTATGGATACCAAGATTTTCCAAAAGGTACAGATGAAGAAAGTGCATTGAAGGCTATTTTAGATGAGACGCATCAACTTGGTTTATCCTTCTTATCAGATGCAGATGCAAGAGCTCCTGGAGGTATGCATCCAGATGCACATTTATGGGATAATGGAATGGATGCTGCCGATGAGTTGATACGAGTAATGGAAGTTAGGAAAGTTGCCTTACAACAGTTTTCAAAAGAGGTGGTAACAACGGGTACGCCTTTGAGTAAAATGGAAGATGCTCTTGTTCCTGTGTATAACTACCATCGTTATCAGGTAGAAGCAGTTACAAAATCTATTGCTGGTTTGAAGTATCAATACAGTGTAAAAGGCACAAAAAGTGAGCAAATAGTTCAACCTTTATCTGCTAATCAACAAGTAAAAGCAATGAAGGCGGTGCTTTCTGCCCTAGATCCTGCTGCATTGGTGCTGCCTGAACAGTGTTTACAATGGATTCCGCCCAGACCGCCTATGTATGAACAAGTAGGAGAGGTATTCTATAAAAGAACAGGAATGTTATTAGATGCTATGAGTCCGGCAGAAGCTTTTACAGATTATGTGTTTTCATTCATATTCCATCCTGAACGTATGCAACGCCTCATTCAGCAAAAAGCATTATATCAATTACCAGGCCTAGATGATGTATTAGATACTTTAATCAGTCATTTGTATAAAAAGCCGTTGTTAAAGAATGCTTACCAAGCTCAAATTCAATGGCAATTACGACATCAGTTGTTAAGTTGGATGATGGGCAGCTATCAGTCGGATCGTCTTGGATTTGAAGCCAAGTCAATTTTACATGTTCGCATTCAATTATTGAGTGCATTTAGTGAAGCACAAGCTAAGCAACAACCTACTCAAGCAGCAGCATTTTCTTTTATTGTGCAAAGAGTAAAAGATAAAGCAAGTATTACACTACCAAGACCCGCTGAAATTGCACAAGGGGCTCCAATAGGTTGTGATCATGAGTGGTGATTTTCTTCTTCGAAAGTATGGTCGATTGATAAATCATTTCCATCGGCTGCAGCTGTTGCTAATTCATCACAACGATTATTAAATGGATTACTTGCATGTCCCTTTACCCATTGAAATTGAATGCGAAATTTTTGAGACAATTGATAGAATTGCTTCCATAAATCTGCATTCTTCTTGCCACCTTTAAAATCGGTAGCTATCCATTTAGTTAACCAGCCTTTTTCAACAGCATCTACAATATACTTGCTATCTGAGTAAATGATAATAGGCAGGTCATTTCGTTTCAACTCTTTTAAAGCCATAATAACGGCAAGTAATTCCATTCGATTATTGGTAGTTAAGCGATATCCGGCAGAGAGTTCTTTTTTTCTTCCGCCCCACATCAGTACTATTCCATAACCGCCTTTGCCAGGATTACCTCTACAAGCACCATCCGTATAAATAGTTATGTGTTCACTCATGGTAGGAAAAAATAGCCTTTTGAAAACGTTATGGCTGGTCCAGCAAGCAGGGTTCTATCGTCTTGAATTTCCAGCCAAACCTTACCTGGTCTGTGTGATCTCTGTTCACCTATAAGAGCTGTTTTTCCCAATCGCTCACTCCAATAAGGAGCAGTATGTGTAAACGAAGAGCCAGTTACAGGGTCTTCATTTACGCCACTTTGCGGATAAAAGCACCTGCAAACAAAATCTACATCTTTCCCAGGAGCAGTAACAATAATGCCTCTTGAAGGAATAGTGGCCAGTATATCAAAGTTTGGATTCAACGCATCAATTGCATCTTGGTTTTCTAACACTACCATCCAGTCCATTACAGAAGTAAAAGCAGCTTGATATTTTTGGATGCCTAGTCCATGTAGAAGTGCGGAGTCATTACCCTTCATTACTTCAATAGTGGTTGAAGGAAAATTTAGTTGATAGCCTTGAGGGTGTTTTTTTACTACTAACTCACCGCTTTTTGACTCGAATTGTATGCTGGGTAATGTATATCCTAATTCGGTGTATAGTATGTGCGCTGTGGCAAGTGTTGCATGTCCGCATAAAACCACTTCAACCGTTGGAGTAAACCAACTTATGTGAAAACCTTTTTCAGAAGGGACAAAGAAAACGGTTTCAGATAAATTATTCTCAGCAGCAATGCTTTGCATAGTTGCATCAGGTAACCAGGTTTCCAGAGGACAAACAGCAGCGGGATTTCCTTCAAAAACATTGTTAGCAAAAGCATCAACAATATATACTGGATATTGCATGAAATTATTTTTGATGCAAGTTCGCAGAAATGATTGAAAGATTACACTTGAAATACACCCGTTTTTAAAGCAGCCATATCTGGATTATGATTAGCGGCAGTTATACCCTCGCTAATGACTCTTCTAGTTTCTGCTGGGTGAATGATGCCATCAACCCATAAACGAGCTGCAGCATAATAAGGAGTGGTTTGCTGCTCATACTTGCCTTTGATATTTTGTAGCATTTGTTGCTCTTCTTCAGCTGACAAACTTTTACCCTTCGCTTTCATAGCACTTACTTGAATTTGAAGTAGTGTTTTTGCTGCTTGTTCACCTCCCATTACAGCAATCTTTGCACTGGGCCAAGCAAAGATGAGTCTTGGGTCATACGCTTTACCGCACATAGCATAATTACCAGCACCATAACTATTACCAGTAATGATGGTGAATTTTGGAACAACAGAATTGGCAACAGCATTCACCAATTTTGCACCGTCTTTAATAATGCCACTATGTTCACTTCTACTTCCAACCATAAAACCAGTCACATCTTGTAAAAAGACCAGAGGTATTTTCTTTTGATTGCAGTTTAAAATAAATCTAGCAGCTTTATCGGCACTATCGTTGTAAATAACACCACCCATTTGCATTTCACCTTTCTTACTTTTTACAATCAATCGTTGATTGGCAACTATACCAACTGCCCATCCATCAATGCGAGCATAACCGCAAAGAATAGTTTTGCCATAGTCCTTTTTAAATTCATCAAACTCACCTTCATCTACCAAGTGCTCAATAATTTCTCGAACGTCGTATGGTTTAGCATTGCCTTCGCTCATGATAGAACATATTTCATCAACAGGCTTTGCTGGTAATTTGGGTGTAACACGATTGAAGCCTGCTTTTGTAGGCTCACCCAATTTCGACATGATCTTTCGAATATGTTCAATACAAGCTTGTTCAGTTGGGAATTTGTAATCAGCTATACCACTGATTTCTGTATGCGTAACTGCACCTCCAAGTGTTTCGTTGTCAATATCTTCACCAATAGCAGCTTTTACAAGATAACTGCCAGCCAAAAAAATGCTACCATTCCCTTCAACCATCAACGTTTCATCACTCATAATAGGCAGGTAAGCACCACCAGCAACACATGCGCCCATAACTGCAGCAATTTGCGTAATACCTTGTGCACTCATGATGGCATTGTTGCGAAAGATTCTTCCAAAATGTTCTTTGTCAGGAAAAATTTCATCTTGCATTGGGAGGAAAACGCCTGCACTGTCTACGAGATAAATGATAGGCAGTTTATTTTCCATAGCAATTTCTTGTAAGCGAAGGTTTTTCTTTCCGCTTATTGGAAACCATGCCCCAGCTTTAACAGTTTGGTCATTTGCAACAATTACGCATTGGCGTCCACTTACATAACCAATACCTGCTACTGTGCCACCCGCAGGACAACCACCATATTCCTCATACATTCCCCAGCCAGCAAATATGCCAATCTCCGTAAAAGAAGTATTCTTATCGCATAACAATTCAATCCGCTCCCTTGGTGTAAGTTTATTTTTTTCTTTTTGCTTAGCAATGCTAGAAGCTCCGCCACCTAATTTAATCTTGTCTATCATTTGGCGGGTTTCGCTCCATTTCATTTTCATCCAATCCTCGTTACGATTTCTTTCCAGATTCATATGCGAACAGTTGTTAGTTTCGCAAAGATAGGGGGAAGGTGCAATGCTGGTGCAGAAAGAGCATTGAATTAGGACTTAGCAGTATTTTAATTTTCAGAAAACTATGTTAAACCCCTAAAAAAGGCTAGTCTAGCCAGATATAATCATCTGTAAGTGGAAATCCTTTCATGCCAGCGGAATAATCGGATGGGGGTATTGTGAGTTTTCTGGTTTTCATATCTAACCAAGCCCCATCTACAGTAATTATGGCTGCTTGTACCTCATCATTTTTTATAATTCTGTGATACATAGTCCACCTTGAATAATCCTTCTTTGCTTTTTGAAGTGCAACCTCAATAGTAATAGAGTCTTGAAAGCGGACTTCTCTTTGAAACAAACATTCTTCACGAAAAATAATTGGCCCAACTGCATACTTTGCAAAAAGTTCTGGAGTCAAGCCCAATTCTCTCAAAATATGCATGCGTATATAGGCTCCCCAATCGTAATAGGCACTGTGTCTAACATGTTGCAATGGATCCAGATCGCTCCAACGTATTTCAATATTTTTTCTATAGAATTCCATAAAAAAAGCCGCTTAATGAGCGGCTAAAATAGGTTAGTTTGAAGATTCCTTTTCTATAAAATGCTGGATGGCAGCTACAATAGACTTTGCACCGGGTCCATATAACATTGTTTGGTGATTGCCTGGTACTTGAACATACGTTCCCTTTTTTAAGAGTGCAACAGTTTCAAGTGCATTTTCTTTAGGAAGTAAGGGTGCACCAAGGGTATAATCTTCTGGGCCATGTAATAAGAGGGCTGGATGCTCAATTTTTGTGATATATTCTTTCCATGGTTCTCCTAATGCACCTGTAACAGCTTCAATCATATGCATGAGTTGACTTCTAGGCTGCACATGACCATTTCCAACATCTTTTACATCTGCTCTATAGTAACTTTCCATTTCTGTATACCAGGGATTATTGTATGGCGCTTTCCGGGCTTTATCGAGGTAGAAATCAAAACTTGGGTAGGTTTGCTCTAACCTGCTTAATGTTGGTGCGAGCATTTCCTTAGTGTTGGGATGCATAGATAATCCAGCATCCATCAAAATAAGTTTAGAAAAACGTTCGGGGAAGTGTGCTGCTAAATAAAAGCTGAGCAATGCACCAAATGAATGTCCACCAAGAATAATTTGAGGAATGTGCAAAGCATCCATTAATCCAATGATGTCCTTTGCATGTTCTGCCATACTATATTCAGAATCATGCGCATCACTTAAGCCTCTACCTCTTAAATCAACACTAATCAAATGACAAAACCTAGTTAATCCTGCATCTATCAATCCATCAAATGCATGTGCGTTTGCAGTGAGACCATGCATAAGCAGAAGGGTAGGGCCATGTTGTGGGCCTTCTAAGCAATGCAAGTTTAGCTGACCGATTTGTAGAAATTTTGAAATCATAATTGAAAAATAGTGGCACCTCCGAAGAGATGCCACCTGCTGATTATGAAGAAAACTACTTTTTAGTATGCGGAATGGTTGCTTTCAATTCAATTGAATATAAGCGTCCAATTGATGGTGAACCAACAAATTCTCTTTGTTCAACATTGAAAATATTGCTGATACCTGCACCTAAATTTAATTGGCTGTTCAAAGGATAACCCGCACTTAAATCGAATGTTGTAAATCCACCTAAAGCACCACGATTAAAATTCTTGAGGTAGTTTCTAGGCTGATTGGTAAGTGGGTTGATGCCACCAAATACCACACCACGACGCCCAGCACCTGCTGCAGTTCCAATTTGGCTGCCACTATAAAAGTCATAAGCTTGCACCCAACGCATAGAAAGATTCAAGAAACCTTTACCGTTAAATACGTTTGCAAAACTTAGAGAGGAAGCAATTCTGTTTCTTGGAGCATTCAAACTTTTTTCTTCTAAAGAAACATAGCCATCTCTGTTTGCATCATTCTTAATATTGTCTTTTGTAATATCACTTCCGAACCAAGAATATTTCAAAGACCAAGTTACTCGGTCGCTTAAGAAGTAGTTTACACCTAAATCAACACCATAAGCTGCTACATCGCCATAGTTGAAATACGTTTGGAATATACCACCACTTAAGATCCCTGATGAATTTACAGTACCAGCAAATGCAGCTGCATGGTTCAATGGTTCATTACCCAAGCGAAGCGCTCTTCCACCAACAGCAATTGCTGGGCTAAGGAAGTTTTGGCTTTGACCATAATAGCCATTTACATCAATGTAAAGTTTTTTACCAATTTGTCCTTTGTATCCAATTTCCCATGTACCTATTTGCTCAACTTTTAATTTGTCGGTTACCAAAGGAGTTGAGTTCACATTTGCACCATTTGGTATGTAGCTAATACCTTCGCCATTACCAAATACAATTCCGAATACACTTGCATTTTGGAATAAAATGATTGGTGCTGCATTAGCCCTTCCATATGTTAAACGAACGCTACCGCCTGGTACTCCTTTAACAAAAGCAACTTTGGGAGCAAATAAATTTCCAAATACACTGTGGTTATCTAAACGGGCAGAACCTATTACACGAATATCTGCTGGTAAAGTTTTTTCTAACTGAACTACACCACCAACTTGACGAATCTCAATACGATTAGTAAAGTCATTTAAAGAAGTACCAAACGTATTTGGTTTATCCATTTGGTAGTTCAAACCGGCTATTAAGCTCAACCCAGCATCTTTGAAAGTGTAATTATATTGTGCTTCTGCATTTAAACGACCAGATTGTTCTTTGAATCTAGCACCATTTAAATTACCTAATCTTAAAGCAAATTCTTCAGCTTGTTCTGGAGTTAATCTTCCGAAATTAGGGAAGAATGGACTATTAGGATCTGTAAGGGTACTTCTAGTTCTGTTGTAAAAGTCGCGGCTATATGTTGGAATACCATAGCTGTTTCCTACGTTTGTCCAGGTATAGTATAACTGAGCAAAGAATCTTGGTGATACATATTTACCCTGTAAATACGAGAAACTCCAGTCTTTGATTTGGTTTCTTCCCACATTGTTTACGGAAAGGAAATTGTTTACACTTCCTCCATAAGAGAAGATTAAATCACTTTTATTGGTAACAGCATAATAAAGGTGAGCTTCACCACGAATATGTCTGAAGTTAGGATTCGGATTTCTTTCAACAATATTCGCAGCAGGTGCAAAAGCATTACCAGCAGCATAAACACTGTCCACAAAATCAAAATCTTTACCAGCAGTGTATTCGCCAGTTAATTTATAAGCCCATTTATTATTGATTTTATGTGCAGTTCTAATACGGCCTGTAAATAGCTCTCTTGCGCCCATACCCAAAACAACAGTTGTACCTTGGTGTTTTCTAGGGTCTTTAGTAATTGTGTTTGCAATACCATTATGTGCGTTTGGTCCATAAAGTGCAGAATTTGGGCCAAGTACAACTTCAAAACGTTCAATATCTTCTTTAATAACAGTGTTCATGATACCAACTGGTAAACCACTACCACCTGCCATCATACTGTTTCTTCCATCTGTCATTTGAAGAATCTTTGCATTGAAAGCGTTGTTGAATCCACGTGCGTTGAAGCCAACTCCGTTCACACCAGTTCTAACAAATTCAACACCTTGTATTTTAGACGCAAGTTCACCTACGTTAAAAGATGCTGTTTGTTCGAAATCTTTTGCTGTGATTACGCTAATTGAAGCTGGGGCTCTCGTAATTTTTTCAGGTCTAAGAGAAGCAGATACAACTACTTCATCTCCAATTCCAGAACTTTCTTGCATAGAAACGTTCAAGGTAGAACCTGCGCTTACAGTTTTACTTACATCGGTATATCCAACATAAGAAAAAATAAGTGTCGCAGAATTGCCTTTGATGGTAATTGAATAGGTTCCATCGTTCGCTGTGATGGCGCCACCACCGGTAGACTTCACACGAACAACGGCACCCGCTAGGGCTTGCCCAGTCTTAGCATCTGTAACCTTTCCAGTTACAGTCCCACTTTGTGCAGTCACGGTTAATGCATAACTAACCATGAGGAGCAGGGTGATCCATTTTCTCATTTTTTGTTGTTTTTGTTTTGGTGAATACTTGTGTTTGTTTGTATAAAAGAGGTCATAAGCTTATTTATTTCTTGAGGTTGTTCAAATGCCAACATATGACCGGCATTTTTCACAAGTACAGTCTGACTATTTTTCCAATGCTGCTGTACAACTTGTACAAGTTGTTGTAAATTAAGTAATGGGTGAAGTGCCTTATTTGGAATGAGTTCATCATTTTCGGCAAACACAACAAGCATAGGTTGTTGTATTTGATTAGATATTCCTAAGACAGGACTTCCTAACATACCTGCAACACCTGCGCTGACTGTTTGCGCATAAGCATTCAATTGATCAGAACATGCAATTAATTGAACACGATCTTGAATAAGTATCTCTGCTTGTTGAGGGAATAAGAAAAAGTTTTTTCTGAAGTTGTTTCGAATTGTGGAAGAATCTTGCTTTGCATAAAAACTGGGTGTAGCAAAACCTTTTAGTAAATTGGCTTCTTGTGTAGTAAATGTTTCAATGCCTGCCGGAGCTAGTAAAATTAACCCTTTACACTGATTTGGGTAGAGCGCTGCAAACAACATAGATAGTTGCCCACCCATAGAATGGCCAACAAAAAATGCATCTTTTATATTCATTTTTTGCATGAATGCGCTGATATATTTTGCATATACTTTTAGGGTAGTAGATGTATTTTCTATGTGTACAGATTCACTCATGCCATAGCCTGGTAAATCAAGAGTGATTGTTCTGAAATTTTTTGAAAGCTCAGGCACGTTATTCATCCAGTGACTCATATTGCCACCCAACCCATGAAGAAATATTAAGGCTGTTCCTTTTCCATGTTCTTGAAATGCTAACTTCTTTTCTTCCACTGTTACAAACTTGACTTGCTTGGAATAATGTGGCACACATTGTGCAAACAATGTGGTACTAAAGATTATAATGGAAAGAAGGGTTATATATACTCTTTTATGATTCATTAGCTAATTTGCTTGAAAGTTTTGTTTTGTATTGGGTACTTAAATAGTGAATTGTTAACCCAGCAAAAAGTGAAATTAAAATAGCAGAAGCTGCTGCTATACCTGGATTTCTAGTTCCAGATTCCATATAATCACTGATCCTTCCGTAATAAATAGAGAAGTGCACAATAACTGCTATGACACTTGCATAGAAAACAGTATTACCATGCGCATTTTTAAAATAAATTCCAAATAGCACTGGTACAAATGCTGCTGAGAAGTAAGCATACACACCGTTTTGTGCAAAAATTCCAACACTTAAGTCTGGAGCAATAATTTGCTGGTAACTTAAAACAAAGGAAATAATTGCTAAAACAAAGATTATAGACCTATTTAGAATCAAACCTGTTTTGCCATTAATATTGAATTTGGGTAACAATCGAGGTGTTATGTCAAGTGTAAACGTTGTACTGAGCGCTTGAATAAGGCCTTCTAAGGTTGAAATACCAGCTGAAATCATTCCTAATACAAGTAAAATACTTACATACACAGGGAAGTGTTCAATAACATAACTGCTCATGACAGCATCTAGTGCAATGCTTTTGGTATTTTGAGTTAAGTCTGGAAATAAAATTCGAGCATACAGACCAGCAAATACTACTAAGAAAAATAGTGTTTGAACAATAACGCCAATGGTCAAGTATCTATTTACATCACTATCTTTTCTTAGTAAAAGAACACGGGTAATGATATGAGGTTGACAAACAATAGCAACGCCCACTATTAATTGGCAGAACATTACTTCAAACCAATCTCTAAAAAGTGGGCTACTAATATTAATTGGCTTTACAAGTTGCGGATCAATGTTTTTTAGTTGCTCAATAAATCCAAATACTCCATTTGCAAAGTGCTCATACCCAGATGTTAATAAGAATATGGCTACAATTAACATTAGTATTGCCTGAATCATATTGGTGTAAACCATACTGTTTGCTCCACCAAACATCATATAACCAAAAGTGAATACAATAATTCCAATTAATACATAAGTAGGTTCAACTTGAACGGCCTTTGAAATTATTTGTGTAAGACCTACACAAATCAAAACAATAAATGTGATAAGAAGTAGGGAAAGAAATGCAAAATAAAGTCCCAAATTTTTATGCTGGTAGCGAGTAGACATCCACTGAGAAATAGTTCTTGCTTGGAGGCCTGCTCCAATTTTTTTGAATTTTTTTGAAAAAATTACTAATGAGACCATGGCGCCTATTGGCAAAAAAACACCCATTGACAAAAAGCCACTAATTCCGTAATACGCTACAAAGCCTGGGTTGATAATAAAAGTTGCAGCGCTTGTCATGCCTGCTGCCAATGAAAGCCCAACTGCAAGAGGTGAAAATTGAAAGGTGCCAGAAGCATAGTCCTGCATACTTTTTGTATTCATTCCTCCGCGAATAGCAAAGTATAAAATGAATAGGGCGTAGGCACCTAAGGCCAACCATATCCATATAGTATGATCAAGTGGACTTTGTCCCATAGTTTCAAGCAATCGGAAACAAATTACTCAAAGCCCAATAGTAACTCTTTGAATTCTTGCCAACGTGTATTTAAATAGGGTGAAAGTGAAGAATGGGCAGGTGAATATTGTTAAATTTCATGAATATGAACCAGTTTATGACGAATAGCTTCAAGTGCCATACTGGTTCTGCTTTGGACTCCTAATTTTACAAATACTTTCCCTCTATACATATCTACAGTTCGCTCTGCAATACCCATTTTTTGGGCAATATGGCTATAGGTTAGGTCGCTGCAAGCTAGAATAAGAAACTCTTTTTCCCTTTCAGTTAGTTGAATAGGAGGTACTTCCTTATTTTTTTGTTGACCTTGTTCTAAGCCTTTTAGATTGCAGCCTTGGTAATAAATTCCTTGTTTGAAAACTTCTTGTAAACAGGTATCCAATTCTTTTGGGCTACAATTTTTTACTAAATAAGCCAAGCAGCCCGACTTAAACATAGAGATTACGCTTTCATCATCGGCATTTAAACTGAGCGCTACAATCCTTATGAAGGGGTAGGAATGATGTAAAAAATCGGCTGCCTCTACTCCATTCATAATAGGCATATTTACATCAAGTAGAATTATATCTGGTAGATCTGATAAGTTTTCGAGTGACTTAATCATTTCTTTACCATTAAATGCCTCTAAAACAATATCGTAATGCCCAATAGTTTCGAGTAATAATGCAATTGACTTTACAAATATTTGATGATCGTCTACTATGCCAACCTTAATTCGTTTTTCCATGCTTAGATTTCTTTTGGAATTGTAAGAAGTACCAAAGTTCCTGTGGGAATGTTTGGTAGCCATTCTACACTACCTTGAAGCAGATTTATTCTCTCTCTAATATGTAATAAGCCAACTCCTTTTACGCCGTTTTCCTGCTGTTCTAGATCAAACCCTTTGCCGTCATCTTTAATTCTAAAAAAACATTGATGGCTGTTTTGGCTGATTTCTATATCTATTTTTTTTGCTTCAGCATGACGAATTGCATTGTTCAATGCCTCTTGAATTAATCGAAATAGTATTAATTGTTTTTCTGGACTAAAACTTAATTCAGCAATATTATCGGTATGTAAGTATATAGGATGCGCTTGTTTTAAACGATTTATTTCGATTTGTAGGTTATCTAGTAAACTAAATTGTTCTAACCACTTTTTATTCAAAATCTTACTGAGGTTTCTTACTTCTTGGATACCGTCATTTAGTGTTGTCTCGGCGTCTAGTAAAGCCTGGGGGGTTGTATTTAATTGTAAACTTGCTACGTTTAGAAGAACCTTTGTACTACTTAGTAACTGACCAATGTTATCGTGCAACTCTCTGCCAATTGACTGGTAGGTAGCTTCTTGGATTTCGTATTTTGATTGAGCTAAAGTGGAAGCAAATTTCTCTTCTAGAGCTTTCTTTTCTAGTTCAATAGCGTTTTGCTTATTTCTGCTTATTACAACAACCAATAGCATGGTTATGCCCATAATAATAACAAGCAATCCGGCAGCACCAACAATTTGAGGAAGCATGAAAGGGGCACTATTTTTTTGACTTGCTAAGATAAGCAGTTAAAAGTGAAATGCTTGCGAGTCCGTAATAAGAAAAAATTTGAAAAACTAGGATTGATCGATAAATAGCAAGAGAAAGGGGTAAATCCCAATATCTAGGCATGCTTACGGTAGTCATATTGATGATTAAGCAAGCATGGAAAAAAAATAGGCCTGTTAAAAAAATAAAAAAAGGGTCTTTGTGCAATAGATGGAATTTTGCTTGGAGTACCTGGAACAAATATGTGATATACACCAAAATGTAAATGATACTGGCAACCCTAAGGCTGAGCGTAGCTATTTGTGTTTGTTCGATGATAAAAATAAATTCAATAGCCCAACCAATGGTTAGTATCATGAGGCTTGTTAGAATCCAGGTTCTGAATCGTTGTAACTTGGGGATGTCCAAGAATATAAAATGTAAAATCAGAACTTCTATAATAATAAAAATATTATAAGCGAGGTTGTGTTTATAGGGTAAAAATTGGAAAAAGTATCGGTCAATCAGTATAGTGCCTTCATTTAGACATGTAATAAGCAATAAAAAAATAAGCTTTCCATAAAACTTTGCTGGCAATCGCTTCATAGTATAGAGTCCTACCATGAATGCCAATAATTCTATGACAACAAACAATATTCTTAATTCCATTACTTTAAGAAGTTATCCATATTCGATCCGCAATCAGGGGGGCATATACCTGTGTAATTAAACAATCGATTTACATCGGCTTTGCCATTTACTTCAGGAGCAAATACTACATTAATTGTACCAACGGGAAATGTACGAGGTTTTTGAGAATTATTATATCTAATCAGGTATATCCTTACTTGTTCAATTGTCGGGTTTAAGCGTACATAAGACAGTAAAGAACTATCTAATAGAAAGTATTCAGGAAAGAGTTGGTTTGAATCTATGGAAGATTTGAAGTGATTTCTATACATAAGAGCATCCGAGTAGGTAATTGGAGTACTTTGATTCGCATCACTTGTAACTTGCTGAAAAGTCCATCCACTAGCAAATAAAAGGATACCTGCTATAGTTTGTTGTAAAAGGGTCTTTTTCATGCCCCTAAATTGATAAAATTTGTAATAAGAGGATACTGGGAAAACTCCCGTAAAGGAAACTTAAAAACCCCTATTACATTTGAATCCTGCTTAGGGGCAAGCAGTATAGTTTCGCCGTGTAATTATTTACGCGGCGATTTTTTATTTTTCAATAAGAAAACACCATCGCTGCAATTTTCCCTGAAAATCGAATGGGGTGGTTGCTGCTGTGATATTTTTTATTGAAGAACATTGCAGGAGTTGATCCTGCAATTGAAATTTTGTGAAGTTCGTACTGAAATAAAGTAGTCCCCCTTTTCGTAAGGCATGTAAACACTGATTAATAAGAAATGGGTGGTCTTTTTGAATGTCTAAGAAATCCTTCATTCTCTTGCTGTTGCTGAATGTAGGAGGATCCATGATTATTAAGTCGTAGCTATTTGCCTTGATATCTTTGAGATATTCTTTAACATCGGCATGAATAAACTGATATTGGTTCCCCTTAAAGAGATTGATTTGTAGGTTGTCTTTAGCCCAGTTTAAGTATGTTTTTGATAGGTCAACGGTTGTTACAGATTTTGCTTTTCCTGATGCAGCATAAACAGAAAATGAACCTGTATAGGCAAACAGGTTGAGTACATCTTTCTGTTCAGATTTTTCGCGCACCATTTGTCGGGTGATACGATGGTCTAAAAATAAACCTGTGTCTAGATAGTCAGTTAGGTTTACCAGAAATTTTAGTCCGCCTTCCTCAACTGTTTTGAAAGACTGTTCATCATCAAGCTTTTCATATTGACTACCACTTCTGTGAGAATTGCGCTTTCTTTCCTTAACAAAAAAATCAGTTTGTGGTATTCCAATTACTTTTTCAATGCAAGCAAAAGATTCACTTTTCCATCTTTCATACTCCTCATCGCTTAATTCATGACGTCTTGCATACTCTGCTATATACAGTACATCTTCATATATATCAATTGAAAAGGGGAATTCAGGCAGGTCATGATCGTACACGCGATAACAGCTAATAGCTTGTTTGAAAGCAATCTTTTTTCTATGTTTAAAAACTTTGTGTAATCTGTTTTCAAACATCTCCACTTTGGGGTTCAGCCAGTTCGACATTTAAACTATTATTTCAATACTTATTTTAGTTCTGCCAGCGCGTCACCAATTCTTTTCCAAGCTCTTTCAATATTAGTTAGGCTGTTTGCGAAAGAAAAACGTATACAGTTTGGTTCACCAAATGCATCTCCCATTACACTGGTGACATGGGCTTTATGCAATAAATACATACTCAGAGAGGCTGCATCTTCAATAATACCTTGTGAACTTGTTTTACCATAGTAAGCAGTAACATCTGGGAATACATAAAAAGCACCTTCTGGAACAAAACATTTTAGTCCAGGTATCTGGCTAATTAATTCGAGTGTTTTCTTTTTTCGATCTTCAAAAGCTGCTGTCATCTGTTTACTAGGTTCTAGTGTACCAGTTAATGCTGCTATGGCAGCCTTTTGAGTAATAGATGATGTTGCACTCGTAAACTGTCCTTGTATTTTTTCACAAGCTTTTGCAATTGAAGGGTGAGCTGCCATATAGCCAAAACGCCAACCCGTCATGGCAAAACCTTTACTTAATCCGTTTATGAGAATTACTCGATCTTTTATTGAGTCAAATGAAGCAATACTTGCATGCTCACCAACATAATTTATGTATTCATAAATTTCATCTGCTATAATAAAGATATTGGGATGTTGCTCAAAAACCTTAACTAAGGCAGCCAATTCGTCGCGACTATATACAGCTCCGCTTGGGTTACAAGGCGAAGAAAACATGAATACCTTTGTTGCGGATGTGATATGCTGTTTTAATTCTTCTGGAGAAATTTTAAAAGATGATTCAACGCTCGTACGAATGGTTACTACTTTTCCCCTTGCTATTTTAACTAATTCACTATAGGTTACCCAAAATGGTGTTGGAATAATAACTTCATCTCCTTCATCTACCAAAGCAAGAATAGCATTTGCCAAACTTTGTTTAGCACCTGTAGATGTTACTATTTGATCGGGTGTATATGTGAGTTGGTTATCTCTACTTAGTTTTTCGCAAACTGCCGCGCGCACATCTGCTAATCCAGGAACAGGTGTATAATGACTCCAGTTGTCATTAATTGCTTGTATAGCAGCTTCTTTGATATGTTGAGGTGTATCAAAATCGGGCTCTCCCAAGCTTAAATCTATTATATCTGCACCTTGAGCTCTTAATTCTCTGCCTAACTTGGCCATTTTAAGGGTTTCTGGCTCATTGAAACGGTCTAAAAGAGAAGAAAATGGCATACGCAATTGTTTTGTATAGGACAAATGTAAGGAAATCAGGTTCGAGCTTGAACCAGTAATACCAACCAACAAAGATTAATTGTGGGTAATGGTGCTGTAAGACAAATTAACCGAAGAAAGTGGAATAGTTGTGTCTTCTGGTCCTAAAATAATTACTGTATAAATTTTGCCCTCTCTGAAATTTAGGGTAGGCTCATTTAGCAGTAAGGTTGTTCCTGAGCGTACTTCTAAATTATATACACCAGGAGCTGCAATTGGTACAAAACTTTGAAAGTTTTGATTTGGCAGCTGATCATTAAAAACCCTGTTATTCGACTGAATATTATCAAGGGAGCTTCTTATGGTAACATTAATAGGATACAGTCTACCAATTTCTGCACAATAAAAAATGCGTACATGTGCTTTTCCTGGTGGAGGAGGGGTAAGGTTATCGCGAACAAAGGCTCCACGGGGACGAGAGGCAGGGTTATATCCTATGTAAGTATAACTCTGAAAAGGTTCTGTTCTTACCAAAGTATCTACACGATCATTTGAAAAGCGATCTTTTACCAAAATTCTTGTATCACCATGAAGAGTAGCTGTATAAGGGGTGCTATTTCCTGTGGGCAGAAAGTTAGTAACAACGTTATTATTCAGAGTAAACTGCAACCAATCGTTAAAATAAGCGGTATGAAAGAGCACATTTGCTTGTCTGCTATCCTCCATTTTGGCATAACAGCCTGAAAGTGCAATGATAATAGAAAGACCTATAAAAGTTTTGAGCCCTCTGCGCATATCTGAATTAACGGTTTGCTTGATAATTTATTTCAAAATTAGACAAGTTTGGTCGTTTCTTTTTATTTCTCATCTTTTCAGCTTCAAATATTAACAACCCTAGTTCTTTTAAAAACGGGAAGCCAATTTGATTGTATTCATATTTATTATCATTAAAAATTTCATTACTGTTTGTGTAGATCGTTGCACTCAAAAAAAACTCAGTTCCAGATTGATAATCAGCAAAGTAAGCTACATCTGTTAGAAATCCATATGCATTTCCAACCTTATTGAAGATTCGTAATGATGGAATGGTATTTGCTTTTTGTTCGGAGCCATATAAAAGAAATTTTACATAAGTATTCCAATAATCGGGGGCTGGATATTCGGGGAACTGACTTTCTGATGGGTATGCACTCATCCAATGGTATAAAAATTTCAAATCTGAATCAGATAATCTGAAACGAACTTTCTCGGGAAAAGCATTGGGGAAAATCACTCGAATCATCATATTATGCAAATCTTCAATGCTCAATCTATTTTTTTGTGTAAATGAAAATGGTTCTTGAATCAGTTGACCTCCTTTCATATAACCCTTACCCATTTCAATAGGTGGTTCAAGAAATTGAACTTTACTAAATTGAGGAGATTGCTGATAAATTAGTTGGCCATTTTCATCAAAAAAACGAATGCCATTGGTTGCTCTGTTTGCCTCATCAGTTAGAGAAATACTTAGTCTATGACGAATGATAGACGATTTAAATCCTTTTTCTTTGAGTTTACGATAAATATATTCCTGCCCAAGAAATTCATAAAGACGATTGAACGCATCATTATCACTCACCAAAAAAATTTGCTTGATATAGTGTGCAATGCTGGGTCTTCCGTCACCAGCTTGTGGATGTTGGTACACATCATCCTGTCCCAAGGCGGCGCTATCAGTAACCATAGTGGTATGTATGGTTAGTCCTGGTATATTTAGCTCATTAATTTTTTCTATAGCTAGGAGTGCAATTGGAAACTTTACTGTACTAGCTGGATAAAAATATTCGGAAGGATTATTGTGAAAGGAGAAGTGTTTGAAGGCAGGTTGATTTTTGCTGTTTCTTTCTATTCTAGTGAAGCGTATTTGAATGCGATGGATGTCTCGATTTTGTAAAACCTTTTGAAATGACTCTGAACCTTTTTTAAATATGTCTTCAAGTGAAGGGGTTTGAGCTTGGGCAAAAATCATATAATTTGATGCAATAAGTAAAATCAGGTATTTCATATCCAAATATACAATCATAGGTTGTAAGGAGAAATCGCAACCAAGCATCCATTCACTTATTTTTGCTACAAACGTAGCTTATGCCGCACGAGTCTATTTCCGTTTTTGATATGTTTAAAATTGGGGTTGGTCCTTCAAGTTCTCATACTCTAGGGCCATGGAGAGCTGCTCTTCGTTGCTTACAATCTATTCATGAACAAGGCGGAATTGAATCTGTTCAAGAAATACAAGTATTGTTATATGGATCATTGGCTAAAACAGGGAAGGGGCACGGAACGGATGTGGCAATAATGATGGGATTGATGGGGGAAGATCCTGTAACCACTCCTATAGAGGAAATGTCTTCGAAAATTGACCAAATTAAACATTCAGGCGTATTATACTTGCAAAACATTAAACCTATTTCTTTTTCAGAGGGGAAAGAATTACAATTTTTGTATTCCGAAACCCTTCCTTACCACCCAAATGGACTAAGCTTTTTGGTAACCATGGAAGATGGATCGAGTTGGTCTGAAACTTATTATTCGGTAGGGGGTGGATTTGTTGAGAAAGAAGGTGAAGTAAAATCCTCTCAACAGCAAGTAAGTTTAACATTCCCAATTAATCATGCCGAAGATTTGCTGCACTGGTGTAGAAAAACCGGGTTGGCTATTCATGAAATTGTTTTAGAGAATGAGTTATGTTGGAGAAATGAATCTGAAACGAAGAAAGGGATAATGCATATTTGGCACACGATGGAACAGTGTATTTATCGTGGTTGTCATACTGAAGGTGTATTGCCGGGAGGTTTGCAAGTTAGACGAAGGGCATTTGATTTAAACAAGCGATTATTAAAGGGGGTATCATATCAACATGTTGAGGAATGGAAAGAAGCTATAAGATTGGGTGGGTCCGACTTTAAATATATTCTAGATTGGGTGAGTTGTTTTGCTTTGGCTGTTAATGAAGAGAATGCATCATTTGGAAGAGTTGTTACAGCTCCAACTAATGGTGCTGCAGGAGTAATACCTGCCGTATTGATGTATTTTCATATTTTTTGTGGAGGAAAATCGGACGATCAATTATTCAAATTTTTACTTGTAGCAGCAGAAATCGGAAGCATTTTTAAGAAGGGTGCAACTATATCTGCAGCTATGGGTGGCTGTCAAGCTGAAATAGGAGTAAGTAGTGCTATGGCTGCAGCTGCATTATCAGAATCATTAGGAGGTACACAAAAGCAGGCTATGATGGCTGCTGAGATTGCTATGGAGCATCATCTCGGATTAACATGTGACCCTATAGGTGGTTTAGTGCAAATACCCTGTATAGAAAGAAATACAATGGGTGCTATAAAAGCAATTACTGCATCTCAATTAGCCATGCAAGGAACCCCAGACTTTGCTCTGGTTAGTTTAGATAAGGTGATAGCTACTATGTGGAATACAGCTCAAGATATGAACAGCAAATACAAAGAAACTGCAGATGGAGGTTTGGCAGTTTTAGTACCTGTTGGACTTAGCGAGTGTTAATTTAAGTTCGCATCAATTTGCAACTCTTGTAAAGTTACGTTGCTGTAATCTTTTATTTCTTTATACAAAGTATCGCGCTCAATAGGCTGGCGTTTTACCTGTTTGATTAAAGTGACTAATTCAGCTGTAGACATTGCAGGATTTTGTTCTTCGCTTCCTGCCATAGAATAAATTTTTGTAGAATCATCAATTGTTCCATCAATATCATTCACCCCATAACTCAATGTAAGCTGAGCATTTTTTCTGCCCAACATTGGCCAGTATGCTTTTAAGTGAGGGAAGTTATCGAGATAGATTCGAGCAATTGCATACATTTTTAAATCTTCAATAATGCTTGATTCAGCAACATGACTCATATCGTTGTCTTTGTTTCTGAATTTAAGCGGAATGAATGTATTGAATCCGCCTGTTTCATCTTGTAAAGACCTTAATCGTTCCATATGATCAATGCGGTGGAAGTATTTTTCGATGTGTCCGTACAACATAGTTGCATTGCTATGCATGCCCATTTGGTGAGCAGTTTTATGAATGTTCAACCAGCCATCACCATCCACTTTATCAGCACAAATTTGTGTTCTAATTTCAGGATGAAAAATTTCAGCACCCCCTCCGGGTATAGAATCTAATCCGGCTTCTTTCAACAGCTTCATACCTTCTTCCACAGAAACCTTAGCCTTTCTGAACATGTAGTCGTGTTCAACAGCCGTAAATCCCTTTACATGAAGTTCTGGACGATGAGATTTTATAGCTTTCAATAATTCCATGAAAAATGATAAAGTAAGTTTTGGGTGAACGCCACCAACAATATGGACTTCAGTAACAGGTTTGCCATCGTAGCTTTTAATGATGTGCATCATCTGTTCCAAGCTCAATTCCCAGCCTTCTTCTCTTTTTGCATATAATCTAGAATATGAGCAAAATGCGCAACTAAACACACACACATTAGTAGGTTCAATATGAAAATTTCTATTGAAGTAAGTTTTGTGTCCATGTTTCTTTTCCCGAATAAAGTTGGCAAGAGCACCCAAGAAAGGCAATTCGCCCTGTTCGAATAATAGAATACCTTCCTCTGGGGTAATCCTTTCATTATGAAGAACCTTTTCTCCTATGGCTTGGAGTTTTGGATTATTTGTGTTCGCAATAATTGTGTTGAGTTGCATGAATTCCATTTTTAATATAACACGGATAGTGACTGTAAGTTGACTATCCCATTAATATTCCTGCTATAGTAGCCGATAAATAAGAAGCTAAGGTTCCACAAAGTAAAGCTTTCAGTCCTAATCGCGCTAAATCTGCTCTTCTTGTTGGAGCTAATTCTCCAATACCACCTATTTGCATGCCTACACTGCTAAAATTAGCAAATCCACAAATAGCAATGCTAAGAATTAAAAGACCTTTTTCAGTCACAATAGGAACACTTTTATTAGCTAAATTTTGGAAAGCAACAAACTCATTGATAGTTAGTTTTTGTCCAAGTAGGGTAGCAACACTATTCACATCTTGAGTAGGTACACCCATTGACCAGGCTACTGGATAAAATATTTTTCCAAATATCCAATTCAAACTCAAGTCAAAATTTGGGTTGAATAAATGTGCCACTTTCATCAAACTCCAGTCAATCATGGTAATAAGCGCAATAAAACCAATTAGCATAGCAATAACATTCATTGATATTTTAAATCCATCGCTAGCGCCATGAGAAATTGCATCAACAATATTGGTGTATTGGCTTTTAACTTCAAGTTTTACTTTTCCCATAGTTTGACTTTCTTCAGTTTCGGGGAAAATTATTTTGGAAATAACCAATGCACCAGGTGCAGCCATTAAACTGGCAGCAATTAGTTTAGGAGCTAAATCGTAACCTGCTTGTGCACCCATATTTACATATACTACAAGAATTCCCCCTGCAATACAGGCAAGGCTGCCCGACATACTAGCTAATAACTCGCTCTTAGTCATACCAGCTAAATAAGGGCGAATCATTACTTGCGCCTCTACTTGACCAACAAATGCACTTGCAACATTGCTTAGCGCCTCGGCACCACTTACACGCATTACATAATTCATAGCTTTCGCAACAAGTGAAACTACTCTTTGCATTAATCCAATATGGTAGAGCATTGCAACCAATACACAAACTAGAATAATAGTTGCAGTTACATTAAAAGCAAATACAAATCCACCGTTTACATAATTGCCAATAGTACCATCTAGTTGCTGTACACCTAGGCCACCGTATACAAATGAAGCACCTTTTCGTGCAAAGATTTCAATCTTTTCCATGCCATGTCCAATTTTTTGGAAAAAGGCAGTAATTGGAGGAACTTTTAAAACAAGCAAAGCAATAAAGACTTGCAGTGAGATGCCACTAATAACGAGTCGGTAATTAATTCTTTTCTTGTTGTTTGAAAAAAGGAAGGCGATGCCTAAAATGAGTAGGATGCCAAACAGCCCCTGAAATCTATCCATACGAATTGTTAAATGGGTGATGAAGGGGCAAGATAAGTATATATTATAAAAAATAACCTGCTACCAAATGTAAAGGTGCTGGCAGCAAAAAAGCGATGTGATTCGAACCACATCGCTTTCAATTAAAGAGCTTTACCTTAGAGCAAACCTTGAATTTTCTTATCAAGTACACTTTTAGGTACAGCGCCAATTTGTTTGTCAACTACTTGTCCGCCCTTGATGAAAAGAATTGCTGGAATGGAAGTAATACCGTAGTTGATACTTAAGCTAGGGTTTTGGTCAACGTTTACTTTTCCAATATTTACTTTTCCATCGTATTCTTTCGACAACTCTTCAATAACAGGACCAATAGCGCGGCAGGGACCACACCATTCCGCCCAGAAATCAATAACACTTAATTTGTCACTATCGAGAACAGTTGACTGAAAGTTTGAATCAGTTAATTCTAATGCCATAACTAAAATTTAGAATGTAAAACGCAAATTTAAATCCATTGTTGGATACATGATAATTTGACTTATCCCCATTAGGAAATGTTACCAGATTGATAAATTTCTGGCGTAATTCAGGCCATTTTGGCTGAAAAATGACAGTCTTTGTTGGAAATCTTCCATAAATGAGTATTTTTACTCACCCCCTTAAGGTTTATTTAAAATCAATGCTTTGAAAAATAGGGTATTATTATTTTTTGCTTTCTTATTATTATTGAAAAATGATGCTGAATCACAGCGCTTGTCAATGAGGGCGGGTTTAGGTGTTAGTTCATATTATGGCGACTTAGTGCAAGGTTATCCACTGCTTAATCAAACTTCTCCCTCTTTTACACTAGGTGCTGCTTATGATATTACTGAGCAATTAAAAGCAAGGATGCAGTTTAGCTATTTAAGGGTTCGTGCAGATGATAAAAACAATAAAAGAGAAGATTTTAAAGATCGAAACTTGAACTTTCGTAGTGGCGTTTTTGAGACCTCTTTTTTAGCAGAGTATGACATTTTAAATAAGGAGGAGTACTTTATTGTTCCGTATGTATTTGGGGGCTTTGGGCTGTTTACTTATAATCCAACAACTGTTGATATTAACGGAAATAAAGTAAACTTAAGAGATGCACGAACCGAAGGTCAGGGATATCCAGCATTTCCAGACAGAAAGCCATATTCTAAAATGGGTTTAAATCTTTCTGGAGGGTTAGGTATTAGAATGGAATATTCCGATGAAATTACTTTTTCACTTGAGTATAATTTCAGGAAACTGTTTACTGATTACTTGGACGATGTAAGTAAAACCTATCCCGATCCAAATCTAATGCCGGCCGATTGGGTAGCCTCAAGTTTTTTATTAAGTTACCGAGGGCATGAATTGGGTAATACTTTCCCCGGATCTTCAAGGCCTAGGGGTAGCACGAAAAATAAGGATGCTTTTTATACAATTCAGCTTACTGCTTCATTTAGGTTACATGGTTTACAGCTTGGAAGGGATTTATCATTCTATGGATCTGGCACAAGAAATCGTGTAAAGGTGCGTAATCCCAAAAGAGTTTATTAATAAAAAAGGGCATTTCGAAAATCGAATGCCCTTTTTTGTTTTTCTGATATTATTAGAATCTCTCCAACTGAGAAAAGAAAAAGTTTCCCTCAATTACTGCATTCTCATCGCTGTCACTACCGTGAACTGCATTTTCTCCAACAGAAGCAGCAAAACGCTTTCTAATGGTTCCCTCTTCAGCTTGAGCAGGATTAGTTGCTCCAATTAATTTTCTGAAATCAGCCACAGCATTCTCTTTTTCTAAAATAGCAGCTACAATGGGTCCACTGCTCATAAAGTCGACTAACTCTCCAAAAAATGGGCGCTCACGGTGAATATCATAAAATAAACCAGCTTGCTCGGTAGTCAAACGTGTCCATTTCATAGCCTTAATAGTGAAACCAGCTTCCAAAATTTGCTGTAAAATAGCGCCTGTGTACCCTTTTGAGGTGGCATCAGGCTTAATCATTGTGAATGTTCTATTACTCATATTTGTTGTTTTCGGCCGCAAAAGTACAATGGAAATACTGCTTTATTTGCCTTTTATTGAATAATTCTTTGAACCATGCCCCTTTTGATGCATTTTTGCAATCTCATGATGCGTCCGATTCAAGAATTCTATTCTCAATTACCTATTAATCAGCCTGTTGTTATAACCACTCACCAAAAACCTGATGGCGATGCAATGGGTTCTTCATTAGGCTTATTCCACATGCTGAAAGCCCTGGGAACTGATGTAACTGTCATTTCTCCTACCAACTGGGCTCGATTTTTGAACTGGATGCCTGGTTGTGAACATGTTTTAGACTTTGAAGCAAATAGGGCCAAAGCACAGCAGCTCATTAAATCGGCGGGCTATATCTTTTGCCTCGATTTTAATACCCTCAGTAGAACTAGGAATATGGCTCAACCTATTGCACAGTCTTCCGCACAGAAAATTTTAATTGATCACCATCAACAACCAGAAGTTGAAGCTTTTTCCTTTGGCGAGAGCAATACTTCTAAAAGTTCCACTTGTGAAATGGTTTATGACTTTATTGTTGAGTCGGGTTATGGTGAACTCATTAATGAATCAATAGCTCAATGTTTGTATGCTGGCTTAATGACAGATACTGGCTCATTTAGGTTTCCTTCAGCAGGCGCTTCTGTGCACAAAATGGTTGCTAGATTAAAAGAAACTGGTTTTTCGCATTCTAAGGTTCATGAAGAGATTTATGATAATTTTTCTGAAAGCAGGTTGCGTTTTATTGGGCATGCACTTTTGAATAGAATGAGCGTGATGTATGAGTTGAATACTGCTCTAATGTATATTTCAAAAAAGGATTTATTGGATTATGAAATTAAAACAGGAGATACTGAGGGCTTGGTGAATTATCTACTTACTATTGAAGGTATTCGTTTAGGTGCCATTGTAGTTGATAGAGATGAAGAAAGGAAATGGAGTTTTAGAAGTAAGGGAAACTTTGACGTTAATACATTTGCAAGAAAACATTTCGAGGGGGGTGGCCATTTTAATGCTGCTGGGGGAAGAAGCAGCAAATCACTCGAAGACACCAAACAGGACTTTTTAGAAGTTATACAACAATATCAATCAGCACTTAATAATTAAAATCAAATATGAAAGCGATTCTAGGTTTTGTTACCGCAGCCTTTTTACTAACTGCTTGCAATCAGTATGAAAAAACCCCGTCTGGTCTAGCTTATAAGCTACAACGAAGTGGTGAAAAAGAAAAATTAAAGCATGGCGATTTTGTCAAGCTTCACGTTGAATATATCTTAAAAGCAAAAGATTCAGTATTGAATTCTTCTTTTGGAAAGATTCCAGTTTATTTTCAAATTGATTCGACAAGACTTGGAAAGCACAACTTTACAGAGATGTTGCTTGATTTGGCTGTGGGTGATAAAATGACTTTTAGTATGAGTATTGATAGTTTGGTAAGATTCGGACAGCTTCAGTACAACGAATATTTCAAGCGCAACGATATTATTTCTGGAAGAATGGAAGTGTTGGCTAAGTTTACTAATCAAGATGATGTTACAGCCGACTTTAACAAAGAAGGTGAACAACAAAAAGCTAAAGAAGTAAAGCAGTTGGAGGAATATGCAAAGAAAAATAAACTTACTACTGTAAAGGATTCTTCGGGTATGTTGATTTGTATTGAAAATGCAGGTCAAGAACCGAAGGCCGTTGCAGGTACTGAAGCAACAGTTCGTTATATTGGTCGTTTAGAAAATGGTTCTATGTTTGATGCTAATATGGGGCCCGATGCTGTTAGAAATGACCCTTTTAGCTTTATAGTTGGTAGCGGAAGTGTGATAAAAGGTTGGGATGAAGGTTTGAAATATTTTGGAAAAGGGGGAAAGGGTAAATTATTGATTCCAGCTATGATGGGATATGGCCCTCAGGGTTCTCCTCCCATTATTCCGCCTTTTAGTAATTTGGTGTTTGATATTCAAATAGAGGATGTGAAATTAAATCCAACTCCTAATCCTGCTCCTATGATGCCAGGAGGTCAATAATTGATTGAAATACATGAATAGTTTCAAGCCGTTGATGATGATACATCAGCGGCTTTTTTTAATTCCTGCCACAAACGAATGACTTCTTTTGCAGGGGCTACATCATGCACCCTAAGCATGGTTATATTGTTTTGTAATGCCCATGCATGCATAGCAGTGGTTCCTAACAAAGCGTCATTAGCGGTTATTCCTAGTGTTTTATAGATCATTGATTTTCTTGAAACCCCTACTAATATTGGACAATCTAAAATATGTAAGGCTTTCATTTCAGCAAATAATTGAAAATTATGAGCAAGGGTTTTTCCAAATCCAAAACCCGGATCAATGATAATATCTTTAATACCCGCTTCTCGACATGCGATAATTTTTTTTATAAAAAAGCTAATAACATCTTTAGTGACATGATTGTAACTTGGGTGGTCTTGCATATTTGAGGGGGTACCTTGCATATGCATACATACATAAGGTACATTTAATTTTCCAACCCTTGCAATCATTTGATGATCCATATTTCCAGCACTTATATCATTGATGATATCAGCTCCCACATCAATTGCTCTTTCAGCAACTTCACTATAAAAAGTATCAACTGAAATCAAAACTTTTGGATAATTTTTTCTAATGGATTTTAGTGGCTGTTTAATTCTATTCCACTCTTCTTCCCAGCTTAATTGGTTACTGCCTGGTCGTGTTGACTGTCCGCCTATGTCCAGTACATCAGCACCTTCTTCTACCATTTTTAACGAAGCAGCGATCCAATCCTCTTCATTCTGCATTCTACTATTAGAATAAAATGAATCGGGAGTTATATTTAAGATGCCCATTACAAGTGGGGTAGAGATTGTTATTAGTTTTCCTTGGCAGTTGAGGGTGTGCATGTGCTAAATTGAGTTAATTTGCAGTAAGTCAGGAAATTTTATGAGTAAAACAAGTGTTCAATACCAAACGCAAGTTAATATATGCCGAGAAATATTCTTAGCTAAAACAAAAGACTATGGTACTTCATGGCGTGTACTACGGCCTATTTCTATTGTTGACCAAATTTTTATCAAAGCACAGCGCATTAGAACACTGCAAGAAGTTGGCACTAGTAAAGTGGGTGAAGGGATAACAGGTGAATTCATAGGGATTGTTAACTATGGGATAATAGGACTCATACAATTAAGTTTGGGTGATACAATTGTTGAAGACATGTCTCATGATTCTGTTCAGATATTATATGAACAGTCACTCCAACTTGCCATAAACACCATGGATAAAAAAAACCATGATTATGGAGAAGCTTGGCGTGATATGAGCCAAGAAAGTTTTGCCGATTTAATTTTGGTAAAACTTTTGCGAATCAGACAAATTTTACAAAATGATGGAAAGACCTTAATTAGCGAAGGAATCGATGCTAATTATGTTGATATTATTAATTATGCTGTCTTTGCATTAATCTTGATTGAAGAAGGAAAACATAGAGCTTAATGAAAGTTACTTTGCATATCATCCGTTTTTTGGTAGGCCTGCTATTTATTGTTTCGGGCTTATTGAAAGCCAACGATCCTCTTGGATTGAGTTATAAAATGCAAGAATTTTTTGAAGTGTTTCAATTACATTTCTTAAATGATTTTGCTTTACCATTCTCATTAGTCATGAATGTGGCTGAGGTGGTTGCGGGTGTTGCATTAGTATTGTATTGGAATCCTAAATGGGTTTTACGTTTTTTACTTGTATTAATATTGTTTTTTACTTTCTTAACTGGTTATGCGGTTTTTTCAGGGAAAATAAAAACCTGTGGCTGTTTTGGCGATTGTTTGCCTCTCACAGCTATGCAGTCGTTTACAAAAGATTTACTTCTTCTTTTTGCGATTCTTTTGCTCATTTTCTCTCATGTAAAAGGTTGGTTGAAGGCAAGTAATTACGCGGCTATAAATTGGCTAATTGCTACTGCAATTCTCACATCATTGTTTCAATGGTATGCTTTACAATATTTGCCTGCTTTGGATTGTTTGCCATATAAAAAAGGAAATCATATTCCAACACTCATGCAGCCTTCAAAAGATGCTGTGCCTGATAGTGTGGTAATTGAGTTTACGTATCTAAAAAACGGTAAAGAAGTAAGTTTTTCAGCTTCTCAGTTTCCTTCCGACTTTGATAGCTCTTATATTTTTATTGGTAGAAAGGATAAAATTGTGAGACAAGGAAAGGGTGGTCCAGTTATAAAAGACTTCTACTTGTCATCTGTTTTAGACACAGATACTACATCTGCAATTTTAGGTTTGAATGAACCAATATGGTTGCTAGTAGTTAAAGAAAATTTAGAAGAAACATGGTGGAAGAATGAGTTTTCTTCTATTGCAGCATCTTTTGAAAAGAAGGGAAGAAAATATTTTGTTGTGTCTTCTAATTGGGAGTCTTTGCAGCCTTATGTAAGAGCAAATCATCTATTAAAAGCCGATGCCACATTAATTAAAACGATGTCTCGCACCAGTGCTGTTTGGTACGAATTGCTTGAAGGAAGAATTATTTCTAAGAAACCAATTTCTTCAAATAGTTCTTTATCTTTTTAAGTGATTATATGGTGCAAGCATTCCTCAAAAAAGTCATCTATGGATTAGGCGTTATGCTTGGAGTTGTTGTTCTAGTGTTTTTCTTATTTCAAGGTTTAGGAGATCCCACGAGGTTGATGATTGGACAAACAGGGGATCAAAAAACAATTCAACAAATGCAAAAGGAGTGGGGGCTTGACAAGCCTTTGCATCAACAGTTTTTCCATTATTTAAAGGATCTTTCACCTATTGCTGTCTACAGTAGTTCTGAACTGGAAAGCTCAAATATGTCGGTCATTTATTCTGTAGGTTCCGAAAATCGACTGATAATTAAATGGCCTTATCTACGAAGTTCATATCAAAGTAAGCAGCCAGTTGCTTCATTAATTACATCGGCATTGTTACCTACTTTTTTACTCGCAGGTGTAGCCATGTTGTTTGCCATAATTATTGGAATTCTATTGGGTTGTGTTGCTGCTATTTATAAGCATACCTGGATAGACCGAGCATCTATTATGGTAAGTGTTCTAGGTATATCTGCCCCTTCTTTCTTTATTGGGTTGGTTGTAGCTTATTTATTTGGTTTTGTTTGGAATAGTTGGACTGGCTTATCTATGACAGGAAGTTTGTATGAAATTGACGCAATTACAGGTAAAACTATTCATTGGAAGAATATTGTTTTGCCTGCCATTACTTTGGGTGTTAGGCCATTGGCAATTATCACACAAATCACTCGAAGTTCCATGCTCCAGGTGATGGAGCAAGATTTTATAAGAACTGCCTATTCAAAAGGATTAACCACCTTTCAAGTTGTAAAAAAACATGCTTTAAGAAATGCACTCAATCCCGTGATAACATCTATTACTGGTTGGTTTGCTGAACTGTTAGCGGGTGCTTTTTTTGTGGAGTACATTTTTGGTTGGCAGGGCCTAGGCAAGTTAACTGTGGATGCTCTTGAAAAACTAGATTTTCCCGTTGTTATGGGTTGTATACTTTTAGCGGCCGCCATATTTGTTGTAGTTCAGTGGATTGCAGATCTATTGTATGCTGTGGTAGATCCTAGGATAGAAATTCGTTAAAATTTTGTTGAATGACATTTGTCATTTTCTCTCTATTTCTTTAACGAGAAATTTGGAGTAATTCTTCACCAAAATCTATGACTATGCGCTCCATAAAACAAATTATTGAGGGCAAAGGCCCTCACTTCAACTTTGTTGAAGGACATTCAAAAGTTATTGATGCACTCACATTAATGAAGGCTGAAAATACAAGTTATGTGATTGTATTAGAAAATGGTAAGTACAAGGGCTTGATGTCGGAACACGATTATGCTCAAAAAGTGATTCTTTCTAATCGTCACTCCGACCAAACAACCGTTTTGGATGTTGTAAGTAATGAAATTCCTGTGGTAAGCACCGATTCAACTCCCGAAACTTGTTTGCTTCTGATGAGTGAATGTAAGACAGGATATTTACCTGTGTTTGAAGCTTTTGACTTTAAAGGAGTCTTAACTATAAATGACTTGCTACAAGAAGTCATTCAAGATAAACAATCACATTAATTTTAGTTTAGCGAATAACAACTTCTTGAACCGCGCCGCTTCCCAGAATTTCATTTAGGCGCTCTTTAATTTTTTCCTTTTGTAGCACCAATTCATGTTTTAAAGGTGCTACCTGGGTATTAATGAACAAGGTCTGGTTAACCAGTTGAATTTTGTCGGTGTACTTGCTTACAGTTTTTCCCATAATATTTTCCCAAGCTTCTTCTATTTGAACAGCTTGAAGTCCTTTCTTGAGTCGACTGTTTCCAATAAAGTTGTGCAATGCGTCTCCAATCTTATATTCACCCATAGCATGCAAGTTAAAACATTATACTAAACTCATTTGATAGGTTGCACCAATTTTGTTGAAAAGGTTATCAACTCTTTCAGAATCGGTATCAGTAATAAAAACTTGTGCACCACAATCAAATGCAACCCAGCTAAGTAGTTGATGTAATCTATCTATATCTAATTTTTCAAATACATCGTCCAAAAGTAAGATGGGTGGGTAATTCTTATGCTGTTTAATTAAATCCCATTCAGCCATTTTCATAGCAAATAATAAACTCTTTCTTTGTCCCTGCGAAGCCATTACTTTACAAGGTTCATCACCCATACGCATCAATAAATCATCTCGGTGTATACCCTCAGTCGTTCTTTGTGCAGCTAGATCTCTTTGAATATTACTTTGTAATATTTGAAGCATATTTTTTTGATGCAAACTACTTTCATATTGAATATTCAAGCGATCGTTAGATTGTGCTAGAAAGTGATAGTAGTAAAGAATTTTTTCAATGAGCTGAGGAATGTAGTTTTTTCTAATAGCATAAATTTCATTGCCATGTTGCGATAATTGTGCATCTAAAATATCTAGTAAGTCTTTATTGGGGCTATTTGGCCAAGCTTGCTTTAACAGGCTATTTCTTTGTACTAAAAATTTATTGTATTGAATTAGGTTTTGCAGGTATGTAGATGAAGTTTGAGAAATGAGAGCATCTATATATTTTCTTCTCAACTCACTTGATTGAGTTATGATGGCGGTATCGTCTGGTGTAACCATCACAAAGGGCAGTAATCCAATATAGTTTGTGATTTTTTTGATGGGCTCTTCATTAACAATTAGTTCCTTTTTTCCATTTTCGCGAATAATAACTTCTATTTTATAGGATTGGTTATGGATGTTGAATTGCCCTTCAATGCGCATTCCTTGCTGACCATGTTGAATATTTTGAGCATCATTTTTAGGTGTATAAGATTTAGTTAGACCTAAATAATAGAGGGCATCGAGAAGATTGGTTTTCCCAGTTCCATTTTTCCCACATACAGCTTGAATGCGGTTATTAAATATCCAATTTTGTTGGGTGTAATTTCTGAATTGTACCAGTTTCAACAACTCTACCTGAAGCATAGAACACAAAGGTGCAGATTATGCATTAATTATCACTTAGGTTGCTCGAAAACGGTTATTTTTATCCAAAAAAAGGTGAGAAATATATTGTCGGGTAAACAATTGGCACTCACAGTCCAACGTCTGGCACAGCATATTTTGGAAGATCAACTAACATCTTCCGAAATTGTACTAATAGGCATTCAACCAAGGGGAGTGCTTTTTAGCGATAGGCTATATCAGGCAATTCAAGCAATTGAGCCTTCAAAGCAAGTCAATTATGGGAAGCTAGATATAACTTTCTATCGTGATGATATTAGAAAAGAATTGCATGTTGCTAATGCTACTGATGTGAACTTTTCTATTGAAAATAAACAAGTTGTTTTGGTAGACGATGTTTTGTACACGGGAAGAACCATTCGATCAGCTTTTGATGCACTATTGGCTTTCGGAAGGCCCGCAGGTGTTAAGCTTTGTGTTCTTATCGATAGAAGATTTAGCCGAGAGTTTCCGATTCAACCCGATTATGTAGGGAAGTCGATTGATTCACTGTTCTCTCAAAAAGTGAAAGTGTTTTGGGAAGAAAATAGCTTGGAGGGGCGGGTAGAATTTCTATGAATCAAGCTAATTTATTCTATTAACTTTGTTCCTCAATGAAAAGCGCTGTTCAACACCTGCTGGGAATTAAGGACTTGCACCAAGAAGACATTTCATTGATTTTGTCGACCGCAAAGCAATTCAAAGAAGTTTTACAGAGACCGGTTAAAAAAGTTCCATCTTTAAGAGATGTTACTATTGTAAATCTTTTTTATGAAAACTCAACTCGAACACGAATGAGTTTTGAGTTGGCTCAAAAACGATTATCAGCTGATGTAATCAATTTTTCCGCTTCAACGAGTTCTGCTAAAAAAGGAGAAACACTTTTAGATACAGTCAGGAATATCCTGAGCATGAAAGTAGATATGGTTGTTATGCGTCATAGTGCTAGCGGTGCTCCACATTTCTTAGCTCAACATATACCTGCAGCCATAGTAAATGCAGGTGATGGTATCAATGAACATCCTACGCAAGCATTATTAGATGCTTTTTCTATGATAGAAAAGTTTGGGGATTTAAAAGGGCTCAAAGTTGCTATTATAGGAGATATCATGCATAGTCGAGTTGCTCTGAGCAATATGTATTTGCTTAAGAAAATGGGAGCTAAAGTCAAAGTTTGCGGTCCGCCTACATTAATTCCCAAACATTTGGTAGAAGCCTTGCAAGTTGAAGTGACCTATAATGTAGAAGAGGCTTTGCAATGGTGCGATGTAGCCAATGTTTTAAGAATTCAATTAGAGCGACAAAACCAGCCTTTGTTTTCTTCTTTACGTGAATATAATTTAGCCTACGGTATTACCAGAGCTAGGCTTGAAAAGCTTCAACAGTCTATTACAATCATGCACCCAGGACCAATAAATCGTGGTGTAGAATTAGATAGTGATGTTGCCGACGGACCACATTCCATAATTTTAGATCAGGTTGAGAATGGCGTAGCAGTAAGAATGGCAGTTATGTTTTTACTGTCTAATCCTAATCGTTCTTAATCACATACACTTGCCAAATGAGTAGAATTTGTCTTTTCCCCGGAACTTTTGATCCAGTAACACTAGGACATGTAGATATTATTCAAAGAGCCCTTCCATTATTTGATAAAATCTATGTTGGCATTGGAACTAATTCTGCAAAAAAGCCAATGTTTAGTGCAGAACAGCGTGCTAAATGGGTGAAAGAAATTTTTATAGATGAACCTAAGGTAGAAGCTATTATCTATGAGGGATTAACGATTGAATACTGCAAGCAAATAGATGCTTCATTTATTCTTAGGGGTATTCGTTATGTAAGCGATTTTGAATATGAGAAAACAATTGCTGATGCAAATAGAACTTTAGATAGAACTATTGAAACAGTTTTCTTGACAGGAGAACCTAAATACACATCAGTAGCATCTACCATTGTTAGAGACATCATTGCAAATGGGGGAGATGCTAGTCCGTTTTTACCTGATCTAGTTGCACAATACTTATATAAGAAATAATTATGGCTGAAGCAATTTGGTTTAAATCCGACTTGAGGTTGGATGATCTAAGCTTTTTAGGGAAGGGTACTTTAGGAGAACATTTGGGTATGGAGTTCTGTGAAATTGGGCCCAATTATTTAAAGGCAACAATGCCAGTAGATCATAGGACCAAGCAACCTTATGGACTTTTACATGGAGGTGCTTCTGTTGCTTTGGCTGAAACCATGGGAAGCGTTGGAGCAGCATTAACTGTTAATCCCGAAAAATGGATATGTGTTGGACTAGAAATTAATGCAAATCATGTCCGGTCTGTAAGAAATGGTTTTGTAACTGGCGTAGCAAAGCCCAAGCACAGAGGTGCAACTACCCAAGTTTGGGAAATTGAAATTTTCGATGAAAGAGGGAAATTGGTTTGTATAAGTCGACTTACTGTGGCCGTTCTAAAGAATCCAAATGCTATTCAATCTTAAACTCAAATCCTTTTTCACGAGTAAGTTTTTTACCATGTAGTTGAGGGGCGAAAAAGGCAGTTGCACCTGCAGCTATAAGTCCACCTGCAAGTGCAGGGCTATAATTCATGGTACTTTCATTACTAGAAATGTCTAAAGCTATTAATGATCCTGTAACTGCCAATATTGTTCCAAATGCAGCACCTAATGATCTTCCAGTTCTGTTAAATGAGCGAATTCCAATTATTTCTTTAACTGAGACAGTATCTCTAAAATTGCTATTTCTGTTATATCCTCGAATAATTAAAGAGTTGTATTTCAAATTCACTTCAGCAATTTTTCCGCTGATTCGCTTTTCTTTCTCATCTACTTCAAAGTATAACCGAACATTTTGTCCATTTGAAAATGTATAAACATGCTGGTCTTTTTTAACTATCAGTTGCTGTGCATCAACAAAATATGATACAGTAAAACAAAACAGTAAGGCAAATAAGTTTTTCATACAGGGATTACATTAGGCGAAAGTTACTGCTTTTCATGCTTTCATAAAAAATCAGTTTGCAGTTTTATTTGTCCATGGTATAAGTCTTACATTTGCCGCATGACACAAGAGCATTTGAAAGATATGAGGGACCGTGTGCAGGTCCTGAGGAGGTTTCTTTGACTACGAAAACCGTCAAATAAAAAACGAGCAAGACAAGCAGCTATCGCTTTCACCAGGATTTTGGGACGACAATAAAAGAGCCACAGCCATTCTCAAAGAAATTAAGGTTAATGAGTACTGGATGCGTATGTACGATGACGTATATACAGCTGTCGAAGATTTTGCGGTATTACTTGATTTTTTTAAATCGGGCGATGCAACTGAGGAAGAAACTAAAGAGGCTTATGACAGTGCACTTAATAAAATTGATGATGCAGAATTCAAGAGTACTTTAAATGAGCCAGAAGATGAACTAAGTGCTGTGTTGCAGATTAACTCCGGAGCTGGTGGTACCGAGAGCCAGGATTGGGCGGAGATGCTGCTTCGGATGTATAGAATGTATGGTGAAAAGCAAGGCTGGAAAGTAACTGAACTCGACTTTCAAGAAGGAGATGGCGCTGGAATTAAGACTGCTACGTTACAATTCGACGGAGCTTTTGCTTATGGATTTCTTAAAGCAGAAAGTGGCGTGCATCGCTTAGTGCGTATTTCACCATTTGATAGTAATGCAAGACGACATACTTCTTTTGCTTCAGTATTTGTTTACCCATTAATAGATGATACCATTGAGATTGAAATTAAAGATGCAGAGGTAAAAATGGAAACTGCACGAAGTGGAGGAGCGGGTGGACAAAACGTAAACAAGGTTGAAACAAAAGTAATGTTGACTCACTTACCAACGGGAATTGTTGTTATTTGTCAAACTGAAAGAACGCAATTAGGAAACCGTGAGAAAGCCATGCAAATGTTGAAGAGCCGTTTGTACGAAGAGGAACTCAGGAAAAGAGAAGAAGCCAAAAATGCTACCAATGCCAAAAAGAAAAAAATTGAATGGGGTAGTCAAATTAGAAGCTATGTGTTCCATCCCTATAAAATGATTAAAGACCACAGAACCGATTTTGAAGTGGGTAACATACAGCCTGTGATGGATGGTGAATTAGATGGTTTTATTAAGGCGTATCTTATGACTGCAAAAGAAGATGCATCAGAAAACTAATCTTTTATTAATAATCCAATTTTAAAAGGGTGCTATAAATGCACCCTTTTAAATTATTCATCATCTGTAACTATTTCTGGCTCGGTAGGTTTATTTCGATTAAGCCATAATATAGCTACAACAATGGCTGTAATTGAGGCTAATAAGACTGCCATTTTTGCAATATTCTGAGTGGTAACATCTTTAAATGCTAGCGTGGCAATAAAAATAGACATCGTAAATCCAATACCTGCTAAAATGCCTGCTCCTATTAATCCATACCAATTGCTGTTTTTAGGTAAGTCGGCTAGTTTTGCTTGTACCAAAATTTTACAAGCTGCATAAATGCCAAGGGGTTTACCTAAAAACAGTCCAAGCATTATGCCCCAGCTAACTTTGCTGCTCATAACACCAGAAGCAGCTTCGCTCGAAACCGGAATGGCCGTATTTGCCATTGCAAAAATGGGCATTACAAAAAAGTAAACCCAATTGTGAAGCGCGTGCTCTAAGCGTTTGATATACTTAATTGGAATCATAAATGCAAAAATCACACCTGCAATTGTTGCATGAATACCTGAATTGAAGGTGCAATACCAAAGGATGGCGCCAAATATTGCATGCCATATACCCAGACTAACTTGGCGTTTGTTCAAGACATATAAAAATCCTATTGATATAGCAGCTCCAGCAAAATATCCCCATTGTATACTATCGCCGTAAAACAATGCAATTACTACAATAGCTCCCAAATCATCTATAATAGCTAAGGCGGTCAAAAAAACTTTTAATGCAAATGGTACCCTATTACCTAAGAGTGATGCCACGCCTAAAGAAAATGCAATATCTGTTGCCATTGGAATACCCCATCCATGTGCTTCTGGAGTACCTTTATTAATTAGCATATAAATAATAGCGGGTACTACCATGCCGCCTAATGCACCTGCAATTGGAAGTACTGCTTTTTTAATTGAGGAGAGTTCACCCATCTTTAGCTCTCTCTTAATTTCTAGTCCAGCTAGAAAAAAGAAAATCGCCATAAATGCATCATTGATAATCAACAGCAATGAGTTCGGTAAACTTAAAAATCCAATATGGAAGTGATGGCTATTTGTACCATCAAAATGTTTTTCCCAGAAGTTAATATACGTTTCTCCAAAATGTCCCAAATTGGCTAAAACCATTGAGATAACTGTACAAGTTAAAAGTATGATGCCAATAGCGCGGCTATCATGAATGAATTCCTTGAGTGGGTTTAAAAACCGTCTTTTCAAAAATAGAATCATATGCTACAAACTTAAGATGTCAAATTTAGATTTCGGACGCTTTTCTTCCAGCCATTTAAATTTTCTGATACGCAATAAAGAATGATCTGTGGAGTTCATGGGAAGTAAACTTCCTTTTACTTCGAAAAGCAGTTTTACTTCTTGAGGAGTATTATCATCTGCTTCTGGATCAAACCAAATTTCAACTACATCACTTGTTGCCTGATTAACACCTGCATATTTCTTTTCCTCATCAACAGCATAATAAATTGTTTCGGCACTTCCCTTAGCTCTTAGTACTTGAATTCTACCTTTTGTGAAATATCCGTTGATGCTGTTGCCACTAATTTGGTTATAATATTCTTTTTCAACAAACTGGATTGAGGCTGCATTTTCAAAGACTCTCAATTGTTCAGGCTTGCCATCCTTCATAAATAAATAAATAGTGTCGCCGGTTACTTGATTTTGTTGAGCCCATAAAACGGGTTCTTTGAATAACCTGAAAACTGAATCCTCTAAGCTGTAAAATAAACTATCACCGACTGCTTGCATAGAGTCTGTAAAAATTCGAACATTTCTGAATGCTTCAAACATCTTATCGGTGCTGTCTGGCAAAGATTTTCCGTAAAATGAACTGTCTCTTACAAAAGGAACTTTTCTTTCTTTTTGAAACAAACTTAATCTTGTTGAAAACAATGTGTCTGCAGTAATAAATACTGAATCTCGTTTTTGTTTGATTAATAACAGGGGCTTTTGAGTTGCCAGGAAAGAATTGGTTTTATTGTTGGTTTTGATATGATTGGCAATAAGATCTACACCGTTGGTGCTGTCTTTACTTCTGTAAACCGCATTTCCCTTGAATTCGCTCAAACCTGTGCTATCATCAAATGCCATTTCATTAGCCGTGAAAGTATATGTTGAGTCATCAATAAATGGACGTTTATTGAAGAAGCCTTTTTTTTGCTTTAGATCGTATAATCCATCTGTAGCGCGAATAGTTCTTTTTCCCTCTTTAATAATTGTTGGTGAAAGTAGTGTAACCATTTCAGCGGCAGTATTATACTGTAACGTGTCTGCACGAATTGTTTTTTCAGGATCTGTAAAAACAACTTGTTTTTTAAAGATCACATCTTTGGTTTCACCGTAATAGAATCCTTCTTGACTAACAAGAGTTGTTTTTTTGTTTACAACTCTTCCTCCTTTTCTGTAGATGCCAATTTTTAGTTGAGTATCATACTCTAAGTCATCGGTTGTTAATATTCCTTTGCCATCTTTGAGTACAACTTTTTTTTGAAGAAATGCTCTTTTTTCTTTGCCTAAATATTTTAGATACTGTGCAGAAACTTGAATAGTATCGGCATCGTTAATTCTAACGTTTCCAAAAGCTTCAACTAAGTTTTCTTGTTGTGTGAGTATAAGGCTATCTGCAAAGAACAATGTATTATCCTGCTTCATTTGCACATTGCCCACATATGTGATATATGATTTGTTGCTATCGCTTTTTAAATAGGTTTCTTTTTCAGCAAAAAGTATTTCAACCCTTTTGAAAGTCCTTGTTGTATCAGGATTTCTTTGGGCAATAATACAGGATGGAACAATAATCCCGCTAATGAACAATATCCATACAAACAGATACTTCATTTATTGTTTTCCTCCAAGGTTGGATGAATCTGATAAAGGTTGTAATAAAGGTCCTGATTTGTCTTTCTTCCCAAAGACAGAGAGAGATACATACCTTTTTGGATGCACGCGTAAGTCGTCTAATAAAATATTAGCACTACGAACTGTTTGAGAAAGATTATTATACAAGGTTGGATCTTGCATAAGTTTCCCCATTGAACCTTCTCCCTTTTCTAAGCCAGCTAATATTGTTTGAAGTTGTTGGGTGGTTGCAGAGAGTTGTTTAATTGTTCCAGAAATATCTGCTTGAGCTAAATTACCAGTTGTTTTTTCAAGGTTTGTTAGGCTTTGATTGATTTTCTGGTTATTTGTATTCAGGTTTTCAGAAAATTTCTGAACCTGATTCATTGTTATTGCAATGGATCCTGTTTGATCTTGCAACATGTTCTGTAATGATGCAGAGCTTTTTGTAAGAGATGCTGTAGTAGCTTGTAAGTTGGATAATATTTGTTGAATATTATTTTTTGCTTGTGGATCAAATATAGAACGAATTTGTTCTAGTGTTAGGTTTAAATTGGTAATTGTTTTTGTAAGTTCATCTGTAATTGGTCCCATTTTTTCAGAAAGCTCTCCCAAAAGACCTTTGCTTTGAATAGTATTGATTGTATCACCCGATTTAAGCACTTGTTCTGCATTACCTAAAGTAATATTGATGGTAGATGGACTTAAAGGTGTTGTTTCAATAGCTGCAAATGAGTTTGCTGGTATATTGAATTTCTTTTTGAGCTTTATGGTAATGACAATTTCTTTTAAGTTAGGGTCTGCATTCACGATATCATAAATGGCACCTACTTGATAGCCATTAACATATACGGGGTTAGAAACCATTAACCCTTTGGCGTCTGGATATTTGGCGTATAAAAAGTTTCCTGTTTTTACTACACTTCGTCCCTTAAGAAAATTAAAGCCTAGAATCAACAATGTTATTGCAATGGCTGTAAGGGCTCCAATCTTACTTTCGTTGGATATTTTCATGCAGCAAAACTAAGGTTTCTGAATGGCATCCAAGTGGTTATACCCTGTTAAAATCAGCGCTGTCCACCTCTAGAAGGTGAAATACTTGATTGAGTATTCGAGCTTTTATTCTCCAATGAAAACTTATAACGCTTTAATGCTCTTACAATTGCTGTACAAATTTCAATTTGCCCCTGTTCACTGTTTAAATAATCTTCTTCTTCAGGATTTGAAATAAAACCAGTTTCAATTAACACAGCTGGCATTGCAACAGCATGTAAAACCCAAATTCCTTTTTGACGTTGTTGCGCTTTTCTGCTGATTCGACCAAATTTTTGAAATTCTTCTTCTACTGTGACAGCGAGTAAAGCACTTCTCTCAAAATATTGTTTAGATTTTAAGGAATATAGCTGAAATTTTACTGGATCGTACGGGTCAAAATCGGCTAGTTCTCTTGCTGAAACACTATCTAAATATAGATTTTCATTTTCTTGCATGGCGCCAAGCTTTTCTTCATTTTTGTTGTTTCCCCATATAAAAGTTTCGGTGCCTTTTGCAGGGTTGGGTGATGTCCAAGTTCTATAAACAGGAACTTTTTTGGTTATTTTTTTTCCTTTTGAATTTTTTACAGTTCTTGTTTCATAATGACTCAATTCGCGATGCCTGATTCCTTCTGCTGAGTTCACATGTATACTTACAAATAAATCTCCTTTCGCTTCATTGGCCATTCTAGCTTTTACTGTAACAGGGTCAAAAACATCCGTTTTTCTAGTCATGTATATATCCACATCAGGCATTTCTTGCTTCAGCATTTGCTCTAAGCGAAGGGAAATGGCTAAGCAAATATCCTTTTCGGTTGAATAGCGCCCTCTTGCACCTGGATCACTTCCACCATGACCAGCATCAATAACAATTCTCCTAACGCCTTGTCGAGGTTGTTTTTTAGGGTCATTTTCACCATTTGCCAACCCTTCAAGTGCCATTAAACCCACTAAAGTGAAAAAAAAGAACCGTAACATCTTCATATCAATTCGTTAATAAGGTCAAGGAAAGACCATGAATGTTGGCGAAACATTATTTTTGCCATATATACCATGATCGGAGCGCACAAATTTAACGTAAAAAATACCCTAGCTATTGTTTCAGCGTTGCTGGGATTAATTTTAACAAATGCATTGGGCGCAGCAGAAATTGAGTCAATTGCTTGGTGCTTTTATCCCACTTCATTTCAGGCAGATACAACCAAACCAAAACAAGACACTGCTGGGGTTCGGAAAGATTCAGTTATGCAAAAGGTGGATAGCCTTACTTTGTCTAAGGATGCACTCGACGCTCCTGTTGAGTATGAGGCGGCAGATTCAGGTATTATTGTTGTTAGTGCCAAAAAGTTTTATTTATACGGAAAGGCAAAAACCTTGTATAAGGATATGTCACTTGAAGCGAATACTATTCAATATGACCAAACTTCCCAAATGGTAAAAGCGTTTGGTTCTTTGGATACTTCTGGATCGCCACAAAGTAAACCTAATATGAAACAGGGTGATATGGAGTCGCTGAGTGATACCATTGCTTTTAATTTTAAAACACAAAGGGGGCTCACTCAAAATACATATTACAAAGAAGGGGAGTTGTTTGTGAATGCTCAAAAACTAAAGAAGATAGATGAGGTCACTTATTTTGGCTATATGGGCAAGTTCACAACTTGTAATTTGGATACTCCCCATTTTGCTATTCGTACCAGAAAGCTTAAAATGATTAGCAATAAAGTGGCATTTTCTGGTCCAGCTTCTCCTGAATTTGAAGGAGTTCCAATACCTATTGGACTTCCATTCGCTATTTTTCCACTAAAGCAGGGCAGAAGCTCTGGTTTTCTACCCCCTCAATTTACTGCGAGCGAAGATTTTGGATTGGGTCTCGAAGGTTTAGGATTTTATAAAGTGGTGAATGATAATTTGGATGTTACCTTACGAACCAATTTGTATTCATTTGGTGGATGGACTGTTAATATCAATCCTAAATATCTAAAGAGGTATAAATATCAGGGTATGATGAATTTAACGGTTCAGAATGTAAAAACGCTCAACCGTGACCCAAATATCAAGGATCCTTTTAGAAGCACAAGATCCTATATGTTAACTTGGTCGCATACAAGAGATAATAGGGCAAGACCTGGAACCAATTTTTCGGCTAATGTTAACTTTGGAAGCACTCAGTTTAATAGCACCTTGCTGAATAATCCATTCCTAAACTTTACGAACCAATTATCTTCTTCAATAAGCTATTCTAAAGATTTCAACGGAAAAGCAAATCTTTCTTTGAATGCGAACCACAACCAAAACAATAATACAAAGCTTATTACGCTTACCTTACCCAATGCAAATTTTAATGTGGTTACTATGTATCCCTTCCAAAAAAAGGATCGAATTGGAAGCGAAAAGTGGTATGAAAAGCTAGGTATTGCTTATAGCGGAAATCTACAAAATCAAATTAATGTACGTGGCGACCAGTTTAATTTCAAACGCATATTAGACACGCTTCAATGGGGTGCTCAACACAATATACCAATTACATTATCGCTGCCTTCACTTGGCCCTATCACTATTGCGCCATCTGTTCAGTATCAGGAGCGTTGGTATGGACAAAGTATCCTTCGTAATTGGAATGATTCTTCAAAAAGGATAGATACAGTCATTCAGCGAGGCTTGTATACAGGAAGAGAAATGTCGTTTGGTATCGGCTTTAATACCCGAATTTTTGGTACTTATTTGTTTAAAAAAGGGAATGTAAAAGGGGTTCGTCATGAAATTAGACCAACCATTAGCGCCAATTACAGACCAAATATGAGTCGTCGGGATTGGTACGATTTACAAGTTGATACAACGGGTAGAAAAGTGAGGGTATCAAGATTTGATGGTGGTGTGCTAGGTGCTTTTTCCGAGGGAACTTTTGGTGGGATGAGCTTTGGTATTGATAATTTGCTAGAAATGAAAGTGAAGAATAAGGACACAACTGATGAGAAAAAAGATAGAATTATAAAACTATTAGATGGATTTGGATTTAACTCCTCCTATAACTTTTTAGCCGATAGTTTTCAGTTGGGTAACTTTAATATTTATGCCCGAAGTACGCTATTTGAAAAAATTAATATTACAGCAACAGCTACTTTAGATCCGTATGAAACGGATAATAGAGGATTTAGGAGAAATACCATACGATGGAACGCTCGGAAACTGCAATTTGGAAGAATTACAAATGCAAGTTTAGCGGTATCAACACAATGGCAAAGTAAACCTAGAGATGAAAGGAAAGATAGTGATCGATTACCTAAGGATCCTTTCATGACTCCTGAAGAACAACAACGACAACTGCAGTTTGCAAGGGCTAATCCAGCTGAGTTTACCGACTTTAATATTCCTTGGTCCGTTAACCTTTCTTATTCGCTTAATTTTAGTAATCAATTAAAACCTGATTTTAGTGGATTTCAAGTTATAACTCATTCTAGTTTAAATTTTCAGGGCGACTTTAGTTTAACACCTCAGTGGAAGGTAGGTGCAACAGGTTTTTATGACTTTAACACAAAAGCAATTCAGCAATTATCAATGTTTATTACACGTGAAATGCATTGTTGGCAATTGGCGGTGAATGTCAATCCAATTGGTTTGTTTAGGTCATTTAACATAACCATTAATCCCAAATCGGGTATTCTCCGCGATTTAAGAATTAACAGAGCAAGAACATTTTCAAATCAATAATTGCATTGCATTAATAAGTTTCATTTGCAGCCAATCAAAATTCTGTTATTATTTGCTGCATGCATACTTTAGAAATCAATTAGCAAGTTGGAAGTATTTTTAGAATGAATTAGGCATAGCATTCATCAATTAATATTGCTAAACTTTATCCTATAAAAAAAGGCTATCTCATGAAATTGAGACAGCCTTTTCTATTTGCCTTTACGCTTGATTATTCACTTAAATTCAAAGGATAACCATAAGTTCCTTCATATCCAATATAGAAACCTTTTAGCATGACAGTCCCTTTCGCATTTTTCAAAGCATTGCTCAGATCATCCATGTTTTTAATTTCAGTTCCATTTAAAGAAGTAATTACAAAGTTCTCTTGCATCCTCGATTTCTTCAGTAATCCTTCACCTACTTTTTTCACAACAACACCTCCAGCAACATCATTTGCTGCAGCAGTTTTCTTATCAAGATTCTCTAATTCACCACCTAATTTGTCAAGTATATTCTCAGCTTTTACCAAGTTAGTGGTACCTACTTTATTTCTTAGTGTAACCTGTGCAAGTAGTTCTTTGCCACCACGCTTAAACGTAACTGAAATTTTATCACCTGGCTTATATCTTGCCACTTGTTCTTGTAATTCTGGTCCAGTTTTGATACTTACACCATTTATTTTTGTTATTATATCATCTTTTTTAATACCAGCCGCAGCAGCAGCGCCATCGGTAGGCACATCTAGTACCAATACGCCTTCTTCATTATTGTCTTCAGTAGGGTAGGATATTCCAATAAATGCTCTTTGTACTGCTCCAAATTTGATGATATCGTTTACATGCTTGCGTACAATGTTAACAGGTATAGCGTATGAATAGCCAATAAAGCCACCGTTCGAAGACGCAATAGCTGAGTTAATGCCAATTAATTCACCCTTGGTATTAATAAGAGCACCACCACTATTACCTTGGTTAACTGCAGCGTCGGTTTGAATAAAAGATTCAATTGGTCGGTCGCTTTGTTGGCGATTGATACCAATGCTTCTCGCCTTCGCACTCACAATGCCGGCTGTTACAGTTACATCCAGTGAGAGTGGATAGCCTATTGCCAATACCCATTGACCTAGTTTCACATCGTCACTATTACCATACACTAAGTAAGGAAGACCTTTACCTTCAATTTTTATCACTGCCAAATCACTACTAGGGTCGGTACCAATCATGGTAGCTTTGTAAGTCTTCTTATTAGGTAGAGTTACATTGATTTCATCAGCACCATCAATTACGTGGTTGTTTGTAACAATAAAACCATCGTCACTTATAATAACACCACTTCCACTTGCTCTTTGCTCAGGAATTGTGCGAACCCTTGGTCCTCCAAAAAACTCTTCAAATGGGTCATCACCACCAAAGAAATCAGAAAATGGACTTCTTCTTGGAAGATTATTGGTTACTTGACGTGCTTTTGTTTTTGTTTTGATGTGCACAACAGCGGGTGTTGCAGCTGTTGCAGCAGCTGAAAAATCGGCAGTTTCAGTAGCTGGACTATTATCAAAAAATTTTGCATAGTTCACGGGTAATTTACCAGCTTCTTGAACTGCACCATATTTGTTTTCCATGTAGCTGTTGTAGCCCCATATGCTTAAAAGAGCAGTACATGCGCTAATGGCTACGGTGATTGAAATTTGTTTCACTGTTTGACTCATGGGTTATTCTTTTTCATTTTTAATTAAATCAAATCTCATGCCTTTTCTTCTACAAATAAACGAACTGATGAAATGACAGATAACATTTTACAGGGGTTTAACAAAAGATTCACGAAGGCAATCGTACTTCGTTTTCTAAACGCATCAAGAATGCCATAGTGTCTATACCGTCGGCATAGTCATGTAGAGTTGGTGCTTGAGCGTTACCAAATGGAATGTTATCTCTTCCTACCACACATTGAACATCTTGGTTTTCTTTTAGTTCTGAGATTAGCACAGTTTTATTAGAATAATAGCCTATATGAATTTGACTGATGGGTGAAAATAATGAAGGGTTTTCAGTTAGAATAATTGAGCCATTTGATAGATAAGATTGTTGATTCATTAAAAGCAGGGTCAAATGATAATCAAAGTTGCCTTTGTATCTATGATCATCCATAAAAAATTCATATTTTCTAAGAGCTTCCAATAGAAGATCCCATGAATAATTATCTGGTGCATATACTTTGGTCACATTTCTGCATCCTAGACCATAAAACAAACAAATATCATTAGATAAGGCATCTAGCTCTTCTTTACTTTCATCACCCGATAAAATGGCAACAGAAGTTTTATTTTTTCTGATTATGTTGGGAAATTTTCCAAAGTAATACTCAAAATATCGTCCACTGTTATTACTGCCTGTTGCGATATATGCATCGCAACCTTTTAATTGTTCTGCAATAGAAACCCTATTCTGCGTTGTAATGTGCCAATTATATAACTCTTTCAAAATGGCTGGTAACAAATGCTGATCTTTTGAGGATAGCTTAAGCACCTGATTGTGACCACTCATCCATACGCTTAAAAAGTCATGAAAGCCAACCATTGGAATATTGCCTGCTAATACCAATCCAACAGTGGCTGCATTGTTAATTTCATTTGGTATTTTATAACTTTCTGCCCAATCTAGCAGCTTTGTTTCATTTAAAAACTGTTCAATTATATTTCTCTCTGCTAAGCTTATAAACTCGGGCGTAAACCAGGGATTGGAGATGGTAGCTCTATTTTTTGCTTCTTGCCATTCAGGAGTATTGGCTTTCATCCAATTGCCTATGTGAACCATAGCATCAATTCTTTGTTCTAAAGTCATTTTTTTCAATTTCTTGTATTCGCTACATTTGTAGCAGTTTTTAAAATGTAAAATTAAACATATGGCAATCAAGATAACAGATGAATGTATTAATTGTGGGGCTTGTGAACCCGAATGTCCTAATAATGCTATTTATGAAGGAGGTGTTGAATGGGCAATGAGTGATGGAACAACTGTAAAGGGTTCTTACGTTTTAATGGATGGAACCGTAGTAGATGCCGACCAAAAATTTGCTCCTATTAGTTCTGACACATATTATATAACGCCCAATAAATGTACTGAGTGTCAAGGGTTTCATGAAGAACCTCAGTGTGCTGCTGTTTGTCCTGTTGACTGCTGTGTGCCTGATGAACTGTATCAGGAAACCATTGATGAATTAATGGCGAAGAAAGAAAAAATGCACTTATAATATCTTGTGTAATGTGCATAACTTTTGTGAGCTATTTTGAGTAATTTGATGTAATTTACATACACAATCGAACTGGTAAAACAGTTCCCTCTTAAGCGGGTGATATTTCCCGTACCAAACGAAGTGAAGATTCTTTAATCTTCACTTTTTTTATGTCTTCGAATGCCACTCTTTCAACCTTATATTTGCTGAACCATTTTGAAACACAGTATGCAAAAAAAGAGAATAGCCCTTCTAACGGGCGGGTACAGTGGAGAGGCACAAATCAGCTATAAGAGTGTGAAAACCGTATTCAATCATTTAGATACTAGCAAATACGATATATATCTGATCGACATTCGTAAAGATGGATGGTGGTACCAAGAAGAATTAGGTAATGACACTTCGCAAGTTCGCAAAGCAGACTTTACAATTGAAGTAAATGGACAAACCGTTTATTTTGATGCAGTTTTTTTATGTATTCATGGCACACCTGGCGAGGATGGAAGGTTACAGGGATATTTTGATCTCCTTGGTTTACCATACACGAGTTGCGATGCAGCTACTTCCGCTCTTACTTTTAATAAGCGCTATACTGTAGCTGTTGCTTCTTTTGGCGGTGTTGCTGTAGCTAAAAGTATGCACCTATTTAAGCATACCCGTATTGAACCATCTATGATTTTGTCGAACCTAGCATTACCTGTTTTTGTGAAACCTAACAATGGTGGAAGTAGTATTGGTATGAGTAAAGTACACAATGCTGATAAACTGGCTGAAGCCCTCAAAAAAGCCTTTAAAGAAGACGATCAGGTATTAGTTGAAGAGTTTATTCAGGGTAGAGAGTTCACTATTGGTGTATATAAATCTCAAGGTAAGATTCACACATTACCATTCACTGAAGTCATCACAGAAAATGATTTCTTTGATTTTGAAGCTAAATACCAAGGTAAGAGTAAAGAAATTACACCAGCAGAAGTAACCGATGAATGGAAAAACAAAATTGAAAGCGCTGCTACTAGAGTGTACGAAGTGCTCAATTGTAGAGGGATGGTAAGAATTGACTTCATTTACAATGAGGCTGCGAATCAGCCATATATGTTGGAGGTGAATACTGTACCCGGACAAAGTGAAGCAAGTATTATACCTATGCAGGTTAGAGCGAACGGAATGGATTTGAAAGACTTTTATTCTTTGTTAATTGATGAAACTCTTGCAAACGCTTAAGTTCAAGAAAAACCTACTTTTGATTAAAATACGATCTCTTGTTTAAATTTATTACTGATAAACCACTTTGGGTTAACATTTTGGCTGGTATAGGATTAACCGCAATCCTAATAATGTTATTTTTCTTATCACTTAACTCTATAACTGGTTATGGGAAGTATGAAAAAGTGCCTGATGTAGAGGGACAGCAATTTATTGCAGCCGAAAAAATGTTGGAAGAAATGGGTTTTCATGTAGCCATACAAGATTCCGTATATATTGATAGTCTTCCTCCATTAACCGTAATTAAGCAGTCGCCTGAAAAAGAAGAAACTGTAAAAACGGGCAGAACCGTTTATTTAACAATCAATAGAGCTGTTCCGCCATTGGTTGAGATGCCTAATCTAATTGGCTTTTCTATAAGAAGTGCAGAAATTTATTTGCAAAGCTTAGGGTTGAAATTAGGATATATTACCTACAAGCCCGATATAGCCCAAAATGCTGTATTGGAACAATTATTTCAAGATAATAAAATAGCACCTGGGGCAAAAATTCCTTTAGGAAGTGCAATTAGTTTTGTTCTTGGCAGTGGCGTTTCTGGTGCATCAATACCTGTTCCAGAATTAGTGGGATTAACTGTGCAGGAAGCACTTCATTATTTAGCAACAATTCAGGTACAGGCTGGATCTATTGTTGCTTCTGTTCCTGTTTCGGATACTGCTATGGCTTTTGTTGTTCGACAAACACCAGCTCCTTTTATTACGGAAAATGGAGTTACAAAAACAAATCAAATTAAGCCTGGACAAATGATTGATTTATTTATTAGTCCCAATAAACCAGTCGTAGATTCAACTTCCAATCAAGAACTTTTTCAATAATATCAACTCATGAAAACAATAACTGTTGAAGAGCTTAAAGCTCGTTTAGATGCTGGTGAAAAAATTAATCTTTTAGATGTACGTGAGCCAGATGAGTATGCTATTTCTAACATTGAAGGTGCTTTGCTTTTACCTCTTGGGAAAGTGCAAACCATGCAAATAGATGATATTGAAGATTGGAAAAATGAAGAGGTTATTATTCACTGTAGAAGTGGAAAGCGCAGCGCAACTGCTTGTTTGTTTTTAGAAACAATGGGGTTTGCCAATACAGTTAATGTTGAAGGTGGAATTTTAGCATGGGAGGAAAAGTTTGGTAGGAAAGGGTAATTCCTTTTTTATTTCATAGAGCTTCTCTTACAGTCATTATAATGCAGGTTTTCTTATATTTATGAAACCAACTTTTGCATTATGCCAAAACAATCCATTTCAAGAAGAAACTTATTAAAAGCTCTTGGACTAACTGCAGGTGCTACTGTTTTATCTTCTGACCATTGGGCTGCATATAACCCTTTTGATGAAGCTATTGAAGGATTAGATGAACTGAGAAGTATTGATATCGATCAACCTATTACAGCCATAACCTTAGGCGCAGGGAATCGTGGGAATGTCTATGGTAACTATGCAGTACAATATCCCAATCAATTAAAAATTGTAGGTGTTGCAGAGCCTATTGCAATTAGAAATGAGCGTTATGCAAAAAAGCATCAAATTCCTGATGCAGCAAGATTTACAACTTGGGAGCAGGTGTTTGCAAAACCTAAAATGGCAGATGCCATTATTATAACTACACCAGACGATTTGCATTTTGGCCCATGTATGAAAGCGCTGGACATGGGCTATCATGTTTTGTTAGAGAAACCAATTTCGCCTAGCGAAAAAGAGTGTAAGCAAATCCTAGAAAAAGCAAAAAAGTCGGGTAAAATTGTTGCAGTTTGCCATGTCTTAAGGTATGCGCCTTATTTCATTGCTCTTAAAAGTATCATTGAAAGTGGAGTACTTGGTAAATTGGTGAGTGTTCAACATTTCGAACCTATTGAACATATTCACATGAGCCATTCCTTTGTAAGAGGAAACTGGCACAACAGTCGACAAACAGCACCCATCATTTTAGCTAAAAGCTGCCATGACCTAGATATACTCAGATGGCTAGTTGGAGTTCCGAGCCAACAAATACATGCTCTGGGTAATTTGAGTTGGTTTCATTCAGGCAACGCACCGCAGGGAAGTACGGCAAGATGTACAGACGGTTGTACTGTGGAAAAAAGTTGTCCATACTCAGCATTAAAAATTTATTACCGAGATCGAACATATAATTATGTATTTGATTTACCGGAGGATAAAGCAGCGCAACCCGAATTTGTGTTGCAACAATTGAAGACTACAAATTATGGAAGATGTGTCTACAAAATGGACAATGATCAACCAGACCATTACACTTGTAATATTAGCTTCGATGGACAAGTTACTGTTAGTTTTTCTATGGAAGCCTTCACTTCTTATCACGGTCGAAGAACCAGGCTTATGGGTAGTTTAGGAGATGTAGTGGGTGATATGACGAGTTTTGTGCACACTGATTTTCTTACTGGAAAAAAAACAGAATGGAAGCAAAGTACAGATGGACATGGAGGTGGCGATTGGCGTTTGGTAGGAAATTTTATTCAGGCTGTTTCTAAAAACGATCCATCTCTTCTAACTTCTACTATTGATGCATCCATTGAAAGTCATTTAATGGCATTTGCCGCTGAAAAAAGTAGGATGAGTGGGAATGCAGTAAAGATGAGATAGCAATTATACAAAAGCATTCTCCAAACGTGGCATACTGTCTAAAAGTTTTTTAGTATAAGGATGTTGTGGATGATTGTATACTTGTTCAGCAGTGCCTCTCTCAACTATTTCGCCCTGCTGCATCACTAGAATGCGATCGCTTATATATCGGATTACAGATAGGTCATGAGAAATAAACAAGGCAGAAAAGCCCATTGTAGCTTTTAAGTCATTTAACAAATTTAATACTTGAGCCTGCACACTCACATCTAAGGCACTTACACTCTCATCACAAACAACCAGTTTTGGTTCTAACATTAATGCTCTGGCAATTACAATTCTTTGTCTTTGACCACCACTGAACTCATGCGGATACCTGTTAAATGCAGCTGCATCTAAACCAACACGCTCCAACATATCCATCACTTTTTTCTTGCTATGCTCTTTTGGCAAATTTGGTTGATGAACAATAATTGGTTCTAATAGAGCATCACCAATACGCTGACTAGGAGAAAGAGCTGAGTAGGGGTCTTGAAAAATAATTTGTAACTGAGGTCTTATATTCTTCAAATCATGCAAGCTTGCAGTTGAAATATTTCTTTGATTAAAAAATACTTCGCCAGATGAAGGTTCAATTAGCCGAAGTATTGCTCTGCCTAAAGTTGATTTGCCACATCCACTTTCACCAACTAATCCAACCGTTTCACCTTTTTTGATTTCAAAAGAAACGTTTTTCACAGAATCGAACCATTGTTCGGTTTTGCCTAGCCAGTTTTTCTTGGATGAGTAACGGACAGAAATATTTTTTACTTCTAAAAGTAATTCATCATTATTGCATGTTTTAAAAGGAATTATTTCCTCAACAATCTTTTTTTCTTCTAAATAATCTGCTACTACAGGAAGTCTTTCGCCTTTTTCGTGCATAGCTGGTCTACATTGCAGCAAAGCCTGCGTATAAGGATGAACAGGTTGTTGTAATATAACCTTACAAGGTCCTTCTTCAACAACTTTCCCTTTATACAGCACTGTTACATAATCGGCTATTTCAGCAACAACACCTAAGTCGTGGGTAATGAATAAAATACCCATTCCTTCTTCTTGCTGAATCTTTTTGAGTAAAAAGAGAACTTCTTTTTGTACTGTTACGTCGAGAGCGGTTGTAGGTTCATCGCAAATAAGCAAAGAAGGCTTGGCACTGATTGCCATTGCAATCATAATGCGCTGTTTTTGTCCGCCACTTAATTGATGTGGAAATGCATTAAATGCTCTTATTGGGTTGGGAAGGTTTACTTGTTCTAATAATTCCAAGACCCTTTTCTTCTTTTCATTATAAGTAATAGGCAAATGATTGAATCTTTCTAAAATCTGTTGCCCGCAGCGCATGAGCGGATTGAGCGAAGTCATGGGTTCTTGAAATACTACTGAAATTTTATTAGCTCTAAAAGATCTAACTGAATCATTATCAAGCTTTAGTAAGTCAGTGCTTGTATTCCCTTCATGCAATAGAATTTCTCCACTTACATATTCTGCCGGGGGCGAAGGAACCAATTTGGGGATGCTCATAGCAGTGAGAGTTTTCCCAGAGCCAGATTCGCCCACGAGTGCATGGATTTGTCCTTTCAGGACTTGTAAATTCACTTGATTTAATGCGAGTTGTTCATTGAATTGAATGCTCAGTTTTCGTATTTCCAAAAGAGGCTCTTGAGGCATTGCTTATGATTTGAAAGTAACAAGTTAGTGATTCTTTAAAGATTAGGTAATTTTTACACATATCTACTTTTCGTGCATCCCTTTGTGCTACATTTGCACCCATCCAAAGCCCAATATAAACCCGATGAGCATGGTTAAACACTGGTGGAAATTGCTTGCTTTTTTACTCTTGATGTACACTTGCACCATGGGGTTTTTAGTTGAAATTCCTCGTTTGGACGATCGTTTACAAGAGTCAATTAGAAACTTATTTTTTCATGTACCTATGTGGTTTGGGATGATGCTATTATTTGGCACTTCCTTAGTCTATTCAATCAAATACCTATATAAACCAAGCCTGCAAAATGATCTTTGGGCAGTAGAATTTGCAAATACAGGGATTCTATTTGGAATACTCGGATTAGTAACCGGTGCCATTTGGGCTAATTATCAGTGGGGAGCACCATGGAGTGGTGATGCAAAACAAAATGGTGCAGCTATTGCATTGCTTATTTATTTGGCATACTTTGTATTACGCGGTGCCATGAATGATGAAGAGAAGAAAGCAAGAATTGGAGCTGTATATAATATTTTTGCTTTTTTTATGTTATTTCCAACTATATGGATTTTACCTCGATTGACAGAGAGTTTACATCCAGGTGGACAAGGAAGTGAAGGAAATCCTGGTATCAACGGGAGCGATTTGGCGCCATCTATGCGTATTGTATTTTGGCCAGCTGTATTTGGATGGACATTATTAGGGGTTTGGATAACACATTTGCGATATCGCTGGCGCATATTGCAAGAAAAAAAATGGAACGATGAAAAAATTTAATTTTTTACTACTTGCCATGTTTGCATTAATTGGTTTCGTAGAAGCGCAACCGAATAATGAAAGCGTCATGATGAGCAATGGCAAAATATATGTTGTGATGGCTGTAGTGGTAACAATTGTATTCGGATTGTTCCTCTATTTATTTCTGCTGGATCGCAAAATCAGCAAACTAGAAAAGTAAACGATTGCAAACCAAATATTAAATCAATTTCACATGTCAAATCAAGCCTATAGCTTCTTCCAAAGTGTTGAGAGAAGCTTCGACAAAGCAGCAAAATTCACTAAACTCGATAAGGGTTTATTAGAGCAAATCAAAGCATGTAATAGCATTTATAGCATGCGTTTTCCGGTAAAAATGGATGATGGACGTATTGAAGTAATTGAAGCATATCGCGTTCAACACTCGCATCATAAAACACCTTGTAAAGGTGGTATTCGTTTTAGCATCGAAGTTAACCAGGATGAAGTAATGGCTTTGGCAGCTTTAATGACTTACAAATGCGCTATCGTAAACGTACCTTTTGGAGGTGGTAAAGGTGGTATCAAAATTGATCCTCGTAAGTACAGCACTTATGAATTGGAAAAAATTACTCGTCGTTATACTGCAGAATTAGTTAAGAAAAATTTCATTGGGCCAGGTACAGATGTTCCCGCTCCTGATTACGGAACAGGTGAAAGAGAAATGGCTTGGATAGTTGATACTTACCAATCATTGAAACCAGGAGAAATTGATGCTGCGGGTTGCGTAACTGGTAAGCCAATTACGCAAGGTGGTGTACGAGGTAGAAAAGAAGCCACTGGATTGGGTGTTTTCTTTGGCGTTCGCGAAGTGTGCAGCATGCCTGATGTAATGGAAAGACTTGGTTTATCGGTTGGTATTGAAGGCAAAACTATAGTTGTTCAAGGTTTAGGAAACGTAGGATACCATTCTGCAAAATATTTCCGTGAAGCTGGTGCAAAAGTGGTTGCAATTGCTGAGTATGAAGGTGCAATTTATAATGCAGAAGGATTAAATGAAGAAGAAGTCTTCCAGCATAGAAAGAAAACTGGTTCAATTTTAAATTTCCCTGGTGCAACTAATATTGCGAATAGTAAAGAAGCTTTAGAGTTAGCTTGTGATATATTAATTCCAGCTGCTCTTGAGAACGTGATTAACCATGAAAATGCTGATCGCGTTAAAGCTAAAATAATAGGTGAAGCTGCAAACGGGCCTTTAACTCCTGAAGCAGATGAAATATTAGCAGCTAAGAAAGTATTAGTTATTCCAGATATGTATTTGAATGCTGGCGGTGTGACCGTTTCATATTTTGAGTGGTTGAAAAACTTAAGCCATGTTCGCTACGGACGTATGGAAAAGAGATTTACTGAAAACTTGAACGGACACATTTTAGGTCAGATTGAAGAGTTGACTGGCAAAAAAGTTTCTGAAAAAGAAAGAGGTTTTATTATGCATGGCCCTGAAGAAGTTGATTTGGTACACAGTGGTTTAGAAGAGTCAATGATCAGCGCAACACGTGAAATCATGGATATTTGGAGAAGTAATCCCGAAATTCCTGATATGCGCACTGCTGCTTACGTGAATGCCATTAATAAGGTGGGCACTAGCTATGCTGAATTAGGTATCTTCCCTTAATAGAATCATTTTATAAATCATACAAAGCCTCCTTTTTGGAGGCTTTTTTTATAGCTGGTTGGGCCAACTAGGAATTTGGCTGATCATAATGTAGGCTCCATCTATAAAATGAAAAGCTGCATGTACATTGCCATTTGTAATAATTAAATAGGTGACTTGAAGAGTGGCGTGATAATGTATAGCCTGCTGTAATACTTTTTCATTTAATTGAACTGTAGACTCTTTGCATTCAATTAACATCCAAGGTTCACCTTCACTGTATACAACTATATCGCAGCGTCTGTTTTGTCCGTATAGTTTTATTTGCTTTTCAACAGCCATGCAAGCTGTTGGATATTGCATTACTTCTGTCAAGTAGCTAATCCAATGTTGACGAACCCATTCTTCAGGTGTTAAAGCAACCATTTTTCTTCTCACAGGATCAAAAATGAAAGGCTTTTCGCCCTTTTTTTCAATCCGAAAGTTGAAATTGGGAAAGTCAATTTGTAGCATGATTCAAAAGTAAATCATATTTTAGCCGATTTAAGAAAAAGGAATGAACTATGAAAACTAAAGAAGAAATTGTACAAAACTGGTTACCACGTTATACTGGACAGTCGCTTGACCAATTTGGTCGTTACATTTTGTTAACCAACTTCAGTAATTATGTACAAATGTTCGCCGATTGGCACGGAGTTCCTGTAGTGGGAAAGGACCGCCCTTTTCAATGTGCAACAGCCGATGGAATTACTATTATTAATTTTGGTATGGGTAGTCCAGGTGCAGCAACTGTAATGGATTTGTTAACTAGTATTGATCCTGCTGCTGTATTATTTCTAGGAAAATGTGGTGGGTTAAAAAAACGAAATAAAATAGGCGATTTAATTCTTCCAATAGCAGCAATTAGAGGTGAAGGAACATCGAACGATTACTTTCCTCCAGAAGTGCCAGCTTTGCCAGCTTTTGCTTTGCAAAAAGCAATATCTACAACAATTCGCGATTATGAAGTAGATTATTGGACGGGCACTGTTTATACCACTAACAGAAGGGTATGGGAGCATGATGAGGAGTTTAAATCTTATTTACAACAAGTTCGTGCATACGCAATAGATATGGAAACAGCTACCATTTTTACAGTTGGTTTTTATAATAAAATTCCAACAGGAGCATTGTTGTTAGTAAGCGATCAGCCTATGATTCCAGAGGGAGTTAAAACAGAGGAAAGCGATAAAAAAGTAACTGGAGCTTATGTTGAGAACCATCTTAAAATTGGAATTGATTCATTGAAGCAGCTGATAAACAATGGCTTAACGGTTCGTCATCTTGTATTCGATTAGTCCTTCCAAAGAAAAGGAAAGAGGATTATTGCTAATGCTATTACCAATATATCCATCCCTACAAGAATGGCCACAAGGTTAGTAAGGTTAGATTGGATGATGCTTGAAAAAGCTGTATTTGCAATTTTCATGAGCAACAACAATTGAGGAATAATCAATGGAAATCCCATTATAGCCATAAGCGCTGCCTGTTGTTGAGCTTGTGCTGCAATGGAGGCTAAAAAGGTAAATACAAATCCTAGACTTATTCCACCTAAACAAGCAATACCAATGAATTTCAACATGTAAGTAATTGGATTGCCTAATAGAAGGGTAAATAATCCCATGGTCAGTAAACTCATTGTTAGCATGAGCACTGTATTAAAAATGAGTTTACTAATCATGAAATCTACTGCACCAGATACACTATAGTAGTATAACATTTTACCCCTGCTTTCTTGCAAAAAACTTTTTGCTACAGCATTCACGCAAACAAATAATTGGGTAATCCAAAACAAAGCATTCCAAACAGCGTCGTCTGGTTGACCCATTGTTAAATAAATAACAAAACTGGTAGATGCAACATATAACAATACCCCGTAAAAGCTATACTGCTGGCGTAATTCAAGCAATAAGTCTTTTTTTACGAGCGCAACAATATGTTGGGTTCTCTGACTCATGATGGACTATGATAGCAGGTTCTGCACCTAGGTTCATAAACATCTTTTTCTCCCAAAAGAACTTGGGAACTATTTTCTGATTTTCTATAAGAGATGTTTGCAATGTTTCCACACTTCACACAAATTGCATGAAGTTTAGTAATGTAATCAGCTATTGCCAATAAGTTGGGCATTGCTCCAAATGGTTTTCCACTAAAGTCCATATCTAACCCAGCCACAATTACTCGAATACCTTTTAAGGCAAGTGTTTCACACACATGCAAAATTTGATCATCAAAAAATTGCGCTTCATCAATGCCAACCACATCTACACCTTCAGCATATAACAAAATTTGTTGTGCATGTTCTACTGGGGTAGATTGTATAGAGTTGGCATCATGACTAACTACTTGTTGTTCATCATAGCGAACATCAATAGCTGGTTTAAAAATTTCAACTTTCAGATTGGCAATTCTAGCTCTTTTAAGTCGTCTGATCAGCTCTTCAGTTTTACCACTGAACATGCTTCCACAGATCACTTCAATCCATCCTCTTCTTTCTCCGCTAATATTTGGTTCAATAAACATTCCGCCTCAAACTTATGAATCAATAATTTTTGTCTAATTTTAAGCAAATTCTTACTTACCCCCCAAAAGTATCGTTTCCAATGGAAAGAGTAAAGGCCCTGGTCGAGAAATTAAATCAACAATTGCAAGAAGGAGCTTCTCAAGAGCACTTATTTACGACTGTTCAGTTCCTTTATGCTGAGTTGGCTACTCAAAATAAGCAAAAAACAGACCATGCGGTTGCTGTTGTTATGCCAGCTGCTCATATTATAAATACCAATTTTGTTGAAGAAAAGGAGGAAAAGAAAGTAAGTCAGGAAGTTCCACCTGTTACTATGGAGCAAATTTGGATGTCAGATCCATTGGCAACTATTCCTACATTAGTACATCAGCCACCTCTGCCTACTGCAGAGTTGAATGAGGTTTTATCGAATCCGGTGGAAAGTTTGAATGAGAAATTGAGGATAGAACAGTTGGAATTGGCTTCCAAACTTCAAGATGGACCTATTAAAGATTTAAAGAAAGCTATAGGAATTAACGATCGTTTTCAATTTGTGCAAGAATTATTCAAAGGCGATGAAGCGATGTATGATCGAAGTATTAAAACCATTAATGGTTTTGAAAATATGGCAGAAGCAGAGTTTTGGATGCAACGTGAACTAAAATTAAAACTAGGTTGGAGTGACGCACATCCATTGGTTCGACAATTTGATCAGTTAGTAAGAAGACGATTCTCTTCAAAGTAATCTAAAATACGTTTGGTTGCGCCCGTTTTGCTTTTAATATAAAGTCCTGCTGCCATGCTTTGTTTAAAATAATCTTCTTCGTTATTGAGTAAATGCAAAAGCTTTAACTCTATTTCATTTGAGTCATTAACAATGGTAGCACCGCCGCATTCAAGCAGTTCAATAGCCTCAGCAAACTTATCGTAAATAGGCCCCATTACTACTGGCTTACCAAAAACAGCAGCTTCTAAAACGTTGTGCACGCCTTCTTTATCAAATCCCCCGCCAATCCATGCAATGGTTGCAAACCGATATAATTGGCTTAATAAACCTACTGTATCTATAATGAGTATATGCTTCGATAAATCTGGTTCAACTAAAAATGAAGAATAAGTTTGCGCAGTATGATATAAAGAAAGCATCTCTTCAATTCTTGCTGGATTTACATCATGTGGAGCAATTATAAATCTAAAGTGGTCATTCGTATTGGCAAAGTGACAAAGCATCTCATCATCTGCCTTCCACGTACTTCCTGCAACAACAACTTTGTATGCTCCACAAAATCTTACTATATCTTCTAGCGGCTTTGGGTTTTTAGCAACTTCTTCAACCCGATCAAAGCGGGTATCTCCTGTTACACTTACTTTAGTTTCATCTACATAACTCCTTATGAGTTGCAAAGAGCGATGGTTCTGAACAAATATATGTGAGTAGGTCTGCAACATTTTCCTATGCAGGGAACCATACCATTGGAAGAAAGGCTGGTCCTTTCTAAAAATTGCTGAAACCAAAAAAAGAGGAATATTTCTTTTTTGTGCTCGATCTAAGTAGAAATACCAAAACTCATATTTGATGAAAACAACCATTGCAGGTTGTAACAAATTGTACCATCTTTCAGCATTAGATCTGCTATCTATAGGCAAGTAGCCAACCCATTGTGCGCCTTTGTAATCCTTCTTGTATTCATAACCAGAAGGACTGAAAAATGTAAGGATAATTTGATATTTGGGAAATTGCTTTCTGCATGCTTCAATAAGTGGTCTACCTTGTTCAAATTCACCCAAAGAAGCGGTATGAAACCAAATGACTGGCTGTTGGTTGTTTTCGAGGTGGCTTTGTACATCTTTCCAAACCTGTTTCCTTCCAGAATACCATAGGTAAGCTTTTCTATTCCATTTGGAAGCTAGAATAATGGCAGCTTGGTAAAAACGAATAATTATTGTATACAAAAAAACCACGGTTCTATGTTGGTGTAAGATGTATTGCTAAGTTAGGTCTAAAGTTGACCTAATGAAATATATTCCCTCATCATTTTTACTACCTTCGCGGCAAATAGTATTTTATGTTGCCAATACAAATGGTTGATCTTCAGCGTCAATATCAGCCAATTAAAGAAGAAATTCTATCCGGTATTGAAGCAGTCTTAGATCAGGCAGCTTTTATTAACGGAAAACCTGTTCAAGAATTTACAACTGACCTTGCTCAATATTTAGGTGCCAAACATGTGATTCCATGTGCCAATGGAACAGATGCTCTGCAAATTGCCATGATGGCGCTTGATTTACAGCCAGGTGATGAAGTTATAACTCCTTCCTTTACTTATATAGCAACTACCGAGGTTGTTGCCCTATTGCGATTAAAGCCAGTATTTGTTGAGGTTGATCGTAATACTTTCTGTATGGATCCTGAGTCGGTACGCAAAGCAATTACACCTAAAACGAAGGCTATTGTTCCTGTTCATCTGTACGGACAAGCTGCACCAATGGATGAAATCATGCAAATTGCTCAAGAATATAATTTGTTCGTAATTGAAGACAATGCGCAGGCAATTGGTGGAACATATACTTCTAAAGATGGCACAGTAAAGAAAACAGGTACTATTGGACATATTGGGTGTACTTCATTTTTCCCATCAAAGAACTTAGGCGGTTATGGCGATGGGGGAGCAATTTGTACTAACGATGATGCGCTGGCCGATAAAATGCGTATGATAGCCAATCATGGGCAAAGTAAGCGTTATTACCATGATGTGGTAGGTTGTAATTCTCGTTTAGATACTATTCAAGCTGTTGTGTTGAAAGCTAAATTGAAACGCCTAGATCAATATATAGATGCAAGAAGAAAAGCTGCGGACTATTATGATGCTGCTTTTGCAAATAGCCGAGCTATCCAAACACCTCAAAGAGCTGCTTATGCGGGTCACGTTTTTCATCAATATACCTTAATATTGCACGGCGTTGACAGAGATGGCCTGAATGCACATTTGGCAGCGCACCAAATCCCCTCGATGATATACTATCCTGTGCCGGGTCACAGGCAAAAAATGTTTGATTCTTTTGGTTTGCCACAATACAATTTGGAAACAACAGATTGGTTAACTGAAAGAGTGATTTCTTTGCCTATGCACACCGAATTGGATGAGGAACAGCTGGCGTATATTACGCAAACAGTTTTATCGTATATCTAACCTAAATAAAACATGAAAATTGCAGTTGTAGGAACCGGATACGTTGGATTGGTAACCGGAACTTGTTTTGCCGAAACAGGTAACAAGGTAACTTGTATTGATATTGATGTCAATAAAGTCAATAAGCTCTCAAATGGTGAAATCACCATTTATGAACCTGGTTTAGAAAAGATTTTTTTACGTAACCTCCGTGAAAATCGTCTTCATTTTACAACCAATTTGTCGGAAGGCGTTGAAGATGCTGAGATTGTTTTTTTGGCGTTACCAACCCCTCCTGGAGAAGATGGTTCTGCTGATTTAAAGTATATCCTTGGCGTTGCGAACGACCTAGGGAAATTGTTGAAGTCGTATAAAGTGATCGTAGATAAAAGCACCGTGCCTGTTGGTACGGCTGAAAAAGTAAGAAAAGCTATTGCAGCAAATTATAGCGGAGAATTTGATGTGGTAAGTAACCCTGAGTTCTTGCGCGAAGGGGTAGCGGTAGACGATTTTATGAAGCCTGATCGCGTTGTAATTGGAGCGAGTTCCGATAGAGCACGTAAGCTAATGGGAGAGCTGTATGCTCCCTTTGTTCGTCAAGGAAATCCTGTGATTTTCATGGATGAAAAATCGGCTGAATTAACAAAGTACGCAGCTAATTCTTTTTTGGCAACTAAGATTTCCTTCATGAATGAAATTGCACAATTGTGCGAGCGTTTGGGTGCAGATGTAGATATGGTGAGAAGGGGAATAGGTAGCGATGAAAGAATTGGTAAGCGATTTTTATTTCCTGGTATAGGATATGGTGGAAGCTGTTTCCCAAAAGATGTACAGGCTTTAATTAAGTCAGCGGAAGAAGTATCTTACAACTTTGCTATTTTGAAGTCGGTAGAAGAAGTGAATGAGAAGCAGAAGCTTCACTTGATGCCGAAGATTGAAGCATTCTTCAAGAATGATTTGAAGGGGAAGCATTTTGCATTGTGGGGATTGGCATTCAAACCTAATACAGATGATATCCGCGAGGCTCCAGCCTTATACTTGATTGAAGCATTAACGAAAGCGGGAGCAACCATTACAGCCTTTGATCCGGAAGCTATGAAAAATGTTCAAGGAGTTGTAGGCGATAAAATTAAGTATGCTACTAATCAGTATGAAGCACTAGAAGGTGCAGATGCATTGATTATTGCAACAGAATGGAGTGAATTTAGAACACCAGAATTTGATAAGATTGGTGCAAGTCTGAAGAACAAAGCCATCTTTGATGGAAGAAATTTATTTGAAGTAGCTCAGATGCGTGAAATGGGCTATTACTATGAAAGCATTGGTCGTCCTTAAATAATTTTTATGTCAAAAAAGCGAGTACTCATAACCGGAGCAGCAGGATTTTTAGGGTCTCATTTATGTGATCGTTTTATTAAAGAGGGCTTCCATGTCATTGGTATGGATAACCTTATTACGGGTGACCTTCGTAATATTGAGCATCTGTTTGCATTAGAGCAATTTGAGTTTTATCATCATGATGTAACAAAGTTTATACACATACCAGGCGAATTAGATTATATCATGCATTTTGCTTCTCCTGCTAGTCCAATCGATTACTTGAAAATTCCTATCCAAACTCTTAAAGTTGGGGCACACGGCACACACAACTGTCTTGGATTGGCGAAAGCAAAAAATGCTAGAATACTTGTTGCTTCAACAAGTGAAATTTATGGTGATCCATTGGTGCACCCTCAAACAGAAGAGTACTGGGGAAATGTAAATCCTGTTGGCCCAAGAGGTGTGTATGATGAAGCTAAACGTTTCATGGAGTCTATTACAAGAGCATATCATACATTTCATGGTGTTGAAACGCGTATTGTGCGCATATTTAATACGTATGGCCCGCGTATGCGACTGAATGATGGTAGAGCATTGCCTGCATTTATTGGGCAAGCTTTGCGGGGTGAGGATCTAACAGTATTTGGAGATGGAAGTCAAACACGTAGTTTCTGTTATGTAGACGACTTAATTGAAGGAATTTATCGCTTATTGATGAGCGATTACGCTATGCCTGTGAATATTGGCAATCCTAATGAAATATCTCTTAAAGATTTTGCAGAGGAAGTTTTGAAGTTGACTGGTTCAAGTGTGAAAATTACTTACAAGCCCTTGCCAGTTGATGATCCTAAGCAAAGGAAGCCAGACATTACCAAGGCAAAAGAAATATTGGGCTGGGAACCTAAAGTGGATAGGGCAGAAGGGCTGAAAAAAACCTATGATTACTTCAAAGCTTTACCACACGAAGAGTTATTCAAGCAGCCTAAAGAGTTCAATTCAATCAAGTAATTTGAATTGTATGGAACAAAGTAGGCCTGTATTTTTAGTAACTGGAAAGAATGGACAAGTAGGATGGGAGTTGCAGCGTCTTTCAAAAAATTATCCTGCTATCGAATGGGTGTTTACCGATAGAACTGAATTAGATTTATCGAATCCTGAGTCCATAGATGCTTTTTTCCTGAATAGGTCAGTGCATGTTGTAATGAATGTTGGGGCATATACAGCAGTTGATAAAGCTGAGTCTGAACAAGACTTAGCATTTCAAATAAATGCTGCAGCAGTTGGTCAACTCGCACGTATTTGTGCAAAGCAATCAGCACGATTGATTACAATTTCTACCGATTACGTTTTTCCTGGGCAATCAGAAAAACCATATCCGGTTAATCAGCCAACTGATCCAATTAATTACTATGGTTATACGAAGTCGGTTGGTGAACAAATGGCATTAACAGAAGATCCATTTTCCTGGATTGTAAGAACCTCTTGGGTGTATAGCAGTCATGGGCACAATTTCGTGAAAACGATGCTACGCCTCATGAAAGAGCGAACAGCTATTCAGGTTGTAGCAGACCAAGTAGGTGCGCCAACTTATGCCGCTGATTTGGCTGAGGCTTTAATTCAAATGGGGCATGCATCCGTAAATGATGGAAGCAAACCTGGAGGAATTTATCATTATTCTAATGCAGCAAATATTTCTTGGTTTGATTTTGCAGTAGCTATTCGAGATAACGCAGGACTAAATTGTGAAGTGAATCCCATCCCGTCTTCTTCTTTTCCAACACCAGCAAAAAGACCATCCTATTCCGTAATGGATTTGAAAAAAATTGAAGAGGATTTTCAAATTTCAATTAAAGATTGGCAAGAACGATTGAAGGCTTGTATGCTTGAATTGGGATACTAATTAAAGCAACCGATTATTTTTTAATTGATTTCTCGAAATAAAGTAATTGTCATGGTTTGGTTGTGTAAACTACAAGTATTAGAACCTTGCCCGAAAGATGCAATTTCTCCATATGAATAAAATCCTGTTATAGGAACTCTTTTTCCAATTACTTCTTGTACCGCTTCAACTTCATCCTCCACCCATTGTTTCATTACCAGTTTACGTCCAACACAACTAACAAGAAGCGCAAGTTCAGGCTGAAGACCTTCTAAGTTTTGCAAGGCTCTTTGAGTTGCAATGGAGGCACCATTCACTAATCTTTCTACATTTGATTTCATCAGTTTTGCCCTGCTTCCTTCTGGAATATCTCCAGCAAAAACCATAGATTGATCATGGTCGTTGATACTTAAAATTGTACGAACAACTGGTTCATCATATCCTTCAATTTGCACACTTAAAGGAAAGAGTAAAGCTGATGCAGGTAACTGATGTATGAATTCACCTAAAAATGACTTGTACAACGTTAATGCTGGCTGATGATCTATTTCGTATATGATATTATCCTTAGATTTTGTAATTGTTCTTTCTACACCAAATATATCCCACCCTCCAAATGAACCACAGCCTACTTGTATATTTCCATAGAACCCAATTGCATATAAACCTCTTCCCGCAGCAGTGAATCTTGTATTGAGTAAAATTGTTTCTTGAAAAAAGTCATCATCTCCTGCTAACCCACCCGAAGCAGTCACACCCTTTGGAAGGGCATTTTGAATGCCTGCTGTAAGTTGACTCCCATTAACTAATAGTCCTTCTGATAATACTAACACATGTCGTAAGTCTTTTTTCTCGAGCTGTTGAATTAATGCCTCCCCGGCTTCAAAACTTTTTTGTGCAGATTCAAGCTCTATAAATGCTGTTTGAATAGTAGATCTCTCAAAAAATACAGCGGTAGTTATAATAGATTGGTCTTTTACAAATCCTTGTCCAATTTCTCCACTCGTACTACATCCTGCGAGAATCGCACTTGGGTACTCATCAGCAATTTCTGCAATATGTTGTGGATTTGTTATCAGGCTTCTATTCCCAAATACAAGAACCATTTGGGGGGAATGGTTCTGTATTGAAGGAATGATTGTTTGCCAACCATTATTGGGGGTATAAAGCCTTTGTTCTATTTTCAATTTGTAGCAGTTAGCACTACAAATTAAAGGAATTTTTATATGTTGGCAATAAAAAAACCCGACAATTGTCGGGTTTTGTTGGTCCATAAGGATTCGAACCTTAACAGACAGAACCAAAATCTGTAGTGCTACCGTTACACCATGGACCAATCCTACTGTTCATTCTCTGAACGGGGTGCAAAAATAGGGTGTCCGACAAATGCATCCAAACAAAAAATCATTTTTTTTAGCATCATTGCTAAGAACCCTGATCCTCACGGTCTTTTAATTCTTTTATTTTATCAAGTGCTCCAGCCACTACATCACACATAATGGTATAAAGCGCCCCTTCTTTTGGATTAGCATAAATCTCTTCTAATGCTTGGTCTTCATTTGGAATAACTGAGGTGGGTTTGGTAGCATCTACACTATTAATTCCCTCTTGAAGCAATCCAATAATTTCATCGGCAGTTCTCCCTCTGAGGTTTTTATCGCAACGAATGATAATTTCATCAAAATAGCGTGCTGAAATTGCACCTAATTCTCTGATGTCCTCATCTCTTCTATCGCCCGTTCCACTGATAACACCCACTTTAACTGGATAATCTAATCGACTTACAAAATCTCCTAATAAAGCCAGTCCGTGTGGATTGTGCGCAAAATCGGCCAACATGGTGAACTTTTTAAAATGGAAGAAATTCAAACGGCCTGGTGTTAAAACAGAAGATGGTACAAAAGTTTGAAGAGCCTGTCTGATATCTTCAATAGAAATTGTTTTGAATAAATAGGCCGCAAGAACTGCTGGTAATGTATTTGCAATATTGTGCTGTGCTTTTCCTCCATAAGTAAGTGGAATATCTTTTACAGCCAATACACGAATTTTCCAAGTTCCTTTTAAAATACTGACATAGCCATTTTCAAATACAGAAGCTAATCCTCCGGCTTGGCAGTGATTTTGAATACGCGGATTCATTTCATTCATGGAGAATAGAGCCACATTGCATTTCAGTGACTTTTTCATTTGATAAACCAGTTCATCATCTGCATTCAAGATTGCATAGCCATGCGGAAATACCGTTTCTGGAACCACTGCTTTTACTTGTGCCATTTGCTCAATGGTATGAATTCCACCTAGACCAATATGATCGCTGGCAACGTTGGTTACTATAGCCACATCACAATGTTGAAAAGCCAAGCCCGATTTTAGTATTCCACCTCGAGCACATTCTAGTACTGCAAAATCAACCGTTGGATCTTTTAAAACAAATTGCGATGAAATAGGCCCAGTACAATCGCCTTTCATCATGAGTTGGTTTTGAATATACACCCCATCACTAGTTGTATAGCCAACTTTTTTTCCTGCAGCTTTCGCAATATGAGCGGTTAGTCTGGTTGTGGTTGTTTTACCATTGGTTCCAGTAATGGCAATGATAGGAATCCGTCCATTGCTTCTGTCGGGGAAAAGCATATCAATGACTGGTTCAGCTACATTTCTTGGTAATCCTTCAGCAGGTTCAATATGCATTCTGAAACCCGGAGCGGCATTCACTTCCAGAACAGCGCCACCATTTTCTGTGATGGGAGTTCTTAAATCCTGTGCCATAATATCAATACCACAAATATCAAGTCCAATGATTTTTGCGATTCGCTCACACATGAACACATTGGCTGGATGCACTTCATCTGTTACATCTGTGGAAGTTCCTCCAGTTGATAAATTTGCTGTTGGTTTTAATAAAACTAATTCGCCTTTAGCAGGAATTGTTTCTAGTGTGTAGTTCTTTTCATCCAGCATCTTTTGGGTGAACTGATCTACTGTAATTTGAGTTAGCACTTTCTCATGTCCATAACCTCTTCTTGGATCCAAATTGGTTTGGTCAATTAACCACTGAATGCTGTGAACACCATCGCCTATTACAGAAGCGGGTGTTCTTAAAGCAGCACAAATGAATTTTGAATTGATGACTAAAATTCTAAAATCAAATCCAGTAATAAAGCGCTCAACAATAACAGATCTACTGTATTGCTTAGCTGCTTCAAATGCTTTCAATGCTTGTTCCCAAGTGGTAATGTTAGTGGTATTTCCTTTACCATGATTACCATCAATCGGTTTGATAACCAAAGGGTAGCCCCATTTTTCCACAGCATCTTGCAATCCCGCTTCTGTGCGAATCACTGTTCCTTTAGGCACGGGAATTTCAGCAGCTTCCAGGAGGTTTTTTGTTTCTTCTTTATCACAAGCAATGTCAACAGCAATATTAGATGTAGTGGAAGCAATGGTAGCTCGAATTCTTTTTTGATGAACACCATATCCTAATTGCACTAAACTGTGTTTATTCAATCTTATGTATGGTATGCCACGCTTAGCAGCCTCATCCACAATACAACCTGTAGAAGGGCCAAGACGAGTATCCTCCCTAATTTCACGCAATGCTTGAATGTCTTCTTCTAAATTATAATCAGCCCCATCTACCAAAGCTTGAGCAATTCTTACACTAGCTTTTGCAGTATAAATACCGGCTTCTTCTTCCATGTAATTAAATACCACAAAATATTCTCCCTCTTTTCCAGTACCCCTGGTTCTTCCAAATCCGCAATCCATGCCAGCAAGCGTTTGCAGTTCTAGCGCAATATGCTCTATCACATGTCCCATCCAGGTGCCTTCTTCCACGCGACGAAAAAAGCCGCCAGCTTCGCTGTAACTACAGCGGTGACTGTACATACTTGGAAACATGGCTTCTAAGCGATCTTTGAATCCCTCTATAGCATTGGTTGGGCGATGTTCCAGTTCTTCCAAATCTAATTTCATTTGAATGAGCTTAGAACGACGAATGCTCCAGTAGTTGGGGCCACGAAGGACTTTAATTTCAACAATTTTCATCTTTCAACATTATGGGTTGGAAGATAGGAAAATAGATGCATTTTATAAGCCAGATTATTGCTTCTTCGCAGTTCAATTCCCTTATTTTTGTCCTAATCTAATACGTGCGCATGGCTGTACCCAAAGGAAAACTCATCGCAATAGGCGGTGCTGAAGACAAAGGAACTGATTTAGAGACTGGTGAAATTCATCGTAATAACCTCAACTTTTTTGAATTAGGTATTCTAAGAAGAATTGTGCAAGAAACTGGCGGAATTCACCAAAGAATTGAAGTGATAACAACTGCATCTACCATACCTTTTGAAGTTGGAAATAACTATTTAGATGCTTTTGGAAAAATTGGTTGCACCAATGTGGGACTGTTGCATATTAGGACAAGAGAAGATGTTGCTCGCCCCGATTATTTAGAACGTATTAGTACATGCGATGGGGTTATGTTTAGTGGTGGAAATCAAATGCGCTTATCATCAATTTTTGGAGGAACACCTTTTTTGAAAATGATTGCTAAGCGATATCAAGAAGAAGATTTTGTGGTTGCAGGTACCAGTGCCGGGGCAATGGCCATGAGTTCTACCATGATTTATGAAGGGAATGCTACTCGTGCGCATCTGAAAGGGGAAGTGAAAATTACAACTGGACTAGGTTTTTTAGATCAAGTAATTATTGATTCGCATTTTGAAAAGCGAGGAAGGTTTGCTCGTTTGGCGCAAGTTGTATCTGCTAATCCAAGCTGTATTGGTATTGGACTAGGAGAAGATACTGGCATGCTCATTACTGAAGGAAATAGGATGGAAGCAATAGGAAGTGGCTTAGTAATGATTGTAGATGGACATGATATTGTTCACAGCAATATTGCGGATATACCAGAAGGAAATCCAATCAGTGTTGAAAATTTGAAAGTCCATTTTTGTGCAAAGGGCAATGGATATTTCTTACATGAAAGAAAGTTTGTAGAGAAAATGGGTGCAGCCACAACTCCTGTTATGACAGATGTTTTTTAGAAGTCATTACTTCGTGTTCAATAATAGAAGATAATAGATGCGCTTCTTCTCTTATCATCCAATGCGTCCCATTAGTTAGGCTGTGATCAACCTTAGAAGTTGGATGTGGTAAAAGTCTGTCTTTTGTTCCGTGTATATGAAATACATTTCTTGGTTTTTCTTGAAGTGCCCATTTTAGAATCATCTGTACAAACTCATTGGCCCAAGTGTGGTTGGTTGCATTCCACATATTTTGAAAAAAAGCCTTTTCATCTGTTGATCTAATACCAAGAATTCTTTGCATGATGTTAAGTCTAGTTTGCTCAAGTCTGTTTGATTGTACCAGATGTAAAGGCAACCATTTTCCAATTCTATACCAAGCAGGCAATTGATGTGCATGACTACACGATGAAACAATTATCACTTTTGCATTAGGTCGCATTAGAGCCATTTCGCTTGCTAACATGCCTCCAAAAGATAAACCAACTATATTGCATGCATCCTGTGGAATTTGTTCCAGGAGTCTTTTTGCATAAGACGATAAACTTTCATGTTGATATGGCTCTATCCATTTTACATGAACCATCTGTAAATTTTGAAAATTTAATTTTTCAAAAATCGAAGATTGTGCGCCAAGTCCAGGTATCATGTAAACTCTTTCCATAGGCTACTAGCTTTCAATATTGGCGCTGGTTATTGGTTGGCAAGAGGTTGTAACCCTCAGCTAGCGCAAGTTTTAAACTCTTGTTTATTCAGCACGACCTTTAAAAATGACTTTCCAATCCTTCCAGCTAAATGGAATGGTCATACATGCAGACATCCAAGTTGCATGAAAAAGGAGGTACTTCCAAGATCTCTGTTCCTCAAAAATAAAATGTTCTGCAACGAGCCAGGCTATTGACCAATAGGTCCAATGGAAGGCAAAGGAAACAACCAGCCTTTTTACGGGTGACAAGCCTGTGTGCCAATCATTCATTTTTCCGATCATCGTCTTCAAAATACGAATACCCTAAAATACATACCTAAAATATTCATGCACGACTTACAAACTCGCGCAAGCAAAAAATACTAGACAGCCTTCACCAAAAAGTATTGTTTCTTGCCCTTCTGAACCAATATGTATTTATCGTAAAGCAGGTGCTGCACATTAACTAATACATCCAGTGCTACAATCTTTTCTCGGTTAATGCTCACGCCGCCACCTTGTACCATTTTTCTGGCTTCGCCTTTACTCGGGAAAATATTTGTCGCCGCCAAAAAGCTAACAATATCAACACCAGAAGCAAGTTGTGCTCTGTCAAAATCAACCTGCACAATTCCTTCCATCTGCTCCAAATCAGACTCGCTCAATTCTTCAATGCTGGCGGTAGCGCGACTGAATAATTTTTCGGTGGTTTCGAGGGCGGTTTGCAATGCCGCTTCACCGTGTACCAAACGAGTGACTTCTTCGGCCAATTTCTTTTGTAATAATCTTTTGCCAGGGTCTGCAGCATGTGCATCAAGAAGTGTAACAACGGTTGGCTGATCTAAAAAAGTGAAAATTTTAATCCATTTAGTAGCATCCTCATCACCTGCATTCAACCAAAACTGATAAAACTGATAAGGCGTTGTTCTTTCGGCATCTAACCAAACATTGCCTTGCTCTGTCTTTCCAAATTTGCCGCCATCGGCCTTGGTAATAAGCGGACAAGTAAATGCAAAAGCTTCGCCACCTACTTTTCTTCTGATGAGTTCAGTACCGGTCGTGATGTTGCCCCATTGGTCGCTGCCTCCCATTTGGAGTTTACAATTCTTGTGTTCGTAGAGCCAAAGGAAATCGTACCCCTGCATCAATTGGTAAGCAAATTCAGTATAACTCAAACCCACTTCGCCTTCAATACGTTTGCGCACGCTGTCTTTCGCCATCATGTAATTCACCGTTATGTGTTTGCCCACATCACGTAAGAAATCAATGAACCCAATTTTTTGAAACCAATCGTAGTTATTCGCCATTTCAGCTGAATTAGGCAAAGCAGGATTGAAATCTAAAAAACGCTCTAATTGTCCTTTAACACCCGCAATATTTTTTTGCAGCGTATCATTGTCCAGCAAATTCCTTTCCTGACTCTTTCCACTTGGGTCACCAATCATACCTGTGGCACCGCCCACCAAGGCAATGGGTTTATGTCCTGCCTTTTGTAAATGCATCAGCAATAAAATAGGAACAAGGCTTCCAATATGTAAACTATCTGCAGTAGGATCAAATCCAATATAAGCAGTTGTCATTTCTTTTTGCAACTGTTCTTCTGTGCCAGGCATAATGTCGGCAATCATGCCTCTCCATTTCAATTCCTCAATCAAGTTCATAAAATTCGTCTTTGGCGCAAAAGTAAGGCCTATTTTTGCTACTCGGCAGACAACTAAGTTGTTTTACAAAATGTTATTAGAATCATGCAATCAACCGTAGGAACAGGAACACGTGCGCTGAATTTTTTTGTGGATACCATTTTGGTATTTATTCTAGCATTTGCTGCTAAAAAAGTGTACAATTTTTATGTGTTTTTCTGGGGGATGGTGCCACTGAACTTTGGTTGGTTCTTTTTTGGCTCTATGGTTGTGTATTATTTTGTGTTGGAGTCTATTTGGGGAAGAACATTGGGGAAGTGGTTTAGTTACTCCAAAGTAGTAAACTCAAAAGGGGAGAAGCCAGGCGTTCTAAGAATTCTGCTCCGCTCTATTTCAAGAGTCATTTTAATTGATATGTTTTTCATTCCTTTCTTGGGAAAAACGCTCCATGATTATATCAGTGGGACGGATGTGGTAGAGGTTTAATTTCTGCTTTCGGAAGCCTTTCTGTTTATCAGCGCTTACCTTTGCAGCCTGAAAAAAGTACTATGGCTAAAATTGGTATTAATATAGCGACTGGGAGTTTACAGCAATCGGAAATGATTGTGGGAATTGATTTGGGTACCACCCATAGTTTGGTGGCTATTCTTCACCCAGATGGTAAAAAACCTGTTGCTTTAAAGGAGCATGATGCCAGTAGCTTAGTTCCTAGTATCGTTTACTTTGATCCGCAAGGAATGCCGGTTGTGGGTGAGGCAGCTAAGCAGATGATGGAGCTCCAGCCCGAGCGTACTATTTTCAGTGCCAAGCGCCTTATGGGTAAGAGCTATAAGGATGTGCAGGATCATGCCGACTTTTTTTCGTATAAAGTCATTGATGATGATACAGAAAGTCTTGTAAAAGTGCAGGTCGACGACCGCTTTTATTCTCCAGTAGAACTTTCATCATATATTCTTAAAGAGCTGAAAACCAGAGCAGAGCATATTTTAAAAACACCTGTTACTAAGGCGGTTATTACAGTACCTGCCTATTTTAATGATACGCAGCGTCAGGCAACCAGAGATGCGGGGAAGTTGGCCGGATTAGATGTTCTTCGAATTGTAAATGAACCTACTGCGGCCAGCTTGGCTTATGGAATTGGTTTGGATCAGGAGGTAGAAAAGACCATAGCTGTGTATGATTTAGGTGGAGGAACTTTTGATATTTCAATCCTAAGGATTCATCAGGGTGTTTTTGATGTACTCAGTACGCATGGTAATACTTACCTAGGGGGTGATGATTTTGACAGGGCCATTATGAATTATTGGTTGGAGCAGGGTGGGATTAGTCGAGAAGAGTTGAAGCAGCACCCCAATTTGGTCCAGTCACTGCGATTGTTGGCTGAGAAGGCGAAGAAAACCTTGAGTAGTGAGGATGTATTCGAAACTGAGTGGAACGGCGATTCGTTGCGTATTACTAAAGCAACTTTTGAAGGATTGGTAAAAGGCCTGATTGATCAGACCTTGGAGAGTTGTCGAATGGCAGTAAAGGATGCCGGTGTGCAGGTTGGTGATATTGATGAGGTGGTGATGGTAGGTGGAAGCACCCGTGTTCCGGCAGTGAAGCAAGCGGTCAGTGCATTCTTTGGTAAGTCGGTACATGATGAGGTAAATCCGGATGAAGTAGTTGCCTTAGGCGCTGCTATTCAAGCAGATATATTAGCGGGGAACAATAAGGATACCCTGTTGCTGGATATTACACCTTTGAGTTTGGGTATTGAAACGATGGGCGGACTGATGGATGTCTTGATTCCAAGAAATTCAAAAGTGCCTACAAAAGCAGGTCGACAGTACACCACTCAAAAAGATGGGCAGTCGGGAATCAGGATTTCAGTCTTCCAGGGTGAGCGGGATATGGTAAAGGATAACAGGAAGTTGGGTGAATTTAACCTCACGGGGATTCCTGCTATGCCGGCTGGATTGCCAAAGGTTGACATTCAGTTCCTGATCAATGCCGATGGCATATTGTCGGTTTCAGCAAAGGAGCTAAGAAGTGGTGTGAGTCAGTCTATAGAAATTCAGCCGCAATATGGATTAACAGATTCTCAGGTGGAGCAGATGTTGATGGATAGTATTCAGCATGCTAAAACGGATATTGCTTTGCGTGCTTTAGTGGAAGCAAGAACCGAAGGGGAGCAGATTCTGGAGATGACAGAGCGATTTATTGCCAAGAATCCAACCCTATTATCGGGCGATGAATTGAAGCTGACAGCAGATGCTATGCAAGCACTTCAGTTGGCTTTGACGATGGAAGATAAAAACCTGATTCAGAATAAGGTAGAAGCTTTAAATGAAGTAACACGTCCATTCGCTGAAAGGGCAATGGATCAAGCTGTAGGGCAAGCTTTGAAAGGTAAAACCTTAGATCACTCGGTTTAATCGAGTTGGCCGCTTTTTTTATTTAAAATACTGAATAGCAATTCTATATGCATCTTTCTTAAAGTGTAGGTTGATTAGTTTGTCGCTTCAGCCAGCGCCATCTGTCTTTGCACATATTTCCCAAGCAAATCAAATTCAAGGTTCACGCGGTGACCAACTTGTACCTGTGAAAGGTTGGTATGTTCATAGGTGTAAGGAATGATGGCAACTTGAAAACTTTGTCGTGTTATGTTAAAACAGGTCAGGCTGATTCCATTCACCGCAATACTTCCTTTTTCAATGACCAAGGCGGCAAATGATTCTGGAAAACTAAACTGATACAGCCAACTTCCACCAGTTTCTTGAACCAATTCACAAACTCCTGTGGTGTCAACATGTCCTTGTACTATATGCCCATCTAATCGTCCACCCATAGGTAAGCAACGTTCTAAATTGATTGTAGAGCCAATATGCCAATCGCCCAACTGGGTTTTTTGCAAGGTCTCTGCAACGGCTGTCACCCTATGTTTCCCTTCACCCAAAGCATCCACAGTTAAGCATACTCCATTATGAGCCACACTCTGGTCAATTTTCAATTCTTGGCTAATGGGTGAATTGACCCAGCAATGCATATTTTGTTGGTCCATTTCTATAGCTTCAACCCGACCGAAGGTTTCAATAATTCCTGTAAACATATATGCAATTTACAAGCAAAAGGGGGCTTTGGTTGTAACTGTTCTAAAATCAATTTCAAAAAAATAAGCGCTGCATTTGTTTATTTCGGTCGAAAAGCTATCTTTGCACCCCATTTAATCACTTAAAGGAGGTATAACAACATGCTGATTATTGATTCCAAAGATTGCGAAAACATCGACAAAGCTCTGAAGAAGTACAAAAAGAAATTCGAAAAGAGCAAGACTTTGTTGCAGTTAAGAGAGCGTCAGGCTTTCACCAAGCCATCTGTTCGTCGCAGAGGAGAAATCCTGAAGGCAATCTACAAGCAAAAGATCGCTGCTGGCACTATTGAGCTATAAGCCGCATCTTTGGTAGATGATATACAGAAAGGTTGTTTCAAACGGAACAACCTTTTTTTATTCAACCTCTTGTCATAACAACTGTTTCATTTTTCTATTTACGTTTACCTTTGAGCAAGTATGAAAGCCAAATCGCTGAAGAAAGACAAAGTCAATATTATTACACTAGGCTGTAGTAAAAATTTAGTGGATAGTGAGGTGTTGAGTGGCCAGTTGAAGGCCAATGAAATTGATGTGGTGCATGAAAACACCAAGCTAGATCATAACATTGTTGTAGTGAATACCTGTGGCTTTATTGATAAAGCCAAGGAGGAAAGCGTTCAAACCATCTTAGATCAGTTGGAATTAAAGAAGAAAGGTAAACTCGACAAAGTGTACGTTACAGGTTGTTTGAGTGAAAGATACAAAGGCGACTTAGCTGCGGAAATTCCTGAAGTAGATGCATGGTTCGGCACCATGGAATTGCCTCTGATTCTAAAACAATTCGAAGCCGATTATAAAGCTGAATTATTGGGTGAGCGTTTTTTAAGCACGCCTCAGCATTATGCTTATATGAAAATCAGCGAAGGCTGTAACCGAACTTGCTCGTTTTGTGCCATACCGCTTATGCGAGGAAAGCATGTTAGCAGACCAATAGAACAACTGGTTGATGAAGCCAAAAGATTAGTCGCCCAAGGTGTGCAGGAAATTATGCTCATTGCACAGGAGCTCACTTACTATGGGTTAGATATTTACAAAAAGAGAAGTCTTCCGGAACTGTTGCATGCTCTGGCTGATATTCCTGGTTTGCAATGGATTCGTTTGCATTATGCTTACCCCAGTAAGTTTCCGTTAGAAATTCTTGATGTCATTCGTGAGCGCGATAATATCTGTAAGTACCTCGATATGCCTTTGCAACATGCCAGTGATCGTATGTTGAAGGCTATGAAGCGTCAAATTACGCGTGCTGAAATGGATGAATTGATCCATACTATCCGCGAGCGTGTGCCTGGTATTTGTTTGCGAACTACTCTTATTGCTGGTTTCCCTGGTGAAACCGAAGAAGATGTAGAGTCTTTGAAGCAGTTTTTACAAGAACATAGGTTTGATAGGGTTGGCATATTTACCTATAGTCATGAGGAAAATACCTCTGCATATGATTTGGTGGATGATGTTCCAGCAGAAGTGAAACAACAGCGTGCACAAGAAATCATGGAAGTGCAACAAGAAATCAGCTATGAAAAGAACCAGGAAAAAGTAGGAAAGACCTTTAAGGTGTTGGTGGATAAGAAGGAAGCTGGAAGGTATTTGGGAAGGACTGAATTTGATTCAGTAGAAGTAGATAATGAAGTGGTGATTCACAGTGATAAAAAATTGCCGATCGGTAGTTTTGTGAACGTGAAGATTACCAAAGCATACGACTATGATTTGGAAGGAGAAGTGGTGAAATAAATGCATGCCATGAACAACGATTGCCAGAGAATTACATACGCAGAAACAGGATACTTTACAAAGCAAGTAGTAGATTATCTGAATGGTAATGAATGGTTGAAACAGTTCTATGCATTCACTCCGGATGCAAAGGGAATAGAGAAAGCAATTGAGCAACGTCAACAATTTACTACCAACAGAACTTTGTTGGTAGATGTGTTGAGAAGTCAGCTGGAAGAAGCGGGACTGCATCCTTCAAATGCCCAGGAAGCGCATTTGAAAAATCTCTTGAGCCCCAACTGCTTTACTATTACTACCGCACATCAGCCTAATCTCTTTACAGGACCACTGTATGTGATCTATAAAATTTTTCATGCCATTGCATTGGCGAAAGACTTATCTGAAAAACATTCCGGCTATTCCTTTGTTCCGGTCTATTACATGGGGAGTGAGGATGCGGACCTCGACGAGTTAGGTACATGGACTATCCAGGGCCACGGCAGAAAATGGAATACCGACCAAACAGGTGCAGTGGGAAGAATGACTGTGGATGATTTGCTTTTGAAGGAAATTGACTCAATGAAGGGACAGCTATCTGTTTTGGAGCATGGTCAACATTTGATGGGTCTTTTTTCGAAAGCTTATCAAAAGGGTAGAACCATTCAACAGGCAACCCTAATTTTGATGCAAGATTTATTCAGCGAATATGGACTTTTGGTATTGATTCCCGATGACCATCGATTGAAAGATCAGTTTGCCGCAGTGATGCTGCGTGAGTTGGAAGAACAGTTTTCTGCATCAGCATTGCAGCCCAGTATCGATTTACTTTCTACAAAATACAAGGTTCAGGTTACAGGAAGGCCTATCAATCTCTTTTACTTGCATGAACATGTGAGGGAGCGAATTGAATTCAATGATGGAGTGTACAATGCAGTTGATACAGGAAAAAAATGGTCTTTCGAAGACTTAAAGGCTGAGCTACATTCCAATCCGGAACGCTTTAGTCCAAACGTTATACTAAGAGGTGTATATCAAGAAACAATCTTGCCTAATCTTGTTTTCATTGGAGGCGGTGCAGAATTATCGTATTGGATGGAGTTGAAGCAAGTATTTGCAGCAGCTAATGTGTTTTATCCCATATTGGTGTTACGAAATTCATTCCTGTGCATGGAAGAAAATGATGTGGCCTTACAACGTAAAACCGGCCTTACCAATCAAGTATTGTTTGCATCTGCGCATGATCAGGAAGTATGGTGGGTGAATCGAAATACCAACAGAACTTGGAGAGTAGAGGAGTATCAGGCTGAATTGCAAAACCTATTTGAACGGTTGGGAAAAAACATACTAGATGTAGATCCTACATTGGCTCAGCATATTGCAGCATTCGCTCAGCAGACAAATAATAAAATGGAAGGTGTATCCAAAAAGGTGCTGCGTGCTGAAAAAAGATCTATGTCGGACGCATTACAGCAGCTTACCGCATTGCGAGCAAAGCTTTTTCCGGGTGGTTCATTGCAGGAGAGAAAAGAAAACTTCTCTTACTTTTTTGCAAAGTATGGCACTGAATGGATGCATGCTATTCATAGAAACTCACTGGGATTAGAGCAAGAGTTTACGATTGTGCATATATAGGGAAGTTTTAATCGAAGCTATTCGGCCAGCCTTTTTCTTTTACTTGCTGTACTTTGTCGAGCACTTGTTGCTCCAACTTTGCTTTGTATGAAGCTACCTTTTGGAGTATATCGGCGTTAGATGATCCCAATATGGATGCAGCTAAAATTCCTGCATTTTTTGCTCCGTTCAAAGCTACTGTTGCAACGGGTATGCCATTGGGCATTTGTAAGATGGACAAAACGGAATCCCATCCATCTATGCTATTAGAAGATTTTATAGGAACGCCAATGACAGGCAATGGAGTGATAGATGCTACCATTCCGGGTAAGTGTGCAGCACCGCCGGCACCAGCAATAATTACTTGTAGCCCTCTTTCTTTTGCTTTAGATGCATATTCCATTAAACGTTGTGGCGTTCTGTGTGCAGATACAATAGTAAGTTCAAATGGAATATCGAGGTCTTGTAAGAATTTTGCAGCTTCCTGCATGATGGGTAAATCGCTGTCGCTACCCATGATGATTCCAACTTGTGCGGCTTTTTCCATGAGGCAAATTACAACTTTTCAATCAGATGCTATCTGTTGGAAATAGCCCTGCGATAAATCTGGATGGTATTTTCAAAGCCCCAATACAGTGAGTCGCAGACCAAAGCATGTCCAATACTTACTTCATCTATCCAAGGAATATGCCTTATTAAATAACCCAAATTCTTTGAATCTAAATCATGCCCTGCATTCAATCCTAATCCATGTTCTTGCGCAATTTTGGCTGCTTGCACATAAGGTGCTATGGCTTCTTCCGGCTTTCCCTCTTCAAACATTTTTGCATATTGCTCTGTGTAAAGTTCAATTCTATCAGTACCTGTAGATGCAGCAGCAATGATCATTTCAGGAATGGGATCTACGAAAATTGAAACTCTAATACCAGCTTTTTTAAATATGGCTATGATGCTTTTCAAATATTCCTGGTGCTCAATGGTATTCCAACCGTGGTTGCTGGTCAATTGACCCAATGCATCCGGAACCAATGTTACTTGATGTGGCATGACTTCAAGCACCAGGTCTACAAATTTCTGTTCAGTTGGGTTGCCCTCAATATTGAATTCGGTTGTAATTAGAGGTCGTATTGCACGAACATCAGCATAACGAATATGGCGTTCGTCGGGTCTTGGGTGCACAGTAATTCCTTCTGCTCCGAATCTTTCTGCATCTTGTGTCACCTGTATGAGGTTGGGGTTGTTGCCACCACGACTGTTACGAATTGTGGCGAACTTGTTGATGTTGACAGATAATTTAGTCATTCTGCAAAGTTAGGGAATGGCCGGCGGAGTGCTTCATGCGTTCAATTTCCATCACCCATAAACTCCAAAACCTTCGTCGTTCTGATATTGTTCCAAGGATCTTTCTCAGAAGTGGTATAGAGGAGCTGAAACCTTTTATCTTTTTCCAAAGGCTCCCATTCACATAGCCCTTCCACCACAGCAAACCAATCGTCCCAAATGAGCATATCGCCTTTTTTAAAATCATTCACTTCAAAAGCGCCTCTTATACGCCTGTGTTGGTTTGGATTCCACCAGTCGTGCTGCAACAAAACACTCAAATAAGAAGCTTCATAGAAGAATCGCCTCTTTGCATAGTCGGGTCTGTTTTCTTTCAGCCATTTCGGAATGGAAGACTGTGCCTGTTGATCGGCACGAAGCATAAAATCTCGCTTCCAAGCATAAGCATAAGTATGACCAGTAAAAGGATAAATAGCAATACCTGCAAACAAAATGTATAAACACCATTGTTTTATTTTCGGCTGTTCTATCCATTCAAACAGGAATTGAATTTGTTGAAGTAGCACAACAGCTAATAGAGGAGCAATCCCAACCATCACACGCAACATACCAAAGGAATTAAAAATACCCAATGCCCAAAATGCTGTATGAGCAAAAAAATATAAAAAGGATGTTCCCCATATGAGCCATACAAAGATGCCTTCTTGCCTGGTATGCTCTCTAAATATAAACTTCCAAACTTGAACTACAAGCAGTAAAAGTCCACCGTAGAACAGCATTGCAAGTGGACTGCCTACAATTTCTGGTAAGCGTTCAATAAAATGTAACCATGTTCCCTTTCCATAAGCACTGTCCCAGGTAGCATAACTCATTTTAGTAAATACCCATGAAACGTCTCCATGCACCCAACTTCCCGCTAATGCATATGTTATATGTCCAACAAGCAGTAGTGGCAATAATCGGTATTGTTTTTCCCATAAAAGATACAGCATCACCCATCCTACTACCAACAAGCCCTCAGAGCGAATAAATGGAAGAAATGACAGCAATAAGATGGCTGGTTTCCATTTCTCCTTCAACAAAAAATAAAGTGCAGAACTCAAACAAGCAGCAAACATAGGTTCAGTTAGTCCGCTTAATGTAAGCGAATTAAACATAGGCATGCTGCACAATAGCAAAGGTGCCATCCATGCGTTAGCAATTTTTGCATGCTGTGCAATTTGATAAGATCTCCAAACCGATAGAGTAGACCAGCCAATATTCATGAGCTTAACTCCAGTAAAGCCAATTTGCGCGAACGGAAAAGCACACAATACGTATAAAGGTTTTGCCCAGTGGTCAAAAAAGTGCGCCGGATATTGGCCAGCATATTTCGCAAATAAAAAATGATACACACTATCGCCTTCATCTCCTGTACCATTTGCAACAAGCATGGTACAGAACATAATACAAGCATATAGCAACAGAAAAAGCTTGATCTTCTCTTTTTCTGACTTTAATAACAAAAAATTAGTCATTCGCATGCAGCTACAAGATAACAATTGCGCGCTTTGCTTGTTACATCTCAAGTATCTTTATTCAGAAATTGAACAGTATGGCATACAGTAGTTTGGAAGCATGTTTATTGGATTTGGAGAAGCATGGGCATTTGGTTAGAATTAAGGAAGAAGTAGACCCTCATCTTGAAATGGCGGCTATTCATATGCGTGTGTATGAGGCAGGTGGACCTGCACTTTTGTTTGAAAATGTGAAAGGCAGTCGTTTTAGAGCCGCTTCCAATTTGTTTGGTTCTATTGATAGAAGCAAATTCATGTTTCGAGATACATTTCAATTGGTTCAGCAGTTAATTGATCTAAAAGGAGACCCAATGCGTGCGCTTAAAAAGCCTTGGCAATATATCAATACCGGATTGGCTGCAGCAAAAGCATTGCCTCTAAAGAATCCTATTTCAAAACCTGTCATGTATGAGCAAATCAAAATTTCTGATTTGCCTTTGATTCAGCACTGGCCGATGGATGGTGGTGCGTTTGTTACCCTTCCGCAAGTGTATACAGAAGATATAGATCAACCAGGAATTATGAAGTCGAATTTGGGCATGTATCGAATTCAGTTGTCTGGTAATGAGTATAAGATGGATGAAGAGATTGGTCTTCATTATCAGCTACACAGAGGTATTGGCGTGCATCAAACCAAGGCCAATAAAAAAGGACAGCCATTAAAAGTAAGTTGCTTTGTGGGTGGTCCGCCTTCCCACACCCTGAGTGCGGTGATGCCTTTGCCGGAGGGAATGAGTGAAATGACTTTTGCTGGAGTGTTGGGAGGAAGAAGATTTAGATATGCATACGACGATCAAGGTCAATGTGTAAGTACCGACGCAGATTTTGTCATTACTGGATTGGTTTATCCAGAAGAAAACAAACCCGAAGGACCATTCGGTGACCACTTGGGTTATTATAGTCTCACGCATCCTTTCCCTTTAATGCGTGTGCAGCGCGTATATGCAAGAAAGAATGCCATTTGGCCATTCACTGTGGTGGGAAGACCTCCTCAGGAAGATACCAGCTTTGGTGCGCTCATTCATGAATTAACTGGAGCAGCTATTCCGCAGGAAATTCCAGGAGTTAAAGAAGTGCATGCAGTAGATGCTGCTGGGGTGCATCCGCTTTTATTAGCTATAGGCAGCGAGCGATACACGCCTTATTTGCCTACGCAGCATCCTGCTGAATTGCTGACTATTGCCAATCATATTTTGGGAACAGGTCAATTAAGTTTGGCCAAGTTTTTATTCATCACTGCAGATCCAACGAATCAACTTACTACGCATCACGTAGATAAGTTCATGGAGTATTTGCTGGAACGAATTGATTTGACACGCGATCTTCATTTCCATACACAAACCACCATTGATACACTGGATTACAGTGGAACAGGATTGAATTCGGGAAGTAAAGTAGTGTTGGCTGCATTTGGAGAAAAGAAGAGAGAACTTTGTCGCGAAGTGCCATCAGTCTTGCAGTCATTAAAGCATTTTGAAAATCCAAGCGTATGTATGCCGGGTGTGATTGCTCTCCAAACTGCAGCATTTACTGATTACACTTCAGCAAAATCTGAAATGGACATGTTGAATGAGCAGTTAAAGCATCAACTCAAAGAATTAGAAGGCGTTCCCATTTTGGTGATTGCAGATGATGCAAGCTTTGTATCGGCTACCATGAATAATTATTTATGGGTGACCTATACAAGGTGTAATCCATCTCACGATATGTACGGAATAGAAAGCTTTCAAGAAAATAAGCATTGGGGCTGTAAAGGTCCGTTGGTGATAGATGCAAGGATCAAAAAACACCATGCTCCACCCGTTGAAAAAGATCCGGCGGTTGAAAAGAAAATTGACCGTTTGTTTGATAAAGGTGGAAGCTTATACGGAGTTCTTGATTAAGAAATTTCCCTCCAGGTGTGGTCTGCTAACAGTTGCACACTGGCGATGAAATTCTTATAGGGACCTCCGCCGCCTCCAAATTCTGCAGGACTTACCAATGAAAGAATATGACTGCCATCTCTCTTTTCATAGAGATGGTATGTTTGTCCAATCTGCGGTTTGAAATTCAGCTTCGCCTCATAAATCATTAAACTCAATTCTTTTCTCTTTCTGATTTCCTGTGCTTGTCGAGCCAGTAATTCAATTTGTTCTTTAATCTGGTTGAGCTGCATATTGGTTTGGTCTTCCATCGCACTCAATGCTTTGTGCTTAATGACACCTTCTTTTGTTGGACGAATAGCAACACTTCCAACTGAAGAAGCATAAGGCAATACGCTCAATTGTTTATGATACACTTCGGTATTGGTAAAAGGCTGACCATCTTCCTGTTTTCCTTTTTGAGAAACACGCATAAAACCATTCGGCAGAATTTCATGCTGAACAGATAGTACCATTTCATCCTGTTTGAACCACTCAACTAATAGTGTAGAAGCATTTGGAATTTCGCAACGAATAGAATCTGCCCAATCTTGCTCCTCAATAGGTTGCAGTTCGCCATTGGGGCGAACGGTATATTGACTATAAAAAGCTTCATTTTCCAAAGAAACCCAGTTGATACTACATTGAAGAGATTGGCCTTTTTCAACTGTTTCAATTTTATAATTGCCGCTTTTGGGAGCCAGTCCTTTTTCGAACACACATTTTTCGGGAAACAACTGCCAGCTGGCTAAAAAGTGATATGCTTGTACCATGGACCTTTACAACAATACCAATGTAGGTTTGTTGCACAAAAAAACAAAAAAGCTGCCATTGGCAGCTCTGAGAATGATATTTTTTGAATGAAGTATTATTGTACTGAAAAAGAAAACGTGTAATCGCCCCAGTTCACATCCACTTTTCCACTGTTGTTCGCATTTAGTTGTAGTTTTTCCGAAAAAGTTCTTTTTGTGCCTTTTACTTGAATGCGCAACACATCTTCTGCCTCTTTATAATCGTATGCTCCCCACTGTCCAGTGTTGCTGCTAAAAATAACAGTCCATCCATCCTTACCATCCCAAATGGTGAATAGAGCATATTTACCTGCTTTAAGGGCTTTGCCTTCCACTTTAACATCCTTAGAAAATTCAATCACAGTTGCTTCGTTGGCTCCTGTTCTCCAAACTTTACCTGCTTTAGGTTCTAGGTTGTCGCCAATAGTTCTTCCTTTTACAGACGGTTGTCCATATTGAATTTGAACTTGAGTACCATTGCTAAGTGTTGCTTGTGAAGTAGTTGGTGGGCTAGGTCTTTTGCTTTTATCTTGTTGACTAAAAGCTTGCATTGAGATCATAGAGAATAGTAGTACACAACCTACTTGGAATATTTTTTTCATATAAAACAGTTTTAGGCAAAATAGGAATAATCCATCATGTTCCATAATTTGCTTGACAAACGGTGTATGAAATGAGCAATAGATGGTGCAACACGCTTCTTTTAGCCTTAATTATTGGCTTACTTGCCTGTGGATCTTCTGGAAAACTATCTAAAGTACCGGGTGAGGATCAAGCTGTTTTTACACTCTTGGATCAAATTAACAAAGGGGAGGTGAAAGGTTATGAGGCCAAAGAAATGCTAAAAACAAGCTACTCTTTGGCGAAGTCTAATCATTTACGACAAATAGATGCACTTTCTGCTTATCCATCTGGCGAGAATTTTGAAAAAATGATGGCACGCTATCAATTGCTGAATAATTTGGCTAAAGCCATTGAGTCATCTCCCGTTGCAGCGGGTTGGGTGGATGAGCCATTTTATGATAGAGAGATTGAGGCAATGCGTAATCAAGCTGCTGACGCTTATTATAATCAGGCAATTGTTTTTATGGGATACAACCAGCGTTCTTATGCTGCACAAGCATACGACTTGTTTCAACGAGTAAATCGCTTATTGCCTGGTTATAAAGATGTCATTTCTATGATGCGTATGGCCGAAGAAAGCGCCATCTTGAAAGTGATGGTGAATCCCATTAACTATCATTCTTTTTCTTTTCAATATTGGGGTATGCAGCAAGACCTTTTACAAAGAGAGCTTGTTCGTGAGCTAAGGACATGGAGTAATTCCAACTTTGTAAGATTTTTTACAGATCAGGAAGCATTTATGAATCGCATTCACCCAGATCGTGTGGTAGATGTACGTTGGACTGACATTTTTATTCAGCCTGTAAACCGACAAACATTCACAAGAACGGTAAGTAAGCAAATTAAAACTGGTGAAACAAAATCGATTCCCGCAAAACCTATTTATAAGACTGTGTATGCTACGTTACAAATCACACGATTAACTTTACAAGCACATGGAAATCTTGAATGTAGAGTTACAGAAGCTGGGTCTATGCTTCCGTTAATGTGGGATAATTTTCCTTCACAGTATTCTTGGTTACATGAGTATGCAACATTTACTGGCGACCAGCAAGCATTGGGTCCAGATGATTGGCGTTTGGTGCAAGCTAATGGCAATGTGCAAGCACCTAATAGAGCCATTGTATATCAGCAATTATACCAGCAGTCTTTTCCAGCTTTGGTACAAAGGATTCGTACTGTTAACTGGCAATAAGGAAAGGGTTGAAATTGCTTTAATTATTTCGTTTATTTGCAAAAAGCGAGTTTATGGCAGAATCAGTGGTTTCGATACAAGGAGCAAACATTTATCAGGGCGATGCCCTCATTTTAGAGAACGTAAATTTCACAATTAATAGGGGTGAGTTTGTGTATTTAGTAGGTAAGACAGGAACTGGAAAGAGTAGTTTATTGAAAACTTTATATGGAGAACTTCCATTAAGAGAAGGGAATGGTTCCGTTGTTGGATTTGATTTAAAAGGAATGGATTGGAAGAAAGTTCCTTTCCTGAGAAGAAACTTGGGTGTGGTTTTTCAGGACTTCCAATTGCTGACTGATAGAAACGTATATCAAAATTTGCAGTTTGTGTTAAGAGCTACTGGATGGAAGGATGAGAAATTGATGGAAGAGAAAATCAATGAAGTTTTAGATAGTGTTGGTTTGAAAAGTAAAGGGTTTAAAATGCCTTATGAAATGAGTGGGGGAGAGCAGCAAAGAGTTGATATTGCCCGCGCTTTATTGAATTCACCAAAACTCATTTTAGCAGATGAACCAACGGGTAACCTCGATCCAGAAACAAGTGATGAGATTATGCAGTTGTTGATTCAAATCGCCAAGAATTATGGAACAGCCGTTATCATGGCAACACATGACTTTATCGTGATTAATCGCTATCCTAGTCGTTTATTAAAAACAGAACGTGGAAAATTATTTGACAGCGCTGCTGTTGAACAACAAGCTTAAATTGTTGCCAGGAGTTTTTTAGATAACCAGCTGTTTTTAACTGGAACTATCCATTTTTCTAGTAATTCTTCTTTGGTTGAAACGAGGTTATTAAAATAAAGTGTTTCAGCAGTGATAAATCCATGATCAATGGCGTATTGTAATTGCTGTAATGGTATGTATTCAATTTTATCTTTCACCACAAAAGCAAGTTGCTCGCGATTAAACAATTGAATTTTTAGTCGCTGTTCAATATCTTTTATTAGTCGAACTGAACTATCAGTGCTGCATCCGCTCACACCAGTTGCAGTTTCGTCAGCCATCAACACAAAGAATCGCCCAAAGAATAGATTGGCGTACCCTTTTACAGGCGTACCATGACTTTTCCATGATTGAACAAATTGTTCCATCATATCTTCAACTTCTAAGGCTTCACCTATACCAAGCATACGGCTACTTTGGTAAATCCATACTTTGGAACTCTTATGAAAATCGGCAGGTAAAAGTGACTGATAATCTAAATTCATATTGCAAAGGTAATCATGACTATTTTTCTTTCTTTCCTTTATAGGAAAAAATCAACCCGCCTAATACACCAGCACCTATAAGCTTAAGAATATTTTCCTGACCCAGTATTTTGCTCCAGCTAAATTGCTTTTGAGCAAGGTCCATAATTACATCTATGATGAATAATCCAACGAGTGCCAATAAGAAAAAGCCAAAGAATTTTTTAATGTCAAACATGTGGCGTGGTTTTAGTCAGCTAAACTAGCAGCAATCATTTCAGCAACATCTAATACTTCAATATCATTTTCCTTTTCTTTGTTTTTAACACCATCTGTCATCATAGTATTACAAAAGGGACAAGCAGCTGCAATTACTTGTGGTTGCACTTCAAGAGCTTCCTCCGTTCTTTCAATATTGATTCTCTTATTGCCTGGCTCATCTTCTTTAAACATTTGCGCACCACCAGCGCCACAGCAAAGTCCTTTTGTTCTGCAACGCTTCATTTCAACCAGCTCCGCATCTAAAGCTTCTAAAACTTTTCTTGGTGCTTCATAAATATCATTCGCTCTACCTAAATAGCAGCTATCGTGGTAAGTAATTTTCTTGCCTTTAAAACTTCCACCCTCCTTCAGTTTTACTTTTCCTTCATCAATTAATTGTTGCAAAAAAGTAGTGTGATGGATTACCTCATAGTGTCCACCTAATTCTGGGTATTCATTTTTCAAGGTATTGAAGCAATGCGGACAAGTAGTCACAATTTTTTTTATGCCATAACCATTCAAAATTTGAATATTTTGATAGGCCATCATTTGAAACATAAATTCGTTTCCTGCTCTTCTAACAGGATCGCCAGTGCAAGCTTCTTCTTTACCGAGTATAGCATAAGAAACGCCTACTTTATTTAAAATGGTAGCGAAAGCTTTTGTAATTTTTTGAGCACGCTGATCAAAACTTCCTGCACATCCAACCCAAAATAAAATTTCTGGAGTTTCGCCTTGTGCCATCATATCGGCCATTGTTCTAACTGTCATGCACTAAGATTTGTACGAATGTAATAGAAAATTGCTTTCAAGTTTCAGCTTGTTTGAAATTAGAAAGCCGAATGAATGAATCGCTGTATTTTTAACGATATGGATGTAGCGATTATTTTAATGGGTGGTTGGTTGGTGAGCTTTTTGGGACAGCTTCCTTTGGGGAATATGAGTTTTACTGCCACCCAAATTGCAGTTGAAGAACATTTTAAAAATGCATGGAAGTATGCTATAGGTGTAGCATTGGTAGAAATGTTGTACTTGCGCCTTGCATTAACCAGTATGGATTGGGTGGTGCAGCATAGAACCTGGTTTTTAGCCCTTGGATGGTTGACCGTAATTATGTTTTTTTTGCTTAGCTATTTATCGTTTCAAGCTGCTAGACAATCTAGCAGTAACAAAAAAGCAGTTGTGCTCAATAATAAGTTGCCCAGGTTTGTACTTGGATTAACCATGAGTGCACTCAATCCAGTACAGATTCCTTTTTGGTTTTTATGGACCTCGCAATGGATTGCTTGGGGTTGGCTGCCTACAGAAAGAGCAGCCTTTAATTACTTTACACTAGGCGCTGGCTTAGGAACTATTGCAGGTTTAGCATTGTATATTCATGGAGGGAATTACATTGTCAAAAAATTTGAAGCAGGTAACCAACGCTTAAACCAAGTTATTGGAGTGATCTTTTTCATAACTGCTCTCATACAATTATATAGAATGATTTGGAAGCCTTGGATATGATTAGCTTGCCATTTCTGCCACCCATTTATCTCTATCGTCTGGAGAGAATTTCCAAGGAGCAAAATTATTCTCAGTATTGCTGAACATACCATTCCATTCTTGCGGCGCATTACTTTCTTCCATGATCAGGCTTCTTCTTAACTCAGTAATAATTTCGAGTGGAGAAATGCTTACTGGACATTCTTCTACACAAGCATTACAAGTAGTGCAAGCGCGTAATTCTTCCACAGAAATATAATCATGTAAAAGAGTTTTTCCGTCTGCTACAAAAGAGCCATTTTGGTTAATGTTTTTACCCACATCTTCCAGTCGATCGCGCGTAGCCATCATAATTTTACGTGGGCTGAGCAATTTACCTGTTTGGTTAGCAGGACAAGCACTGGTACATCTTCCACACTCGGTGCAACTATAAGCGTCCATCAAATTACGCCAACTCAATTCAAATACATCTTTAGCGCCAAAATGGGCAGGGGGAGCAGCGTCTGTTGGGGCTAATTCTGGTTGCATGGCATATAATACTTCATTTTGAACTTCTGGCATATTCTTCATTTTGCCTTGAGGTTCTAATCGAGTATAATATGCATTTGGGAAGGCGAGTAAAATATGTAAGTGCTTGGAATAAGGCAGGTAGTTTAAGAAAGCAAAAATGCCAATAATATGTGCCCACCATGCTACACGTTCAATCATAACTAAAGCTTCACTAGAAAGTCCAGCAAAGATTGGGTGAAGCATTGAAGAGAAGTAAAATGAACCAGTTGGATGTTCAGCATAATGTCCGTAACCACGTTCTTGCAAAAGCGTATCTGTTGCATTCAGGGTTAAGAATAACCCCATTAGAACTATTTCTGTAATCAAAATATAATTCGCATCACTACGCGGCCATCCATTCAAATCATTGCTCAGGAATCGTTTAATTTTCAACACATTTCTTCTAACCAAAAAAACAATACAAAATAGCACAACACCTACTGCAAGGAACTCAAAGCTGTTGATAAGAAAACTATACAATCCACCTAAAGGAGCTGCAAAAAGCCTATGTGTACCAAGAGCCCCATCTAAAACAATTTCTAAAACCTCTAAATTGATAATGATAAAACCTGCATACAACACAAAGTGCATAATGGCTACGGTTGGATTGCGGAACATTTTCTTCTGTCCGAATGCCAACAAAAGCACGTTTTTCCATCTTTTGCCAGGCTCATTGCTGAAATCCTCGTCTTTTCCTAAAAGGATGTTTCTACGGATTTGGCCAGCTCTTTTTGAGAATAACCAAATGGCAACTGCACTGATAGCTACAAATAAGATTTGAGATAGAATTTGCATAGGTTAGGCTTGTGGTGCTAAGATAGGATTTTTGAGTAGCCAAAACTGAATTGTTATATTCTTCTATACTCATTAACTTGGCTGCTGAAACAAGCTGCCAATGAGCGAAAAAAAATACATCATGGATACGGTTGCTGCAAGCCAAAAGATTAATAGAATGGCTTTGGAAATTGCAGAACAAGTAGATGAATCAAAAGCACCTTTAATACTAATTGGGATTGAAGAAAATGGTTGTGTTATTGCAGATGCAGTTGCCAATGAATTAAAGAAGCATTTGTTCATGGAAGTGGTGGTGCATAGAATTGGTATCAATAAGCAACAGCCTAAGGAAGTTACATTGCGGCAAGAATATGATTACCATGGAAAGCAACTGGTGTTGGTGGATGATGTAACCAATTCTGGAAAGACGCTACTATATGCTTTGAAACCACTAATGAATTACTATCCAGCCAAGATTATGACGCTGGTTTTGGTAGAGCGTATGTATAAGAGATTTCCGGTTCAGCCCGATTTTGTTGGACTTTCTTTAGCAACTACAGAGGAAGACCATATTCAAGTAGAGGTTTCTGGAAATCAAATTTTAGGTGCTTATATTGAGTAACATTTTATTTCATATTTTCATTCGAATTCAAAACGACAATTATGAATGCAGTAATTGAAGCACATGTTCAACAATGGTTGACTGGCAATTATGATGAAGCAACGCGTGAAGCAGTTAAAGCCTTACAATCTAATCCCGATGAACTAGCAGATAGTTTTTATAGGACTTTAGAGTTTGGTACAGGCGGGTTAAGAGGGGTGATGGGTGTTGGCACCAATCGCATGAACAAATACACTTTAGGCATGGCAACACAAGGGTTTGCTAATTATTTGAAAAAAACCTATCCCTCGACTGATATAAAAGTGGCAATTGGCCATGATTCGCGTAATAATAGTCGTTTCTTCGCTGAAACAACTGCACAAGTATTTGCAGCCAATGGTATTCATGTGTTTTTGTTTGAAGACTTGAGACCTACTCCTGAGTTGAGTTTTGCGATTCGTTATTTAGGTTGTCATGCGGGAGTGGTTTGTACCGCTTCTCATAACCCTAAAGAGTACAATGGGTATAAGGCCTACTGGAATGATGGCGGACAATTAGTACCGCCTCACGATAAAAACGTTATTCGTGAAGTAGAAGCCATTACTTCTGTTGACGAAGTTAAATGGTCGGGTGGTGATCATTTGATTACCCCAATGGGTAAGGAAATGGATGCTGCTTATATAGAAATGGTGAAAAGTTTGAGCGTTTATCCTGATGTGATTGCTCGTCATAACGATTTAAAGATAGTATATACACCTATTCATGGAACTGGTATTACATTAGTGCCAGCTGTATTGCGTGCCTATGGTTTTACTAATGTGACTGTGGTTGAAGAGCAGGCTACTCCAGATGGGAACTTCCCCACAGTTATATATCCAAATCCAGAGGAAAGTGATGCTATGCATATTGGATTGCTAAAGGCAAAAGAATTGAATGCTGATATTCTTTTAGGAACGGATCCAGATTCTGATAGAGTGGGTATTGGTGTGAAGAATCATAAAGGCGAGTGGGTACTAATGAATGGAAACCAAACAGCAGTTCTTGCTTTTGCTTATATGATTGAAGCAAGAAAAGCGAAGGGTGCTGCTCAGTCTAATGATATGGTAATTAAGACTATTGTTACCAGTGAAATGATTGATCAGGTGGCTAAACACAATCAAATTAATTGCTATGATGTTCTAACAGGTTTCAAATGGATTGCAGAGCTCATTAAGGCTAAAGAGGGAAAAGAGAATTTTGTTGTGGGTGGGGAAGAAAGCTTTGGTTTAATGATGGGCGATCAAGTACGTGATAAAGATGCAATAAGTGCAGTGGCTATTCTATGTGAAATGGCGGCTTATGCAAGGGAAAATGGATACAGCTTGTTTGAAAAGCTGATGGATATGTATGTGCAGTATGGTTTCTATCTCGAGCATTTGATTAGCATTACAAAAAAGGGTATGAATGGACAAAAAGAGATTGCTGATATGATGGAATCGTATCGCCAGCAACCTCCTCAAACCATTGCTGGAGAGGCCGTTGAACAGTTACTTGATTACCAACAACAAGTTGGAAGAAACCTCATTACTGGTGAAACTTGGACTATTGATTTGCCAAAAAGCAATGTGCTTCAATTTGTAACCAAGTCGGGTACAAAAGTTTCTGCTCGTCCAAGTGGTACTGAACCAAAGATTAAGTTTTACTTTAGTGTGAATCAGCCATTGCCATCTCGTGATCAATTTGATGAAGTGCATGCGCAATTGCAAGCCAAAATTCAGACGATTATTCAGGATATGAACCTTAACTAATATCCATTCATTTATAAGCCCCTTTTTTAAAGGGGCTTTTTTGTGGATTCATTTTATGTTGTAGTATTCTTTTCTCACACTTTCTTCAAATCATTTAATCAAGCTTATTTGGACTTACATTTGAATTATGCGAATGGGAGAAGATACATATCGGCACAAGGGGCTAAGAAAACAACTGGTAAACTTGTTAAAGGAAAAAGGCATCACTGACCAAAGTGTTTTAGATGCAATTATGGAAGTTCCGAGGCATTTCTTTTTAGATTCTGCATTTGATTTGATAGCCTATGAGGATAGGGCTTTTCCAATTGGTGAAAATCAAACTATCTCACAACCATATACAGTAGCTTATCAAAGTCAGTTGTTAGAAATCACTGCTGGAATGAGTGTTTTAGAGATAGGTACTGGTAGCATGTACCAAGCCAGCATTCTTGCTGAAATGAAAGCACGTGTGTTTACTATTGAGCGACAGAAAAAATTATTTGATGCAACCAAATTGTATCTCTTTAAAAACAAGTATCCGTTTTTGAAGTTTTTTTATGGAGATGGGTTCGCTGGTTTACCTGCATATGCACCATTTGATCGTGTTCTCATCACAGCTGCGGCTCCTTTTATTCCTCCCAAATTAGTGGAGCAATTAAAAGTAGGAGGGAAGATGGTTATTCCGGTTGATGAAGGAGAGACCCAACGCATGAAGAGATTAACAAAATTGGCTGATGGTCAACTGCAAGAAGAACATTTCGATTCTTTCTCTTTTGTACCAATGTTAAGTGGGAAGAATCAATAAAGTTATTTAATAAAAAAACCGACTTTTTTTAGTCGGTTTTTTTATTCAGCATGTTCAGATTAAGGTCTCATACCACCTTCCATATCCATACCGCCCCCTTCATTTTTGGTGCTCTTTCGCTTGAATAAATTTGGATCAAACTTTCCAAATCTCCAGCTAAAGTTTAAACGTAGTACTTGAGGGTCTCTTCTTCTTTGGAAGGTTTCATCTAAGAAAGGAGAAATAGCAGTCTGTTGTTGAAGTACGGTTCTAAAGATATCGTTCATACTTAATGTAAGAGATCCAGAGTTGCCGCCTTTCCATGTAAAGTCTTTTCTAACTGAAAGATCAATACCATATCTTGGGAGGATGAATCCTTGGGCACTTCCAATAACGCCGCCGCCAAATCCACCGAAGCCACCACCACCTCCGCCGCCACGGCCTCCACCAAATCCACCGCCACCACCACCTTGTGGCAATACGGTTTTAGCTTGATAGTCGGCATTTAACTGAATAGTATATCCTTTCTTCAGCTTAAAGCTGCTGTTCATTTTTGCAAACCAGCTTACTCTTTGGTTATTCAAATCCTGTTGAATATTACCGCCATTGATTTGTGCATTGAAAATGTTTAAGTTGAGCGTTAAATCCCACCATTTTGTTACTGGCATACGATTGGTTAATTCCACACCGTAAATTAAACTGCTGTTTGCGTTCCTGAATGTTGTATAAACAACGCTGTCATTCAAACTTAATCCCTTTATTGGTGCTTCATCCAAATACTGGAAAGCTGTAATTAAATTAGTGCTATGTTTAAAAAATCCAGTCACTAAAAAGTTAGCTCCCTTTTTGTAGCTATTGTTGTAGCTCACTTCAAATGATTGTGTGAACTCTGGGTTTAGACCAGGGTTACCAATACGAGGGTTCAATGGATCAGTAAAATCTGGGAAAGGAATGAGGTTGAAGAAGCTAGGTCTTCTAATTCTTCTAGTTACATTGAGTTGTAGGTCTTGCTTATCGGTTAAGCGATAGGTAACAAATGCACTAGGAAACAAGCTGAAAGGAAACTGAACATTAAATGTTCTATTTGAATCAACTAGTGTTCCAGTATAGTTGCTGCTTTCAGCTCTTAATCCAAATTGATAATTGATTCTTTTTGTTTTAATACTGTACACTCCATAAGCAGCATAAACTGCATCATTGAATCTAAAGTTTGCACTTGCAGATGAAATTATACCAATTGGTAAAAAAGTATTCGGATCAAGAATAGATTGGATGTTTTGATTGGTAAATCTGCGTAATGCAGCACGAGCTCCCAATTCTAATTTTGTATTATCGGTTAGCGGATTTTCATAATCTGTTTGAATAGTCAAGAACTCATTAGTACCTCTGGAGTCTTGCCCTAAAACCCTTGCTAGTTTAGGAGTATTGTCTGGGAAGAAAGTTCTTGTATCAAAAGTTCCTTGGTTTTCATTTCTTGACGAATTAAAGTTGACATCTGCTGTCCATTCATGACCTGTTTTGGCAAAGTTGTGTTTGAAACTTACAGTTGAACCAAAGTTTCTAAAATTTGCGTTAGTTACATTTTCTACATCACTGTAATTAGCGAAAACACCTCTAATTGTACTATCAATTCGTTGGTCTTCATTGTTGTCAAATTTTCCTCGGTTAAAATTTGCAGAAAATGAAATGGTATTTCTGTTATCAATAAAATAATCAAAACCACCTCTAATAAAAGCAAAGTATCCTGTGTTAACACCGGTAATGTCTTGATATACTTGACCAGGTATACTTCCTAAAATTTTTCTATCACGCTCACTCCAACTTAAACTTTTACGTTGGTTGTAGATACCACTTCCAAAGAAATTAAATTTATTTTGACGGAGATTGATATCACCACCAATATTCAACATACCTCGTGAATCAATACCAGATCTTAATCCGCCGTTATAACCAACCTTTTTGTTTTTCTTAAGTACAATGTTCAAAATACCTGCACCACCGCCAGAAGCGTCAAATTTTGCAGAAGGGTTGGTAATCAATTCAACCCTATCAATAATATCAGCAGGAATTTGCTCTAAAGTGAGAGTAGTGGGTCTTCCATCAACAAATAATTCAGGAGTTGCGTTTCTGAGCGTTACGTTACCGTCTATGTCTACATTAATGGTTGGGATGTTACGCATTACTTCTGTAGCTGTTTGTCCAGCTGCTGCAATATTCTTGTCAACATTAAAAATTTTTCTATCAACCCCCATTTCAAACATTTGCTTTGCAGTAGAGGTAACGGTTACATTACCTAAGTCATTAGCATCTGCTTCCATTTTAATATTCCCTAAATCCTTGTCAGCTTTTGCCATCATTTCTTGGAAATTAGGTTGTGCTCCTCCCTGTGGGAATTTAATTCCGAATGTTATTTGTTGATCAAGTGACTTAAATCCAACTGCTGACAGCTTCAATTTAAAATTGCCAAAAATTGGTAGTCCCTCCAAGCTGAAATCTCCTTTATTATCGGTTAAAACAGTTTTTAAAATGGCTTCTTTCATTCTCTTGGTAGTAGAATCGAATTTGTTTCCTAGCAATTGAACGGTTACAGCTTCAACACCCTTATTGGTCTTTGAATCAACAATTTTTCCGTAAAATCTTCCAATATTGGTATTTTGATTACCTCCTGCGCCTCCACCTCGTGCTCCCATTGGAAATTGTGCGAAACTGTAAGTAGCTGATAATAAAACGAATAAGAATAAAATTGATCTCATGTGCTTTTAATTAAATCTAAATTTTGGTCAGCAAAGGTGTAGGAATGTACCATGACAAATGCATGACATTTTATGAACGGTATTATGACAAGGTAGGGGGATAAAAGTTTAGGCCGCTTAAGTAGTTATACGACCGCTCGTACCTAGTTGGCCAGTTTTGTGATAAGAATTTGAAGCAAACCAATCAAAAAACCCACAATTGCTCCAATAATTTCAACGAACCTAAATTCTTTTGCCATGATTGAAAAAAGGATTTGTTCGAGCTTATCTGAAGAAAATCCGGCTACTTTTTCAACAACAAGCTTTTCCAAATCAAGTTGTTCTTGTAAGCTGCCCATATAATTTTTCATAATGATGGGGAACAGCGACTCCAATTCCTGGCTAAATATCTTTTTTAATTGCTGTATGGTGTTTTCGCCTATAAACATGCTAATAACAGGCATTTCATCGGCTAACTTTTTCCTGAGAAATTGATCTATATGGTTCTCAACGAATGGCATCAACTTCTTAACATTCTCGGGATGGGTAATTTTTGACTCTATTTCGCTAAAAGATAGGAGTTCTTGGCTAACAATTCGACCCAATTTCTCAGCAAATTGTTGTTGTCTTTTTGGGAAAATACCCTGAAAGGTTATTCCTAAAAATTGGATAGGGTTTCTAGGGTGAAATAGCATTTTAATAGCAATCCAGTTGGTTAACCAACCAATAAATGCTGAGATAAACGGTAATGTCCAAATCCAGAAGCTCATAACTGATCAATAAAAAAAGCCCTTTAAGGGCTTTGGGAGGATGATGGGGTTCGAACCCACGACCTTCGGTGCCACAAACCGACGCTCTAACCAACTGAGCTACAACCTCCGAATTAATGGGCGGCAAAAATAAAACAAAATTTCAAATACACAAATCGAAATTCATAAGTCCACAGAACCGTTGATACAAGTATTTGTTAAGAAGAAGAAATTGAAATACAGCATTGTATGATTTCATTTATTTTTGGTAGATACATGAAAAAAATCGTCGACTTTATGAAGAGCAGAAAAGGGTTGGGACTCATTGCGGTCATTTTATTTACTAGTTTATTCGTAGCGTATAGAACAAGCTTTGCAAATGGTGATGAAAAAATGGTTGAGCAGCGTCAAAAACTCTTGACCTTGGTTGGTTCTATTTTGTCATCACAACACTTTAGTCCAAAAAAGATAGATGATCAATTTTCTAAAGCAGTTTTTAAAAAATATTTTGAGCAGTTAGACGGCGATAAAAGTATTTTTCTTCAGTCAGATATTCAATCTCTCAAAAAGTATGAGCTTTTATTAGACGACGAGTTAAAAGGTGCGCCCATTCAATTTGAGCCTGCGGTTAGCATTATTTATGATAAACGATTTCCTGAAGCTCAGGCTTTGTATCGAGAAATTCTTTCTAAGCCATTTAATTTTTCAGTGGTAGAAACCTATCATTCAGAAACAGAAAAACTGCAATATCCAAAAAATGCAGATGAGCGTAGAGAGCGTTGGAGAAAGCGTTTGAAGTTAAGTGTATTGGAACGTTATGCCGACTTACTAGAAACAAGAGAAAAAAACAAGGGAAATAAAGATTTTGAAATTAAATCGGACGCAGAATTAGAGGCAGAAGCAAGAGATCGTGTTTTGAAAACTATGGATCGCATGTACGATCGTATCAAAAATTCTAGAAAAGAAGATCAACGATTTCATTTATACATAAATACCATCACCGAATTAATGGATCCGCATACGAACTATTTTCCGCCAGTAGAAAAACGTTATTTCGATGAACAAATGAGCGGAAGATTTTTTGGTATTGGCGCACAACTAAGAGAGGAAGATGCTGGAATTAAAATTGTGAGTTTAGTTACTGGCGGTCCAGCTTGGAAATCGAATCAGTTTGTTGTAGGTGACATTATTGTAAAAGTTGGTCAAGGAGAGGAGGAAATGACAGATATTACTGGCTACAGCGTTGATGAGGCAGTAAAGTTGATTCGTGGTGCAAAAGGAACAACTGTAAAGTTGACTTTGAAAAAGCAAGATGGCACATTTAAAACAGTTTCATTAGTTAGAGATGAAATTGTGCAGGATGAGGCTTTCGCACGCAGTGCTGTTATTCAAAAGGGTAATGAAAAGATTGGATATATTTATTTGCCAGATTTTTATGCCGACTTTGAAGACCCTAAAGGGCATCGTTGTAGTGAAGATGTTGCAAGAGAATTAGAGAAACTGAAAGAAGAAAAAGTAGATGCAGTTGTTGTAGACCTGCGTAATAATGGAGGTGGATCGCTTTATGAGGTCATTCAAATGGTGGGTTTATTTATTCCTCATGGCCCTGTAGTTCAGGTGAAGGATAAGGATGGAAGACCTACGGTTTTAAATGACAAAGACGTAAGCACAGTATGGGATGGTCCATTAGTTGTGATGATTAATGAACTAAGTGCATCTGCAAGTGAAATTTTTGCTGGAGCAATTCAAGATTATAATCGTGGTATCATCATTGGAAGTTCATCTACCTTTGGAAAGGGAACAGTGCAGCGCAATATTCCTATTGGTAAGCCACTTGACTTATTTAGCGGAAGAACAGACATGGGAGCACTAAAGCTTACATTTCAAAAGTTTTATAGAATTAGTGGAGCTTCAAATCAGTTAAAAGGTGTTGTTCCAGACATTATAGTACCAGATACTTATGAGTACTTGAAGATTAGAGAGAAAGATTATCCTGAATGTTTAGCATGGGATGAAGTTACACCTGTTAAATACCAAGAATGGGGAGAAAGGTCTGCACTAAATGAACTTATAGAAAGAGGCAATAAAGCAATCGCATCGGATCCAGTCTTTAGTGTTGTAAGTAGTAATATTAAGTGGTTAGCAGATCATTTAGAAAAACCAATTGAATTAAGCTTAACAAAATATCAGGAACAACAAAAGTCAATTCGCTCTACAATAGCACAAAATAATGGCTTGTTGAAGCTAAAAGACGAGATGATAGCAGAGTGTACAGAAGTAGATAAAGATAAATTTTATAATAATCCAGATAAAGCAAAAGGCGAACGATACCAAGCTTGGCTGCAAGCATTGAAAACTGATATTTATGTTTATCAGAGTTCATTGGTAGCAAAAAGTATGATTGGATCAAAAGTATCAACAGTCAATCGTTGAGTACAATTTGAAGCTATATTTGAATTATGAAGAAGCAAAGCGTGGATTCTGAAAAGCGGTGGCACGCCCTTTATACGAAACCAAGATGGGAAAAAAAGGTAAAAGATCGTATGGATGCAAAGGGTGTTGAGTGTTATTGTCCAGTTCAAAAAACAGTACGTCAGTGGTCAGATAGGAAAAAAGTCATTCTTGAGCCACTTTTCAAGTCTTATGTATTTGTAAGAATCAATGATGTAGAAGCTGAAAAAGTTAAAAATACCGATGGTGTTCTACGTTTTGTCTATTATAACGGGCAACCGGCTATAATAAGGAATGAAGAAATTGAAATGATTCAAAATCTTCTTGCAACTAAAGATGTTGTTTTGTCATCTGTATCGGCCGAAGGTTTTCGCCCTAATGATGAAGTAGTTGTCAACTTTGGAATTTTTAATAAGCAAAAGGGAATTGTTATTAAAGGGAATAGAAGAAAAGCAGTAGTCAAACTAGAGTCTATGGGCCAATATTTGAGAATAGAATTTCCTACTCATCACTTGGAGCCAGCTAGATAGTATGTGGCATTTCTTTACTAGTAAAAAGCGTAATCCAGATCTATCCTTCATAGGGGTAGAATTGCATAATCATATTTTGCCAGGAATTGATGATGGGGTTCAAGATGAGGATACAACTATACAGTTTATTGAAAGATTTCAGCAATTAGGTTTTAAAAAAATAATTGCAACTCCGCACATATTTGCAGGTGTTTATCCAAACACATCAGAAACCATTCATAAAGCTTATGAATCTATCATTTCAAACGGTTCAATTAGCTCTTCAATTGAAATTGCTTATGCTGCAGAATATATGGTAGATATTGAGTTTGAATCTATGCTACAACAAAGTGAAAACCTATTGACTTTTGGAAAAAAGCAAGTGCTAATTGAAATGTCTTATGCCGCTCCTTCACCAAATATTGAACAAGTTGTTTTTGCATTACAGTTGGCAGGCTATCAGCCTGTTCTAGCTCATCCCGAACGTTATAATTTTTATCATCAACAACCAAAAGCCTATCAACGCATGTTGGATATGGGATGTCAGTTTCAATTGAATATACTTTCTCTTACAAATTATTATGGTCCTCAAGTAAAAAAGCAAGCTCACTGGCTTTTAAAGAAAGAAATGTATCAATGGGTTGGGAGTGATTGTCACCATGATCGACATCTCAAATCTCTTGAAGACTTAGCGTCTACAAAAGAATGTTACGAGTTACTTGAAAACTATCCGTTTTTTAATAAAACCTTATTGTCCAATTCTCTTTAAAATCAGACCAGTGATTGGTTCTAACTTAATTGATGCACTATCATAAACCTGATTGTTCATGAGGTTGATCCATTTGGATTGTTTAGGTAAATTATAGTTTTCTGCAATTTGGTTAGCATTGCACAATACTAGTATTTCATCTTCATTCAACTTTCTTGAATATGCAAATATGGAAGCATGTTCTTTAAACTCTATTTGACCATATTGCAATGCTTTTTCTGATTTTCTAATTTGAATGAGCTGTTGGTAATAGTTAAAATGCGCTTCATTAAAACCTACTGTATCCTTTAAGTTTGTTTTTTTGGTGTAATTGTCCCTTGTTTCTGGTTCAAAATTCAAATCTCTCCACCAAAGTGGTTTTCTACCATGTGGATCATCGGCTCCCCACATGCCCATTTCTTCACCATTCCATATATGTGGAGCACCTAAAGTTGTAAAATGATGCAGCAAGTACAATTTTACTCTTTGATAGGTTGCAGCATCTGGTTTGCCAGTTTTATAATTGGGATTATCGTTTGGTGTGGCTTGGAATTTATATTTATTGGGATTATAAAAATCGCTCAATAACCTTGGGGCGTCATGAGAAGAAGAAACATTCATCATATTCCTTCTAAACCTTTCAGGAATTCTACTCCATTCATAATTGAGTGCTTCTTGAAATTGTTTATGACTAATTGGAAAGTCTGTTTTAGCAAAATAGTAGCGTGCGGGTCTGTAAGTTTGATAAAACATCACAGCATCAAATATGTCACCTTGCATATACGGAGCAGGGTCCATTAAAGAGTCTGGCCATTCTGCCCACCAAATTTCGCCTATAAGGTAGGCCTGTGGATTGATTGATCGAACAAATGATCGATAATCTTTCCAGAAGGTGGTGCCAATATGATCTGCAACATCCAATCTAAATCCATCTACACCCTTAGATTGGTCTCCATTGGGGGCTAGCCATCTTTCTGTTGCAGCAAATATGTGTTTTTTTACTTCTGGGTGTATATCGCCAATATATGGATATCCTGTTTTTCTGGTGCTTTGAATGTTTACTTTTTTTAACTCTGGTAAACTTGCAATGTTGAGCCAACCGTGGTACTTAAATTCATTTTCTGGTGTTGCTGAATTGTCCCATGAAAGTATATCATACCAATCTTTGAATTTTGATTGTTCTTGATTTTTTAGAACATCTTGAAATGCCCAAAACAGAGTGCCTGTATGATTCCAGGAAAAATCTACAATCACCCTTATACTCATTGCACGAGCTTTTTCAAGTAAAGACAAAAAGAGCAAATCTGCCTTTGTCCATTTCCATGTGCTTGGATCACCAGGGTTTTCACTTGCCATAATCTGAAGGTCGCCTTCAGGATCTGGACCAAAATGAACATCTATATGATGATAACTACTCGCATCGTATTTGTGAAGTGAAGGAGCATGGTTGATGGGATTTAAATAGATAGCATTAATCCCTAATTTTTTTAAATAGGGTAATTGATCTATCACACCTTGTAAATCGCCTCCGTATCTTCTAAAGGCGAGTGTTTCTTGAAATCCTTTTCCCAATTTCTGCTCCCATTCAGCTCTTCCATACCAATCAGATGTCCAATTATTCAACTTCCAATTTTGCGGATATTGCATGAGTCCAGGAATGTTCATGTTCTTGATGGTAGGGTCATTATTTGAATCTCCATTTCTAAACCTTTCTACAAATATTTGATACCAGATGGCAGTATCTGCCCAAGATGGGGGATTTTCAATTTTTTGTGCAAATGGCTGTAAGCAACTTATAACAATAGAAACTATAATTGAGATTTTTTTGAACATACTTAATTATTGAAGTAAAAATTGAATTGGGATGTGCAGTCTTTTATTCCATGCTTTTTCAGAATGGTCTTCTCCTGGAAAAGCTAACGTTAACCATTGTTTGCCTGTATATCCTTTTTTGCTCAGTAACTGATCGACCTGCTGTTGCAGAGGTGGATACAGCGCATCTAATGTGGCGTTTCCATAATCGAAATAGATTTTTCGATTAGAAGGCTTGGGTAAAAACTTTTCTAGATAATTTATGAATGCATTAGGGATTGGATTGTTTTCCATTTGAAAGATGCCAGGCCAATGAGTAGATAAACATGCTGCCCCTCCAAATACGTTTGGGTATTCACAATATGCATACATAGATATGAGCCCACCCATGCTAGCCCCAGCAATAAAAGTGTTAGGCACATCAGATAGTGTTTTATAAGTCGAATCGATAAATGGCTTGAGCTCTTTTACTAAAAACTGTAAATATTTATCGGATTGAACTTTACCATGAAATACCGGGTTGCCCTTATTTCTTTCAGCTTTGTATAAACTGTCTCTTGTTTTTTCTGAAAGTAATTCAAATGCTTTTTGTGGAAAATAATCGATGTGCCTGTTAGAGCCACTATTCCACACACCAACAACGATTATTTCTTTGAAACCTAGTTGTGCTAATGCATGTAAAGTTTCATCTACTCCCCATTCTTGTTTATTCCAAGTTGTGGTTGAGTCAAATAACATTTGTCCGTCGTGCATGTACAAAACAGGAAAATTTTTCTTGCCATCATAGCTTGCTGGAAGCCAAACATCTATATTTCTTGCATCTACATTTTTAGAAGAAAACATGGCATGTCGCTTAATGGTTCCATTTGCTGTTTTTGGAACTGCTTGACCAATTGCAGCATAGGTCACTATACAAGCAAGGAAAGTAATTGTAATTCTTTTGATTAGCATTTAACTAAGTTAGAGATTCTTAACAATAAAAAAAGCTCCAATATTGGAGCTTTTACATGCTGATTGTAGGGCGTATTAATGAAATTGCGCTGTTTCAGTACTTTCTTTCATGGCAACTGTAGAAGCTCCTTGCTGAATAGTGGTTTGTACATAGTCAAAATATCCCGTGCCAACAAAGCTTTGGTGTTTAATTGCTTTAAAGCCCTTGTCTTGAAGTGCAAATTCTCTTTGTTGTAATTCTGAGAAACCAGCCATTCCTCTTGCTTTGTAAGCAGATGATAATTCAAACATGGCAGTATTTAATGCATGGAAACCAGCTAGTGTAATAAATTGGAATTTATATCCCAATGCAGCTAATTCTTCTCTAAATGTTTCCATTTTAGCCTCCGACATGAACTTAGACCAATTGAAAGAAGGAGAGCAGTTGTATGCTAACATTTTTCCTGGGAACTTGGCATGAATTGCTGCAGCAAATTCTTTTGCTACATCTAAGTCGGGGTGTGATGTTTCCATCCAAATTAAGTCGGCAAATGGCGCATAGGAGAGTCCTCTTGAAATGCATTGCTCAACACCATTTTTGACTGCGTAGAATCCTTCTGCAGTTCTTTCCCCAGCAATAAAAGGAAGGTCTCTTTCATCAACATCACTGGTTATAAGGTTAGCTGCTTCTGCATCAGTACGAGCAATTAAAACAGTTGGAACATTGCAAACGTCTGCTGCTAAACGCGCTGCTACTAATTTGTTGATAGCTTCTTGTGTTGGCACCAATACTTTTCCACCTAAATGGCCGCATTTTTTTGCGCTACTTAATTGATCTTCAAAATGCACGCCAGCTGCACCTGCTTCAATCATCATTTTCATTAATTCAAAAGCATTTAAGTTGCCACCAAATCCAGCTTCTGCATCAGCAACAATAGGCTGCATCCAATCCTTTTGGTTGTTTCCTTGAACACTATCAATTTGTTCGCAACGTAGCAAAGCATTGTTGATTTTTTTTACAACTTCAGGAACAGAGTTAGCGGGATACAGCGATTGGTCGGGGTACATATGTCCTGCAACATTTGCATCTGCAGCTACCTGCCAGCCACTCAAGTAAATGGCTTCTAGTCCGGCTGCTACTTCTTGCACAGCTTGATTACCAGTAAGGGCTCCCAATGCGCCCACAAATGGTTGATTGTTCAAACGATTCCATAATTTTTCAGCACCCAGTCTGGCAATAGAGTATTCAATTTCAACTTTACTGCGAAGTTTTAATACATCTTCTGCTGAGTATGGTCTTTCAATACCTGTCCACCTAGGATGACTGTTCCAATAAGCGGTTAATTGTTCTGCTTTCGTAAGATTGTTCATGGTTGGTTGATTTGTATGATTAAGGAATAAGAGAATAGGCTGGAAGCGTTAAGAATTCAGTTAAATCATTATGTAAAACGAGGTCATCAAAAATTTCAGCTGCTTTTCTAAAAGTAGGAGCCTCAAATGCTGTTTCTCCAACATAGGTTTTTATTTTTTCTAGTTCTTCAGCTTTTAAAGCGAGATACCATTCAGGAGTAATTTTTCTGCCATCAATTGTTGAAGCATTGGCATGAATCCATTGCCATAATTGCGTGCGACTGATTTCGGCAGTGGCTGCATCTTCCATGAGATGATAGATAGCTGCGGCGCCATTTCCTCTTAGCCAACTTTCTATATATAAAATGCCTACATTAATATTTGAACGAATACCTTCTTCTGTAATTTTTCCAAGAGGTAATGCTATCAATTCGTCTTTAGATGTTTGGAACTCAGTTCTTGGCTTCGATTCAATTTGATTTGCTGTAGGCATGTGTTCATTAAATACTTCTAATGCAACTGAAACCAGTCCTGGATGTGCCACCCAAGTACCATCATGTCCATCTGTAACCTCTCTTAGTTTATCTGCTTTTACTTTAGCGATTGCTGCTTCATTAGCTGCGGCATCATTTTTAATAGGAATTTGTGCTGCCATTCCGCCCATAGCATGAACGCCTCTTTTGTGACAGGTTTGTACAACCAATTGTGTGTAAGCACGCATAAAAGGTGCCGTCATGGTTACTTCACTTCTATCAGGAAAAATATAGCCAGGTCTGTTTTTGAATTTTTTAATAAAAGAGAAGATATAGTCCCATCTTCCACAATTCAATCCTGCTGAATGATCGCGCAGTTCCCATAAAATTTCATGCAATTGGAAACTAGCTAAAATGGTTTCTACAAGAACAGTAGCTTTAATGGTACCATGCGGAATGTGCAAGTAGTTTTGAGCGAAAATGAAAACGTCATCCCACAATCTTGCTTCTCTATAATTTTCAATTTTTGGTAAATAGAAGTATGGGCCACTTCCTTTGTTTATCAATGCCTTAGCGTTATGGAAGAAGTACAATCCAAAATCAACCAGACTACCACTCATAGTTTCACCGTGTACAGAAATATGCTTTTCAGGTAAGTGCCATCCGCGCGGACGAACCATAAGCGTTGCAGTGCTTTTGTTTAACTGATAAGTTTTGCCATTTTCACCACTGAACTCAATCGTTCCTCTGATAGCATCTCTAAGGTTAATTTGTCCTTGTATGGTATTCATCCAGTTAGGCGAGTTGCTGTCTTCGAAATCGGCCATAAAAACTTTTGCTCCAGAATTCAATGCATTAATCACCATTTTCCGATCTACAGGTCCAGTTATTTCAACCCTTCTGTCAATAAGATCGTTTGGCAATAGAGCCACTTTCCATTCGCTGTTTCGAATGATAGCAGTTTGCGGTAGAAAGTCGGGCTGCTTTCCAGCATCAATATCGGCTTGTAATAATTCGCGAGCCGATAAAAGGGCAAGTCTTCGAGCATTGAAGCGAATGTGTAGTTCCTTCAAAAAGATGAGTGCGTCAAGGCTTAGGATTTGCGAGAAAACAGGATTGAAGTTGCCATGAACTTCCATGCCCGAAGGACAGGAGTATCCAACACTAGTGATTGAAGAAGGTGAGGTGGTTTTAGTTGACATTTTCAAGAAATTTTACCAAATATAGAAAAAACTATTAAAAGCGAAAATTTCTCTAAAATATTTTTTTTCGAATTTTTGCCTCTTTGGTTGTAGTTTGGCAGTATGGTTTCTGATCAAGAAAGTGTAAGACTCATATTTGGACTGAAAGTCAAGTCGTTGCGTCAACAACTTGGATTAAACTACCAGCAATTGTCAGCAGCAACTGGTATGGCAGTTTCATATTTGCATGATATTGAAAATGGGAAAAAATACCCTAAGGCCGATAAAATCATCACTTTGGCCAAAGTCCTAAAAGTAGATTATGATTATTTGGTTTCATTAACAGGCAATAAAAGATTACAGCCTATAATAGACCTATTGAATTCAGATTTTATTCAGATGATGCCTTGGGAGCATTTTGGATTGTCGCCAGCATCTTTATTGGAATTATTTGCTAATACACCCGATAAAATAACTGCTTTTATTAGTACATTGTTGAAGTTGAGTAGAAGTATTCAAATGAGTAAAGAGAATTTCTACACTTCTGCATTACGTTCGTATCAGGACTTACATGATAACTATTTTCCAGAAATCGAAGAAGCGGTTAAGCAAGCTAGGTTGAGCTGGAGTATTGATGAAGAGCATGTACCTGGAATTGCATCACTTGAAGAAATATTGTTTCAAGAGTATGGAATTAAAATTGATAGGAAGCTATTAGGTACAAAGGATGTTTTGAAAAAAATTAGATCCTATTATGCACCTCAGAAAAAGAAATTATATCTCAACAAATCTTTTGCTTCCTCCCAGGAAAAATTTTTAGTTGCAAGAGAACTCGCATTTCATTTTTTACAACTTGATCCTCGTCCACTAGAAACCATTTTGCTACATCCTGCTTCCTTTGAAGTGCTGCTTAACAACTTTAAAGCCTCTTATTTTGCAAGTGCTTTATTAATGCCAGAAGATCATATTACTGAAGCCATTCAGCAAGTAACAAGAAATCCAAAATGGCACGAAAAGGAGTGGGTGCAGCTTTTACAGAAGTATGATGTTACACCTGAAATGTTGATGCAACGGTTAACAAACTTGTTGCCTGCTCATTTTGGAATTGACCAATTGTTCTTTTTACGTATGAGTGGGAATATGGAAACGATGCATTTTGAAATGACTAAAGAACTGCATCTTTCACAATTGCATAGTCCTTATGCGAATGTCTTGCAAGAACATTATTGCCGGAGATGGATAGCTATTCATGCAATGGAAGAAGTACACAAAAAAGTACAATCTAAGAAATACAAGCAGCCCATTGTATTGGCTCAAATTTCACAATATTGGCAAACCCACAATAGGTATTTTTGTATCACTTTTGCAAAACCTTCAGGCAAAAATTCCAGCCATTTTGTGAGTGTTACTTTAGGTATCTTGATTGATCCCCGCTTGGCCATTTCAATGCCTTTTGTGAACGATTCGTCTGTACCTGTTAGAACAGTGCATACCACTTGCGAGCGTTGCGGAATAACTGACTGTGCAGAAAGAGCGGCTCCACCTGTGTTTATTGAATCTCAAAAGCAGGAGGAAATGATAGCGCAAGCCCTAGAACAGTTGAAATAGGGGCGGTATTATATATTTTCTCCCCATTTCTTTAACTAATATCTGCTTTCCGCTTACTGTACATTATTTTTGCGCAGAAATAACCAACCAATATGTCACAAATTCCTGTACCTGCTGTTTTGCTTTTGGCCGATGGAAATGTTTTTTATGGCACCTCTTTTGGTAAAATAGGAACTACAACAGGGGAAATTTGCTTTAATACGGGCATGACAGGTTATCAGGAAGTTTTTACTGATCCAAGTTATACTGGCCAAATCATTATTATGAATAATGTCCATGTTGGTAACTATGGGGTGAAAAAGACAGATGTTGAAAGTGAAACGGTTAAAATTGCTGGGTTAATTGGAAGAAATCTAGAAGATCAGTATAGCCGTATTCAAGCAGATAATTCTTTAGAAGCTTATTTGTTGGAGCACCAAATTGTTTCAATTGAAGGAATTGATACTAGAGCTTTGGTTGCACATGTTAGAACGAAGGGGGCCATGAATGCAATCATTTCTTCTGAAACAACAGATATTGAATTGCTAAAAAAACAATTGGCTGCTGTACCATCTATGGAGGGATTGGAATTGGCTAGTACAGTTAGTACAAGTATAGTTTATGAAATGGGTGATCCAAACAGCGAAGTTAGAATTGCGGTATTGGACTTTGGAGTAAAGAAAAATATTCTACAGTGCATGGTAGATAGGGGGGCATTTGTGAGGGTGCATCCTGCAAAAACACCCTTATCTCAGTTGAAAGACTTTCAACCGAACGGTTATTTTATTTCGAATGGACCTGGCGACCCAGCAACTATGGATTATGCAGTTACTACCATTCAAGAAATCTTGGAAGAAAAAAAGCCTCTTTTCGGAATTTGTTTGGGGCATCAGTTGTTGGCTTTGGCAAATGGAGTTTCAACATTTAAAATGCACCATGGACATAGGGGATTAAACCACCCAGTTAAAAACTTAATCACTGGAAAAAGTGAAATAACCACGCAGAATCATGGATTTGGAGTAGATCCAAAACAAGTTGCAGTGCATCCTAATTTGGAAGTGACACATGTGAATTTGAATGATGAAAGTATAGAGGGTATTCGATTAAAAGATCGACCAGCTTTTAGTGTTCAATATCATCCAGAAGCAACACCTGGTCCGCACGATTCCCGGTATTTATTTGACGATTTTATTGCAATGATTCGTAAAGCTGGATAAATGAGCCAACCATCTATTTTAATACTCAATGGGCCTAATTTGAATCTCTTAGGAAAGAGGGAGCCAACAGTGTATGGTACATTGAGTTTTGAAGACTTTTTTAAAGAGCTTCAAAACAGGTATCCTTCTGTTAATTTAATTTATCAACAAAGCAACATTGAGGGTGAACTCATCAATACTATCCATCAATATGGATTTGAGGTAAAAGGCATAGTTTTTAATCCAGGTGCTTATACCCATACCTCTGTAGCGCTTCGTGATGCTATTCAAGCAATTGTTTCTCCTGTTGTAGAAGTTCATATTAGTCAGGTGCATGCACGTGAGGAGTTTAGGCATGTATCACATATAGGTGCTGTTAGCAAAGGAACAATATCTGGATTAGGATTACAGGGTTATGTGTATGCAATAGACTTTTTACTCAATCTCGGGAACTAATTCAATTTCAGGCTCTGTTTTAGATGATTCATTTTCTGGTTTTTGCTTCGGCTTAAATTCAATTTCATCCTCCTTTTTACCAAAAAATCGATTGAAGTCTTGCTTGTAAGAAATACTTACTCCTTGCCTGTTTCTTCTGCCAATGCTTGTACCAGAGATATCTAGGTTGTTTTTTACAAAAATGATTGCTCTGAGCTTTCTGTCTCTCGACAAAATAAGCTCTAAGTTAAAATCGGGTAGCCACTGGAATTGTCCCGTCTGAGCTACTCCTGGTGTATTAAAATCTAAATCACTTCCAAAAGTGAATATGATTTGATCATTCAAAAAACTTTTTCCAAGCTTTAAATTAACTCTTGATCTATCGAGCTGATTATTATTGCCTGCAGCACCTGCAAAAATATTTGAACTGCTATATACAGAGGTTGCTAAATCGAACCGCCAACTCTTATCACCAGTAATTTTATAAAGCACATTCGACAAAACTTTATTCACTTCATTGGTAATGAGTGAAGAAATTGTGTTGATGCTAATGGATGCTAATGAAGTACTACCTAAAGCTGTTGACTGGTTTTGAGTACCATAAGGAGCAAATGAATTAAAAACAATTAAATAAGCAACTTGAGTGAGAATTGCATTCTCTTCACTTTCAATTCTTCTAATTAATGCTTCAAATTCAGGTTCTGATTTTATTGGCGATCCTTGTTCAAAGTCTAGTTTAAATCGTATAGCAGGTTTAGTTAAAAATTCACGTAATTCAGCAATCACAAAGACATCACCTCTATATGCTTTTACAGCACCAGAAAAACTTTGGTTGCCCACTAAATCTGCAAAACTGATTCGTTCTGCAGTATATACCGCATCAATTTTAAGCTGAGCACGATATGGATCTCCAGACCATTCTATGTAATTACCCGATTCCGATTTTAAGATAAATGGTTTACGAATTATTGATTGAAAATTGAAATCGTAGCTTCCTTTTTCAATATTGTATCTGCCACTCATAGTTAAATCTTCAGTAGTGCCAGCTCTGATCCTTAATCGTCCATTACCAGTAGCCTTAATTATGTCACCAGTTAGTTCATCAAGCACTACATCAATTTTCACTAGATTATTAGCCGTAATATCTAAATCGACAGTTAAGTTGAAATTTGATGTAGACTCCTCTTTTTTAATTTCTGAGCCATACTCTTTAAAAACTATAAAATTAACATCGCTACTTGCTTTGCTACTGCTATTTGGAATAACTATAGATGAACTATCATTTGCTTTAGCTACAATGCTCATAATTGCATTGCTTTCTGGACCTTTTAAGCTTAATGTAGCCTCACCAATTGCTTTACCATAAAACTGACTGTTGTCTTGTGCATTTGTATTTATTAAAAGCAATTTTTTGGTAGATAAATCAAAATCAAAAAACATATTAGAAAATCCCTTTTCTAGTAGTTTGCCTCTTACTGTGCCTGTATTATTAAAAGGATCTTTTATGGTAAACTCTCCAAAATGCAGACCATCTTCTTTGAATTGAACTGCTAAAGAATCTATTTCGTAGTAGACTTTTGTATAATCAACTAATAATCCCGCTTGTTTCACTACTGCAGTTCCTAAGATTTCTGGCGAATTTGGATTGCCAAAAACCATAATCTCGCCTTTTGCACGTCCTTTTAAGTTACTAAACAAGCCCTCTAAATAGGGTTCCAATAAATCAATTTTCGCATCTTTTAGTACAACCCTAGTAGAGAGTGGGCTAATTGAATCATTTAATTGATAAGAACCATCTCCTTCAAAATCATAACCAGGATTAGCAGAAGAAATAGAATAACTCAACTTTTCATGAACACTTTCGTAATAGGCAGATAATTTTACCAAGCCTATTGAATCTTCGTTGAAATTAAATTGATCAATAGAAAAGTTAGCATTCACAGACATTTTACCAAAAAAATCGTCAATTCTAATGTTTCCGGTTGTGGCACCTTCAAGCCTTGGTTCTTTTAAGAACATAGAAACCAAATCACCTAATACAACGTCTTTTACGTCTACCATCAAATACTGCGTGTTGCCACCATCTTCTTCTTTGGTATACACATTAATTTCTTGGAATCCTTGATTGAGTTTTAATTCTTTGGCAAAGAGGAAATTTTTTCTGATGACGATTTGTCCATTTTTCTCGATTGTCCAGTTTTTTTGATTAAGCACAAAGTTGGATGGCCTAAATTGAATTCTTACTCCATCAGGTAATGTAAATACATCGGCAAGTAGCTCTGCATTTTCAAAACTATTATTGCTTGAGGTAAGTATACCAACTATTGCATGATCTTGTGCTGCTTGAATTGAAAACCTTGTATGTGGAAAATCTAAACTATCACCAATAGTTATGGCTGTTGTAGTGCCCTCTAAGACTAAGCTATCTTGTAAACCTTTTGCATTTATTTCAGCTTGTAAAATACTGATATCATTAAACTTAAAATAAGGCACAAACAAGTCAAAGTCCATTTCACTTTTTTGTGTATTAAGAGTGCCTGATAAGTTTATATCGTTAAGGCCAAATAAGTTTTTATTGAAAAATTGAACATAAGGCTCAATGTAATTGGTTTGAATAGAAAAGTTGAAGTTTTGATTCTTAGGAGTAACTTTTGGCGCAGAAATATATGCAGGAAAGTATCTTGATAATAATGATTGAAAACTACCCTGCAGGTCCATGATATTGTATTCGCCATTAACTGCAACAGAAATATTATTACCCTTTAACTCAAGATGCTTGCCTTGGTCAAGATAAGAGCTTAAAACTAATGAATCAAATGATTGTTTTTCAGAATTGGTTATAAGCTTGGTATTAATGAGTTTTGCAGTGCCTAAAAAATCGTCAATAGTATTGCCTTTAAAATTTAAGTCTACAAAACTTTCAATATCCAAGCGCTCTTTCAAAAAACCTAATTGTTGCAAATGAAGTTTTGATATGTCGCTAAGAATGTTAAAGTTGGGTTTATCGCCAGTTAAGTCAATTTCAACATTTGAGATAATGTTTATGTTAGGGTCATCAATATTTACTTCTCCAATAAATTGTTTTTTTTGAAAGTTCCCTTTTGCAGTTATATCGTTGTAGGTATAATTGTTGTACTGAATTGAATCAATTTTTCCTTCAAATTTACTTTTCATTGTGGCTATTGAAAAGCTACTGCCTTCAATTTTTCCGGAGAAGCTAAATCTGCCAAAGCTGCTATCCTTCATCAATTTTCCAACATTAAAACTATTGGTTTGAATTGAGCCTTTGTACGCCGGCTCCCCCTTTTCTGGGAGTGAAAGTAAAATGTTCGATTGAATACTTCCTAGTGCAGTTGTAACCATACCTTGAGTAGCGAACTGATGTATGGTTCCATTGAATGCTCCTTTAAACCAAACTTTCCCCATAGCAGGTAAATCTGGGGTCTTTAATTGTTGTAAGCTTGGGAATATTTTATAAAAATCATAAGCACTTGTTTGTAGGTTAGCATCCTGCATTTGGAAGAATGCTCTGTCAATATCTGGTAAACCAATCACATTTATATTGCCAGTTAAAAATGTATTGTCACCATATTTAACGTTTAATGATTGAACGTCTAATTTGGAAAGTGTTCCTTTAGCTGTTCCATTAATCCAAAACTTGTGTGCAACATTTTTTAATTCAGGTGCAAAGTATGATAGGTCTTGAAGGTTGAGCTGACTATTAACCAACTTAGCATGTAAGATTACATTGTTATTAAAGTCGTTCATAGATTTAAAATCTTTGAACTTCATTGAGTAAAAATTCGTAAGTCTACTTCGTGGAGTTTCTAGAGTAAGTTTAGCTAATTCAATTAGTTGAGGTGTTAATGTGAAATTGGTTTTTAATTGACGTAATTCTAATCCACACCTTTCTTTAGCAGATAATTGGATATCTGCACTAATGGTATCTTCTCTAAATGAAAAGTTTTTAACCCTTCCATTTAATTGAGTGATTCGTATATGTTCACCATCGAATAATGGGCTATCATTTTTTTCTGCATCTATGTGGTTATAAAAAATCCCGTTTTTTATTTGAATATCTGCTATTTGAAGATAAAGGTGTCCAGGATTGAGAGATAGTCCAGTATCGATTTTATTTTTTGGTTTGGGAGGCCTTAAGCCATCTAGCTGTAACAGTGAAAAATATGGATTATCAATTGTAACCTCTTTTACTAAAAAGCTGGTTTTGTTAAAATCAACCTGATCAGTTTCTGCGAAAAGACTACCAACTTTAATAAACATTCTTTCGCCAACCCACAGATCATTTTGAAGGAAACTTACTTTTTTTAAATCAATTTTTTTAAGTCCAAGTTGAAATGGCTTCTTGTTACTTTTTGATGGGGTTGCTGCCATTTTAATAGTATCTACAACTTTCGTAGAATCTGATCCATCAAAATAATCAACGATAAACTGGTAGTTCCATGTGCTGTCCTTTAGACGTTGAAGTTTTACCACAGCATCTTCCAAACCAACATAGGTAATATCCGCCTTATTTTTCAAGAAAAAGTAATCAGTTATTCTAATTTTTAATGCACCGGCATGTAGAAGTGTATCTTTATTTTGGTCTCTTACCAATACGCCCTTGATATTTAATTTGTCAAAAAAACTAATGCCTACTTCTTCAATTCTTACTTCTGTGCCAATTGCCTTACTCAGCTTTGAAGTGGCAATTCCTACCAACCAATTTTGAACTAGGCTGGTTTGAATGGCCAGCCAAAGGAGTATAATGAGCAATAAAAGCCCAAGGAGAATACGAACTATTATATGAAGGAATCTTTGTAGCACTGGTTATTTGGTAAAAATAGTCATTCCAAGTATCAAGGCAAATACAATACCATTTTTTACTTTTCCAGTTTTCAACTTAAAAATTCCCCTTATTTACTAATTTCCGCTTTCAAATGGATATATGAGAAAGATTCAACTGCTTGCCCTAGTTTTCACACTGGCTATTTCAGGATTTTCGCAACAAAATACAAAGGGATTTACGCTGGTTATACATGGAGGTGCTGGTACAATTTTGAAGAAAAATATGACTCCAGAGCGCGAGAAAGCATATATGGCTGCGCTGGATAGTGCTTTGCTAACAGGGTATAAAATTTTAGAGGCGGGCGGATCAGCGCTAGATGCTGTTCAAGCAACGGTCATGGTCATGGAAAATAGTCCTTTGTTTAACGCAGGTAAAGGGGCTGTATTTACCAATGAAGGTAAAAATGAACTAGATGCAGCTATCATGGATGGGTTTACGCTAAAAGCTGGATCTGTAGCTGGTATTACAACCATTAAAAACCCAATTACAGCGGCAAGAGCTGTCATGGATAAAAGTGAGCATGTTATGATGTCGGGCAAGGGAGCCGACCTGTTTGCTGCTCAACAAGGATGTGAGGTGGTTGATCCAAGTTATTTTTATACAGAAGATAGATTTAGAGGGCTCCAAAGAGCCAAGGAAAGGGATGCGAATAAAGTTGATTCTAGCAATGCTGGGTTAAGAAATCCTTTGCATAGAGACGAAAAATATGGCACTGTTGGTGCTGTTGCAGTTGATAAGCAGGGTAGACTAGCAGCTGCTACGAGCACTGGCGGGATGACTAATAAAAAGTGGGGCAGGATAGGGGATGCTCCTATTATTGGCAGCGGAACTTATGCCAATCAGCAAGTTGCGATTAGCTGTACCGGTTGGGGCGAATATTTCATAAGGTTGGTTATGGCAAAATCAATAGCTGATAGGATGGAATTTGGCAAACAATCATTAAAAGATGCAGCTCATCAGTTGGTCATGGTTGATTTGCCAAAGCTTGGAGGTGATGGGGGCTTAGTTGCTGTAGATAAAAATGGAAATATATCTATGCCTTTTTGCACGGAAGGTATGTACCGTGGGTTTATTCGTTCAAATGGACAAAAGGAAATATTAATTTATAAGTAGGGTTTATTCTTTTTTGTGGATTTCTTTCATGGACTCGTGAAAAGCTTGGCTTTGGCCTTTTGCTATACTGAGTGTTTTCCAATCTTTATCTAAAATAATTTTGGCTAACATCACCATTTGTCCAACATGATATGCGTAATGACTTAAATGTCGAAGTATTCCTTCCATAGCAGTCATAGACTCGGCTCTTATAGTAATTGTTTTATCAAGATCTTCCTCGGTTAAATTTTGCAGAGAAGTCATAACCTGGTGCCAACCCATATTCCAAAATGAAAGTAAATCGGCTTTGGATATATCCATAGTTTCGAATTCTGCATCTCGTTTTCGCCACTCTTTTTCACCATCTTGATCTAAAAAGCCAGTCCAACGGCTCATCATGTTTCCATAAAGATGCTGCACCAAAATGGCAAGAGAATTAGATTCAGGACTGGGTTTAAAGTGAATTTGTTGATCGTTGAGTTGTTCTATGGTAGCAGTGCCCATTTCTTGGTATTGCTTCATTTTTTGCGAAAGATGTACTAAAAAATTAGCTTTCATAATTTTCTAAATCTTAGAATCCTGCGACACTATCATCGCCCCTTTTGTCAGCAACTGTTTCTAGTTTATTCTTACCTATTATTCTAATACCCTCCGTTCTTCCAATAGGTGCTCTTGGCGTTATGGTATATCCCATTTTTTTTAATTCTGCAATCGTTGTTGGTGGAAAATCTCTTTCCACCATTACTTCATCTGGTAGCCATTGATGGTGAAATTTAGGTTGATTGATTGCATCGGATAGGCTCATATTGAAATCAATCAAATTAACAACTGCTTGGAAAATGGAGGTTGGGATAGTTGTTCCGCCAGGTGTCCCAATGGTAACCCAAGGTTGTTTTTTATAGACCATTAGTGTTGGAGTCATGGAGCTCAGCATTCTTTTTCTTGGAACAATAGCATTAGCTTCACCGCCAACTGCACCATACATATTGGGGACCCCTGGTTTAATACTAAAATCATCCATTTCATTATTCATTAAAAATCCTGCACCACCTACTACTGTTTTACTACCATAACTACCATTCAATGTTGTTGTTACTGCTACTAAATTTCCGTCAGCATCTACAACACTCAAGTGAGTTGTTTCTTCACCAGGTGCAATCCAACCGGCTTTTATTTCCTTACTAAGTGAAGCTTTTCCAGCTTCAAAATCTTGCATGCGCATTTGCAAATAACTATCGCTCAATAGAGTCTTAGTGGGCACCTTCCAAAAATCTGGATCACCCATATGTTCAGCTCTATCTGCATACGCACGTCTTTCAGCTTCTATCATTACTTGCACAGCTGCTGAAGAGTGAAATCCAAACTTGTTTAAATCAAACGGCTCTACCATCTTAAGCATTTGGCCGAGTAGCAAACCGCCACTGCTTGGAGGAGCAAAGCTAATAATGTCATAACCTCTGTATCTGAACTGTAAGGGAGCTCTTTCGCGGACAATATATTTTTTTAAGTCTTCTAAAGTAATAATTCCATTCCCTCTTTTCATCTCTTCCACAATCAATTGAGCAGTTTCGCCTTCATAGAAACCAGCTTGCCCTTTTTGCTGAATGCGCCTTAGTGTAGCTGCGAGTTCAGGTTGAAAAAGTGTATCTCCTGCTTTCCATGGCCTATCTTTTAAAAATGCTGTTGGACGGGTATTGTATTTTGTAAAATCGTTTTTCTGGCCGTTTAGCCCATTTGCTTCTCTTTCTGTTATTACAAAACCTTTTTCTGCAATATCAATGGCAGGTTGAATAAGTTGTTCCATTTTGAGTTTGGCATAAGGAAGGGTCGCAAATAATCCTGCCACAGTTCCTGGTACCCCAGAAGCTAGATGTCCCAATTGTGATTTTTGAGTTTGAGGTTGACCATTTTCATCGAGGTACATGTCTCTGCTTGCAGTACCTGGAGCCATTTCACGATAGTCTAGCCCAATCAATTTACCCTTTTTAGTTCTTCCGAGCAAAAATCCACCACCTCCTAAGTTACCTGCATTAGGATAAACAACAGCTAGTACTAATTGGGTTGTTATTGCTGCATCAAATGCATTGCCACCTAAACGCATTACTTCAGCTCCGGACATACTAGCTAAAGGATGCGCACTGCTTACTGCCGCATTTGAAAAGGTATCTGACTTTACAACTTTGTATGCATATGGGTCTACTTTCAGTCCTGGGCCAACAAAAGAAAAATTTTGACCTGCACAAACAAAAGACGATGCAGTAAGAATTGCGATTATCGAAAAGCGAAACATGCAGCTAATTTTTTTATAAATATAATAGGAACTTGCTAGTTAAGTGTCATGATTTCGAGGCTTATTTAAAAAATATCATAATAAATTTTGGATAAAGGTACGCTCGTATAAAAGCTTTGGGGTATCCCATGAACTTTGCTTACTTTGGAGCAATTTTTAAAGAACCATGAAAAAGCTTTTATTCCTTTCTGTACTATTTTTTACCCTTACTGCCATGGCGCAATCTTTACAGTCGCCAGCCGATTTTTTAGGGTATGAAGTAGGCAAACAATTTACAAGACACCATCGTGTGGTTGAATATTTTCAACAAGCTGCCGCTGCTCGTCCAGATATGATGAAGTTGGAGCAGTACGGTAAAACTTATGAAGGCCGCCCTTTATATGTTGCATACATATCAGCGCCAGAGAACATACAACAGTTAGAATCTATTCGTGAGGCTAATATAGCTGCAACTGGACTAGCGAAGGGTGGAAAAGATCCAGCAAAAACTGCCATCGTTTGGTTGAGTTATAATGTACATGGAAACGAAGCGTCTTCTAGCGAAGCAGCTATGCTTACCTTATATGAACTGTTGCAGCCTGGAAATACAACAACTAAAGGTTGGTTGAAAAATACAGTTGTTATTATTGATCCTTGTTTAAATCCTGATGGTCGCGATAGATATGTGAATTGGTATAATTCAGTTGTTGGAAAAAACATGAACGTTGATCCACAGAGTCGAGAACACATTGAGCCATGGCCTGGCGGAAGAAGCAATCATTACAATTTTGATTTAAACCGCGACTGGGCTTGGCAGTCGCAAGTAGAAACGCAACAAAGAATTAAGAAATATCAGCAGTGGATGCCGCATGTGCATGTTGATTTTCATGAGCAGGGATATAATGAACCTTATTATTTTGCTCCAGCTGCAAACCCTTTACATGATGTTATCACTCCATGGCAGCGTGATTTTCAAACTATGATTGGAAGAAATAATGCGCGCTATTTTGATGCAAATGGTTGGTTATACTTCACACGTGAGCGATTTGACTTGTTTTATCCATCTTACGGTGATACATGGCCAACGTATAATGGTGCTATTGGTATGACTTATGAACAAGGTGGACATAGCAGAGGGGGTTTAGGTGTTATTACTGAAGATAGAGATACACTCACTTTGGTAGATAGAGCTACCCATCACCACACAACAGGATTATCAACTATTGAAATTACATCACAGCAAGCTGCAAGAGTTGTACAAGAGTTTAAAAAATATTTTGATGCGAGTAATGAAGGAAGGGGATTGGCTTATAAAACTTATGTGATTACCACTGATCAAGCTGATAAAATGGCTGCAATTCAAAAAGTACTAACTGACAATCAAATTCGTTTTGGTGTGTTAAATAGCACTTCTTTCCGTGGTCTGAATTATGCAACCTTAAAAGAAGAAGCTGGCGCATTAAAAAAGCATCATATTGCTGTTAGTATGTTGCAACCAAGAAGTATGCTTGCAAGTGTTTTGCTAGAGCCTAAAAGCAATTTAACTGATTCTAATACTTACGATATTACAGCTTGGTCTTTACCTTATGCACATGGTGTAGATGCTTATGCAGTTAAAGAAGCACTTAATCTTGGTCCAATTCCAGGTGGAGCAGTTGTTAATACTGTTCCTGAAACTTCATACGGGTATTTAATTCAATATCAAAGTATTGCATCTGCAAAACTTTTGAGCAAGCTCTTACAGCATAAGATTAAAGTACGTGTGCAGGAAAAGTCCTTTATGTACAATGGTAAAACTTATCCAGCTGGCACACTTGTGGTACTTAAGCTAGGTAATCCCAATAACCTCAGAGAAACACTGAATGATTTAGTTAAAGGAACCAGTATACAAGTTACACCAGTTGCTACTGGTTTTATGGATAAGGGTGCTGATTTTGGGAGCCCAGATGTGAAAATGGTATTGCCGGTTAGAGTTGCTATGTTAACAGGTGAAGGTGCTTCAAGCTTAGGAGCAGGAGAAATTTGGCACTATTTCGATCAAACTTTAGATTATCCAATTACTTTAATTCAAGCACAGGATCTTGCAAGAACAAGTTTGAAATTTTATGATGTATTAATTGTTCCCGACGGTTTTTATCGTGCTTTAAACGATAAGGCTAATCAGGATAAATTGAAAGCCTTTGTTCGCGAAGGTGGTAAACTCATAGCAATTGAGAATGCAGTTGCACAACTTGCAACTGATTGGGGATTAAAAGTTAAAGAAGAGAAAGGCTCTGAAAAATCTGATGAATATGCCGCACTCAGGAAGTACGAAAACAGCGACCGTGAATATTTGAGCTCTTCAACGCCTGGTGCTATTTATAAGGTACAGTTCGATAATTCTCATCCTCTTGCATTTGGATATGATAGTATTTATTATACCCTTAAACAAAGTTCAAGCCTGTATGAGTTTATGAAGGAAGGTTGGAATGTTGGCGTAATTAAGAAAGACGCTCATATGGCTGGATATGTTGGTTCAAAAGTTAAACCACGCATCAAAGATGGAATGGTATTTGGCGTTCAGTCAGTTGGTAGGGGGTCTGTTGTGTTTTTAGCAGATAACCCAATATTTAGAATGTTTTGGGAAAATGGTAAACTAATGATTGCCAATGCAGTTTTTCTGGTTGGATACCCGGGAGCAAGTCTCTAAACATTAAAAAGCCTGTGAAATACATCACAGGCTTTTTAATGGATAAATGGTTGCAATTCTGGTTACTAATGGTGTTACTTTTACGCACTTCAATGCTTGTCAAATGAAAATCTTGAAATATTTTTCTATAGTTCTATCCTTAACACTTGCAAATACTTTTGTAGGTGCTCAATATCAGCCTCCACAAAGTAGTGCAGTTATTTATAGAAACATCCAGAAGTTAAACCAACTTGGAACTGTACTATATATTGCAGCCCATCCAGATGATGAGAATACTCGTCTACTTGCATTTCTTGCCAAAGAGAAACAAGTAAGAACAGCTTATTTAAGTTTGACTCGGGGTGATGGTGGCCAAAACTTAATTGGTGAGGAGCAGGGTGTAGAACTTGGTTTAATTAGAACACAAGAATTATTAGCAGCTAGGAGAATTGATGGGGCTGAACAATTTTTTACAAGAGCATATGATTTTGGATTTTCTAAAACCCCAGATGAAACTTTAAAAAAATGGGACAAGCAAAAAGTACTTGCAGATGTGGTATGGGTAATTAGACAAATTCAACCTGATGTAATTATCACCCGTTTCCCTGAAGATGAAAGAGCTGGTCATGGACATCATAGTGCATCAGCCATCCTTGCAAGAGAAGCATACTTTGCTGCAGCAGATCCCAAAGCTTTTCCAGAACAATTTTCTAGAGGGGTACAGCCATGGCAAGCAAAGAGAATTTTATGGAATACTTTCAGTTTCTCCGGAAATAACAATACCACTGCACCTGATCAATTTAAAGTTGAAGTAGGAACCTTTAATCCACTTTTAGGAATGGGTTACGGCGAAATTGCCAGCGAAAGTAGGAGCCAGCATAAAAGTCAAGGTTTTGGTGTAGCGCGTCAAAGAGGACAAACATTAGAGTATTTTGTTCCAATTGCTGGAGAAGCTCCTACAGTTGATTTATTTGATGGAGTGAATACAACATGGAGCCAACTTGAAGGTGGTGTTGCTATTGAAAATGCGATTAATCAAATACTGAACAAGTATGCATTTCAACAGCCATCTTCTTCTATTCAAGAGTTGGTTGAACTATACAAGAAAATTTCAGCTCTTCCTTCTGCAAAGGCAGGCAATAAGCATGTGTTGCGTAAATTGGATGAGTTGCAATCAATTATTGAGCTAGCCGCTGGACTCTTTACTGAAGTAACCACTAATGTGCAAGAAGTAACTCAGTTAGATACTTTACAAATGCAAGTTTATCTGAATGCAAGAAATGCTGATGCTGTTCTTTGGAAAAAATTCAGGTATTACGGTAAGGATACTGTATTGAATAAGTCAGTTGTAAAAAATGAAAGCAATCAATTACGATTGAAAATTCCCGTTCAGTTGAATTTTGAAAGCTCTCAACCCTATTGGTTAATTAATCAGAAAGAAGAAGGACAGTTCGTAGTTAATAACCCATATTTAATTGGCCAGCCCGAAAATGCTTCTATTTACAATGTTCATTTTGATGTTGAAATAGGTGGTCAGGTGTTTCAAATCAAGCGATCTGTATTCTATAAGTTTACCGATCCTGTTAAGGGTGAACTTTATCAGCCACTTATCATAAAGCCTTTGTTGCAGGTTGCACTTGCGCCCAATGTAGCATTACTAAATGTTCAGCGGAATGGTCAAAAACTAACTCCTCCTAAACTTAAGATTCTTTTGGAACCCGCTGTCAATATGAAAGATGCAGAGGTTTCAATACTACTTAGAAATAAGGAACTTCTTCCTATTGCTGAAAATAAAAGCGTGCAATTCGAAGCCGGGAAGCCTTATTATTATGAAGTTTCGCTTGAGAAAATCTTTAATGATCAGAGTTTGCCTTATGGAAAAGTAGCAGTGCAACTCAAGTGGGGAGGAAAGACGTATATGTTCGATTCATACATGCGATCTATAAATTATGATCATATTCCTGCAATAAGATATTTTGTTGAAGACCAAGTAAAAGTTATAAAAGAACCTATTTTAGTTGCAGGAAAGAAAGTTGGATATATAGTAGGTGCGGGCGATAAAGTTCCTCAAGCACTTGAATTTATGGGTTTTGATGTTAAAAAGCTGGTTGAATCGGATATTACTGGTGAGCAGTTAAAAGACTTGGATGCAATTGTTACTGGTGTTCGTGCTTACAATGTGCATGAGTTTTTAAATAGAAAATACGATGTATTGATGAGATATGTTCAAAACGGTGGCAACTTAATTATTCAATATAATACGAGTAATCAAATTGGCCCAGTACGTGCAAAAATGGCACCCTATGATTTTCTAATTAGTCGAACCCGTGTGACTGAAGAAGATGCAAAAGTCAAAATTTTGAATCCTGCACATCCTGTGTTTAACTATCCTAATAAAATAAGCTCAAAGGATTTTGAAGAATGGATTCAAGAAAGAAGTATTTATCAGGCTGAAAGATTTGCACCGCCATTTGAAGCACTCATTGAAATGCAGGATAAAGGGGAATCGCCTAGTAAAGGAAGCTTGCTTATTGCACCCTATGGTAAAGGCAATATAGTATACACTGGTTTAGTTTTTTTTAGACAACTGCCTGCTGGTATAAGTGGGGCATATAGACTTTTTGCTAATCTAATTGCTTTACCCAAAAATGAAATAAAGTAACTGTGGATAGAAGAAAAATCACATTTATATTGGTTGTTTTGCTAGGTCTAGTGATAGGCTTTTTAATAAAAAGAGTCACAATAGGACTATTAATTGGACTGGCATTAGGATATTTTGCAGGTGGACTGATTAATACTAGAGATGGCAAATAAAAATAATAACAGCGAAAAAAGAGTACCCTTGTTTCCAACCTGGACACATTGGTATGTATTTGTAATTGTTTTTCTTGTTGTTCAGATTCTTATATACTTTATACTAACTAAATCCTTTGAATGAGTTGGATTGACTGGATTATATTAGTATGTACTCTTTCTTGCATCATTGGCTATGGTGTTTATAAAAGCAATGCATCCAAAAACCTTGAAGGTTATTTTTTAAGTAATCGTAATATGCCTTGGTACTTGGTTCTCTTAGGAATTATGGGAACACAAGCAAGCGCAATTACTTTTTTATCAGCACCCGGACAAGCCTATACAGATGGTATGCGCTTTGTACAATACTATTTTGGCTTGCCTATTGCAATGGTAATATTAAGCATCACTTTTGTTCCACTCTTTCATAAGCTAAAAGTTTATACTGCTTACGAATTTCTTGAACAAAGATTTGATGTAAAAACTCGCACATTTACTTCTTTTCTTTTTTTACTTTCTAGGGGGTTATCTACTGGAATTAGCATCTACGCCCCTTCTATCATCCTTTCTTCAATTTTAGGGTGGGATATTTTTTGGACGAATATTTTCATGGGCGGGCTTCTAATCATTTATACGGTTACTGGTGGTGCTAAAGCTGTTGCTTATACACAACAACTTCAACTAGCTATTATCTTTTTTGGAATGGGTTTAGCGGCATATTATTTGCTACAAGGAATGCCAGCTGGTTTTGGAGTTAAAGATGCTTTAGAAGTGGGAGGAGCCGCCGGTAAAATGAATATTATTACAACTGGTTTTACTGAAGAAGGATTTAATTGGAAAGATAAATACAATATTATTAGTGGAATATTAGGTGGGCTCTTTCTTGCCCTTTCATACTTTGGTACAGATCAGAGTCAGGTTGGTAGATATATTACAGCAAAGGATACACAGGAAAGTAAGTTGGGATTACTAATGAATGGTATGGTGAAGATTCCAATGCAGTTCTTGATTTTACTGATAGGAATTTTCATGTTTACCTTTTATCAGTTTGTGGATGCTCCAATTTTCTTTAATCAAGTAGAAGAGAAAAAGCTTTTATCAAGTCCAAAGCAAGTTGAAGCAATTCAAATTAAAAAGCAATTTGATATTACGCAAAATGCTAAACAGCAAGCATTACTTCGTTGGAAAGTGGAGCCAGAAAAGGCAAAGTCGGACTGGTTGCAATTGAATACAACATCAGATAGTTTGCGAAAGTCTTATCAGGCTCTGATGAAGTTACCAGATGTGCAGGCCGATTCTAATGATACAAATTATATTTTCATTCGTTTTGTGATTGATTACCTGCCTAGAGGTTGGGTTGGACTCTTAATTGCTATAATCTTTTTAGCTGCTTGGGGATCTATTGCCGCTGCCTTGAACTCCTTGGCTAGTTCTACTATGGTTGATTTTTATCAGCGATTTAGAAAACAAAATAAGCAAGAAGATTCTGGCAATAGTGATTATCGTTTGTCAAAATGGATCACTTTTGGTTGGGGAATTTTTTGTATTGCAGTTGCACAATTTGCCTCTGGTATGGGTAGCTTAATTGAAGCTGTGAATGTATTAGGTTCCCTCTTTTATGGGGTTATGCTTGGTATTTTCCTTGTTGCATTCTATGTAAAGTCAATTAAAGGTACTGCTGTATTTTATGCTGCTATTATTGGTGAATTTGTTGTGGTTGCTCTTTATTTAATGGATTACTACAATATAATTGGCCTTGGATTTTTATGGTTAAATGTTGCAGGAGCGCTGGTTGTGATACTTCTTGGAATGCTTTTTCAATCCTTTCTTGCTAGTAATCGAAACGCTTAATACAACTTCTTATTCGCTTTCATGATTATTCATTAATTTACTGTCTAGAAGTTTTCCAATTCAACTGTTATGAATAAACATTTCAAATCGGCCTCTTGGTCCAAAGGGCTTAATATATATGAGGTAAATATTCGTCAATATACGCCTGAAGGAAATTTCAGTTCTTTCCTATTACACTTAGATCGGTTGGCCGATATGGGTGTAAAGATGCTATGGATGATGCCAATTACTCCTATTAGTCGTAAAGTTCGTCAGGGTAGTCTGGGTAGTTATTACGCATGTAGCAGTTACACAAAGATTAATCCAGAATATGGAAGTCTTGAAGATTTTAAAGTGTTGGTTCAGCATGCTCATGATAAAGGAATCAAAGTAATTATAGATTGGGTAGCCAACCATACTGGTTGGGACCATGAGTGGACAGAAAAAAATCCTGAATGGTATATTCGCGATGAACAGGGAAATTTTACTGAAAGAAACGGCTGGCATGATGTGATTGATTTAAACTATCAAAATGAAAATATGCGATCAGAGATGATTCGTAGTATGCAGTTTTGGATTCATGAATGTAATATTGATGGTTTCAGGTGCGATATGGCACATTTGGTGCCAGTTGATTTTTGGCAGTCTGCACGTACAGCTTGTGATAAACTCAAAGAACTGTTTTGGTTAGGGGAAACAGAAGATATGCAACACGTACCTGTTTTTGATGCTACTTATGCATGGGAGTGGATGCACATTTCCGAATTAATGGTAAAAGGCAAAAAGTCGGTACAAGATTTTTATCAAGTATTGCATCACTACAGTCAATATCCTACTGGATGTAGTAAGTTGTTTTTCATATCTAACCATGATGAAAATAGCTGGAATGGTACCGAGTACGAAAAATATGGAGAAGCAGCAAAGATTATGGCTATGTTTACTGCAACTTGGAATGGAATACCGCTTATCTATAGTGGGCAGGAGTTGCCGAATCATAAAAGGTTGAAATTTTTTGATAAGGATTTAATCGAATGGAATCATTCGAACCCCAGTCTTCACGACTTTTACAAAAATCTATTACATCTTTCTACCATAGATGCTATTCACTCTGGTCAAACATTTATATTACCTACAGAACATCCCAATATAGTTGCTTTCTTAAGAATTGGTGAGATTAGTAAGGTTTTGGTTCTCCTCAATTTTGGTCAAGAAAATAAATTAAGGGTAGAAGTTGCTCATGAAAAGTTACATGGAGCTTATCAGCATTTTCAATCTGGACTAACTTTTCAATTTAGTGAGCGTGAGGTATTTGAATTAGAAGCTTTTCGTGGATTAATATATGTAAGTAATCATTAATCTTTCTTTCGTTTTTTTGTTGTAGGAAAGTAAATTTCATGCGCTAAGTCTAATAATTGTACAAATTCAATTTCAGATTTGTGTGTTGAAATTGCAGAGGACACCCATTTTTTGATTTCTTCAAATACAGGCGTCTTGTGAGCTTCTGAAGATCTCAACGTTTGTCCCATCCAAGCCACCGAAGTCGCAACTGTATAAAGAGGATTGCTCTCTTTAATGAATTGTTCATTATACGGAATAGAGACATTTTTTGTAAGTATAGTTGGTATGCCAGGTAGACTATATTGCAATTCAAGTTGTCCTATATTTTTTCCTTTAGTAGGAATACGTTTCAAATTTAATTCAACCATTGCGGTAAGGTTATGTCCCGTACCTAAAATCCTTCCCTCAAGAATACTTGTACTGTCTTCAATTGCATCCTTTCGATTATTGTACCCAATGAGCTTATAAGAAGAAACAAACTCATCGTTGAATCGAATATTAATGAGTGCATTTTCTGCAACAGAGTAAAGCGTTTTTGAAAACTCCTTAACTAATGAATTATATGCTTCATCTAAATGATCTATATAAGCAAAATTTCCATTGCCTCTTTTTGCCAAACCTTCTAACTTGCTGTCTTTGTAATTGCCCATACCAACACCTAAACAAGTTAAGTAAATACCTGTTTCTTTATAATGAGCAATCATATTTTCCAATTCTTCATCCGATTGTTGTCCAACGTTAAAATCACCATCAGTAGCTAATATGACTCTGTTATTCCCATTTTTAAGAAATCTATGAACAGCTAAATTGTAGGCAGTTTTAATAGCGCCTTCACCTGGAGTACTTCCTGATGCTTCTAAAGAGTCAATTACTTTCATGATTTTCTCTTTCTCATCACCTCCCGCACCATCTAATACAATGGCAACACCGCCTCCATAGGTAACTACTGAAACTGTGTCTTTTGACCGTAAACATTCAACCAACATACGAAAAGATTGCTGTAGTAAAGGAAGCCGATTGTCTCGATCCATAGATCCAGATACATCAATTAAAAAAACCAAATTGGTAGGAGGGATGCTATCTAAATCTAAAGAAGGTGCTTTCACATGTACATGCAATATTTTGGATTGAGGATTCCAAGGACATTCAGTAATTTGAGAGTTGACTCTAAAAATTTTATTAGAATCAATATGTGTTTTGAAAAACGGGAAATCAAAGTAATTAAGCATTTCTTCTATTCTAACTGCATCTGAAGGAACGCGCATATTCTTTTTCAAAAATCTTCTAATATTACTATAAGAGGCTTTGTCTGTATTTAATGTAAAGCCTGTTTCGGGGTATTTAGAGGCATCTACAAAACTGTGGTCAATTAAACTGGAATAGCTTTCTCCCATTGACTTGTAGAAGTTTTCGCGACTACTTTGCACATTTTTAGTAATAGAGCTTAAGCGTCTTATTTGTTTTTTTAAATGATTGGTATCGGTAATTAAAACAATTTGATTGAATAAGAGGGCATTTACAGAAGTATGTAATGGCAGATATGAGTCTTGAATGATGGTTAAAGAGTCTGTTGCTGATGCAATTGGAACGCCAAAACTTCCATTTGAACCAGTATAAAAAAGATATGGAAGCTTACTTTTTATTTGCAGCTTCACGCCAGACAATTGTCGGCCTTTATCATCTGTCACTTGTCCCTTGAGGTAATATTGACTATTTAACTGTAAGGATACAACGACAAAAACCGATAACAGGCTTATTCTCAATCGGTAGAATTTTACCGAAAATACCGAAAAATCATAAAAAAGGGTACTTGGTCCTAAAAACGAACACTTGGGCATTTAACAGACCTGCCTGAACTGCTGCTAAAAATGCCATCTCTTACTATTGAAATTTCATAGGCTCCACGTCCATTGTTGAAGCGACCTAATGATGAAACGGTTGCATCATAATTGATGGTAAACCTGTAATCTTTCAAATTAAACCCAATCATCGGAATAATTGCATCGCTTACGCGATAGTAGCCCCCCATTATCAATTGTAAGCTTCCGTCGTCATTTAAACTTCTTTGGGTATTTACTCCAATAACAGTTTCCCAAGCATTAGCCATTTGGCTGACATACATATTTGAGTTTACAATCCATCTATCGTCTACTTTAGCAGACATATTTGCAAAAGCGGTATAACGAACATCCAACCTAGTATCAGCAGATGTTGGACCATAAAATGTTTCTGAAGGGCGGTTAATATGGTTTGCAGCCAAGCCAATATTCAAATAAAGATTGTCTGTGGGAAAGTAAGAATAATTCAAGCCCGCGCTAAGTGTCAAATAATTGGATTGATTAGTTGCAAACGGCTCGTTAGGATTAATAGTATTGTCAAAAAACTTACCATTCCACTGGTTGTCGAATGTAAGTTTTGACAAGTCAATTCTTTTATTCACCCAACCTAAACCAAAGCCTCCACTCAGAAGTGACCTTGCTCCAAGCATTTGGTGATAAGCTATTGTTCCGAAGGCACGTGTGCCAGTTAAAATTGAACTTCCTGCTACATCTTGAAGTATGGCGCCGCCTATACCTAGCCATCCGTTCTCTAATTTATTATTCAAAAGTTGAAGGTCGCCCCAGATACTTTGAGTTCGATAAGGATTTCCAACAGATGCCCATTGATTTCTGTGGTGTACTCCAACACGATAGTCATAATCGGGTGTAAAACCAGTATTAGCAGGATTAACCAAAAGAGGAGCGTTGAAGTATTGAGAGAAATGAAGATCCTGTGCCTGTGTAATTAACACAGACAACAATAAAAAACTGCTGTATAATAATTTCTTCAACATACTATCTCAATAACGTAATATCTCCCTTTTTTACAACTTTTTGTCCATCCACAAACTCAACATCTAGCGTATAATGATAAACATCTTGTGGTTGTAGTTTGCCTCTATGAAAACCATCCCAACCTATTGACTGGTTATCAGTTATAAAAACAACCTCACCCCATCTATTAAAAATTCTAAACATCATTTTTGCAATTCCAAATCCTCTCACAAAAACTTTGTCATTAACTCCATCTCCATTTGGAGAAAAAGCATTAGGCACTGCTAATCCAGGAACAATAATTGTATTCACTGGTATACAAGTAGTATCTGTGCATCCAGCATCATTAAAAGTAATTAAACAAGCGTTGAATGTTCCTGTTCGGTTATATAAGTGGGTAACAGGATTTGTACTGGTTGTTATTAAACTATCACCATCACCCCAAAGCCATTTATACCTTGTTCCTCCAACTGAAAGATTGGTAAAAGTTGTAAGTGTGTTTTCTTCAGGTGGAATTGGAGAAACGCTGAAGTTTGAAGTAGGGTTGGGGCGCACTGTTATGGTAAATTGAGTGCTATCTATAATGTTACATGTTGCACTGTCTATAGCAATCATTTTGATGGTATAAGTACCTGGGATTGGGTAATTACTTGATACTGGACTAGCAGAAGTAGTATTCAGTGTATTACCATTTCCAAAATCCCAAATGAATCTTTGTCCGGCTAAAGAAGTATTATTAAAGGTAGCTCTATAGGGTACACAACCTTGAGCAGGTGTTTCAAATCTTGCGGTAACATTTGGAGCTATTCGTAAGACAAGAGAAACGCTATCTGGTTCATTGCAATAATTACTATCAATTAAAACTAAGCGAACTGTATAAGTGCCAGCGGTTGCATAACTATGTTCAACAGGTCCAGGTCCTGTAACCCTTGTAGTTCCGTCTCCAAAATTCCATCTAAAGCTAGTTCCTTGAAATGGCTTACCTGAAGGAGCTATTGAAGTATTTGTAAATCTATACCTCAATGCTTCGCATGGTGCAAGTTTTTCTTGTGTGAAACTGAGCAACGCTTCATCACTTCTTACGCGCATAATTAAAAAAGAAGTGTCTGCAATATTACAGGTGCTTGAATCTATAGAAACCAACCGTACACGATAATTACCTATAAAGTTGTACGTATATGAAACAGTTGGTGAAGTTGTAACAACATCCGCTGAGCCATCACCAAAATTCCATATGTATCTTCTACCTTGTTCAAGCGTATCTCTAAATACTACAGTTAAGGGAACGCATCCAGCGGTATCTCTTATTTGTCCATTAATGGAAGATTGCACAGCAGAGCCAACACCAGCAAAATTGAAAGCAATTTTTACGGCTGCCAAATTACATTCTCCATTTCCAGTAGCCTGATTCGTTGGAGACCAAACCCCAGGAGTAGTCGGAAAAGGAGCTGTTCTTCCACAATTAGCACACATTGCTTGATAAATAACACCATTGGCATCGAATCTACTTGTGCCACCATCTACGTGTTCACCAATACCACCTCTTTGACCAAAAAAACTACCGTATAATTGATTCGTAGCGTTTTTTGCTAAAACAAAAAAGTAAAAATCATTTCCATCCGTTGTGCGAATTTCAGCATCAGCTGTAACTGGTAAACCATTGGTTCCTGCATTCACAAAAGTTTCAAGGATAGTTCCACCCCAACCTGATACATACACATTTTCGCATCTGTCAACCAAAAAAGCGGTAGGGGAAATATTAGGCAAGTTTGTATTTGGTCCAAACCTAGTTGAATATACATAGCCCGATAAATCAGATCGTAGTTTACCTATAAATTGTTTACCAGCATTTTGAGAAAAGGTAGCATTAATTACAGGCCAGTTTCCGTTAGTTGTTGTACCAGTAATATAGGGAAACCCAAGGCGATCAAACTGGATTCCATACACAATATCTACACTTGTTGTACCAACGTAAGAGACTTTTTGTAATGCCCCATTATTGTTGAAAATGGCAATAAATCCATCGGTTTCCCCACCTTGATAAGCAGAGCCAATAGTACCTGTTTTATCGCCAGGCAGGTTATTACTTGCAGTGCCACCGGCAACATAAATATCATTGTTACCTGGATTTAATGCTAGTACAAAAGCAGCATCATCATGCCTTCCGCCAAAATATGTGCTAAATAATAGATTTGAGATGTTTGGATCAGTTTTAAGAACAATAGCATCTTGGTTTCTTCCAACCCCAGGTTGACTATTATTAGATGATTGTGCTGCGCCTCCAGTAACTGGGAAATTGTTAGATTGCGTACATGATGCTAAATAAATATTTCCAACGGCGTCAACAATGACTTCACTTCTTGCATCGTCTCCATAATTGCGCATGGTTGTCTCTGTTCTTGCTCCATTAGCTGTTTTATCAACAATATTCATCCCGTCAATACCAGATCCACCAATTCTTCTCGAACCTATTAAGCCAGTTCCCTGGGCATTTAGTTTTGTAAGAATAATATCAAAATTTCCACCAGGACCAAAGCTTGGGCCAGTGGAAGGATAATTGGTAGAATTACTTCTTCCTGCAACTATTAAATTCCCAAAAGCATCTACAACTAAACTATGTGGCTGTTCATTTCCGTTGCCGCCAATATAAGTTGCGTAAACTCTTGTACTACCATTAGCATTTAATTTTATGATTCCAATATCCCAACCTGTTGCACTGCCTTGACCGCCTATTCCGCCTTGAAATGAAGTTTGAAATGCTCCATTATTAACAGGAAAACCATTACTAGCAACAATTCCACCTCCATAAAAATTGCCTAGTGCATCATAAGTAGCGGTAAATCCCCAGTTGTTTGCGCGACTTCCACTAAATGTTGAGAATACCAAAGAAGGGTCAATGATTAATGTTTTTGATTGATCGTATCCCTCAGGTAACTTAAACTTCACAAGATTGCCCTTTACTTCAAACTGACATACAATCTCTCTTTTTCCAAGTGCTTCATTTTGCTGATACGTGTAAGGTTCCATTTCTCTTACTTCCTGAACAGAAGTTTGAATTACAAGCTGACGATTTAGAACCCTGAGTTTTTCGATACCATCAAAATAGAGAACCACCTGATTAGGATCTGCATAAGGATGAACAATGATATCGTATTTAATTTGGCCATTGTTGGTATAATACCTTACATCAATGCCTTTATACATTTCCTGATAAGTGATTGTTTGATAGGAGGTACATTCCGAAGCCCATTTTTGGGGATCATCTCCAATGAAATAATTGATGTATCCAGGAAGTGGTTTTTCAGGAAGTATCTTAACATTAGGATTGGCCTGTAGGAATCGAACACCGTAAGCATGAGATCTGAGCGTTTCTGTTGGTTTACTTTGACCAAAATAAGCAACGTCTTTTCCTGTTTGCGGGTTCTTGTGTTGCGCTTTAAAAACCGACTGTAAATCTTCTGGATTATGCAAGAGTACCCGATAGCCATTCTTTTCTAGTGCAAATGCACCTGTTTGCAATTCACCTTGAAATACAATAGATGAATGCCATTGCCCTTTGTTCTCAATAAACTCAAGGTTGCTTTGTGCTGATGCATTTGTAAAGAAAAATATACAACCAACAAGCACTATAGTATATGAAAAGCGCAAAAACAAATTCTTCTTCTTTTGATAATTTAAGTATAACAATTCACCGATGATTTAGTTAACTACGAAATTTTACTCCAACCGGTTTTACCCTTCTGTGATTGAAGATATTTCTTTATAGGCAAATTCTTTGCCAGATTTAAATCGGGGTCTTCTTCTAGAACTTTCTCGGCGGTTTTTGCTGCCAATTCTAGTAATTCTTTATCCTCTGTAATACTCGCTATTTTAAAGTCCAAAGCCCCGCTCTGTCTGGTTCCTTCAATATCGCCGGGACCGCGCATTTCAAGGTCTTTTTCAGCAATTACAAAGCCATCGTTGGTGGAAGTCATTATTTCCATTCTTTGCCTGCTTTCTTGCCCCATTTTGCTGCCCGTTAATAAAATGCAAAAACTTTTTTCAGCTCCTCTTCCCACACGTCCGCGTAACTGGTGTAATTGCGATAAGCCAAATTTTTCAGCACTCTCTATAACCATCACAGAGGCGTTGGGAACATTTACCCCAACTTCAATAACAGTTGTACCAACTAGAATATTAGCTTTACCACTCACAAATTCCCTCATACTTGCATCTTTTTGCTCTTGTGTGAGTTTTCCATGAATCTTTACAGTTCTATACCTGTGCGATGGGAAATAGGAAATGACTTCCTGGTATCCTCGTTCCAAATCTTCATAATCTAATTTGCTGCTTTCTTCAATAAGTGGATATACAAAATAAGCTTGTCGGCCCTTTTCTATCTCTGTTCTTACAAACTCCATAACCCTACTTCTTGCCATTTCATTTCTTTGAATAGTGGTAATTGGTTGTCTGCCTGGTGGCAATTCATCCATAATACTGTAGTCTAAATCGCCGTATGCAGTCATGGCAAGTGTTCGAGGAATAGGAGTGGCGGTCATCACCAACACATGCGGAGGTAAAGAAGATTTTTTCCATAGTGCAGCTCTTTGAGCAACTCCAAAACGATGTTGCTCATCTATAATTGCAAAACCGAGTTTCTTAAAAATAACAGGGTCTTCAATTAAAGCGTGCGTACCAATTACAATTGGAATACTTCCATTGGCTAGTCCTTCTAAAATAACCTTTCTTTCTGCTTTCTTAGTGCTACCTGTTAAAAGTGCCACAGGCACATTCATTGGTTGTAACAATTCACTGATTCCTTGAAAGTGTTGCTGCGCAAGAATTTCGGTTGGCGCCATTAAACAACTTTGAAAGCCATTGTCTGCAGCTAATAACATACAAAGCACGCCCACCATGGTTTTCCCGCTACCTACATCTCCTTGCAGAAGTCTATTCATTTGATGCCCACGAGAGGTATCCTGCCTAATTTCTTTCACCACCCTTTTTTGTGCGCCAGTTAATTGAAATGGCAAATGATGATTATAGAAATTTAAAAATAAATCGCCTACTTTTTCAAACACATATCCTTTGCTGCTTGCATGTCTTGCTAATCTAACTCTTTGCAAACGAATTTGTGCAAAAAACAACTCTTCAAACTTTAATCGGGTTTTTGCTCTTTGATAATCGTTGAATTGATTCGGAAAATGAATCCAATGCAAAGCTTCATATCTACTGGGGAACTGAAGTGTTTGTACAATTTCTTCAGGCATATTTTCAGGGATATGATTTGTTTGAATCTGACTCAACAAAACTTCAGTTAGCTTGGCTAATTGTCGGCCATTTAATTGACGAGCCTTCAGTTTTTCTGAGGAAGGATAAACAGGTTCTAATCGAGTTTTTGCTTCTAAAGTAGCAGGATGAAAGACCTCCATTTCGGGGTGACTGATTTGCGGCCTTCCATTGAAATAACTGAGCTTGCCAAAAATTAAATAATGCGTGCTTTCTAGAAGATTTTTTTGAATCCATGAAATCCCCTGGAACCACACTAATTCTAATATGCCGGTTTCATCCTTAACCATAGCAATCAACCTTCTTCCTCGTTTTTCACCTACAATATCCCAATGCATGATTTTTGCAACTATTTGCACATAATCAAGACCTGGATTCAATTGTCCTATCAAAGTGATCTTGGTTTTATCGATATGCCGAAGGGGGTAGTGTTGTAATAAATCGTAAAAAGTATAAATACCTAGTTCTTTTTTTAATAAATCTGCACGAGCAGGCCCAACACCTTTTAGGTATTCGATGGGGGAGGACAATATTTGAGAATCCTGTTCGTGCATAATTCGTTCAGCAACAAATGTAAGTCAAGATAAAACCTTTTTAAGCCTTGTATAATTTTTAGGAATCAAGAGCCCTGCATTATCTTCGCCACTTATGGCAAAAGAAGTTGTATTGAGTGGAATTCGACCAACCGGATTTCTTCATCTAGGGAATTATTTTGGTGCTATGCGCAATTATGTGCGTATGCAAGAAGCGTATGACTGTTATTTTTTTGTCGCAAACTGGCATAGTTTAACAACACATCCCGATACGAAAGAATTACAGCAAGCTGTTTATCGCGTGGTTGCTGAAAACGTTGCATGTGGACTAGATCCTGAAAAAGTTGCCTTATATGTTCAGAGTGATGTGCCGGAGATTGCCGAATTGTATTTGTATTTAAATATGTTAGCCTATAAAGGCGAACTTGAAAAAACAACGACCTTCAAAGATAAAGTAAGGTTGCAGCCGAATAATGTGAATGCGGGTTTGTTAACCTATCCAGTTTTACAAGCTGCTGATATTTTAATTCATCGTGCTGTAAAAGTGCCTGTAGGTAAGGATCAAGAGCAGCACTTAGAAATGGCACGCAATTTTGCTGAAAGATTTAATCATCGTTATGGCGATGTATTTCCATTACCGCAAGCGTTTAGCGGACAACAAGAATTGGTGAAAATTCTGAGTTTGGATGGCAATGGTAAAATGAGCAAAAGTGAGAATCAGTTGAACACACTGTATTTGGCCGATACAGATGACATGATACGCAAAAAAATTATGAAAGCCAAAACAGATCAAGGTCCAGATATAAAGAATGCACCACAGCCCGATTATATCCAAAACCTTTTCACATTAATGGGTTTGGTGAGTACAGAAGATACCATTCAACACTTTATGCATCAGTACAACGAAAGTGAGGCTGGTAATTGTATCATTCGCTATGGCGATTTAAAGAAGCAGTTAGCTGAAGACATGATACGCTTCATTGCGCCAATTCGTGAGAAAGCTGCTGCTTTACAGGCAGATGAGGCAACTTTAAAAAGGATTATTGCAAATGGTGCTGAAAAAGCCAGAGCTAGCGCTGCTGTCACTTTAGGACTAGTGAGAAAGGCTATTTTGGGTTAATTCCCTTGAATTTGCATAAAAAATTGAATACCTTTCTCAGAACGCTTATTTTCACACCCCACAAATTTTTATAAAGAGCAAGTCATGGCTAAGGCAAGGAAACCAAAACATATAGCAATTGCAGGTAACATAGGTGCAGGAAAAACTACGCTTACAGAAATGTTGAGTAAACATTACAAATGGATACCTCAATTTGAAGATGTAGATCACAATCCTTATTTGATGGATTTTTATGAGGATATGCCACGTTGGAGTTTCAATTTGCAAATCTATTTCTTGAATAGCCGCCTTAATCAATTGCTCGAAATTCATAGAGGTACTGAAACAATTATTCAGGATAGAACCATTTATGAAGATGCCCAAATATTTGCGCCCAACCTGCACGATATGGGGTTAATGAGTAAGCGCGATTTTCAAAATTATTTTCAGTTTTTTGAGACATTGAAAACAATGGTACATCCGCCAGATTTGTTAATTTACTTGAAAGCGTCTGTACCAACCTTGGTGGGACAAATCCAGAAAAGGGGGAGAGACTATGAAGAAAACATTCGTTTGGATTACCTCAAGAAGTTGAATGAATTATATAACCGTTGGATTGACGGTTACAAAGAAGGACCTATTCTTATTGTGGACGTTGATAAAAATAAGTTTGCTGAAAGCGATGAACATTTTGGCGACATTATTACCAAGATTGATTCTATGCTGTTTGGTCTGTTTTAATAGCTAATAGTTGTAAGCAGTTTTTTTGGCATGTTCCGATGCGTCTTAGATTCGTTCTATGAAATCGCATTTAATTAGCTTATTAGCTAGCTTCTTTCTATATTCTGTAGCACTTGCAGCAAATTCAAATGACTCAAGTGTTGTCTTCTTTTTAAAATCGGGTGAGCGATTAGAGGCTGATCAAATACGCTATCGTAAGCCATTGTTTGCACAACCTCGTTTTATATTAAATGGAGGGGAGAAAACAATTATGGCTAGTGAGTTAGACAGTACCCATTTATGGGGAGCTAAGTTTCTTTCAACCAAATTCAGAGGAAGGTGGATGGTGTTGAGAAGAGTTATATCAGGGCCAATTACAATGTATGATCATATCCGTCCACCGCAAAATGAGCGATTAGCGCAATTGTATAAAGCTGAGTTGTTACAATCTTATCCATTAATGATTCGAAATCAAGACGGCAATACAGCTGAATTAAAATGGTTCAGACATAGGCGATTTATGAATTGGATTGAAGACCATCCACCAGCATTAGATGCATTTAAAGAAGCAAGAAGTATAAGAAAACTTACGAATGTGGGTTTATGGAGTTCGGTAGGACTTTTGGTAGGAGGTGCAGTTATATATGCTGGAACCAGTGTCTATAACGATCCCACCCAAAATAGATGGAGAGAAAATACAGGTAATGCTATGATGCTAACGGGATTGTTAACAAGCTTTGCTACAGATATTTATTGGATTGCAAGTTCACAGAGATACCTAGATGGTATTTATGATGCGGTATTGATCTACAACCAAAAATCAGATTATAAAGCCAAGACTCCCCGAAAATAAGAGAACCCCGAAGATTCGGGGTTCTGAGCAAGCAAACAATCGATAATACTCGATTAACTGCCCGAAGGCAGATTCTTCTCATTTTAAATGAATATTGTAATCCAAGTTTCCTTGTGTTCGTTTTAATTGCCTCGATACGAACAACTGTTCGTTTTCAGAACAAATCTAAGGGCTTTTTATGTTTCAAAGATTTGTTTGTGTACGACTTACACATTAAACAAGATCAGAAAGAAAGCATCAGTTTTTATTTAGTGCTATAAAAACGAAACGGCTTATAAACCAAGCATGTATTTTTGTTACATGAACGCTACAGCAAGCAAACCCACATTCGCAAAAGTTACTCCAGAAATCATTAGTCAATTTGTTGAAACAGTAGGGGCAAACCACGTATTCATTTCTTCCGAAGACAAAGAAAAATATGGCCGCGACGAGACAGAAAACTTATTTTATGAGCCAGAAGTGGTTCTTCGTCCAAAAAATACAGAGCAGATTTCAGCTATTATGAAGATCTGCCACCAACATAGAATTCCAGTTACTCCAAGAGGAGGTGGTACAGGCTTAAGTGGTGGGGCATTGCCTCATTTAGGGGGTGTTGTATTATCTACAGAGCGTTTGAATCAAATTCTAGAAATTGACGAAAGAAACTTGCAGGTAACCACAGAGCCTGGTGTTATTACACAGGTTTTGCAGGAAGCAGTCAAAGAAAAAGGTCTCTTCTATCCGCCAGACCCAAGTAGCAAAGGCAGTTGCTTTATTGGTGGAAATATTGCTGAAAACAGCGGTGGACCGAAAGCTGTGAAGTACGGGGTTGTGAAAGATTATGTGCTGAATTTGGAAGTGGTTTTGCCTACTGGTGAAGTCATTTGGACTGGTAGCAATGTGTTAAAAAATGTGACCGGCTACAACCTAACTCAATTAATGGTAGGAAGTGAGGGAACCCTTGGTATTGTAACAAAAATTGTCTTGAAGCTTATCCCGCATCCAAAATTTGATTTGTTGATGCTGGTGCCATTTTATTCACTCGAAAAAGCAAGTGAGGCTGTCAGTGCTATTTTCAGGGCTGGATTTACACCAAGCGCTTTAGAGTTAGTTGAGATAAATGCATTGCAAATAGTAAGTAAAATGGTAGACAGTCATGTTGTCCCTGTAACCGACGATATAGCTGCACATTTAATCATTGAAGTAGATGGCAACAATATGGATGTGTTGATGCAAGAAATGGAAGCTATTGCTGAAGTACTTACTCAATTTGAAGCAGGAGAAATATTTTTTGCAGATGATGCACAGCAAAAAGCTGAACTATGGAAACTTAGAAGGAGAGCGGCTGAGGCGGTTAAGTTGAAGGGCTATACCATTGAAGAAGACACAGTTGTTCCAAGAGCCAACCTTCCACAGCTCATTGCAGGTGTAAAAGCAATAGGTAAGAAGCATCAATTCAATGTGGTTTGTTACGGACACGCAGGCGATGGTAACTTACATGTGCGTATTCATAAACCTGGATCAGCCAATAGTGCATCAGACCCTGCAATGGTTGAAGGTTTGAGAGAATTGTTTCATTTGGTGCATGATTTAGGAGGAACAATCAGCGGAGAGCATGGAATAGGCTTGGTTCAAAAGGGATATATGGATATTGTTTTTCAAGAAACCCATTTCAGGCTCATGCGTGCCATAAAACAGGCATTTGATCCGCATGGTATTTTGAATCCGGGTAAAATCTTTGATATGCCTTTGGCTTAATAAATAAGAACCCTTTAACAAAATCTATTTATAAAACATATTTCTTTTACACTATGAAATACAAAATTTTATTATCCCTGTTTTGCTTGAGTACAATAAGTTATGTATTTGCTCAAGACGACGAGATTCAGGAAAAGCGTAAGAAGCCAACAACAAGTGGTTTTGACAAAAACAGAATGTATGTGGGTGGAGCATTTGTTTTAAATGCAGGTGGCTGGGATAACAGTTTTGTAATTGGTGGTAATCCTGAAATAGGCTACACTTTTGCACAATGGTTAGATGCGGGATTGGTATTTAATATTACCAGCATCTCGCAAAGAAACAATTTCACTGGTCAGCGTATCAATAATTTCATATATGGTGCTGGACCTTATGTTCGCTTATATCCATTTCAAGGATTTTTTGTACAAGGTGGAGCTGAAATGAATTTTTTAAACTTTAGGGTATCTGGAGGAAATCAGCCTACTTATCGTGAAAAAACACAGGTAGTAAGCTTACCAGTTGGTATTGGATGGGGACAACGCATTGTAGGCGAAAACAGTTTCTATACCTCAATACTATTAGACCTAGGCACGAATTTAAATTCGCCCTACCTCAATTTTGATGGATCTAGAATTCCAATCTTTAGAACGGGATTCATTTTCTACTTGGGTAGAAACTCAGGAAAAAGAGATAGATTTAGAGACGATTTCTAAATCTTAAAACTTATTCTTCCACATCATACTTTCTATTGGCTTATCGGGCTGATGGCTGTACTTGGCATTTTTCTTCTGGTTGTATGCAATTTCAATATTTCCATCAACAGGAAAGTAAATGAGTTGTCCAATTGGCATGCCTTTGTACACCTTCACAGGCTGCTTAACAGAAATTTCTAAAGTCCAGTTACCACAAAATCCTACGTCACCCTTTCCCGCAGTAGCGTGGATGTCAATCCCCAAGCGGCCAGTGCTCGACTTGCCTTCCAAGAACGGAACATGTGCATGCGTTTCGGTGTATTCTAAAGTTACGCCTAGGTAAAACACATGAGGATATAGTACGAATCCTTCATCAGGTATTTCAAAGTATTCAATTTCATTATGCTGCTTAGCATCAAGGATATGGTTTTTGTATGTGGCCAACCACTTTCCTAAATGCACATCATAGCTATTGCTACCCAAACAATCGCGGTGATAAGGTTCAATCTTAATAGTGCCCTTTTCTATTTCTTCTAAGATTCTGCTATCAGATAAAATCATGTTTCGATATTGTTTTGCAAATAAATGCCTTAATTCGCTAAGCTAAAAAGCATCTTTTTTGCAATGCCTCTGTTTTATCAACAAGATATCAACCAATCGACCCAATGGGCACTCTGGAAAATTGAGGAATCGCTCCAAGATTTCAAGCTGCCAGTAGCTCTCCCTTCAAATATTACCCATCCAAATAAGCAATTGCAGCATGCTGCGGGTAGACATTTATTAGGATTTTTAAAGAAAGATTTTTCATACACTTCTTTAGAAGCGCCCTTACATGGCAAGCCATACGTGCAAGATGGTTCTTGTGAATTTTCTATTTCGCATGCTCAATACTGGGCAACTGCGATTGTCTCCAATGAGCCAGTTGGAATTGATGTAGAAACTTATACCCCTAGGGTTTTTAAAATTGCTCATAAGTTCATTCATCCTTCAGAAAAGATTTGGATAGATGAACTACTGGCCAATAATTCTATTTGGACAGCCTTGCAGTTGCACATATTTTTATGGAGTGCCAAAGAAGCATTGTATAAATGGTGGGGGAAGGGAGCGTTAGATTTTATTCGAGATATGCAGGTAGAAGCACCTCAACAGTTTCCAGAAGGAAGAGTTGGAGCTTCATTGCATACAGAAGGACAAACCTTCCACCTACAACTTCATTACAAAGCATTTTCAGACTGCATGCTGGTTTGGACGAAAGCAATTTGTTGATGATGAAAGCCGAAAACCTATAGATTTGTTCAACGATTGTTTCTATGAGTTATAACTATTTACCACTCGACCACCAATGGATGTATTTCCATCAGGTAAAGGATTTGCTAAAATATGGGCAACAACTTTCCATAACATTCACAGCACACGAATCTGTATTGGCTTGTAGGGCCTTTTTAGATCAACAAATGGAAGATCCTAATCGCTTGTACTATGGCGTAAACACTGGTTTTGGATTTTTGCAGCATGTAAAAATTGATCAGGACCAAATAGCACAGCTACAACATAATTTATTGGTTTCTCATGCTTGTGGCATGGGTGAAGAAGTGCCAGACGATATTGTTCGTTTGATGCTCATGCTTAAGATTAAATCATTAAGCTATGGACATAGCGGCGTGCAAATTGATACTGTTAAAATGCTACTTCAGATGTACAATGAATCCATCCTTCCCATTGTATACACACAAGGCTCTTTGGGTGCCAGCGGCGATTTAGCCCCGCTTAGTCACCTTTGTCTTCCTTTAATTGGTGAAGGTTGGGTGAGGTATCAAGGACAAAAAAGAGCAGCCGCCGATGTTTGGAAAGAGTTAGGGTGGAAGCCTATTACCCTTCAAAGTAAAGAAGGACTTGCCTTAATAAATGGAACCCAATTTATGAGTGCCTATGGCATGTATTCCCTTATAATAGCAGAAAGGCTCTTTGCTTGGTCCTCTTTAATTGCTGCTATGAGTTGGGATGCATTTGGATGCGTTCAAGAGCCATTGCATCCATTGATTCATCAAATTAGACCACATCCCGGACAAATAGCTGTTGCGAAAGAAATTCAGAGCTACTTGCAAGGGAGTGAATTAGCTGCCTCCTTACCGAAACAAGTACAAGATCCTTATTCATTTAGATGTATTCCGCAGGTACATGGAGCTTCCAAAGATGTGTTGGAACAAGTGAAACAGATGTTTTTGAGAGAAATTAATTCGGTAACCGATAATCCCAATGTGTTTCCAGATGAGGGTCTAATTTTAAGTGGAGGGAATTTCCATGGACAACCACTGGCCTTGCACCTCGATTTTCTGGCGATAGCAATGAGTGAAATGGGAAACATTTCTGAAAGAAGAATCTACCAATTGATCAGCGGACAAAGAGGTTTGCCTCTTTTCTTAGTGCAGGAACCTGGGCTCAATAGTGGATTTATGATTCCTCAGTATACTGCGGCGGGTATTGTGAGTGAAAACAAACAGCTATGTACTCCAGCTTCAGTAGATTCCATTTCATCCAGCAATAACCAAGAAGATCACGTAAGTATGGGAGCTAATGCGGCAGTAAAGGCTTTAAAAGTGATTGAAAATGTGGAGAAGGTACTGGCAATTGAATTGATGACTGCAGCTCAGGCTATGGACTTTAGAAGACCACAAAGAACCTCGTTGGTTCTAGAAAAATGTATTCATGCATTCCGTGAAAAAGTGGCTGTGAATGTGGTTGATAGGGTTTTACATACCGATATGATAGCCGCAATTGAGTTTATAAGGGCTAATCATCCAGATGATTTTAAAAAATAGTTACATTGGTTTGTAACCTTTTAACCCTAAATCATACCTATAGAAAAAAGTATTTCCTAGTATTTGGGAAATGCCTTTATTTTACTTCACAATTTTAAAATAATATGAAAAAGACAATTTTAGCGATTGGTTTATTCCTAGCTTCTTTTGCAGTTGTAACCGCTCAAAAAACTGAGCAGGTTGTTTCGGAAAAAATGAAAGTTGTATTTCCAGTTAAGCCAGAAAAGCAGGAAATGCCGAATGGTGGCAATATGTACCAAGCAAAATCTGCAGATGGTAATACATCCTACATTGCTATGTCGCTTGATTTGAGCGGTATGGGTTTAACTGCTGAAGTAGTTGAGTCAATGGGAGATATGTTGTTTGAGCAAGTTAAAATGGGTATGAGCAGCCAGATGGGTGGTGCTGAAATCAGCAAGGACGAAGTGGTTACCTTTAAAGGTAAAAAAGCTTTGTACATTGAGGTTGATGGCAAAAATGCTACTGGCGAAGAAATTAAAGGCAAGAAGGCTTTTATGTACATTTTCTTTATTGGCGCCCAAATGCATCAAGTAGGTTTCCGTTCTAATAAAGCTACAGCTTCAAAAGATGATGAAAAAGAATTTTTGGATAGCGTGACTATTAAGGACTAATTTTTTTACTATAATCAAACGGAGCCGTTCGCATTCAATTGTGAACGGCTTTTTTAATACCCATAATTATTGCGTAATTTTGCAGGCTCAAAACAGTATTATGTCGGAGGAAAAAAGTTTAAATTTTTTAGAAGAAATCATTGAACAGGATTTGTCGTCAGGAAAATACACACGTATTGTTACACGTTTTCCTCCAGAGCCTAATGGGTATTTACATATTGGGCATGCTTCAAGTATTTGTCTCAACTTCGGCTTAACCAAAAAATATCCTGGTTATACCAACCTTAGATTTGATGATACCAATCCAACAACTGAAGAAACGGAATATGTAGAAAGTATTAAAGAAGATGTGCAATGGCTTGGTTTTACTTGGGAAAATGAGCTGTATGCTTCCGACTATTTCCCACAATTATATGCTTTTGCAATTCAGTTAATTAAAAAAGGTCTTGCTTATGTAGACGATTCTTCCTCGGAGGAAATGGCTGTTCAAAAAGGAACGCCAACGGAGCCAGGAGTAAATAGTCCATTCAGAGATAGAACAATTGAAGAAAACCTTCAATTGTTTGAAGACATGAAAGCAGGCAAATACCCAGATGGAACTAAAACTTTGCGTGCAAAAATTGATATGTCGCATCCCAATATGCTCATGCGCGATCCGGTTTTGTATAGAATTAAACATGCACATCATCATAGAACTGGTGATACTTGGTGCATATATCCGATGTATGATTTTGCACATGGACAAAGCGATTCTATAGAGAATGTTACACATTCAATTTGTACCATGGAGTTTGTACCACACAGAGAATTGTACGATTGGCTGATTACACAATTAGGTATTTACCCTTCTCATCAATATGAATTTGCAAGAAGAAATATCAACTACACTGTAACAAGTAAAAGAAAGCTATTACAGTTGGTTAATGAAGGTCATGTAACTGGATGGAATGATCCACGTATGCCAACTATTAGTGGATTGAGGAGAAGAGGATATACGCCAGAAAGTATTCGAGAGTTTTGTGATCGTATTGGCATTGCGAAGCGTGAAAACATGGTAGATGTTGGCTTGCTGGAATTCTGTTTGCGCGAACATTTAAACAGAATTGCATTACGAAGAATGGTTGTTTTCAATCCAGTTAAAGTAGTTCTAACCAATTACGAAGGAGAAGGAGAATGGCTAGATACAGAGAATAATCCAGAAGATCCAAATGGTGGTACGAGACCTATTCGCTTTTCAAAAGAAATTTGGATTGAACGCGATGATTTTATGGACAATCCTCCAAAGAAATACTTTAGACTTTCGCCAGGAAATATGGTTCGTTTAAAATCTGCTTATATCATTCGTTGTGATGAGGTGAAGAAAGATGAGAAAGGTGAAGTAGTTGAATTGCATTGTACCTATATTCCAGAAAGTAAAAGCGGACAAGACACCAGTGGAATACATGTAAAGGGAACTTTGCATTGGGTAAATGCTGCTGATGCGTTACAAGTAGAAGTGCGTGAGTATGATCGTTTATTTAAAGTGGAAGATCCTACTGATGAAGAAGGCGATTTTAAAGATTATTTAAACCCTAACTCATTACAGGTAGTAACTGGTTATGCAGAGCGCTCTTTGGAACAGGCCGTTTTACAAGATCGTTTTCAGTTTATAAGAAAAGGATATTATTGCTTGGATACAGATAGCACTCCTGAACATTTGATTTTTAATCGCACTGTTACATTAAAAGATGGTTGGGCTAAAGTGCAAAAAAATGAAGCATCCTAATGCTTGAGCAGCTTTTTCTTCAACATTGGAAAACTGATATGCAGATTCCGCTTACTGAGCGGACGAAAATATTGTTAGGTATCAGTGGAGGCAAAGACAGTGTTGCTTTGTTTCATTTGGTACGTCAGCTTCCTGTTAGTTTAGAAGTGCTGCATATGAATTTTCAACTGCGTGGTGAAGAAAGTGAACGCGATGCAAATTTTGTTCGTTCTCTTTGTGTTCAATACAATACACCTTGCTTAATTAATGCAGTTGATACATTCTCTACGCAAGCTGTTCAGGGTGGTTCTATACAAGAAGTTGCGCGAACATTGCGATACAATTGGTTTGAAGAAGTGCGCAATACACAATTAGATTTGTATGAGCAGGTGTGGATAGCCACTGCACATCAGCGCGATGATATGATTGAAACTATGTTGTTTCATTTTTTAAGAGGCACAGGTGTGCAGGGGTTGACAGGCATTCCTCTAAAAACATCCTATGTTTGTAGGCCTTTACACTTTGCAAGTTCGCAAGAGATTATACAATATTTACATGAGAAGCAACTGACTTGGGTAGAAGATAGTAGTAATGCAAAATCAGATTATACACGTAATCAAATTAGAAATTTATTAGCCCCTGTTTTAACAGAGATTCAGCCTGATTGGCGAATGAATTTAACCAACAGTATGCAACGGTTTCAAGATGTTGCAGAAATATATAAAGATGCATTTGAAAGGTTTCAAAGAAAATTTATAATAAAGGAAGGTGACGTTGTAAAAGTTCCAGTTCGAGGATTGAAGAAACAGAAGGGTTGGAGATCTTATTTGTGGTTAATGATACAATCATATTCCTTTACTTCTAAACAACTAGATGATTGTGCCCATTTGTTGGATGCAATTTCTGGAAAATGGGTGGCGAGTGCAACGCATAAAATACTAAAGAATAGAGACTATTTATTAATTGTTCCAATTGCCAGTACAGAAGCTGAATATTTTATTGTTGATGAACCCCATGCTGAGCAAGTTCAAACCAGTTCAGGAAAACTATCATTCAAGCTGTATGAGCAGTGTGGAGCCATTCATGCTCTGAACGATGAAGCGTGGATTCCTTATCATGAGATTGCATTTCCATTGAAAATTCGCCGTTGGAAAGTGGCAGATTATTTTTATCCGCTTGGATTGGGAAAAAAGAAAAAGCTCAGTCGTTTTTTTATAGATATTAAATTGTCAATTCCAGAAAAAGAGCATCAGTGGATTGTTGAAGATGCACAACATCGCATAGTGTGGATTGTTGGAAAACGTTTAGACCATCGCTTTAGAGTTAAGCAACTTGATGTTCCATTGCTTCAAATAAAGTGGGAGCCTAAATAGGTTCAGTTTTACTTATTGGAAAAAAGATTGAATTTCAGAAACAAACCTTTTAATGGGGTCGAAATGACTGAATCCGTAGCATGCTATAATTAGAAACACAATTCCAAATACTGCGCCCCAAATATGTGCAGAATGATTAATATCGTCTCTTCCTTTCTTCTGTAGGTAGGCGGATAGAATCAGGTACAAAGGCCCAAATATAAATCCGGGCATAAAAGGAGGAATCAGCAAAAAACCAATTTTGACTGTTGGTATTAAAAAGATGCCTGCAAAAATGACTGCAGAAACTGCACCTGATGCACCTAAGCTATGGTAATGAACATTATGCATTTGTCGCAGATACGTAGGAAGTAAACTCACAACAAGCGCCAGCAAGTACATTAGCAAATAAATGGGCTTTCCCATTTCATTAAAAATGGCCACAAATGCTTGTTCAACGAAATCGCCGAACATATAAAGCGCCAGCATATTAAAAGCCAGGTGAGGAATATCGGCATGGATTAATCCACATGTTAAGAATCTATACCATTGGTTTCTATGGGTTATAGCAGGGGGGTGAAAAATAAGATCACCCATAATGGCATGGTTATTAAATGCTGAAAATGAAACCACAACAGTCACAATAATAATTGCCAAAGTAACAGTCAACTCAAACATAGCTGCAAGTTACCCAATAATTAGAGATGGTGGTATTTTTCATTGCGTTGAATGGTGCAAGCTCGGTATAATTGTTCAGCAAGAATAAGTCGCACCAGCATATGTGGAAAGACCAATTTAGATAGACTCCATATCATATTTGCTTTTTTTTGAACAGAGGAATCAACGCCAAATGCTCCTCCGATAATAAACACAACTCTTTGGTACCTACCTAGTTGATTTGGCTCTAGTTGTTGTGCTAATTCGGTTGAAGAAATGATTTTGCCTCTTTCATCGAGCAGTATAACAAAATCATTTTCTTGAAGTTGTTTTAGGATTAACTGGGCTTCCTCTTTCTTTAGTGATTCTTCTTGCAAAGAAGCGGCGTTTTTAGGTGGGGCTATGATTTGCCATTGTACTTTATAATATCTGCTAATACGATCAGTGAATTCTTCAATACCTTTTACAAACAAAGCATCATGCGATTTACCAATTGATATCAGCTGCCATTTCATTGGGTAAAGGTAGGATTGTTAGGTTGCAGAATTTTTTGAAAATACAAACCGGCCTTCGAGTACCACAAAACATAATACCGGTGGGTGGCCTTCGACTAGCTCAGGCACCGGCCTTCGAGAGCCTCAGACACCAGCCTTCGAGTACCACAAAAAATAAAACCGGTGGGTGGCCTTCGACTAGCTCAGGCACCGGCCTTCGAGAGCCTCAGGCACCGGCCTTCGAGAGCCTCAGGCAC
>JAKRSC010000024.1:0-107941 GCA_022402565.1 Hydrotalea sp. | reverse complement strand
TCAGGCACCGGCCTTCGAGAGCCTCAGGCACCGGCCTTCGAGAGCCTCAGGCACCGGCCTTCGAGAGCCTCAGGCACCTGCCTTCGAGTACCACAAAACATAATACCGGTGGGTGGCCTTCGACTAGCTCAGGCACCGGCCTTCGAGAGCCTCAGACACCAGCCTTCGAGTACCACAAAAAATAAAACCGGTGGGTGGCCTTCGACTAGCTCAGGCACCGGCCTTCGAGAGCCTCAGGCACCGGCCTTCGAGTACCACAAAACATAATACCGGTGGGTGAGGCTCTCGAACCCCCGGTTATTACAACGCTCAAAACATTCCATTCTCTTTATTTTTGATATCCTTATGAGCTCTTGAAAGTTTTGGTAATTTTTCATAAGCTAACTCAATCAAAGCAATTTTCTTCTTCCTACTCCATCCTTGAACTTGTTTTTCTCTTGAAAATGCATCATCAATTCTATCATACTCTTCATAATACACTAGCTTAACAGGTAATCTTTTTTTTGTATGATTAGATCCTTCACCAGCCTCATGTTGTGCCAATCTAAGATCAATATCTTTTGTGCTACCAGTATAAAAAGAACCATCAGCACATTCGAGAATATACATCCATGCTTTCATATTTATTAGATATTGCGGCTAACTATTAGAGAAGTGAAATTATTGAATTTCTTTTGATGTTGCGTTTTATCAACCGCTGCCTTCGAGAGCCTCAGGCACCGGCCTAGAGTACTTTAGGTACCAGCGTTCGAGTACCTCAGGTACGGTCAAGATCAACAGTAAATGACTCATCTACTGCACAAGTCACGGTGGCGGCAAAGAATGCTTCTTTACAAATGAAACTAAGTTCAAATTAATTTCAGCCGGTGGGTGGCCTTCGAGTACCTCAGGTACCTGCCTTCGAGTACCACAAAACATAATACCGGTGGGTGAGGCTCTCGAACCCCCGGTTTAAGCATTCGGAACCTAACCCAGTCCCATCGACAGGTTCAGAACAAGCCTTTGGATATTCTTATTATATTGCTTTACTTTCAGTGAATGGAATAATAACCACTAATTTTCTATGCATCAGTATTTGAAATTATACACAGGTCTCATTGGATTATTTCTTTCAATCTCAAATATTGCTCAGCAAAAATCCGTTTCACCTCCTTCACCCGTTCACCCAATTCCTTCTCCTGCGCAAATGAAATGGCATAAAATGGAAATGAATGCATTCATTCATTTTAGCATCAATACGTTTACTGATAAGGAATGGGGTTATGGAAATGAAAGTCCCCAGTTGTTCAATCCATCAGCACTCAACACCGACCAATGGGCAAGTACATTGAAAGAAACAGGATTTAAGACAATGATATTCACCACCAAGCACCACGATGGATTTTGCTTATGGCCATCCAAGTATTCAAATCATACCATTAAGAATAGTCCATACAAAAACGGTCGGGGCAATTTGGTAAAAGAGGTGAGTGCATCCAGTAAAAAGTATGGTTTGCATTTTGGTGTATATCTTTCTCCTTGGGATCGTAATAGGGCAGACTATGGTACTTCTTCATACATAAACTATTATAGAAATCAGTTAAGAGAATTATTCAGTCAATATGGACCCATTGTAGAAATGTGGTTTGATGGTGCCAATGGTGGTGATGGGTTTTATGGAGGTGCCAATGAAAAAAGAAAAATTGATGGCGCTACATACTATGATTGGCCTACAACTATTGAGCTGGTTAAAAAGATGCAACCCTCTGTATTGTTTTTCAGCGATGCAGGGCCAGACATAAGGTGGGTGGGGAATGAGCGCGGCTATGTAGATGAAACCAATTGGAACACTATTACAACCGATACGCTTTTTGCCGGTAAAGCCGGAATTGAATCCTTGTTAGGCAAAGGCTCACCCGATGGCAGTCAATGGGTGCCAGCAGAAGTAGATGTATCTATCAGGCCCGGATGGTTTTGGCATGAAAGTGAAAATGATCGAGTGAAAACACCCGAGCAGCTATTTGATATTTATCTATCTAGTGTTGGGAGAGGTTCGACTTTGTTGTTGAATATTCCACCCGATAAAAGAGGTTTATTACACGAAAATGATGTTGCTGCCCTTCGGGGTTTTAAAAAAATACTTGATCGTGAATTTGCAGTGAATAAAGCGGCAGGTGCCAAAGTAACTTCATCGCATATAAGAGGAGGGCATCTATCTTTTGCTCCAAAACATGTAACAGATGGGAAGGAGGAAACATACTGGACTACCGATGACCACATAACACAAGCAAGTTGTACAGTAGAACTGGAGCAGCCCACCTCTATTAAGTACGTTGTTTTACAAGAATACATTCCATTAGGTCAAAGAGTGAAGTCGCTTGCGGTGGAAGTTTGGAAGGATGGTGCATGGGAAAAAGTTGCAACAGCTACCACAATAGGGTATAAGCGAATTTTGAAAATCAATCCAGTACAAACTTCCAAGATTCGAATTACGATTCATGACTCGAAAGCTTGTCCTGTTATTTCTAATTTGGAGGTGTATTGATTTGATTGAGTAAACTCTTCATCAGCATATATCATGTCTATGTTTTAGTCAATTGTTTCAAACGACCTTGATATGCTTGCAAATAATTTCTTTTTGTGGATTCATTCAAAAAAGAAGCGGCTACCATCTTTTCAACTACATCTGATTTCGATATCATCAATGCCATGATTCCCTGAAAAGTTTTTTCATTGATTCCCGCTTTCTCGGCAAGTTTAGCAAACTGCAAATCGATTTTGCCTCGTGCAATATTTCTAGGTAGTAAACCATCATTTAATGCAAAGTCTTGATCTTCTATGTGGATACGACTATTTAATAAATCATAAGCCGGACTCAATCTATAATCTCCAAAAGCTGTTTCTATTATGGAGAAATTTTTGAAGTGTGCATCCCCGTTCGAAAAAAGATAATTAAAGACCAATATTTTAAACAGTTTTGGTGCTTCAATTTTATAAGTTGTTAAGTAGTTGTGGATTAAATCAAACATCTCTAAATAATTCCCCAGATACTTGTATTGTTCTCCATGTGTTTGAGGGGTTCTTTTAGCTAACGAAGCGAAATCATCTTGAGCTAGTTTAGTGCCATCTTCTTTAACATCAAATCGTTTCGTGATATATGCAGGAGTCCCATCTTTAAAAAAAATCAATGCATTTTCTGCTGTTTCTATTCCATACACCTGACGAGCAATTTGCATAGTTACATGCTCATTAGCTGGCATTTGATCTGCTTTTTTACTTGCGCCTGGAATTGGTTTTAGAATGTATGTGCCTTGTTCGTTTTCATGAATGAGCCTTAATTTATTTTTATCGAGTAGCACAGAAAATTTTTCTTGCACCCCTGATATCGACATCAGGTTTCTATTCTCATTAAATAGTTGAAGAGCTTCTTGGCTAGACGTAGGGGAATCGTATGGCAAAATATGATGCACTTTCCTACCCTGAAAAACTCTATTCAAAGCTGTTCTGCTGTATGTATTAAAGCCTGCAGATAATGTACCAGGACAATATGTAATATTTGGTAAACGCATTAACTTTCTAGTTTAATAATTCTAACAGCACCTATGCTATCATTTTTGGCAGCAGTCATCAGTAATCCAAAATGATCATCTTGATCGATTCTATTGAACTTACACACCACTTCTTTATTAGAGCCTTCCGGAAGCATGTTAAAAAAGAAAGGAAACAAGTATTTAGAATGAAACTCTTTTTCAGTTTTATGTAAAGTAAGGCTGATACTTTGCTTGTCGTTATTGGCAATCCATTCATCGTGATAACGAAATGTAAACGAGCCATCATTGTGTTGTATCAATATACCGGCTTCTTCATTCTTGAATAATACTTTGGCTTTTCTCATTTAGTGGGCGATATATTTTTGATTTTCAAACAAACTTCCATACCCAGCACATCCGCTAACTTATGTAATGTTGATAGGGTAGGGTTTCCTTTTCCGCTTTCAAACTGTTTTACGGTTCTCAACCCAACACCTGATAGTTCGGCCAGCACATCCTGAGTTACATCTAAGGCCTCCCTTCGTTCTTTTATGGTTTGAATTAATTCTGAAAAGTGCATTTTATGGCATTATTTCATACAAATCTAGGTTTATTTTTGAAAATTATCAAAAAAGAGCACTAAAGTGCACAATTTATCAAATTTGCTTGCCCTTATTCAAAAAATATTTCCAATAGTGTATTTTAATGCACTATTGGGGCTTCAATCCTGTTATTTAGTTTTATTGGTAAGGTTACATGATTAAGGATCTTATGGACTTTGGACTATTCAAGACCCTGAGTCACTATAGTTACTTTGTCAGACCTTTACAAGCAAGAAATAAATTGATTTGTGTGGAATATTGCTACTTAGTCACTTGTGTAAGACAGAACTTAAAACAAGAAAGGGTCACACTTAAATGTAACCCTTTGACTTAATATGTGACCTCGTCAGGATTCAAACCTGAAACCTTCTGATCCGTAGTCAGATGCTCTATTCAGTTGAGCTACGAGGCCATTCCCGTAATCGGGCTGCAAATATAGGTTCAGAACATTAAAAACTGAAATCTATACCTAAAAAAATTAAAAATGCCAGCGTACAAAAGCCTCCATGGCGGCATATTTAGTTAAGCCTAATGCCGCGTATAAATTGGCTGTATTGGCATTGCGCTCCTCGGCTCGTTGCCAAAACTCTCTGCTGTCTGTGCCCTGGAATGGCACCATGTCTTTTTGACTTTGGTGAATGAAAATGCCAAATCGCTTTTGCATCACTTGGTCTGGACTCATAGGGATAGCCATTTCAATTTCAGCAATATCCCATTCCTGCCAAGCTCCTTTATACATCCAAACATAGCAATCGTTCACCCATTTTGCACCAGATGCTTTTAATCGGCGCATGCTTTCAAATACTACATCCAAACAAACTTTATGCGTACCATGTGGATCTGCTAAGTCGCCTGCGCAATAAATCTGATGTGGCTGAATCTCATTTAACAATTGCATAGTTATCTGAACGTCTTCTTCACCCATTGGATTTTTTTTGATGGCTCCCGTTTCGTAAAATGGTAGGTTCATAAAGTGACAACGGTCGTCGCTTAATCCAACATATTTGCAGGTGGCTTTTGCCTCGCATCTTCTAATAAGTCCTTTAATGGCTCTTATTTCAGGAGTATCCATTTGGTTTTTCTTTTTTGTAGCCAAAAAGCTTGCTGCATTCTGAAGAATTTCTTTAGAAACTTCATTGTTGATACCAAACATATCTTCAAACCCTACAGCAAAATCTAAAAACCTGGTAACAAACTCATCTGTTACTGCAATGTTCCCACTTGTTTGATAGGCTACATGCACTTCATGTCCTTGGTCGTGTAAGCGTTGAAAGGTTCCTCCCATGCTAATAATGTCATCATCTGGGTGAGGGGAGAATATGATGCATTTTTTTGGATACGGTGTGCTTCTCTCCGGATGTGCGGGAATCACTGCATTTGGCTTTCCTCCTGGCCATCCAGTTAAACTATCTCGCAGCATATAAAATACCTGTAGGTTAATTTCATACGCTTCCCCTTTTTCAACTAATAAGTCGCCTAATCCATTTTCATTGTAATCATGTGCAGTAAGACTCAAAACAGGCTTATTCAATTTTAATGCCATATGCACTACTGCTTTTTTAATGACTTTGTCTGTCCATTCTACTTCGCCAGTAAGCCAAGGCGATTTGTTGCGGGTTAATTCTGTAGCAGCTACTTCATCAATCACAAATGTGCAATCGTTGTGCTGTTGAAGAATACTTGCTGGCACTTGCTCGGTCACCGTTCCTTCAACTGATCTGGCTATAATTGGTGCTTTCATGCCCCAAGCCATCAAAATCACTTTTTTAGCTTTTAGAATAGTGCTTATGCCCATTGTAATGGCCAAACGGGGCACTTCTGATATGTTCTGAAAGTCGCGCGAGTTGGCAATCCTGGTACTATTGTCAAGCGTAACTAAACGTGTTTTTGAAAAGATGCTGGAACCTGGTTCATTAAAACCAATATGCCCGTTGTTACCAATACCCAATATCTGTAAATCAATTCCGCCTACAGCATCAATTAATTGCTCGTATTTCTGACAGTGCTTTTTTATGTCTTCTTTTGCTAATTGACCATTTGGAATATGAATATTAGCAGGATCAATATCTATGTGGTTGAATAAGTAATGATGCATGAAGCTCCAATAGCTTTGCAACGCATCTTTTTCTATTGGATAATATTCGTCGAGGTTGAATGTAATTACATTCTTAAAACTTAAACCTTCTTCCTTATGAAGTTTAACTAATTCGTTGTAAAATGTTATGGGAGTTGAGCCTGTTGCTAATCCTAAAACACAGTCTTCACCTTTTTTCTGCTTTTCTCTAATTAAATGTGCAACCTCTTGCGCTACAAATGAAGAGCCGGCATGAGGTGTATCAAAAATCTTCACTGGAATCTTTTCGAAACTGTCTAGATAGTTGACGTGTAATTTAGAATGTGGCATTTTGCGGTTATTTGCAGTAAAAATAAAATAATTTGCGGTATTATGCGGTATTTTAGGGTTTTTCTGGCTCAAAAAATGCTTTGCTATAGTTGGCACCCCATAAGTCGTATCTTTTGAATTGCTTTAATAGCCTTTGTTCAAACCAAGGAAGGTTCCTTTTGGTCTTAGGGCTCCACAATACTTCACTCAAAGCAGACATTCTTGGGAAGATTTGGTACTCAACTTTTCGAATGTTAGTCATGTATTCTGTCCAAACGTTTCCTTGTGCTCCTAAAACCCATTTTGCTTGTTCGCCTTCTAATTCTTTAGGGATAGGTTCATAGCCATACACTTTTTGAACTGTGGTATATCCTCCAATTGTTACAGAATCTTCATTCTTTTTTTGGCTATGATCAAAATAGCACCATCCACCAGGTGTCATAATTACTTGATGATTTTCTTTAGCTGCTGCAATTCCTCCTTTTTCTCCACGCCAACTCATAACGGTTGCATTAGGCGCTAGTCCGCCCTCTAAAATTTCATCCCACCCAATAATTTTTCTTCCTTTTGAATTAATATACTTTTCCACTCTCTGAATAAAATAGCTCTGTAATTCATGTTCGTCTTTTAATCCCTTTTCTTTCATGAGTTGCTGACAAAATGCTGAACGCTTCCAACTTTCTTTTGGACATTCATCGCCTCCAATATGGATATACTCACTTGGAAATAATGCCATCACTTCATCTAACACATTTTCTATGAATTTGAAAGTATATTCAGTAGGACAAAACACATCTTCAAAAACACCCCAAGTTTGTTGTACATGCTTACCCGTAGTATCTCCATGCCAAGGAGATCTTTTGGCTCTTTTGGTGTCTTCTTGCGGAAAGCAACTCAACTCAGGATAAGCAGCAATAGCAGCCGATGAGTGTCCTGGTAATTCAATTTCAGGAATCACCGTAATATGTCTCTTTGCTGCATAGGCCACTACATCTTTGATTTCTTGTTGTGTGTAGAACCCACCATAGCGTTCTCCTGTATTATGTGTACCAGGATATCTTCCAACGATGGTACCATTTCTGTAGCCTCCCACAGAAGTAAGTTTCGGATATTTTTTGATTTCAATACGCCATCCCTGGTCTTCTGTTAGGTGCCAGTGGAAAGTATTCATTTTATGCAACGCTATATAGTCTATGTACTTTTTAATGAAATCCACCGGAAACATGTGTCTGCCCACATCGAGGTGCATGCCTCTGTAAGCAAAGCGAGGATAGTCCATTACCTCAACTGCAGGAATTTCTAAACTTGATTTTTTCTCAACGGGTAACAATTGAATGAGTGTTTGTATTGCATAAAAGACGCCGCTGTTTCCATGACCACCTATATACACTTTGTCGGCATCTACTTCCATTCTATATGCAGCAGGATCAGTATTGCCTTCCATTTTATCGTAGTTTAAAACAACTACATTTTTCCATGCTCCTTGTTTCTTTCGAATAGGAAGTTGAAAACCGTATACCTGCTTTAAATATTGATTGAGGAATGCTGCATTGCTCTCATTGCCACCTCCAGCTAAAACAATTTGGGTGCTGCTGCTTAGGTTGAATTTCCCATTTTTAGCAACTAGCCTTACTGGTTCTGGTATAATATGAATGTCTTGTGCATGAACAAAGCTGAATAAAAAAATCAGCCATACGTAATTGCGCAATCGTTGTATTAACATGTGTAGTATTATTTGAGAATAGGTAATTGAATGGAAGATTGATGATGGAAAATTTTTATCTGAGCCTTTTTAAAATCACTGTCATTGGCTTCGTAAATATTTAGAAATTGCTGTGGATTACGGTCTACCAATGGGAACCAGCTACTCTGAATGTGCACCATAATTCTATGTCCCTTTTTAAATGTGTGCGCAACATCGGGTAATTGAAAACGAACTTTTGTTGGTTTATTGGGAATGAATGGTTCTGGCTTTTCAAAGCTGTTTCTAAATTTTCCCCGCATTACTTCACCGCGAACCAACATTTGATAGCCATTCATAATATAATTATCGTCTCTACCGTAAGTGAAATCATCTGGAAAAACATCTATCAATTTCACTACAAAGTCTGCATCTGTTCCACTTATGCTCACCATTAAATCTGCAAACAATTCTCCACCAACTGTTACATCATTTTCAAGTATATCTGTTTGAAAAACTGCCACATCTGTACGTCTTGCTGCAAAACGCTGGTCGTCTGTCATATACTCCCTTGTTCTTCTTGTGTGAACACCTTCCGCATATGGAACTGGTTTAGCAGGATCGCTTATGTATTCAGTAAAACTAATTTCTCGGGTGCTAATTGGACTGAAGCTGAGTTTGCCATTTGGACGAATATAGAGTGGGGTAGGATTTACTTCTTTTGCAGGCCAGGATGGAAATTTTTTCCATTCATTGGCACCAGTGAAAAATACATTGGCTTCTGCAATACTATCAACAGAGCCTTTTCCTTTTAAGTGATATTGAAAAAATGGGAACTCCATGTTTTTTGCATACCATTCGCTGGTATTACTACCAAATCGCACTTTGCCTAAACGATCGCCATCGCCTCTTGCCCATTGTCCATGATACCATGGACCCATAACAATTCTGTTATCTGTTTTTTTACTTTTATTTTCTATAGCCTTGTATAATTCCCAAGCGCCAAAACAATCCTCTGCATCAAACAAGCCACCTACAACCATAATCGCTGGTTGAACATTAGTAACAAAATTTCTTGGATTGCGAGCTTTCCACCAATCGTCGTAATTCGGGTGGGCATATACATCTTTCCAAAATGCAATACTATCACCCATCAGCTTTGCAAAATTTTTCAAAGCACCTGTACGCAAATAAAATTCGTAGTTATCGCGGGTGGGGAAATTAAAGCCAGTTGGACCAACAGTAGTTGGTTTTGGACGAGGCTTGCCAAAACTGCTATAAAATGCAAATCCATCCATCAGCATAAATGCACCATTGTGGTGAAAATCGTCGCCCATGAACCAGTCTGTTACAGGCGCCTGCGGGCTAACCGCTTTTAAAGCTGGGTGATTGCTTAAAGCTGCCATGGTTGAATAAAATCCAGGATAAGAAATGCCAAATACACCTACATGTCCATTGTTGTTGTTTAGATTTTTAACCAACCAATCAATCGTGTCGTAGGTATCAGAAGCTTCATCAATTTCATTACCTTTTTTGTTGGTATTAAATGGACGAACATCAACAAACTGTCCTTCACTCATCCACCTTCCTCTTACATCTTGCACAACAAAAATGTAATTTTCTTTTGCGTAATTGATATAATGGTTGTTCCAATATGCCCTAAACTTTTGCTCACCGTAGGGTGCACAAGAGTAAGGAGTTCTAGTCATTAAAATGGGACTTTTCTCAGATTTGTTCTTGGGTTCATAAACAGACGTAAATAATCGAACGCCATCGCGCATAGTGATGTACACTTCTTTTTTGGTGTAATTATTTACAAACCAAGTGGAGTCTACATTTTGAGCAAATGTATATAAGCAACTTACTAAGAGAATCAGTATAGTGCAACTGAGTCTATTTTTCATATGGGAAGATTTTGTCTTAAAAGTAAAAAATTACCACCAGCCTTTGTTGATTTTTTTATGGGAATGCACAATAAAAAAAGCCACATCATAAGATATGGCTTTAAATAAATTCGAGTAATTCAATTATTCAACTTTTGTAATCTTTATCATGTTTGTTGGTAAATGAAGTTTTACAGGTGTGCTACCAGTATGAACTGCAATATCACCAGTATTTAAAAAACCACGCTCTTTTAAAATTTCAATTTGGTCATCGAACATATCATCTACACTTTCTTCTTCAGCGTAATAAAAAGCACGAACGCCCCAGCTAAGGCTTAACTGATTAACCAATGATCGTTCTTTAGTAAAAATGAACAAAGGCGATTCTGGTCTATAACTGCTGAGCATAAAAGCTGTATAACCACTTTGTGTCATACCCATTAACGCGTGTGCATCTACATCGCGCGCAATTTTACAAGCATTGTAACAAACAGCATCACTCAAAAATGAAGGAGAATGGGGTTGAGGTTTTAAATCTTCTTCTCTGTTATAACGATATTGTGTATGTTCAACCTGAACAATTATTTTGCGCATTGTTTCAACAACTAGTGCAGGGTGTTGTCCAGTTGCAGTTTCACCACTCAACATAACCGCATCTGCACCTTCTAGTACTGCATTAGCTACGTCAGTAATTTCACTTCTATTTGGCTTAGTTCTATCAATCATGCTCTCCATCATTTGTGTTGCCACAATCACTGGCTTAGCACGGTGAATACATTTGCGAATAATTTCTTTTTGAATCAACGGCACTTGTTCAACAGGCAATTCAACACCTAAATCTCCGCGTGCAATCATAATGCCATCACTTTCAACAATAATATCACGAATGTTTACAAGTGCTTCTGGCTTTTCAATTTTAGCAATGATTTTAGTTTTGCTTTTACGCTCATCCAATTTGTTACGAAGGATGATAATATCCTTTACACTGCGTACAAAACTCAAAGCAACCCAGTCGAGGTTTTGGTCAATGATAAACTCAAGATCTTCCAAATCTTTTTCTGTAAGTGCTGGCAAAGAAATTTTAGTATCGGGAAGATTAATTCCTTTTTTAGAAGAAAGAATACCACCAAGAACAACCTGCACTTTTACATCACGCTCTTTGGTAATATCAATGACTTTCACTTCAATTTTACCATCATCAATCATAATGGTATTTCCTATTTTAACATCGCCTGCTAGGTTTGGATAGGATACGTAAATCCGTTCCATTGTTCCTACACATTTGTCGTTTGTGAAAGTGAGTACATCACCTGTTTTTACAGGAAGAGCATTGTTTTCAATTTCACCTACCCTAAGTTTAGGACCTTGTAAGTCAGCTAAGATTGAAATGTTATAGGGTTCAGTTGAATTAATATGACGGATAATATCGATTACTTTGGCTTTATCTTCATGTGCTCCATGAGAAAAGTTCAAGCGAAATACATTCACACCTGCTTTTACAAGTTCTAGGATTTTTTCGGGGGTGTCGCAAGCCGGACCTACGGTAGCAACTATTTTCGTTTTATGCATAATATGATCTATTCCTGCTTTTTTATCCATGTTTTTATGCAGGTATTTTTCTACATTTTTTCTCATAACCATTTTATCAATTTAAGAGGCGAGGATTCTAGTAATCTTTAGCCAGTCTGAATTCAATTTTTGTTTTGCTTTTACAGCTTCTTCCAACGGCGTATAATGCATGCGGTTGTTTACAACTCCAACCATAACATTGTATTTTTTTTCAAGTAAACACTCAACTGCATGGTAACCCATTCTGGAGGCTATTAATCGATCCATACAGCTTGGTGAGCCACCACGCTGTATATGACCCAAAATACAAACCCGTACGTCGGCGTTTGGTAAGTGCTTTTTTAGGTAATCACCTACATAATTACCACCTCCAAAATCATCACCTTCAGCAACTACAATGAGGTTCACCAATTTTTTACGCTTTTCTTTTTCGGTTAACATATTAACCACAGAAGCCATATCAGTTTTGGTTTCAGGAATTAAAATGTTTTCCGCACCTGTTGCAATTCCACTGTATAATGCTATATAGCCAGCATCGCGCCCCATCACCTCTACAACAAATACCCGGTCGTGGGCGTCCATAGTGTCGCGAATTTTGTCAATGGCATCCACCGCAGTATTAACAGCAGTATCAAATCCAATTGTAAGGTCAGTTCCCCCAATATCCTTATCAATGGTTCCTGGTAAGCCCACACAAGGAATATCAAATTCTGCACTAAATGTACGAGCCCCTCTAAAAGAGCCATCTCCTCCAATTACCACAAGGCCATTTATGCCTCTCTTTTTGAGATTTTCGTAAGCTTTCTTTCTGCCTTCTGGTGTTAAAAAGTCTTTACTTCTGGCTGTTTTCAAAATGGTGCCGCCTCTTTGAATGATATTGGCTACCGATTTTGAATCCATTGCCATAATATCGTCTTCTACCATCCCTTGATAGCCTCTATAAACACCAAAAACTTCTAATTTATGGTACAAGGCAGTTCTAACAACTGCGCGAATTGCAGCATTCATTCCGGGCGAATCGCCTCCTGATGTTAATACCGCAATTTTTGAAACATCTTGCATAATTCGTTAATTATCATCGATTGGGGTAATGTGTATCTTGTACACAAATATAATAGTATGCATCCAAAAATAACTCTTTAGATGCAGGTTGAAGCTACTTGTTTATAGATATTTGGAATATGAAGATTTTATTAACGGGTTCAACCGGATTTTTAGGTCGATTTGTGCTGGAGCTATTTGCTTCGAAAGGCATTGAAATACAAGGTGTTGCGAGAAATATTTCTTTTCAGGATTCAAATAAGCAGTTTCAAACGCAGCTCGATTTGGCCAATTTTGACAAGGTTGACCACTATTTTCGGGATTTTCAGCCCGATGTGGTTATTCATAATGCTGCAATGAGTAAACCAGATTTTTGTGCTCAGTTTCCTAGGGAGGCTTGGCAGCAAAATGTGGAAGTAACTCGTTATTTAGTGGAGAAAACCAGTCCTTCAGCTCATTTTATTTACATATCATCGGATTTTGTTCTTGGGGATCAAGGACCGCACAATGAACAAGCAGATTATAATCCTTTGAATTATTATGGAGTTACCAAACAAGCCGCAGAGCTATATGTCAATGAGCGCGTAGGATTATCAACCATTGTTCGCCCAGTGTTTATTTATGGCCCTCAATTACCAGGATCAAGGGGGTCATTTATTCAATGGGTAGCTACACAGCTCAATTCTGGCAATTCAATAAAGGTGGTGAATGACCAGTGGCGCACGCCCACTTTTGCACCAGATATTGCACAAGCTTTATTTGAGATAGTTGCCAAAAAAGTAAGTGGTCTTTTTCATATTGCTGGATCTGATTTAATTACACCTTATCAAATGGCTGTTGAAGTAGCGAATTATTTGCAGCTCAATGCTGGATTAATTCATGCAGTTGATGAACTTACATTTCCAGAGCCTGTAAAGCGTGCTAAAAGAGGTGGATTGAAAAATGATAAAGCCATTGAAGAGTTGAATTTTGTGCCAACTGCCTTGCGTGATGCACTTACTCTTTGTTTTTAAGGATAAAATGGGTTTCACTTGTTTTTCCTATATTTGATTCATGCAGAGCCATTTACCAGCTCCTTATAACGCAAAACCCGATAGAAGCCGCATCTTACCTGCTGGCTAATTTCCATTTATTATCTATACCGATTGTAGTAGGTCACCCTGACCTATGTTTTCATTTTTACATCATCACATATGAAAAATATTAAAATCATTGAAGTTCCTTCAGAAATTGGCGCCGGTACACGCGGAGCAAGTTTAGGTATTGATGCTATTAAAATTGCTGCACTCGATTTTATGAGCAATTTTTTCGTGCATTTTCCGTCTGAAAAAATACCTCACGAAAATAAGTTGCTGTTCGAACCTATTGAGTCGCCCTATGCCAAGCGAATCAAAGGTGTAGTAAGCATGTATGAAAAAGTTTCTAAGTCGGTTTGTGAAAGTTTGAAAGGAAATTTCTTTCCCGTTTTAATTAGTGGCGATCACAGCAATGCTGGCGCAACCATTGCGGGTATTAAAATGGCAAAGCCAAAAAGTAAATTGGGTGTTATTTGGATTGATGCGCATGCCGATTTGCATACACCGTACACAACTCCGTCAGGCAACTTGCACGGTATGCCGCTTGCCACAGCTATTAATGAGGATAACCAAGATTGTGCCATTCACGATTTAGATGATGAAACAAAGTTGCAATGGAAAGCCTTGAAGCAAATGGGTAAAATTGCTCCTAAGGTTTTGCCAGAAGATATTGTGTTTATTTCCTTACGCGATTTTGAAAAAGAAGAAAAGCATTTAATTGAAAAGTATGGTATGAAAGTAATTACCACCAATGAAGTGCGAAGAAAAGGACCTGAAAATATTGTGAGAAGTGTATTGAGATACTTGAGCGATTGCACTGATATCTATATCAGCTTTGATGTAGATAGTTTGGATTCTTCCATATCAAAAGGAACGGGAACACCTGTTAACAACGGACTTCGAGAGAGGGAGGCAGAAGATCTTATTAGTAAATTCATGCAAAATAGGAAAGTATGCTGTTTTGAAATTACTGAGGTAAATCCAACATTAGATAAAGAAAATATGATGGCCGAAATTGCCTTCAATATTCTACAGCGCAGCGTGAATATTGTTATGATGAACTAATTTTTTGTAAAGATTTTTTCGATAACAGTCATATTCCAACCGGGATGAGATTCAAGACTGCCTGTAACTTTTATGGGAATGAATCGTACAAACATTTCTTCGCTGTACCATTTTTCTTGATATGTTTTTTTAATGACCTCTTTATGCTCCACTCTTCTGTAAGCAAAAGCTTTCATACTTGCTTTATTACGCCAAATGCTAAAGGTTGCTTGTTTAATCCAGGGTACTTCTCCAATTCCAACGGATGTAATAAATCCTTCTGAGCCCGCCATTTGCGATGCAACAGCATCTACATGTTTCCAAAAATGTTTGAGCCTGTTTAATCGAATAGTAGCGCGTGTAAGTACTGCAACAATGCCATCGTAGCCGCTATCTTTCGGAATTTCACCCATACAAGCTTTTCCATCCCATGTTCCATGTCCTTCAATAGGTTGCAAATGCAAAACGCAAACTTCTGCCTTCATCCATTTCCACCAACTTTGCATGAATTTGGGTGGTTCGCTTTGTTTTTCCTGATCTGATACAAGTAATACCGACCATTGGCGCCAATCGGGTTGAATGTCAAATGTGCCATTCTTTCCACAACCCATAAGCTTCCAAAATAAACGTTTATTTGAAAACCAAAGCGGAAAGCGAAACCAAGCCATCGATATAAATCCGGCCCATCCCATTCCTGCCGGATACCTTACAAGAGTTAATGTGCAATGCATATGCAAATAAACACCAGCCAACTTAATAAGTTTCAAGTTTCAACAAATCATTTTTCATTACCTTAATCACATGAAATTATGGTTAACAGATATTGCTGAGCTACATGGATTAAGATCTACGTTACAGGTATTGAGGGGAAATGATTTATCTAACTTTCCCTCAATAAAAGAAGCCTGGATTTGCATAGAAAATGAACGGATTGTAGACTATGGAAGTATGCAGGACTGGGATCAACAAAATTTAGATAATAGTAAAGTTGTTTCCATAAAAGGATCAATGGTTTTACCTTGTTGGTGCGATAGCCATACGCATTTGGTTTTTGCTGGAAGTCGTGAGCAAGAAATGATATACAAAATCAAAGGCATGGGTTATGCTGAAATTGCAGCAAAGGGTGGGGGTATTTTATCATCTGCTAGAGCTGTTGAAGAAAGCAGCGAGGTTGCTCTTTTTGAGGCTGCACAAATTAGATTGAAAAAAATCATTGGGTGGGGGACTGGGGCTGTGGAAATAAAAAGTGGTTACGGTCTATCACTCGAAAATGAACTAAAAATGCTGCGGGTGATTCAACGTTTAAAAAATAATTCTCCTATTCCTATTAAGGCTACTTTTTTAGGCGCACATGCCTATCCACTAGCATATAGAGAAAGAAAATTGGCTTACATAGATTTAATTGTGCATGAAATGATTCCTGCTGTAGCGCACGAACATTTGGCTGACTATGTGGATGTGTTTTGTGAGGAAGGATTTTTTTCGCTGTCCGATACAAGACGTATAGTAGAAGCTGCACTCAAATTTGGCATGAAACCGAGGTTGCACGTAAATCAGTTAACCAGCTCAGGGGGATTGCAGTTAGCGGTCGAATTAGGAGCAATATCCGCAGATCATTTGGAAATGATGACGGAAGAAGATATTTCTTGTATTGCTTCTTCTTCAACTATTGCGACACTCTTACCAACTGCTGCTTTTTTCCTAAGAGCACCTTACCCACCAGCGAGAAAGTTAATTGAGGCAGGTGCAGCTGTTGCTATTGCAAGCGATTTTAATCCAGGTTCTTCGCCCAACGGCAATATGCAACATGTGGTAAATATGTCTTGTATTCAAATGAAAATGACACCAGAAGAAGCTTTTCAAGCAGCTACTTTTCAAGGTGCTTGTGCCATGGAGTTGCAGCATGAAGTGGGTAGCATTGCTAAAGGAAAATTGGCCAATATAATTATTACAAAACCTATTCCTTCCTTAGCTTATATCCCTTATTCTTTTGGCGAAAATCATATTCAAGATGTGGTCATAAGAGGTAGATTTTTGAGCGAAGAATGATTATCTTTCAATTTAAAGCAATCATATGAAGCATTTGCATATTTATACGAAAGAAGATTTGTTATCAGTTGTTCGCATTAGACGTTTTGAAACAAAGTTGGGAGAAAGAATGCAAGTTGCTAAACATCCAAATGATGTATTAGCAAGCATTCAGTCATCTTCAGCCAAATATGTGGTTGTTGGGGTTCCTGAAGAAATTGGGGTAAAAGCAAATAGCGGTCAGGGTGGAGCACACACTGCATGGGTGCCCTTTTTGGATAGCTTTTTGAATTTGCAAAGCAATGACTTTTTAGGAGGTGAAGAAGTTTTGCTTCTAGGACATTTTAATTTTGATGAAGTTGCTCGACTCATTGAAGAAAATGCACATGACTATGAAGAGCGTTTAGATGCATTTCGTCATGCGGTGAATACCATTGATGATGCTGTTGAACAAGTGGTACAAATTATAACTCAGTGTAAAAAAATACCAATCGTTATTGGCGGTGGTCATAACAATGCTTATCCCTGTATTAAAGGAGCTGCAAAAGGATGGCATAAAGCTGGCTCAATTCCATTGGCTCAAATTAATGTTGTGAATTTAGACGCACATGCCGATTATAGACCTATGGAAGGAAGACATAGCGGCAATGCATTTAGGTATGCAGAAGAAGATGGTTATTTGTCGAAGTATTGTGTAATTGGTTTGCACGAAAACTATATACCACAGAACAGTTGGATTGATTTGGTGAATAATCCTTTTATGGATTGTATTACCTATGAAGATATTTTTGTTCACGAAAAGAGAACTTGGTTACAAGCCATAGCCCACGCAAATGGATTTACTCAAGATACTGTTTGTGGAATTGAAATAGATTTAGATGCTATTCAAAATACACTCAGCAGTGCTATGAGTCCATCAGGAGTGTCAGTCGCTCAAGCGCGACAGTTTGTACATTTTTCGGCTGCGGATCATAACGTGGCATATTTGCATATTTCTGAAGGCATAGTGCAAAGAGCCGATGGTTTACATGACGGTTCTACAGGGAAATTAATTAGCTATTTAGTAGCAGATTTTATTAAAGCAATGACTATTGAATAATTGCTTTTCTAATCTTTAATAACTGAGTAAGTAAACTTTCCAAGTGCTGTAACGGGAGCATATTGGCGCCATCACTTTTCGCTTCGCTAGGTCTTGGGTGGGTTTCAATAAATAATCCATCTGCACCATTTGCAACAGCTCCTTTTGCAATAGTACCAATCATACCAGGATTTCCACCAGTTACGCCGCTTGTTTGGTTGGGTTGTTGAAGGCTATGTGTACAATCCATTATAACAGGAACTTGTAATTCCTTCATCCACGAAATATTGCGCATGTCAACGATCAAATCTTGGTATCCAAAACTGTTGCCTCTATCGGTTAGCATAACCTGATTATTACCAGCTTTTTGAATTTTTTCAACAGCAAACTTCATAGAAGGACCGCTCAAAAACTGCCCTTTTTTTACATTCACAATTTTTCCAGTTTCAGCTGCTGCTAATAATAAATCTGTTTGTCTGCATAAGAAAGCAGGTATCTGTAAAATGTCTACATATTTTGCAGCTAAAGCAGCTTCTTCATTTGTATGAATATCTGTGGTTGTAGGAAGATTATAAACTTTTCCAACAGATTGAATGATGCTCAATCCTTTTTCGTCGCCCAAACCAGTAAATGAATTGGCAGAAGTACGGTTAGCTTTTCTATAGCTGGCTTTAAACACATAGGGGATACCCAAGTTTTTGCAGATAGAGGCTACTTTTTCTGCAATTTCCATGACTACTTCCTCACTTTCAACCACACATGGGCCAGCAATTAAAAAGAAGCTCTGTGGGTCATAGCTTTGGTTTTGAAAGAGTTGTGAGAGATAAGATGGATGCATGAGCTGTTATTGAAGATTTTTTAAATAGTTTATGTATTCTATCGGTCAAAACTACTATAAGTTTCTGTTTCTTTGCGCCCTTAAACGATTGTACATGTCACATCCCAAAGAAAGAATTCTAGTAATTGGCGCCTGTGGGCAAATTGGGGTTGAATTAACCCTTGCATTGCGTAAAATTTATGGTGATAGCAATGTAATAGCTTCTGATTTAAGAGAAGAAAATGACTTGCTAAAAGGAACTGGGCCTTATGTGAGCTTAGACGTTATGAACAAGGAGATGTTACATGTGCAAGTAATTCGACAAAACATAACACAGATCTATCTTTTAGCCGCTATGTTGAGCGCAACGGGAGAGAAGAATCCAAACCTAGCTTGGCATTTGAACATGCAAAGTTTATTAAATGTCTTAGAAATAGCACGAGAAGAAAACCTGCATAAAGTATATTGGCCAAGTAGTATTGCTGTATTTGGACCAACATCGCCAAAACAAAATTGTCCGCAACAAACAATTATAGAACCTGTTACTGTTTATGGTATTAGTAAGTATGCCGGCGAGTTTTGGTGCAACTACTACTGGCAGCGATATGGGGTAGATGTGCGTAGCATTCGTTATCCTGGTTTAATTAGTTATAAGTCGGCTCCCGGTGGAGGTACAACTGATTATGCAGTTGAAATTTATCACGATGCTTTGGAAGATGGCAGCTATACTTCATTCTTGAAAAAGGATACTTATTTACCTATGATGTATATGCCCGATGCCATTAGAGCAACTATTGAGTTAATGGAAGCGCCTTCAGGCAAAATATCGATCAGACATTCTTACAATTTATCTTCCATGAGTTTCTCGCCAGAAGAAATAGGTGCAGAAATCCGAAATCATATTCCCAACTTTACTTTGAACTATGAACCAGATTTCCGTCAGCAAATTGCAGATGGTTGGCCTCAAAGTATAGATGATTCTGTAGCTAGAACTGACTGGGGTTGGAAACACGAGTATGATCTGAAAAAGATGACAGAAGACATGCTGCATCATTTACGTATAATGAAAAATGCCGGTTCTTAAGACCGGCATTTATAATGTTGGTTTTTCTGAACTTTTTATAGTCTAAATCCAATTGTAACACCAGCACCTCTAATACCCGCATAGCGACCAATATTCACTTGTGCGCCATTTGCATTTACCGAATAAGTCATATTTAAAAACGAAGCGTTATTTTTCACTTCCTCAAGCTGTCTGCTCAACTCTTGTTGTCCTTGAATAGGTAATGGGCTAGAAAAGGTTGCGTTCATTTCTCCAGATCCACTTCCAATATGTGCACCAATAATCCATAAGTCAATATTCACAAATTTTAGTAGGGTAAATTGAGTTCCTATCATAACTCCACCTCCAAATCCGGTTGATTTGCCACCAAAAGTTGCAGTGGTAGACTGCGCATTTCCCGCCACAGTATAATTTACAACAACAGGCAAATTGCTTGCTTCTGTGGTACCCCAACGTGCATAAGGAGCTAAATAGAATCCTTTCATATTTTTTCCTGTATAAAATCGTATTTCAGGAGTAATGGCACTTCCTTTCACCTGCATTTGGTCAAATCGTACACTTGGATCATCAATGATGTTATTGATAGAAGACTGAAAAGGCAAACCGCCTTCTGGGGTAAACTTGTATCCAACAGCCAATGATATCTTTTTTGAAATTTGTCTTTCATATTGTAAACTCACAGTTCTAGCAACTAACGAGCTACCATTTATTTTAACGATATTTTTCTGCGCAATGCCTACAAAAGGAAAAATGCAGGCTACGAATAGGAACTTTTTCATGTTAATTAGGGTTTTAACAAAATTATAGTATTTTGAAGTCTCAAATAATAACTCATGAAGTCGAAAATTATTGCATTGTTTACTTTGATTTGTTGTGGAGGAACTGGTTTTGCTCAGTTTAAACTTCCAAAGGCATTGATTTTTGCGAATGTAAATTATGCTTCGCCAGCCAATGAGAAGTTTAATGTTAGCAATCGTGGCGCTTGGGGTGGAGAGGCTGGTTTAGGTATAGGTTTAGGAAAAACATTGGTTACTGGAACCGTAGGTTACCAGGTTTTTGGAGTTAAAGTGAATAATTTGGGAGGTGACCTTCAAGTAATTCCTTTAAAAGCAGGGATCAGGCAATATGTTGCTTTAGGAAAAGTTTTCTTTTTAGGTAATGTAGGAACTGCATTTCAATCTTTTGATAATGCTAGTAATACCAGAATAAAAACAAATAACTTCATGTGGGAAGGCGGGGTAGGAGTCAAACTTATTGGTCTTGAATTACAGGGTACATACAGTGGATGGCAACACCCAATAGGAACCATTGGAAATGCCAATATGTTAAATCTAAAACTCGGCTGGTCGTTTAAGTTATAGTCTTAAAGGTGAGCAGCTGCTGCTGCCATGGCATGCATAACATCTTTCATTTGGTAGATGCCTTTTTTACCTTTTAAAAATTCTGCAGCTAGAACAGCGCCAAGAGCAAAACCTGTTCTGGTATGCGCAGTATGTTTAATTTCAATATCATCAATTTCTGATGTGTATTGAATGATATGGGTACCTGGAGCTGGATCTACTCGTTCTGATATAATGCTCAACTCTTTTTCATTTGCTTTTGGCCTATTGACCCAATTGGTCTTATTGGGATAAGATGCTAAAATACCTTCTGCTAATGTAATGGCTGTCCCACTAGGTGCATCTTTTTTTGCAGTATGATGAATTTCAGTAATGCTTGGGTGATACTCAGCATGTGACTTCATTAATTCTGCTAGGTATTGATTGAGTTGAAAAAATAAATTCACCCCAATGCTAAAATTACTTGCGTACAAAATAGTTGCTTCCTGCTCTTTGCAAGCCTCTTCCACCAAATACCAATGTTCTAACCATCCCGTACTTCCGCAAACAACAGGAACTTTTGCAGCAAAACAAGCTGATACATTGTTGTAGGCTGACTCTGGACCGGTAAATTCTATGGCTACTTCTGCACTTTGAAATGCAGCTGATTGAAAATCATGTTGATTGTCTTGGTCTATAATACTAACAACTTCATGCTTTCTCTCTTTGGCTATTTGTTCAATTGCCTTACCCATTTTGCCATAACCAATCAATGCAATTTTCATAGTTCATTTATTTTACCTGATATATTTTCTTTTCGGGATGTTTGAGTTGAAAGTTTAATTGAATGCCTGCTTGTCGTGTTTGAGGTAGATATTGTGGGGTCACTTTCATTGATAACTCATCCGTTACATCAAATTCCTTAAGATGTCCAAATACTGTTGCATCAACTACATTCAACCCCCAAATAACTAAAAACCACAAAACAGAATAATCACGATCTCGTCTAAATATGTTTCTGAAATTTAATAAGGAAGCTAAGTCGGCATTTCTTAAATCGGGATGAATTTGTCCAAGCCGACTGCTATCTGGATTAACAGGTCTCGATGCATCAAATTTTGCATCATAGGCAAACCTTGTTCTGTTGTACCATGTATTGTTGTAAACAAAAGTGATTACTGGTATTGATAAAGCACCATAAACCAATGGAATTTTCCAGTATTCTTTATTGTAAGCCTGTCCCCAACCAGGAATCATAGCCGATCGTTTAGTAGCTAAACGAGGATTATGCTTTGGCTTGATGGGTTTTACTTGTGTGCTGTCATTTAATGGAATGGTATCAAAGGTAAATTCAAAGTTGCACAAAGAATTAGCACCCCAACTTTTAGGGGCACTAAATAACAAAATAGTTATACAAATGAATAACCATTTCATTTAGCTTACCGTGATTTGCATCAACTCCAACATTTTATTGAGTTCCTGAAGTGAGTAATACTCGAGAGTAATGCTGCCATACCCCTTATTGTGATGAACCAACTTCACTTTTGTTCCAAAATGAGATGAAAGGTTGTCTTCAATTTTTTTGTATGCAGGAGGTAGAGAATTGCCAGGCTTAGCTGTTTTAGTTTTTTTATCACCCTTATACATTTTTCTAACCAACTCCTCTGTTTGACGAACACTGAGTGCTTTATCACGAATTTCTTTAAAAGCGAAAAGCTGTTGGTCAACCGTATCAATATTAATAAGAGAACGTGCATGCCCCATTGATAACTCACCGTTTCTAACAGAAAGTTGAATATCGGGTGGAAGTTTTAAAAGACGAATATAATTAGTAACCGTACTTCTTTCTTTCCCCATACGCTCTGCAACTTGTTCTTGCGTGTACGTGAGCTCTTCCATCATACGCTTATAGCTCAATGCTATTTCTATAGCATTCAGGTTTTCTCTTTGTAAGTTTTCCAACAACGCTAACTCCAATAATTCTTGGTCATTGGCCTGACGAACATATACTGGAACATCTTTAAGACCAGCTATTTTTGATGCCCTATATCTTCTTTCTCCAGCAATGAGCTTATATTTTCCGCTGGCAAGTTTTGAAACGGTTAAAGGCTGAATTATGTCATGAATTTTGATGGATGCCGCAAGTTCTTTTAAAGCTTGTTCATCAAAATCTTTACGAGGTTGATTTGGATTGGTTTCTATTTGATCTAATGGAATTCTGGTTACAGATGTTACCTGTTCTACTACAGAAGATTTTAATTGTCCTTCAGTTGTTTTTAAATCCTGGTCAATATGCTGAAGTAAAGTGCGAATACCCTTTCCTAGTAAGTCCTTATTATTTTTCGAAGCGGCCATGTAATGAATTTATTATTGAATGATTTTTTCTTCTTGACTCATGCGTGTCATATTATTACGCTGTAAAATTTCTTTAGCAAGGTTGAGGTAATTAATGGCTCCTTTGCTATCTGCATCATAAAGTATAACAGGCTTACCCATGCTAGGGGCTTCACTCAGTCTAGTGTTTCTGTGAATAATAGTTGAAAATACCATTTCATCAAAATGCCTGCGCACTTCACTCACTACTTGATTACAAAGTCTTAAACGACCATCGTACATAGTCATGAGTATGCCTTCAATTTCTAATTCTGGATTCAATCTGCTTTGAATGATTTTGATTGTATTCAAAAGTTTTCCTAAACCTTCTAATGCAAAAAATTCGCACTGAACTGGGATACAAACACTATCAGATGCGACCAATGCATTTACAGTAATTAATCCTAAAGAAGGCGAACAATCGATTATAATGAAATCATATTGATCTTTAACTTCCTTCAACAGATTTTTCATTACATTTTCTCTGTTCGGATAATTGATCATTTCCAATTCCGCACCAACTAAATCGGCATGAGAAGGTAATATGTCTAAGTGCGGCATTTCTGTTTTAAGAACAACGTCAGATGCTTTAATATTATCTACCATGCAATTGTATAAGCTAGAGGTGATGTTATGTAAGTCAAAACCAACACCTGTAGTACTATTTGCCTGTGGATCGGCATCAACCAACAATGTTTTAAATTCTAATACAGCCAAACTAGCTGCTACATTTATAGCCGACGTAGTTTTACCAACACCACCTTTCTGATTTGCAACTCCAATAATTCTTCCCATTTTAATTGACTCGGTTTATAATTCTATGGTTTCACCAATAGCGGGTAAAAGTAATTCCTTCCCCGCAGTTTTAAAATCGTTTTTTGCATTTTCTGGATCAATTACAATATATCCAAAGGTATTATAGTGCACACCAACCACTTTTTGAGCTCCAACCATGGTGGCTGCATCAATGGCATCTGCAACATCCATCGTAAAATTGTCGCCAATTGGCAAAATAGCGGCATCTAATTGAGGAGCCCATTTTGGAATCAATTGCATATCCAATGTTAAACTAGTATCTCCACTATAGTAGAGCTGTTTTCCTTCAGCAAACAACAAAAATCCCATGGGATTGCCTCCATAGCTTCCGTCTGGAAGACCAGAACTATGTTGCGCCACTGTACATTTCACTTTACCAAAGTCAAACGCTCTGCTTCCGCCTGTATTCATAGGATGTACATTGGTAAGACCTTGGTTTTGAAGCCATCCTGCCACTTCCCAATTGCAAATAACAGTTGCTCCAGTTCGCTGAGCAATTACAACCGCATCTGCAATATGATCTGCGTGTCCGTGTGAAATCAAGATAAAATCGGCCGGAATAGCATCTATTTGGATATGCCCAGCAAGTTCATTTCCTGAAATAAAGGGATCAAAAAGCACATGTTTCCCATTCATTTCCAGTGAAAAACAGGAATGTCCATAATATGTATACTTCATAACCAAGTGATTTAGCTCAAAATTACATGAACTGAATCTTTTTCCGTGAAACATTGCATGAAACCATTCTTACATTTTTGCAGAACCTGTTTAGAAAAATTGAAACAAATTGCAGCACATTTGTTCTTAAAGAAAAAATTATGCGGAATTCAGGTGCTTGGTGGTGGATTGCAATTTTTATGTTTTTGTTGGATTTGTATGTGTTTCAGGCCGTAAAATGGGTTTGTCAGCCATATACCGACAGAACCAGGGTTTGGGTTTATGGTATCTATTGGTTCATTTCAGTGTTGGCTTTGTTAATGATTGTTTCCTTTCCCTTCTTGCCAAGTTCTATTCAGCTTTCTAAAGTTTTTAGAAATTATGTGTTTTCTATTTTAGTGGGCATATTCTTTGCCAAACTAATGGCTGCATTGTTTTTCCTAATCGATGATGTGAGGAGAGGAGGGATGTGGTTGGTATCTAAAATTTTCCCTACCACTGGTGCAAGTTTTGGGGGCGATGGCAATGTAATTAGCCGTTCTACTTTTCTAAGTTGGGCGGGATTGGCATTGGGTTCTGGCTTTTTTGGAACCATGTTGTATGGCTTCAGAAATAAATACAATTATCAGGTTAAGAGAATTCCAGTTTCTTTTAATAATCTTCCCTCGGCTTTCAAGGGGTTGAAATTGGTACAAATCAGTGATATTCATTGCGGGAGTCTGCAAGATATGGCCGCAGTAGAGAAAGGAGTGGAGCTTATTTTGAAGGAAAAGCCTGATGTGATTTGTTTTACTGGTGATCTGGTGAATGATAGACATGAGGAGGTATTTGATTGTCAGCCAATTTTTAGCAAGCTGCAAGCACCCATGGGTGTGTACAGTATTTTGGGAAACCATGATTATGGCGATTATGTGCGGTGGGAATCGGCTGAGCAAAAGGCAAGTAACTTAGACAAATTGAAGCAGTTGCATCATGAAATGGGATGGCGACTGCTCATGAATGAACATGTTGTGCTTGAAAAAGAAGGGCAAAAAATAGCCATTTTAGGAATAGAAAACTGGAGCGCTAAAGGTCGTTTTCCTAAGTATGGAAAACTGACTGAGGCTTATGAAGGAGCTAAAGACATTCCATTTAAAGTATTATTGAGCCATGATCCCAGTCATTGGGATGCAGAAGTGTTGCCAAATTATAAAGACATTGATTTGACCTTATCTGGTCATACCCATGGTATGCAATTTGGACTAGAAAACCCTTATTTCAAATGGAGCCCGGTGCAATGGGTATATCCACGTTGGGCTGGATTATATGAAGAGAGAAAGCAAAAATTATACATTAACAGAGGTTTCGGCTTTATTGGCTATCCTGGTCGGGTGGGAATCTTACCTGAAATTACTGTGATTGAGTTTGTATAAGCCAATTTGGCACAATACTTGCAACATGTTGTCTAATACACAATATGAAAAGCAAATTATCATTTTTAGTTTTAATTTTACTGGTTGTTTTTCAATCAGTTAATGCCCAAAAGCTGGCATTTCGATTAGGAGCAAAAGTTGGTGCAAATGCCACCAAAATTGATGGACAAAGATTCGAAGATGGCTTTGGCTTGTCTTACCACGCGGGATTTTTCTCTGAAATTGATTTTGGAAAAAAAATTGGGATACAACCCGAGTTACTATGGAGCCAGTCTAGTACAAGAGCTGCATCATTTTCATCCATTGGTACCCTGCCGGGTATTTTACCAATGAGTGATGTTAGACTGAATTATCTCCAAATTCCAGTTTTGTTGCGATATAGTCCAGCCTCTGTCATAACTTTATTAGCTGGGCCACAATTCAGCATACTCACCAATCCTAATGAAAACCTTTTACAAAACGGTGAGAGAGCTTTTACTTCTGGTGATTTTGCCATGGTGTTGGGTACTCAAATCAACTTAAAAGCATTTAGAATATACGGCAGATACAATATTGGATTGAACAATATCAACGATTTTACCCAAACTGAACGTTGGAAACAACAGCAAATTCAGCTTGGTATTGGATTGAAGTTCTAGGGGGTTATGCTTTATGTAAGCAAAATCGGCATCCGAAAGGATGCCTTTTTTTATGCCATTTTGGAAATAAAGGCGCCATTCTCGGCTATGGCATTAATATTGATTATTTTTGTCGGCTTCCTTTGAAGCGAAGAATGTATTTATTTGATGACAAAATGACTAGATAAGAAGATATGATGCAATTCAAACAAATGTTAGCTGGAGAAGACGAGTCGGATTTCATGCCCATTATTCCAATTAATGAGCACGAATCTGAACAGGATAAGCTGTTAGAAATTCCTGATTTGTTACCCATTTTACCACTCAGAAACACCGTATTGTTTCCTGGGGTGGTTCTGCCTATCACTGTTGGTCGCGATAAAAGCATTAAAGCAGTTAACGATGCCTACAAGAAAGATAAGTTAATTGGTGTATTAGCACAAAAAGATGCACAAGTTGAAGAGCCTGGGCCAAACGATTTATGCAATATTGGAACAGTTGCAAAAATTGTGAAGCTGATTAAAATGCCGGATGGTGGAACAACCATGATCATTCAAGGTAAAAAGCGCTTTGAAATGACGCAAATGGTTCAGGAAGATCCATATTTTGTGGCAGCTATTCGACTTCTAGAAGAATCAAACGATCAGCAAGATGATTTTCCTGCTTATATCAGTACTATCAAAGATTTAGCAACAAAAATTATTCAGCTTTCCCCAAATATTCCAACCGAAGCTTCTATCCTTCTCAAGAACATTGAGAATCCTTCTTTCCTCATTCACTTTGTAAGCAGTAACCTGAACAGTGAATTGCAAGAAAAACAAACTTTACTTGAAACCAATGTATTAGTAGAGCGTGCTGAAAAACTCATTCATATTTTGCAGCGCGAATTACAGTTTGCTGAATTGAAAGATAAGGTTGCGTCTAAAACCAGAACAGAAATTGATAAGCAACAGCGCGAGTACTTTTTACAGCAACAACTGAAGAGTATTAAAGATGAGTTAGGTGGCGATAACAATGACCGAGAAGTTGCAGAAATGCGTAAGAAGGGTGAGTTGAAGAAGTGGCCAGAATCTGCAAAACAATTGTTTCAATCGGGTATAGAGAAGTTGGAAAGGATGCATTCAAGTACCCCAGATTATTCCGTTGTATACAACCACCTCGATCTTATGCTGAGTCTTCCTTGGGAAGAGTATACAGAAGATAATTTTGATTTAAAGCAAGCCAAAAAAGTGCTCGATTTAGAACACTTTGGTATGCAGAAAATAAAGAATCGCATTCTTGAATACTTGGCTGTGTTGAAGTTGAAAGGCGATATGAAAAGTCCGATTCTTTGTTTTGTAGGACCTCCGGGTATTGGTAAAACAAGTTTGGGAAAAAGCATTGCCAATGCTATTGGACGCAAGTATGTACGCGTTAGTTTAGGTGGTTTACATGATGAGAGTGAGATTCGAGGACATCGTAAAACTTATATTGGTGCAATGCCAGGAAGGATTTTGCAGAACATTAAGAAAGCCAACACTTCTAATCCAGTGATGATTTTAGACGAGATTGATAAGGTTGGAAAAGATTTTAGAGGAGATCCTTCATCGGCTTTGCTAGAAGTATTAGACCCAGAACAGAACAATAGTTTTTATGATAACTATCTCGAATTGGAGTACGATTTGAGTAAAGTGTTATTCATTGCAACCGCAAACGACTTGCAGAGCATACAGCCTGCTTTGAGAGATCGTTTGGAAATTATTGATTTGAGTGGCTATGCAGTTGAAGAGAAGGTTGAAATTGCAAAACGACATTTAATACCCCGACAAAAAGAGGCGCATGGATTAGGTAAGGTAAAGCTACAAGTACCAGATGCTGTTATTCAGAAGCTTATTGAATCTTATACAAGAGAGAGTGGAGTAAGAGAACTAGATCGACAATTAGCCTCATTAATGCGTTATCATGCTAAAGAGTATGCCATGAAAGGCAAGATAAAATCGGCTGTTCGAGCTGCCGATCTCGAAAAAATGATCGGACCAGCAAGGTACTCGAATGATATCTATAAAACAGTACATATGCCAGGTGTAGCAGTTGGATTGGCGTGGACATATGTAGGAGGAGATATTTTATTTATTGAAACAGTTTTGAGTGAAGGAAAGGGCGATTTAAAGCTGACTGGTAACTTGGGCAATATCATGAAAGAAAGTGCTACCACAGCCTTGACCTATTTACAGGCAAATGCAAAAAAATACCAGATTGATCCAGAGCTGTTTTCAAAATCAACTGCCCATATTCACGTTCCAGAAGGGGCAGTGCCAAAAGATGGGCCAAGTGCAGGAGTTACAATGCTTACTTGTTTGGCCTCAGCTTTCACCAAAAGAAAAGTGAAGCCCTATTTGGCAATGACTGGGGAAATTACATTAAGAGGACAAGTTCTACCTGTTGGTGGTATCAAAGAAAAAGTTTTAGCAGCCAAACGTGCAGGAATTAAAGAAATTATTCTATGTGCGCAGAATGAAAAGGATGTGAAAGAGATTGATCCTGAATTTATTCAGAATATCGAATTTCACTATGTGAAGCAAATGAACCAAGTTTTGGAACTAGCTTTGGTATAGTCTACAACCACAGGTTGTAAGAACTTTGTGCTATTTTTTGAACTTATTCTTCAACAGGTTGTAATATTGCTTATCAACAAGATTTTTTCATGTTGGTTGTTTTAAGGGTTAACGTCCCCCATTTCTATGGGGGATTTTTTTTATCTATACCTTAACCATCCTTAGCTTTGAACTGATGCAATTATTCCGATTTTTTTCTTTAATCCTAATTACCTGCTTTTTAAGTATCGGTGTATTTGCTCAAACCTTAGGTGGTAATTCGGTTTATGGTTTTCTTAGATTACCCCAAGGAGCTCAACAGTCGGCTTTAGGCGGCGAAAATATTAGTCAAATTACCAAAGACATCTCTATAGCTGCTACTAATCCTGCTTTATTGAGATCAAACATGTCGGGGCAAATTCATGCAGGTTATCACTCATTTTTAGCTGGTATTAATCAATATAACTTATTTACAAGCAATTATTTAGAAAAGCAGCAGGTTAATATAGGTTTTGGAGTTCACTATCTTGATTATGGTTCTATTCAACAAACAGATATAGCGGGTAATATTGGCGGAAGTTTTCGTCCACGTGACCACATGGTACAAATAGCAGTATCAAAAGCCTATAAAGACAGATGGAATGTAGGAGTATCTATGCAATGGATTGGTGCTCAGATGGGGCAGTTTAGGTCAAGTGCCTTGGCCTGGAATGTGGGCTTGGCTTATTTGGATACATCAACAGGACTACAATTATCTTTTCTTGCGAAAAATATGGGTTTTCAACTGCAAACCTTTGATGGAGTTCGTGAAGAGCTTCCTTTTGATGTACAAATAGGAATCAGTAAAAAATTGGCACTTGCACCCATTCAGTTCAGTTTAACTGCCTATCGATTACAGCGCTGGGATTTATTGTACAATGATCCTGCATTTAATGAACTAGAGGGAGATGATAGATTTCTTAATAAAGGGTTAACGTTACAAAGAATTTTATCACATTTGGTTGTAAGCACTCAGTTCTACCCCCATGAAAAATTAGAATGTACTATTGGGTACAATTTTCTTCGCAGGTTTGATTTAAATGCTTTTAACCAGACCAACGGACTGAATGGATTTACTTGGGGAGCTGGGGTACTACTTAAAAAATTACACTTTAGATATGCTGGAAGTGCATTTCAACGCAACTTGGCACATCAAGTCAGTTTCAGTATACCTTGGAATAATAAGGCCTTATAACTTATCCAGCTACTTCAGCGTGCTCATCCTTAAAAGCCACTCTTGGTACCAATCCCAATAAATTAAACATGGCTTCATCTTCATCAAAGCTAGGATTCGGAGTAGTAAGCAATTTATCACCTGCAAAAATACTGTTAGCGCCTGCCATAAAGCATAGGGCTTGCTCCGAAACAGACATTTCAGTTCTGCCAGCACTTAAGCGAACCATAGTCTTAGGCATGAGTATACGAGCGGTTGCAATCATGCGTACCATGTCCCAAATATCTACTTTAGGTTGATTTTCAAGAGGTGTACCTTTTACACGCACCAAGGCATTGATAGGTACACTTTCTGGGTGCTCAGGTAAAGTAGAAAGTGTATGTAGCATTTTAATTCTATCGTCGTGGGTTTCACCTAATCCTATAATTCCACCGCAGCAAACAGTTACTCCAGCTTTTCTAACATTATCAAGAGTTTTCAAACGATCATCATAAGTGCGTGTGGTAATGATTTCTTCGTAATGTTCATCGCTGGTATCGAGGTTGTGGTTATAAGCATACAAACCAGCTTCTTTCAATCTTTGAGCTTGTTGTTCAGTAAGCATTCCAAGTGTACAACATACTTCCATCCCCAACTCATTTACACCTTTCACCATTTCAACTACCCTGTCAAAATCTCGGTTGTCTCTCACTTCTCTCCAAGCTGCACCCATACAAAAACGAGTAGAGCCAGCTTCTTTCGCTTTTTGTGCATAAGCCAATACTTCATCGGTTTTCATCAATGCTTGCACATTTACATCGGTTTGGTAGCGGGCTGCTTGAGGGCAATAGGCACAATCCTCAGGGCAACCACCCGTTTTTATACTTAAAAGCGTACAAACTTGCACTTCAGCAGTATCATTGTACTTTCTGTGCATACTTGCTGCTTGAAATATAAGTTCTAATAAGGGTGTGTTATATATCTCGTGTATTTGTTCAACCGTCCAGTTGTTGCGTATATCAGTAGACATGACAATAAATTTAAAACAAATATAAGGTAGTAGATTGAAGGACTTCAACTATTCCACCTGAATATGACGAGTGTAATTTCGCCATTTTTCAATTAAGCTGTTCATATCTGTGGGGAGTTCTGATTCAAAACTAATCTCTTGTTGAGTTATTGGATGAACAAAGCCTAAGGTGGCCGCATGTAATGCACAACGAGGACAAAGCGTGAAACAATTTTCTACAAACTGCTTATATTTTGAATAGATGGTTCCCTTTAAGATTTTATCACCTCCATATTCTGCATCATGAAACAACGTATGCCCAATATGTTTCATGTGCACCCTAATTTGGTGTGTTCTTCCTGTTTCCAGCACACATTCAACTAGTGTTACATAATGAAATCTTTCTAACACCCTATAATGAGTAATTGCATGTTTGCCAATTTCACCATCGGGATAAGCATCAAACATTTTTCTAAATTGACGATGGCGGGCAATATGTGCATTAATAGTGCCTTCATCATCTTCCAAATTTCCCCATACCAAAGCAACATATTTTCGTTGAACAGTATGCGCTGCGAACTGTTTAACCAATCCAGCGGCTGCGGCAGGAGTTTTAGCTACAACTAATAATCCTGTTGTATTTTTATCAATTCTGTGTACCAACCCAAATCGAGGTAATGCTTCTTCATCCAAATCGGGTTTTTGTTGAAGTAGATGAAACGCAATGCCATTTAGTAATGTACCAGTATAATTTCCTACACCAGGGTGCACCACCATATTCGACGGTTTATGCACCACCATTAAGTGTTCATCCTCAAATCGGATGTCAAGAGGAATATATTCTGGTTTTACTTCGCTCGCATCAGGATTATGCACCAGCATAGTTACCACTTCGTCACCTGCCTTGATTTTGTAATTACTTTTAATGAGCTTTCCATTGACCGTAACAAATCCGTTTTCAATGGACTTTTGCACTTTGCTTCTGGTAGCATTTTCAAAGCGCATTTGAATCCATTTATCAATACGCATAGGTTCCTGTCCTTTGTCTGCCACAAAGGTTCTTCGTTCATAAATGTCTTCTGCAATTTCTTCCTGACTCCAATCTTCGGCTTGCTCCATTCAGCAAAAATAGGGTATGTTACTTCCAGTCAGTAAATTTGCCAAATGCAGGAAGTTTTTTTTCAGGATTTAGGGATACGTTCTTACAAAGAGGTATGGGATTATCAAGAAAAGTTATTAGCAGAAAATGTGGCTATTAAGTCGGTATACAGAAAATCTGAAAGTGCCATAAATCCTGAAGAAGTACCCACCATACAGCATTTATTGTTTGTGGAGCATCCGCCTGTGTTTACACTAGGAAAAAATGGCAAGAAAGAGCATGTATTAATTACAGACGAGCAGCTTCAACAAGAAGGAATAGCGTTTTTTCATATCAACCGGGGAGGTGATATTACTTTTCACGGGCCTCAACAATTGGTTGGATATCCGATTGTAGACCTCGAAAAATTCAAAACAGATTTAGGTTGGTATTTACGCAATCTTGAAGAAGTTATTATTCTTACAATGAATGAGTATGGATTGAAAGGGGAAAGAAGTGCAGGTGAAACAGGTGTTTGGATAGATACGGATGATGTTTCTAAGGCAAGAAAAATATGTGCAATGGGTATTAAATGCAGCAGGTGGATAACCATGCATGGTTTTGCCTTAAATGTGAATACCGACTTAAATTATTTTAACTATATCATTCCTTGCGGTATTCAAAATAAGCAGGTAACCTCTCTCAAAAGAGAGTTAGGGAGAGAGGTAGATATAGAGGAAGTAAAGTACTTTGTAAAGCGATATTTTCAGCAGGTATTTGGATGTAAATTACTTGCCTAAGAAGAATTTATTCTTTTCTAATAGATCTCCATTTTCATATAGCTCAAACCAAAACCAACCCGATTTGAAGAAATTTGTTTTGTCAAGCATCAATGGAGAATCACTCACTTTTTCTATCGAAAAAAGATGGGTTCCATCTTCTTCCATAAAGACAATGCGATAATTTTTTTGTTTAAAGAGTGGCAGTTGAATAGTAGGGTAACCCTGCGTGTTGGTGAACACATATACAGAGGCTTTCCAAATAGGCTTAGGTTGAAAAGGCTTCCAAACAAACTTGTTTTGATCTACTCTAGTTAAAGTGTCTTTTGTTTTATTCGAAAGTGAGTCTCTGAATTTCTTAAAGTCGGCAAACACAAATTTTTTGTAAAGGCTATCTTTTTTGAAAACAGTTACATCTGTATCTATTGGCTCAGGAAGTGTAGCTGGACCCTGAGGTGTTGTATAGGACTGATTGCTAATAGTTTCAGAGAAAAAATAATTCCCTCCATTTTGCATATAAAAAATGCGGTAATAATATTTCGTACCTGCAATAACCTCTTGATCAATAAATCCATTCGTAGGAAGCTCAGGAGAGGTTGCAGTATAAATAGTTCGGAAGTTGCGGGTACTATCGAATGATTTTTGAATATTCAATTGAATGAGTCCCTTATAAGGATTCACCCAGCTGATTTGCACCTTGTTTTTGCCTAATGGTTTAACTGTAAAACGAGGAAGTGTATCTTGCGCGTTTAAGGTAACAAACGATAAAATTAAAATACAAAGCAAGGAGGTTCTCAGCATAAGGGCAAATATAATATCTGATTTCTTATCAAAATGGTAATGCATTTTTTGGAAGAGACAGATTCCCTTGTAAGCCGCCACTATGAATGAGTAAAATCTTGCTATTTGAATTAAAAAAACCTTTTACTAAAAGATCTTGGTATCCCATCCAAAGTTTTGCGGTGTATACAAAATCGAGCGGAATTTTGTGAATATTCCAAACCTCCTTAATAACTTCAATTAAATTAAATGATTTTTTTGCAAATCCACCTTCGTGGTATTTTTCAAATAGTGAGTAAGCTGCTTTAACTGAATGTGTCTCAACAAATTCTTCTAAGAATATATTTATGGGTTGCACCTCATTATGAGCAGCTATACCAATAACATGTTGATGAGGTTTAGCAGTATTCAATATTCCTGCCATCATAGTGCCAGTGCCCACTGCACAAATAATGTGCGAATACTTTTCTAATGGATACATATCAGCAATGATATCAAATCCCTTAACACCCAAACCTCCTTTTCCACCCATAGGAATCCAATAATCATTTTTCGTAAGAAAATTAGATTCCAAAAAATTAGGAGTATCGAAATCTTTTTTTGAAATGAATTCCAGTTCCATTCCATCATATTCAGCCTGCAGAAGTGTATGTGTTCTAGGGGCATTGGCATAACCTCTTACCAATCCTTTTGACTGAATTCCCATAAGTTTACATAAATGAGCGGTTGCGACTAAATGATTAGAATATGGTCCGCCAGCGGTTACAATTCCGGAATTTGACTTTTGAAAGGCCTCTTCGATATAATACCTCAGTTTAAACCACTTATTACCACTAATGATGGGGTGAATTAAATCAAGCCGGAGCATATCCGTTTCGATATGAAATTTCTGTTGTATTTCAACAGATTGCAGAAAATGCATTTGTAAATTCGGATTCATTCCTTCAATTTTGCAGGCGCCCCCCGCGAAAGCAATGTAAAAATACAGGTATGAAACCAACCCTTGTGATTTTAGCAGCCGGAATGGCTAGTAGGTATGGAGGCAGTAAGCAAACAGAGCAGTTTGGTCCATCTGGTGAAATTATAATGGAGTATTCCATTTATGATGCCATAAGGGCTGGATTTGGGAAAGTGGTGTTTATTATTAGAGAAGATTTTGCTGAAAGTTTTAGAGAGCTTGTTGAACCTAAAATCAAGGGTAAAATTGAAATTGCTTATGTGTATCAAAAGTTAGAGTCTCATGTAGGTAATAGGCAGATACCACCAGACAGGGTAAAACCTTGGGGTACAGCGCATGCTGTTCTTTGTTGTGAAGATGTAGTTAAGGATCCATTTGTAGTGATTAATGCAGACGATTTTTATGGTAGAGATGCATTTGAAAAAGCTGCTAAGTTTCTAACAACAGATGTTCAGCCTAATCAATATTGTATTGTAGGCTATAAACTGAGTAATACTTTAAGTGAAAATGGAACTGTAAGTAGGGGGGTGTGTGATGTTGATGGTCAGGGTAACTTAATGGGTATCACTGAAAGGATCAAAATTTACAGAGCTCCTGGAAAAGAGGTTATAGTGTATGAAGATGAGAAGGGGCTGCATGAATTAACGGAGAATACACCTGTAAGTATGAATTTTTTTGGATTTCATCCCAGCATATTTAGTTTATGTGAACAACAGTTTTCAAAGTTCTTGGATAACAATATTCAGAATATTAAGTCGGAGTTTTACATGCCCAGTGTAGCTGATTATTTTATTAAGAAAGGGCTAGGTACCATTCGTGTAATACCAACAAGTTCATCTTGGTTTGGAGTAACTTATAAAGCAGATGCGGAAGGTGTAAAAACTAGTATCCAAGACTTGGTTGAAAAAGGGGAGTACCCTACTAATTTATGGGTTTAGATTAAGATAAAGCGTATATAAAAAAGCCATTACATTTCGTAATGGCTTTTTTTATTGGTAAGTTTTAAGGGTTAACGCTTATTGGTTGTAAGCTTTAATGCTGAACACATAAGGTTCAATCTCTTTTATTTGATCAGTTCTATTTTTCTGACGAATTTGAGAGTTGGCGTTTAGTTTAATCTTCTGTATAGCGGTATCAGATTTCTTCACTTCTTGAAGAAGGTTATAAATGTTCTTAGAAGTGATAGCGAAACTGATGCCAACACCTTCAGTTTGACGAGAATTAATGATACCAATTACCTCGCCTTTTCTATTAAAAACTGGTCCCCCAGAGTTACCAGGGTTAGCACTCATTTGAATTTGATAACTCAATGAATCGCCTTTATAGCCCGTTTTTGCACTCAAATGACCAAAATTGTACACAATTTCGTTTCTAGGATAACCCAGTGTATATATTTCTTCGCCAAGTGGAGAGGCATTTTTAGCAATTCCGTAAGGAAGATTCTTTACATTTTTAAAGTCACTGTCTTTAATTTTTAAGATGGCTAAATCTTTTGCATCATCCTTCAATAAAATTTCAGCTTTAAATGCCTCGCCCTTGCTGTTTACTACTACAGTAGCAGTTGCATTTTTAAGAACGTGGGCGTTTGTAACAAGATATCCTTTACCATCAACTAAAAACCCAGTACCACCGCTGGTGAAAGTAGCTCCCTCAGGCACTTTTGTAGCACCTTTTTTTATTTCTGCGTTTAGCTTACCTTCTAAAATGGTGATTTTCTTGCTGAGTGCTTGAATTTGAGAAGGATTAATATTTGGAGAGAAATAGGTTGAAAGAGCGCTGATAATTAATGCAATAGTACCCCCCGCAGCAGCTGCAATGGCTGTTACACGCTTATATTTTGACCAAAGTTGAATTACCTTACCAGTATCAGGAGTTGAAGTTTCATCAATAGCCCCTATTGAGGTTAATTTTTCATGAACTTGATGCAGTGTATGTTTCAATTCAATTCGCTGGGCATACTGATCCATCAGGTGGAGATACATGTTATGTTCTACCACCATTTGATCAATTTCGGGATTGCTATTACGCAAATCCTCGAAATAGGCCTTTTCAGTGGCGTCCATTTGGCCACCCAGGTATCTTTCGATTGCTTCCAATAATTGAATATCCTCCATAACTTACTCCCCAATATTATACTGAGCGAAAAAGAGTTTCTTTAAGCGCATCAGGCATTTATATTTCTGGTTTTTAGCATTGTCAGCATTTGTGTAGCCAAACTGGTTGGCTATTTCTTGCATACCTTGCTTTTTTATATAATAAGCTTCCAATAAACTTTTACATGGCTCTCCCAAACTTCCTAGAGCGCGCTCCATGATCGAAAACTCAGCGTTTCTCTTTTCATGAATCTCAACATCTTCGTCGACTGGAATAGTTTCTTCCAAATTCTCAATCGGATACGAGTATCGCCCAAGCTGTTGAAGTCTTTTAAGCCAGAGCCGCCTGCATATGGAATATACATAGGTTTTAATTTGACAGGTTAATACAAATGATTTGTCTTGTGCTTTTTCATACAGCGCAATCATTGCCTCCTGAAAAATATCCCTGGCATCATCCAAAGAACCATTGTTGCCAATAATGAATGCCTGAATAACACCGAAGTTTTCTTTGTAAATCGTCTCAATAGCCTTCGAATCGTTGTTCGCTAGCCCCTTTAATAAAGATTGTTCGTTTGACTCAGCTTTCACTATTCCCAATTTAATACGCTAATATCAACAAAAGTAACCCAAATGACCTGCTAAAAAATTTTTTTAGAAATCCGGGTTACCTTTTGTTATCTACGGTATTAATCATCAAACATTAAAACTTTTTACAATGAAAAAATTACTTGCTCTTATCGCGATCGCTGGTTTTGTAGCTTGCAACAACGAAGCTAAAGAAGAAACTCCTGCTGAAACTCCAGCTGTTGAAGCTCCTGCTGCTGATTCAACTGCTCCTGCTGCTGATTCAACTGTAGCTGCACCTGCAGCTGATAGCACTGCAAAATAATTTCAGGTTTGGGTAGATTGCGCCCCTGACCTTTGAAACTTTTTCATATGGCAAGCAATCGTTAGAGGCCGTCCCGTTTCCACGGGAGGGCTTTTTTTATAAAAATTTTGTTATATCGATTTTGTTTTACATCTTTGGATCGTATGAGAAACGCACTCGGTAATAGCTGGTTTTATTTTTTCTACTATTATTTTCTCCCTGAGAACCGGGTAGTGCTTGTACGTATCTAATTACCAAAACAATCAACTTTCTAATCCCGGTTCTACCCAGAATCGGGATTTTTTTTATGAAGAAGACTTACGCGATACAAGGATATCAGGGTAGCTTTCACCAAGTTGCGGTACAAAGATTTTTTGGCAAAACAGCTAATATTCTTCCTTGTGCCACTTTTCGTGAGCTAATAGATAAAGCTCAGCAACATAAAGTCACCCATGGTGCTGTGATGGCTATAGAAAATTCTTTAGCAGGAGCAATTCTTCCAAATTACAGGTTGCTACAAAAAAGCTCGCTACAAATTGTAGGTGAAGTATATCTGAAAATCAGTCAGCATTTATTAGTTAATCCGGGAGTTGAACTTAGGGATATTAAAGAAGTCATGAGTCACCCTATGGCTATTTTGCAATGTGTTGATTTTCTTAGTGCCCAGCCATGGAAAATTATTGAAACTGAAGACACAGCCTTGAGTGCTCAGCATATTCATAGTCATAAGAATAAGCACACCGCAGCCATTGCAAGTGGGTTGGCAGCTGAAATGTATCAGCTTGAAATCATTGCTCCAGCCATTCAAACTGAAAAAAATAATATCACAAGATTTCTTGTACTTGAAAGAAAAAGCAAAAATCTAGAACTGCAAGGAGATAAAGCATCTATTTATTTTCAAACCAACCATACCCAAGGCGTATTGGCAAAGGTTTTAGAAATTATTGCTAAGCAAGGTGTGAATTTGAGTAAGTTGCAAAGTTTGCCAATTCCAGGTAGCAATTTCAAATACGGATTTTATGTCGATTTGGAATTTGATGATTTAAAACAGTTTCAGATAGTGATGAAAGATTTACCAAGCCATACTAACTCACTACAAGTATTGGGTGTTTATAATAAAGGAAAAATTCAAAAAGGATAAAGTATGCAAGTAGCAAATAGGTTGCAAGGAATTGGCGAATACTACTTTTCGAAAAAGTTGGCTGAAATTGAACAATTGCGACAGTCAGGTAAACAAATTATTAACCTAGGTATTGGCAGTCCTGATTTACCACCTCATGCTTCAGTGGTTGAAGAGTTGCACCTATGGAGCCAGGAAAAAAATACGCATAGCTATCAAGGTTATAAAGGGCATCCAGTTTTCAGAAAGTCAATTGCAAATTTTTACAAAAAATTTTATCACGTTAACCTGCAAGCCGACCAAGAAGTTTTACCTCTTATCGGAAGCAAAGAAGGTATCATGCATATTTGTATGACATACCTGAATCAGGGTGATGGTGTACTAATTCCTAATCCAGGTTATCCTACTTACGCAAGTGCGGTCAGGTTGGCTGGTGGGACGCCTGTTTTTTATTCTTTACCTTATTCATTAGAAGGGGCTCCGGATTTTAATGAATTAGAGCAACTGGTTGAAAAGAATCCTTCAATTAAGCTTTTGTTTATTAGCTACCCACATATGCCAACCGGATGGAAAGGATCCTTGGAGCTAATGTCGGATTGGGTCTCCTTTGCAAAAAAGCACCAGCTTTTGTTAATACATGATAATCCTTATAGCTTTATTTTAAACCCTGAACCTATTAGTGTGCTGTCTGTTCCTGGAGCCATTGATTGTGCTTTAGAGTTGAATTCGCTTAGTAAAAGTCACAACATGGCTGGATGGAGGATAGGTATGTTGTGTGGAAGGGCGGATAGAATTGCCGAGGTATTAACTTTCAAAAGCAATATGGATAGTGGAATGTTTCTACCAGTTCAAATGGCGGCAGTAAAAGCATTGGAACTCGACAGCGATTGGTTCGAAAGTATTAATACAGTTTATGCAGCCAGAAAAACAAAAGCTTTTCAATTATTAGATACTATTGGTTGTGTTTATCACCGTCAACAGGTAGGCATGTTCGTTTGGGCCAAAGTACCAGAAAAATATACAGATGGATATCAACTGAGTGATGAATTACTTTATAAAGCAGGGGTATTTATTACCCCGGGTGGCATTTTTGGTTCAGAGGGTAATCAATACGTTCGAATTAGTTTATGTAGTTCAGAAGCTGTATTACAAGAATCCATTTCTCTCATTCAATCAGTTTTGAAATAGACATGAAAGATATTCAGCAAATTGGAATTATTGGATTGGGACTAATTGGTGGCTCACTATCTCTAACACTACAAGCGAGAGGTTGGAAGGGCAAAGTAGTTGGATTTGATGCGAATGAAGAGCATTGCCAGAAAGCACTTTCACTTGGTATTGTGCATGAGATATCAGAACCTACTTCTTGGCAAAATTGCGATTGCATTGTTATTGCCATTCCTATTGATGCTGCAGAAAAGATAATGCCTTCAATCTTAGATGGCATATCTGCTCATCAGGTTGTTATGGATATGGGTTCAACCAAAGCATCTCTATGTAATACTATTAAGGGTCATCCCAAACGTTCAAGATTTGTTGCCAGTCACCCTATGTGGGGAACTGAATATAGTGGGCCATCAGCTGCTAGCAATGCTGCTTTTGAAGGGAAGAGTGCAGTTATATGCGACAAAGAGTTGTCGGATATGGATGCTCTAGAAATTGTTGAGAAAATCTACAAAGACCTTGGTATGCATATTTTGTATATGCGATCGTATGACCATGATATACATGCTGCTTATATCAGTCATATTTCACATATTACTTCATTCGCATTAGCAAATACAGTTTTAGAAAAAGAAAAAGAAGAAAATGCCATTTTTGAATTGGCAAGTGGTGGCTTTGAAAGTACTGTTCGATTGGCAAAAAGTAACGCAGATATGTGGGTGCCTATTTTGATGCAGAATAGGGACAATATATTAGACGTACTCAATGAGCATATCAGTCAACTTAGAAAATTTAAAAGTTGCCTAGAAAAAGAGAACTACGAGTATCTACGAGAACTCATTTATCAGGCAAATAGCATCAAAAAGATTATACATTAACATACAAACACTTCACAAAAGCAAAGGACTCGGCTTAATTGAGGTACCTTTGCAATCTTAAAACAAAAATCATGATTACATTTAGAGAGTTGGGATTATCGGCAGATTTGGTAAAGGCTACCGAATCATTAGGTTACATTAATCCAACTCCAATTCAAGAAAAAGCTATTCCAGTATTGCTAAGCGGTACTAAAGATTTTATTGGATTAGCTCAGACAGGTACAGGTAAAACGGCTGCATTTGGATTACCATTACTACAACTAGTAGATGCTCAAAAAAAATATCCACAGGCTTTAATTATATGTCCAACACGCGAACTCTGTTTGCAAATTGTAAATGAGATGGATTTGTTTAGACAGCACCAAGAACATATGTCGGTTGTTGCCGTTTATGGAGGTGCTAGTATTACACAACAAATTCGCGATTTGAAAAAAGGGGCGCAAATAGTTGTGGCTACACCAGGACGATTGATTGACCTTATTGAAAGAAAAGCTGTTCAGTTGCAACAGATTCGTTACGTGGTATTAGATGAAGCAGATGAAATGCTGAATATGGGATTCCAAGATGATATTGAATTTATCCTTGAAAATACAACTGCAAGAGAGTCGACTTGGTTATTTAGTGCAACTATGCCTCCCGAAATTAGAAAGGTGAGCAAGCGTTATATGAACCAACCTTTTGAGGTTACAGTTGGTCAAGTAAATACAGCTAATAAAAACATTGATCATCAATTTTATTTAGTAAGTCATCATCATAGATATGAAGCTTTAAAAAGACTCATCGATTTTCATCCTGGTATTTATGGTATCATTTTTACAAGAACTAAAATTGATGCACAGCAAATTGCTGAAAAGCTAACCAGAGATGGTTATGATATTGATGCATTGCACGGTGATTTAAGTCAACCACAACGCGATAAAGTAATGGGTGAATTTCGAGAGCGATCACTTCAACTTCTAGTTGCTACAGATGTAGCTGCTCGAGGTATAGATGTGAAAGATATTTCTCATGTTATCAATTATGAACTACCAGACGATGTAGAAGTATACACACACAGAAGTGGTAGAACTGGTAGGGCAGGTAATACAGGTATTTGTATGAGCATTGTAACTGCTAAGGAGACTTACAGAATTAGAACGATTGAAAAAATGGTAAAAGCTCCTTTTCATAAGTTGGAACTACCTTCTGGGAAAGATGTTTGTAGAAAGCAGTTTTACAGTTTCATGGATAGGTTGTTAAGTGCAGATATTTCAAATGATAATTACGAAACTTATCTGCCAATGTTGCAAGAGAAATTTGCGCAAGTATCAAAAGAAGAAGTTTTAACCAGATTAGCAGCGTTAGAGTTCGACAGATTCTTGAAATATTATGAAAATGCAGAAGATTTGAACGTTCGTGATAACAAGAGAGATTCTCAAAAAGGTAAAAGAGGGGAAGCGCGTGATAATCAGGGGGGAAGATCAAAAAGAAACTTTAGTGATGGAGATACTGTTCGATTATTTGTGAATCTTGGAACAAAAGATGGATTTTATAAAGCAAGTTTCTTACAATTTATTTTGGATATGAGTGATTTGAAAAAAGATGTATTGGGAAGAATTGATATGAAAGAAATGAATAGTTGGATTGAAATTGAAAAGTCATCGGCTAAACAAATGATTCAATCAATTGATGGTAAAAATTACAGAGGGCGCCGCATTCGTATGAATGATGCCAATTCTAGATAAACTTTTAACAAGCAAACAATTGTTGTATGATCTCAAATTCAGTAGCTGCTTCGGTCATAAATGCGAAGCAAACATTTCAAAAGCGTCCTCTTATTATTAGCGGACCTTGTTCAGCTGAAACCGAAGACCAGTTGGTAGAAACGGCTGTTCAATTAGCAGCACTAGGAAAAGTTGATGTGTTGAGAGCTGGTATTTGGAAGCCAAGAACTCGCCCAGGTAGTTTTGAGGGAGTAGGAACAAAAGGACTTCCATGGTTGCAAAAAGCAAAGGAAAAAACAGGTTTACCTGTTGCTGTAGAAGTGGCAACTGGCAAACAAGTTGAAGATGCTTTGCATTTTGAAGTAGATATTTTATGGATTGGTGCAAGAACTACGGTTAATCCATTTAGCGTTCAAGAAGTGGCCGATGCTTTAAAAGGTGTAGATGTGCCAGTTCTTATTAAGAATCCTATTAATCCAGATTTAGAATTATGGTTAGGCGCCGTTGAAAGAGTTGCTAAGGCTGGTGTGCAAGATATAGGACTCATTCACCGTGGGTTTAGTTCTTATGGCAATACAGAATACCGCAATGCACCTATGTGGCACCTTGCTATTGAAATGAAAAGGAGAAATCCTGAGATGCTGCTAATAAATGATCCTTCACACATTTGTGGTAGACGAGATATTTTATTGGATGTGGCACAAAAAGCAATTAACCTTGACTTTGATGGTATTATGGTGGAAAGCCATATTAATCCCGATGAAGCTTGGAGTGATGCGAAACAACAAATTACTCCAGAGCAATTTGGAGCTATGCTTAGTGCAATAGAGTGGAGAAAAGAAGATATCAACTCAGATGATTTTCATGCAGCGCTAGAAAAATTCAGACAGCAAATCAATCATATTGATGATGAATTAATGCAACTGATTGGACAGAGAATGAAAATTGCTAAGCAAATTGGGCAGTACAAAAAAGATAATAATATTACTATTCTTCAAACCAATCGCTGGAATGAGATATTAGAAAGAGCATATCAGCGTGGTGAAGTTTTGGGATTAAGTCAAGAGTTTGTATCACGATACATGGATGCAATTCACCTTGAAAGTATTAATCTTCAAAATAAATTGATGAACAAATAAGTCTTAAGCTATGCGATCGATGAAGTTTGATGTTGATGGAAAGCAAACGACTTGTTTCTTTGGTCAAGCAAAGTCATTTTTAAAAGACTTAAGCCAACGAAAAAAAATTGTTCTAATAACTGATGAGCATCTTTATAAGGCTCATCCTCGTTTGTTTTATTCTTGGAAAACAATTGTTTTAAAACCTGGAGAAAAGTATAAGCAGCAATCAACTATTGATCAAATTATTAGTCAGTTAATAGAAATGAGCGCAGACCGACAGACCATGTTGGTTGGAGTGGGTGGAGGTGTAATTACAGATATGACTGGCTATGTTGCTTCTATTTACATGCGAGGAGTGTCGGTTGGTTTTATTCCAACCTCAATATTAGCAATGGTAGATGCTTCTTTAGGTGGTAAAAATGGGGTAGATGTAGGGTTGTATAAAAATTTAGTTGGCACTATTCGTCAGCCAGAATTCTTGTTATATGATGTAAGTCTTTTAAAAACACTTCCGCAGGCTGAATGGGAAAATGGATTTGCTGAGATTATTAAGCATGCTTGTATACAAGACCCATCCATGTTCAGACAACTAGAAGCAACTCCTATAGCAACATGGCAAAAAAAGCCGTTGCTATTAACAGATTTAATTCGTAAGAATGTGCGTATCAAGATGAAAATAGTGATGTCGGATCCTTATGAGAAAAATGAACGTAAATGGTTGAATTTCGGGCATACACTTGGACATGCGCTTGAAAATATGCATGAATTATCTCACGGAAAGGCAATTGCAATTGGGATGACCTATGCTAGTTGTGTTTCTATGATTTATACAGGATTTAAATCGGTTGATCGGATTGTTGATTTATTAGCAAAATACAATTTGCCAAGCTTTGCAAGATTTGAATTGAAACCAGTTATGGATATTCTTGCAATGGATAAGAAGAAACAGGAAGGACATATTAATTATGTTTTGCTTAATAAAATTGGCAAACCAGACATTCAGCCTATTACAACCAAAGAATTATCACAAATATTTGAGCGCATTCAGAGCAATTTATGAGTTCAATAGAGTTATATCCAAATAAATTAAAAGGGAAAATTGTAGCGCCACGATCTAAGAGTGTCATGCAAAGAGCCTTGGCTTGTGCAATGTTGCACCATGGTCCTACAGAAATAATTTATCCAGGAAAATCAGAAGATGATTTAGCTGCTTTAGAAATAATTAAAGCACTAGGAGCCCAAGTAACTGAAGATGTAAGAAAGTATATAATCACTGGAGCTCCAACATTATTGAATCAAACAGAAACTATTTCCATACATGCAGGTGAGAGTGGGTTGTCGATGCGCATGTTTACACCAATAGTTGCTTTAAGGAATGGTATAACACAATTAATGGGAAAAGGAAGTTTACTAAAAAGACCGATGGTTTTTTTTAATGAAGTATTACCCCAACTTGGCGTTCATATGGAAAGCAATAACGGATTTTTACCACTCGAAGTAAAAGGCTCATTGATACCCAAAAATATAGAAATTGATGGCTCACTCAGTTCCCAGTTTTTAACGGGTCTCTTGTTAGCCTATTCTGCAGCAGAAGCTAGCAATGTAACAATTTATGTAAAAGATCTTCAAAGTAAACCTTATATAGATCTTACATTAGAAGTAATGCAAGCTTTTAATATGCATATGCCAATAGTTGACAACTATCAAAAATTCTACTTCCCAAAAAGTTCTTTAGAACGTACTGTTGAAAGCAGAATCAAATTTCAGGTAGAAGGAGATTGGAGTGGCGCATCATTTTTATTAGTTGCAGGTGCATTGTATGGCGATATTATAGTGGAAGGCATGAATACACATTCAAAGCAAGCCGATAGAGCCATTATGAAAGCATTACAATTAGCCAGTGTTTCGTTCCAAGAGTATGCAAATGAAATAAGTGTACAGTCAAGTTCATTACAAGCTTTTGAAATGGATGCAACTGAATGTCCAGATTTGTTCCCCCCATTAGTAGCTTTAGCTGCACATGCGAAAGGAGTGAGTCGATTTACTGGCGTACATAGATTAAAGCATAAAGAAAGCGATCGAGGATTAACCTTACAGCAAGAATTTCAAAAGATGGGTATACGAATAGAAATCAATGGCGATGAAATGTTGGTGTACGGAGGAAATCCTTTCATTGAAAAAGGTGTTGTTTTTTCTTCTCATCACGATCATCGTATTGCTATGGCAGTTGCCGTTGCAGCACTTCCTTTAGAACAACCTATCTTTATACAAGATGCCTCTGCTGTTGGAAAATCATATCCTCACTTTTTTGAGGACTTACAACAATTAGGAGTATCAATAAAACAAGTGATATTAAGCTAGTGTATGAATTCATTTGGAACACATTTTAGGGTAAGTATATACGGTGAGTCGCATGGACCTTCTGTTGGCGTGGTGATTGATAATTGTCCAGCAGGAGTTTCAATAACACCAGCAGATTTTGAAACTGATATTGAAAGAAGAAAGGGGGGTAAGCAGAAAGGCACCACACCACGTCAAGAAGCAGATGAGCCACTCATACAATCTGGCGTTTTCAAAGATAAAACTACAGGTAGCCCTATTGCTATTATGTTCCTTAATCAGAATACAAGAAGCGGAGATTATGACAAGCAGCGTTCATTTCCGAGACCAGGACATGCAGATTGGGTAGCCAATCAAAAGTTTGGAGGATTTGAAGATTATAGAGGAGGTGGTCATTTCAGCGGCCGACTAACTGTTTGTTTGGTAGCTGCCGGGGTAGTTGCAAAGAAAGTATTGGGTAGTGATATACAAGTTGAAGCGACTATTTTGGAAATTGGAGGGGAACAAGATTTAGATAAAGGTTTAGAGAAAGCAATAGCGGCTAAAGATTCAATTGGAGGAATTGTAGAATGTAAGGTCAAGGGTTTGCCTGTAGGCATAGGAGAGCCATTTTGGGATTCATTAGAGTCGTGCTTTGCACATGCTGTTTTCGCTATTCCTGCAGTTCGAGGAATTGAATTTGGCACAGGATTTCCAGCAGCTAAGATGTTTGGTTCTGAGCACAACGATGCTATTAAGGATTCATCTGGAGCTACAGAGACCAATCATGCTGGCGGTATAGTAGGTGGAATAACCAATGGAAATGAGGTGGTTTTTAGAATTGCAATAAAACCGACTGCATCAACCCCGCAACAACAGTTTACTTTAAATTGGGAGTCGGGTGAGCAGGAAATGCTATCCGTTAAAGGTCGGCACGATTTATGCATTGCGTTACGTGTGCCTCCCGTGCTGGAAGCTGTGACCGCTATTGTTCTTGCCGATGCCATGCTTATAGCGCAAAAAAAAGGAAGGATTGCTTGATTATGACAGAACATATTTATCATATTACTACATTATCTGCTTGGGAAAAAGCCCAAGAATTGGGGGCGTATTCTGCGCCGTCACTTGATAGTGAAGGATTTATACATTGCAGTAAAAAGGAGCAAGTGGAAGGAGTGTTGCAGCGATTTTATGCTGGTCAAACAGGACTCATTCTTTTAAACATAGATCCAGAGCTTGTGGGTGCTCCCTTAATTTACGAAATGGCGACTGATTTACAGGAAATGTTTCCGCATATTTATGGCAAAATACCCCTCAAATCGGTTATAAGCATTACGAGTCTCACCTAGTTGGGGATAAAGGTTGGCTCATATTAAAATATACACAAAGCTAGAATTTTAGTAAAAAGTGCTAAAATATCGGCATTTTTATTAACTTTGCAGCCCTAAATAAGTGAAGAACAACATTTGGATGTTTTAAAAAGAAACTGAGATGCCTTTAACAAAAGAAAAAAAAGCAACTGTGATTGCTTCTTATGGTGGAAACGCCAACAACACCGGATCAATTGAAGCACAAATAGCGCTTCTAACTGAAAGAATTTCACACATTTCCGGCCATTTACAAAAGAACAAGAAAGACTTTTCTACCCACAGAGGTTTGATGCAGTTGGTTGGTCAGCGTAAACGCTTACTAAGCTACATGCAAAAGCACAATTTACAGGGATACAGAGCTCTGATTGAGAAATTAGGTCTAAGAAAATAATGGTATTGAATATCTGAATAGGCTGTTCCCAACTGTAATATTGCGGTTGGGAATAGTCGTTTGTATTCAGTTAACTTTTTTGGTATTTTACACTTCGATATCTTCCGTTTCAGGAAAATATCAATTTACAACACGAATTTTTATGAATTTACAAGCAATTAGCACATCTTTTCAGCTGCCATCGGGAGCTGAAGTGACTATAGAAACTGGAAAATTAGCCAGGCAAGCCGACGGCTCTGTGGTAGTTAAGCAAGGGAACTGCGTTTTATTAGCTACAGTAGTAGCAAACAAAGAGCCTAAAGACGGTCAAAGTTTTTTCCCATTAACAGTTGATTATCAAGAAAAATTTGCATCTGCTGGAAGAATACCTGGATCTTTTTTCAAAAGAGAAGGTCGTTTAAGTGACTATGAAGTTTTAATTAGTCGATTAATTGATAGAGCTCTTCGCCCACTTTTCCCTGAAGATTATTTGTGTGATGTACAAGTATTAGTTACCCTCATTTCAAGCGATAAAGAAGTAATGCCTGATGCATTAGCTTGTTTAGCTGCTTCTGCTGCATTAGCTGTTTCTGATATTCCTATTAAAGAAGTTATTTCTGAGGTTAGAGTAGCAAGAATTGCAGGACAGTATGTAGTTAACCCTACTAGAACTGAATTGGCAAAAGCTGATATGGATTACATTGTTGCAGCAACTGAGAAGAACCTCATGATGGTAGAAGGTGAAAGCCAAGAGTGCAGTGAAGAAGATTTGGTACAAGTATTGCAAATAGCGCACGATGCAATTCGCGTTCAAATTGCTGCACAGCATGCACTTCGTGAGAAGAAAGGTGTAACTGGTAAAAGAGATTATACAAAGCCTTATACCAACAGCGAATTAGAGCAGCGTATTGTTGATTTAGCAAAGGCTAAAATGTATGCTATTGCAAGTTCAGCAAGTGCTAAGCACGATAGAAGCAGTGCTTTCAAGCAATTAGAAGCTGAAGTAAAAGAAGCATTAGGAGAATTAGAAGATAAAGATGCGAAGTTGGTTGGAAAATATTTAGGCGATTTACAATATGATGTAGTGCGTGATATGATTTTAGATGATCGCACTCGTTTAGATGGACGAAAATTAGATCAGGTTCGTCCGTTATATATGGAAATAGATGCGTTGCCCACACCACACGGATCAGCATTGTTTACACGTGGAGAAACACAATCATTAACAACCGTTACTTTAGGTACTCCATTAGATGAGTTGTTAATTGAGAGTGCAGCAAGCAGTGACTATAGCAAGTTCATTTTACACTATAACTTCCCACCATTCTCAACAGGTGAAGTGAAGCCAATGCGTGGACCTGGTAGAAGAGAAGTTGGTCATGGTAATTTGGCAATGAGAAGCTTGAAGCAAATGATGCCAGGTAATGAATATCCGTATACTGTTCGTGTAGTAAGTGATATTTTGGAAAGTAATGGTTCTTCATCTATGGCAACTGTTTGTGCAGGTTCACTTGCGTTAATGGATGCGGGTGTTCCAGTGCCTAAACATGTGAGCGGGGTAGCAATGGGACTTATAACCCGTGCTAAAGACGGCAAGTATGCTATTTTAACTGATATTCTAGGTGATGAAGATCATTTAGGAGATATGGATTTCAAAGTTACTGGTACCAAAGATGGAATTTGTGGTGTACAAATGGATATCAAAATTGACGGCTTAAGCATGGATGTGATGCGTGAAGCTTTGATGCAGGCTAAACAAGGTCGATTGCACATTTTGGATGCTATGTATGCAACCATGCCTGCAGCTCGCGAAGAAGTGAAGCCGCATGCACCAAGAATGGTGAAGTTATTTATTGATAAGGAATTCATTGGTGCAGTCATTGGACCACAGGGTAAAGTCATTCAAGAAATTCAGCGCGAAACTGGTACTACTATCAATATCGAAGAAGTAGGTAATCAGGGTGAAGTGAGCATATTCTCTCAAGCAAAAGAAGGCTTAGATAGAGCAGTTGCTTGGGTAAAAGGTCTGGTTGCTGTTCCTGAAGAAGGTTCTGTATATGAGGCAACAGTAAAAGGTATAAAAGAGTTTGGGGCTTTTGTTGAATTTTTACCTAAGAAAGAAGGTTTATTACATATCAGCGAAATCAGTTGGAAGCGCCTAGAATCTATGGAAGGTGTTTTCAAAGAGGGCGATAAGGTAAAAGTAAAGTTGATTGGAATTGATCATAAGACTGGTAAATTTAAATTAAGTCGCAAAGCTTTAATCCCAAGACCTGAGCGTCCTGAGGGTGGTGGATCTACACCTCCAAGAGGAGAAAATTCAAACGAAACACAATCTTAATAATTACCTCTCCTTCGGGAGAGTTTTTTTTTACTTATAGTATATGATGTATTGGAAATTAACAATAGAAATAACCCAGGAGAGTGATAGGGAAGAAGCTATGGCCGCTTTGATTCAAATGGATTGGGAATCATTTGAAGAGGAAGAGAATACTTTGCATGCCTATATTCTTGAGGAAAAGATGAAAAGGACAGAAGTGGAAAGCTATTTGAACATAAAAGGCTGGGCTCATTCTTTTGAACAAATTGAACAACAAAACTGGAATGCTTTATGGGAGTCTAATTTTGAGCCTGTTATTGTGGACGATTTTGTGGGTATTAGAGCTCATTTTCATGAACCAATTATTGGTGTACAATATGAGTTGCAGATTACACCTAAAATGAGTTTTGGTACGGGTCACCATGCCACTACTCATATGATGATGCAATTAATGCGTTCATTTAATTGGGTAGGTAAAAAAGTTTTTGATTTTGGGACAGGGACAGGAGTATTAGCCATTTTAGCTGAGAAATTAGGAGCAACTCAAGTTTTGGCTACCGATTGCGATACTTGGTGTATAGAAAATTCAGAAGAAAATGCAGCTACTAACAACTGCACACAGGTTAGGTTGCAATTATTAGATCATGCTGGAGTTGATGGAGAGTATGATTTTATTTTAGCTAATATTAATAGACATATCCTTTTAGATAATATGGAAGGTTTGGCTAAAAAGCTAAGAACAAATGGCCGATTATTTATAAGTGGATTTTTGCCAGAAGATGTTCAAGTTTTGGAAGAAGTATATCATAAAGTTGGTTTAGCTCAAGAAAAATTGGTGCAGCGCGATAAGTGGGTTGCTATGATTCTTCATCATATGTAGGTTTACAGGGTTTATTTGTAACTTTGCATTTCCAACTGGGGTCGTATTGGTTTTGACAGCATGGATTCCGGTAGGTGTAAGCATGCAGTGCGTTGGATAATTAGCACTTTAATCTGAATATTCAAACATTAAATGGCAATACACAGTATGCCATGGCTGCCTAATCAGTGATTAAGTAGTCATTAGGGCCGCCGAACAGGTTGATCTGTTACCATGTTCCGCCGCCGACTCAAAACAAATACAGGTTGCGATTAACTTAGGCTGTGCTGTTAATTTAAGAACTATCCAGCTAAGGTGTACAGAGGTTGGTTCACTTCCATTGTAAACCCAACAAATAATAGTGAAATAAGCATGTAGAAAGCTTACTGTAAACTTGTTTGGACAGGGGTTCGACTCCCCTCGGCTCCACAAATGGATACTCAAAGAAAGGGTATCCATTTTTTATTCAACCCAAACCGTAATTATGAAACAATTGGATAAGCAATGCGCTTGAGGTAGTTTCTTAACTTTTTATGAAATATAGTTACAGCTCCAACAAAAAAGAGTGCACTTAAAAAGTTGACAGCCATATCAATCATGTTTTCCTTATGCATTGCAACAACCAAATTTCCTTCCAAACTATTTTGAAAAACTTCGTTTAACCACCCAATAAAATTGTAACCAGCAAAGTAGTAAAACAACAATTCTCTTCTTTTGAAGCGCGATGCTTGTTCAACTGATGCAACTAAATAAAATGTCCAACCAACAATCCATGCAAAAACTACATGCTCCATTCTATTAAGTGCAAGCTCAATATGCGGATTCAATAATTCTGTTCTTGTTCTATCCCATGTTAACAACATAGCAATAGTTGCAAGCAGAAAAAAGAAGGTAACTGGTTTCCTGTATTTAAACCGAGGGTGATGGGTGAGTGTTTCACCAAGTGCCCAAATTAGAGCAACATAAACAAATGCCTGTATAGATTCCTTCCAGAATGAAAATAAAATGAGGGCAACAAAAAATATGCGTAACAGCCAATAATTCAACTTCATAGAGGCGAAGTTCGCACAATTAAATCATAGCATTTTTGTAAAATTCAGTTTCGTACAATGTACTCTCTTCGGCAATAAGTTGAAGGTTGTATTTCTTTTGATCCAAGTGTCTTAGATTAATTTGCGTTTCAAAACCAGAAAACTTTCCCCTTCTAACTATAAATGAGCTTGTATCCAAAATTCTGTACTCAATAGTTTCCAGCATAAGTTTTGGATCATTCACCTGAATATGCAACATTTCGTTGCTGCTTAAGGATGCTTGAATAATTGATGGCATTCGGAGCAATTTTCCACAAGTTATAAACATTTTTTAACATAATGGCAAAAAAAATCCCGGGGAATTAGCCCGGGATCTTTTCAGAAATGTAGACTTCTTAGCTTTTCAGAAGCTGGTATATTTTTTCAGCCTCCACTTGTAAATCATTTGTGACAGACTGATTATTAATGAACAACTTGCCTTCAATAAAAGAAACCACATCAGACTCAGCAATTATGCCATTCACTTTCATGCTTTCCTCTATCAATAGAACCTCTTCTGCTGTTACATTAGCAAGATTTGCTTGAGCTGGAGCTACAACTTCTGTTTTAGGAGTTGCATTATCAGCGCTAGGTGTATTTCCATGTAATGAAGCCAAAGTAGGGGCAATTACCAATGATACAATACTCATTAATTTGATTAAGATATTCATAGAAGGGCCTGAAGTATCCTTGAAAGGATCACCAACTGTATCACCTGTTACAGCAGCTTTATGCGGCTCACTCTTCTTTTTATAGATTTCACCGTTAATTTCTACACCTTTTTCAAAGCTCTTCTTAGCATTATCCCATGCACCTCCAGCGTTGTTTTGGAACATCCCAATTAAAACACCACTCACAGTAGCACCCGCTAAGAAGCCACCAAGAGCTTCTGGACCAAATACAAAACCGATAATTAATGGAGAAACTATAGCCAATGCCCCAGGAAGCATCATTTTCTTGATAGATGCCTCAGTAGAGATAGCCACACACTTATCGTATTCAGGCTTACCGGTACCTTCCATGATACCCGGAATGGTTCTAAACTGACGACGAACTTCTTCCACCATTGCCATGGCCGCTTCACCCACAGCGCGAATTGCAAGAGATGAGAACAAATAAGGAATCATTCCACCTATGAACAATGCAGCTAGTACATCTGCTTTATAGATGTCAATTTGTTGGTTATCAGGCATTGCAACACCCACGAATGCAGCAAATAAAGCAAGGGCTGTTAATGCAGCAGATGCGATAGCAAAACCTTTACCAGTTGCCGCAGTGGTGTTACCCACAGCATCTAAAACATCTGTTTTTTCACGAACATCAGGAGGTAATTCACTCATTTCAGCAATACCTCCAGCGTTATCAGCTATTGGACCAAAAGCATCGATTGCTAACTGCATAGCAGTAGTAGCCATCATACCTGCTGCCGCAATTGCTACACCGTATAATCCAGCACAAAGGAAAGAACCATAAATACCAGCTGCCAATACTAAGATTGGTAAGAAGGTTGATTCCATACCCACAGCAAGACCGCCAATTACGTTGGTTCCATGTCCGGTTGCAGACTGACGAATAATGGACAATACTGGACGCTTACCCATTGCAGTATAGTATTCTGTAATCATACTCATAAGAGCACCTACCGCAAGACCAACGAGGATAGCCCCCATCACACCGTTACGTGTAAATTCGGCACCACGAAGGGTCATGGTTTCAGGAAGGATATAGTATACTAGACCAACTGAAGCTATTGCGGTTAAAACAATTGAACCCCAGTTTCCTAAATTGAGCGCTTTTTGAACATTATCGGTATTAATTCCAGCACTATCAGAGACTTTTACAAACAAAGTGCCAATGATAGAGAAAATGATACCAACCCCTGCAATTAGCATAGGAAGAAGGATAGGAGCATAGCCGTTGAAAGCATCTTCGCTAATAGTTTCTCTACCTAAAACCATGGTTGCAAGTACTGTTGCAACATAAGAGCCAAACAAGTCGGCACCCATACCAGCAACGTCACCTACGTTATCACCCACGTTATCTGCAATAGTAGCTGGGTTACGAGGGTCATCTTCAGGAATACCTGCTTCTACTTTACCTACTAAGTCAGCACCAACGTCGGCAGCTTTTGTATAAATACCACCACCAACACGTGCAAACAATGCAATTGATTCAGCACCCAAAGAAAATCCAGTTAGCACTTCAATAGTTCTGATCATTTCTTCAGAATTAGCAGCTGCCTCAGGAGCGAAAATTGCTTTAAGAATTAAATACAATCCACCTAATCCAAGCACTGCCAAACCTGCTACACCTAATCCCATTACAGAACCACCTGTAAAAGATACATTCAATGCTTTACTTAAGCTTGTACGAGCAGCTTGTGCTGTTCTAACATTCGCTTTTGTAGCAATGCTCATTCCAATATAACCGGCAAAGGCGCTAAATACAGCACCAATAACAAAAGCTACTGCAATACTCCAGTGACCGCCATGTGCAGCATTAGCCTGCGCCATAAAAGCCAAAAGAATACCTACAATAACCACAAAATAGCTCAGTATCTTCCATTCAGCACGAAGGAACGCCATAGCGCCTTCTGCAATGTAATTACTGATGTCTCTCATTTTTTGATCGCCTGCGTCTTGTTTGGATACCCAATTGTATTTTACAACGGTGTACAATAATCCCAACAGAGCCATTGCAGGGACTGCGTAAAAAAGCATACTGTTCATAAGTCTAGAGGATTGATGATTGGTTTAGTTAAGGAAAACAAAAATAGGGGTTAAACAGCAAAATGAATCTTGCAGTTATAATTTAAGTTGTTTTTTAATGTGATTAGGGCATTTCTTCTAACAAAGTGGTATCAGATACAGCGAAAAACGCATTGTTCATCCTTCTACCAAATCTATATATAGCCTCATTATACCTATTTCCGGTTATAATTATTGTGGCATTATCATCCACCAAACGGGTGAAAACAGCATTATTACCGTGCCACCAACCGTTGTGGTATATTACTTTCTTTTCTGGATAGAGAATCATTCTCCATCCCAAACCATAATTATGAATACCTGGCTTTTCAAAACTTTGCGGTTCATAGGCCATGGATAGTGTTTCTGGGCTTATAATTTTATGTTGAGCTAAACCTTGTTCCCATTGTAAAAGATCTCGAGCTGTTGTGTACACGTTTTTGTCGCCATACAAGCAATCAAATTTATCAATTGGGTAAGGCCGAAGATTGGCAAAATAGGAAGGCTGATAATTTGAAACATGGCTTTTGTCAAAAATGTAGCTATCCTTCATTCCTAAGGGATCAAAAATAAGATCCTTCATGAGTTGAGGATAAGACTTTCCAGAAAACTTTTCCAGCAATAATGCTAGCAGCACATAATTACTATTACAATACTGAAATCTTGAGTTAGGCCGGAAAACCAATCCAGGTTTTTTAACCGCAAAATACCTCAATACATCTTTGTTTTCCACATACCCTTCTACAAAAGGTGCAGCCTTTTTTCTTGTGGTTACAGGCACTTTTTTACCTCGCTTATTCTTTACATATTTTACAGTTGTAATATAATCTGTCAAGAGATTTGCATAATTCGGTAAACCGGAACGATGGCTTAGTAAGGAATGGATTGTAATATCCTTGTAAGGGAATTCCGGTAAATATTTTTGTACAGCATCGTCTAGTTGAAATGCTTCATTTTCCCAAAAGTGAAGCATGGCAATTGCAGTAAATGTTTTGCTTACAGATGCAACATGAAGTGGGGTGTTGCTTTCTATTGGAATTTTTTGTTTCCAGTCATAGTAGCCTGTATAGTCTTCGAGAATGACCTCACCCTTTTTAGCAACAATAATACCTCCCGAAAATCCGGTTCTTTTTAAAGAATCGTAATAAGGTTGAAGCAGTTTTCTGTATTTTTCTTTCTCTGATTCTTTAAGTCCAACTGTTTTTGAGAAAACTTTAGGTATTTCTAGCTTTTCACCACTTGATGAACAGGAGAGGGTAGCAGCAAAGAACAAACTTATGTATAGGAATTTTTGTGTCATAGTGGAACGGATCTTGGCAAATATAAATGCTAGTCCATAACGCTAAAGAATTAGGGCCTATTGTGTATAAATTCATTCGATACAATTATTTTCGCAACATATGAGCACGCAAACAACCAGCTATCCCAAAGAAAAAATTAAATGGCTTCTTCTTGAAAACATCAGCGAAAAAGCCGTTCAGTTAATTCACTCCAACGGTTATCATCATATTAAAAAAATTTCTGGAGCGCTTTCGGAAGAAGAATTAATCCATGAAATCAAGGATGTTCATTTACTTGGCATTCGTTCTAAGACACAGGTAACAGAGCGGGTATTGAAGGCAGCTTCAAAACTTCAGGCTATTGGCTGTTTTTGTATTGGGGTGAATCAAGTTGATTTAAAAGCAGCTTCTGAAGCAGGTATTGCTGTTTTTAATGCACCATATAGTAACACACGAAGTGTAGCAGAACTAGTCATAGGAGCTGCTATTATGTTAATTAGAAGAATACCCGACAAAAATAAAGCTGCACACGATGGTATTTGGATGAAGGACGCAAAAGGGAGTTATGAATTAAGAGGAAAAACATTAGGTATCATTGGTTATGGAAATATTGGGTCGCAAGTGAGTGTTTTGTCTGAAGCACTTGGTATGAAAGTGCGATTTTATGATATAGAAAATAAGCTTCCCTTGGGTAATGCAATAGCTGCAAAGAATTTGAAGGACTTATTACAGCATGCTGATATTGTTACTTTGCATGTTCCTGAAAATGCAACCACAAAAAATTTAATTAATAAGACTAGCCTAAAAAACATGAAACCTAGGGCTATATTAATTAATTATGCGCGTGGACATGTAGTGGATTTAGAAGCGTTAAAGAAAGCAATTCTTGAGAAACATATTAGTGGTGCTGCTATTGATGTATTTCCTGTAGAGCCAGAGAAGAATGGCGATCATTTTAGTACACCTATCCAAGATTTACCGAACGTTTTGTTAACTCCTCATATTGGTGGAAGCACAGAAGAAGCCCAAGAAAATATTGGAGAAGATGTAGGAATTAAATTAGTACAGTATTTGGAAAGAGGTATTTCATATGGTTGTCACAGCATTCCGGCAATTGGCTTACCACCAGTTGAGGGTGCTCACAGAATTTTGCACATTCATAAAAATGTTCCAGGAGTATTAGGAGCTATTAATACACAGCTTTCTAAGCACAAAATCAATATAGTTGGACAATACTTAAAAACTAATGATGAGATTGGATATGTAGTTTTAGATGTTGATAAGAAACTTTCAAAAAAGGCACTAGAATTATTGAAAGAAATCAAACAAACTATTAAAGTTAGAATGCTTTACTAAGTATTACAGAATGTGGTATATCCTGTGTCTCCCTCTTCCGGAGGGAACATCCATGAGTAGTGTTGTTCATTGGTCATAAAGGGATTTTGCAATACATACACAAGCTCTAAAAACATAGACATATCATTTTGTTTAGACGCCTTTTCTAAAGCCTCTTCTACTAAATGATTTCTCGGAATAAACTTAGGGTTATATAATAACATATTTTTTCTTGCCTCTTTTGCACTTGATCCTTCTTCTTCGCATCTTTTTTCCCAAGCCGATAACCAAATTTTCCATGAGTCTTTTTGGAAATAGGGTTGTTGAATCTTTTCAGGATCTTCTATTGCCAAGAAGGTGAGTGTATAATCAGCTTTTTCAGTTTCCATCCATGCAAGCAATTCGTTCATTAAAATTTCATCGGTTGCCAGTTCTTTTTTCCAGCCCAGTTTATTTCGCATGACACGTTTCCAAGATGACGTATATAACTCAGGAAATTTTTCTATAACCGCTTTAGCTTTTTCTAATGCAATTTTTTGGTCGCTGTCAATTAAGGGTAGAAGTGTTCCTGCTAAAACTGCTAAGTTCCATTGTGCTATAGCGGGCTGATTTGCGTAGGCATATCTGCCCTGATGATCTATTGAACTAAAAACTGTAGCAGGATGAAATGTATTCATAAATGCGCAAGGGCCATAATCGATTGTTTCACCAGCAATACTCATATTGTCCGTATTCATAACACCATGAATAAATCCAACCGACATCCATTGGCTAATTAATAAAGCTTGTTTTTCAGTTACAGACTCCAGCAATGCCAGAGCTGGAATAGCTGAATTTTTGCATGTAGGATAATGTCTATCAATGACATAGTTTAAAAACTTTCTATATTCTTCATTTGAGAGTTTACGCACTGCATATTCGAATGTGCCAACTCTAATATGACTAGAAGCGATTCTGGTTAGGATTGCGCCAACATGTAATTCCTCTCTATAAACAACTTCACCCGTTCTAACAACAGCTAAACTTCTACTTGTAGGAATGTCAAGACCATGCAATGCCTCACTAATTAAGTATTCACGAAGCATTGCACTTAAGGTTGCTCTTCCATCACCTCTTCTAGAATATGGAGTAGGGCCTGCGCCTTTTAATTGAATATCTACTAATTGATTTTGAGGTGTGCGCCATTCTCCAAGTAGAATGGCTCTTCCATCACCTAAAATATTATAATGTCCAAATTGATGTCCACTGTACGCTTGTGCAATAGGTTTGCAATTTTCCGGAAGTTCATTGCCTGATAAAATATGAACCCAATTTTGGTTGAAGGGCAATTGAATTTCATTAGCTAGTTTCTGGTTAAAAATTTGTATAAAGGGATTTTTAACAGGGGTTGGTTTTATGTTGCTGAATAAAATATGGGGGAGTTCTTGATATGAATGTATGAGAGATAAGGACATTGTAATGTTTTTGGCTTTTTTATAAATAAGCCTCAAATTTTTTGAGGCCTTTTTAATAAGGTCTATCTAATGCAACTGGCCATCCGCCATTAAAAGGTATAATACTTCCTGTATGAAAAGAGCCTTTCATTTCAGCTAAATAAATTATAAGTTCTTCTAGTTCTTCTTGTTGCCCTAAGCGGCCTATAGGTACCACTGTTTCAATATATTTTTTACCAATTGGATTTTCTATAAATAACGATCTTGGAAAGTAAGTTTCACTATACAAAAAATTGGGGGCTATTGCATTTACTGGTATTCCATAAGGAGCTAGCTCAATACTAAGAGATTTTACAAAGGCATTATTTGCAGCTCTAGCCATATCAGGTATCGCACCATTCTTCATAGGTAGTTCAGTTCTACTTGATGTTATAAAAATAAGATTGGATTTATTCTGTTGCTTTTTAAGTTTGGGTATCAAACGATGCATAAAATAGTAAGGTCTAATTACAATTTCTTGTAAAGTATTTTCTAGTCCTTTCAAATCACCTTCTGATATTGACGTATGTATAGCTGGGAAGGAATCATTGCTTATAACTACATCTATTGTCGGAAATGTTTCACTTATTTGATTAATAAGGTTTTCTATGTTTGTTTCTGATGTAATAGATGTATTTGGATATTTGGATAAAAATGTATTTTTAATATTTGGGTCAGCAAATAGTGGATCTTGTACCAAAAGCTGAAATCCTTTTGCATATAAAGCACTTATAGAAGCAGGTCCAGCATATTGTAAGACATTGGTGATGAAGGCAGTTCTTTTCATAGTTTTATTTTGAATGAATTAATTCCACCACAGAAAGTTATGAATAATTAATTTCTTCGCATTCGTTTAGGGCCATACCATAGCCAGAAGCCTGTTATTGTAAATAGGACTAAAGCAATTCCTAGTATGCTGGTATATATCACTTTAAACAAACCTTTGTTACTGGAAAGACTGATGTCCACAATGGAGCCATCATGTATTCTCTCAATTAAATCTGAATGCCTTTTCCCAATATGAAGAACTTCGCCTGTGGTCGCATCTAATTGTATTTCCCAGTAATTTTCTATAAAAATAAATTTAACTGATCCTTTATCTGGTCGAATATCAATTCTATCTAAATCGGTTGATAAATTCTCTCCGCAGGAATCTTTTAAAACTTGAATGGCATTTTTTTTAAGACTGTCAATTGATAACCAATCTTTGGAATTTATTGAAAATCCTTTATATGTTTTTGGAAGTAATAAGTTACCTGTATGTTTTTTCCATCCTAGTAATATTCCGCTTATACCAACTATAAAGAAAAAAATAAAAAGTAATAATCCTGTAACTCTATGAATTTTTCTAACAACTCTAAGTGTCTTGGCCTGTTGCTTTCTACTTTCGTTTTTATTAACTGGATTAGCTTTCATTAAAGTACTCGTTCAATCAGTACGGCTGATATGTTTTTCAAATATGGTTCATTTATTATGAAATGCAATACCATATATGTAAAACTCTTAAATTTCTTGAATAATCACTTCAATTTTATCTTTATGCATGATGAGAAAATCTGTTAGCTCATGATTCATTTCAACACTGTTTTCTAACGTGTACAGTTGTATGCCAACATTTTCTTGCTCGTCTTGAATGTGAAATCTTAAATGTAATTTACCAGGATATTTCTCCATGTTTTCTTTAAAAAATTCAATCATTTCCTTACTTATAATTTCAGGTTTTACATGTAATTCAAGTTTTTTCGTAAAAACAGTTTTGATTTTTTCAAGGAGATTAATTTGTGATATTTTAAATGAAATTCTACCTTTTTGATATTGTCTATTGAAAAAACCAGTAACAATAACAGATAGGTCAACCTCAAAAAAATGTTTAAAAAGTTGATAATCTGTATCAAATAAAACAATCTCTGTTTTTCCTGTATAATCTTCAATTACCAGCTTACCAAAGTGAGATCCTTTTTTTGAAATTAAGTGTTGTGCTTCAGTTACCAATCCAGCTAGTCTAAACTTAATTCCTTTATTATATGCTTCTTCTACTTGCTGCTCGCTTAGTTTTAGTTCTTCGAAATCTTTCAAAGGAAAAATTCCAAAATGCCTTAATTCAAATTCGTAATTATCTAATGGATGTCCGCTCATGAACATACCTGTTATTTCTCGCTCTTTTTTAAGCGACTCAATAAGTGACCAAGGCTCACATTTGGCAATTTTAGGCTTATCAATTTCAAATGTTTCAGCAAAGTCTCCAAAAAGTGTATTAGAAGTTTTTAGATTTTGTGCGTTACATGCGTTGGCGTATTGAATTAATTTTTCTAAACCAGATAGCTTATCTCCATCACTAATGTGGAAGTATTGCTTTCTATGGAAATCTCTAAAACTATCAAAGCTTCCACTCATAATTAAACATTCGAGTGATTTTTTATTAACTTTTTGCAAGCTTACTCGTTTAAAGAAATCGTATACATCATTAAATATACCTTTTGATCTTTCTTCAATAATATTTGAGATGGCTGCATCACCAACTCCTTTTAATCCTCCTAAGCCAAATCTAATTTCTCCTTTTTTATTTGCTGCAAACCCTTTTTTAGATTCATTAATATCGGGGCCAAGTACATGAACACCCATACGTTTGCATTCCTCCATGAAAAAAGTTATCTTTTCAATACTGCCAGCATTGTTTAATACTGCTGCCATGAATTCAGAAGGGTAGTGTGCTTTTAAATATGCTGTTTGATAAGCTACAAACGCATAACAAGTTGAATGAGATTTATTGAATGCATATTGAGCAAACTTTTCCCAATCAGTCCAAATTTTTTCAAGCGCTTTTTCAGGATGACCCAATTCAGTTGCTCCCTTTATGAACTCAGCCTTCATGCTATCTAGTGTCTTTCTATCTTTCTTACCCATGGCTTTTCTAAGACCATCAGCTTTACCTTTAGAAAATCCTGCTAGCTTTTGTGATAATAGCATTACCTGCTCCTGATAGACTGTAATGCCATAGGTTTCTTTCAAGTATTCTTCCATCTCTGGAAGGTCATAGGTTACTTGTTCTTGTCCATGCTTCCTTTTAATGTAATCTGGGATATACTGCATTGGACCTGGTCGGTTCAATGCGTTTAAAGCTATGAGATCTTCAAAGGTTGAAGGTTTCATGTTACGTAAAATATCAGCTAAATGGGGGGCTTCAAATTGGAATATAGCAATTGCGTTTCCTTTTTGAAAAAGCTGATATGTTTTTTCATCATCCAGCGGAATTGCATCTATATCAATGTCAACACCATGATTTTCTTTGATCATTTCTAGAGCATTTTTAATAATGCTTAAGGTTTTTAATCCAAGAAAATCCATCTTTATAACACCACTATCTTCAATTACTTTTCCTTCTATTTGAGTTACAAGTAATGTTGAATCTTTAGAAGTGGCAACTGGAATCAGTTCTGTTAGATCTTTTGGAGCAATAATGATTCCTGCTGCGTGAATACCTGTATTTCTAACGCTGCCCTCCAATTTTTCTGCAATGTGCAATATGGTTGCTTCTGGTTTATCTGACTCATAAATCTTTCGAAGCTCTTTAATATTTTCAATATCTTCTCCAGGATAATTCTCTTTCTCTTCTAGAGATTTTTCGCCATCCTTTGCAGTTAATGGAGCATGCAATACTCTTTTTAATTCTGTACCAGGTTTATCTGGCACAAGCTTAGCTAATTTATTAGATTCTGATAATGGCAAATCCATAACGCGAGCAACATCCTTAATGCTACTCTTTGCTGCCATTGTACCATAGGTTATAATTTGCGCAACCTGATTTTTTCCATATTTCTCTACAACATAATCAATTACTTTTTGTCGTCCCTCATCATCAAAGTCCGTATCAATATCGGGCATTGACTTTCTTTCTGGATTTAAGAAACGTTCAAAAAGTAAATTATATTTAATAGGATCAATATTAGTAATTCCTATACAATAAGCAACTGCAGAACCAGCTGCAGAACCACGACCAGGACCCACAAAAACGCCTAAGTCACGACCAGCTTTAATAAAGTCACCTACAATTAAGAAGTAACCTGCAAAGCCCATTGTTCTAATTGTATGCAATTCAAAATCTATCCTTTCTTGTACATCCGGTGCGAGGCTGCCATATCTTTTCATAGCACCTTCATATGTAAGATGCTTAAGGTATTCCCACTGATTCAAATTATCATCTTGATGTATTTTGAAACTATCTGGAATAGGGAAGGCAGGAAGTAAAATATCTTTCTTCAAGTTCAAGACTTCAACACGATCTACAATTATATTGGTATTATCAATGGCTTGTGGTAGATCTTGAAACAATAGTTTCATTTCATCTGTAGTCTTAAAGTAAAATTGGTTATTAGGGAACTTGAAGCGTTTATTGGTTGACTGAATTTCGTCATTAACAAAATCATCAAAACCAGGTGTGCTTTGTAAGCTTCCTGTGTTTACACATAGAAGTATATCGTGTGCATTGTAGTCTTCTTCGTTCACATAGTGACTATCATTACTGGCAATAATAGGTACATTGTATTTTTTTGAAAACTTCACCAAGATTTCATTTACTAAATCTTGTTCTTTTATATTGTGTCTTTGAATTTCAATAAAATAGTCTTCCCCAAATTGGTCAAGCCACCATGTAAATTCTTTTTCTCCCGCTTCTTCACCATGTCGCAGAATAGTTTGTGGAACGTAAGCACCCAAACAACAAGTTGTTGCAATAAGTCCTTCTTTATATTGTTCAATTAATTCTTTGTCAATACGAGGGTATTTACTATACATCCCCTCCATATAACCCAATGAAGTTAGTTTGATTAGGTTTTGGTAGCCAACAGCATTTTTTGCAAGAAGAAGTTGATGAAATCTGTCATCTTTTTTCTCTTTTGTAAAGATTTTTTGGTGCCTATTTTCAACTACATAAAACTCGCATCCCACAATTGGCTTTACAATTGGCTCTTCAATATCTTTCCCATTATCATCCTTACCTACAACCCTTGTTTTTTTCCAAGCTTTACTGACAAAATCAAACACGCCAAACATATTGCCGTGGTCTGTAATGGCAACAGCAGGCATATTATCTTTTGCAGCTTTTGAAAATAGACTATCCGCCGATGCAAAACCATCCAGCAATGAGTATTGAGTATGAACATGTAAATGGGAAAAACGACACATAACAAAAGTCTTTAGCAAACCTCAAATATCGCATTAGTTCACCTGTTTTCTTACCCGCATTTTTCCACAATTCAATATGCTTTTTGCTAAAATTTAGTTAGCATTGCGCAAATTTGGAATAATTAGAGTCTTTTATTCGTTCAGAATTTAATGCATTTTAAAAACCTATCATATATAATTGTTTTAATGCTGGTTTTTACAAGCTGTAAATCAGTTAGAAATTTAACCGCTAAGGATGGATCTACACCTAGTAATCAGCGTAATGCAAGTAAAGCAGGCAAAAAGCCAGTTTTTATTGATGATATTGAAGCTAAGCCAGAAACGGTTACTACTGCAAAAAATAAACCAGGAACAACAACTGGTGCTAAACCTACTAAAACAAACAGCTCCGATACTAAAATAAGACCTACTGTAATAGACAGTGAAGGATTTGATATTGAAACTGCAAACTACCTTCAAATAAAATATGCAGTTTTAACGGATGCGGTTGTAGAGAAATTGACAAACGTACCCTTGTTACAATTAATTGATAAATGGTGGGGAACTAGGTATTGTATGGGCGGAGTTACTGAAAATTGTATTGATTGTTCTGCTTTTACACAAATTATAATGCGTGATATTTGGGGGTTAAGTCTTCCAAGAACCTCGCAAGAGCAGTTTCAAGTAGTTGAAAGAATTGATACGGCTGATTTAAAGGAAGGAGATTTGGTATTTTTTAATACTTCAGGAAGTCGGATCTCTCACGTTGGTGTTTATCTATTAAATAATAAATTTGTACACGCAGCAACCAGTGGTGGCGTTATGATTAGCGACCTGTATGAGCGTTATTGGAGCCAAAGATTTAGAGGTGCTGGCAGAATCAGAAAAACAGAATAATTATTTTCTTAAAAACTTATTTTTCCATTTATCTATCAGCTGATGTGCATCTGGAGTTAGTCTTCCATAGATAACTGCCGCTATAATACAAAGAGAATAAACTCCAACTCTCAGAATTATACCCATCCATCCTTCTATGTTGTTGAGGAGTAAGAAGCATATAGCAAAAGCGCTTAATCCACTTACAATGGCCCAAATTGTTTTTTCTGTAAAGGGCTGCATTCCATATTTCCTTCTTAAAAATTCAAATCTTATTAGATTATAAATTCCAAATGCAGTGAGTTCTGCGAATGCTGATCCAATTAATCCAAAATATTTAATTAAAAAGTATGTGAGAGGGATACGAAAAGCTAACAAGACAACACCACTTAAAAAATCGAAACGCCAATGTATGGATGTTCCAATAATAATACCGTTCACTCCAGTTCCTACATCAATTAACCTGGCAATACCTAACAAGCAAATAATTAAAAATGCCTGTTGATAATTTTCTTGTATATCAAATACTTGTATGCTTGCATCAAAATTGAGTAAGACATTTCCATAAATAAAAATGCCCATTAAGAGTAAGTTAATACATGATCTGCTATATATTCTATGAATTTCTGGAAAGTCTTTGTCTTTCCATGCGCGCGATAAAGCACCAGCTGTAATTGATTGCATGCTGCGCATTGGAACCTGAATTAAATTAGATGCATATTGAGCTAGTCCAAAAACACCTACGGCAGCTAACCCTAGATTGGAGAAGCTTGCAATAATGAAGCTATCAATGGTTTGTGCAAGAGCTGTTATAATTGTACCTCCAAACAACAGAGCTTGCATAGAAAACATTTTCTTGTGAAATTTTTTTGTAACACGACTAATTTGCAATGCAAAAGGTAGCTGCTTGGTTTTGATTAAATAGATTAGTAAAATCAAAAAAATAATAAAATACAAAAAAGTAAACAGATAAATAAACTGCGAAAAATTGACTACCTCAAAATAATACAGTAATATAAAAACTGTTGTTATAGCCCTCATGACTGTTTCTTTCAATGCATTGGTAATAACCGTTTGTTGTATAGCCCAACAAAACGCTTCCATAACAGCAAAGAGTAACATGCCTAATGCAAAAGGAATCATCCAATAGAAATAGGTAATAATCATAGGAGATTTTACCTGATATTGTGCTACCAAAATTGGTTTGAAAAGTAAGGCTATAAGTGTGGCAATGATGAATCCTATAAATGATGCCACCATAGCCCAAGTCATTAAATCAATTTTCTTTTCTTCTAAGTTGTCTTTATAGTAGGGGTAAAATTTATAAATAACTGGTAGAACACCTAATGAAGCAAATACATACATGTTCTGACCAAAATCAAAAAAGATTCTGGTTAGTCCAAACTGTTCTTGGGTAAAAGAACCATTCTTGACATAAAAAAACATATTGACTGCTCCAATAAAGAAGCCAATATATACGAGTATACTCGATAGAATAGTTTGCTTACGAATATTACCCATACCTAATTTACAGATTGCTTCACTTTGATATAGTATTTAAATTCAATGGCTTCAGGACGAATCATCTCCCATTCTGATTTAGTCAGTCTGATTGTTGTTGCCGTTTTTTGAGGTGTAAAAGTGAATTTCTTACTTGAATCTGCCAAATGAATTGGAATACTAAATTGATCATTACAATTCGACCAATAAAATGTCATAGTAGAGTCTGCTACCTTTTTATCAATATGCAGGACTGGAATATCTGTTGTTCTAAGATATTGATCAAAAAAATCGCTGAAATCAATTTCGCTGTAAGATGTGATGAAGTGCTCTATATCTTGTCCGGTACATGGTTTTTTTCCAAATACTCGATTCATTTCACGAAGCATTTTTCTGAATTTATCATCATTATTCATTACTTGTCGAATAGTATGAATCATATTAGCACCTTTATAGTAAATATCGCTTCCACTTCCTGATTTATTTACACCATAAGCGCCCACCATAGGCTCATCTAATCGAATGTTCTTTCTGAGTCCGTATACATATTCATCACCAGCTTGCTTGCCAAACATAAATTCAGTATAAAGCGTTTCAGAATAGTTGGTAAAGCTTTCATGTACCCATAAATCAGCAATATCTTTTGTTGTAATATTATTTCCGTACCATTCATGACCACTTTCATGAATCAGAATAAAGTCCCATTTTTTTCCCCATCCAGTCCCGCTCAAGTCTCGGCCCATGTAACCATTTTGGAACTGATTCCCATAAGCAATTGCGCTTTGATGTTCCATACCTAAATGCGGACTTTCAACTAATTGGTATCCATCTTCATAAAAAGGGTAGGGCCCAAACCAATATTCAAAAGCCCGTAACATAGGTTTTGTTTGTTTAAATTGAAGCTTGGCTTTAGATAAATTGTAATCTAGTACCCAATAACTGATATCTAATTTCCCTTTCTCTCCAAGAAGCGTATCATTGAAAGAAGTATAATGCCCTATATATGGCACAATATTGTAGAGATTGATAGGATTCTTAACTTCCCATGTTGTACTTTTTAAATTTTTAAAGCTGTTTTCTTGAGTCTTTCTTCCATTAGCTACAACAGATAACTCTTTGGGAGTTATGACTGTTAATGACATACCTAGCTCTGGCTCATCGCTTTGATGGTCTTTACAGGGTAACCAAACTGAAGCACCTAAACCTTGACAAGCTAAGGATACCCATGGACGACCTTTATCATCTTTTTTCCAAATCCAACCACCATCCCATGGTGCACGTATTGCTTCTCTGGGCTTTCCAGAGAAATAAATATGTACTGTATCGTACCTGTTTTTTGATGTTCGTTTTTTAGGTTCTAGTCTTTCGGGTAAAACAATATGCCAAGCGTTTTTGTCAATCGATGAAAATTTTCTAGCCTGTTGTTCATAAGCAACGCTATCAATTTTCATAGGCGATTGTAAATCAATTTGCATAATGCCTTTATGCCTAGGCAATTCCTTATATACAATAGATACAACACCTTGTACTGTTTTATCTTCAATAGAAGGAGTAATTCTTATCTGATATTTTATTACATTCCACCAGCTCCTTTCTGGTAATAAGGTTCCCCTTAATGTATCTGAACGATTAAATTTTTGACTTACCAACTCTTTTGGAAAGAAGGCCAGCGAAGAGAATATAAGTAGGACTAAGAATCTTTTTGCTATCATGGTCTAAAAGTAGCAAATTCGTTATCACAATGAGGATTCAATTTATTGGCATTTTATTTTTTTTGTTACTTACATATTCATGCAGCACCAAACATGTGAAGCATGAAAACTTTTTTTACTACAATGAAGCTTCTGGGATAGCTACATTAGATCCAGCATTTGCAAAGAACCAGTCAATTATGTGGGCCGTTCATCAACTGTATAATACTTTAGTTGAAGTAGATAGTCAGTTAAATATACGCCCTTCATTAGCCAAGTCCTGGCAAGTAGATTCTTCGGCCAAAGAGTACACTTTTAACTTACGCACTGATGTTTTTTTTCATGATAGCGAAGTGTTTCCGGGAAAAAGAGGGAGGAAAATGATTGCATCAGATGTTGTGTTTAGTTTAAAAAGAATTATGGATTCTACAACTGCAAGTAGCGGAGCTTGGATTTTCTCAGAGAAGTTAAAGTCCGAAAATGTAAAAGCACTCAACGATAGTACTATTCAAATTAAGTTAGAAAGACCATTCCCGGCTTTTTTAGGCGTGTTATCTATGCAATATTGCAGTGTTGTTGCTCCAGAAGCGGTTCAATTTTTTGGAAAAAACTTTAGACGCAACCCCGTTGGTACCGGCCCATTTCAATTGGCTTTTTGGGAAGAAGGTCAGGCTTTAGTACTGCATAAAAACAAACACTATTGGGAAAAAGATAAAAAGGGGGTTAGCCTTCCTTATTTAGCAGGTATTCAAGTTAGCTTCTTTGATAGCAAAGCAACTGAGTTCCTGCTTTTCAGACAGAACAAGCTATCATTTATCAATGATATAGATGCAGCCTTTAAAGACGATTTATTATCTAAAAGTGGAAGCTTAAAAAAAGATTGGATTGGTAAGCTTCAACTAAATAAACATGCATATTTAAACATAGAATATTTCGGCATTTTGGCTGATACAACCTTGGAGTTAGTCAAACATTCACCTCTAAAGAATAAATGGCTTAGACAGGCTATAAATTATGCAATACCCCGACAAGAACTCATGATGTATGTTCGAAACGGGATTGGTATCCCAGCCGAAAAAGGTTTCATTCCAAATGGTTTGCCTGTGGATAGTATACCTATTCTTGGATATACATATCAACCAGAAAAAGCGGCAAAATTATTAAGGGATGCAGGGTATCCTGGTGGAAAGGGCCTATCAAAAATTCCTATGATTACAGTTCCGGCTTATGCTGATATTGCCAGTTATGTAGCCAAACAGCTTGAATTAATTGGTATTCCAATTCAAGTAGAAGTTGTACAAAAAGCAAGTTTGCTTGAACAAACAGCCAAGTCAAAAGCATTGTTTTTTAGGGGAAGTTGGATTGCGGACTATCCTGATCCAGAAAATTATATGTCGCTTTTTTACAGTAAGAATCCCGCTCCACCCAATTATACTAGGTATTCAAATAAGCAGTTCGATCGTTTGTATGAAGAAGTATTGAAAGAAACAGATGTTAGCAAAAAGAAAGTCTTGTACAGAAAAATGGATCAGTTGGTGATAGATGAAGCAGTAGTAGTACCATTATGGTATGATGAGGTTATACATTTTGTTCAAAACAATGTAACAGGCTTTTATCCAAATGCACTGAATTTGCTAGAATTACGGCATACTCAAGTAAAGTAATCATTAGCTTATTATAGCAATTTAATTACAGGCCAAACTTCAAGCCAATTTGAGGAAAAAGTAAATCGGTTGTACTTGATTTTTCTACATAGGTAACATTGCCATTTCCTGATATTATTGGATCTGTATAATATCTCGCCTGGCGACCCTTCATGTAACTTACTCTAAATTCTAGCCATAAGTGACCAGATTTGTCAATTCTTGCGTCTAATCCAGCGGCACCGCCATAGCTCAAAGCCCAATCGCCTTTTGTGCTTTCTTGAATAATTCTTTCCCATTCAAAGTCGAGGAATCTTCTTCCCTCTGTACTAACTGTTCCATAGAAATTATTCCATCCAATTAAACCTTCAAGAAATGGTTTAACAGAAGCATTATTAGGCGATTGGATACGCAGACTTGCATTTAGAGAAACCACATTAACACCAGCCACCACTCGATATGCACTGTAGGGGCTCCAAAAGCCAGAAGAATTAGATGGCAAAACTTCTCTACCGAGACTCAAATAACCTGCTTCAAAACCAAAAGAAATAGGCAAGTCTTTTTGCGGCCGATACAAAACCCCGCCTCTAAAACCTAATCCAGTTCTATCATTAAGTGCTTTATACTCATTTTGTGGAAGACCTAGGGTAAAGTTGGCAAATCCGCCCCATTTTTGAGAAAAAAGGGTAGTGGTCATTAAAAGAAGAAAAAGGCTTATTAACAGGCTTTTCATATAGTGCAATTTATTAATTGCAGTACAAAATAAATGCCAATTAATCCTTTTTCAACTTATCCTTAAATACTTGTTCAAACTTTTCAAGCTTTGGACGAATAACGAAATAGCAATAGCCAGCAGTCTTATTATCATTAAAGTAATTTTGATGATAGTCTTCTGCTTTGTAATAATTTTTTAGTGGTTCTATTACGGTCACTATGGGTTTATTAAATGCACCAGATTTATCTAGTTTCTCTTTATAGTAAATGGCTTTCTTTTGCTGCTCATCATTATGAAAAAATACAGCACTTCTATACTGAGGACCTACATCGTTCCCTTGACGATCCATAGTAGTTGGATCGTGGGTTTTCCAAAACACCTCTAAAATTTCATCAAAACTAACCACTGTTGTATCATAAACCAATCTACAGACTTCTACGTGACCTGTTGTTTTAGTACAAACTTGCTCATAAGTAGGGTTGGGTACATGTCCTCCACTATATCCACTTTCTACAGAAATTACTCCATTTAATCGTTGAAAAATAGCTTCCACACACCAAAAGCAACCTGCACCTAAGGTAGCTGTTGCATAAGTTGATTTCATTTCCATATTTGATTCCTTATTGTTAGACGACTTTTTCTTTTGCGCACAGGCTGGAAAAACAGATAAAAATAATCCACTTAAAATGACTAATAGCTTTTTCATGAAATATACTTTTTTGAAATTATTTACGTTTTCAAAGTGTATGAACAACAAATTTTACATTAATTTTGAACAGCCCATCGTTTGTTTGTTCAATATCCTGTTTTACGCCAAAGAATTTTTGTTATAAACAAGAAGTTATGAATCAAACAAAGGCATTCAAATTTGAACATTTATTGTTGGTGTTGCCCATCTCATTGACATTCGTGTATTATATTTTTTTACACGACCATGAAATCAACGTACAATTCGGTTCCTTTGTTCACAGAACCCCTATGTACAATGGTACATTATTTTTTACAATGTTTTTCATGGTGCCTTATTTCTTTCATGCATATATGAGGCTTATTGGAAAAGTAAATTTGCTTATTCAAGGCTTTCATGTATTTGTTTCCTTGTTATTAATGGCTGCATTGTTATTAACCTACTCTATGCTCCCTACAATCGGCAATCATTGGAATAATGCCATTTTCCCAGATCCTGCCCAGGAGAGGTTTAAAAGCTTCAGCTTTGTAAATAATTTTTTGTGGATTCTTACCCTTTTAACTCAACTTGTGTTCATGTCATATTCTTTTTATAGAATATTCACAACTGATTCTGAGTCTGAAGTTTTAGTTGAAGACGATTCCGCAAATGATTCTGAATCAGGAAATTACAATCTTATTTCTGCCATCAACACAGAGCTGGACAGAATTAAAAAAATCTAAAAATCGACTTTCTAGCGTAGGATTGATTATTTTTATTGCCATTGCGTTCCCGTATCCTTGAAAATAACCAAAGGAAACGCTATGGAAATAAGAAGATTTCAATACGATAGGTATTTACGTTCTGAACACTTGTTGCTCTTAATGCCCAGCATATTTGTGTTCTTGGCTGTGCTGTACTCACCAGAAATGCATTTAGATGTATTTGTGGCAGGTACATATACTCGTGTTTCTATATTACAAACTGGTCTCTTCTGGATTGCATTCTCCACCATTCCTTATTTTTTTCATGTTCTATTGCGAGAAATGGGATTGAGATCTGGAAAATTCCCTAGAATACACGTAATTTTTAGTATCCTATTGATGCTTTCCCTGTACTTCACGTACAAGCAAACACCGGTAATGGATCAGAGTTGGAACCTTAATATTATACCTATTCCAACTTATGATTATTTAGAAAAAATATCTCGACTTGTTTTTGTGCTATGGATGTGTTTACTCGGACTACAATTGTCGTTTATGATGTTCGCATTTTATAAAATCATATTTCACGCTCCTCGTGAACAGTCTGATTACGATAATAATTTTGCTCAGTAAAATTAAACGTTTGAGTTTCCTCTTTTACAGCTGCTTACCTTTGCGCCTCAATTGAGTGCATGCGTGTATATCCCGATTCGGCTCTCCAGCAATTAGAATTGCCAAAGGTGATTGATTTATTAACTGATTTTTGTCGTACCGCTTATGGTAAACAAAAATCAGCCTCTCTTCGACTGCATACCTTAAAAGCTTATGTAGAAAAAGCCCTGCACCAGTCACATGAAATGAAGCTAATTCTTCAATCCAGCGGTTATTTTCCCAACGATTTTACGCATACCATCGATCGTGAATTAAAGCTATTGAGTATTCCAGGTGCATTATTGGGTGGTGACCAATTCTTGCTTTTGAGAAAGTTAGCTATGAATGCAGAACAAATATTCAGGTGGTTCGATCAGGAGAGAAGAGCTGGATTTCCATATTTAAGTCAAGAACTTGATGAAATATACTACGAGAAGCAAATCGTAATATCCATTGATGAAGTATTAGATGAATTAGGGCAAGTTAAGGATCATGCGAGTGATGATTTAGCACGAATTCGCCAGCAATTATACAGAAGAAGACAAGAGCTTAGAAGAGTTTTCGATAAAGTAATCGCCAAGTTATCAAAGGCTGGATATACGGCTGATATTGAAGAAAGTTTCAGCACTGGCAGAAGGGTAGTAGCAGTTTTCGCTGAACATAAACGACAAATCAAGGGTATTCTTCATGGAGAAAGTGATAGTAGAAAAACTGCATTTATTGAACCAGAAGAAACCATTGAACTTAATAATGAGGTATTTTCTTTAGAGCAGGACGAACATAGAGAAGTCCAAAAAATATTGCGTCAACTTACCGCTACTTTATCGGTTTATGCCTCTTTGCTCTTACAATATTATCAGTTAGCGGGCGAATTCGATTTTGTAGCTGCAAAGGCTAAGCTGGCTATTCAAATGAATGCAAACCTTCCAGAATTGGTTGACGATGTGCAAATTGATCTCAAAAAAGCTTATCACCCTTTACTTTGGCTATATAATCAACAAGCAGGTAAAACAACCCATCCTGTAAATATTCATCTGAATCATCAACAAAGAATTCTTGTCATAAGTGGACCAAACGCGGGAGGTAAAACCGTTACTATGAAAACAATTGGACTCAACCAATTGATGCTTCAAGCTGGTTTATTGGTGCCCGTTCATCCAAGCTCAAGAATGGGATTGTTCAAGCAATTGTTCATTCATATTGGTGACACGCAAAGTATAGAATTCGACCTAAGTACTTATAGCAGTCACCTTTTACACATGAAACATTTCATTGAAATGAGTAATGGTAAAACTATGTTCTTTATAGATGAATTGGGAAGTGGAAGTGATCCCCATTTGGGTGGTGCTTTTGCTGAGGTGATTATGGAAGAACTTGCCAGAAAAAAGTCTTTGGGAGTTGTAACCACACATTACCTCAACCTAAAAGTTATGGCTAATCATACTCCGGGTATTGTGAATGGTGCTATGTTATTTGATGAGAAAACCCTTTCGCCTTTATATCAATTAACTATAGGAAAGCCAGGTAGTTCCTATACCTTTTCAATTGCAGAAAGAATAGGAATGCCAAAAAGGCTTATTGATCGTGCTCGTAATTTAGTTGATCAGGATCATTTTAAATTAGATAAACTTTTAAATAGGACAGAGCAAGACTTACAAAAAGTAGTGGAAGAAAAAAAGAAATTAGAAAATTTGGTGAGGGAGAATGAAAGACTGAAAAAAGAAATGCAGGTTGTGATGGACAAGGAACGTCACCGGCAACAGGTTGAAGTGTTAAAGCAGCAAAATAGGATAACTGAAGAGCGGATTACGTATCTCAAAGACATGGAGCGAAAATTAAGACAGGTTGTGATAGATTGGAAGAAGACCGATGATAAGCAAGCTGTGATTAAGCATTTGAAGGACTTATTGTTTAAAAAAGATACCGCTCCAGTGGTATCAAAAGCAGAAAAGAAAATTCAACAACAATACCAAGAAATTAGAACAGATGAATTAAAGCCAGGCATGCTTGTTAAATTAAAGAAGAATTACCAAGTCGGAGAAGTAAAAGAGATCCGTGGCAAAAAAGCCATCGTTCAAATTGGACAATTACCAATGCAACTTTCTCTAAGCGATTTGGTGGCAGTTGAAAAAATTATTCAGCCTCAACAGAAGACAGTTTAATAATTTTTTTTAACTCTTGTTGATCTAATCTATTTGCAGTTTTATTGAAGCAAGCTGTATGAATCCATTTAATTTGAGTATATTTTCTGAGCGTGGAAACATCCTTCGCTCTAATTCCTCCGCCTAAAATAATTTCCATTTCATGAGGCGCATGGTCAAGTAGTTGAATAAGTTCAGATAAATGATGCATTACACCTAAAGCGCTTCCTCCAGTTAATACTCTTTGAATACCTAAGTTATTCAGTTCATGCATGGTTTCTAAGGGATTGGGATATTGTTCTATGGCTCGGTGAAAAGTTATTTTAAGAGGATTTATATGATCTAACCAATTCTTCATAATGTTCATCCAATTGTCACCATAATCAACACCAAATACAATTCCATTAACTGGCATTCTTTTTAATTCAGCCAAGAAATGGAGCATTTTCAATTCCTCTTTTTTAGAATATGAAAAACTTCCATCACTTGGTCTTAGCATAACAGTGACAGGAATTCCTACATTCTGTAAAACAAATTCAACATCATAAATAGAAGGTGAAAGACCACCTACTGAATAATTTGAGCACAACTCAATTCTATTTGCACCTAATTCATAAGCAGTAAGTGCATCTATTTTATTAAAACAAGCTACTTCAATTAACATGGTAGAATATGACTTGACTTAACCAGTCTGTTACCTCCATTTGCTTGGTATACTGCAAATGTGAATCCCTTTTGTAAGGAATAGCCTCCATAATTTCCTTTTTTATCTATTGCAATAAAGCAAGCTTGAATCTTACATGCTTGTTCCTTTCCTTTTAGTTGGATTAATCGTTCTATGGCTTTTTTACAGGCCTCGGTTGGATGCAAACCTTGGCGCATGAATTCCACCACCAAAAAAGAACCACATATTCTAATAATATCTTCGCCTTGTCCTGTTGCGGTTGCTGCCCCAACTTGATTATCTACATACAATCCGGCTCCAATGACAGGAGAATCGCCAACACGACCACGCATTTTAAAGCCCATACCACTGGTTGTGCAACTACCACTTAAATTGCCATTTTGGTCAATCGCAATCATCCCAATTGTATCGTGGTTCCAAGTTCCATCGGGTAGGTGAGAAGGAGCGGGCAGGTAGGGGGTTTGTTGTTGATTTTCAATGTTGATTATTGGTTTATACTCACTTTTTTTGAGCCATTCTTGATATGCTTTTTGAGCTGCTGGTGAAAGTTGGTCAGGCATTAATGGGAACCCTTCAGATATGGCAAACTGTTGAGCACCTTGTCCAACTAAAAAAGTATGAGGTGTTTTTTCCATCACCCTTCGTGCAACTGAAATTGGATGCTGAATTCTCTCCAAGGCTGCAACAGCCCCGCAATTCCCTAAGTGATCCATAATACTGGCATCTAGAGTCACTTTTCCTTCTCTATCGGGGTTCGCCCCTAGTCCTACACAACAATTTTGCTCCAATTCGGTCACTTTAACACCAGCCTCTACAGCATCCAAAGCATGACCGCCGGACGATAAAATTTTCCAAGCTGCTTCATTTGCCCTAACACCCGCATCCCATGTAGATAAAACTACGGGCAGTGTTGCTTTATTGGATGTATTCTTTGAAAATGCATGTTGAAAGATTGGCGCTAGTCCAACCAAGGCTGTTTTAGATAAAAAGGTTCTGCGGTGAATCATTAGGTTAAGGTATGATTTGTTGAACTTGTAATGAAATGCAAAACTTTCAAAAATAATTGAAAGTTAGGTTAACTTTGCTTATCATTTGTTTGTTGATATAAAAATGAAGTTATGAGAGTAGTGATAGTGGGAGCAGGATTTGCCGGACTGCAATTAGCGAGGTCTTTAAACAATAAGGAAGGATTTGAGGTAATTTTAGTAGATAAAGTAAATCACCATCAATTTCAACCACTGTTTTATCAGGTAGCTACAGCTGGATTAGATGCCAGTAATATTTCATTTCCAATCAGAAAATTATTCCAAAAAAGTAAGAATGTTAGGTTTAGGCTGGCTGATGTTAAATCTATAGAAGCTGATGAAAAGAAAATAAATCTGAATGATGGTGAGCTCTACTATGATATGTTGGTTTTGGCTATGGGTGCAACCACACATTACTTCGGAAATGAACAAATTGCTAAGTATTCGCTCCCAATGAAGACAACGTCAGAAGCTTTGAGAATTCGTCATCATTTAATTACACAACTTGAAAATGCAAGTATAGAGACAGATCCTGAGTTGCGTAAAGCCTATTTGCAAGTTGTAGTGGCTGGTGCTGGACCAACAGGAGTTGAAGTCAGTGGTGCTTTGGCAGAAATGAAAAAGCAAATACTTCCACGCGATTATCCGGAGATCAATTTTGAAGAAATGAGGATTGTTTTAGTAGAAGGATCTGACCGTACATTAGGCGCAATGAGTGCAGAAAGTAGCGCGCAAAGCAGAAAATATTTAGAAAACTTAGGCGTTGAAGTATTAACCAACACATTTGTGAAGAATTATGACGGCGAAATGGTTGCTCTTTCAAATGGAGTTGGTATAACAACAAAAACACTAATTTGGGCAGCGGGAATTAGAGCTAATAGTATTGAGGGAATTGACTCTCAAGTATTTGTTCAACAAAGTCGACTTAAAGTAAATAGATACAATCAGTTAGATAATTATAATGAAATATTTGCTTTAGGTGATTTGGCACTTATGGTGACTGAAAAATATCCCAAAGGACATCCACAAGTTGCCAATGTAGCCATAAATCAAGCTAAGAATCTTTCTCAAAACTTACTCAAGTATGGCATGAATCAATTTAATAAATGGAAGCCTTATGAGTACATAGATTTGGGAAGTATGGCAACAGTAGGCCGACATTTAGCGGTTGTAGATATGAGTACGCCTAAAATCCATTTTGGTGGTTTTTTTGCATGGTTAGTCTGGATGTTTTTGCATTTAATGCTAATTCTTGGAGTTAAAAATAAACTTCAAGTTTTCATCAATTGGGCGTACAAATATTTTACCTATGATCAGAGCTTGCGATTGCTTTTTACTGATTATCAAGTAAAACAGCCCCACAAGTAAACTTCTTAAAACTTCTATCTTTTAATGGTTCTAACAGTCAACAAGTTATTGAGTGTGAATTTCTTGAAGAATTTCATTCGCGGGTATTTTTTAGGTTTTGGTTGTAATCATAATACATAATTAATCTTGTAATCATAATACATAATTAATATTATGTTAAGTATACTCTGAAGATAAAAGCAGGCCTTATGCCTGCCTATGTTTATTGCATTTATTGAGGTGTAATTCGAATGATTCTTCCTGGCCCTTCTACTGATACATATAAACTTCCATCGGGTCCTTCTTTTACATTTCTAACACGACCAAGCTGATCTAGCCATCGAAATTCATCAACTGGACTGGTACCGTTAAACTTAACATTTGCAACATGTCTAAATGCTAACGCACCCACAACCAATCTATTTCTATAAGCCTTCCAGTTTTTATGTTTCAAAAAGTCCATACCACATGGTGCAATTGATGGTGTCCACACCTTAATTGCATTTTCTACTCCAGTCATAAAAGGATTTGAAGAAATAATACTTCCGTCATAATTCCGTCCATGTGATACCAAAGGCCATCCATAATTAGCCCCTTTTTTGATAATATTTACTTCATCGCCACCCCTTGGACCATGTTCCGATTCCCATAATTCCCCAGTTACCGGATGAATAGCTAAACCTTGTGGATTTCTAACACCATAAGCCCAAATAGTATTGGCAGCAGTTTGTCCGGGTAAAACAGGATTGTCACTCGGAATTCTTCCATCATCATGAATACGATGAACTTTACCCCAACCACTCCCAGTATTTTGTCCAAATGCTGCAGGATCACCTACAGAGAAAAACAGGAATCGATTTTTGTCAATTACCATCCTACTTCCATAATGTCCTCTCCATGAAGAGGCTTCTGTAGTAGTATATAGCTGTTGAATGTTTGATAATGCATTACCAGAAATTTTCGCTCTGCTTAAAGTATAAAATCCTCCCGTCCTAGCGTATGAAAAATAAATCCAATCGTGCTGGCTGTATTGTGGGTGAACCAGCACATCTAACAAACCTCCTTGTCCACCAGCATCTACAGTTGGAACTCCAGTAATTTCTACAGCACTTCCATTCGACCATCTGAACAATTTTCCGCCTTTTTCTGTGAATAGCATATCACCATTAGGCAACCAATCCATGCCCCAAATAATATCATTTCTTGTAAAAACTGTGCTTTGAACAATATTTGGCACAGTTAAGGTGTCTACTATTTCCCCTGGTGTATTGGCTGTTTTGTTTCTGCAAGCTAAAATTACCGTAATGGTAATACCCATCAATAAAGAAGAAAGTACAATCTGTTTGAGGCGTTTCATATGATGTATTTTATATCTAACAAATACGAATTCAGTAAAGTTCTAGATTTTATTCAATGAAAGTCGTTAAAAAAAACTCCGGCGCTTAATAGCTACCGGAGTTGTAAAAAAGTCATAAGGTATTATTAAAACTTACCATGTAAGCCATCGAATTCTTTGTACTTCGCCTCATATAAAGTGAAAGCTTTTTCATCTTTACCACGAGCTTTATCGCGCTTATAACCATATAAAATAGCTAAGAAATCTACTGATTTATTCAATAAGCTATTGTCCTGACGAGACCTATTTTCCTTTTGCTTAAATCCATTAAATGCTTTTTCAAGCCACTCAATACTTTCAGATGCAAAGTCCATAGCAGGCTTCTCCCACTCTTCATTTTGCTTACGAAGTGGATCAATTTGTGCTTTGGTTTGTGCTTCTACAGCAGCCTTTTTCTTTGGATCTTTCTCGTTTGGCTTATTCGCATTGATATCCTGCATTCTTCTTCTATTGGTAGCTATGCGATCGTCATATACAATAAATTTATTGTAACTGAGTAAACCAGCATTATAAGCCGCTGTATGATTAGAAGGGTCTAATTTGTTGGCTTTTTTAAATGCATCAATAGCAGTTAAAGAAAACTTAGCTTGAGTTAAGCTATCCATAGCATCCTTTTCATCTTTATCAATATTTACAAATGCAGCTCCAAACTGAAAATATTGTAATGCAGAAAGTTTACCAGCAGCATCATCAGCTAAGTATTTTGCCATTTTTTCTGTTAAACTATAAGTTGTATTGAAGTAATCAAACTCCATTTCTTCCCAAATCGTATTTTTTGGATACAACTCTTTTCCTAATCCTATTATTCTATTAAAATTCGTTTCATCTTTCTGCGACATATACATACTAGCAACAACACGATAAACATCTAAGTAATCTTCACCACCAATTTTGTTGTTGAAGAATCGCTCTGCAAACATGAGCATGGTAGCAGTATCTTTTATTTGTTCTGCAGCAATTAACCCATAGAAATTAGAAGAGGTATCAATAACCCAACCCTTTGCGAAACCACCCTTGCTTTCCAATTTGCTATCAATCATTGTTTGAATAACTTTTGCTGATGACTTGAAATAGCGAACAGATGAGCTGAATTTTTTATCGTTGTAGTTATTGATGGCATTGTTAAATGACTTTGCATAAATCAATTGTACAACGGCAATTTCTGGGTCAACTTCTTTGATGATTTTTTGTGTAGGATCTAAAGAAATATACTTTTCAAGAAACATTTGTGCACTGTCACCTAAAGCATCGTATTTAGCATCGGCATAATACAAATTGGAGTAAATACGAGTTGCCCACATGTACACTTCGGGATTTGTTTGAAATTTTTTATCCCGCATGATTTTGTCGATTTCATTTTTAGCGCCATCTATTTTGTTCTGCATCATTAATAGTTGCAGGTTGTCGAATTTCTGGGCTTGTGTTATTGTAAAGCCCAACATAGCTAGCGCAATAAATACGTACTTTTTCATAATGCTGCGTTTAGTTAAAGTTTTATTCTGTTGGTTGTTGCTCTTCAGAACTTGCATCTAATTGCTCATTCTGAGGATTGGCTATTTCTGTTGTTTGTACTTCTTCTTCCTCCTGTTCTTCAATCTTTGAAATGGCTGCTATTGCATCATCACCATCTAGGCGTATTAGAATAACTCCTTGTGTGGCCCTTCCTGCCTCTTTAATTGAGTGAACTGAAGTCCTTAAGGTAATACCCGATTTACAAGTAATTATAAGATCTTCTTGTTCTGTTACGTCCAAAATTCCGATTAAATTTCCAGTTTTTTCAGTGATATTGATAGTTTTAACACCTTTTCCTCCTCTGTTGGTAATTCTATATTCATCAACTGCTGTTCTTTTCCCAAATCCTTTTTCACTCACTACCAATACTGTTTTTTCTTTTTCCTCTTTATCTACACAGATCATGCCAATTACTTCATCAGATGCATCATCCACTTCAATTCCAGCCACTCCAATGGCGCCTCTTCCTGTTGGACGAACCTTTTCTTCTGGAAAGCGAATAGCTCTACCCGATTTAACAGCCATCATCACTTCAGCCCTGCCATCGGTTAATCGAGCTTCCAGTAACTGATCACCTTCATTAATAGTTATGGCATTTACTCCAGTAGCTCTTGGTCTACTGAAATCCTCTAATGAGGTTTTCTTAATGATTCCTTTCTTTGTACAAAGAATGATAAAATGATTTTGTACAAATTCTTTGTCTTCAATGTTCTTAACATTGATAATTGCACGAATTTTATCGTCTTGTGGAATTTGCATCAAGTTCTGTATAGCTCTACCCTTACCCTGCTTCTCTCCTTCTGGAATTTCATATACATTCAACCAATAACATCTTCCCTTTTCGGTAAAGAATAACATGGTATCGTGCGTATTGGCCACAAATAAATGCTCTACATAATCTTCTTGTCGAGTCTTACTTCCTATGGCACCTCTACCACCTCTTCTTTGTTGTCTGTATTCTGTGGCTGGTGTGCGTTTGATATAACCTAAGTGTGAAATAGTTATAACAACATCCTCTTCTTCAATGAGATCGCGCATATTCATTTCATCAGCCAAATATTGAATTTCTGTTTTGCGCGGTTCTCCAAATTTATTTTTTACTTCAGTAAGTTCTTCTTTAATTAAAATAAAACGAAGTCCTTCATCGGCTAATAATTCTTTCAAACGAGAAATAGTCTTCATTAAATCGTTGAACTCCTCAATAATTTTCTCGCGCTCTAACCCTGTTAAACGTTGTAATCTTAATTCAAGAATTGCTTGCGCTTGTTTTTCTGAAAGACCAATACCTTGAACGTAGTGCAGTTTGGCAGATTCATCAAACATGGTTTCTGGTAAGAACCATTTGTCTTCTGTACTTTTCTGTATTAATCCGTTTCTAGCTTCCTCGGGAGTTGCGCTTGCACGAATGATACTGATAGCTGCGTCTAAATGATCTCTATCAGCAATCACTTTTAAGTAACCTTCTAAGAGATGTGCTTTTTCTTCAGCCTTTTTAAGTTCAAACTTGCTTCTTCTAATTACCACCTCCATTCTAAATTCAACAAACTCCGCAATCAAATCACGCAGATTGAAAATTCTTGGTCTTCCTTTACTGATTGCAACGTTATTAATTCCGAAGCTGGTTTGCAATTCAGTGAACTTATATAACTGATTAATTATAACATTCGCAACACCATCACGTTTAAGATCCAAAACAATACGTGTTCCTTCTCTCTTATTACTTTCATTGTTAACGTGGGCAATTCCCTCAATTACTTTTTCATTTACAAGCTGTCCTATTTTATCAGTTAGTCCGTCTAAGCTAACCTGATAAGGAACCTGTGTAATTACAATTTGTTCGCGACCGCTTGGCTTGGTATCTACATGACATTTACCTCGCACCACAACCCTACCTCTTCCTGTAAGCATACCTTGCTTTACGCCTTCCATTCCAAAAATAACACCACCTGTAGGGAAATCTGGCGCTTTTACATATTGCATCAACTCCTCGGCTGTCAATTCCTTATTATCAATGTAGGCAATACATCCGTCCACCGCTTCGCTCAGGTTATGAGGCATCATATTGGTGGCCATACCTACAGCAATACCACTGCTTCCATTTACCAATAATTGAGGAATGCGGGTTGGTAAAACTGTTGGTTCTTCTAAACTATCATCAAAGTTCGACTGAAAATCAACTGTATCTTTTTCAATATCCTCCAACATAGCTTCTGCAAACTTTTGCAAACGCACCTCTGTATAACGCATTGCCGCTGGTGGATCGCCATCTTGTGTACCGAAGTTTCCTTGGCCTTCCACCAAAGTGTGGCGCATGGTAAACTCCTGAGCCATACGTACCAATGTATCGTAAATAGCACTGTCGCCATGCGGGTGGTATTTACCCATCACCTCACCTACAATTCTTGCACTTTTTTTGTATGGCTTATTGCTATTATTTCCCAGTTCGTTCATTCCATACAATACCCTTCTGTGTACGGGCTTAAACCCATCTCGTACATCAGGTAATGCACGTCCAACAATCACACTCATCGAGTAATCGATGTATGCTGTTTTCATTTCCTCTTCAATATTTACCTGAATTACCCTATTGTGGTCTTGTGTGTGTTCGGGTTGCATTTGTTCTTCCATGAAACTTATCCTTTTTTAAAAATGGTTGTCCTCTTGAAGCCCCCCAAACATGGGGTGCGAAGGCTGGCGAAGATACCTTATTTCCAGCCTTTTTGCTATTGGAAATAGTTGAAAATAGCGGTCTTTTTTCCACATTTTTAGGAATATCTGAATAGTAAATTATTACCTTTTACATCACGGGCTTTAGTACCTTGCGAGCATGCCACATATTTTGCTTTTTGGCGCTGGTAAATCTGCTTCTGCGCTAATTGATTTTCTGAAAAATGCTTGTCAAAGTTGGTCGTGGAATTGCACAGTTGTTGATGCACAGCCTACTATGCTTGATGTTAAATTGAAGGATGCTCCTACTGGTATGAAGGGTTTGGTGGGGACTGTTGATGATGCATCTTTCTTGAAGCCATTGGTTGCAAGTGCCGACGTGGTCATTTCTTTGATGCCACCTACTCTGCATTTACATATTGCTTTAGCTTGCTTGGATGCTGGAAAACATTTACTTACAGCTAGTTATATTGATCCTAAGCTGAAAGCATTGGAGAAAGATATTGAAGCAAAAAACTTGATTTTTTTGGCCGAAATGGGGCTTGATCCAGGTATTGACCACATGAGTGCCATGGATATGATTCGTCGTATTCAAACAAACGGTGGAAAAATAACTGGTTTTTACTCCCATTGTGGCGGATTGGTTGCTCCTGAATCGGATAATAATCCTTGGCATTATAAAATTAGTTGGAACCCTAGAAATGTGGTTTTAGCTGGACAAGCGGGTGCTGTGTTTTTGAAAGATGGAAGGCAGGTTGATGTTCCTTATGCAGAAATGTTTTCTAATGCTGGTAGTATTCAACTCAAGGATGGATCAACATGGGGATTTTATCCTAACCGCGATTCACTGAGTTATATTTCGTTATATGGGTTAGAATCGGCATCTACTTTTATTAGAACTACTCTTCGACATCCATCATTTTTAGAGGGTTGGAATAGTTTGGTTAGAATGGGTTTAACTAAAGATGAACTTATCAAACAACATCCAGTTAGCTATGCTGATTTTTTTCAGCAGTCTTCCGTTGCTCAATTGCCTGATACTGTTCAGTACATGTTGCATTGGTTGGGTATGCATGACCATGAATCGGTTTTTAAGAAGAGCGGAAAAACTTATGCCGATTTATTGCAGGAAATTTTAGAGGAAAAATGGAAGCTTGACCCTAATGATAGGGATATGATTATTATGCAACATCAGATTCAATATTTAAAGGATGGTAAACAGTGCGAACAAGTTGCTGAATTGGTTGTACAAGGAAAGGATGCTCAACATACAGCTATGTCAATGACAGTTGGATTACCACTTGGAATTGCTGCAAAATTTATTTTAGATAAAACATGGAATTTTTCAGGCTTGCATATTCCTATTCAACCCGCTATTTATGAACCAGTTTTATGTGAACTCAAAAATTATGGTATTGAGTTTGTTGAATATGTAAGGGAGCAAACTATTTGAACAAACCAAACTTAAACCCAATATAACCAGTCATACCTGATACATCTTGTTGGCTAATATTTCTGTATGATAAGTTGCCAGCAATTCTATACCCTGCACCTACATTAAAACGAACATGTTTATGCAAGTTCATTTCCAGCATTGCGGAAGGTTCTATTTGAATGAAATTTGCTTCTCCAAGCCTAGCACTACCAAATTCATTATCCATCTCAATTTCACTATAGCCAATAAAAATAGGGAATGATAAGTGGATCAATTTTTTAGACAATAAAGTGTATTCAACAAAGCCTCCAAAGCTTCTGTAATCCATATACAAATTGGGTAGCACTTCACTTTTTGGTTTGATTTCATTTACGGAAGTACTAAAATACCCTCCCACACTCCACTTATCTTTTACATTCAAACCACCTCTAACATGAAGCAGCATGGTAGACGCATCATCCATTTTTGTAAAACCTAGCATTGGTGCTAAAAAGAAACCTAAGTCGGATTTCTTCACCATTGATTTATTACCAAAAAGGGTATTTGCATCTTTACCTTCTTGCCCTTTAACTTGAATGCTTACAATTGCTAAAACGAATAGAAAAATGAAGGATGTTCGCATTTTTTAAATTTTATGCGAAGGAAAAGAACTATTCAAAGCAGATTAGATTCTATTAAAATATTTGAAAAACTTTAACGAGAGAGGTTTCAACTGTAATTACTGAAACTAATTTCATTTCATATCATCTATTTTGTTCGCTTTGCTTTTTTACCATCTTTTCTTATAGCAGCGGGTTCAACATTTCCTTCACCTAATACCCATTCATAATCTAGCTGACGTTTATCGAGGTTGGCAGCAACTACTTTTATTTTTACTTTATCACCCATTCTGAATGTTCTTCCGCTGCGCATACCTACTAATGCATATTCCGACTCAATATGTCTGAAATCGTCATAAGTATTTAGTTGTTGAATACTCACCAAGCCTTCACATTTATGATCAATTGTTTCAACCCAAAAACCAAATGAAGCAGTACCACTTATCACACCTTCAAATGTTTCTCCTAAGAATTGCTTCATGTATTCAACCTGCTTGTACTTATTACCTGCTCTTTCACATTCCATAGCTGCTCTTTCTCGATCGCTGCAATGCTTACACTTCTCTTCCATCTTTTTATCAACCATTGGTTGTTTGTCAAGAACAGATGTGAGCACTCTATGAACTAATATATCTGGGTAGCGACGAATAGGTGATGTAAAATGGCAATAATTTTCAAAGCCTAATCCATAGTGTCCAATATTTTCAGCTGTGTACACAGCTTTTGCCATGGTACGAATTCCCAATTGCTCTAAAACGTGTTGCTCGGGTTTCCCTTTAGCATCATCAAGCATTTGGTTGAAACTGCTGGCTATGCTACTAGGTGAACTAATATCGAATGTATGGCCATATTTTTTTGCAAACATCATAAAGGGCGCCAATTTTTGCTCGTCGGGCGTATCATGTACTCGATATGCAAATGGAACTGGTTTCTTGTTTACTTGAATAGGTGCAATATGAGCTGCAACTGTTTTATTAGCTAGCAACATAAACTCTTCAATCAACTGATGTGCTTCTTTACTTTCTTTTACAACAATACCAATTGGCTTTCCTTTTTCATCGAGTTGAAAGCGCACCTCTTGCGAAGAAAAACGAATCGCTCCTTTTTTGAAACGATCCTTTCTGAGTGTTTGCGCAATATTATTTAACAAACGAATCTCTCCATCGTATAAGCCTTCTCCTTTTTCTAAAATATCCTGTACTTCTTCATAGGTAAATCGGTGGTCAGAATGAATGAGGGTTCTACCAAGCCAATACGATTTTACCTCTCCTTTTTCAGTCATTTCAAATACAGCAGAATAAGTACACTTATCTTCTTTAGGTCTAAGTGAACATAATTCGTTAGAGATTCTTTCTGGTAGCATAGGATTCACTCTATCTGGCAAATAAACAGATGTTGCACGTTGGTATGCTTCTTCATCTAATGCAGTTTCTGGAACTACATAATGACTTACATCAGCAATATGCACACCAATTTCATATAAACCTTTTTTGATAGATCGAATAGATATGGCATCATCAAAATCTTTTGCATCTAGAGGATCAATTGTAAACGTGAGTACATCACGAAAATCTTTTCTGTGCTTTTCTTCAGATTTTGAAATTACATCTGGAATGCGCAAGGCTTCTTCTAATACATCTTCGGGAAAACTAAGTGGAAATCCATTTTGAGCTAGTATTTCTTTCATAGCTGCATTCGACTCATCTTCTGGCAGCATGACTTCTAAAACTTCACCTACAGGATTTTTATCTCCTGGTTGCCAACGTAACATTTTTACAACTACCCGATCCTTATTTTTTGCACCGTGCAAATGATCGAGTGGAATAAAAAAATCGGGCATTGGCTTATCGCTATCTGGAATGAAAAATGCATAATTTGTCGAAAGCTGAATATGTCCTGTAAATTCTGTTTGTCGTCTTGAAATCACTTCTGTGATTCTACCTTCTTTTCTCCCAGAGTTTGCATTAATTTTTACAACTTTTACACGAACATTGTCTCCATGTAATGCAGTATTAAAATCACCTGGGCGAACCAGAACGTCTCCGTCTTCTTTACCAGTTACTACATAACCAATGCCAGATCTTGTTAGCTCAAGTGTTCCTTTCTGCAATAATTGTTCTTGTAATTTAGAACTATGCTTTTTCTTCTTTTGTTTCTGATTCTTCCTTCCCATGTTGTTGAAAAGTATTTTTATGTTCCTCAATATAACGAATGATTTGCTCATTAAACTGGTAACCTTCGCCAAATAAGAAACGATGTTGAATTGGAATCACATAAAGTGGAATATTGGCTAATTGTTGGGCAAATTTTTCTAATCGAACTGCATCTTTTTCTGTAGTTAGGATAATCTTTCTGCCAGTAGCTATTTCCTTAAACTGTTCCAATATTTCTTCTAAATCATCAATGGTGAAAATATGATGGTCTCTATATGATTTTTGATAATAGGTTTGAGCGTTTTCATGTAAAAACGCTTTCAGGGGTTCTGGATTGGCAATGCCAGTCACTAATAATACCTCATCCTGTGTGGTTAGGTTCCACTCATTACCTGCATCTAAGATATGGTAAGGAGTGCCGTATTTGATAGAAGTGAAATATAGTTTTTGATAACCTAGTGGGTTAATTAATTTTCTTAGTCTTTCTTTTTCTTCAAGATCAAGGTTGGGAGGGCATTTTGTTACTACAATAATTTGAGCTCTTCTTGCAGAACTCCATTCATCGCGTAAGTTTCCTGTTGGAAGAAAAAAATCGGCTGGATAAATATCGTTGTAATCTGTTAGTAAAATATTTAAACCTGCTACCACCGATCTATGTTGAAAAGCATCATCTAAAATAATAGCTTCAAGTCGAGGCAAATCTTGCAACATTTGTGTAATAGCTACATACCTATCTTCACCAACAGCCACAGCAACATCACTAAATTTTTTGTGGAATTGCATGGGCTCATCACCAATATCTAATGCAGTAGTCTTGAGGCCAGCAAGCGTATATCCTTTTGTTTTCCGCTTGTATCCCCTACTGAGTGTGGCTACTTTGAACTCTCTATGTAACAAGCGAAGTAGGTATTCAACAAATGGTGATTTACCAGTACCTCCCACAGATAGGTTTCCAACACAAATTATAGGAAATGCAAATTTTGCACTCTGTAACCAACCCTTCCTATACATCCAATTACGAATAATAACAACCAGTCCATATAAACAAGCTATTGGAAAAAGAAGGATACGAAAGGACTTTAAAAAAAACTCATTAAAATTCATAAAACTCTGTGGGGGTCAGACAATGCGTTAAAGGTACATCAAAACGATGGGTATCTTGTATCCTTTCTATGGGTTCAAAATAGCTTAATCCTAAACGCACCACATCTTCCCTGCAGGTCGATAAAAATCTGTCATAATAACCTTTTCCATACCCTACTCTATATCCAACTAAATCGCAGACTAACATAGGCACTAGTACCAAATCAATTTCAAGAGGATCAATTGGTACAATTTCTTTAGGCTCAGTTATTCCCATACTAACCGTATGATACACAGTATTTTCATCAATCAATGAAGGGATAAGTGTATTAGTCTGTTGCTCCATTACAGTAAAGCATAACTGCAAATCTGGAATAGTGTGACGAAGATATCCATTAATTAAATGCATATTGGGTTCAGCTAAATGAGTCGCTGGCCAATAAGTTAAGACTGTTCTAATACCTTCTAAAGAAATTTGCTGAAACTGAAGAAGCAATAAATCGTCCAGCCGCAATCGCTCCCGTCCATCAATGGCCAATCGTTTTGCTTTATATTCTTTTCTCAGTTCAGCTTTTGTCATGTTGATGCTTTTTCTAAAGCTGATAATAAATTGGGACGAAGTTTTTCAGCCCATGCTGCAACTGTCTCAATATTGAAATTTTCTTCGAATGGAAAAGATCCTAACTTTTGATACCCCGACCAACCCACAATTTCTTCTTCATAATCCATGAACTGGTCATTGAATATCCAGCCCAAACATGAAATGTTATTCTGCTTCACCCATTCTGCGGTTAATAAACTATGGTTAATGCTGCCTAAATAATTTCTACTTACTAAAATCAAATGTGCATCTAACGCTTTAACAATATCACCCACAAATTCATGCTCATTTATTGGAACCAATATGCCACCTGCACCCTCAATCACTAGTGGCTTACTAGTTTTTGGTAATGCTTCTATCAAAGCCTCCATTTCAATTTGAATCCCTTCTTCTCTAGCACTAATATGCGGTGAAGCAGGTAATGCCAATTTATATCTTTCTGGAAAACAAACCGACTCTTCATTCGAAAGCAATTCATACACTGTTTCTCTATCAGTGCCTTTATCAAATCCTGCTTGAATGGGTTTCCAGTAATCCGCATGCAATGCTTGTGTTACAACAGCAGCCATACATGTTTTACCAACATCTGTACCTATGCCTGAAATAAAAATTGGCTTCATGATCCTTCTTCATTTTTTCTAAAAAAAGAAAACACGGTTGTTCCATAATTACGCTGAAACCAAAAACCATTAAAGTTTTCATATTGATTTCTAGGAGTATGTTCCAACACAAAAATTCCACCTTGTGCCAACAATGATTGTTGCATTATAATTTTAGGAATCTCATCAATAGACCCTAAAGCATAAGGTGGCCCTGCAAAAATGAAATCGTATTGTTTGGTGTGGTTTTGTAAAAACTGAAATATATCCATCCGAATTACTTCTGCATGTTCAATTTTTAATTCATTCAAGGTTGTTCGAATGAATTGATGCATAGCTGGATCTTTTTCTATGATGGTTAATTCAGCTGCACCTCTTGAAGCCAATTCATAACTGATACTTCCAGTTCCGCCAAATAAATCGAGGGTGGATATACCATCGAAAGACATTCTATTTTGAAGAATGTTGAATAGCCCTTCTTTAGCTATATCTGTTGTTGGACGAGTATGTGGCATTTTTTGAGGAGGCTTAATTCTTCTACCCCCTAATGTGCCTGAAATAATTCTCATACCGAAAGCTTATAGTAAGGAGCATAAAAATGCAGAGGATGCTTTTGTGCATCTGATAATAAGAACACACCCTCAGAAGCAACTGCTTCTAATGTAATTTTTGCAACTACTTTTTTCAATTGTTCCATCAGAGTATCTTTTGTATCAAAGTGTCCAGATATTTCTACTTGAACTGTCTTTAATGAAATATCTAGTTGTTTACAGCAATTCATTAAATGATACAAAATATCTCCCTCGCTGTTCATTGGGAAGGATTGTATTAATTGCAGTTTATGATTTTTAAGTACAGATAAAATCATATTGCTTTTATACAATTGAATAGATACAAAATTGGATAAATGCTGATGTGTTTTTGCAGCAATTTCATCAAGTATGCAAGTGTAAGTATGCTGGCTGGTAACCAATAAAAAGTTACGAGAAATTAAATCAATGATATTATTGGGAATTCGATATACATTCACAATATTCTCTTCTGTATTTAATTTATCAAAGCGAATGGTATGTGCACCTTGGTCGCCATATAATGCAGAAAGATAATCTTCCGCTGCTTGGGTACTCATTTTAGAAGCAGGTAAAATCATAGCCTCTTCTAAGTTCATGAAGACATGGGTTTGTCCATAAGTTCTACCTAAAATCCTTGAATGAGATCGTACTTCGTAGAAGGTATCATTCCAGTCGAAATTCACATCTTCCAACTCAAATAATTCCAATGCTTCTACTGCATCGGTTTCCTTGTTTTTAACCAAGCAGGCAAAATGATCTTTGCCAAGCTCCAAGATTAATTTTTCCTCTTGGGTATTGGTATGGTTAAACACATCGGTATATAATTCAACAGGTTTCTGCATGGAACTCGTCTATTTCTTTGCAATGATAAAAAAAAAGGGCGGTTTGCCATGCATTGTATTGAAAACTATTGGTGTAGGTTGCTTGCTTTATGGTAGTTTTGCGCCCTCATGAACCCCGCACAACAATCTTCACTTCAAGTTAATATCAGCCACAAGCAGATATTAGGCATAGCACTGCCTATTGCTGCCTCTATTGTTGTTCCGCAGATCAACTTCATTATTAACAACATTTTTTTAAGTGGACTAGGACAAAGAGAATTAGGTGTAGCGGGTATTACGGGTGTTTATTACTTGGTATTTGCTGTGATTGGTATGGGATTTAATAGTGGACTTCAAACGCTTATATCTAGGCGTGCTGGACAAAATGATGAAAAAGGGATAGGCATAGTATTTACCCAAGCATTTAGATTAGTGATGATTATGTCGGTATTGGGTATTGGTTTAACCTACCTGGTAGCACCCATTGTTCTGGGTTGGGCTATGAGTGATACCTCAAATGTTGACCTTGCAGTTGATTTTTTGAAAATTCGTATTTGGGGACTGCCCTTTCTCTTTATTTATCAAATGCGCAATGGTTTACTAGTTGGTATTAATCAAACTAAATTATTGGTTTTGGGCACTGCTACGGAAGCAATTATCAATGTGGTGTTTGATTATGGATTGATTTATGGAAAACTGGGTATGCCTGAACTTGGTTTCAATGGTGCTGCCTATGCCTCTATTTTATCTGAAGTTGCTGGATTGGGTGTGATTTATTGGATCATAAAAGCTAAAGGTATTCAAAAGCGTTTTGCTTTACTTAAGGATCTAAAATATGATGCAACGGCAACCAAAACTCTTTTGGTACAATCGTCTCCGCTTATAGCGCAACATGCCATTAGTATTATTAGCTGGGAGTTCTTTTACATTTTAATTGAACATCATGGGGCAACTGATTTGGCAATCTCCAATATTATGCGCAATATATTTGGGTTTTTCGGTTGCTTCACATGGGCATTTGCTTCTACTACTAACACAATGGTGAGCAATGTTATTGGACAAGAACAATCGAATGTAGTTCCAAAATTAATTTGGAGAATAATTCGATGGAGTACTGGATTTGCTTTTGGAGTTGCTCTATTCTTGAATCTTTTTCCTGAGCTCTGGTTAAATATTTACGGGCAGGATGATGAATTTATTCAGCGTGCAATTCCTGTACTTCGTGTAGTTTCTGGTGCTTTAATAGTGATGAGTTTTAGTGTGGTTTGGATGAATGCTGTAGTGGGAAGTGGTAATCCAAGAATTGCTTTATATGCAGAAATGGGAGCAATTTTATTGTATTGCCTTTATGTTTACTTTGTTCTAGAAGTTTGGAATATGTCAATCGTTTGGGGTTGGGGAAGTGAGTGGATTTATTGGATAAGTTTGTTGGTTCCTTGCTTCTGGTACATGAATACCTCTAAGTGGAAGGGCAAAAAAGTATAAGTCATTCTAAAAAAAACGGCTGCAATCAGTTACAGCCGTTTAATTTTTTCAAACCAGTTTTCTTAGTTTTTTAGTTTATTCACTAAGTCAATATACTGTTGCATTGCAGCTTCTTTAGCTGTTCCTTTTAAAGCAGTCCAAGCATCGTATTTTGCTTTACCAACAAAATCAAACGGATTAGATGGGCCGTCTGCACCAGCATCGCCTTCAGTTGCTTGTTTATACAATGAATACAGTTGTAATAGTGTTTCGTTTGATGGCTTCTCAGAAAGCGTTTTGCTAAGAGCCACCGCTTGTTCAAATAATTCTTGCATATTTTATTATTGTATCGATTCTAAAAGTTTTTTTCCTTCTGCTTTTAAAGCAGGATCATCAAAACTGCGATTTGGCAAACGTACCATTTTATTTAATACCTCAATAGCTTGCGCCGGTCTGTTTTTTTGCTGATATGCCACAGCTAGATCATAGTAATTCACCACGAAATATGGTTCAAATTTTCGACATAATTCCATATGTTCAATGGCTTTATCGAGCGTACCTTCTGGTAATCCTCCGTAAAAAAGCTTAACTGCTGCTTTTTTGAAACCTGATAAATTCACCATTTCATAATGCCATTTCCCCAGTGTATAATGGGCTTTACCATGATTTGGGTTTAAGCTGATGGCCTTATCTGCAAACACTTTCGTGTCTTTTACAAAAGCCACAATTTTCTTTCGCTCTGGCTCAACATCTGTCATTCTACCACTAGCCATTGACATTGCATACCAGGCGTCTGCTTCTTGCGGATGTGCGTCTGAAGCACGTTTTGCATAGGCCAATGCAGTTTCGTAATACCTCTTTTTACTTTTTTCGTCTTTTTCTCTAGCGCCAATAGAAACATGTAATTCTGCAGAACGAACTAAGGCTTTTAAGTGGTTAGATTCAACTAGCAATGCAGCTTTGTATTTTTCTAAAGCCTCTACTTCTTTTAGTTGTTGGTCGAGTGTTTCGGCTTCTTTTATAATCACACGAATATCCTGCGCTTGAGCGCTTAGTGCAAACCAAACTGAGAGTAAAATGAATACAACTTGTTTCATGGTCTTTTACTTTGATAACTGATACCTACCCTACCTTGGAAAAAAGCGATAGGTGGATTTATTTTATCAATTTGAATATCTACACTATCAACAATAGAAAATTGTGCCAAAATACTTTCTGCCATTTCTTTTGCCAATGTTTCTAATAAAGGTGTAGGTGTTGCCATCCTTTTCTTTACCAATTCATACACTGTTACATAGTCAACGGTGTCCGATAAGTGATGCACTTCTTTTACCGATGTATGTATATCAATATTGATTTCAAATTCAGCTCCCGCTACTTTTTCTTCTGGATGAATACCATGAAAACCTTTGAACCGAAGCTGTTTCAAATGAACACTGAGCATGTGTATGTTTTAATGAAGACCTTTTTCAGCCAAATAACGTTCAGCATCCAAAGCAGCCATGCAACCCGATCCTGCTGCAGTAACAGCTTGTCGGTACACTTTGTCTTGCACATCACCCGCCGCAAAAACACCTTCAATGTTTGTTTTTGATGTACCTGGAATAGTTTTGATGTATCCAGTTTCATCCATATCTAGCCATCCTTTGAAAATATCACTATTGGGTTGGTGACCAATAGCAACAAAGAATCCACCTACAGGTACATCTGTTGTTGTATTGTCTTTTGTATTTAAAATGCGAACACCTTCTACTTTTTTATCACCTAATACTTCTTCTGTAACACTGTTCCAATACACTTGAATATTTGGTGTATTTAACACACGGTCTTGCATAATTTTGCTTGCTCGCATCTGATCGCGACGAACAATCATGTGCACTTTTGTACAGAGTTTTGACAAATACATAGCTTCTTCACAAGCTGTATCTCCAGCACCTACAATTGCCACTTCTTTCCCTCTGAAGAAAAACCCATCACACACTGCACAAGCACTTACACCAAAACCATTCAATCTTTGTTCACTCTCTAGTCCCAACCACTTTGCTGATGCACCTGTAGAAATGATTACAGCATTGGCTTCAATCCATTTCTCTTCATCTATTTGCACTTTATAGGGTTGCTGACTAAAATCAACTTTGGTAGCCAAGCCATAACGAATATCGGCACCCATTCTCGCAGCCTGCTTTTCAAAGTGCACCATCATTTCTGGACCTTGAATACCATCTGGATAACCAGGGTAGTTTTCAACTTCTGTGGTAATGGTTAATTGTCCGCCTGGCTGTATTCCTTGGTATAAAACAGGCTTTAAATTCGCTCTAGATGCGTAAATAGCTGCGGTATAACCGGCAGGACCGGAACCAATAATTAGGACTTGTACTTTTTCTGTTGTTTCGTTGCTCATAATATTTTCTAAAGTATGCAAAAGTAAGGTCTGTTAAAGGGGTTCTTTGGTGACATTTTTCACCAAGTTTTGTTTATTTGGGGATAATGAGGGTATGGAAACTGGGATGATACCCGCTGAATGTCCCTAATGCACCATTTGATATATTGCCAATGACAACCCCAGGTTGGGAAAATGGATTTCCCACTGACCGGCTATTGAACTCCCAAGTGTTCCAGAAGTTGAATGTTGCTCGGTCAATATTCATAAATTGAACTGTTATTGTATCTCCTTTGCTGAAGAAATTGTTTCTTAAACGTTCTTCTTCTGTTGTTGCAGGGGGTAGATTTCTGTTAACACCCGGATCAATCTGTACTTCATACGTTCTGCCATCTACAATACGATCATCGAATACAGAGTTTTCTCCTGGTAAAAAAGGCTCTCTGTTCCTTCTAATAAAATAGCGAATGTAATCTCCAAATCCTGGCGGATCGGTAATTTTACCAATCATTACGGCTTTAGACGTTGGAACACCTCTCGGAGGCTCTACCCACCATAAACTATCAATACGTTTTTGGCTGTTGGGAATAGTGGTAGCAGCTCGATAAAACTGTCCTTGCCATTCTATTTCAAGTTGGTACGATTGACCACGAATGCCTATTAAAACGGGAAAAACTGTAGAATCGGGCGCGTAATAGGAAAAGTTGAATCCAGCAGGAGTACTTTCTTCATAAAGTCTGAGGTTGGTTCTTTGGTTATTATGAATAATGGTCACTCTTGCATTGCGCACAAATTGTCCCTGTATCCTTGCCGGATCAAGGGTGGTAAAAAATCCTTGTGATTGGGTTAATATAATTCGAGGTGGTAAACCAGTCATAATTTCACCTTCCACCACTAATTTCGCTTGCACATCGTTGGGTGCAATACTCACTTCCCTTTCGCAGGAAAGCAATAAAACCAGTAAACTTATATAATACCAACGTTTCATAAAAAACATAAAAAAACCCGCCTTTCGAGCGGGTTTGACACAGGGTACTTCTTTAACCCAAATATGATTTAAGTGCGTTGCTGTACCTAGCTTTTTGAAGTCGCTTGATAGCACGCTCTTTAATTTGTCGAATTCGCTCTTTTGTTAAATCGTATTTCACGCCAATTTGTTCAATTGTAACACCATTTTCTCCATCTAATCCGAAATATGCATTCACAATTTCAGCTTCACGTGGACTAAGTGACTTTAATACACGGCGAATTTCTTCGCGTAAAGAATCCTTCATCACATCTTCGTCAGTATCATCACTTCCTTCTAACAAATCACCCATAGCTACGTCTTCAGCTTCGTGAACTGGAGCATCTAATGAAGTATGGCGCGTGTTGCTTTGAAAGATATTGTTAATCTCAGTTTCGCTCATTTCAAGAATTTCACTCAATTCTTCAGTAGAGGGCTCACGCTCATGTTCTTGCTCAAATGCCATGTATGCCTTATTGGCCTTATTGTAAGTACCAATTTTATTTTGTGGTAAACGAACCAAACGGCCTTGTTCAGCTAAAGCCTGCAGAATAGACTGACGAATCCACCATACAGCGTATGAAATGAATTTGAAACCTTTGGTTTCATCGAAACGCTGTGCAGCTTTAATTAAACCTAGGTTACCCTCGTTAATTAAGTCACTAAGCGATAAACCTTGGTGTTGGTACTGCTTAGCCACAGATACTACGAAACGAAGGTTTGCCTGCACCAATTTATCCAATGCACGCTGATTACCCATCTTAATTTTTTGGGCCAACGTAGTCTCCTCTTCTGGAGTAATCATTGAAATTTTAGAAATTTCCTGAAGGTATTTTTCTACTGCCTGCGAATCGCGGTTGGTAATCTGGGTTGCAATTTTGAGCTGCCTCATAGTTGTTAAAAAGACTTTTTAAGTAAACGTCGACTGTTGTGCTTTTGTTTTATTATCAGCAAGATAGCTTCTAAAATAGGATATTTTTGCTGAGAGTCTGCAAAGTTACGCAAATTCATGCAGTTTTGGGTGATTTTGTGAATAATTTAGCGTAGTCCTGTTAATAAATCGTATAATAATTTTCAATTTTGAAAGCTTTCCCCATTTTCTTGGCGTACATCCTAAAAAACTATATTCGCAGCTTATGATTGACCTGAGAAGTGATACGGTTACTCGCCCTACTCCAGCTATGCTGGATGCAATGATGAGGGCAAAAGTTGGTGACGATGTGTTTGAAGAGGATTCAAGTATAAATGAATTAGAGGAATTTGCTTCAGCCATGTTTGGTATGGAAGCAGCCTTGTTTTGTCCTTCGGGCACCATGACTAACCAATTGGCTATTAAGTGTCACACACAGCCTGGCGATGAGGTAATTTGTGACGAATTGAGTCATGTTTATTTGTATGAAGGGGGTGGAATTGCTGCTAATAGCCATTGTTCGGTTCGGCTATTGCAAGGTAACAGGGGGCGTTTAACAGCAACACAAGTTGAACAAGCCATTCAGCCCATGGATGTGCATAAGCCAATTAGTCGGTTGGTTTCTTTGGAAAATACTGCCAATCGAGGTGGTGGAAGTTGTTACGATTGGGCCGACTTAGAAGCCATTGGATCAGTTTGTACAAAAAATCAGTTGGCTTTCCATCTCGACGGTGCACGACTTTTCAATGCATTGGTTGCAAAAAAGCAAACCCCTCAGCAATACGGTGCTTTATTCAATTCAATATCCATTTGTCTTAGCAAGGGATTAGGTGCTCCTGTTGGAAGTATTTTATTAGGCGACAAAGCGTTTATTCAAAAAGCGCGCAGATGGCGAAAAGTTTTTGGAGGTGGTATGCGTCAAGCTGGCTTCTTGGCTGCTGCAGGCCTCCATGCATTGCAACAACATGTAGAAAGATTGCAAGATGACCATAATCATGCAGTTCTATTAGCAAATGCTTTGAAAAACTGCAGTTGGGTCAAAGAAGTTTATCCAGTTGAGACGAATATTGTCATTTTTGAAACAATTCCAGAAATACCAGCTAAAGACTTTGTTGCCCACATGCGAGAACATGATATCATCATACTTGCTATGGGGTCTCACCTAGTTCGCATGGTTACACACTTAGACGTTAGTTCAGAACAAATCAAATCAACGATTCAAGCTATAGCTCATTATAAAGTATAATTTATGTTGCCAAAAATTAATCCTGCCAGTACGCAAGCCTGGTTCTTATTAAAAAAACATTACGAAGAAGAGATGAACCGCGCGCACATGAAAAACATGTTTGCGTCTGATCCAGAGCGTTTTGATAAATTCTCTATTCAATGGAATGATATTGTTTTTGACTATTCAAAAAACATTCTCGCACCAAAAACATTACAACTCTTATTGCAACTCGCAGAAGAATGTAAGTTAAAGGAATCTATTCATGCCCAATTTGCAGGTGTAAAAATCAATGAAACTGAAAATAGGTCTGTCTTGCACACTGCTCTGCGGAATTTCACCGACACCCCTATTTTGGTTGAAGGGAAAGATGTAATGCCCTTGGTAAGAAGGGTGCAACAACAAATGGAAAATTGTTGTCAGGCAATTCATACAGGCAAATGGCGTGGATACTCGGGTAAGAAAATTAGATTTATTGTAAATATTGGTATTGGTGGAAGTGATTTGGGCCCAGTAATGGTAACCGAAGCATTACGCCCTTTTTGGAAGAAGAATATTGAAACCTTCTTTGTGTCAAACATTGATGGAACGCATATTGCTGAAACACTAAAACATATTCGTCCAGAGGAAACCCTCTTCTTAATTGCTTCTAAAACATTCACCACACAAGAAACCATGACCAATGCGCATACTGCTAGAAGCTGGTTTTTGGAGCACGCAGGTGATGAGCAACATATTGCCAAACATTTTGTGGCTTTAAGTACTAACGAAAAAGCCGTAACAGAATTTGGTATTGATAAGGCAAATATGTTTGAATTCTGGGATTGGGTTGGTGGCAGGTACTCGCTGTGGAGCGCCATTGGATTGTCTATTGCGTTGACCATTGGTTACAATAATTATATGGATTTATTGAAGGGAGCGCATGAAGCCGACCTTCATTTTAGAAATGAAAAATGGGAAAAAAATATTCCAGTTTTGATGGCACTTATTGGCATTTGGTACACCAATTTCTTTGGAGCACAATCTGAAGCCATTCTTCCGTATGATCAATACCTGCATCGTTTTGCAGCATATTTTCAACAAGGAAATATGGAAAGCAATGGTAAAATGGTGGATAGAAATGGAACTGAAGTTAGTTACTCAACTGGACCTGTTATATGGGGTGAACCTGGAACAAATGGACAGCATGCTTTTTATCAATTAATTCACCAAGGCACGGTTTTAATTCCATGCGATTTTATTGCGCCAGCCAATTCACACAACCCAATTGGCGATCATCATGCAAAATTGTTGTCTAATTTCTTTGCTCAAACAGAGGCATTGATGAAAGGCAAAACAGAAAAAGAAGTAAAAGAAGAATTGATTGCTGCAGGTAAGTCTGATGAAGAAATAAAACGACTCACACCTTTTAAAGTATTTAAAGGTAATAAACCATCGAATTCGTTTTTAATTAGACAAATCAATCCTACTACTCTAGGAAGTATGATTGCCTTTTATGAACATAAGATTTTTGTGCAGGGTGTTATTTGGAACATATTCAGCTTTGATCAGTGGGGCGTTGAATTAGGTAAGCAGTTGGCGAATCAAATATTGCCCGAACTGATCGATGACAAACCTGTTACTGGTCATGATGCCTCTACCAATGGCTTAATCAATACTTTCAAAAAAATGCGCAATTCCTAACAATGCACCATTCATTAGAGAATATTCAAATTCGCAGTATAGAGCCGCGCGACAATAGTGCAATGGCTAAAATTATACGAAATGCATTGGAAGAGTTTGGGGCTAATAAACCAGGCACAGTATATTTTGATGACACTACCGATGCTTTGTCTGAATTGTTTGAATCAACACCCTTGAGCCATTATTGGGTAGCTGAAAAAGAAGGTGAAATTGTTGGAGGTGCCGGTATTTTTCCAACACCTAATTTACCAAATGGTACCTGCGAACTGGTGAAAATGTATTTGAAACCTTCAGTACGCAATATTGGCTTGGGCAGAAATATGATGCAAGTGGCTATGGATTGGGCAAAGTCTGTTGGATATACGCATGCTTATTTAGAAACCATGCCCGAATTAAAAAAGGCTGTTGCAGTGTATGAAGCCCTTGGATACACGTATTTGAATGGCCCCTTGGGTGATTCGGGTCATCATGGATGTGATATTTGGATGCTGAAAGAATTATAAAAAAACCATCATTGCTTTCGCGATGATGGTTTTGAGTATAGTTTGGGGATGTTTTACCATTTATCAACTTCCTCCGTAGACAAGTTTAAATCACTTGCCGAAGCGGTTGGATAAGTCGTTGCAGGAGCAACCTCTACTTGTGCAGGTGCAGGTGCAGGTTTAGGTGCTTCTGAAACATGCACAACTTGAGAAGGTTTTTTAATGATAGGAGGTTCATCATAATAACCTTCACCATCTCCCTCAGCATCATCGTGGTTGAAAGAATCAAAATTGTAATTAGGCATTAAATCAGTCTTGACAAAATCAATAGCCTCACCTAATGCTCTAAAGAATTTGTTGAAATCTTCTTTATATACGAAGATCTTGTGACGATCGTAACCATGATCATCAAATCTCTTTCTACTTTCAGTAATGGTTAAGAAATAATCGTTGCCCTTGGTTGCTCTGACATCAAAAAAATAAGTACGTCTTTTTCCGGCACGAATTCGCTTGCTGTAAACGCTTTCCATCTTTTTGTCGTTGTGCTCGTACGCCACAGTAGTTAGTTTTTGGTTAAAAGAAACATAAGCGTCACAAATATAGGGATGTAATTGAAATGACAAAATTTTGACTTATAGCCAATTGTGATAAAAAATACGCTATTCAAAAGCATTTAATTTTCAGCTTGTTCAGCCCACTGACGACGGATTAGTTGAGCATATCTTCCATTCAATTCCAACAAAGTTTCATGGTTGCCCAATTCAACAATAGCCCCTTTTTCCATGTATACAATGAGGTCAAATTGAATAGATGTAAATACACGGTGGGTACTAATAATTGCCGTTTTACCTATGAGTGCTTTTTGGAGATTTTGTGTAATCTGTTGTTCTGTTTTGGCGTCTACAGCACTTAAGCAGTCGTCAATTAATACTAAATCTGGCTGTTTGATGAGTCCTCGTGCAATAGAAATACGTTGCTTTTGTCCTCCACTTAAAGTTACCCCTCGCTCACCAATCATGGTCTGATAACCATCAGAAAAATTTAAAATATCATTATGTATAGAGGCGGCTTTTGCTGCTGCTTCTACAGCTTCGGGCGAATCTTGTGTAGGCAACCCAAAGCAGATGTTATTATAAACAGTATCGCTAAAGAGAAAAACGTCTTGGGGTATATAGCTTATTTTTTCACGATAATGCTGTAGCTGATAGCTTTCAATAAAATGCTCTCCAATACTAATTTTACCGCTATTTGTTTCAAATAACCTAGCAATTACCTGCAAAAGTGTTGTTTTGCCAGCCCCTGCCCTACCTAGTAATAATACTTTGGAGCCAGCGAGAATTTGGAGAGATACATTATGCAAGGCTTCTATTCCTGTATGCTTATAAGTAAAGTGAACATGATCTAAAACAAGATTGCCTGTGAGTGGTGCAATTATATTGCCTTCATCGGTTTGATGATCATTGGTATCTAAAAATTCGTTGATCCTCTTTTGCGAAGCTGCTGCTCTTTGAATCATACTGGCCGTCCACCCAATGGCACTTACTGGAAAAGTGAGCATATTAATATAAATCACAAATTCAACAATAGTTCCAACTTTCACAGATTGATCCAACACATGCATGCTACCGATGTAAATGGTAAGCAAAGTGCTGAGTCCAATCATGAGCGTGATAGATGGAAAGTAAATAGCTTCTGTTTTTGCCAATGAAATAGCTTGTACTTGATATCGCATGCTAATTCCTTTAAAGAAATTCAGCATAGCATTTTCTTGAACAAAAGACTTCACAACCCGAATACCAGAATAGGTTTGCTGTGCATGCGAAGTAAGGTCACTTAATGATTCTTGAATTTGTTCACTTTTACGATTAATGATACTATTCACATAATAAATGGTAATGGCCAAAATGGGCAGAGGGGCTAATACATACAGTGTAAGTGTAATATCACGCTGAAACATATTCACCAAACAAAAACTAATTAAAGCTACCAGGTTAATGAAATACATGATGGCTGGTCCTGTGTACATTCTAACACGACTTACATCTTCTGTAATTCTATTCATTAAATCGCCTGTAGCATGAACTTTATAGAACTGTGCACTGAGTTGCTGATATTTTTGGTAGATAGCATTTTTCTGGTCGTATTCTATGTGCCTACTCATAACAATGAGCGTTTGGCGCATAAAAAACATCAACACACCACGAATGATGGCAATCAACAAAATAGCTATGCTTGAAAAAGTTACAACGCCTAATAAAGTTCTATTCTCGCCTGTTTCCAATAAACCAATTAAATATTCTACCAAGCCATCGTACTTCATTAATTTGGTTTGACTATTTCCTGGAAGTGCTTGCTGCACTTTAGTTATAATATAGCTAGTAACCTGTGGTGCCATTACGGCGAAATAGTTCGAAGTGATAACGAAGAAAATACCGATAAAAAATCGAACACGATATTTCCAGAAATACTGGTGTAAAGACGCTAAATGTTTCATCTATTGCTGCAAATATAGAAGCAATAATGCTTTCAGGTAGTCGGGATCAGAAAATATAAGTGCGTGGCCTTTGTTTTTAAGCGTTATCAAGTCTACGCTGGTATAAGGTAAAAGTTGTTCTTGCGCATATAAAGCATTATCGTAATAAATAAGTTCATCAGCATCGCCGTGTAAGATGGTAACAGGCGACTTAATTCTATTCCATTCTGTAAGCTTCTTTAACTCATTTGCATGGCTCAATTTTTCTTTTGAAGCCATCGTAAACACTTTTGGAAAAAGCCATTCAATAACTGGCACAACCATCAGGTAGCTAATATCGTATACTTTTTCTGCGCTGGGTTTTACTGATGCGGAAAGCAATACAATTTGATTATAAAGATCAGGTGCTTGCATAGCCGCTTTCAAGGCTACCGGCCCACCGTAAGAAGAGCCTAAAATACGTGCAGGTTGATTCAATTGTAACTCTTTCAAAATACCGTTGACCAATGATGCTTGTTCAGCAATTGAAGTAACTACATTTCCAAACTGAGAAAAACCATAACCCGGTCTATCAATTAAAATGAGGTAATATTTATTAGTAAAATTAGAATCGGTATAAACGGCCCTCCACCCCGACAAAGAGCTAGGTGAGCCATGTAAAAGAACAAGAGGAGGTTTGGATGAGTCGCCAACAGTAACATATCTAATAGAATGATTATTGGAGGTAAAAGTTCTGATTTTTACATCTGCTCCAGTTTTTGATACAATTGTGGCTTGAAGTTTAGGATTACTCACCCTCAGTTTCAAAGTTTCGCAGCCATGCGAACCTACTAGTAGTCCAACAATAAATATGGTAGAAATACGATGAAACCAGCGTTTTTGCATAGATGTATAACAGTGAAAATGAAGAAAGGTTAGCAATAATACAACGAAAGTAAATCAAGCGGAAGTGAAGCTGGACAACTGGTATAAATAATTTATGACTAAAAGGAGAACAAGATAAAATGATTGAATTTCAGAGAATATTTGGAAGATAAAGTTTCATACTATTATTTTGCACCCGGAGAGATGGCAGAGCGGTCGAATGCGGCGGTCTTGAAAACCGTTGACTGTAACAGGTCCGGGGGTTCGAATCCCTCTCTCTCCGCCAAGGTCTTATAACCTTTTTCAAAATCCCTTAAAAATCAACACTTTAAGGGATTTTTTATTTGAATTTATACCTATTTAAATCGGTTTAAATCAAATTAAAAGGTCCCAAAAAAGGTCCCATAGAAGTTAGTATGGTTTTTTGGGACCTTTTTTTGAGTAATTTTAAGTTGCCAGCTATCATTCACACAACCGTTAAAAAAACTATGTCAAGAAAAATCAGCATCCTTTTCTACCCTAGAAAAGACGTTTTTACCCCTAATGGAGAAATTTATATCTATTGTAGAGTTACGATTGCTTCCAAAAGAGCAAAATTCTCTACTGGAGTTACATGCTTATTAGAATACTGGGAACCCAAATTAAAAAGAGTCCATCCCGAGGCGCATGATGCAAAAAAGCATAACATCACTCTTAGTCGTATAGAAGTTCAACTTTTGGAAGTATATGAACGTTTATCGCTATCCAATGATCAACTTACCCCCGATTTGGTAGTTGATAGATATCAAGGGAAAAAGGAAAAGGCAAAGCAAATCCTAGAAGTTTTTAGAGATCACAATAACCGAATGAAAGCTCTCGTTAATGTGGAATACTCTCCTGGCACATTAGAGCGTTACGAAACCTCTCTTAATCACACTGCAGAATTCATCAAATGGAAGTTTAAGAAAAGCGATTTCGATATTGATAAACTTGATAATAATTTCATTAACGATTACGACTTCTTTCTTAGAACAGTAAAACGGTGCTCTCATAATACCACAGTCAAATACATCAAGAACTTTTCTAAAATTGTAAGAATCTGTTCAAATAATGGTTGGCTTGAAAAATATCCTTTTACTAATTATAAACAGAAAACTAAAGAAGTAGAAAGAGTATTCTTATCCCAAAATGAAATTGATTCTATTTACATTAAGGACATGAATAATAACAGGCTTGAAGCTGTTCGGGATATTTTCATATTTAGCTGCTATACAGGATTAGCCTATATAGATGTTCAAAAGCTTACATCTGAAAACATTGTTACAGGAATTGATGGTGGTAAGTGGATCAACATTAACCGTCAAAAAACAGATGTCAAGTCTTCAATTCCTCTCCTTCCAGTTGCAGAAGAGATTATCAACAAATATGAAAAGCAATTCAACGGGTTAAAATCTGATAAACTACTCCCCGTTTTGACCAACCAAAAAATGAATTGCTATCTAAAAGAAATAGCGGCCATTTGCAACATCAATAAGGAACTTACTTTCCATATAGCTCGCCATACTTTTGCTACAACAGTTACATTAACCAATGGCGTGCCTATTGAAAGTGTTAGCAAAATGCTTGGTCATAGTAGTATTAAAATGACTCAACATTATGCTAAAATTGTGGATCGTAAGCTGAGTGATGATATGTTGCAGTTGCGTGAAAAGTTGAAGAAAAATGAGTCTATATCAAAAAATAAACTGAAGGCCATTTCTTAGGAAATGGCTTTTTTCATTGATTTACAGCTATAAAACACTTAGTATTACTAAGTGCTAGTTCGGCTTTCTTTCAATTCCTTTAGCCTGTGGCAAAAGGGAAAAAAATAAAGTCCGCTAAACATCCGCTTGATCAATTTGTGATCAATAAAGTTCGCAACTTGCGGAAGGAGTATAGTTTGTCACAATTCGATTTAGCCGTTCTTCTCGATACCTCTCCTGGTTTTATTGGTCAGGTTGAAAGTGAACAACATAAATCGCATTATAGCATTTCTCATTTAAACCAGCTGGCTAAAATATTTAGATGCTCAATTAAAGATTTCTTCCCCGATAAACCTTTTTAGTATTAGTTTCTTACAACTAAAAGGATTATCACAATTTTCTCTTTAACATTTTCTTGAAACGCTTATCCTGTGTGACTTTTAAAGGATTGAGTTAAGTATGCAATAAGCAAATACTTAGTATAGCTAAGTATTTAGATTTAAAATCATTCAATTATGTTCTGATTTATTCAATTTTTTACAATCAATAGGAATATCCTTTTATCTGATTTCAAAATTCTCTTTTTAGTATTGCACCCTCGTTTAAATTTATTTAAATGGTTACGGATAGCTGCCAATTAAAAAATGTTGTTTTTAATTTTTATTATTTCTTCTTTGATTTTATTCAATTTTTTGACTCTTCATAGTGGTCTCTGTTATCATAAGATGATTATATGTTTTACCTCTATGTTACAAACCTTTTTAATGTTATTGGATAATGAAGAATCAAAATCAATCGATGAATTTAGTACTTATCAATAGGTACGAACTTGAAGACATCTTTGAAAAAGTCTTGATGAAAATAATTGATATCAATAAATTGGAAAGACCTTCAAAAGTTGATAGTGATCAACTGCTTTCAACAAAAGAAGCAATGAAACATTTGAATGTAAGTTACCATACACTTAGTATCCTCCGTTCTAAGGGAAAACTTACAACTGTAAAATTTGGAGGTCGTGTTTTATACCGTTACGCAGATATTAAAAATGTTATTGAAAATCCTTATTAGACTCCTTAAAATCTTATGAACAGAGAATTAATTGCTTACGAGCTTTTATCTAAGGGCTCAAACAATAGGGAACTACTCCCCTCTCACCTATCTATCTACATGGCACTTTTGTTTAAATATAATTACCCAATTGGTGTAAATTTTAAAGTTTCAAAGTTCGATGTAATGAAAGCAGCTAGGATTAAATCTCAGGTCACTTATTTTAACTGCATGAAAGACCTGCATAATCTTGGTCTCATTTCTTGGACGCCTGCTAAAAGTCCAACACAAGATTCTTTGGTCACTATCTTGACACATACAAAAAATGATACTCACTTGCAGGTTTCTGCGGTTTTGAATGACCAAGTGAATCCCCAAAAAGCAGAGTTATTAACATCAAAAATTGAACAGGTGCCCTCCGCGGAAACTAGGTACATACATACTAATAGTTCTAATAATAATTTTTTAAATAGTAATAGTATGTACCCAAACACCGAATCAAATTTTGATCAGCTCGATTTTTCTGCCATTAAGAACACACATGCTGTTTTTTCGGTGCTGCCGCCTAAGTCGGAATGGGTCGTTGCTTTTTTTCTTGCACATAAACAAACGCAAGCAGAAGCGGAACGTTTTTTTAACTATAACCAAGGTAAAAATTGGATGCTGAGCAAGAATACTCCTATTCAAAATTGGGGCGCCATGGCGCGCAACTGGATTTCTAAAGGCTATTACCCAAACAAAACAAATCTAAAATCCAAAACCAGTTATGTCCACGTCAATAATAATTCAACCAAAAACTACGCAGAACCTCTTTAAGCATGTTCCTGAACTAAAGAGCTCTTCCGTCAATTACCAAAGTATGGTTGACCTTACAGAGGAAACGGGTAAGCGGTTGTATGGACCTGATTTTAAAATTCATGCTGAAGATCTTCCAGTGGTTCTTAGAATGATGACTTGGTTTGCACGCGATGAAGAGGGAGCTGAATTGTTGAACATCAATCTGAAAAAGGGAAT
>JAKRSC010000023.1:7434-7716 GCA_022402565.1 Hydrotalea sp. | reverse complement strand
GCGGTTACGGGCTGACGATTTTCAAATTCCGCCACATCGCCAAGCCCCGAACGTTATGCGCAAATATTGTTTCAGTCTCTAGATCATGACTAAACATAATTTTTTAACACTCTAATTGACAACATAACAGATAAATTTTACAGCATAAATGTTGTGCGACTGCTTTGACACAAATTTTTAAGATTCACACAAGCAGAGGGAATGCTATTAAGCTTTTGAACATGCACAGCCACGCCCAACTTTTGACTTTCAATTTAGCAGTTGCGACTTTTATCAAAGCTG
>JAKRSC010000023.1:0-7334 GCA_022402565.1 Hydrotalea sp. | reverse complement strand
TTTTTGCTAACTGTTGCACTCCTATTAAGCTTTTGAATATGCACAGCCACGCCCAACTTTTGACTTTTAATTTAGCAGTTGGGACTTTTATCAAAACTGTTTTTGCTAACTGTTGCACTCCTATTAAGCTTTTGAATATGCACAGCCACGCCCAGCTTTTGATTTTCAATTTGGCGTATCCATATTTTGTATTACAAAAACATGATAACTTGATAACAGCAGTTCAAACTGCGCATAACATTAGGCTTGGCAAAATGCGGTCTGTCGGAACTTTTTCTTCAACTGCAGTTTTTCAATGCAGCTTTTACACAAGCTGGCTGTACGCTATTAAACAGAAATCTATAACTTGAACATTAAATCAATAATCAACATCAGCAAGCCAGGCAGACGGAACACAGATGTCCCGCACTTCGCCAAGCCTTGATCGTTATATGCGATTTTAGAAAACCGACAACCGGACATTTACAAAAAATAAACGACTTTTATGTTTCACTTTAGGGAAACATTTGTAACTTTGCACTGTGGACAAAAACCAGAAACATAGAAAGATAACGTTTTATAAGAACTACTTTCAAGACTTCTTTAACAAACAAAACAAGAAAGTAAAAGCAAAAATTGTTTGGACTTTTGATTTGGTTGAAGACTTGCATAGAGTTCCTGAAACATATCTAAAACATATTGAAAACACAGACGGACTTTATGAAATCCGAGTTCAATTAGGAAGCGACATTTTTAGAATTTTCTGTTTTTTTGACCAAGGACAACTAGTTGTTTTAGCGAACGGATTTCAAAAGAAAACGCAAAAGACACCTAAAAAAGAAATAGAAATGGCACTTAAAATAAAAGAAGAATATGAAAGCGAAAAATAAAAACTTGATGACTCTAGAAGAGTTCAAAGAAAAAAACTACGGCAAACGTGGAACAAAAGAGCGTGACGAACTTGAAGCAGGTTATGAAGCATTTAAAATCGGTGCTTTAATCCACGACACTCGTGTTGAAATGGGAATGACACAGGAACAACTTGCAGAAAAAGTTGGGACAACTAAATCCTACATTTCAAAAATTGAGAACAATATAAAAGAAGCTCGCATTTCGACACTTCAAAAAATCATTGAACTTGGTTTTGGCGGACGACTTGAGCTGAACGTAAAATTATAACGGACGAGCTGACTGAAAGAAGAAAAACCGCATATAACAGCCGTTTGCCGCAATGGGGGTTAATGTGGTTAAATCAAGTTCAGTGCTTCTATCAACATTTGTGCTTGGTTGACAGTTTTGTGCTCCGAAATCCCCCACTGCGGCAAGCGGCAAAACGTTGTAAGCAACCCTTACCGACATCTTACAAAATTTGTTTTGGAAATTTGAACTTTTCAATTTTATTTTTGTCTATGCTTCGTGTAGCACATACCGCAGCTGCATAAAGCCACACACAAAGCAAAGCTGCGGTAAGAGCTACAACGCGAAAGCACAACCCAGCTGACATTTTGCTATCAGCAGTTGTAGAAAACATGAAAGACAAAACATTTTTAAACATATTCACTAGCTAGGAATTGAGGGACATTACTCCTTACTTGACCCAAAGAAAAAATAAAAAAGGACGTTGGTTGCCACGACACAACTCGGGATTTAAAAATAGACAGCCCGGCCAAAAGCAAAACTGAAAAAACCGAGTTCACGGTAGCGGGAATTTTGCGTGACGCTGAACTAACCCAAACCAAGGCGACAGACAGGGGAGGGAAATTTAAAACTAATAACTATGCAAACATTGGAATTTAGCAAAATGGGACTTATTTCACTCTCGTCAGAAGAGATAACCACTATTGAAGGAGGCCGCATTCCTTGGAAAAAGATTTGGGACGGCACTAAATGGTTGGCGGAAAAAGCTGGTATAATTGACTTTTGCGCAGATGTTAAGAATGGCTTCATAGAAGGTTATAAAGAGGCTCGGAAGTAATTTTTCAATTTATAAAACTTATATTAGATGAACTCTAAAATTGATTTAAATAAACTACTTTTGTCGGAATTGGAAGAATGTGAAATTATCGAAATTCACGGCGGGGGGATTGGAAAAACAATTGGCAAAGCAATTGGGTGGCTAGCTGGTCAAGTAGTAAATACAGTTGAAACTATAGGAGAGCTTGGAAAAATGGCAATGGAGTATCAACATTCTTTACCACCAAACTTGAAGAAATAGTTAATCAAGTATTACAAATTTGTTAAGGATTGCAATATAGTATTGAGTTTATTGCAATCCTTTTAATATTAGGTCTATGCTAAGAAAAATAAACAAGCCAGAATTTATTTTTATAATCTCAAATCTCGCAATCCTTATTGTTGTCGGACATTTTTTCTCATTTCTATGTCCATATATTTTAAGTAAGGATGAGTGTGAGATAAACTATTTACCAAATACAGAGGGTCTATTCAAAACATTCATTGCAGGATCAATAGTTGGCCCTTTAATTGAAACTTTAATTTTTCAATACCTGCCCATAACATTACTTCATAAATTCAGAATAAACAAATCAGCAAAAGAACTAAACCTAATCATAATTATATCTTCATTAATATTTGGAATTACACATAGCTACAATATTCTTACAGTAATTGATGCAAGCATAGCCGGCCTAATTTTTTGTACGGTTTTTGTTTATTTTCAGAAAAGAAACAAATCGGGGTTCTTTTATACATTCCTCCTTCACGGACTATTTAATACATATGCTTTCATCCTTGACGATGTATTAAACGTTGGATAATCTCTTAAGAAAAAATTAAATGAATGTTTTTTTATGAAAATACTGAGGCCGTATTAAAAGCGCATCGAACAAATAGCTTTCTTATTTACAGGCTTATAATTATATGGATAGTAATTGTAATATTCGTATTGCCCTATGTTTCGCTTCCTATATCAATATCATGTTTGGGTATAACTCGCCCCAACAATGAACGTACAGAACTAAAACCAGTTCTTACAGGCATTATTGATACGTTGTATGTAAAAGAGGGCGACACGGTAGTACAAGGTCAATTAATAGCAACTGTTAAAGACAACAGCACAGTACCCCGTTTTATCCTTAATGAATTTGAACTTACCCAACGCCTCGGTTTTATAAGCGATTTGGAAAAACTTACCACGACAAGTGATTACAAAAGTTTAGTACTGCAAACTTCTTTGTACCGCCAACAGTTAAACAAGTTTTTGTTTCAGTTAAGCGATCAATTAGCTGCTATTAAAAAAGTACAAAAAGAACAGGAAATCAACAACCTGCTTATAAAGGATAAAGTGATTGCCCCCAAAGAGCATTTTGATAAAGAAATAGAGGCCGAACGGTTAGAGGCTTCTTTTAATGCATTTAAAAATGAGCAGATAACGAATTGGCAAAACGATTTACAGCGGTATAAATTAGAAGTATCTCAATTTACTGCCCAGCGCAACCAAATTGTAACAGACAAGAAAAATCATTTTACTTATGCTCCCGTTTCGGGTGTAGTGCAAAACATCAACACCCGCTATGTAGGCGGATTTATTTCAGCCGGAGAAACACTTTGTATTATTTCTCCGCAAAGCAATTTAATTGGAGAATGTTATGTAAGCACAAGAGATGTGGGTTTGCTCAAAATAAATCAGCCCGCCCGGTTTCAGATAGATGCGTTTGATTATAATTACTTTGGAATTCTCACAGGCAAAATCATTAGCATTGATAATGATTTTTCAATAGTAGAAAACAAACCTGTTTTTAAAGTGCGTTGCAGTTTCGATAGTACCCAACTCTTACTTAAAAACGGCTACAAAGGCGAACTCAAAAAGGGGCTCACCTTTCAGGCACGTTTTGTAGTAGCAGAACGAACACTTTGGCAACTGCTGTTTGATACAATTGATGATTGGCTAAACCCCATTGCGCCACCTGCACCACAAACGGCTAAGCAATAATGAAAACTCACGTACGCATTAAGCAAAGAGACATTACTGATTGCGGAGCGGCCTGCTTAGCTTCCATTGCTATGCACTATAACCTGCAGTTGCCTGTAAGTCGCATACGGCAATATGCAGGCACAGACAAAAGAGGCACCAATGTATTGGGTTTAATAGAAGCTGCAGAGCGACTGGGCTTTCAGGCAAAGGGTGCTAAGGGGCAGCTAGAAAGTTTGGCCAAAATACCTTTGCCCGCCATTGCCCATGTGGTATTGAAAAACGGCTTACATCATTATGTGGTTATTTACAAGGTAACAAAGAAACACGTTACTTACATGGATCCGGGTGACGGTGATTTCCACAAAGTAACGTTGGCTAAGTTTCAGGAAATTTGGAGCGGGGTTATTGTGCTGTTGCTGCCCGACGATGGTTTTGTAACCGGCAAGCAAAAAATAAGCAATGCGGCTCGTTTTTGGCAGTTAATACGTCCGCATTCCGCTATCATGGTTCAGGCATTATTCGGTGCTTTGGTCTATACAATTCTCGGCTTATCCACTTCTATTTACATGCAAAAGATTATTGATTTTGTATTGGTGGAAGGTAATATACAGCTACTCAATCTGCTGAGTGTAGCGATGATTGTGATTCTTATTTTTCAACTCATTATTGGCGGTTATAAAACGGTGTTTGGATTACAAACGGGCCAAATGATTGATGCCCGTTTGATTTTGGGGTATTACAAACATCTGCTAAAACTACCCCAGCGTTTCTTTGATACGATGCGGGTGGGCGAAATCATCAGCAGGGTGAATGATGCGGTAAATATTCGGGAGTTTATTAACAATGTAGCACTCAACTTTATTGTAAACGGCCTCATTGTTATTTTCAGTATCGTACTCATGTTTTTTTACTACTGGAAATTAGCCTTAATCATGCTGGCCATTATTCCGGTTTACCTATTTATTTATTGGATTAGCAATAAAGTAAACAAAAAATGGCAACGGCGGCTAATGGAAGAAAGTGCAGAGTTGGAAAGTCAGTTGGTGGAAAGTTTAAATGCTGTAGGCACCATTAAACGGTTTGGCTTGGAACCTTTTGCCAACGATAAAACGGAAGGGAGGTTTGTAACCCTTTTGCGTACCATTTACAAAACCAGTATTTATTCTTTATATATTGGAACGGGTTCTGAGTTTTTCACAAGGTTGTTTACAATTATCCTCCTATGGTCGGGTTCTTATTTTGTAATTCAAAGGGAGTTGTCGCCCGGTGAGTTGCTTTCATTTTATGCGTTGGTGGGTTATTTTACTGGCCCCGCTTCTTCTCTTATAGGTGCAAACAAAAACATTCAGGATGCCCTTATAGCCGCCGACCGTTTGTTTGAAATCATTGATTTAGAAACCGAATCATCCAATGAAAATAAAATTGAACTCACACCCGAACTCATCGGAGATATACATTTCACTAGCGTTACTTTTCGTTATGGAACTAGAACGACCGTATTTGAAGGATTAAACCTTGCTATATCAAAAGGACAAAGCACAGCTATCGTAGGTGAAAGCGGCAGCGGTAAATCAACTTTACTTTCTTTACTCCAAAACTTGTATCCATTAAAAGAAGGAAACATCACTATAGGTGGGCTGGATTTACAACACATTAGCAACCGCAGTTTGCGGCTAATGGTGGGGGTAGTGCCACAGCAAATTGATTTGTTTAGCGGAACCATTACCGATAATATTGCCGTAGGTGATTATGAGCCAGACATGCAAAAGGTATTGCAACTTTCGAAAATGCTGGGCATTGATGAGTTTGTGGAGCAATTGCCCAACACGTATAACAGCATTGTAAGTGAGCAGGGCGTGAATCTTTCAGGCGGACAAAGGCAACGTTTGGCCATTGCCCGAGCTTTATACCGTAACCCGGAAATCCTCATCTTAGACGAAGCAACCAGCAGCCTCGACCCGGCAAGCGAACAAAAAGTGCAGGACACATTAAACTGGTTTAAAGCACAAAACAAAACAGTCATCATTATTGCTCACAGGTTAACCACCATTAAAAAATGTAATAAAATACTGGTATTGAACAAAGGCAAATTAATAGAACAAGGTTCTCATACTGACTTATTGCAATTGAATGGACACTACACGCAATTATGGGGCTATCATACGGCGACCATTTAAGGTAAGTTGCTCCTAAGCCACGCTGCAAAGCCAGGCACATACCGCAGCCGCACATTGTCAACACACTAAGCAAAGCTGCGGTAAGAGCCTGCCTTTCTCCCACGCAGGGCAGGCAGCTTCAAGGCGACAGAGGACAATATGTAACCGTTTACGTTTCGACATATAATAGGGCTGCTTACAACAAGGGGTTTTCTGCTATGCTGGCAGACGGAAATTCTCTCATCTGTTTGCTACTATCAGCTTCTGCTCCGGCTGACAGTTATCTATTAGGCTTTTCTGCCTATCTTCATCAAATAAGCTTTGTTCAGTCAAAGTTCCGGGCCAACAGAATAGCAATACCAGCACAGCAGAAAGCCCTGTTCGTTATGTGCTATTTTATGCCGACTTTTAAATTACTTTTTTTGATGATTGTTTCACTTGACACTTTCGCGCAAGTTAAAGTTGACAAAAGTGTTGTGACTCGATTTAAAACGCTTTTCAAAAAAATGGACTCATCTTATCAGCAAAAAGTGACACAGCTAGAAAATGATGAGCCTTTTATTGGCATTTCGATTTTTACTACATATCAGACTGATACTTTAAACAGACAAGATGTAATTAACTATGGAAATGATATAACTATTGAAGACGTGATTCCAAATCTGGATAACATCAAAGAAAGCGTAATTGATGAAAATATTTATACTCCCGTTTTTTCAAGAGCTGAACTTATAAAGGACACTTTGTATCTATCAATAGGCGGACCTTTGTCTCCCAATATTAAGCACAAGATTCATTTACGACAGGTAATTTCACAATACGATGAATCTTATAAATATGATAGTGTGTTACGGCTTGACTTAACGGATACAAAAGTTTCGAAATTATCAATACCGATCAAAACAAAGAAGTTTTTAATAAGTACCTCCTCATACAATGCGGGACAAGTCATATATGGACAAGTTGAATTTGAAACTGTGCCGTATTATTTTGAAACCTTAGGATTTAAGAATAATTACATCAAAAAACGTTTGCGATGTGTTTACTTTTTTAAAGTTCGAGTGAAGAAAAATAGCACATAACATGCAGTTTTGCAATAGCACGCTTGACGGTACTCAATTAACTATAAAATTCTTTTAACTTCACTACAAAACAAATAACGTGACGTATCCTAAGCGTGCCATCGCAAAGCTGCGGAACGTTGGCTGCTATACAAAACGACCACTCTATGCAAAAAGTAATTACGACATTTCTGCTCTGTTTCA
>JAKRSC010000022.1 GCA_022402565.1 Hydrotalea sp. | reverse complement strand
AACCCCTAATCAAGTGCTACAAGAAAAAATTGCACTTATTACTTGAACTTAGTTAATAATATTCTGCACCCAACTTCCTGTTTGTGCCACAGAGGATCTAATTGATAAGTGTTGTAAAGAAAAATAGGCTCTTGATCATTTATTTTTAATTCATCAGAATTAGGAAGAGTGGTTACTTCATTCCATGTAATATTATTAGAAAGAATATTAGGCACTTCTAGGGCACTTAATTCTTCATAACTCCTATCTAAGAATGTGTTGGCTTGGTTGCTCCCAGTATACTTGTTAATATTTTCTTGGTTAGCAATATATTTTTTACTGCTAAAAGCTCCTGCTACCCATTGCCAGCTTAAATGATTGCTGGCTGCATCATGATCCAGTAAATGGTAGTACATCCATTGAGCTGGTTTATACCAATGTGTTTGACCAATATTAGTAGTGAGCATGGCAGTATACATGCGCATATGATTATGCATATAGCCTGTATCAATTAAATTTTTAATGCCCTCATCAATAGCATGGATGTTTGTATTTGCTTCTAGTATAGCTGTTGGAATATTTTTATGTTTTATTGGAAATTGCGTATTTCTTAAGTCAGTATGAATTGCATCTCCTTTAGCTTGCCAAATACGCTGAAAAAATTCTCTCCATGCTAGTTCGCTGACCCATTTTTCTGCTGTCTTTAGATTGTAATTTTTTAAAATTTCTTCCTTAATAAATGGAAGAGATATAACTCCTCTTGAAATATAAGGCGATAGATAACTCACTTTGCCCCATAAAAAATTTCTCGTTTTACCGTACGCATTTGCATCAACCGATGAAACTCTTTCAAGTATTTCGGTATAGTTTGTAGGAAATATTATTTTCTTATTATCTTCTGTAAATAAATTCGGCTGATTCTCTTTGTGCAAATTTCTCAAATTCATCTTTTGCTAATTTTATTCATTGAAATGGTGCGTTGGCGACTACAGTGAAAGCGTTGAACCAGCTTTGATCTGAGTGCAGCATGTTTAGTAGAACGAGATTGCATTCTTTTTCGCCACATTTTGAAGCTAGAATTTTTCATGTGTAAACGCATCAATTCAATGACCTCCGATTCACGAATACCAAACTGAAATTCAATTGCTTCAAATGGTGTTCTATCTTCCCAAGCCATTTCAATAATTCTATCAATATCTGCGGCATTTAATGTTTTATTCTCTTTCATATACGAATGAGTTTTTTTTCTCTCAAATGATGTAGTCTAAGTTCTGGTTGCGTTAGGACTGATTTATATTTTAAAACATCTCCTAAGAAAAGTCTATGATCTGGAGCAGCTAAGTCGGCAGATTTTGTTACTAAAGGGGTTAGTTGAAGATGTATCCAACCACAAGCGTCTGCAATTACTGGAAAGCCTTCCCAATGGGTAATTACTTTTCTTTTTTCCAGCCTTTGAATTTTATTGATGTTATGTCCCGACATCTTACCAAGAATATTCACAAGGTTCACATGCTGTTGTCCTAAAACTTGCAAAACAACTTCGGGGTGCTTCAATGCTAGCTCAAGACTTTTAGTTCCTTCATAAATGGCGCAAACAAAATATTTTGGTTGCATGCTTACAGCTTGAACATAGGTGAGCAAGTGCATGTTGAATTGCCCTGACCCATCAGTTGTGGTTAGAGCATATACAGGCAAATCAACTTGATTCCAAGGTCTTTTAGGCATGGCTATCTAATTGTTGTAAAAATTTATCAGCTACCTCCAAGTGCTTCCTTCTCTTTTCTTCAGGCATTTTGTCGAATGTTTTTACCAGCATACCCAATCTAGGATTCTTCAGAAAAAAATCACGATGAACATGCATGAATCTCCAAAAGAGGCCATCCCATATTTCCTGCCAGCTTCCTTTTTTCCAGTCGCCCATTTTTAGCAGGTAATTACTTCCGCTGATGTAGGGTTTAGTAGTCATGATTCCGCCATCAGCAAATTGCGTCATTCCGTATACGTTGGGGACCATTACCCAATCGTAAGCATCAATATACATTTCCATGAACCATTGATAAACATTGTTCGGATCAAATTCACAAAGCAGCATAAAATTTCCAAGAACCATTAAACGTTCAATATGGTGGTTGTAACCAGTTTGTAATAATTTTTTAATTACAGTATCAATGGGCTCGATGCCAGTAGTGCCATTATAAAATGAAGCAGGAATTGTTCTGGTAAATTTCCAGTAGTTGGTCGTTCTTTGTTTTGTTCCCTCAATTGTGTATACGCCAGCAATAAATTCTCTCCAGCCAATTATTTGACGAATGAATCCTTCCAAAGAATTTAATGGGACTTCATTTTCTTGCGCGAAGGACAGTGCTTCTTGAACTACTTGCTGTGGAGTTAGCAGGCCTGTGTTTAATAGCGGGCTTATTACACTGTGAAATAAGAAGTGTTCGTTAGCCAACATGGCATCTTCATAAATTCCAAATTTGAAAAACCTTTCAGCAAAAAAATGTGAAAGCCATCGTTTTGCTTGTTTATGAGTATATGGATAGAATCCTTTTCCATTCGCAAACGCACCTGTATTATTTCCCGGATTTTCTTGAAAATTTTTATTGATGTAATCAATTGCTTCTTGAACAGTTTCGTCTAAAGTAATTCCATGTGTTATCGGAATTTTTTCGCCCTTAGGTATTTTAGCTCTGTTATCAGCATCATAACTCCACTTTCCTCCCAAGGGCTGGTCATAATTTTCTAAAAGAATGTTCAACTTTTTACGTTGTGCAATATAGAAATCGGTTTGAAAGTATTTCCCTCTTGTTTTTTTGATAGATCTATGATCTGCTGTGTTCAAAAGAAAAGATGGGTTTTCGTCCACTTCAAGTGTAAGATTCCATTTTTTGGCAGCACTTTTTATTCTTTTCTCCAGCCAATGATCGTATGCGGCACACATCCTAATAGCAGTATAGCCTTTGTCTTTCAGCCATTCAACAAGAACACAGATATCTTGTCTCTTATCAGTCGAACTGATATAATTTACTTCAAAGCCTCTATCACTAAGGGCTTTAGAAAAAGCCTGCATAGAAGATCGATGAAAAATAAGTTTTTGCTTATGAAATGGATATTGCGAGAAAAACAGCCATTCTTCAATCAGAAAGACTGGGGTATTAGGCTCTAAAGAGGGGTGCTTTTCAAGCAGTTGGTGTGGGAATATAAGTATAGCTTTCACGCATGACTAACAACATCTTAAAAAAAAGGTTCTAATAATTTTTCAACCTTTTTAGTGGGACTATGTTATTAGGGCAAAGATTTGAATATGCAACTAAAGCAGTCCAACATACTGGTAGCAGGAGCTACAGGAACAATTGGTAAGTCCATTGCAAAACAATTAATTGCCAGCGGTGCTCAAGTGTTTATTACTGGCCGCAATCAAGAGAAACTAGCGCAAATAGCCACTGAACTAGGCTTGCCTGCGGGACAGTTTTTCGCAGCAGATCTTACTCAAGCGCAAGAAGTAGAAGCACTTCGAGCATCTTTTTTTGCTAGGTTTTCTCAGATTGATGTTTTAGTAAATGCATCTGGAATTGGTATTATTAAATCAATGGAAACACTTACTGAAGAGGAGTTTCTACAAACAATTCATGCTAATTTATTGGCTCCGTTCTTAATGGTCAAGGCCTTTTTACCAGCAATGAAAGAGGTAAAAAAAGGCTTATTCATTCATATTCCAGGAGTTTTAGGGAAAGTGCCCATGGCTGGAGCTGCAGCTTATAGTGCTAGCAAGTATGGCTTAACTGGCATGTTACAAAGCATTCGGGAGGAAGTGAAGAGAACTGAAATAAGGTTTACTAATCTTTATTTAGGTGGTGTAGACTCTGCTTTTTGGGATACCATTGATTTGCGGGTACAGCGTGATAAAATGATTGTTGCAGAAGAAGCAGCAAGGGCTGTATGGTTTTTATGTCAGCAGCCAACCAGTGGTGTTGTGAGCGAAATGGTTCTACAGCCTTTTAACCATCAAGCAATCTAGCTAGAAAAGGTTCTGCTAAATCTTCAAAAATCCTTTTTTCTTAGCGGCTTGCGACCGATATTCGCAGCATAAGTGCTTGGATATGAAAATTTCGTTTGATAATACTGAGGTTGCCTTCGCATATAAAAGCGATAAAGAGCTTAAAAAAGCTCGCTTTTTGTTTTCTACAATGGCCTTCCCTTGGTTTGTTAAGTTGGGAACAAGGTTAACTCCTTTTATCATGAAAACCGGTTTGCCAGTTCATGGAATCATACGGAATACAATTTTTAAACAGTTTGTAGGAGGAGAGAGTTTGCAAGAAACGGCTCAGGTAGCTGATTTGCTCTCAAAATTCGGCGTTCAAATAATTTTAGATTACGGAGTAGAAGGAAAGCAAACTGAAGAAGGTTTTGATGAAACAACTGAGGAGTTTCTAAAAGTAGTTGAATACGCATCTTCGAGAAACAACATCCCTTTTATAAGCATCAAGGTAAGTGGCATGGCTCGACAGCAGCTACTAGAAACCTTAAACGGAGCTCCAAGATTGAGGAGTGGAATTCATGACCATGAGGAGGAAGAAAGAGAATGGGATATGGTTCGTGAGCGTATGTACGCTATTTGTGAGCTGGCAAAAGAAAAAGGGGTAGGGGTTTTGGTAGATGCTGAGGAGAGCTGGATGCAAGATCCAATCGATAGGCTTACCATGGAAATGATGGAGATCTTTAATAAGGATAATGTAGTTGTTTATAATACTATTCAACTGTATAGACATGACAGATTGAATTTCCTTAAGCTATCACATTCCATTGCACAACAAAACGGGTTTAAGCTTGGATTGAAGCTAGTGCGCGGGGCATACATGGAAAAGGAAAGAGAGCGTGCCCAAAAAATGGGGTATCCATCTCCTATTCATAAAAATAAAGAAGCGGTTGACAATGATTTTAATGCTGGTGTTTCCTATTGTTTAGAAAATATAAATTCTATAGGACTAATTGTAGCCTCTCATAATGAAGAGAGTCATCTTTTAGCAATGGAAGCAATGGAGAATCTTGGTATTAAGCCTACACATCCTCATATCCACTTTTCACAATTATATGGAATGAGCGATACAATAACATTTAACCTAGCGAAGTCGGGTTTTCAGGTAAGTAAGTATTTACCCTTTGGTCCTATACGAGAAGTGATACCTTATTTAATGAGGAGAGCTCAAGAGAATAGCTCAGTTGCTGGTCAAACAGGAAGGGAATTAGGATTAATTACTCAGGAACTTCAAAGAAGAAAGTTTACTAATAACTAAAAAAGCAGCTCATATGCTGCTTTTTTTAGTTTCGAATTTCATAGGAGGATACTTAAGATATTGGATTCAAACAGGGGCTTTTGTCAAGACAAAGTAAGTTCGAATTCAGTTAATAAAAGGTAGTTCCTCCAATGATTTTAGGTAGTTGAAATGCACTACTAATTGTAGTTCTTATCGTGACGCTTTAAACCAAATTATTTTTGATTGCATAGCTGGTCAGCTCTGCATTTGTATTCATATTCATTTTAAGTAATATCCTGGTACGATAGGTACTAATTGTATTAGTACTAAGATGCATTATTTCCCCTATTTCTGATACAGTTTTGCCAGAGGCAATCCATCTCATAACTTCAAACTCTCTATTGGAAAGTTGATTATGGCGTGCTTCAGAGTCATTATCGTGTGCGTCTGCTAATAGTTCAGCAACTTCAGCTGTAATATATTTTCTCCCACTTAATACATGCTTGATTGCTACTACTAGCTCTTCCGGAGCACTTTCCTTAGTTAAATAGCCTGAAGCTCCTGCTTTTATAACTCTAATAGCATACTGCTCAGGTGCGTTTACACTAAGAATAAGTATTGGTCCTTTATTAGGACTGCTTTTTATGCTTTTGATAGCATCAATAATTGAAGGACCTGGCATATTAATGTCCGAGATAATAACATCATAAGCGCCGTTTTGTGCTTTTTCAATTAATTCATGGGCATCGGACGATTCATCTATATCAGCCGATGAAAATTCATCAAGCAAAATAGTAATCAATCCTTTTCTAACTACACTATGATCATCTGCGATAAGAATCTTCATGACTCAATTTTATGGGTATACTTATTAAAAGATAATTGCTAGATTTTGCCGTTATCTTACCGTGCAAAGAACGAATTGTTTCTCTTATGCTAAGCCATCCTAAGGTAGGTTTTTTTTGAATGGCTAAAAATGTATTTCCATCATCGGTAATAGAGAGAATTACTTTTGAAGGACTGTATTCTAGTTTTACTAAAATGTAGGTGCTTAGTCCAGTATTTCTTAGTTGTGTTATAACCTCTTGAAATATCCTGAATATTCTAATTTTCAAGTCTCTCTCAAGCGTTTTATTATTTGTTTTTGCATGTAATTTTATAGAAATCCCAGATTGTTTAGAAACCTCGCCAATATACCATTCTATTGTAGCTACAAGTCCTAAATCGTCTAGAATAGAAGGCCTTAATCCCGATGCAATTTTTCTTACAGTTGTCATAGCTTCAGACATAGATGTAAGAGCCTTTTGCATTTTAATTTGGAATTCTATTTTTCCAAGTTTTTCTATATTTTTTTTGATCCAAGCAATTTCAAGCCTTAAGCCTGTAATATGTTGTCCAAGGGCTTCTTGTATTTCTTGTGCTGTATGTTTTCTTTCTTGTTCTCTTACGCTAAATAAGTGTGATGTAAGTTGTAGTAGTTGTTGGTTGTATTCTCCAACTTCATATTCAGCTTTAACTCTTTTAGTTATGTCTACAAGTATCACATAAACATAGTCATCTTGTACTTGAAAGACAAAAGAGAAATTTCTTGTAATGCCATCTTTACATACAAGAGATGCTTCCGTATTAGGAGTTTTTTTGATTTTCTTTTTTCTAATTTCATCAATGATTTCCAGCCAATGATTTTGAAGTTGTTTTCTAATGACAGGATCTGGTTGTGACTTTTTATACCAATCACTTAAGGTAGGCACGTCTTCTACTTTATAACCAATTTGTTGAGTAAAAAACCTATTTACAAAAACAACATTTCCTTTTAAATCATGAATACCAATTGAAATAGGGATGTTGTTGGCTATTACTCTAAATCTTGCTTCGTTATTTGCTAATGTTTTGGTTTCTTGATGATTGTTAGTTATATCATTGAAAATGACATAAACCATTTCTTCATCTGTAGAAAAGCTGATATCAAAAAGCCTAATAATTCCATTTTTACAGAGGAGCCATGCTTTTTTTGATGAAGGGGTTGACTTCTTCTTTTTCTTGTTCTCAGCAACCAACTTAAACCATTCTGTTATTTCTTTTTTTAGTAAAACTCCTTTGGGTGGACGAATCAATGTATAGAAATCCTCTAAAGTGTTGAGTTGTATTCCCTTTTTTATGAAAGTGGCATTGAATGCGGCATTCATAAATTTAATTTCTTTTTGTTGGTTATAACACAAAACAGGAATTGGAAGATTTTCTGCCACATTTTTAATAGAGTTATGTGCATCAGCTTCTTCAATTATATTCAGAAATACAACTTGAATGAATGCTGGAGAAACATTTTGTATTAAAAGGTTATGCGTTTGCTTTAGAGGGATATTTTTAGACTCCACAACAATTGTCTTGAATAGCTTTTGTTGTAGTAATTCCTTACAAATTTTTTTAAACAAAAATTTCTGATTCTGTTCATATATCTCAGAAATAGATTTACCAATTAGTTCGTTCTTTCCAAAACCAAAAATAGTTTTAAGATGCCCCGCTGCTTTTTGTATAATGCAGTAGCTGTCTATTATTAAGTAACTGGTTTGTTTTGTATACATTGGTTCCTGAATTGATAAATATAAGAAAATAATAAGGTCCACTTAAAACAAGGCCGTCTAGAAAGACAGCCTTGTTGTTACGACCATTGGATGAAAAAGCAGGATATTGGATGGGTCGTATTGTTGTATATTAAAAAATCGGGGGGATTGGTTTTTATAGGATTCAGATTTAAAACGGGGTCAATTTAATATTGGTTGTACCATTTGCTGCACTATTTTTCCTAGCTGCAACATCTCAAAGCCTTTGTCAACCACCATACATGCGCCACTTTCTTTAGCTTGTTTTTGAAATGCCTCATGGGTGCAATGGGTAAGAACAAGACATTTGGTAGGTAACTCGGTATTAGCTGCGTGTTGAACCAGATTTAAGCCTTGACCGTCTTCCAGAATTATATCAGAAATTAAAACATCTGGATGAATTAAGTGAAGCTTTCTCTTTGCATCCTCACTTCCAGTTGCTACCATAATAACATGCTCCATATCCGTTTTTTCAATTTCTTTTCTTATTTGTTGTATCATAAATGGAGAATCATCTACAACCAAAATTTTATACATCCGTTTCATAGTAAAAGTTTTAAATGAAAGCAGGACCAAGGCTATTGGTTTTTCACAGGATAAGAAGGTTGATTTTTCAAAGGATTTGGTAGTAGGATATTGGCTTAAATCGGATTGGATATTGGCTACCTTTATTTCCTGCTTTCATATACAAAGTTCATATATGGGGCACTACTGGTAAATAGTGTTTGCACTCTATTTGATGTAGTTGTTTTTAAGAAAAGAAGGTAAAACTTCTATGTTTAGTAGTGAAATCACTACAAAAATTGTAAAAAGAGAATGCACCTAATAAAAAAAAGAACCGCAAATTGCGGTTCTAATTCATTTAAATTCAATGTTTTAAATAGGATTTCCCTGAATTAAACAGGATTAACCAAATATCTTATGTTCTATTACGTACTTAATAAGTTCAGCAATGTTGCGCATATTCATTTTTTCTAAGATTCTAGATTTGAAAGTGCTAACTGTATTAATGCTAATATTCAATTGTGTTCCAATTTCAGAAATGCTTTTGCCTTCAGAAAGTAATCTAAGTATATCCAATTCTCTATTTGATAAACTTTCATGAGGGGCTTTTTGATGATCAATTCCAATGTTTTGGGCTAATAACTCGGCAACTTGTGGAGTAATATATTTGTAACCAGATCTAAGCTGGTTGATGGCTTTCACAAGCTCATCTGGAGGACTGTCTTTTGTTAAATATCCAGATGCCCCTGCTTGAAACGCTCTAATGGCATATTGTTCTGGAGGGTGCATGGTAAGTGTGAGTACAGGAATTGCTGGCTTTAACTCTTTTAATCGTTTTAAAGCATCTAATCCAGACATGCCAGCCATGGTTATATCTAGTAAAATCAAATCAAAATCTTCTTTGATAAGTTTTTTAAGAAGAGTTTCTCCGTCACTAATATCGGTAACCTCTGCTAGAGGGAAGTTTTCTACAATAATTTTTTTGATTCCTTCCCTTACGTATGTATGGTCGTCAACAAGGATTATTTTCATCAGTTTCTTATTGCGTTGATGCTACAAAATAAGCGATTTTGACATAATTTAATTAACTAAGTTTTTCTGTTGAAAGCTTGAGTATTAAAAAACAAACAATCCACAGAAATTCCCCCAATCTTAAATAAACATTTTTTTGAGGTTTGAAGCTATTAACTTGCACCTATGCAACAGTATCATCAATTATTAGAGCATATTTTAACAAACGGCATTGAAAAGTCCGACAGAACCGGAACGGGTACAATTAGTTGTTTTGGTTATCAAATGCGCTTCAATTTACAGGAGGGCTTTCCGTTGGTTACCACAAAGAAATTGCATCTAAAAAGTATTATTCACGAATTATTATGGTTTTTGAAGGGCTCAACCAATATTGCCTATTTAAAGGAAAATGGAGTGAGTATATGGGATGAGTGGGCGAATGAGGAAGGCGATTTGGGGCCGGTTTATGGTAAACAGTGGCGTTCTTGGGAGGGTTCAGATGGACAGGTTGTAGATCAGATTTCAGATTTGATTCATCAAATAAAGTACAATCCAGATAGCAGAAGATTAATAATTAGTGCTTGGAATGTTGCTGAGTTACCTAAAATGGCTCTGATGCCATGCCATGTTTTGTTTCAGTTTTATGTAGCGCCTGCTGATGATAAAAATGAAAAGCCTCGTTTGTCTTGTCAACTTTATCAAAGAAGTGCCGATGTTTTTTTAGGTGTGCCCTTCAATATTGCTTCTTATGCTTTGCTTACGCACATGATTGCTCAGGTTTGTAACCTTAGTGTAGGAGACTTTGTACATACGTTTGGCGATGTTCATTTGTATTCTAATCATTTGGAACAAGCTAAATTGCAATTGACAAGAGAGCCATTCCCTCTACCTACTTTAAAAATGAACCCTAATGTGCAGTCAATTTTTGATTTCACATTTGAAGACTTTACAATTGAAAACTATCTATCTCATCCGGCTATAAAAGCGCCTGTTGCAGTATAAAAAATAATAATTATAATCATGAAACGATTACTTCAAATTGCCCTTTCAATTTTTCTTTTAGCAAATGCTGTTGTAGCACAAGATAGAAAGCTAACAAAGCTTTGGGAGTCGGACTCTCTGTTTAAAACGCCAGAAAGTGTTCTTTTATATCCAAAAAAAGAGTTTCTGTTTGTATCAAACATAGATGGTAATCCAGCCGAGAAAGATGGTCGAGGTTCTATCGGAATAATGGGAACTAATGGGAAAGCTTTTCGTGTTGAATGGGTAAAAGGATTAAATGCCCCCAAAGGAATGGCTATTTATCGTGATAAACTTTATGTAACCGATTTAGATGAAGTGGTGATGATTGAAGTTGATAAGTCGGCTGTTGGCAAACGTTATCCAATTCCTGGCACACAATTTTTAAATGACATAACAGTTGATAAAAAAGGTGTGCTATATGTATCGGATAGTAGGGGGAAGCGTGTATATAAAATTGAAAAAGAAGAAGTATCACTTTTTGCAGTTGGACTTGCTGGTCCAAATGGTTTGTTGATTCAAGATGAAGGCTTGTATATTTTAGATAATGGAACGCTGTGGTTAATTGATGCTAAGAAAAACAAAAAGAAAATTGCAGAGGGTATGGAAGGCGGAACAGATGGAATTGAAAGAGTCAACAATGAAGAGTTTATTGTTAGCAGCTGGGCAGGTATTATATACCTTGTGAAATTAGATGGGACGATTACAAAGCTCCTAGATTATAGAGAAAATAAAATTAATACAGCAGATATTGCTTTTGATACAAAAACTAGAACTCTCTATGTGCCTACTTTTTATAATCATAAGGTAATGGCGTTTAGATTAGACTAGTGTTAAAAAGATTTTAATGGATTTTGTAGAGCTAATTCAAATTGTTGCTGCTTCTAATAACTACGCAATTGGTAAAGACAACCAGTTATTATGGCATTTGCCGCGCGACTTACAATTTTTTAAACAACAAACATGGGCAATGCCGGTGTTAATGGGCAGAAAAACATTTGAGTCAGTTGGCAGTAAACCACTCCCTGGAAGAGTCAATATCATATTAACCAGGCAGGTTGGTTTAGAATTGGGTGAGGGAATTATTGTTGTACAATCGCTGGACCATGCTATCCAATATTGTAAGAAACACAACTATCGTCAATTATTTATTGCTGGAGGTGGTGAAATATATCAGCAAACTTTTAAAGAAAGCCACACAATATTTTTTACACGGGTTGATACAACTATAGAAGCAGATACATTTTACCCAGCTATTGATCCTAATGAATGGTGGTTGTTGGAAGAACAAGTATATCCATCTGATGAAAAGAATGGGTATTCTATGCGGTTTGAAAAGTGGAAGAGGAAATAGCATTTCAAATGCTAACTTTTAAGTGTTACTTATTTAATCGCATAGTCACCATAGATAGGTGTTTTTCCAGATAAATAGGCTGATAATACTTGCATTTGTGGCTTTTCTTTACCTTGGATTGGTTCAATAGAAAGTGGGTAGTTTTTCCACCAAGCACCTGCTGCCCAATAATTGCTTCCAATATTGTGGTGGTGCAAATAAGCCAAAAAACGATCCATAACTGAAACCCAGCGTCTGTCATTATTAGGAACACCATACTCTCCTATAAAACCTTTTTTATTGTTTGCTTCTAACCATTCAATAAAGGGTTTTACTTTCTCAATTCCAATTTGCTCATGATGGTATTTTTCTTGATAACCATTTACATAGGTACCACTTCCATCAGCATCAAAATAACAATGAGCGCTATATACAATTTTGTTAGCCGGATCTTTTAAATGCTTCAAGTTGTCACTAAATTTTTTCCAATTGTAGGCACTTGCCCAACCATCGCCATCAACTAGAATAGGCGTTTTGCTGTCAACTTCCCGAATGGCAAGAATAACTTCTTGAGCAGCTTTCGCCCATACTCCTGTGCCCATATCGTGTGGTTCTGCCATAATTTGATAGGCAACAATATTAGTATGCTTTCTAACTCTTGCTGCGAACTTTCTCCATGCATCACAGTATGCTGCAATACTAACCTCATTACTTCCAATTGGTAAGTCTTGATCCATAATGCGGTAATGCCCATAATTATGCATGTCTAAAATGACACCCATTTTATTTCTTTCAGCAAAGCGGAGGGTGTTTTCAATCTCTCTTAGGTTAGCTTCATCTAATTTTCCAAATAAGCCATTTTGGATTCTTTCCCAACGAAATGGAAGTGCAATTTGCTTAATACCTTTAGACGCATAGTAATTCATTTGTTCAGCAGTTGGATAAACATAATCCTTATTCATTATGCCAGGCATTTGCTGTTGACCAAACTCTGCTCCACAAACAGAAACGCTCATTGGAAGTTGGCTCTCATCATTAATAAAAGACTGGTTTAAGAGAAAAGCAGCAACCAGTAAAATAGGTAAGCCAATGAGACTTTTAACGAAATTTGAAAAATGGTTTTTCATAAAATATTGGGTTGGAGCTTGGATATTGGGATTTCAAAACGGCTGAAATCTGGTGTAAAACAACCCAATCAAAAAGGCATAGAAAATCCTCTTTTAAGCGAATTTTAATTCGAATATTATTGTCGTACTGTCGTGATAATTCGATTTAAACAAGTCTTCATCCGGTGTATTGTAAATGGCACGACAATGGTGTTTGTAGTTGCGAAAACCTCAAATAGTATTAAAATGTAATTGTTTCAACTACAATTATGTGGCGATGGATTTATTTGCGAATAGTAATACTTGCAACAAAACTTTAATAGATTAATTAAACCTGGTAGTGGTTAAATGATGAAGAGTTATTATTTCGAACAAAAAAAACACCCCATCAAGAGGTGTTTTAAAGAAGATAAATTAAAAAAAATTAAATTAATTGATGTTCTAAAGCATATTTCACAAGCTCAGCATTTGAATCACAATGTAGTTTTTTCAGGATTCTGGTTCGAAAAGTACTGACAGTATTGGGAGAAATAAATAGTTGTTCGGCAATTTCAGAGATCTTTTTCCCTGCAGCTATTTGTTTAAAAACAGCAAGTTCTCTTTCTGATAGATTTTCATGAGGAATCTTAGATCTGTCTGTATCAATAGATTCAGCCAATAAGTCGGCTAACTCAGCACTGATATATCTTTTGCCATTTGATACTGCTTTGATGGCCGTAATTAATTCATCTGTAGCATTTTGTTTACAAACATATCCATTCGCCCCTAATTTGATTGCTCTCACCCCATATTGAGCAGCAGGATACATACTTAAAATAATGACTTTGCTTCCTTTGTTGTACGACTTAATCTTTTTCACTCCCTCTAGTCCGTCCAAGCCAGGCATATTTATGTCTGATATAATAATATCGTGCTCATCTTTAGATTGAATCGCTAACATATCAGTTGCAGTTGCTACTTCTGTGAAATTTGCAAAGGGAAATTCGGCTTCAATGATTCTCCTAACTCCATCTCGCACAATTGCGTGATCATCTGCTAACAAAAATTTCATAGTATTGGATAATTGGTTGTTGTAAAGTTATACAACATTTCGTGGTTTTTTCAAAAATGCTTGTTAACTTTAATAAGTACAGTCCAATTATCTTTTATTATAAGTGGAAAACCAAATTAATAAAGCATCAATGAGCCCTATTCTAGAAAATTTATTAAGTCAGATAAGGGAATATCAGTTGTCTGAAAAATTCAATCAAATTGGGTACTGGGAATATGATGTAAATCAAAAGAAAATATATTTAGAGCCACACTTGAGAGGCTTGTTATGCTTATTCGATAAGACTTCTGATTACAATGATTTAAATGATTCACTACCTATTGGTGAAGCTGAAAAAAAAAGATTTATGGAATTAGTTGACCATTGCTTGCATACCAGTGAATCTTTTTATTTAGAAGTTTCCCTAAATAGAAGTAGTAGTGTAGCTAAAAGGATTAGGATTTCCGGTAGTATCAATCATGAAAAAAGTGCTACAAAAAAAATCATTGGTTTCATAGAAGAAATTCCAAATTTCTTACACCAGAATAAAAGTAAATACCACACAGCAGAGTTTTATTCAGCTATTTTGTTTCATTCTGATGCTGCAATTATTCTTTTAGACAGTACTGGTAGATTTTTATTTCAAAGTAAATCTGTTGAAAACATTGTTGGGCATCCAATTGAGGAAGTAAGTGAAACGAATATATATGAGTTTGTAGATCCGGCACATGAACATGAGCTCAGAAAATCATTTGAGTATATTCTTTCTCATCCTAATGAAAAAGTGAGTTCACGGTTTCGGTTTAAACATTTTAATGGACATTATATTTGGCTAGATGGAACGGGTATCAATTTGTTAGACAATCCTCATATTCAAGCAATACTTGTTACTTATAAAGATTACACACTTCAAAAAAGTATAGAAGATGAAGTGTTAAGTCAGCAAGAGCGGGTTAAGTCCTTATCCAGATCAACTAAAACAGTTATTTGGGAATTAGACAGAGAGGGAAAGTTTACATTTATTAATGATACTGTTGAGGAAATTACTTCTTTAGTTACAGATGATATAGTTGGTAGAAAATATTTTCATGAATTATATCCCGAGGGTTCGAAAGAATTTTTTCAAGAAAAGGGATATGAACTTTTAAAGCGGGATCGGGTTTTAAAAAACTTTGAATCTCCACTAAATACACCAAAGGGATTATTTTGGATTAGTAATACGGTTCTTCCTAAACTAGATCAAGATGGTAAATTAATTGGGTATCTTGGAAGTAGTACAGATATAACTGATCGAAAAAATATGGAGTTGCAGTTGCAAGAAAGAAATTTCCGTTTTGAGCAGCTTTCTATTGCAAGTAGATCAATTGTATGGGAAACCAATAGCGACGGGTTGTATACATATATTGGTGAAACTATTGAATATTTGCTAGGCTATTCCGCTGTAGAATTAGTTGGAGAGAAATATTTTTATGATTTGTTCCCGCCTCATCAAAGAGTTGAATTTAAAAAATTGGGTCTTCAATTTTTCAATCAACGAGTAACCATTGAAGATTTTATAAATCCATTGCAGCATAAAAACGGTTCCGTTATTTGGGTTAAGTCAAATGCATTTCCTTTATTTGACGAACAAGGTAATTACAAAGGATATAGAGGAATTGATGTAGATATTACTCATCGTATTGAAATTGAAAATGCATTAAAGCAACGGGAAACTGATTTGTCTAAAGTAAATGCAGCACTTTCAGATTATATTAATTTACAAACAGTACTTGTTAAAATTGCGTCTAATTATATTAATATTCCTTTGTCTCAAGTTGATCAAGCAATACAACAATCTTTATTAACGCTTGGTGAATATACAAAGGCTGATAGGGTTTATATTTTTGAATATAATTACGATTTAAATATTTGTATCAACACCTTTGAATGGTGTGCAGAAGGTATTTCACCTCAATTCGATGCTCTACAAGCTGTACCATTAGAAGATATGGTTGAATGGCTAAAAATTCATAACAAAGGTGATGCCGTTTATATTCCTAATGTTTTTGAAATGGATGTAGATGATCCAATACGAATTATTATTGAACCACAAGACATTAAAAGTTTGGTGACCTTTCCATTAATGGAAAAAGGATCATGTATTGGATTTGTTGGATTTGATTTTGTACAAAACTTTTATTCGATTCAGAATAAAGAAGTTATGTTACTTTCTTTATTTTCTGAGATTTTAATGAATATACGTTCGCGGCAAAAATCAGATGAAGAATTATCACGTACTAAGAGTATGCTCTTGCAGGCAAGTCAGATGAACAGAATGGGTGCATGGGAGTTTGATCCTGTTTCTAAAAATCTTATTTGGTCCGATGTTACAAAAGCTATTCATGAAGTAGAGGACAATTTTATTCCCACTGTTGAAAGCGGAATTGGTTTTTACAAGGAGGGGGAGAATAGGGTAAAGATTATTACACTTTTTGATCTATTAGTTAATAAATTCCAACAATTTGATGATGAGTTTGAGATAGTAACTGCAAAAGGTAATCACAGATGGGTTCGTTCAATGGGAAGGGTTGATTTGAAAGATAATGTCATACATAGGGTTTATGGAACATTGCAAGATATTACTGAGAGGAAGTTGTCTGAGGACAGACTTAAATTAACAGAACTCAAACTAAATGCATATTTCAAGAATACCTTTGAAGCAATTATTTTTCTTGACGAAACGTTTAATATCATTGATTTCAACGATGTGTTTGAAAAAACTTTATTTCAGTTATTTGGATTAGAGATAAAGCGCGGTACTTCAGTTTTTCAGTTTTCTCAATTAAAGAATGACTCTTTTTGGGAACGCTTATTTAAAGCATGTTTAGATGGCCATACACAAAACAGCGAATACAGATTAATTTACAGAGGTGCTACATATTGGTGGGATTTGTATGCAACGCCTATTGAAGATGCAGTAGGCGTAGTTACTGGATTGGCAGTAGGATTTAAAGAAATAACGGAAAAGAAAGAACTTGAAAAGCGATTGGAATTAGAGCGGAAGCAAAAGCAATTAGATATCACAAAAGCGATTCTTTTATCCCAAGAAAAAGAGCGAGAATATTTAGGAATGGAATTACACGATAATGTAAATCAGCTTCTTGTAAGTTCAAGAATGTATTTATCGCTTTATAGGTCTGGTAAAATGACTCCAGATGAAGTATTAGAAAAAACAGATTTACTTGTAAAGTCTGCAATTGATGAAATTCGTAATCTGTCTCATCAATTAATTCCACCAAAGTTTATCAATTCCAATTTAAAAGAGTCCTTAGAAAAGCTGTTCATTCCCCTACAGAACAACGAAGATGTAGAAGTAAGGTCTAAGTTTGAACTAACTGATGAAAGCCAAATCAATGATTCACTTCGTATTGCTATATATAGAATAACACAAGAGCAAATAAGCAATATTATTAAGTATTCAAAATCAAACATAGTTGATTATCAGCTAATTCAGAAAGCAAGTGAAGTTGAATTATCCATTGCAGATAATGGTGTTGGTGCTGAACTTAGAAAATTGCAAAGGGGAGTTGGGATGATGAATATGCAATCACGAGCTGAGTCTCAGCAAGGAAGGATGACAGTGATTTGCGCACCTAATGAGGGTTTTGAATTGAAATTCGTTTTTCCTCTTTTTAAAAAATGATGAAACCTTTGCATGGTACTTGCATTAATTTCGCCACATGTACAGCGCAGTTCATCTTGGGTTTAAATTTCTTCAATATTGGGTTTTTGCTGATAATGGTGCAGGGCATGGAGTACATTCTCCTTTTGTATATGATTTTATTAGAAATGTGCTACTGCCTTCAAAAGGTATTGAAAACAATGTTATAGAAGAAAAACGTAAGCAGTTACTTAAGAACAAGCAATCTATTTGGGTAAAAGATTTAGGAGCTGGTTCACGGTTGTTATCTGGATCAAATAGAACTATTCAGTCTATTGCTGCTTCTTCACTTAAACCGCCAAAATTTGGGGCACTTTTTACTAGAATAATTCAGTATTACAATTATAAAGAGGTTCTTGAACTAGGAACTTGTTTAGGTATTACATCGAGTTATTTAGCAACTAGCCACCCTGAAGTACGGGTTGAAACAATTGAAGGCGCAGAAAATATTGCAAATTATGCAGCATCGTTATTTAATGAATTAGGTCTTCAGAACATTCGGTTACATGAAGGTAATTTTGATGATTTGCTTCCTGATATATTAGCTGCAAAGACTGCTCCATACGATTTCATTTATGTAGATGGTAATCATAGGTATGAACCCACTATTAACTACTTTAAACAATTGAAGCAGCATATACATGAATATTCAGTAATAGTATTTGATGATATTCATTGGAGTAAAGAAATGGAAATGGCATGGGAGTTCATTAAAGCTGATAACTGTGTTTCACTAACAATTGATTTATTCTTTGTTGGCTTGGTATTTTTTAGAAAAGAACATTTGACTCCAGCACATTTCTCTATTCGTTTTTAAGTAAAATGTCAATTTATTTGGTAACTTCCACGCATTAAGGAATTTTTATGCAGATTGGAGTTTTACAAGAGCCCTCTTGGGAAAATAGGGTGGCATTTCTTCCCGAACATATTGCTGACTTGAAGAAAAGAGGATTTTCTATTCAAGTGGAAAGTTCAGCGGGACAAAGAAGTTTTGCAAGTGATCAACAATATCTTGATGCCGGAGCTCAAATTGGTACTCGTAAGCAAATACTTTCAGAATCTCATATCATTTGTTGTATGCATCCCTCAGATGATCTGTTGGAGCTTAATTCAGATAAGACGAAAGTAGTTATAGGTATGTTCCAACCTTTTAGTCATTCTACTTGGCTAAAAAGCATAACCGCAAAAATGGTAACAGTATTTAGTTTAGATATGCTACCCAGGACTACTAGGGCACAAGCAATGGATGTGTTGAGTAGTCAGGCTAATATAGCTGGATACAAAGCTGTTCTTTTGGCTGCAAATTTGTTGCCTCATTATTTCCCAATGTTCATGACTGCTGCGGGAAGCATTCGTCCTGCAAAGGTGCTTATTTTAGGTGCTGGTGTTGCCGGATTACAAGCCATTGCCACAGCAAGGAGATTAGGTGCAGTGGTGGAAGTGTTTGATACTAGAGCTGCGGTTAAGGAAGAGGTCATGAGTCTAGGGGCAAAATTTGTTGAAGTAGAGGGTGCTGCAGATGCTAGTTCAGCTGGTGGCTATGCAGTGGAACAGACTGAAGAATTCTTATCACGGCAAAGAGAAAAAATTCACGAAACAGCAATAAAGTCGGATATAATTATCACAACTGCGCAAATACCTGGTAGAAAAGCTCCCATTCTTATTGAAGAAAGGACTTTACAACAAATGAAGTCGGGATCGGTAGTGATTGATTTGGCTGCAATCAGTGGAGGAAATACGCCGCACACACCTCAAAATGGAAAAGTTGTTTTTGAAGGTGTTATTATAGTTGGAAATAGTTGGCTTCCTTCGGACATGCCTTCAGATGCAAGTAAGTTGTATGGAAAAAACATGACTAATTTTCTTAGCTTATTTAAGGTTGATCAAAATGATTTAGTTTTTGATTTGCAAGATGAATTATTAAATGGCTCTTGTATTTGCAGAGAAGGCTCTATTGTTCACGAAAAATTAAAGCAACATGGATAGTATGATGAATTGGTTACAAGAATATCAGGAAATGATCTATGTAGTTATTCTCATGATTTTTTTGGGAATAGAAGTAATTGGACGTGTTCCCAGTGTGTTACACACCCCACTAATGAGCGGTGCAAATGCAATTCACGGTGTAGTTATTATTGGTGCCATTATTGTAATGGGACAAGCTGATGCAAATAATTGGTTAGCATTGGTACTTGGCTTTTTAGCAGTACTCTTAGGAACATTAAACGTAGTTGGTGGATTTGTTGTAACTGATAGAATGTTGGAAATGTTCAAGGCAAAAAAATCTAAATAAAACCCTAAGCTACTTATATGGAAATGAGTTTGTTGACGATTTCGTATTTATTCGCAAGTATTACATTTATTCTTGGACTAAAAATGTTGTCTCATCCTGCGTCTGCAAGAAACGGAAATAGACTTGCTGCACTAGGTATGGCAATTGCTATTTTTGCAACTATTTTTTTATATGAATCTGATGGTAAGAAATTGGGTAACCTCATTTGGATTTTTGCTGCGTTGATTCTTGGAACAGTAGTAGGTACACTTGCTGCTAAAAAAGTTAAAATGACTGCAATGCCGCAAATGGTAAGCTTGTTTAATGGTATGGGTGGAGCTTGCGCTGCTTTAATTTCTGTTGTTGAATACAATCATTTGTTACATGTCCAAGAGCCTGCAACAAGTACTTTGGCCATCATATTTGGGGGATTAATTATTGGCTCTGTTTCATTTTCTGGCAGTATGATTGCCTGGGGTAAGCTAGATGGTAGAGTAAAAGATTTTGTATTTAAGGGACAACATATTTTCAACTTGGGCTTATTGTTTTTTATAGTTGCCTTGGCAACTTATAGAATTGCTTGGCATGGAGAAATATGGATGATGTATATCATATTAGTGGCATCCTTACTGTATGGTATTTTCTTTGTTTTGCCTATTGGTGGAGCAGATATGCCAGTAGTCATTTCTTTATTAAACTCTTTTACAGGCGTTGCAGCTGCCTTTGGTGGTTTTTTATATGGTAATAAAGCTATGTTAACAGGTGGAATTCTGGTTGGCGCAGCCGGAACTCTTTTAACAATTCTCATGTGCAAAGCTATGAATCGCTCTTTAATGCATGTTCTGATTGGATCATTCGGACAAACTTCAGCTGCTTCTTTATCTGGTGCAGCAAGTGTTGGCGGTTCGCATAAAGAAGTCACTTTGAGTGATGCAGCTATGATGATGTCCTATGCTCAGCGTGTTGTTATTGTGCCTGGTTATGGATTAGCTGTTGCACAAGCACAACATGCATGTCATGAGTTAGAAAAGATACTCATAGATAAAGGAGTAGATGTAACCTACGCGATTCATCCAGTTGCAGGAAGAATGCCTGGTCATATGAACGTTTTACTTGCAGAAGCAGATGTTGCTTATGAACAATTGGTTGAAATGGAAGCAGCAAATGAGTTGTTTCCTCAAACAGACGTAGTGTTGATTTTGGGTGCCAATGATGTTGTAAATCCAGCCGCAAAAACAGATCCATCTTCACCCATATATGGCATGCCTATCTTGGACGTAGAATTGGCGAAGCAGGTGATAGTGAATAAAAGAAGTATGAAACCTGGATATGCAGGTATTGAAAATGAACTCTTTTATAAGCCAAAGACATCCATGCTATTTGGTGATGCTAAAAAAGTTTTGCAGGATTTAGTTGCCGAAATTAAATCGATGTAAAAGCAAACTATCTAAGCCTTAGCTTTGGACTAATGGCTAGTCTCGAATCTGCTTTACAATCATGGCAAAATGCTCCGGGTTTTGACAAACAGGCTTGGCTATTAGCGCATGCACAATCTGCACCTGTTAATATACGTGTGAATGCCCAAAAGAATGTGCAAGTCAACCAATTATTTCCTTCTTTAATTGGTCCTAATGTGCCTTGGTGTAGCAATGCTTTTCAGCTAACGGAAAGGCCATCTTTTGTACACCATCCAGTTTGGCACGCTGGTGGTTTTTATGTACAAGAAGCTAGTAGTATGTTCCTGTGGCATATACTTGAATCGTTGAATTTGTCTAAAGACGGATTGCATGTGCTTGATTTATGTGCAGCACCAGGCGGAAAGTCTACTTTATTGGCTTCTTATTTTACCAATAGTCTTTTAGTAAGCAATGAGGTTATAAAAAGCAGGAATGCTATTTTGGTTGAAAACATCACAAAATGGGGTGGTAATAATACTGTTGTGGTGCAAAACGATCCGGCACAAATTGGAAAACTGCAACATTTTTTTGATTGTGTAGTTGTTGATGCACCATGCAGTGGAAGTGGTTTGTTTAGAAAAGATCAGGATGCGCTTGCTAATTGGACAGAGGAGCAGGTTTTTCACTGTCAAGCTCGCCAAAAAAGAATACTAGAGGATATTTGGCCCTCAGTTAAACCCGGTGGCTATTTGATTTATTCTACTTGTTCTTATTCTCAGGAGGAAAACGAAGATGTCACTGATTTTATTCTGGAGAATGAGGATGCTAAAAGTGTGTCCATTCCTGTTTCTGATGATTGGGGAATTGTAGTATCGCCAACCAAAAAATATCAAGGAAGTAGCTTTAGGTTTTGGCCACACAAGGTAAAAGGAGAAGGTTTTTTCTTGGCAGTAATTCAAAAGCAAAGCACTCAAATGGATTACTCTTCTTCACTTTCAGCCAGAAAAATTCAATCAATACCAAGTAAGCTATCAATTTTAACAAAACAAATGGTGTCAAATACAGATGAAATGCATCTATTTAATGAAGCTAATATGATTCGTATGATACCTACATCCTTTTTAGCGGCATTGGAAATTTTAGCTGCTCATGTCTACATTAAAAAAGCAGGTGTAGCTTTGGGCGAGTGGAAGGGGCAGTCATGGATTCCGCATCATGAATTTGCATTAAGTGGGGCTGTTTTGGATAACTATCCACGAATGGATTTAAATACCCATGAAGCTTTGCAATATTTAATGAGAAAGGATTTTTTTGTTGAAGGGTTACAGCATGGCTGGAACAGTGTTTGGCATGAAGGCTTGTGTTTGGGTTGGGCAAAAGTGCTTCCGAACAGAATCAATAATTATTATCCAAATTCTTGGAGAATTTTAAAAGATATTTGAGTATGAAAAAGTGGAATATGAAGACCTATGTGTTGTTAATTTTTACATTTTGCTTCTTAGAGTTAGGTGCACAATCGAGGGTACTTATTCAAGGAGCGCCTTCAAAATGGTTTGTAACACATACTGTTGCTCCTCAAGAGAGTTTATATCACCTTTCTCAAAAATTTCAAGTGCCTGTTAAAGAGTTGGCATCATTTAATAAGATTAAAGAGAGTGCTGGATTGAGGGTAGGGGAAGAAATTAAAATACCACTTAATAAAGAAAACTTTAGTCAAAATAGCAGTGAGCAGCAGGGGTGGTTTACACCTTTGTATCATGAAGTGAAAAAAGGTGAAAGTTTGTTCGCAATTGGACAAAAATACCAGGGTGTTAAAACAGATCAATTATTGAGATGGAATAAAATGACTCAGCCTCTAATTAAAACAGGTGATCAAGTAATTGTGGGGTATTTAAAAGCAGGTAAGCAGTCTCTACAAATAGATGCCCCTACTGATACTAAATCAGAAATTACAAATACCAACTCAACCCAATCAGAAGTAAAGAAGGTTGAGTCTACTAACATTCCTTCAACAACTCCTTCTGCACCTTCACCAAAAAAGGAAGCAACTCAAGTAAATAATTCAAAAGTATCATCGAGTGAGGGGTATTTTGCTCGCTTATATCCAGCAGCAGAAGCTGGAACAACCCAACAGTTTAAAACAGGTGATGCACATATTTTTAAAAGCATTAGTGGATGGGAAAATAAAAAGTACTACGTTCTAATGAATGATGTTGCAGAAGGAACCTTAGTTAGAATTACTTCCATGAATAATAAGTCGGTTTGTGCAAAAGTCTTAGGACCATTACCAGAGGGAAAGTCAAGTCAGGGTTTGGTGTTGAGAATGAGTAATGCTGCTGCTGCTGCTCTAGGTATGGGTGAAGAAAAGTTCACAGTGAATGTTACTTATTTTCAATAAGATGGGCATAGCCTCTTAAGAATGTAGCAGTATCCATTTTCTTTTTGCCTTCTAGTTGTAATTCCTCAACAATTATCCATCCATCATTGGTAGCAAATTCAAGCATTGCTTTCCCGTCTGATTGAACGCTGCCAGTGGGTTTGTTATGCGCTTCTTTTCTGTAGCCAGCTTTATGAATTTTCAACTTTTTATCCTGGAATGTAGTAAAGGCTGATGGGTGTGGTGCTAAGCCGCGTATTAAATTATGAATATTTTCAGAAGTATCATTCCAATGAATGATACAAGTTTCAGTAAAAATTTTAGGGGCATGGTACGCAACGTCTCCAACACTCTCTTGAGGTGTAGGTTGTAAATTTCCTTTTGCAAGTTGATCCAGTGTTTCAATTAACAAGTCAGCTCCAACCATTTTTAATTCAGCGTATAAATCGCCTGTAGTAGCATTGGGTGGAATTGGAATTGATTTTTGTAATAAGATATCTCCAGTATCTATTACATGCTTTAATTGAAAAGTGGTAACACCAGTTATTTTTTCACCGCGAATGACTGCCCAATGAATGGGGGCAGCTCCACGAAATTTTGGTAGCAAAGATCCGTGTACATTTATAGTACCTAGGGGTGGCATATTCCATACAATTTCTGGCAACATTCTAAATGCAACCACAACTTGTATATCTGCTTTTAATTCTTTAAGCTGTTCAATAAATTCTGGTGACTTTAGAGTTACGGGCTGCAGAATTGAAAGGTTCTGTTCTAGTGCAAACTTTTTAACGTCACTTTGTTGTAGCTGCATTCCTCTACCTGCTGGCTTATCGGGTGCAGTTACAACACCAACAATATTTGCACCAGCTTCAACTAAGGCTTTTAATGAAGCCACAGCAAAGTCGGGTGTACCCATAAAAACAATTCTCCAATCTTGAAATCTCTTTAGCATTTGCCAAAAGTATGATTTCAGAAAGAGTTATTCAAAGTCGGGGTACAAAAGATATTTTTTCCGAATGGCCTTAAAGGCTGTTAGTTTTGGTTGCCAGCCTGCTTTTATTTCATCTTCTGATTTGCCAGCAACAATTTCCGACATCATATCATATCCAGCAAGTTTATTAAAAAAATAATCTGTTGGCTTTTTAGATCTGGGATGTAAAAAAAAGCTGTCTTTATTTGGGAATAGTTTGTACGCTTCCAAAACAAATTTAAGTTGAATAGCATGTTTGTTTCTTGAGAAGCTTTTATTTTCACTTCCCATCACCAACCATCCATAACATGTTTGGTTCATGAGTTTTGGAGTTTTAGCTCCATCTCTTGAAGTGGGTGTGAATTTATACAAGGTGTTGGGTAGACTTGGATGACCAAATACTTGAAAAGGAAAGTCAGTTCCCCTGCCTTCACTCAAGGAAGTACCTTCAAAAAAACAAGTTGATGGATACCAATATATTGAGCCAGCAGTAGGTAGATTGGGAGAAGGTTTAATGGGTAGTTGGTATTTAGATGTATGCGTATACCCACTGCACTTTACTACTTGCATGCGCAATGTATTATAATGTTCTAGAGGCATACGCAACCATCTTTCACCTAATAGCATAAGTGCATATTCACCCATAGTCATACCATATACAACAGGTACGGGCTGCATACCAACAAAACTTCTAAATGCAGTATCTAAAACTGGTCCATCTACATAGAAGCCATTTGGGTTGGGACGATCTAACACCAATAAAGGCTTGTTGAATTCAGCTGCACTTTCTATAAATTCTTCCAATGAAGAAATAAATGTGTAGAACCGAACACCTACATCTTGTATATCAAAGATGAGTACATCTACGTCGGCAAGATCATCGCCAGATGGTTTTCTCTTTTTGCCATATAAAGAAATAACTGGAATTCCTGTTGCAGCATCGGTATAAGTGTCCACTTTTTCACCAGCATCTGCATTGCCTCTAAATCCATGTTCAGGGCCAAATATTTTGGTGATTCGAATACCTAGTTTTTGAAGAGAATCAACCAAATGTGTATTCCCTATTGTTGCAGTATGGTTGGCAAAAATCCCAACCCGTTTTCCAAGTAGCTGAGGAATATATTGTTCAGTTTGGTGAGCTCCCGGTACAATCTTTTGTGCACTTATGTTTGCTACAAAAACACAACTTAGTGCTATTAGCAAGGCTCCAGCACGCTTTAAAACAACAAGCATAGGTTCTCGGTTTTGCGTGGAAGTTAAAGAAATTTAATTGTCTATCCGATTGGAAATAGTGAATTTTGCAGCCGAACTCGCTTTTGTTCTTGTACCGCGCATTGCCCGGGCTAATTACAACTGCCCGTTCTTTATAAATTTTAATAGATATGCAAACAGTACAAAAAGGCGACAAAGTAAAAGTACATTATCATGGTACATTAACAGATGGAACTACATTCGATTCTTCTGCTGGTAGAGAGCCATTGGCTTTTGAGGTTGGTGCAGGAATGATGATTGCTGGTTTTGATCAGGGTGTTCTAGGAATGACTCTTGGTGAAAAAAAGAGAATTCAAATTGCTCCAGGTGATGCCTATGGAGAGTCCGATCCTAATATGGTGATTGAATTTCCAAAAGATCGTTTTCCTGAAGATATGGTGCCTGAAGCAGGTATGCAATTGAATATGAGTAATGGACAGGGGCAACAATTTCCTGTGGTAATTACTGAAGTGAAAGATGAAGTGGTTGTGTTAGATGCAAACCATCCTTTAGCTGGTAAAGAATTGATTTTTGATATAGAGATGGTGGAAATTGAAACTCCATCGCGGATTATCATGCCTTAATTGAACAAGAAAAAAGCGGCAATTGCCGCTTTTTTTTATGCATTTTTTCTTCCCATCCACCAGCCTAACCATAGGCCTACTAACACCCACATAACTAATGAATCAATTAGAAAAGCTCTAATATCAAAAAGTTTAAACCAAATATGATTGGTGTAAGCAGTATTTAGGAATATGATGAATCCTATTGTAAAACATATTCCAAAAATCTGAATAAATGAAGGGCTAGATATTCGTTGAATAATTCTTATTACTAGGAGCAGTATTACAATATTCACTGCAATTCCTCTTCCCATATTCATACCCATATTGGCATTGTAAGAGCTATGATACTGAATGGTTGCCCAAGGCTTTCCAACCATTTCTTTTTCTAATGCTTGCATTTCATCGGCACTACTTCCTTTAGGAACAGTAGGTAAAAAATACCCACCTTCTTTTTCTAAATGATTATTTAGGTAAGATAAAATACTGTCTTGCTTTGGCGTATAGTCCTGCGCTGGCCTATGTAAATCAAGTATAGTCCATGATAAAAATTGCCAAATAAATAGGAGTAATGCTCCAACAAAGGTGCCAATAATTGTTTGTTTCATATTTGTGTGGTTTTGTGTATTTGAAATTAAAAATTCTTAATTAGCTTTTCAATTAAAATCTACAAATGGCAGGAAGCCATTAATTTGCCAATTAAAATAATTTACATGTTAAGTCCAGTTGCTGAAAAGCTTATTAGATATGTACAAATAGATACACAAAGTAATCCATCTAGTTCTTCCATTCCGTCAACAGAAAAGCAAAAGAATTTATCGAAGCTTTTAGTTGAAGAGCTTCAGCAAATGGGTGTGTCCGATGCGCTCATAGACGAGTATGGGTATGTGTACGCAACCATTCCAGCAACAACTTCTAAGTCGGTACCTGTCATTTGTTTTTGCAGTCATGTTGATACTGCTCCCGATTGCAGCGGAACAGGCGTTCAACCTATTGTTCATGAAAACTATCAAGGACAAGTCATTTTTTTACCAGACGATTCTTCACAGAAAATTGATCCAGAAAAGCATCCTTATTTACTGCAGCATATTGGACAAACAGTTATCACGGCAAGTGGTACAACATTATTAGGTGCAGATGATAAAGCTGGTGTTGCTATTATCATGCAACTTGCCGAAGAGCTTATGAATAATCCTTCCATTCCACACGGTGCAATACGTTTGCTTTTTACTCCAGATGAAGAAGTTGGAAGAGGAGCAGATCACGTAAACATTCAACAGTTAGGAGCTGAGGTAGGTTATACTTTAGATGGAGGTGAAATTGGTACTTTAGAAGATGAAACCTTTAGTGCAGATGGAGTAGTTGTTACTTTTCATGGAATCAGTGCTCATCCAGGCTATGCAAAAGGACACCTGGTGAATGCATTAAAAATTGCTGCTGATTTCATCAATAGTTTGCCTAAAGATAGCTGGAGTCCAGAAACCACAGCCGGAAGAGAAGGCTTTGTCCATCCAGTTCGTATAGAAGGCAATGCTGAAAAAGCAACTGTAGAATTTATTATTAGAGATTTTGAAACGGATTTATTAAAACAATACGAAGAGCGATTAGAGCTTTTGGTGAAACAAGCAGTGGCAAACTATCCTGGATCTAGTTATAGTTTTGAAGTGCATGAGCAATATAGAAATATGGCTGAAGTGCTGAGAAAGCAACCGCATATTTTGGCATATGCAGAAGAAGCCTATAAAATGGCTGGCTTATCTTCTAGAAAAGAACCTATTCGAGGCGGTACCGATGGCAGTCGCTTTAGTTTTATGGGTTTACCTTGCCCTAATTTGTTTACTGGTATGCAGGCCATTCACAGTCATCAGGAGTGGATTGGAGTAAGAGATATGGAAAAGACTGTGGAAGTATTGGTACATTTAGTACAGATTTGGGAAAGCAAAACAACTTAATATGAAAGATTATAAAGCTTACTTTATTATTCCAGAAGAACCTGCATTGGTTTATCAGGCACTTACACAACAAGACACCATTGAATTGTGGACTGGTGAGAAGGCAATTATGCAGGCTGAGCCAAATACTGAATTCTCTTTGTGGGATGATGATATTGTAGGAAAAAATCTTGCATTTGAACCAGGGAAAACGTTTCAGCAAGAATGGTATTTTGGAGAGCAGGAAGAGCCTTCAATTGTTACTATTATTCTTCACCCGCATGGCAAGGGCACTTCATTAGAGCTTAGACATACCAATATACCCGAAGATGCATACGACGACTTGGTGGAGGGTTGGAATGAAGTTTATATGGCTTCTTTGATTGATTTTTACTCTGGAGAGAGCTAAAAATGTGCAAAATCTTTCTTAAAACACATAAACCACACAATTTTATTCACAACAATAGGGTTCCTTAGCTGTGTCTTTTAATTTAGCTGTAACCAAGGTGTAACATTTATCTAAACACCTTCAATAACAATAAACATGTGGTACCTACTTCAAGTCGATACAATACAACAAGCAGCAGCTAATGTTCCTGCACTGGCTGAAAAAGTTTCAATGTGGTCCTTACTCCAAAAGGGTGGCTGGATTATGTTTCCTTTATATGGATTATTTGCCTTAGCTGTTTTTGTTTTTTTTGAAAGAATGATAGCTATCCAAAAAGCTGCTAAAATTGATGCAAATTTTATGCGCATCATCCGCGATCATATTCTATCTGGAAATATAAGTGCTGCAAGAAGTCTGTCAAAAAATACCGCTAATCCAGTTGCTCGTATGATTGACAAGGGTTTGCAGCGTATTGGTAAGCCAATTGATGCTATTGAAAAAAGTATGGAGAATGTAGGTAAATTGGAAATGTATGCTATGGAAAGGAACTTGAATATTCTTTCTTTGATTGCTGGTATTGCACCTATGTTCGGTTTTTTGGGAACTATTGTTGGAATGGTACAATTGTTTTATGGTATTGCATCTACAGGTGAGTATACACTGAATACCATTGCTGGTGGTATTTATACCAAAATGATTACTTCTGCTGCAGGCCTTATCATTGGTTTGATAGCTTATATCGGACACAATTTTCTGACTACGCAGATCGATAAAACCGCTAATAAAATGGAAGCAGCCAGTGCTGAATTCATAGATATTTTACAAGAACCTACTCATTGAGTTTAGTATGAATATTCGCAAAAGGCTCCGCTCACATCCTGAAATGCACACCGGTGCTTTGAATGATATTTTATTCATTCTTTTGTTATTCTTTTTGATTGTTTCTACATTGGCTAATCCCAATGTCATTAAGGTTTCTAACCCTAAAGCCAAGAGTGATACAAAAGCTAAGCAAACTGTTGTAATTACAGTTGATAAAAACCAGCAAATTTATTTGGGACAAAAGCCTATTGCATTTGAAAGCTTAGAAACTGAATTGCAAGCTTTCCTTCAGAAAGAAACGGAGAAGCCATCTGTTGTTATTAATGGTGATAGTACGGCACATCTTGGTACAGCAATACGTGTGATGCAGGTAATCAAAAAATTGGGCGCTACAACTGTAATGGCAGTTGATAATTCAGGTGTTCAATAAGCATGTACTATTCTGTTATTGCCATGCATGTCTTGAATCAGTGAAGTTTCAAATCCAGACTCTTTAAATACTGCACAAGTTTCTTGTCCTAATTGCTGATTGATTTCCACCCAAATACTTCCACCCTCTATTAAATGTTCCTTTGCAAATGCTACAATTTGCTTGTAAAAGATGAGTGGATCATTATCTGGCACAAACAATGCTATGTTGGGTTCATTTTCCCAGACCAACGGTTCCATACTTGCTTTTTCTGAAGCAGCAATATACGGAGGGTTACTAACAATACATGCAAATTTGCCCAGCTGCTTCCAGTTTTTATTATCTAAAAAGTCAAGTTGTAGAGATTTTATTGCTGGAGCATATAGATCAAAATTTTTTTGGGCAGTAGTTAACGCATCTTTTGAATAATCTAAAGCAAATACTTGGCTATTTGGTAAACCTGTTTGTAAAGCAACTGCTATGCATCCACTTCCTGTTCCAATATCAATAATTGCGGGCGAAGAAAAATTCTTGGTTCTCATCCATCTCTTGATATGTAACACAAGCTCTTCAGTTTCTGGTCGGGGTATAAGCACATATTCGTTTACTTTCATCTTGAATTCTCCAAACCATGCATATCCCAATACATATTGAATGGGTTTTCCTTTTAGAAGTTGGTTAGTAATATTTTCCCATTCTTTCATTTGTTCTGTAGAAAGGGTTAGGCTGGGATGTGTTACCCTATCAATCTTTCTAAAACCAATAACGTCTTCAACTACCATGTCTGCAATGGCTGCCGATTCTGAGTCATTATACAACTCAAACAGTTGGTACATAAGGCTTGAATAAGCATTCTGGACAGTCATACTGCAATGGTAGCGAATTTCATTTAGTTTTGCCAGCTTGAATGCATTCAAAAGAATTCTATATGGCTCGTTGCCTGCAGCTTGCGGCTTTAGGTTTGGGGAGGGTTGCTCCAAATCCAATGGTCGGTGCTGTTTTGGTTGCAGAAGATAGAATAATAGGTGAAGGTTTTCATGCACTATTCGGAGGTCCACATGCAGAAATCAATTGTCTTGTCTCAGTATCTGAAACTGATAAACATTTGATTCAACAAGCAACTATGTACGTTTCTTTAGAGCCATGTGCTCATTGGGGGAAAACACCTCCTTGTTCGAATGCTATTATACAAGCAAAAATTCCACATGTGGTTATTGCTATGCAAGATCCATTTGCAGCTGTTAATGGCGCTGGAATTGCTCAGCTAGTAGAAGCTGGTATTCGTGTAGAAGTAGATCTATTACATGAACAAGCAGTTTTTTTGAATAGAAGATTTATTACTAGGCAACAACAACAGCGTCCATATATTATTTTGAAATGGGCAGAAACGGCAGATGGATTTATTGGCAGTGGAACGAATGAGAGATGGATCATTAGTAGTGCTATTGCACAACAAATGGTACATAAATGGAGAGCAGAGGAGGATGCTATTTTTGTAGCTACCAATACAGCCATGTTAGATAATCCATCCTTAACCAATCGTTTTTGGGGCGAAAAGCAACCACAGCGTTGGGTATTGGATATGCATCATCGTTTGCCTGTAAACTTGCAAGTTTTTGATAACAAAGCCGAAACTGTTGTTTTTACTTCGCAACAAATTAGTGGATTGGCATCGCACATAAAACAGGTTGAAATAGATGCTCAATCAAATGTTATAGAAGAAGTAATGAAATGGGGATTTCATGCAGGTATAGGTTCTGTTTTGATTGAAGGAGGCCGTACTTTATTGAATGCATGTTTGGATCGAGGATTGTTTGATGAACTACGTGTGATTACTTCTGAAAAACCTGCGCCCAATAAAAATGGAGTAAGGTCACCTGAACTACCCATGAATGTTGTTTGTAGAGAAGTATTGCATTTGGGAAATGATATTGTGAAGATTTATAATAAAGTGATATGATTTATTTATTTGGAAGTATTGTTTTGTCGTCTTACTTGACTTTGTCATTTAAAATGTTGGAGCGATTGGGTATTCCTGCATTTCAAGCCATTGTATTTAATTATATTACCTGTGTTATCACTGGATCTGTGGTAATGGGTCAGTTTCCTGTAACCTCTTCAACTTCTGCAGAGCCTTGGTTTTGGTGGGCGGTAGTATTGGGTACATTTTTCATTACTACTTTTAATATCATTGCATTTACAGCACAAAAAATTGGGGTATCAGTTGCTTCGGTTTCTAATAAACTCTCTTTGGTTATTCCTTTTTTATTTTCAATATACTTATACAATGAAGCAGCAACAGTTTGGAAAGTGTTAGGTATAGCAATTGCTTTGGGAGCTGTATACTTAACTTGCTTGCCTTCAAAATCTGAAGATTCATCACAAAAATCTATTGGAAAGCTTGTCTGGTTCATGCCTGCAATTTTGTTTTTGGCAAGTGGATTAATTGATACAATGGTGAAATATGTGGAAACCAGTTTTTTAAATGATAACAATCAGGATGCTTATTTAATTACTTCTTTTGGAACGGCAGCTGTTTGGGGGTTGATAGTATTAGGCGCGCAACTAGCAACTGGAAAGGCCAAGCTCAATAAGAAAGCTATCATTGCTGGAATTGCTATTGGTATACCAAATTATTTTTCAATTTGGTGTTTGGTGCATGTGTTAAAACATTACAGTGGCAATAGTTCAGCTATTATTCCAATTAATAATATGGGTATTGTTTTATTTAGCACAGTTATGGCTTGGTGGATTTTTAAAGAGCGCTTATCTAAATTGAATTGGATGGGGATCGCGCTTTCATTGTTGGCTATTGCTGCAATCGCATACGGATAGAATGGAACCATCAAATTTTTATTATACTATAGCCAAAGAGGGTATCAGCGAATATAAGGATAGGGGTAGTCGCTTTATAGCGTATGCCTATCCTGTAAAATCTTTAGATGAAATCAAACAACATATTGCACACTTAAAAAAAGAGCACCCCAAAGCAGTGCATCATTGTTTTGCGTGGCGATTGGGTTTAGGTAATCTTCAATTTAGGCAATCAGATGATGGTGAACCCTCGGGGTCGGCAGGTAGGCCTATTCTCGGACAAATAGATTCAAGGCAGCTTACCAATGTGTTGGTTGTTGTGGTTCGTTACTTTGGTGGAACATTATTGGGAGTGCCAGGTTTAATACAAGCGTATAAGTCATCAGCTGCATTTGCATTGCAAACAACACCCATTATTAAAAAAGACGTTACTACTCAATTGCAATTACAATTCGATTATACAAAGATGGATCAAGTGATGCATTTAATGAAGCAGTACGATGCTCAAATAATTAAAAAAGATGCGCAGCTCTTTTTTAATTTACTTGTAGAAGTCTCTATTCAGCGGAAAGAAAACTTAATGTATCAACTTCGTGATTTACCTTTCGTAGAGGTGCAAGAAATGAATTAGGTTCTTCCTGTTATTTTATACACTAACATTCCTAGCCATTCTTTTAACAGGGTTCTCCACTCAATTAGTAAACTAATATCTGGAATGAAATCGCGCCATTCCGTTTGTTTGTTAGGAAACACTTTGTAGTCGCAAGGAACTGGAATTACTTCAACTTGATTCTTTTTACAAAGTGCCAACGCACGTGGCATATGCCAGGAAGAAGTTACCAATAGAAATGGCGATTTGATATGCAAACTATCTGCAATTTTTTGAATGTTCTGTATATTTTCCTCTGTATTTCTAGAAGAGGTTTCAATGATAATATCTTCTTTGGATATTCCAGATTGTTGAAATGCAGTATCTAAGAACCAAGATTCAGGTGGATTTTTCCCTGTAATATCAGAAGTGCCACCTGCGATTAAAATTTTATTGGCCTTTTTAGTGTGGTATAGCTGAACTGTTTGAATGAAGCGGTCACTGTTTCCTAAAAAGTACCCTTTTTTATCAGAATCATAGCCACTCATTCCGCCAAGCAAAATAACCGCTTCGGTATTGGGTAAATTTTTTATTGCCGTTGGTTGAACATGCCATGCTAACATGACTTGATTGTACAACCAAGGATTTGAAAAAATAATTGCAACACACCAACCTAAATATGTCCACCTTTTTTTCCATTTTCTAGTAGTGGCTAAATAGTATGCCACTACCAGAAGTACGATCCATGTAAATGGAATCCAAACAAGTTGGAATATTTTCGAAAGAATGAAAAACATACTTATTTGAATCTTTCGCTCACTACCAATTCTTTTGAGCCAGGTGAATACTTGTAAAAGCCTTCACCTGATTTTACCCCCAGTTTTTTAGCTGTTACCATATTTACAAGTAATGGACAAGGAGCATATTTTGTATTGCCATACCCATCATACAGCACCTGCAAAATGCTTAAGCAAACATCTAGGCCAATGAAGTCTGCAAGCTGCAATGGACCCATAGGGTGAGCCATACCAAGTTTCATAATGGTATCAATTTCTTCTACACCAGCAATGCCTTCATATAAGCTATAAATAGCTTCATTAATCATTGGCATCAAAATTTTATTTGCAATAAATCCTGGGTAATCATTCACTACACAAGGAACCTTATTCAGCTGTTTGCTCAACGCTACAATTTGCTCGGTTACAGTTTGGTCAGTTGCATAGCCATTAATGATCTCAACTAATTTCATCACAGGTACTGGATTCATAAAATGCATTCCAATTACTTTATTAGGTCGGCTGGTGGCAGATGCTATTGCAGTAATAGAAATAGATGATGTATTACTTGCTAGAATACAATTTTCTGGGGCTGATTGGTCAATTTCCTTGAAGATTTTTAGCTTCAACTCTTTGTTTTCAGTTGCAGCTTCTACAACTAAATCTGCCTTTGCTACGCCATTCGCAATACTTGTTGTAGTTTGAATTCTTTCAAGAGTTGCTTTTTGATCTGCTTCAGATAAAACGCCTTTAGCAACTTGGCGTTCTACATTTTTACCAATAGTTTGTAAGGCTTTATCTAAGGCAGCTTGCTGTACATCAACCAACTGCACCTGGAAACCATATTGAGCAAAAACATGTGCAATACCATTTCCCATGGTACCTGCACCAATTACAGTAATGTTTTGAAATGACATGTGTATAGTTTAAATGACAAGGAATCAAATAACGGACGCAAAGGTAATGGTAGCTCTCAATGTAAGCGGGTAATCAGCGCTTTTTCTTGTAATCGCCTCTCTTCCAGCTTCGTATGAATTCGCCCCAAGCTAATGGATTCATAATATTCATAGGAGGTATTTGTCCGGCAGAGTAGTATCTCGCGGCTTGTTGGCGCATTTGGAAGCTTACGGCCTCTCTTCCATCAGATGGAAGAGCTTGCATAAGTGCTCTTCGAGCAGCTTCATCGGTATTTTTTCTAGCAATCTCAAAATCATCATCTGGATATCGGTTATTCACGAAGTCTCGCTCAAATTGCTCACGTGTAGGCCTGGGTCGAACAATAACCGCAGGTAGGTAATTGGTATCGTTGGTTAAAAGGACTACCACACTCATTTCTCGGTTACTATTTCTTGGAATAACCAACGATTTCGCTTGATAACCAATACTAGAGAATTCAACTAAGTCACCTTTAAGCACAACAATTGAGAAAACACCATCGGGATTGGTAATTGTTCCCCTTCCTTTCCCTTTAACTACAATACTGGCAGAGGGAACGGCTCTTAGACTATCGGAAGTCATTACTACACCATATAGCTGCACAACGGAATCGCGTGAACTTTGGGCTAAAACACCCATTTGGCTGCAGGTGAGGAAAATAATGAAAAATCCGAGTAGCTTTTTAATCATGCCGGCGAAATTACAGTTTTCAGAAATTAGATACTTTTTTTAAAGGATGAAAGAAAGCATCGCATTTCATAACAAAGTAACTGGCACTGCTGTTATTTTTGCGACAAATTTTTCATTTTAACAAAAACTTGCGAGATGACTGAAGCGGATATTCTAAAGGCCTTAAGTAATGTACAAGAGCCAGATTTGGGAAAAGACCTTGTAACGTTGAATATGGTAAAGGATATTCAAATCAATGGAAATGCAGTGGCATTCACCATAGTTTTGACCACACCTGCCTGTCCTATGAAGGATATGATGCAGAAAGCTAGTGAAAATGCTATTCGTTTGTTGGTCAACAAGGAAGCTCAGGTTAAGGTGAACTTTACTTCTCAAACCACCTCTAACAGAAAGGATAACCAACAAGTTTTGTCGTCTGTTAAAAATATTATTGCTGTGGTGAGTGGGAAGGGGGGTGTAGGGAAGAGCACTGTTTCTGCCAATTTAGCCCTTGCCTTGGCTCAAGGTGGTGCCAAAGTTGGATTGATGGATGCTGATATTTATGGACCAAGTGTACCCATCATGTTTGGTGTAAGGGGCGAAAGACCTATGATGAAGGATGTGAACGGAAAGGGAATGATTGTTCCTCTAAAGAAATACGGTATTGAATTGATGAGTATTGGGTTGTTGGTGGATGAGAAAAATGCTGTGGTTTGGCGTGGACCAATGGTTAGCTCAGCAGTTCGTCAGTTTGTGACCGATGTAGACTGGGGCGAATTAGACTACTTAGTAATTGATATGCCTCCTGGTACCGGAGATATTCATTTGACCCTTATGCAAACTGTTCCTGTTACCGGAGTAGTTATTGTTACTACCCCACAGCCCGTGGCGCTTGCAGATGCTAAAAAGGGTATTGCCATGTTTGGTCAAGCACAGGTTAATGTCCCTATCATTGGATTAGTGGAGAATATGGCGTATTTTACACCGGCCGAACTCCCCGAAAATAAATACTACCTGTTTGGTAAAGAAGGTGGCAAAAAGCTGGCTGAGGAATATGAATTGCCTTTCTTAGGTCAAGTCCCTATTATAATGTCTATAAGAGAGGGTGGTGATTTAGGTAAGCCTGCTATGATGAGTGATGACCCAGCAGCCAAACAGGCTTTGACAGATATGGCATCTGCAGCAGTTCGACAAATTGCGATTCGTAATGCCAATCTGCCAAAAACGAATTTGGTGGCTTAATAATTCATGTATCATATACCCCATTTTAAATCTCACTCAAATAGTGAGGTGCTTGATTTTATGCGAGCACACCCCTTTGTAACAATTATTGCAGTAAATGCAGCCAACCAGCCTATTGTTACACATATTCCAGTTTGTATATCGTTTCAAAAAGATGGAAAAGTGCTTCTATCTGGGCATGTTATGCGACAGCAAGAGCATACCCGTGCAATGGAAATGAATAACGATGTTATGGTGGTATTCCAGGGTGCACATGCGTATGTTTCGGCTCAGCTTTACGAGCCACAGAATACAGCGAGTACTTGGAATTATTCAGCAGTGCATGCCAGAGCCAAAGTGAAATGGATGGATGATGCAGGGCTGTTGCAATTATTAGATAGACTTACAAAACAATTTGAGCCGAAAAATTCCGTTTCTCTTGTAGAACATATGGATGTTGCTTATGTGAAGCAACATATGAAGGCTATTGTAGGGCTTGAAATGGAAGTGTATGACCTACAACATGTATTTAAATGGAGCCAAAATAAAGACAGTGCTACAGTATCTCGAATAACCAACGCTTTAAGCAAAGGTAATTTCATAGAACAACAACTTGCTGCCGAAATGCTGTTGCATCATTCAAAGCATGATTAAAGGTTTACCATATCGTCTAATAAGCTTATTGCTTTCTGTTATTCTAATGCATGGTTGTTTCATAAAAGGGAGCAAATCAAAAAATGCTGGACTCACATTCGATTATCAGGGACACAGAGGTTGCAGGGGATTAATGCCTGAAAATACAATTCCCGCTATGTTGAAAGCAATCGATTTAGGTGTTACAACCTTGGAAATGGATGTAGTTATTACTTCCGATAATAAAGTAATTGTTTCTCATGAACCATTTTTTAGCCATGAGGTTTCTACCACTCCAGATGGCAAAGCAGTAGAACAAGGAACTGAAAAGGAGCACAACATTTATAGAATGACGTTTGCACAAACGCAAGAATATGATGTTGGAATGCGAACGCATCCTAGATTTCCAAAGCAACAAAAGATGGCAGTTACAAAACCGCTTTTGTCGGTTTTAATTGATAGTGTAGAAAATTATTGTAAAAGGAAAAAGCTTCCTAAAGTTCGATTTAATATTGAGACGAAGTGCTTACCCTCTTTTGATAATTTATATCATCCTAAGCCTGATGAGTTTGCTGAACTTTTGATGGGAGTAATACTTGAAAAGAAAATTCAATCGCGCGTAATCATTCAGTCGTTCGATTTTAGAACCTTACAATACATAAGAAAAAATCATCCTCGTATTCCCATATCGGCTTTGGTAGAACCAGAGGATAATAAACCATTCCCACAAATACTTAAACTGTTAGGTTTTCTCCCAGATGTATACAGCCCGCATTTTTCGATGGTAACACCACTTATGGTACGTAGGTGCAAGGATATGGGTGTGAAGCTTGTGCCATGGACAGTAAACGATTTGCCAACAATGAAAAAAATGAAAGCCATGGGAGTTGATGGAATCATTAGCGATTATCCCGACTTATTTAAAAAGCTATGATTGTTATTGTATTTTCTGCTTGATTTCTTGCAACTTCAATAGAGCTTCAACGGGTGTTAAACGATTAATATCTATATCACTCAAAGTTTTTCTGATTTCTTCGAACACTAAGCTGTGTGCATCAAAAATAGAGAGTTGTAGCTGTGACTTTTGCGGCGTAATTGATGCGCTTAATCCTTCATTTTGCGATTGCTCACGACTCGATTCTAATTGTGCTAAAATCTTATTTGCTCTATCAATGAGTGAAGGTGGCATACCAGCCATCCTTGCTACATGTATACCAAAACTATGTGTACTTCCACCAGCCGCAAGTTTTCGTAAGAAAATTACCTTATTGCCAACCTCTCTGTTGGTCACATGATAATTTCGAATGTTTGAATAGAGATGTTCTAATTCGTTTAACTCGTGGTAGTGCGTAGCGAATAATGTTTTGGGTTGTTGTGGAGATGATTGTAAGTATTCTACGATGCTCCAAGCAATTGAAATACCATCATAAGTTGAAGTGCCTCTTCCAATTTCATCCAATAATATTAAGCTTCTTTGAGAAATATTATTGATGATGCTAGCTGTTTCATTCATCTCAACCATGAATGTACTTTCACCCCCACTCAAGTTATCACTGGCTCCAACTCTTGTAAATATTTTATCAGTTAATGGAATATTTGCTTTGGCTGCTGGCACAAATGAACCCATGTGTGCCATTAAAGTAATGAGAGCTGTTTGACGAAGGATGGCACTCTTTCCACTCATGTTGGGTCCAGTAAGAATAATGATTTGCTGGCTGGTTGGATCTAATACAATATCATTATCAATATAAGTTTCTCCAGCAGGCAAATGTTTTTCAATAACTGGATGTCTTGCTGCTTCAATTTGCAATGCAAGTCCATCATGCATGATTGGTTGAGTGTACTTGTTCGCAAGCGCTGTTTCTGCAAAACAACATAGGCAATCAAAAACAGCTAAGACATGTGCATTTGTTTGAATGGGTTGAATATAATCCTGCAAAGCAGTTAAAAGTTTTTCGTACAAAGCTGTTTCAAGAGCAAGAATTTTTTCTTCAGCCCCAGTAATTTTTTCTTCGTATACTTTTAATTCAGGAGTAATGTAGCGCTCTGCATTTGCAAGTGTTTGTTTTCTTATCCATCTATCTGGCACCTTCGACTTATGCGCATTGGTTACTTCCAAATAATAGCCAAATACTTGGTTGTAACTTATTTTTAAAGATCCAATTCCTGTTTGTTCAGCTTCTTCCTGTTGAATTTTTACCAAGTAATCTTTGCCTCCACTAACAATGTTTCTGAGCTCATCTAACTCAGCATGAACTCCGGCTCTAATGACTTGTCCTTTTTGAACTTGAACAGGAGGAAGATCTTCGAGTTCAGCAAAAATTCGATCCTTAATTTGTTGACATTCATGAATAGCATCACCTATTCTTTGTAGATAAGGGTCGCTTATTTGTTTTGAAAGATGCTTTATTTCCTGAGCCATTTCTAAGCCTCTTGCAACTTGTAGCAATTCACGTGGATTGATTTTCTTCAAAGGAATCTTACTCACCAATCTTTCAATATCACCTGCAGCTTTTACTGTTTGAATAATTTTTTTTCTTGTATCTGTGTGCAAAATCAACCATTCTACTGCAAGATGTCGCTCTCGTATTTTATCTAAGTCTTTCAATGGGAAAATCATCCACCTCTTAAGCAATCTTGCGCCCATTGGCGACACGGTTTGATCCAGAACTTGCAATAGATGATGACTTTCATTTTGGCCATTACCTAACAATTCGAGGTTCCGAATGGTAAATCGGTCCATCCATAAAAAATCATCTTTCTCCAACCTTTGCAGTTGGGTAATATGTTGGAGATTTGGATGTGCAGTTTCTCTGAGGTAATGCATTACTGCGCCTGCAGCAATAATTCCTTGGTTCATTTCTTCAACACCAAATCCTTTAAGAGAGTGTGTTTGAAAATGTTTCAGTAAAAGTTCGTAGGCGAATTCTTTTTCAAAAATCCAAGTGTCTAGAGTATAGGTGTAGAAACGTTGGCCGTATAGCTCTTTAAATTTCTTTTGATAAGTTCTTGGGAAGATGACCTCTGCAGGCTGAAAGCTTTGCAACAATTTATCAATGTATTCAGCATTCCCTTCAGCTAAGAAAAATTCACCAGTTGAAACATCTAAGAAAGCAATTCCTTCTTGTTGTTCGCCAGGAAATAGACCAGCAAGAAAATGATTGCTATGGTGTTCCAGCATTTTATCGTGCGTAGCAATACCAGGAGTAACCATTTCTGTAACACCTCTCTTCACTAATCCTTTCGCTTGTTTAGGATCTTCTAGTTGGTCGCAAATGGCAACTCTATGTCCGGCTTTTACTAGTTTGTGTAAATAGGTGTCAAGGGCATGATGCGGAAATCCTGCCAGTTCGCTTTCACTAGCGGCGCCATTATTTCTTTTAGTAAGCGTAATGCCAAGCACACGCGATGCAATTATGGCATCTTCTCCAAAAGTTTCATAAAAGTCACCAACACGAAATAGCAAAATAGCATCTGGATATTTCTGTTTGATGCTTCGGTGCTGTTGCATGAGAGGAGTATCATTGCCGCTTTTTGCCATAGCAGCAAATATAGGAGGAGAAGCTCTTTTTGCAAGTCTATATATCCGTCTTTGCTATGATGTGGATATGTTATCTTTGCATAATGTTGAAAAGGAGCATGGAGGAGCTTGGCCGTAAAACGGTGGAAGGCTATAAACAGGCGTCTAAAACCCCTGTTACAGTTATTTTAGAGAATGTGCGGAGCATGCATAATGTGGGTAGTGTTTTTAGAACAGTAGATGCCTTTTTATTGGAGCAAATCATTCTTACCGGATATACTCCTCAGCCCCCCCATAGAGATATTCATAAAACAGCATTAGGGGCTACTGAAACGGTTGATTGGAAATATGTGGCAACTGCTACCGAAGCAATACAAGGATTACAAGAAAATGGATACACAGTGTTTGCTTTAGAACAAACTAAAAATGCAGTTTCACTTGAATCTTTCTTATCACTTGATTACCCGAAATTGGCCGTTGTGTTGGGCAATGAAGTGGAAGGGGTATCCGAGGAGGCGTTGGCAATTTGCAATGGTGCTATTGAAATTCCTCAATTAGGCATGAAGCACTCGTTGAATGTGAGTGTGGCTGCAGGTATTCTTTTTTGGAAATTAACTGAACCCTATTTACAAACGAATCGTTAGTAAACCATGCCTACGTTTCAGAATTATTTATCTCTGGTAAAGTTTTCGCATACATTATTTGCAATGCCTTTTGCTTTCATTGGCTTTTTTCTGGGTGTTCGAACAATTCATAGCGAGGGTTTACATACAGGAGCAGGTGTTTTAGGACTAGAAACTTATTGGATTGTTAAACAGTTTTTTCTGGTAGTTCTTTGTATGGTAACAGCAAGAAGTGCTGCCATGGCTTTTAATAGATATTTAGATAGAAACTTTGATGCAAAAAATCCTCGTACTGCCATCAGAGAAATTCCTGCAGGAATAATTAGCCCAGATGCAGCACTCCGATTTACTATTGTTAATAGCATAATTTTTATTGCTGCTTCATTTTTTTTACATCCATTATGTGGGTGGCTTTCGCCTGTAGCATTGTTAGTTGTTTTGGGTTATAGTTTTACTAAAAGATTCACCGCTCTCTGTCACCTTGTACTTGGTTTAGGTTTATCACTGGCACCTATTGGTGCATACATAGCTGTTGTAGGTGAATTTCATTGGTTGCCAATTATGTTTTCCGCAATTGTTTTGTGCTGGGTGAGTGGATTTGATATTATTTATGCATTGCAGGATGTTGATTTTGATCAGTCGCAGGGTTTGCATTCTATACCCTCTTTACTAGGAAGAAAACGAGCGCTTCGGGTAAGCCAAATGCTACATACTATGGTGGTTTTTTTGTTGTTGGTTGTGTTTTTTTATGGCAACTTAGGTTATTGGTATTTAGCTGGTGTAGTCTTTTTTGTAATTATGTTGTTATTGCAGCATCGGTTAGTGAAGCCCAACGATTTGAGTAAAGTAAACTTGGCATTTTTTACTACCAATGGAATTGCCAGCGTCATATTTGCTATTTTAGTCATTTCTGATATTTTATTGTGATGGCAAGAATTATTTGTATTGATTATGGAGGGAAAAGAACCGGTATTGCTGTGACCGATCCGCTTCAAATTATTGCTAGTCCTTTAACAACTATCCACAGCAAAGATTTGATTAGTTTTTTACAGGAATACTGCAAAAATGAACAAGTAGAGCGCATACTTATTGGAGAGCCGCTGAATTTAGATGATACACCCACCCACGCTACGCCATTGGTAAAAGCAGCCATCCAGCTCATTAAAAAAAACCTGCCTCAAATTCCTATTCAAACTGTTGATGAGCGATATAGTTCTAAAATGGCTAGTCGGGCAATGGTTGAAATGGGCATGAAGAAAAAAGACCGGCAGAAAAAAGAAAATGTGGACCAAATTGCAGCTGCGATTATGTTGCAGGAGTTTTTACAAAACCGTTCACAGTCGTTTTAGTAGCATTTCCTACTGAATCAGTTATTTTTGCACCAAATTATTGGAATGATTTACCCTATTGTGGCTTATGGAGCCAGTGTGTTGAGAAAAGTTGCAAGTCCAATTCAACCTGATTATCCAAAACTGGATGAACTGATTGACAGCATGTGGGAAACCATGTATGCGAGTAATGGTGTGGGTTTAGCTGCTCCACAGGTGAACTTATCCATTCGTTTGTTCGTGATTGATAGTGTTCAAATTATGGAGCATTTAGAAGAAGACGAAAAGCATGCTTATCCGGGTGATGAGGGAATGAAAGAGGTTTTCATCAATGCTGAGATTTTACAACTAGAAGGGGAGGAATGGCCTTATAACGAGGGTTGTTTGAGTATTCCAAAAATACGTGAAGATGTGTACCGACCAGAAAAAGTAACACTGCGTTATTTTGATGCTAATTTTCAAGAAAATACCAAAACATTTACAGGTATTACTGCAAGGGTTATTTTGCATGAGTATGACCATATTGAAGGCAAACTATTCATTGACTACCTCAAGCCTTTGAAGAAAAAATTATTACAAGGCAAGTTGAATGATATTTCAAAGGGCAAATGGAAAGTGGACTATAAAATGATGTTAGCAAAATGATGCGATCTGTCTTACTTTTTAGTTGTTTGCTATTTATAAGTTTTCTTGGTCATACACAGGATACTACACTCGTAATTGATGATCAAAAGATTACTTTAGGGGAAGTTGTAGTTAGGAATAATTTTGATTACAGGAAAGTGCTTAAGATCATACAAGAGGATACAACGTTTTACAAGGCTTTCAAAAATCTTCGCATCATTGGATACACCTCTTTCAATAATATTCAGATGCTGGATAAAAAAGGAAAAGTGCAGGCTTCTTTAAATAGCAAAACCCGACAGACTCGTGCAAATGGTTGTAGGACAATGGAGGTTTTGCAGGAGCAAGTAACTGGTGATTTTTATGATCGTAAGGGTGGATATAACTACAATACTGCAGAATTATATGCTTCTTTGTTTTTTACAAAAGGGAAAGAATGTGGAGAGGACAATATTGTGAAGGGAAGGAAGCTAACTACTGAAGGGAAAAAAGGTATAGAAAAACAAAAAGAGCAGTTAAAAATGTTGTTCTTTTTGCCAGGCAAAAAAATTCCCGGAATTCCTTTTATTGGGAACAAGCTTGATTTGTACGATGCTTCGGCAAGGAAAGTGTATGATTACCGATTAGACGTGCAAGAGTATAAAGGAAAACCTGTGTATGTATTTTCTATTCAGCCAAAAGATAAGCTAGGTCTTTTTAGAAAAGATGATGTGGTGATTGATGAAATGGTTACTTGGTTCGATATAAAAACACTTGAAGTACTTGCAAGGAATTATTCCCTTAGCTATAAAGCAGGTGTGTATGATTTTGACGTTGCTATGGAAGTAGAAATGACAAGGGTTGGTGACTTAGTTGTTCCATCAGTTCTTCGTTACAAGGGGAATTGGGATGTAGTGTTTAAGAAGCGTGAACGATCTATTTTCACAGCAACAATTTTTGATTATAAGTTATAAAAAAAGCTCCCGAAGGAGCTTTTTATTTTATACACGCAGAAATTGATCGTGAATATAGTCGACTACAGAAACTAAGCTTCCAGTTTGCATGTACACTTTTAATTGTCGGTCAGCACCCGTTCCTTGTTCAAGCATCTTTGCGATGTAGGTAATAATATGTCTGCTTCCTAAATCATCTACAACATCATCTACAAAATCAAGAAGTTCATAAATAAGGAGTCTGGTATTTACTTCGCTTTCTTTTCCGAAATCTATAAGTGAGCCATCTACACCGTATCTGCTTGCACGCCACTTATTCTCGTTAATCAGCGCACGTTGATACATGATGAAATTCATGTTCTTACTTCTCAACTTGTACAACTTGGCGCAAATGGCTTGGAAAAGAGATGCAATGGCAATTGTTTCCATGATGGTCATTGGAACATCGCAAATTCTGAATTCAACTGTATTGAAAAATGGATGAACACGCAAGTCCCACCAAATTTTCTTAGCATTATCTATACAGTTTGTTTTTATAAGCAGCGAAACGTAATTATCGTACGCTTCAATGCTTTCAAAATATTCCGGAATACCTGTTCTAGGAAATTTATCAAACACCTTTGTTCTAAAAGACTTGTAGCCGGTACTTCTTCCCTCCCAAAATGGTGAGTTAGTGCTTAATGCGTACACGTGAGGTAAAAAGTACCTTGCACTGTTGGCAATATGTATGGCCATTTTTCTGTCTTCCATACCCACGTGCACGTGTAATCCAAAAATGAGATTACTCCTTGCAGCTTCTTGTAATTCATTTACAATTTGACTGTAGCGCACATGGTCGGTGATGAGCTGACTTTCCCAATGACTAAAAGGGTGGGTTCCAGATGCGCCAATCCACAAGCCTAAATCGCCTGCAATTTGTGCAATGGTGCCACGAAGTGTAGAAACATCTTTGAGTGCTTCATCAATGTTTGCACAAATATCAGTGCCTACTTCAACCACGGCCTGGTGCATTTCTGCTTTTACTTTATCCTTAATTAGCTTATGGCCTTCTTGAACAATTTTTTGTTCGTGGCTTTTTAATTCGCGTGTAGTGGGGTCTATTACCATGTATTCTTCCTCTACACCTAATGTAAAATGCCGGTAATTAATGCTTCCCATAAGAAAGTTTATTTAGAAGAATAGAGGTTTTCGTGGTTAGCACTTTTTTGTACATAAGCCCCCCAAGTTAGGTTGTCAGCTCCTGGTTGATGTGCCAATGCTTTTTCAATTGCGTAGGTTGCAGCAGTTTCTACTACCCAATTAAAGTTTTCTTCGCCTACACTGTTTCTGTCGGCATCTGGAGCAGGATTACAAAAATCAATTGCATAAGGTACTCCATCGCGTACAGCTAATTCTACAGTGTTGAAATCATAACCAAGGTATTTGTTAATACGAAGTACAATTTCTTCCATCTGCTTGAGTCTTTCGGGACTCGGTGAAAAGCTAGCTACATACCTTAAGTGGTGAGGGTTGCGTGGCTCATAAGGCATAATACGAACATATTTTCCTCCAATGCAATAGCAACGATAATATTCTTCAAATTGAATTTCTTCTTGTAACAACATAACTAGTTGCCCTGTTTCAGCATGTTTTTCAAAAAAGTCGTCCATACTATCTAAGCGATACACATTCTTCCAACCACCTCCAGCAAAAGGTTTCATGTATGCAGGAAAACCTACATAGTTAAAAATGCCTTCCCAATCGAGTGGATAAGCTAGGTTTGAAAAGGATTGTTCGCTAGTATCATCTGGTAAATCGCGTGAAGGGAGAATAACCGTTTTTGGAACTGGCACATCAATTCTTGTAGCAAGGCAGTTGTTGAAAAACTTTTCATCGGCACTCCACCAAAAGGGGTTATTAATGACAGCTGTTCCCATTAAAGCCGCATTTTTCAAATAAGCTCTGTAAAATGGTACGTCTTGACTAATTCTGTCAACAATCACTGCATATTCAGTTGCAACGCCTTGCATGACTTTGTCAATACGAACGGGTTCTGCGGTAACTCCGGCTACCTGCTTACTGTTGATTCGCTCTACAAACGCTTCGGGGAAGGTTCTTTCTTTCCCGTGCAGAATGCCAATTTTTTTCATAACTCAGGTTTTATTTGCTTCAATATAATGAATATGCTTCATGTAGTTGCATTTCTCCTCGGAAAAAAAATTATTTAGTGGGTCTATTGTGGAGATTTAAGTGTACTTCTTTTTGTTTGAACCCCTAAATTTGAAAAATGTCGGATTCATCAACTACAACTTTAGCCAATTCGCTCGTTTCTGTAGAGCGTTTTGTTGTTTATTCAGATTATTTAGAAAGAGAAGTTCAGCTGGACGCCTATTTACCAAAGTCGGTTCAAAAGCCGGAGCAAATGAGTTTATTGTTGGTAAACGATGGGCAGGATTTGGTATCCATGAAGTTTGAAGATATACTCGAGAATCTTTATAAATCAGAAGAATTAAAGCCTGTGATGTGTTTGGGTATTCATTGTGGCGAAGAACGCAAGCGTGAATATGGTGTTTCCTATTCTTCCGATTTTAAACAAAGAGGTGATAAAGCTGGATTGTATAGCAAGTTTATTTTAGACGAACTCATGCCTTATGTAAGGAAGCATTTCAATATGCCTCATTTTAAGGAGAAGTGTTATGCTGGTTTTTCATTAGGTGGATTAAGTGCTATGGATATTGCTTGGAACCATAGTAGTGAGTTTAGCAAAGTGGGTGTATTTAGCGGATCTTTTTGGTGGAGGAGAAAAGGGTATGATGATGGATATGATGACGAGCTAGACAGACTTATGCACCTGCAAATTCGTAAAGGTAAAATGAGTCCTTGGCTGCAGTTTTATATTCAAACTGGAGAATTAGATGAAAAAGCAGATCGTAATCAAAATGGCATTATAGATTCTATAGATGATGCCCTTGATTTGGTTGTAGAGCTAAAAGCAAAAGGGTATACTGAATCTCAGCATATTAAATACGTTCAGTTAGCCGATGGAAAGCATGATGTGCCAACTTGGGCTAAAGCGTTTCCAGATTTTTTAAAATGGGGTTGGGGGAAATAAAAAAATTAGTCTAATAAACTAAGTGGTAGAATAATCTCCCACCTATTTGTGCCTCCGCTGCCGCCAATACCTTGTTGGAGTAAACGACTATATCTTATTCCAATTGTTGCTGGAAGTTGGTTCCACCATTTGCTATCAAAGAAGCACTCAATACCAGTACTCGTAAAATCAAATGTTCTACCTGTTCTAAGGCTTTTGCCTCTGGTAAAATCATAAAATATATTCGCTCTAATACGTTGCACATAAACAATATTTCCAAATCCCCAATCGGGATAAAATAATGGTAGGTGATAGTTGGCCGACCATCTGTAGGCTCTCGGAAAATCTAATGCTTCATGTCCTCGTGAGAATGGCATAATGTTGCTAAAAAACACATCGGTTGTATCTCTTCTATAATAGGCAGCTTGTAAAACTATATTATGATTGATGCCTATACCTGGTATAAAAAGTGCTCCCTGCAATAATAACTGACTTGCTTTTAATTGAGATGTTGTATTTCTATAGCGAGCTTGCCAAACTTGCGCAAATCTTGGATAAATATGTTGTCGGGCTTTTTGTGATTGAATGATATAAGTGATTTGTCCATCTAAATAGTCAATTTGATCATTGCTTAACAAGTTTCTGCTGAGTCCTTGCCAGTTTCTTTGGAGTCGACTCATTTGGATAGAAGTTGAAAGTTGTTGAAAATGTCGTCCTCTTGTAAGTTGTAGCGGCAGTCTTAATCCTACTCCAAACTCCGATTCGTTCCATTGAAGTGCTCGAATGGTTCCATCGGGTAATGGAACACGAAGGTTTCTATTCCAGGTCTGGCTAATAGCAAAACTGGGCTGTACATACCAGCCTCCATACACACCTTGGAATTGTGCTCGGTGGCTCCTTTCATTTCGGTTGAAAGTGTAACTCAAATCTGTAATGGTTGTGTTTAAGCTATTATTACCATACAATGAAAAAGTATATTCCGGCTCATTATACATTGGTCGCCAACTATGAAAATTAAAAGGTTGTGAAAGCTTTCTAAATGTGCGAATGCTGTCGTTTCTTTCAGCCACTTGAAATGAATGTGATGAACTAAAGGTGTTCTCTTTTGCAAGTGGTGCTATGAGTTTAGGTAAGCTATTTATTGGTTTCCACATTAATGGTTCAATACCTAATCTCATACCACTTGCAGTAAAATAAGAGCTGTATAATTGGTTATTGAAAATATAACTTTGAAAAAGGCCGGTAGCATAGCCATTCAATTCGAATAGCTGATTTTCTACTATTGCATATCTTCTTTCTCCATAAGGATTATAAGCAGTGAAATGAAGACTGTCGCCCTGTGTTTTTAAAAATCCAATTTGAGTATAATGAAATGGAAGTATGGTGTCTATTTTTTCAGTCTCAATATTCCATTGTAAGATGCCCATTTTACCATCAAAAGTTCTTGCTGCAGCAAAAACAGCATCATCATTTTTTGAAAATTGAGGGTGTGAAAAAACAAGTTCTTGATTTATATACTTTTTTATTTCATTTCCATCTATACTTGCAGCAATTAATTCACTTCCAGTGTCGTATCCATCTATTTTAACTGCTGTCCATATCTGGCCTGAGTGACTGATATCAGGACTGAAAAGTTTTGATTTGGTTGATATTATTTTTTCTGATTTTTCATAGATTGAGTATAACCTAATTTCTGTATAGTCTTGATAACCCCATCTTTTATCTGGTAGAAATGAACTGAATATAATTTTTCCATTTCTGTATGAAAAGTAATCATCGGCTGCAATTGGACTAGTAGCTATGACTTTTTCTTGTCCGTTTTTAATTGCTACAAACTGTGGAATTGACTTATAACTTTTTTTGAGCGCTATAATACTTGAATCTTTTGCTACATGTGGATATTGATAATCAATTACATTTCTTTTTTCTGTTTTTGTTAACCATGTAGGGTCTTTAATTGATTGTTGTTTCCATTGTGAATGAAAATATGCTAAAGCGTCTTTTCTAAATGAAGTAAAGCTAACTCCTGTATGTTCTTTAAAGGAATGCTGAAATGGATAAAAAGGGTGCTTATACGCGGCTGCATTTTTTGCTACTTTTGACCAGAAATCAGCTCCCCATTTTTCAACTCCATAAAGCGTGAATAAATAGCCTAACTCATAATGGTTAGGAACATAGTCTCTCAAAGAGCCATTTCTTAATTTCATGTAACTATACTCTTTATTAGACTTTTCAAGAGCATGTAGCCTATTTGTAAACAAAGCGCTTCGGCCTCTTCCTTGTTGTGAATGAAAAGTTTCACTCCAAACTGCATCTCCTTCATAAAACCAATCGGGAATTGCAGCAGAGTTTGCCAAAGCCTGTCCTTGTTCACCTAGTAGCCAAAATGCCCATTTAGACAAGCCTGTTCTATAATTACTGAACTGTTGTACATGTCGCCATTCATGTATTGCAAGTAAATCTGTCCAGTTACCTGCACCAAGCAAAAATGGATTTTGTAAAGGAGTTAAAAATAATTCACTTCTATATGGAGCGAGCGATACATAACCATTCGAAATTGTAGTATGTGGTTGAAGTATTATATCAATTTTTCTGATTTGTTCACCGGCTTTGTTTTGCTTTTCAGTTTGTAGTTGGTGTATAATCTCGGATACTCTTTTTGCTTGCTTGTCTAAAGTAGCAGGGAAAATAATGCTTGCTGTATCTGTATCAATTTTCTTCCATTTAACAGATGCAGGGTTGCCTCCAAAAAATTGTGCATTCAATGATGAGGCGTAATGACATTGAATAAAAATAGTGAAAATGAGTAAGCAGTATCTCATGCTTAAAAATAAAGAAGCCCTACTAAATTCAGCAGGGCTTCTCATTAAAAAATTGGTTAAAGTGGGTCCCTAGTTAAATGTACTTTAGTCATTGATAAGTAATGATTCTGGAGTTGGTGTACAAAATGTACGTCGGGGTGGTGTCTTCTATCCTCTCTATACCACATATCCAATGAGCTTAAATCGCCACTTTTATTGGCATGAATACGGAATGAGCCCTTGCTGTACTTAGCAGATCCATCTTCGTTTTCAAGCTTTATAAAGTGTAGCTTTAATAACTGTTCCTCCGTTAGAGGAATGGGATGTAATTGGTCTGTTTCAAACCAAAACTCTTGCACATCGGTTTGCAAACAAACTTGTTTTTCATCTCCATTGAGGCGCGTTACTTCTCCTTCCCACATTTTACCTTCATACTCAGCCATCATGTAATCGCCTACTTTAATTTCATTGAATTTGATCATATGGCATTTAGTTTAGGTGCATAAGTTATTTCTTTTTCAAGAACTAACCAATTTTTCTGCTGATTTTGTATTTATTCGGCCCAGCTCATTACATAATTTTTGTTTTCAATTTGCAGGGCATAGTCGGTTAACTGTAGTGGATGGAATGTATCTACCATAACTGCTAATTCACCTGTTTCTTTTTTTCCTATACTCTTTTCAACAGCGCCTGGGTGCGGTCCGTGTGGTATACCTGCCGGGTGTAATGTAATCATACCCCTTGTTACATTTTTGCGACTCATAAAATCACCATCAACATAGTAAAGTACTTCATCGCTATCAATATTGCTGTGATTATAAGGAGCTGGAATGGCCTGCGGATGATAGTCATAGAGGCGTGGGCAAAAGCTACAAATAACAAAGTTGTGTGCTTCAAAAGTTTGGTGAACAGGAGGTGGCTGATGTACTCGTCCCGTAATAGGTTCAAAGTCGTGGATACTAAAGGCATATGGGTAACAACATCCATCCCAACCAACCACATCAAAAGGGTGGTGTAAATAATGAATGCCATATTCCATTCCTTTCTTTTTTGTGCGGATTAAGAAATCACCTTTAATATCTAATGTCTGTAGATTTTGAGGTGCTCTAATATCTCTTTCACAAAAAGGAGCATGCTCCATGAGTTGTCCATACTTACTGAGGTATCTTTTTGGATATCTTATTGGACTAAAACTTTCGACTATAAAGAGTCTATTGTTATTTGAGTCAAATTGAATTTGATATATGCTTCCACGAGGTATAACGAGGTAGTCGCCATAACCAAATTTAATTTCTCCGTATTGAGTAAGTAAATTGCCTGAGCCTTCATGCACAAAAATTACCTCATCAGCATCAGCATTTTTAAAAAAGTATTCTGTCATACTTTGCTCAGGTGCTGCAAGACTAATATGACAATCATTGTTAACTAATACCGCTTTTCTACTTTTTAAATAATCTGCTTCTGGTTGAATATGAAAGCCTTCAAAGCTTCTATGCTTCAGCATTTTTTCTTCACTTACTTTAGGCGACACATTTATTGGTTCATCGGTGTGTATGATTTGTGTAGGCGGATGAATATGATAGAGTAAAGAATAATCGTTGCTGAATCCTTCTGTTGAAAACAATTGTTCAGAGTATAAACCACCGTCGGGTTTTCTGAATTGGGTATGTCTTTTATGGGGGATAGATCCCAATTGAACATAATGAGGCATGAATAAATATTTTAAGTTGAATAATGATAAAGAGATCGGCTAAGCAAAAATGCAGACACTAGCTTCTAAGCTAGTTAATAAAAAGATGTACTTCCATCTTCTCTTGTCAATCCAGTACATAAAATTTCTGTGGAAGGGCATAAGACAAATCTATTCAAATCTGACTAATTATCAGTTAGATTTATTTCATTATTATAAAATGAATTCATTTAAAAAGCTCTCTAAAATGCATAAAAAAAACCGCTGATGCGGCTTTTTTATATTAAAATGATATTCATTTATTTCTTTAGTGCTGCTGCCATAGTAACGCCAATATCCGCAGGACTAGCAACAACATCAATACCGCATTCTGCCATGATTTTCATTTTAGCAGCGGCAGTATCATCAGCACCACCAATGATAGCACCGGCATGTCCCATTCTTCTTCCTGGAGGAGCAGTTTGTCCAGCAATGAAACCAACTACTGGCTTTGTTTTATTTTCTTTAATCCAACGAGCAGCATCAGCTTCCATGCTACCACCAATTTCTCCAATCATGATTATCCCGTCAGTTTCAGGGTCATTCATCAATAATTGAACTGCTTCTACAGTTGGTGTTCCAATAATTGGATCACCGCCAATACCAATAGCAGTAGAAATTCCTAATCCAGCTTTTACAGCTTGATCAGCAGCTTCGTATGTTAATGTCCCTGATTTAGAAACAATACCAATTCTTCCTGGCTTGAAGATAAAACCTGGCATAATACCAACTTTAGCTTCACCAGCGGTAATCACACCTGGACAGTTAGGACCAATTAAACGAGTTGAACTTCCTTGTAAATAGTTTTTTACTTTAACCATATCCTGAACCGGTATGCCTTCGGTAATACAAACCACTAATCCAATACCAGCGTCAGCAGCTTCCATAATTGCATCAGCAGCAAAAGCAGGGGGAACGAAAATGATGCTTACATCGGCTCCAGTTTGCTTCACTGCATCTGCAACTGTATTGAAAACAGGGCGGTCTAAATGTGAAGTCCCACCTTTTCCTGGTGTTACACCACCAACCACTTGTGTGCCATACTCAATCATTTGAGAAGCATGGAAAGTACCTTCTGTTCCGGTGAAGCCCTGAACTAGGATGCGGGAGTTTTTGTTGACAAGAACACTCATAATCGTTATGCTTAAATGTATAAAAGTTGCGCAAAAATAGGGGTTAGCAGCTTAGTGAGAAGGATGATTTTTAAAATAATCTTCATCTATCTTGTTAAAATCATGTAGGTTTTTGACAGATTCTTAATAAAACACTCTCTTTGGCTTTTCTACTTCAATCACCTAATTTTGCCGCCTAAAACTTAGAAAACATGGCAACAACATCTGATATCAGCAGAGGAATGGTGCTCAAGCTAGACGGTAGCTTATATTCAGTGGTGGAATTTGGTGAAAACAAAACTGCCAGAGCTGCTGCTAAAGTATGGGCTAAATTGAAGGGAGTTGATAATAACCGTACTATTGAAAAGACTTGGAACTCAGGCGAAAATATCTTTCCAGTTCGTGTAGAAAAGAAAACTTTTCAGTTTTTATACAAAGATGATACCGGTTATAACCTCATGAACAATGAAACTTTTGAGCAAATTGCTGTTGGTGAAGAAATGATTGATGCGCCTCAGTTTTTGAAAGATGGAAGCGAGGTTTTTGTAATGATTAATACTGAAACTGACCAACCAATAGGGGCAGAACTGCCAGAAAAGATAGTTGTGAAAATTACTTATTGTGAGCCTGGACTTAGAGGAGATACTGCTACAAGAGCCACTAAGCCTGCAACTGTTGAAACAGGTGCTATTGTTCAAGTGCCTTTATTCGTTGAAGATGGTGAAGTAATTCGCGTGAACACTAAAACTGGTGAATACGTTGAACGTGTAAAGGATTAATTACCCAATTTATTTCTAAAGGGGTTGTCTTATCGGCAGCCCTTCTTTTTGCTAAATTGGATTCCCCAATTATGAAAAATATTTACTGCTTTTGATTGAGATAAAAAAAGCCATTTTTGTGAAAAAAAGGCTATTTTGCTCCTTCATTTGCTAAAAAACAACCTTTTTTACCCCTAAACTTGCCTAAAAATGGATATCAAGCAAATTCACGAACTGATCAAAATCATCAACAAAAGTAACATTGGTGAAATTACTATTGAGGATCAGGACGGGAAAGTAACCATCAAGCAAAAAGAAGAAAAAGTGGTTCAGGTAGCTGCTTCTGCACCTGCTCCTCAAGTATACAATGTGGCAGCCCCTGCTCCAGCTGCTGCGCAAGCCTCTTCTGCACCTTCTACACCCGCACCTGCTGCTGAACCTAAAGCAGATAATTTGGTAACTATAAAAAGTCCCATGATTGGTACCTTCTATAGAAAGCCATCTCCAGATAAACCATCTTTTGTTGAAGTGGGCTCTGATGTAGCTCCTGGTAAAGTGGTGTGTGTTATTGAAGCCATGAAACTTTTCAATGAAATTGAAAGCGAAGTGAAAGGAACAATTGTGAAGGTATTGGTAGAAGATGCAAGTCCCGTAGAATACGACCAGCCGCTTTTCTTAGTAGAGCCTGCATAACAAAATGATAGTTGTGATATGATTTTAAATTATGTCACAATTTTTTTTCGATTATTCAACTATTCAGCATGTTCAAAAAAATATTGATTGCTAATAGGGGAGAGATTGCACTCCGTGTTATCCGAACCTGTCGTGAAATGGGTATTAAAACTGTTGCTGTATATTCTACAGCCGATAAAGATTCCCTGCACGTAAAATTTGCCGATGAGGCTGTATGTATTGGAAAGCCCCAAGGCGCAGACAGCTACTTAAACATACCTCGTATTATTGCTGCAGCAGAAATCACCAATGCAGATGCTATTCACCCTGGTTACGGCTTTTTAGCAGAGAATGCTTCTTTTTCACAAATCTGTGCTGACTCTGGTATTAAGTTCATTGGGCCTACCCCCCATATGATTAACTCTATGGGTGATAAAATCACTGCGAAGGAAACCATGATTAAAGCTGGTGTACCTGTTGTACCTGGAAGTGGTGGTTTGTTGCGTGATTTAGACGAAGCCAAATCTGTTGCTAAGGAAATTGGTTATCCAATTATGTTGAAAGCAACAGCAGGTGGCGGTGGAAAAGGAATGCGTGTTGTACATGGCGAAGATGAGTTAGAAAAAGCATTTAACTCTGCTAAGGCAGAAGCGGGTGCTGCTTTCAAAAACGATGGTATGTATATGGAGAAGTTTGTGGAAGAACCTCGCCATATTGAAATTCAGATAGCGGGCGATCAGTTTGGAACGGTTTGCCATTTGAGTGAAAGAGATTGTTCTATTCAAAGAAGACATCAAAAGTTAGTGGAAGAATCTCCATCGCCTTTTATGACGCCAGAGCTGCGTGAAAAAATGGGAGAAGCTGCTAAAAAAGCTGCTGCTGCTATTAATTATGAAAGCGTGGGAACTATTGAGTTCTTGGTAGATAAACACCGCAATTTCTACTTCATGGAAATGAATACACGTATTCAGGTAGAGCATTGCGTAACTGAAGAAGTAACAAATTTTGATTTGATTAAAGAACAAATCTTAATTGCAGCTGGCCGACCAATTAGTGGACGTGATTATACCCCAGATATGCATGCCATTGAGTGTAGAATTAATGCCGAAGATCCATATAATGATTTTAGACCTTCTCCTGGAAAAATTACAGTACTGCACCAACCAGGTGGACATGGTATTCGAGTAGACTCCCATGTATATGCAGGCTATGTTATTCCTCCTTACTATGATAGTATGATTGCAAAGATTATTGCAGTAGCTAGAACACGTGAAGAAGCCATAAATACTATGTACAGAGCGTTGAGCGAATATGTGATTGAAGGCGTTAAAACAACCATTCCATTCCATTTACAATTAATGCAGAATGAAGATTTTAGAGCTGGTAATTTTACAACCAAGTTCCTAGAATCTTTTAAAATGGTTTAATACAAATTCGTTTAATAAAAAAGGCGCTCCACTTTTCTTGGAACGCCTTTTTTTATGCAATTGAAGAATTACTTGCCGCCACCGCCTCGCATTTGTTGCTGTGCTTTTCTCATTTCTTCGTAAAACTCATTCACTGTTTTGATTTCAGCATCAGTAAGCGGAATAGCTTTGTACTTTTTCTCAACCTCTGTTTGAATTTCTTTGGTTTTAGTAGCACGTTCTTCTGGACTTAAATCGCGCATGCCTCTTCTTTGCGATTGAGACCATAACTGAATTTCAAGCACTTTGTCGCACTGTGCATCTGTCAATTTGGTTTTTTCCATCATAATAGGCTTCACGCGCTGTTTCATCATTTCGAGCATTTGAGCCGGATCCATTTGACCGCCGCCTTGTGCAAAAGAAGATGATAGTCCAAAGCCGAACATGATAGTAAGGGCAAATAATAATTTTTTCATGTTAAAAGTGTTTAAAGTTTAATCTAATGTAAGTATTAGACTTTAAAAACTTTGAAAGGTTTAAACAAAAAAGGGCTGGAAAGAATTCCAGCCCTACGATCTATATTGATTGCTTGCCTATCTTAAGAATAGCATTTCCCTGTACTTAGGTAATGTCCACATTTCATCATCTACCAAATGCTCTAGCTTATCTACATGATAACGAATGCTGTCGAAATATTTGCCTTTCACTTCATCGCAGTAAGCAATGGCTTTTGCGCGAGTGTCTGAAAGATTATTAGCTACCTTTCTAGCTTCTACCATGGCATCTACTTGTTCGTAAATAGCAGAGATATGTCGACTGATTTCTGTAACAATGGTAAGCTGACTCTTATAAGCAGATTCAGGTAAGCCAATTGACTGTAGGCTTTCTATATTACCAGCCAATTCAGTTTGGTAAGCTACAGCAGCGGGAAGGATATGGTTGATGGCTAGGTCGCCCATTACACGCGCTTCAATTTGCACTTTCTTGATATATTTCTCTAGCTCAATTTCGTGGCGAGCTTCTAATTCAGAATGCGTATAAACACCATTGTGTTCAAACAGGCGCTTTGCTTTTTCTGTAACCATCGCATCTAATGCTACTGGAGTAGTTTTCAAGTTGGGCAAACCTCTTCTTTCAGCTTCTTTATGCCATTCTTCGCTATAGCCATCCCCTTCAAATAATACTTTCTCACTATCAACAATATACTTTTGGATAACATGCATGATAGCAATTTCTTTCTTCTCCCCTTTTTCAATATGGCTGTCTACTTCTTGTTTAAAGTTGCGCAATGTTTCAGCCACAATTGTATTTAAAACAGTCATTGCGTTTGCACAGTTTGCAGAAGAACCAACAGCGCGGAATTCAAATTTGTTTCCAGTAAATGCAAATGGAGAAGTCCTGTTTCTGTCGGTGTTATCCAACATCAATTCAGGGATACTTCTATGTAAATCAAGTTTTAAAATTGCTTCATCTTGCTCATCAAATTTATCGCCAACCCTGTTTTTTACTTCCTGTAAAACCTTAGCTAGGTATTGTCCAACGAAAACAGAAATAATTGCAGGAGGAGCTTCGTTTGCACCCAAGCGGTGATCGTTTTGTGCCGATGCAATAGAGGCGCGCATAATATCTGCATAATCATGAACTGCTTTAATTGCATTCACAAAGAAGGTTAAGAACATGAGGTTGGTCTTTGGCGTTTTACCAGGGGCTAATAAGTTCACACCTGTATCTGTTGCCAAACTCCAGTTATTATGTTTACCACTTCCGTTGATGCCTGCAAATGGCTTTTCGTGTAACAGAACTACAAGACGGTGTCTTTTTGCAACGCGATTCATAACATCCATTAACAGGGTATTATGATCAACCGCAATATTCGCTTCTTCAAAAATAGGTGCACACTCAAACTGAGCTGGCGCAACCTCATTGTGGCGAGTACGTAATGGAATGCCTAAGCGGTAAGACTCCATTTCAAAGTCGCGCATAAATGCGTACACACGCTCTGGAATAGATCCAAAATAGTGGTCTTCTAATTGTTGCCCTTTGGCAGGTGCAGCACCAAAAACCGTACGTCCGCACTGAATTAAATCAGGACGAGCATTGGCTAAACCTTCATCAATAACAAAATATTCTTGCTCCCAACCTAAAGTAGGAGTTACTTTTTGAACGTTGCGATCAAAATAATGGCATACATCTATTGCAGCCTTATTCACTGCTTCTAAAGCTTTTAATAAGGGGGCTTTATAATCAAGTGATTCTCCTGTATAGGAAACGAAAATAGTAGGAATACAAAGTGTTTTACCATCACCAATTTCCATGATAAATGCAGGAGAGGAAGGATCCCAAGCCGTGTAACCACGCGCTTCGAAAGTTGCTCTAAGTCCACCACTAGGAAAACTAGAAGCGTCTGGTTCTTGTTGAATTAAGGCAGCTCCATCAAATTCTTCAATTGGAGTGCCATCGCTTTTGATAGTAAAGAATGAGTCATGCTTTTCGGCAGTAGTTCCTGTAAGAGGTTGAAACCAGTGTGTATAATGCGAAACACCTTTGCTTTCAGCCCAAGCACGAATACCGTTTGCAATTTGATTGGCAACTGTACGATCAATTTTTTTACCACCTTTTACGCTGGTAACTAAGCTTTTATAACCTTCATCGCTTAAAAACTGACGGGCGGTTGCGAGGGTAAATACGTTTTCACCGAACAATCCAGTAATCTTCATACCTCCAGGTACATGAACTTCTTCACTGGAGTTGGAAAGTTTGGAAATGGCATCAAATCTGAGTGACATACAGGTAATTTTTTCGCAAAGTAAGCTTCAAAAATCCTTTTAGTCAACTTTTTTTGATGAAATGCACAAAATTGAAGGTTGATTGTGTAAAAATATGTACATATAAAAAAAGCTAATATGTAGTGTGTATACTAGCTTTTTTGAGTTTCGAAAGTTCTTCTATTGTCTTCTAACCACTTTAACAGGTTGGTAAGTTCGGCCGCTGGCGGTTTGCACCTGCAGAATTAGTTGGTTCAATCCACTTGAAATAGGCAGGTTCATGCTCACTCTATTTTCCCCTTCTATAGCGGTATGTGCCATTTGGTTAATAATTCTACCTGTACTTGGTTCAACCAGTCTTAAAGTGATACTTTCTGCAATTGGACTTTTAAATACCACCTGAATTCTATCAACTGCTGGGTTTGGAAATACAGTTACCTGTTTAGCTTCCAAACTTCTCAAGTAAGCTACATCAGTTTTTACAAATCCTGCTTGTTTGATTTCTTGTTGAATGGTTGTGTTGGTATTAACTTCAAAAGAGAAAACTACGCTGGTAATATCACTAAGGTCTATAGGTTGTGCAAATTTCGTAGATGTGAAATCGCCAAGTGCCAATAAATACTCTTTGTTTTCTTTGCTGAGATTTAAACTGATTTGGTATTGGTCTTTCCAATCACGAATACCTTCTTTGATTAAAGTAATGGTTACTTTATTTCCGCCACTAGCGTTAAATCGAAGTGCCTTGAATGCATTCAAATTAACAGCTGCGCCACCACCTCTTAGGAATTTATAAGCAGTTACATAGCTACTGGTTGTTCCTTCAATTAAAATATCTCGGAAAAGCGGATACTCATCTTTATAAATTCTACTAGGCTGATTGGTTACTTTAAATTGTTTAATGGTGGTTTGTGCACGATTGTAGTCTAGGTCCCAGTTGCCATCGCTGGTATACACCATGTCTTCTAATTCGCCATTTAAGTACATTCTTATATCGGCTTCATAAGCATCTTGAATAGGTATTTCAAGAATTGATTTTCCAAGTCCATTTATGTTGAATGGAATTTTTCTAGTGGTAACAGTAGCTTGTTCATTTATTTTTTCATCCAATTCAAAATAGCCATTTGTATTTAAAGTTAGGTTTTGCATAGTGAGCAATAATTTGCTGCCCTCTCTTTGTCCAGCTTTAATAAACGCATCGGGCACTTTTGCTTTTACGCCTATAGTTTCAACGGGCATTTCATTTCTCAGTTTCTGGAGAATATCAAGTGCCATATCAATCACTAAGTGCGGCGCAACAGCCCACAACTGGAAGTTGTACATTTCATCATCAAATTCGTAGTCTTTTGTCATCCATCTGCTCTGAAATGAAAAACTATTTCTTCCGCCTCTTCTACCAACTGAAAAGCTAGTAGCATATTCCAAATTTCCTTTTTCTTGGAGCAAAGTGTAGCGTACAAATTCCAATCCTTCTAAAGTGAATACTTCAGCATCTAACAATTGTGCACCACGTAAGCGATCGCAAATAGGCTTAGTATGGTTATAGACTTCCTTGGTAGTTCTAGTTGCAAATGCTACAGCTTTAGCTTGTTGGTTCAACGTAAAGTCATAAGACAATACTTCTTTTGCATTGGTAAATCCAGTTAGGTCGAATGGAGAAGTGTTGTACACTTCAAACCCCGGGTCTAACATTTGCTTAGGCATCATATCAGCCAAGGTGAGCTTGGTAGCAGTTGCATTAATTTGAGTTTCTGGAATGCTCACTTTTGGAGTTGCATTATAATTTATTTCACCCCCTCTGTTTTCTTTTGCTTTTCTATAATTTCTTTTTCCAATAATATCTCCCAAACTATGGCTTTCTATTCCACCTGTGTTTCCAGAATAAACAACAGTACCACCATTGATTAAAGTAGGTATACGAACATCTTCAGCACATTTCTTGGGATTTAATGTTGCAAAAAATAGAAGGTCATTAAAATCCTTATCGCCTCCAGGTCTAAGTACATCTTCAAACCCAAATACAAATCGATCTGTAGAATCGTCTCGCAGCATGACTGTCTGTCGTCTTTGAGAGCTATCTGCAATGCGCGTGTTGTATGCAGATACTGAGAATACAGGGCCTAATCCCCAGGTGGGGCGGTTGTTCTTCCAGCCATTTGCAAAAACAACAAAACCGATTTTTGTGCCGGCTGGAAAGCTTCCAAGTAAAACTTTATCACCTGGGCGCAAACCGCCCCCCAGTCCGCTTAATGACGCATTAGGAAAAATAAGGGTTATTTGATTGCTATCGGGTGCCAGAGCAGGTGGATTACCAGTAAAGGTGAAGAATCCTAACATGTTGGTATAACTGGCTCCTTCGTGTACAAACGTAATCCAAACATCAGTTGCGCATTTAATATCTAATATCTCAGGAACGGTATCTGATAGGAGCCGGGGCTGATAAATTGGAACAGCCCTATATTCTGGGAGCGTTGTGTTTACTCTTCTCAAAAATCCAGAATCTAGCACATCACGGGGACTGATGAGGTAGTTAGGGGTGCCATCTGTTTTCCAAGTACCCAAAGTTCTAAATTGAGCTTCGACAGGTAGTTGAAGAAGTACAAAAGCTATTAAAAGTGTGTATAACTGTTTCATAGATGTAAGTTTTCTGGATTTAGCAGGTTGAGGAAGTTAGGTAAGGGCTTGTAAACCAATTACAAAGCTTGAGCAGCTTGCTTTTTTCATCCAACTATAAAGTTACTTTGAGACTATTTTTTAGGCTGTAGATAAAACATCGTTTCGCTGTAAAGAAATTACTACAACTGAAATGCTAAGCTGACTTCGAAATAATTTGGTCTTTATACATTGGTTTTTTTATTGGATTTTAGGTAGTATGGAATTGCTAACTGTGTGCCAAACTTTCTTTCCTTTCAAGTAGTTGTATTCCAATACGTTAGTTTATTTTGTTTTTCTATTTTTTCTAAAGCTTGGAAATGATCTCCATTTTTTGGAATAAGAGTGACTCGTTTTTGATTTTTAGTTTCACCATTAAGTTATCACAGACTTCTAAAATGATTTGGATTTCGATCTGTCTATTTCTCTCAAACCTCTCGTTTTGCTTTCATACATTTGCGACATGGAAATTACAGTTGCAACAGCCCAGCAATTGAGGCTAACAGAAGATGAGTTTGAGTTGATTCAAAAAAAGCTGGGTAGAATGCCCAATTTTACTGAGCTCTGTGCATTTAGCGGAATGTGGAGCGAGCATTGTAGTTATAAAAATTCTATAAAATGGTTGAAAACCCTGCCTCGCGATGGAAACCGCATGTTGGTGAAAGCAGGTGAAGAAAATGCAGGGTTAATGGATATTGGGGATGGTTTGGGAGTAGTTTTTAAAATAGAAAGTCATAATCACCCCAGCGCTATTGAACCTTTTCAAGGTGCTGCAACCGGAGTGGGGGGTATTCAGCGGGATATTTTCACAATGGGTGCTCGTCCAATTGCCTCTTTAAACAGCTTGCGTTTTGGTAATATTCAAGACCCAAAAACCAAACGCCTTTTATCGGGTGTAGTTAAAGGTATTGGTCATTATGGTAATTGTTTTGGCGTTCCAACTGTTGCAGGTGAGGTATATTTTGATGGCTGTTACCATACCAATCCGCTTGTAAATGCCATGAGTGTAGGTATTGTAGAGTCTGGAAAAACAGTTTCAGCAACTGCATTGGGTACTGGAAATCCAGTTTTTTATGTAGGTAGTGCAACAGGAAAAGATGGTATTGGCGGTGCAAGTTTTGCGAGCGCAGATATCACAGAAGATAGTGCGGAAGAATTACCTGCAGTTCAAGTGGGTGATCCTTTTCAAGAGAAGAAATTGCTGGAGGCTTGTCTTGAAGTTATTGAAACCGGCGCAGTTGTGGGTATGCAAGATATGGGTGCAGCAGGTATCATTTGTAGCACTGCTGAAATGAGTGCGAAAGGTGAGGTAGGTATGCACATTGACCTAGAGAAGGTACCAACCCGACAAAAAAATATGAAAGCTTGGGAATTGCTATTAAGCGAAAGCCAAGAAAGAATGTTGATGGTGGTGGAAAAAGGTCGTGAGCAAGAAGTGATTGATGTGTTTGCAAAATGGGATTTGAGTTGTAGCGAAATTGGGTATGTAACCAATGATCAATTGCTGAAGTTTTATATGCACGGAAACTTAGAAGCTGAAATTCCAGCTTATGAGTTGGTACTTGGTGGTGGTGCCCCACAATATACACGTGCTTATCGTGAGCCTAAATACATGGCGCAGATTAAAGAGTGGAATATAAATCAGGTAAATGATGTTTCATCTGAAGCTATTCGAGGAATTGCTGAACAACTGATTCAATTACCCAATATTGCATCAAAAAGATGGATATATCAACAGTATGATAGCATGGTAGGTGCTGCTAATACCCAAACCAATGATCCAAGCGATGCCGCAGTTGTGTGGGTGAAAGGTACAAACAAGGCTTTGGCTATGACGGTTGACTGTAATAGCAGATACGTATATGCTGATCCTCAGAAAGGCGGCATGATTGCTGTTGCAGAAGCTGCAAGAAATTTGGTTTGTTCAGGAGCTGAACCGCTAGGTGTAACCAACTGTCTTAATTTTGGTAACCCTTACGATCCGGAAGTGTATTACCAGTTTTCGAAAGCTGTTACTGGAATGGGAGAGGCTTGTAGAAAATTCAATACACCCGTTACAGGTGGTAATGTAAGCTTCTACAATCAAAATCCGGATGGTCCGGTTTATCCAACGCCAACAATTGGTATGGTGGGTTTACTAGAAAATACTTCACAGAAGTTATCGATGTACTTTAAAAAGCCGGGTGATATTATTGTGCTAATCGGGAAGTCTGTGGATGATATTGGTTGTTCTGAATACGTGCATAATATTTTAGGTCACAAACATTCAGCAGCACCTTATTTTGATATTCACGAAGAACTTAAAGTACAGAAGTTTGTAAGCGTTGCAAACCAGCAGCAGCTGTTATCTAGTGCTCATGATGTATCAGAAGGTGGATTGATTGTAACCTTATTAGAAAAAACATTTTTTAAAGGGTTAGGTATGCAGGTTGCTCAACATGCTGATCTCCGTAAAGATGCATATTGGTTGGGTGAAGCACAAGGTAGAATTGTTGCAACTTGTAGCCCTGAAAACTTTGAAAAACTTCGTCAAGGTGCTGAAGCGGCTGGTGTTCCAATTGCTCAACTAGGTGAAGTTACACTCGGAGATATTTCTGTTGATGGCGAATTCTGGGGTATTGTGAGCGATTGGAAGAAATTGTATGATGAAGCCATTGAAAATTTGATGGGAGCATAATGATTGAACAGGATAAGTCATATATAATAGTTACAGGTGCTGCAGGTTTTATTGGTAGCTGCTTGGTAGGTTTTTTGAACCAAAAAGGTCATGAGAATTTAATTATTGTTGATGATTTTGGCGTTGAAAAAAAGCGACCTAATTGGGAAACAAAAAAATTTGTAGCGGCCGTTGAGCGACATCATTTGTTTGATTGGCTTTCTACCCATGAGCCTAAGATTGAGTTTTTTCTACATATTGGTGCAAGAACAGATACAACCGAATTCGATTATGCAGTGCACCAATTATTGAATGTTGATTATTCAAAAGATGTTTGGAACTATTGTGTGGCTTTTCAAGTTCCATTGATATACGCTTCCTCCGCAGCTACTTATGGTAAAGGGGAATTGGGTTATACAGATAGCCATGATTTACCTTTTCAACTTAAGCCATTAAATCCTTATGGTGTTAGCAAAAATGAGTTTGATAAATGGGCATTGTTGGAAGGAACTCAGCCTCCATTTTGGGCCGGTTTAAAATTTTTCAATGTCTATGGTCCAAACGAATACCATAAAGGAAGAATGGCCAGTGTAATTTGGCATTCCTTCTTGCAAATACAAGAAAAAGGATTTGTAAAACTATTCAAGAGCCATCGACCTGACTATAAAGACGGACAGCAGTTGCGTGATTTTATTTACGTGAAAGACTTGCTGAAAGTTATAGACTGGTTAATGGAACAAAGGCCAAATTCTGGTTTGTATAATTTAGGAACAGGTCAAGCAAGGAGTTTCGATGATTTAGTGAAAGCTACTTTCGCAGCACTAGGAAAAGAAGCTGTAATAGAGTACATAGATATGCCAGAAGATATAAGAGACACGTACCAATATTTTACAGAAGCCAATATGGAAAAGATCCATACTGCTGGCTATAATATGCCTTTTTATAGTTTGGAACAGGGCATCAAAGATTATGTGCAAGAATACTTGCAAGTGCTTCGTATCTATTAATAAGTTGGTTGTACCTTTATACAACAACCGTTTTACATGAAAAAGAAAATCGCCATTATTGGTGGTGGTAACTTAGGTATGGCCATCGCCGAAGGTTTGTTAGAAAGTGGATTCATACATCCAGAACATATCATTATTACCCGTAGAAATATTCTGCCACTTGCAGCAATTGAAGCGAAAGGAGTTTTGGTAAGTAATAAAAATGAGGAAGCAGTACAATATGCCGATTGGATTATTCTTGCTGTAAAGCCCTTTCAAATAAAAGAAGTACTACAACAAATTCAACCTCATATTACTTCGCATCATGCAATTGTAAGTGTTGTAACGGGGGTTTGGCTAAAAGAGATGCGAGAAATTGTAGGCACTGGAGTTCCTTTGTTTAGAGCTATGCCTAATACGGCTATTGCTATTCAGGAAAGCATGACTTGTATTTGTTCAGATCAAGCAAATGAAGAGCAGCAAAAATATGTGTTGGACTTATTTGGACAGCTGGGCAAAACGGTTGAAATTGATGAAAAGCTGATGGATGCTGCAACTGTATTAGGTGCATGTGGAACAGCTTTTGCCATGCGATACATTCGAGCTAATATACAAGGAGGAATTGAAATTGGATTTGATGCAAATACGGCGAGTCTTATTGCAGCTCAAACTGTAAAAGGTGCAGCCGATTTACTTTTGAAAAGAAAAACACACCCCGAGGCGGAAATTGATAAAGTCACTACACCTCGGGGTTGTACAATTGCTGGTCTCAATGAAATGGAGCATGAAGGATTTAGTTCATCACTCATTCGTGGCATTGCCGCCAGCTATAAGAAAATTAATTAACGGATTCTTTCTTTTAAAAAGCTAAGAACCAGTTTATAGGCTTCTTCTGTGGCTTCAGGTTTAAATGCAGGATTACTTGGGTTAGCAAATCCATGTCCCGCCTCAAACATATGTGTGTTTAGTTTTTTCCCGGCGGCTTGCATATTTGTTTCGAATTGCTGTACCATTTCAGGCGATGGACTTCTGTCTAATTTTCCAAAAATTCCAAGCACATCGCAGGATAATGATTTCAATCGTTCTACCTGTGTTTCTGGGCGACCATAAAACATAACACAGCCAGCAGCTTGGTTGCCAGCTAAAAGCGAAGCTTGCAAACTCCACATACCACCAAAACACCAGCCAATGGTATAAATTTTCGCATCTTTTCCGAAGTGCCCAATAGCACCTTGAATAATAGACTCTAATCTTTCACGACTAGCACCCTGTACATATTTAGATGCACTGTCGCGGGTAGAAGCTACTTTTCCATCATACATATCTAAAGCCAACACATGTGTATTGCCTAATTCCTTCGACAGAAAATCGGCTCTCTCTTTAATGTGATCATTTAATCCCCACCATTCCTGAATGACTAAGACCACATTCTTAGTTTTCTTTTTAGAAGCAACGTAGTACCCACTGCCTTTAGACCCATCGGGGGTATTAAATTCTAAAGCAGTTCCAAGCTGTTGTACATAGTTAAATGAAACTGGTTCGGGGTGCCATGACTGAAACTCTTTTTGTGTACTTTCTTCTTGAAAGCTACTGTAAACATTGTCGATGCAGCTGATGTAGCATTCAGCAGTTAGGGGTTTGGGTGTTGGCTGAAGAGGAAAACTACTAGAAATTAATGCGGCTGTTACAAAAGCTGCGGCGGATAGTAATAAAAATTGTTTCATGGTGGGAGGGTGAGTTTGATTTGTTTCTCACTTGAAATTAACACATGCCTTCGGTTAGTGTTGAATAGATGAATTGTTTTTTTATGAACGGGGAAATTGGTGTAGGTTTGTACGACCTCCGAGAACACGTATTTTCCCTTTCTCTTCCGGTCACTTATATTCCAAATTGAAGGCAAATTTTTATTGATTCTGTCTTCGATTGATATATAATTATTTCCCGGAGTGAGCAACATTCGTTAATCGGTTTGGGACCCAAAATAGATAAACCACCATCATGGCAAAGTATATTTTTGTTACCGGAGGCGTAACAAGCAGTTTAGGAAAAGGAATCATTGCAGCTTCATTAGCCAAATTGTTACAGGCTAGGGGCTTTAAAGTAACCATTCAAAAATTTGATCCTTATATCAATGTTGATCCGGGTACACTCAATCCATATGAGCACGGTGAATGTTATGTAACAGAAGATGGTGCTGAAACTGATCTCGACTTAGGTCACTACGAGCGTTATTTGAATATTTATACTTCACAACTCAATAACGTAACCACTGGTAGAATTTATCAGACTGTTATCAATAAAGAACGTGCAGGTGAATTTCTGGGAAAAACCGTTCAAGTAGTTCCGCATATTACCGATGAAATAAAAAGCAGGATGCTCAAGCTTGGGCAAGATAATGCCTACGATATTGTAATTACTGAAATTGGTGGTACCGTTGGTGATATAGAAAGTTTACCATTTATTGAAGCTGTTCGTCAACTTCAGTGGGAATTGCCCGATGAAGATTTGGTGGTAGTTCATCTTACTTTGATTCCTTACCTACGAGCAGCGAAAGAGCTTAAGACAAAACCAACTCAGCATAGTGTAAAAATGATGAGTGAAACAGGTGTGCATCCAGATATCATAGTTTGTAGAACAGAAGAACCACTCAATAATGATATCAAGCGGAAAATTGCTTTGTTCTGTAATGTGAAGCAAGATGCAGTGATAGAAGCTATGGATGCTTCTACAATTTATGAAGTGCCTTTATTGATGTTGCGAGAAAAATTAGATGTTATTTGTTTGCGCAAATTGGGTGTGACTATTTTCCCTGAACCAGAGCTGGAAAAATGGAAATTGTTTTTAGATAAACTTAAGTATCCAAAATCAAAAGTAACCATCGGGTTAATTGGTAAGTATATAGAATTACAAGATGCCTATAAGAGTATTTTAGAAAGCTTTATTCATGCAGGTGCGATGAATGAAACAAAAGTGCAAATTGTAAATGTGCATAGTGAATTTATTACACCAGAAAATGTAGCTGATAAATTAAGTGGGTTAGATGGTTTGTTGGTTGCACCTGGGTTTGGTCATAGAGGAATTGAAGGAAAGATAACAGCTGTTCAATATGCCAGAGAAAATGGATTGCCTTTTTTTGGAATTTGTTTAGGAATGCAAATGGCTGTTATTGAGTTTGCTAGAAATGTGCTTGGTTTAAAAGATGCACATTCTACAGAAATGAAGGAAGATACTCCTCATCCAGTCATTAACATGATGGAAGAGCAGAAGCAGGTTACCATGAAAGGTGGTACCATGCGTTTAGGGGCTTACCCTTGTGTAATTCGTGAAGGAAGTATGGCACATCGTATTTATGAAACCACAGAAATTTCTGAACGTCACAGGCACAGATATGAGTTTAACAATGCTTATCTAGAACAATTTGAAGCAGCAGGTATGATGGCAACGGGAAGAAATCCTGAAACTGGTCTGGTAGAAATTATGGAGATACCATCGCACCCTTATTTTATAGGTGTACAATACCATCCCGAATTAAAAAGTACAGTTGAAAATCCAGCTCCACTCTTCGTAAAATTTGTATTAGCTGTTAAGAGATACAATGAACAGAAAGGTCAGTTAATTGGATCTGTATTGGCTACTAGCACCAAAGGAACTGCATAATAAATCAACTATCAGCTTATAACGACTCAGTCATTCTTTTGATTGGGTCGTTTCTTTTATATCTAAAGTGTCTCTATTTAATTTGGATAATTGTTGTTGATAATGCAGTTGTAGTTCATTGGACAATACATCTTTTTGTAATTCATTTTGTAAGGTTTGCACAGAATCGTACGATGATCTTTCTAGCAGCCACTTGCCAATTACTGGCAATAATTCAATGAGCATTAAAATGGCTAACAGCAAGTAATATCTTACTTGTAAAGGAAAACTAGAAGCCAATAAATTACTCAGCGCTGCAATTTGTTGTAAAAATCCATCCTGCTCCATTTGCCTGAATAGGGTAATTTGTTTTTGTTCTTCTGCATCAAGTTGCTGCAAATTTTTTGTCATTTCACTTCTTAGTGGAATAAGTCTTAATTGAGCTTCTTGGTATTTCTCTTCCATTTTTTCCCAAGCTGCTTTTTTTGCGAGTGCAATATTAGAAATGCCTCTCTGTTTACTTCCTCCAGTGCCATCTGCTTCGGCTAAATAAGCAACAGCGGCATTTCGACTTGCTTTTTCCAAAGAGTCCAATTCCAATTTAAAACCTTCCTCTTTTTTAATCCATTCATTTCTAATGGGAGAAATAGAACTTCTGTAAGCATTTATTTTATTCTGAACTCTTTGCTCTTGATCGATGGATTGTTGTACTGCAATTTCTTTTTTGAATAAAAAAAGCATGGCAGGTTGTGCTAGGAATGCTCCAAGAAGAGAAGCCAACGCTACTCGTAATAAAAATGCTTTATAAGCACCTTTCTTAGAAGGCTGTAGTCCAGACATCAACATTCTGTCGATGCATAAAATGATCCATCCCATTAAAACACCCAACGGGAGCCAAGCATACCAAGTAGGCACTACGGTATAAAAGAAGTAACACCACGAAAGTGTAGCAAATATCCAAGTACATGCAACCATCCACCCCAATAGAGATGTTCGGTTGGCATCGGCGCTGAGCGATTTTAACAAATGGGCATCTGCAGTTGCCAGCCACCAAAGAAATCGTTGTCCAATATGGATCTGCGGTATAGCTTCGCTTTCCATGCTTGAAAAATTGTGCATGTAATTGATTTTTATGGTTGAAGCTGGAAAGCGTACCACAAAGAACCTGTATTTTTTGAATAAATGACTGCCATTTATCACGGTAAAATGCCTTTAAACGCTTTAACTGATTTCGTTGAGCCATAACCAATAGAAAGCCTACCTTTGCCGCTCAATTTTCGAGGGAATTATGAAGACAGATAAGAATACTATTATAGGTTTTGTGCTACTAGCTGTTTTATTTTTTGTGTATTTCTGGTACACCAGCAAAGAGCAAAATGCCTATTTCGCTGAGAAAAAAAGAATTGAAGACTCTGTAGCGAAGGTAAACGCCGCAAAAAGAGTTGTAGTCAATCCTGAACAAGCCCGTTTAGACAGTTTGCGCCGCGATTCATTAAGTCGCTTAGAAGTTGCGGGAGGATTTACAACAGCCGCTTTAGGAAAAGAAGAGATTCAAGAAGTTGAAAATGAACTCATGGTGGTTCGATTCACCAATAAGGGTGGAATGGTGAAGTCGGTTCAACTTAAAAACTATATGTCGGCAGATGATAAGCCTGTTGAATTAAGTTCTGGCGCAGATGAGGTATTGGGTTATTCTATTAACACAGCCCCTAATCGTTCTGCTGGAACCAGTTCATTGTTTTTTGCTTCTGCTACCACAGTGAAAAATGCAGACGGATCGCAGGTGGTGCGGTATACTTTGCATGGAGAAGGCGGACAAACAGTTCTCCATCAATTCACTATTTATCCTGATAATTATAAAATTGATTGGGAGTTAGCCATTACAGGTGCTGGTACATTATTAACTGCACAAACAGTTAATTTATTATGGAAGGCACAGCCTAAAGCGCATGAGCGCTATGCAGATTATGAGCGACAAATGACCAATATTGTTTTTTCTGAAAATAATGAGTTTGACTATATATCTCAGAAAACAGAAAAAGTATTTGAACAGCCAGCTCAATGGGTTGGGATTGCACAACAATTTTTCAATACAACACTAGTAAGTAATAGTGGTTTTACATCAGGAAAGGTAAGCTGGGCAAGGGTACAAGACTCTACCAATGTTTTAGCAAATGTGAATACACAGTTGCAAATTAAATTGCCCGCAACTGAATCGGTGAATAGCTCGTTTCAATTTTATTTTGGACCAAATGATTATGCCATTTTAAAGAAACAAGCTCCAGAAATGGAACGCATTGTGAATTTAGGAAGAGATGCATATGCATTTGTTCGTCCAATTAATAAGTATATTATTCAACCTGTATTCGACTTCTTTGCGTCATTTGTTACCAGTTATGGTTGGGTAATTGCTTTATTAACCTTATTTATCCGTTTAGTTACTTCGCCTTTAACCTATAGCAGTTATTTAAGCGGTGCAAAAATGAAAGCACTTCGTCCAGAATTGGATGCTTTAAAGCAAAAGATGGGCGATGATCAGCAAGGTTTTGCCATGGAGCAAATGAAAATGTTTAGAGAAGCAGGAGTAAATCCTTTAGGTGGATGTATTCCAGCTTTGTTACAAATTCCAATCTTCTTTGCATTGTACAGTTTCTTTAACTCTGCCATTGCACTACGGGGTGAGGGATTTTGGTGGGCAAAAGATTTATCGCAGTACGACTCAATTTTTGAACTCCCATTTTCAATTCCTGCTTATGGAGATCATGTAAGTTTATTTACATTAACAGCTGTTATTACTAGCTTTTTGATTTCTATTTATAATATGGCCATGACACCAACCAACGACAATCCTGCGTTGAAGTACATGCCCTATATTTTCCCATTCATTTTATTATTCATATTCAACAGACTACCTGCGGCCTTAACTTGGTACTATACTGTATCAAACCTTATGACATTAGGATTGCAGTTTGTGATACAACATTACATTATTGATCACGATAAAATTCTTGCAAAGATTGAAGCGAATAGAAAGAAGCCTAAGAAGCAAAACAAATGGCAAGAAAAATACCAGCAAATGGTAGAAAGCCAGAAAAAGTTGCAGGAGATGAAAGAAAAAACACAGAAGAAAAAATAAGACAAAGCCCCGTACTTAATCGGGGCTTTTTTGTATCATTGAATTATGAAGTTTGGAATTTTTGCTTTTGTAGCAGGGTTAATTATTTTAATCTCTTTTGAGGCTTCTGCTCAGCAGCGAGTGATTGCCGAGTGTACCATAGAGTTTTCTGTATCAGCAGACTCTACTTCGGTAGACGATGCTGCATTTTTAGCTTCTTTGCGACAAAGTAAAAAGTTTATATATGTAAAGGGCGTTCAGAGCCGGACCGATTTTGTAAATCCAGGATTTACGCAAACAGTGATACATAGAAAAGAAGCAGGTGCAACTATTCTTCGGGAGTTTGGACAAAACCGATTTATGACCCAATTATCTAAAGAAGAATGGATGCAAGAAAATAAAAGATATGAGGGAGTTCAAATGGTTGAAACCAATGAAACTAAGGTTATTTTAAATTACAATTGCAAAAAAGCTCGTTTAATGCTAACAGATGGACAAACCCTTGATGTTTTTTACGTTCCCAATATGGTTCCATCGGTAAGAGATTATGAATTTCAGTTCTCCGTTGTTCCGGGATTGGTATTAGCGTATGAGTCAACTGACCAACAAAATAGAAAAGTAAGTTTTACAGCAAGAAGAATCAGCTTTAGTCCAGTTCAAGCAACACGTTTTGACATACCTACTACAGGATATAGGGTTTTAGAGTGGACAGCGCCCGACTCAAAAGATTAATTTTTACTGGGGACTAGGCGTCTTGAATTTTGCAAAAGGAACTTTCACTTTAATGGTATAAGGAAAGATAAAAGTGCTATGATCATTTTCAAATCGTATAGCATTTGACGATCCTTTTGCAGAGTTTAAATTTGGTTTTTTTAGAGTGCCTTTGTACTGAAAACTTGCTGAAGAAAGACTGGGAAAAGTTAGAGTTTTGGAAGAATGAGATTTAACCTGACTTAATGAATACTTGTTCGACTTTCCCTTTTCATCAATGATACCGATTGTAGCGTTCACCCAGAGAGTGACACAAATTCCCATTACCAGAAAAAGGGTTTTTTGTATGTGTAATCGGTTATTCATTTTATTAAAGGTATGCTAAATTTGTCAGTTGCAAAATCCGTGCCTAACTTTTATTTAACGTTTATCTTAAGATTTTGTTACCAACCACTCAAATATTTCCAAAAAAGCCTTATTTTGGATAAACCTTATCCCATGTCGCAACATCCGTACCGAGAAGATAGAGAGGCATTAAAGGAGTTACTACGTTTATACGATAACCTCCGCAATGGAAGACCCAATAGTTTTCTGCAAGAGGATGATTTTGAGCGAATTATAAATTATTTTGACGAAAAAGACGATCTTCCTTCTGCTTTAGAAGCTACTGAGTTGTCTGTTGAACAATATCCATTTTCCTCCTCTTTACTTATAAGAAAAGCAGATATCCTCTTAGCAATGCGCAAGTACCAGGAAGCGCTACAAGTATTGGACCAAGCGGGATTAATGGATAGCCAAGACGTTGATTTGTACATTTTAAAGACAGATGCTTATTTGGCATTAGATCAGCAAGCTGAGGCTGTGGAAATACTGCAAGATGCATTATCACTTTTTGACGGAGAGGAGCGGGTTGATTTGCTGTTTGAGTTGGCAGATGTATACGACGATTATGAAGCTTTTGATAAGGTTTTTGACTGTTTACAGCTGATTTTGGAGCAGGATCCGCTCAATGAAGAAGCATTGTACAAAATTTGTTTTTGGACTGATTATACAGGAAGAAATGAAGAAAGTATTCGTTTACATCAAAGAATTTTAGAAAAACATCCTTTTAGCGAATTAGCATGGTTCAATTTAGCAGCAGGTTACCAAGGACTGAAGCTCTACGAAAAAGCGATCGACGCTTATCAGTATGCAGTGGCAATTGATGAGAAATTCGATTATGCTTTTCGAAATATGGGAGATGCGTATTTGCGTTTAAGAAAATACAAAGAGGCAATTGATTCATTAGAAAAAGTATTAGAGCTTACAAGGCCCGAAGATGTAATATATGAAGCCATTGGTCATTGTTATCATAGGCTTGGAAACTATGCACAAGCAAGATTTAATTATAAAAAAGCTTCTCATTTAAATCCAGATGATAGTAAACTGTATTATAAAGTTGCGGTCACTTATATCCTAGAACAGCAATGGCAACCTGCAATTAAACAACTAGAGCAGGCAATGAGAATTCATAGGCATGTAGCCGATTACAACTTGGCAATGGGAGAATGCTATATGGGACTAGAGAAGTACAAAGAGGCTGTTAAATATTTTGGTTTGGTGGTAAGATCAAAGCCTAAAAATAGACTCGCATGGGAATCATTATTGAGCTGTTTATTGGAAGCCGAGTTTTATGAAGAGGCAATTGTTCAGTCAGAAGCAGCACTTGAGATTACAGGACAAAAATCTATTTTCTTATTTTATATCAGCATGGCTTACTATAGAGCCGGGTATTTAAAAGAAGCATTTTTATACCTCGAATTAGGGATGCAAAAAAATGCAAAACTCATGAAGCGATTTGTAGAGTTGTATCCTCCAGTTCTGCAGCATCCTCAAGTGGTAGATATTTTGGCACGTTATAAAAAATCAAAAAGAACAGAGGAATAATTTCTGTTCAATTCAACCATCTTGAATTACTCACTTTAGAATTTTGTACTTTTGCGCCCTCAAACAGTCATAATACATGAATTTTAATCTTACACAAATTCCTGAAAGAAGTCTTAAGCCAAGAAACCACGGATTAACGATGGTTATGGATAAAGGGTTAAGTATTCAAGAGGTGAATAATATGTTAAGTATTGCTTCGCCTCATATAGATATTGTAAAGCTTGGTTTTGGAACTGCGTTTGTTACTCCCAACTTGAGGGAAAAAATAGAAGTTTATCATCAGCATAATATTCCCATTTATTTTGGAGGTACTTTATTCGAAGCATTCCTAATACGGAATCAGTTTGATGATTATGTAGCAATGTGCAAAGACTATGGCATTCAATACATGGAAGTAAGTGATGGTTCTATTACCATACCTCATGCTGAAAAGTGTGGATATATCGAAAAGCTAACTCAACACGGCACTGTGTTAAGTGAAGTAGGAAGTAAGGATGCTGCACATATTATTCCTCCATACAAGTGGATTGAATTAATGAGAGCTGAATTAGAGGCTGGCTCAAGCTATGTAATTGCAGAAGCGAGGGAAGCTGGTAATGTGGGTATTTATCGTGGTAGTGGTGAAGTGAGAGAAGGTCTTGTGCAAGAAATTTTGACCCAAATTCCAGAAGAAAAAATTATTTGGGAAGCTCCTCAAAAAGCCCAACAATTGTATTTCTTGCAATTAATAGGGTGCAATGTAAACCTAGGTAATATTGCTCCATCTGAAGTCATTCCTTTAGAGGCTATGCGCATTGGATTGAGAGGAGATACCTTCAATTTATATTTGAAAGAATCTGCATCATAATGCAACAGCAAACAGTAGGGCTGATTGGTTTTCCTTTGGCCCAATCTTTTTCAAATAAATATTTTACTGCTAAGTTTCAGCAACTTGGTTTGACAAATTTTCAACATGTGGTATGTCCTATGCAATCCGTTGCAGATGGATTACCGGCGATGTTACAGACGTACCCAGATTTATTGGGATTCAATGTTACCATTCCTCATAAAGAAAATATACTTCCATTCTTAGATGAGCAAAATGAGGTTGTTCAAAAAATGGCAGCATGTAATTGTGTGCGCGTAAAAGATGGAAAGCTAAAGGGATATAATACAGATGTGATTGGTTTCAAACAGTCGCTATTACCATTGTTACAATCTTATCATTCAAAAGCGTTGGTACTTGGCACTGGCGGTGCTTCTAAAGCAGTGCAGTATGTATTAGAGGAACTAGGTATAGGATATCTTTTGGTGTCTCGCAAGAAGCAAGGAGAAAGCACTATTACATATTCCGAACTTACAGAAGACATTGTACAAAATCATAGATTGATTGTAAATACAACACCAGTAGGCATGTATCCTAAAGTAGATGCTTGTCCAGATTTACCTTACATGTTCATGGGAGAAAAGCATTTGTGTTACGATTTAATTTATAATCCCGATGAAACCTTGTTTTTAAAAAAATCGAGAGAGGCTAGAGCTGTTATTAAAAACGGCTACGAAATGCTCATCATTCAAGCAGAAGAAAGTTGGAGAATTTGGAATGATTAAGTTTGACTAAGTGTTGATATTACTTGCGGCGATAAGCTCACTTTTTTTTGGGTGCTATAATTATAATAGACCATATTGGTTTTTGCAGCACCAGCTAAAACTTGAGATCCATCTTCTTCTTTTATAAAGATGCCATAAATCAAATCAAAACTCATACGCTCAAAGTCGTTGGCAAGTACTCCAATTACAAGTTTTTGTCCATAGCGTATTTCTCTCTTAAATCGAATAGCAGCATCTGCCATAATAAGTCCGTTCCCTGCAACATCCAATTCGGTGTATCCTTTTGATGCTAAAAATTGTTGACGCGCTTCTTGTACGTACACAAGAAATCGGTCATTGCCAACGTGCCCACCGTAATTAATATCAGTGATTCTAACTTCCATTTCTGTGTAGAACGGGAAATGATCTGGGACGTCAATTTTAATTCGACTCATATGTTTTTAAAAATTCAATTAATGCATCCATTGCTTTTCTGCGATGGCTGTATTTATTTTTTTCTTCCATTGTCATCTCAGCAAAACTGTTTTTTGCGCCCTCAGGTACAAAAACAGGGTCATATCCAAATCCACCAGAGCCTGTTTCTCTCAATAATATTGTTCCCTTGCAAACTCCTTCAAACAAAAATTCCTGGTTGTTTATTCTTAGAGAAATGACTGTTCTAAATTGTGCAGTTCTATTTTCAACACCTGTTAAGTTTTTCAGCAAGAGCTGTACGTTTTCAGAGAAATTTCGGCCTTCGCCTGCATAACGTGCACTCTTCACACCAGGCGCTCCATTCAATGCATCTACTTCTAGTCCTGTGTCTTCACTAAAACAGTACGTGTTGGTTTTCTCCCAAATGACCCTCGATTTTTCTGATGCATTTTCTTCGAGCGTATCAAATGGTTCGGGTATTTCTTCAGACCAGCCCCATTCTTTTAACGATACAATATCAAATTTACCTCCAAGAATGGCTCTTACTTCGTTAACCTTGTTGGCGTTATGCGTTGCAAAAATTAATTGCATATTAAAAAATTACAATTGAAATATTTTTTTCAGACTATTCCAGAGTTTGGTTTTTTCTTCTTTACTAATGGGCGATTGAGGCAACATATCATCAAAACTTGCTGCAAAAAGAAAAGTTGCATTGTTAAAGGACTGAGCTTGATAATTGGGTATCTGAAAAGGCAGTTGTAATACCGCAGGTGCAAGGCCAAAAGAAAACAGATGCGTTGGATGCAATGCCTCCATGATTTCCTGATAATGCAATTGTGGATTATCTAAGTTCATGATGCCTACATCTTGGAGGTTCAATTTGCAGGCATTTAAAATACCAGTAAGTAATTGAAGCGCTTCATCAGAAATATGTTTGGTATTATTCTGTTGGTGAAGAATTAAAATCTTTTTTTGAAAGCCCCCTAAATAGCTTGGTAGGGTTAAGGGCTTCGCTTGTTCAGGCTGAACAGGTTTAGGCGGCTCAATAACAGGTACAATTACTCCCTGTTTAGCAGGGTCAACTTTTGTTGTGGACCTTGTTTCTGTTTCCACAATGACCAATTGGTTTGGAAAAAGTTGAACAAGGGCTTCATTTGTTAAAGAGGTTATTGACATATTAGGAACCGCTTAAAATATTAACGATTGTTAGTTTTCTTTTTTTTGTTTCTTTGCGTCAAATATATTCACAAATGGTAGCAACACCTCTTATGAACATAACTAAAGTAGAAACCAGCAAGCTGAAGGATTTGAATTTGGAAAATATTCCATTTGGAAAGTTTTATAGCGATCACATGCTGGAAGCCGATTATATTGATGGTGAGTGGACAAATGTTGAAATTAAGCCTTACCAACCCTTGCTTTTAGAGCCCTCTGTGGCAGCCATTCATTATGGACAAGCAATTTTTGAAGGGATTAAAGCATATAAAGACCCCAATGGGAATCCATTCATTTTCAGACCTAAGGACAACTTTAAGAGATTTAACTTATCTGCTCAGCGCATGCAAATGCCCGAGGTTCCAGAGGAAATCTTTATGGAAGGTATGCGTCAGTTGGTTGAAATTGATAAAAACTGGATTCCTACGCAAGCAGATCATTCTTTATATATCCGTCCTTTTATGTTCAGTTCCGATCCTGTCATTGGAGTAAAGCCTTCTGAAACATATAAGTTCATGATTATTTTGAGTCCAACTGGTCCATATTATACTGCTCCTATGCGTATTTATGTAGAAGAGAAATATACCAGGGCTGCTCCGGGGGGAATTGGTTTTGCAAAAGCAGCTGGTAACTATGGCGCTAGTATGTTGGCCACTGCAGAAGCTAAGAAGTTAGGATACGACCAAGTATTGTGGACCGATGCATTCGAGCATAAGTATTTACAGGAAATTGGTACTATGAATGTGTTCTTTATTATTGGAAATAAAGCAGTTACGCCATCTTTAGAAGAAGGCACTATTTTGGAAGGCGTAACGCGCGACAGTGCTATGCAGGTATTAAAGGAGATGGGATTTGAAGTAGTTGAGCAAAAGATTACGATTGATGATCTTATTCAGGCTCATAAAGCTGGAGCCTTATACGAGGTATTTGGAACTGGTACAGCTGCTACCATTTCTCTTATTAAAGAGTTGAGGTACAAGGACTATGTAATGCAATTTGATACTGCTTTATGGCAAACTGCACCAGAATTAAAGAAACGTTTAAATGCCATTAGATATGGACAAGTTCCCGATCAATATGGCTGGATGATGCCTGTTTAGATAAAACTTCACTCTTTTAAAGCTCCTTTTGGAGCTTTTTTTATGTGCGAGATGGTCTATTTTTGGGCATTGGTGGAAAAAACCTTTTAAAAAGCGCCATTTTTTCACAAATTCATTTGCAGGAATTTGGAATTTAACAATAGCGGCTTTACCTTTGCCGTCCGAAAAAATCGGGAATTTTCATAAAAGAACTAGAATGCCTACAATTCAACAACTGGTTAGAAAGGGCCGTGAAATCATCAGAGCCAAGAGCAAATCTAGGGCATTAGATGCCTGTCCTCAACGTAGAGGTGTTTGTACAAGGGTATACACTACAACCCCTAAGAAGCCAAACTCTGCTTTGAGAAAAGTGGCTAAAGTGCGTTTGACAAACAAAATTGAAGTGATTGCCTATATTCCTGGTGAAGGTCACAACTTACAAGAGCACTCTATTGTACTAATTCGTGGAGGTCGTGTTAAGGATCTTCCAGGTGTACGTTATCATATTGTACGTGGTAGCTTAGATACTGCTGGTGTTAAAGACCGTAAGCAGAGCCGTTCTAAGTACGGTACCAAGAAAGAGAAAGCTAAAAAATAATTTAAGAAACTCATTGTACTATGCGTAAAGCACAAGCCAAAAAATTACCCTTAGCACCAGATGGTCGTTTTAACGACAAACTAGTGACTCGCTTCGTAAATAACTTGATGTGGAGTGGTAAAAAAAGTACTGCAATCACTATTTTTTATGATGCTGTAGATAAGGTATCAAAAATTACTGGTGAAGATGGATATGAAATTTGGAAGAAGGCATTATCGAATGTAACTCCTTCTGTAGAAGTACGCAGCCGTCGTATTGGAGGTGCAACTTTCCAGATTCCAACGGAAGTTCGTCAGGATCGTAAAATTTCATTAAGCATTAAGTGGTTAATCCGTTATAGCCGCGAGCGTAATGGGAAAACTATGGCTGATAAGTTAGCAAATGAAATTGTAGCTGCTGCTAAAGGTGAAGGTGCTGCTTTCAAAAAGAAAGAAGATACCCACAGAATGGCTGAAGCAAACAAAGCTTTTGCACACTTCAGATAATAAAGCCTTACAACAATCTATATATCCCGAACAAATTTTGTTTGGGATTTTTTTTGCCCAACGTTGAACTGTATGTTTTATACAAAAAAAAACTCCTCAGCTTTTAACTGAAGAGTTTATAGAGTTTTCTGTAGTTACTTATTCAGGTTTTGGTTCTTCTGAATCTTGCTCGGTTTGATCTGGACTATCACTTTCAGAATTGTTATTTTCTGCACCTTCAATTGGATTGACTTCTTCCATTGTTGGCTCAATAGGCTGAGAAACAATTTGTCCAGATTCGGTTACATGCAAATCGCTGATGATTTCGCTCTCGGTTTCTGGAACAGGTTTAAAGTCTTCAGCAGAAATGAGCGTTCCTTCAACAATTTGCTCTGCCAGAACTTCCTTAATTTTTGGAAGGTCTTCCACAGTATTCAATCCAAAATAATCCATGAAAGTCTTAGAAGTAGTGTATACCAGAGGGTGACCGGGAAGTTTTTCATTTCTTCCAGCTATAACAATCAATTCTTTTTCGAGTAATTTTTGAACACTGTAGTCGCTGTTAACGCCTCTAATTGCTTCAATTTCTCCCTTAGTAATGGGTTGCTTGTAGGCAATAATTGCTAAGGTCTCTAAAGCAGCAGTTGATAAACGTTTTAAAAATTTATCGCCATTTAGTTGAGCAATTGTTTTATGGTAATCCTTTTTAGTGAGGAACTGATAACCACCACCACTTTCTCTCACTTCAAATGGATAAAATTCTTCTTGGTACTTTTCTTGAATACCTTGAATAGCCATTTCAATTTGATCCTGAGAAACGCGTTCCTCCATGAATCCAAAAGACTGGTTAATTAGCTCTGTAATTTCTGCAGCAGTTAAAGGTTTTTCACTGGCAAAAATGAGCACTTCTATATGAGGAATGATAGCAGATATTTCCATGGGAGGAAGATATTCAAAAACTGGTGAATGTTGAATTATCCTTTCAATGCAGCAGCACCACTAACGATTTCAGTTAATTCGGTAGTAATGGCAGCCTGACGAGCTCTGTTGTAAGAAATTTTCAAGGATTTCAGCAATTCATTGGCGTTTTCTGTGGCCTTATCCATGGCTGTCATTCTTGCCCCATGTTCAGAAGCATGACAGTCTAATACCGCTTTGTACAATTGTGTATTAAGGATTTTAGGCATCAATTCAGCCACCAATGTAGCTTTTTCAGGTTCAAAAATGAAGTCGGCTTTCTTAGAACCACTTACTTGTTCTACTTTTTGAATAGGAAGGAAGGTTTCTGCAACATAACGTTGTGTAGCTGCATTTTTAAATTCGCTGTAGATAATTTCTACATGATCGAAGGTCTTATTCTGAAATCCTTCAATTGCGGCTTGAGCAGCGGCTTGAACCTGCTCGAAGCTGAGGTGAAGGAAAATATCTTTATACGTATCCTGAGTTGGGAAACCAGCTTTAGTCAAGCTTTCGTAACCTTTTTTACCAATATTCCAGATAGTTACGTTACCCTTGGCTAATTGGTTCGCATAAGATTCAGAAATACGCTGTTTTGCTAGCTTTACCAAGTTGGCATTATATGCACCACACAGACCGCGATCGCTGGTAATAACAATTAACAAAACACGTTCAACAGGACGCTGTTCTGCAAGCGACATAGACAAATCGCCTTCTGCACTGCTCACAATATTGCGAAGCATTTCCTGCAATTTCTGGGCATAAGGGCGCATTTGTATAATGGCATCTTGTGCACGACGAAGTTTCGCCGCACTCACCATTTTCATGGCTTTGGTAATTTGTTGGGTACTTTGAACGCTTTTGATGCGGTTGCGGACTTCTTTCAGTTGACCTGGCATAGAAATGAAATTTAGTCAAGCACCGGTAGGTTGTTTTCCGGGCTAAATTGGCTGCAAAAGTAGCAGAAACCGCTCGAAAAGCAAGAGAAATCCTTTGAAAAAACCTTGAATTTATAAACGATAGACTAAACCCACTCCATTTGCAGTTGGAATAAGCTCCAGACCTTGAAAATGTTGCTGCATCATGCGGCCATTTTTCCTTTGCAAGAAGTACTGTACCCCATCTAAAGCCAATAAAAAACATCCCTGTAGTATTAGGCTATTGCCAGTTCCTTTCAATTGATCTGCATTCATTCTGCTGTTAGCCCTTTCTTTTAGGTACAAGCCTGTGGTAATATAGGCCATATTCAATCCAGTGTTGAATAGTAGGACTTTTTCAACCTGATGTTGTTTCTGCAATTGTTGTTGGAGCGTAAGTGTTTTCTGTGATTGTCTGCGGAGTTGTAATAGTCCCACACCCGCAATGGCAGCATTGATGCCGTTCCAATAAATATTCGTCCGAAAGAAATACTTGCTATCATCCTGTGCATTTACAAGCGAAATACTACTTTGAATGATGTTAAGACCGGCCCACGCGCCGAGTACATGCAGACTGGTTTTGCTAATTTTATCTCTTTCAACCCCTAATGAGTCGATATGTGAGTCCTGAGCCATGCTTTCTAAGCATAAAAAAAGGCTACAACTAAATACAATGAATGCTTTCATACATTTCAAATTTACCTAATGCCATTCAGCCTTTCCATCGGCCCTGCAAGTTGAAAATCTGTACATTTGCCCTCCGGATGGAAAAAAGTGTTAAAGGATGTGCCAAATTGGCTATTTTTCTTTTCTTGCACTGTTTTTGAACTGATAAAATTTTGATAAACCTGACCCTTTCTTTTATATGTTGAAATTATTGTCCAAATTATTTGGCGGAAGCAAAAGTGAGAAGGATGTTGCACAAATAAGACCACTCATTGTAAAAGTTAATCAATTCTTTGATGCCTATCAGCAGTTGTCAAATGATGAATTGAGAAATAAAACCCAAGATTTCAGAGCAAGAATTCAAGAACATTTGAAATCCATTGATGGTAAAATAAATGAGCTTAAACAGCAAGCAGAAGCTTTGCCTGCCGAGCAAGTGCACGAGAAAGATAGTCTTTACCAACAAGTAGATCAGTTAAGGAAAGATCGCAACCAAGATCTAGAGGTAATTTTAATGGAAATTCTTCCTGAAGCATTTGCAGTGGTTAAAGAAACAGCAAGACGATTCAAGGAGAATTCAGAATTGCGTTCTAGCGCAACAGAGCTTGACAGAGAGTTGAGCGTGAAAAAGCAGGAGTATATTCGTATTGAGGGAACTGATTCAATATTTAAAAATACATGGTCTGCTGCTGGTGCACAAGTTTCTTGGAACATGGTGCATTATGATGTTCAGCTAATTGGTGGTACTGTATTGCATCAAGGCAAGATTTCAGAAATGGCAACTGGTGAAGGTAAAACACTTGTTTCTACGCTTCCCGCATATTTGAATGCATTAGCCGGTGAGGGAGTACATATTGTAACAGTAAATGATTACTTAGCTCGACGTGACTCGGAGTGGAATGGTCCCATTTTTGAATGGCTGGGGTTGCGGGTGGATTGTATTGATAAGCATACGCCCAATAGCGCAGAAAGACGTAAGGCTTACCTCGCAGATATTACTTATGGAACAAACAACGAGTTTGGATTTGATTATCTAAGAGATAACATGGTTCACTCACCAGAAGAAATGGTGCAACGAAAACACCACTTCGCAATGGTTGATGAAGTAGATAGTGTATTAATTGATGATGCAAGAACTCCATTAATTATTTCTGGTCCAATTGGAACTAAAACAGGTGAACAGCAATTTTTTGATTTAAAGCCAAGAATTGAAAAGTTGGTTGATGCTCAAAAAAGAGCTGTGAATGGATTTTTGAATGAAGCGAAAAAGAAAATTGCGGAAGGGGATGATGATCCTAAGAGCGGTGGTCTTGCATTATTCCGTGCACATAGAGGTTTGCCAAAGAACGGCGCATTGATTAAGTTTTTAAGTGAGCCAGGTGTTCGGGTGAAACTTCAAAAATCTGAGAACTACTATTTGGCAGATCAACAAAAAGAAATGCCAAAGGCTGATGAAGAATTGTATTTCTATATAGATGAGAAAAACAACTCTGTTGATTTAACGGAGAAAGGTATTCAATTAATTACTCGTTCTGGTGAAGATCCCAACTTTTTCTTATTGCCGGATATTAGCATTTCTCTGTCTGCTATTGAGCAAGATGCATCTTTGGATGCAGCTGAAAGATTGCAAGCTAAAGAAGCTATATTAACTGAGTATTCAGTAAAGGCTGATCGTATTCATACTGTTCATCAATTATTAAAAGCATATACCTTGTTTGAAAAAGATGTGGAGTATGTGGTCATGGATGGACAAGTTAAAATTGTAGATGAGCAAACGGGTAGAATTTTAGATGGTCGTCGCTATAGCGATGGATTACATCAAGCAATTGAAGCAAAGGAAAATGTGAAAATTGAAGCTGCTACCCAAACCTACGCAACTGTGACTTTGCAGAACTATTTTAGAATGTACCACAAACTAGCTGGTATGACAGGTACTGCAGAAACAGAAGCAGGTGAATTCTGGAGTATTTATAAGCTTGATGTAGTTAGTATTCCAACCAATATACCTGTAATTAGAAAAGATGAGCAGGATATGGTTTATAAGACCAAGCGCGAAAAATATAAAGCTGCAATTGATGAAGTAGAAAGACTTCGTCAAGAAGGTCGTCCTGTTCTTGTTGGTACTACATCGGTTGAAGTGAGTGAATTGTTGAGCAGGATGTTGCAACAAAAGAAAATTCCGCATAATGTGTTGAACGCGAAGCAGCATGCTCGCGAAGCACAAATTGTTGCTGAAGCAGGTTTGCCAGGTAATGTTACCATTGCTACCAACATGGCCGGTAGAGGAACGGATATTAAACTCGGGCCTGGTGTGAAGGAAGCAGGCGGTTTGGCTATTATTGGTACTGAGCGCCACGAAAGCCGTCGTGTAGATAGACAGTTGCGCGGTCGTGCTGGTCGTCAGGGTGATCCGGGTTCTTCTTTGTTCTTCGTATCTATGGAAGATGATCTGATGCGTATGTTCGGTAGTGAACGTATTGCAAAAGTGATGGATCGTTTTGGCTACAAAGAAGGTGAAGTGATCCAACACAGCATGCTTACTAACTCTATTGAAAGAGCACAACGTAAAGTAGAAGAAAACAACTTTGGTATTCGTAAGCGCTTGTTGGAGTACGATGATGTGATGAACAAGCAGCGGAATGTGATTTACACTAAACGAAGCCATGCATTATTTGGTGAACGTTTGGCATTGGATATTGATAATGCATTTTATACGGTTGCAGAAGGATTGGTGCAATCGTTCCGTGAGCAAAATGATTTTGAAGGCTTCAGATTAGCAGTGATTGTCAATTTTGGAATTGATACCACCATTACAGCCGATGAATTACAGCGAACATCTGAACAAAAATTAGCAGAGCAGTTGTACCAAGAAGCTGTTCAAAATTATCAGAGAAAGAAAGATGAATTGAGAACACGCGTATTGCCTCAGTTTAAACAAATCAGACTACAACAAGGTAATCATATTGAAAATGTAATTGTACCTTTTACAGATGGCAGAAGGGTGATGCACATCTTTGCTAGCATGGAAAAGACTTTGTCGTCTGAAGGCGCTGAAATTGGTAATGCCCTAGAAAGGAATGTTACTTTGGCGTTGATTGATGATGCATGGAAAGAGCATTTGCGTGCAATGGATGACTTAAAACAAAGCGTGCAAACAGCTACGTATGAGCAAAAAGATCCTTTGGTAATTTATAAAATGGAAGCTTTTGAATTGTTCAGAAAGATGGATGCTGAAGTGAACAGAGAAATAGTACAGTTTTTATGTCATGCTTCTATTCAAGCTGAAGGCGATCAGGCGGCTATGCGACAAGGTGAGCGAGCCAAAACTGATCTTAGTAAGATGAAAGCCAATAAAGATGAGATTGATGCGAGGGGAGATGAATATGGCGTTTCTGAAAATGATTACTACGATCCAACACCTGTAAAACATGAACCTGTTAAAGTGGGTCCAAAGATTGGTAGAAATGACCCTTGTCCTTGTGGCAGCGGTAAAAAATATAAATCTTGTCACGGTCGTGACTTGTAAAATTTGCAGCTTATGCAATTAGCATCTTACATAGATCATACCATATTAAAGCCTACAACGCTTATAAATGAAGTTGATCTACTTTGTGAAGAAGCCAAAACATGGGGTTTTGCAGCAGTATGTGTGCCACCTCACTTTGTAAAAAGAGCTAAGGAAAAATTGACTAGATCTTCAGTTAAAGTTGCAACTGTTATTGGATTTCCATTTGGTTATTCGGCTGTTGAATCAAAAATTGCAGAAGTAGTATTAGCTATGGTAGATGGCGCCGATGAATTGGATATGGTGGCGCATATTAGTGCCATCAAAAATAACGATTGGCAATACATAGCGAACGAGTTAAATCATATACTACCTTTAATTCGGAAACAAAACAAAGTATTGAAAGTAATTATTGAGAGTGGTGTATTAACAAAGGATGAGATTATTCGCTGTTGTGATTTATATGGTGCTGCTGGAATAGATTATTTAAAAACTTCAACTGGATATGCAGCTGTGGGTGCAAGGACCGAAGATGTAGCATTGATGCGCTTACATTTACCAACTGGTGTGAAAATTAAAGCTTCTGGTGGCATTCGCGATGCCGCTTTTGCACAAGAGCTTATAGCTGCTGGTGCAGAAAGGTTAGGATGTAGTGCAGGTGTTGCTATTGTTTCAGAACAAGCAACAGTATCCAATCATTCGTCATCTTACTAAACAACATCTATTATGAGATACCTGCTCATTTGCTGTTTGGTTTTTTTATTGTCAGATTTATATGCTTCTGATACAATTGTGGTCCGCCAGGATCCACGTATGCAAAGCTTGACTGAACGACAAGCAATTATTAATAAGCGCAGTGCTTTACTCACCAGCAGCGGTTCTGTAAAAGGATTTCGTGTGCAGGTGATTAATACGAATAAAAGAGATGATGCAACCAGGGTGAAATCAGAATTGCTTTCCAGATTTCCTGAACATAAAAGCTATATCATGTTCCAGGCACCTTATTTCAAAGTAAGGATTGGCAATTTTTTGAAGAGAGAAGAAGCAGAGAAATTGAGAAAGCAACTCATGCGTTTTTATCCGCAAGGCGTGTATGTGGTGGATGATGGCATTGAATATACATTCACCGATGAGCAAGATTTACAATGAGTGAAAGTTTACAACTAAGAATAAAGAATAGATCCAATGAACTTTTGAATGATTTCATTGGTATCAGAAGACATTTACATGCAAACCCTGAATTAAGTTTTCAGGAAACTGCAACATCTGCGTATGTTCAATCTGCATTGAAGGAAATGGGTATTCCATTTCAAGTATTGGCTGGTACAGGTGTGGTTGGAATATTAAAAGGTGGTAAACCTTCAGAGCGTGTTATTGCTTTACGAGCAGATATGGATGCATTGCCAATTCATGAAGAAAATAAAGTGCCTTATGCTTCTAGAGTACCAGGTGTTATGCATGCTTGCGGTCACGATGTGCATACAACTATCTTATTAGGTGCTGCTAAAATTTTACAAGAGTTTGCATCAGAATGGGATGGTACCATAAAGTTAATTTTTCAATTAGGAGAAGAAAAGAATCCGGGTGGTGCCAGCTTAATGATTAAAGAAGGAGTTTTAGAAAATCCGAAGCCAATGGGTATTGTTGGTTTACATGTTCATCCAGGATTGGAAGTTGGTAAATTAAGTTTCCGTTCGGGTAGGGTTATGGCTAGTGCAGATGAAATTTATATTACTATAAAAGGTGCGGGTGGACATGCAGCTGCGCCTCATCTTACAGTAGATACCATTTTGGTAGCGAGCCATTTAATTACTTCTTTACAACAAGTAATTAGTAGAAATAATAATCCTGTTTCACCCTCTGTATTATCCATCTGTTCCATACAAGGTGGGCATACCACCAATGTAATTCCTAGTGAAGTGAAATTGATGGGAACATTTCGAGCAATGGATGAAGCATGGCGATTTAAAGCGCATGATTTAATTAGAAAGCAAACGAAAATGCTTGTTGAGGGCATGGGTGCTGTAGCCGATGTGCATATTGATGTTGGTTATCCAACAGTTGATAATGATCCGGTTCTTACTCAGCAAGCCTGGGATTTAGCGAAAGAGATGATGGGTGATTTACAAGTAGAAGAAACAGAAATGCGCATGGGGGCAGAAGACTTTGGTTTTTACACACAGCAAATTCCAGGATGCTTTTTTCGCTTAGGCGTTCGTAATGAAGCAAAAGGAATAATACATAATGTACATACTCCATTGTTTGATATAGATGAAAGTGCTATTGCAATAGGAGTTGCTAATATGGCTTGGTTAGGTGCTAAGCTAAATTTTTTTTATAGTGCATTGAGATAAAATATTTTTTAAAGCTGTATTGACAATTGTATTGCCAAAAAAATGTATAAAATCATTAACATCAAATTAGATGATTGCTATTTATGTAATATCTTCTTAGGAATTATTTAGAATTTTAAACCTAAATTAATCAATCCAAAAAAAGGTCGCAGTTGAATCACATTTATACTTTTTTCAAATGGATTAATTGAAGCGGTACTATATTCTTTTACATTATTAATGTTTCTAAGCAATATGCCCAGATTTAAACTTTTGCTGAGCATAAATCTAGCTTGAAAGTCCGCAAATAATAAAGTGTTCGTATTCTGAGTAGTTTGCGTATTTTTTAAGTAATCTAATTGTAAATCAATAATAAACGTCTCATTTAGAGTAAAAGTTATACCTGTATTATAAATAAAATCTATTGTTTTAAAATTGCTTAGTTTACTCTTTTCAAAAAAAGTATTTTGTTGCTGTTGTTGAAGCAATATACCTGTGTTAACATTAAACCAAGATTTCCAATTAGTTTTATATCGGAATTCTGAATTAATTGTATGAATTTTGCTAATAACATTAAGCCCTCCAAGCACATTCGGTAATCTTGCTGTTGAGTTAACAATATTCAATATTAGTGAACTTTTAATTTTCTGGAGGCTTTTCTCTCCTCTAATTCCAAGGGTGAAAAAACTATTTTTTTCATTGTTTAATAATAAATTTGAAAATGTAAATAATCCTCTATTATTTGTACTGCTATAGTAGTTGGTGGGATTATTTGTATGAAAAATGTAAGTACTAGCAATCAAGCCTTTTTTAGTTGGATCAAAATGCATCAAACTGCTATTTATTGTATAACCTTTATTGATATTAAACTGATTGGTACCAATATTAATAGAAGTAGGAGCAGAAAAGAATAGACCTGTATGCATAGTATTTGCACTAGGGAAAATCGGAGTAAATTGGGAGGCCAAAAAAAAGCTACTTTTTTTGGATATTTTGTATTTAAAATTAAAAGATGGTAATACTAAAAATCTTTCAATCGAAATGATAGATTTCGGCTTAAGTTGGTGATTGTTTAATTGCGCTAACTGTAATTCTAACGAAAGTGTACTTTGAATTTTAGTATTTACAGTTTTATTGATACTAAAAAGTAAGCCATATTGTTTTTTTCGAAAAATATTTGGTCTATTAAATATATCAGTGAAAAAATCTTGTTTATTGTCTGCATCATTATATATCTTTACATTATTTTTAATTTTATTTTTTTCATGCGAAAATGTAAACTGTATATTATAGTTTGTATTGGTTCTGGAGTAAGAGTAGTTTATTTCTAGTATAGCGGTATTTGCTTTATTACGAAAATTTTGTTCTAAATTATTGAACAAACCATCTGGTTTAAATAAACTATCAAAAAATGGAGGTGTTATATTATAAATGTTACTAAGTTTAAAGCTATTTAATAAACCAGTAAAAGAAATCTTTTTATTAGGTAAAATTAAAATAGTTGATGTTGCTGTAATATTTAACTGATTGGTACTTTGTGCTATTTTTTGGGTTAAGGGTAAGATTTGAAAAATACCAGCTTGTTGTTGTTTTAGTTGTAGATTGTTTATATCAATTGAAAGAGTAGTTTGCCATCTTTTAGAATGTAAAAAAGTAAACTCATTAAGAAAATAAAACAAATGGTTTTCTTTGCCCATTTTGTTGTATTGTTTAATGGTTAAAGGTTGTTCTGTATTGTTACTAATTCGTGTTGTATTTTGGATTTGATTATAATTATCAGAAATTAAGTTGGCAATTGTTCTTATTGTTACTCTCTGTGATAATGTATTCTTTTGATTGAAAGTTAAATACAAACTATTATTATCAAAAACCCTGCTTGAGTTTACATTTATGGGTACAACATCAGAAAGTCTAACAGGGGGGGCGGGGTTAATTATTCTTGTATATGAGCTAAAGTTTTTATTCGTAATCATCTTAAAATCACTTTCATTTCCATTCAAGCTATTTGCTAAAACACCTACTGTATTTTTATTAGCTGTTATAACGAATTTATTTTTTTTTAAGATGCTAACAAGGCTAAGTTTTATTTCATGTGTTTCAATGGGTATTCCTAGCCCAAAACTTGAATTACCAAATATTTTTACTTTTTTTTGCTTGTACTTTAAGTTAATTACTGTTTCAGTACCCTTTGAGTTCTTATTTTTTAATTGTGTTGTATCAGCATAGTTTTCAATTAAATCAATTTGGTCTAGTCCACTTGTGCCTGTATTATTGATTAATGTTTCATAGTTGCTATTAAATAAATCGTCACCTTCAATTAATATTCTGCTAATAGGTTTACCATTAAAACTTGCTCTGCCATTTTGATCTATTTGTAAACCTGGTAGTCTTTTCAATAAATCTCCAATATTTTGCTCGTTGCCTTTTTCAAAAGCTTGTACTTTATATGTTGTTGTATCTCCTTTTTGTACAATTGGCAATAGTGATTTAATATTAATACTTGGTAATTCTTTATGTTGTTGTTGTAATTCTATATTTATAAAATTTATTGAATATGGGAAAAACAATAATTTATTATATGTAACATAACCTACATTACTAATTTGTAAACAAAGTACTTCTTTTTCTGTACTTGGAATTTTTAAAATGAAAACTCCCATTGTATCAGTGATTGAAAAATATTTGACAAGTCCGGAAGAATCTTTGGCTAAGGCTTTAACAGAAGCATTTGCTATTGGGGTTTGCCCATGTAAAACGACACCTTTAACAATTCTTACTTGACTGTGAAGAAATATGGTAACTTGAATTAATGCAAATAATAGTATGATTCTTTTTTTCATTTTATAAAACCATATTCAACCAAACTTTGCTTAGAATTATTGTTTGTTTCCACTTTGTGGATTAGTTAGGAATAGATTTAGGGCTTCCAAAGATTTTTTGCTACTTTCTGCTGCAAGCTTTTCACTTTCAGCTTTAGAAATGATTGTAGCATCTGATTTTAATGAAACTATATTTCCGCTATAAGGATAAATAATTTCTTTAGCAACGTAGCCTATTTTGCCTGATTCACTATCTATTTTTAATATCAGTCCAGGAAGCCCTCTGAAGTTAAATGGTCCTCCTGAAAATGGTATTTCTATGGTAAAGTAGGCATGATAAGTTATATTTTTGTATTTGGTTACTGCTTTTTGACATATAAAACCTAATATACTCAAAGTGTCTTGTTCAATTTCCCAATTAAGGTTCTCTTGTAAAGTATCAATTAACAAGTATGCCTTAGGATCATTTACAAAGAAAAGATTTCTTCTAACAATATTCGAAGTATAATACCTTTCATTGATTGCATGTTTTGCATTTTCATCTGTTTTTCTTACATAATTCAAATGCTCATAATATTCCTTTTTATATAAAACAGTATCGTTTGATTTAAATACCTGATTATCCTTATATACAGGAAAATCACGCACCGTTTCATAATAATGACGCATAGTAAATAGAACTTTTACTTCATCAAAGTAGCTTAAATAATTCCAGCCACTATTGTTTTTATTCTTATAAACAACATGGCAAATCTTTGATTTAGTTTGAGCAGTAGATGAAATTGAAACAAGTATGTTAGTGGTGATTAAAATGAGTATAATTTTAGTTTTCATAAATGAAAGACGTTGATTTTATCTAATTTAAAAGTAAGGTTAGCAAAAAATTGCCAACCTTTTTCTTATGCTAAAATGGAACTTCTTGAGGAACTTCAGTATCATCACAAGTTTTACCAGACTGCCATATGTCTGTATTTGAGATCTTCCCTGATGAGCAGTCATAGAAAATAGTGACAACAGCAATTTCTATCTGCTTTCCGCCACCGCAGTTAGCAAAAAAACTTTGTTTTTGTGAACAAACTTCAATGAGATGACGTTCTGTATTTGATTTAGTTGTATTAGCGGCTTTCAGCGCACTAAAGCTAACTGATGCAATAAGAGTCAAAAAAAACAATTTTTTCATTTTTTTAGTTTTATTATATAAGCCATTAAACAATGGTTTTGGCAATATGCCGGAGGGTAATAACCCTTATTTCCTTATGTGATGTTTAAGAAAATAAATTAAGATTTAATTCATCACTATTAAATCATAAACAGTTCTTCTAACAGCTATTTAGAATGGTATTTCTGCATAACCCAAATGACTCGTCAGCCATTACAAGAATGAAGATATCGATTATGAAAATACCAAACAATGTGCTTCTCCCGTAATTATTGAAAAAAAGGGATATTTCCTAGGCATAAGAATTAAAGTAGCTTTATCTACATTCTTTTCGTAAACTTCAAATTATTGAAGCGATTTAGTAATTGTGCAAAATATCAAATTGATAAGACTGTAGTGATTGAGTAGTATATTTTTAGTCAGATTTTCATAGATTGCAAATATTATAATTGACGTTCCTATGTATAAAGTGGCCATTGTCGATGATAATAAATTCGAAATAAGAGAACTTACAGATTGTATTAGCAAAACATATATAGCTGAAGTAGTTTTTACTGCGACTAATTCAGTTCACTTATTTAGGTGGTTACATTCGAAAGAAGTAAAACCAGACATAATACTAGTAGATATAATGATGGATTACATAGATGGAGTAACAACTACTCTTGCTCTAGGTAGGCAATTTAGCGAAATAAAAACCATTGCAGTTTCTGATACTGAAAGGGAAAATATTATTAGACAAATGCTCAATGTTGGTGCCTACGATTTTATTAATAAACTCAGTTTAGATCCAAATATTGTTAAATCTACTTTAATTAAGGTTTATAAACAACCTTACCAAGCAGTGTTACCAATAAGTGATCATTTTACTGCAAATAGTGAATTAAGGCTTTCCAGTAGAGAAATTGAGTATTTAGTTTGGCTTGGTACTTTCTTAAATGATAGTGAAATAGCGCACTTAATGGGTGTTCATCCACGCAGTGTAGATAATTATGCAAAAAGTATTAAGGAAAAAACCAATATTGATTGTAAGCGAGCTTTAGCTAGATGGGCAATTCGACAGGGCTTCTCTAAAATTTTAGTCTTCTAATGTTAGTAAATTTTTGCTATGCGATTAGGTTATAAGTAATTCGAATAAATTTTTGTAATTCTAAACTTATTCTGACAAGTGGTTGTTTTACAGCTTCTTATCCTCTGGTAATAATCACCTACATTTGCCTTTTATTTTATTCTAATTTTTAAATTTTCATGTTAGATAGTAAGAAAAATTCGAAGAGACAAGATGCATTGGACTATCATGCAAAAGGTAGACCTGGAAAAATTGAAGTGATTCCCACTAAAGAAACAAAATCGCAAAGAGATTTATCGCTTGCTTATAGTCCGGGTGTCGCTGAACCTTGTTTAGAAATTGCAGCCAATCCGGAAGACGTGTATAAATACACAGCAAAAGGAAACTTAGTAGCTGTTATTAGTAATGGAACTGCAGTGTTAGGATTAGGTGATATTGGTCCGGAAGCTGGAAAGCCAGTTATGGAAGGGAAGGGGGTGTTATTCAAAGTGTTTGCAGATATTGATGTGTTTGATATTGAAATCAATGAGAAAGATCCGGAGAAATTTGTTCAGATTGTAAAAGCATTAGAGCCAACATTTGGAGGTATTAACTTAGAAGATATTAAAGCGCCTGAATGTTTTTACATTGAGAAAAAATTAAAAGAGCAGCTTTCTATTCCGATCATGCACGATGATCAGCACGGTACAGCAATTATTAGCGCAGCTGCATTGTTGAATGCTGCAGAATTGCAGAAGAAAAAAATGGATAAGTTGCGCTTGGTAGTGAATGGTGCTGGTGCTGCTGCACTTTCTTGTTTGCACTTATACATTGAGCTAGGAGTAAAGAGAGAAAATATTTTGTTATTCGATAGCAAAGGAGTTATTCATAAAGGCAGAACTGGAATAGATGAGGGTAAATTATTTTTTGCAACAGAGGAAAGTCATTGGACACTAGAATCAGCATTAAAGAATGCAGATGTATTTATTGGATTAAGTGTAGGTAATGTTATTACGCCCGCAATGGTTAAGAGCATGGCAAAGAACCCTATTGTTTTTGCTATGGCCAATCCAGATCCTGAAATTAGTTATGAAGATGCAATGGGTGCAAGACCCGATGTGATCATGGCAACAGGACGAAGCGATTATCCCAATCAGGTGAACAATGTACTTGGATTCCCTTATATATTTAGAGGGGCATTAGATGTGCGTGCTAAAAAGATCAATGAAGCTATGAAATTAGCCGCTGTTCGAGCTTTGGCAGAGTTGGCTAAAACACCTGTGCCAGATATTGTGAACATGGCTTATAACCAAAAAAATATTTCATTTGGTAATGAATATATCATACCAAAGCCTGTTGACCCAAGGTTGTTATCTACAGTTGCTCCAGCAGTTGCAAAAGCTGCAATAGAGAGTGGCGTAGCACAAATAAACATCACCGATTGGAGTGCTTATAAAGCCGAACTCGATAAAAGGCTTGGTCAAGATAATCAGTTATTACGCATAATTGGTAGCAAAGCAAGAAAGGAGCCTAAGCGAATTGTATTTGCAGAAGCAGATAACCAGAAAATTTTAAAGGCTGCTAGTATAGTTTATGAAGAAGGAATAGCCTATCCAATTTTATTAGGTGATCCAAATAAGATTCAGCAGATAGCAGATTTAAACAATATTGATATTACAGATATTCCTGTAATAGATCCGCGAAGTGCAGAAATGGATGAGCAGAGAGAAAAATTTGGTGAAATTTTCTTCAAAAAGCGTCAGCGCAAAGGATACAACCAGTACGAGAGTTATAAGATCATGAAAGATCGAAATCATTTTGGTTGTATGATGGTTGAGACGGGACAAGCAGATGCTGTTTTATCTGGATTAACCAGAAATTATGCAGAAGCTATTCGCCCAGCGTTGCAAATTATTGGGACAGAGGAAGGCGTTCAGAAAATTGCAGGCATGTATTTAATGATAACCAAGAAAGGACCATTATTCTTGGCAGATACAACTGTGAACTTTAATCCAACTGCAGAAGAGCTAGCAGACATTGCTATGTTGGTTGCAAAAGAAGTACGCAACTTTAATTTAGTTCCTCGTATTGCAATGTTAAGCTTCAGTAATTTCGGAAGCAGTGATGCGCCAGAAGCAAGATTGGTTGCAGAAGCAACTGCCATATTAAAAGCTAAGCAGCCCAACTTAATTGTAGATGGAGAAATGCAAGCTAGTTTAGCATTTAATAAAGAGATTCTAAAAGACAACTATCCCTTCAGTGATTTAGTAGACCAAGATGTAAATGTGCTTATTTTCCCAAATCTAACTGCGGGTAATGTGGCGTATAATTTGCTAAAAGATGTTGGAGGCGATGATGCTATAGGTCCAGTACTTCTTGGAATGAAAAAGCCAGTGCATGTTTTGCAATTAGGAAGCTCGGTTCGAAATATTGTAAACATGTCGCTCATTGCAGTAATTGATGCACAAACAAAGCAACATAAAAATATTGAAGAGGAAGTGCAAAGAAGTAAATGGTGGCAAAAGCTTAAAAAAAAGAAGAGATAAGTATCTTTAAGCACGAATAAAAATTAATCATGCTATTTTTTCAACACTTTGGTGCCTTTTTAATCATGTTGCGGGGAATGTTCAGGCGTCCTGAGAATCACCGTATGTATTGGAAAGAACTCATGCATCAATGTGTTGAAATTGGCTATGGCGCACTTCCAATTGTATTGATTATCTCTTTCTTTTTAGGAGCGGTAACTACAGTTCAAACAGCCTATCAATTAGTGAGCCCACTTGTACCCAAGCAAACCATTGCACAGATTGTTCGTGATAGTGTGATTTTAGAATTATCGCCAACAGTTGTAAGTATTGTATTAGCAGGGGTAGTTGGGAGCAAGATTGCTAGTGAACTAGGTAATATGCGTATTACAGAGCAGATTGATGCATTAGAGATTATGGGCATTAACACCAAGAGTTTTTTGATAATGCCTAAAATTCTAGGTTCACTCATTATTGTTCCATGTTTAATTGTTATTTCTGCAGTAGTTGCCATTTGGGGAGGTAGAATTGCGGGAGAAGCTGCAGGAATTTTGGCAAATGAAATTTATGATGCCGGCTTGAGACAAAATTTGAATTTGTATAATATCAATTTCGCATTGTATAAAGCATACACCTTTGCATTTATAATTAGTAGTGTTCCTGCTTATTATGGATATCATGTAAAAGGTGGAGCACTTGAAATAGGAAGGTCAAGTACAAGTGCAGTTGTTGTAAGTTGTATTTTGATTTTATTGGCTGACTATATTCTAGCAGCACTACTTTTATAGAATTTGAATGTATGGTTGATTTGAATTAACTTGTATCAAATCAAATAAAAATGCATTCAGGGTTTGATATTTTCAGCAAAAGAATTCAATCGCGTTGGACATCCAATTTGTTTTTCTTATTCAAATTGCCCATGGCTTTTTTATCGGGCTTACGGGTTATTCAAATTTCAAGAGAATCTTGTGCTGTATCAATTCGATATAAATGGATTAATCAAAACCCCTTTCAGTCGGTTTATTTTGCAGCACAGCTTATGGCTGCAGAATTATCTACAGGTGCATTAGCATTTGGTCAGTTGTATCAAAGAAGGCCATCTGTTAGTATGTTGGTATTAAGTAATCGTTCTGTTTTTCATAAGAAAGTAAAAGGCAAACTCATTTTTACCTGTTCTGATGGTGCGGCAATTGAAGCTGCAATAGAAAATACAGTTCAAACAGGCGAACCTGTTACTGTAGAATGTTATGCTGCTGGTGTAACCGAAGAGGGTGTATTAGCAACAGAATGTTGGTTTACTTGGACTTTCAGAGCAAAAAAATAAAATGTATGCACGTATCATTTCATGGAGCAGCAAAAATGGTAACTGGAAGTAAACATCTTCTTCATCTTGATGATGGGAGAAAGATTTTACTCGATTGTGGTATGTTTCAAGGAATGGGAAAGCAAACTATTGATTTAAATAGTGATTGGGGATTTGATCCAACTTCAATTGATGCTGTTATTTTATCTCATGCACATATTGACCATTCGGGATTGTTGCCAAAACTGTACAAAGATGGATTCAGGGGCGCTATTCATTGCACACCTGCTACTGCAGCTTTAGCTTCAGTTTTATTAGAAGATAGCGCAGAAATTCAACGTGATGATGCTCGATTTTATAACAAGCGCAGAGCAAAACAAGGATTGCCACCGGTAGAACCTTTATACGGGGTGGAAGATGCATTATCTGTAACTACACAATTTGTACATCATGAGTATGATACAGAATTTACAGTGTTAGATGGTGTTACCTGTTTGTTTTCAGATGCAGGACATATAATTGGGAGTGCTTCAGTGCATCTTTCTATTCAAACCAAAACAGGAAATACCAGAGTTACATTTAGTGGCGATATTGGAAGATATAGAGATGATATTTTAAGATCTCCTGCCCCATTTTCTCAGGCCGATTATATCATTTTAGAAAGTACCTACGGCAATTCCCTACACGATGAAGTGCATGGTACGGTTGAGCAATTGTATAGTTGGATTGAAAAGACATGTATTCATAAAAAAGGAAAACTCATTATTCCTGCGTTTAGTGTTGGTAGAACACAAGCTTTGTTGCTTGCTTTAAATCAACTCGATTTAGAAAATCGTTTGCATGGCATTCCAGTTATTGTGGATAGTCCTTTAAGTAAAGAATCAACAGCTATTCTTAAACAGTATCCTAATTATTATAATAATCGTTTACAAAAGCTGTTACTTGAGGACGAAGATCCATTTGATTTTAGAGGGCTTAGATTTACTGAAAATAGTGATGAGAGCAAAGCTTTGAATGACATGAAGCAGCCCATGATTATCATTTCTGCAAGTGGCATGGCAGATGCAGGAAGAATCAAGCACCACATTATGAATAATATTCGCAATGCTAACAATACTATTTTAATTGTTGGTTATTGTGAGCCAAATTCTTTAGGTGGAAAATTAATGCGAGGAGAAAAAGAAGTGAAGATATTTGGAGATGTGTATACTGTTTCTGCTGAGGTGGGTGTGATGCGTGCCATGAGTGCACATGGAGATTATGATGATTTGATGCAGTGGTTGGGTTGTCAACATATACCTTCTGTTAAAGAGTTATTCTTGGTGCACGGTGAAGAAGATGTGATGCTCGATTTTTACATGCGGTTGAAGCGAAAAGGATATAGCGTAACCATTCCATCTTTGCACGCACATTATAATTTGGATTAAAAAATCCTTGTTATATGCCAGTAGCAGCGATAGGTAAAAATAAGTACTACTACGAAATAAAAGGAAGTGGTGAGCAAGTGCTATTTTTTTCGCATGCTTTTTTACTCAATCTGAATATGTACCAAGCTTTGGTGGCATCATTAGAAAGCTCTTATACCTGTATTGTATACGATCATCCTGGACATGGTAATTCTGAGTTGCATGAGGTTGATCTAAGTTTTGAAAAGCTGGTTGATGAGCTTGCACAATTCATTCAAATAGTATCTCCCAATGCGCCAGTTGTTTTTGTGGGCTCATCATTAGGAGGTATGCAGGGTTTGGCTTTAGCTATCAAATATCCTACACTTATTTCTCAACTAGTACTTTTGGGTACACCATTGCATAGAGAAAATTTTTTTCAAAGATTGCCATTCCTTGCACTAAAAAGCCTTATTCCGATTTTCGGACTTTCTACATTTGTTCCGCTTTTTATGAAGCAATTCTTTGGTAAGTCCTTCGTCGACCAAGAGCATCATCAAGAATTATTATTTTTTTGGAAGAAGGAATTGCAGAACAACTCTGTTGTAACAATACAAAAGTTCCTTACGATAATATTGGCTAGAGAGCAATATGCACAACAATTTGCTTCAATTCAATGCCCTATTCTCATTTTAGTTGGTGATGAAGATGCTTCTATTTCAATAAAAAGCATTAGACAGTTAGCCTCTTCATTTCAGCAGAAGCAATTGCAGATTATGCATAGTGTTGGGCATTTGCCTGTATTGGAAGCTCCAAAAATAGTTTCCAATTATATCCAGGATTTTATTCAGCAAACACCATTTATTTTACATAGTAAAACTATGACTTAAGCTTTAACAATGGTAAGGATTGTAATAAACAAAAATGCCAAAACTATTACCAGCGCTGCAAGCATCAGAATCACAGTTTGAATTTGCATATATACTTTAAAGCCCGAGAATCCCTCTCCAACTAAAGATGGATCTTGGTTATTCAAACCCTTTCCGAGTTGTTGCCCACCCCAATATAAATAACCATATAATACACCGTATAAAATAAGCTGAATGACTGCAACTGCGATTGCACTTTTATCGATAACAATTGCTTTCATTAAAGAAATGATTCCGTCGGCTATTCCTAAAATACCCACAATTTTACTCCACTGAACAATGCTCATTAAAGTTTGGTAAAATCTGAAATCGAATTGCATTTTATTATTGCTGAGGTTTTCCATAATTTATTTGATCAAAAAAGTGATTAAAGTGAAAAAGATACCAATACCAGAAAGGATAGCACTAATCATTAAATACAACTTCAGGTAGTTCATGCCTTCCAATAAATACGAGTCATCGTTGTTTTTGAACGACAATTGAATGTTCTTGGCGCTTTTAAATAATAGACGAGTAATTAAAAATGCGATGATACCAAGAACAACTAAAACAAAGATGATAGTAATATAAAATATGTTACTATTGTTGTCAAGCAGATTCAGAACAGACGCATCAATTTCAAGCTCCATTTCATCTTTATTTTCTTTAATCACATTCAGCATTGGTTTTAATCCAAATATGATAAACACAATGGCTGATGAAATCAAACTCATAATGAGGTAGAATGAAACCTTACTCCATTTTGCGAACTCAAGCAGGTGAAATTTTGCTGAATCTGAAACTTCAATGGGTTCTTTCTCAGAAAGCATATTCTTAATTTTTAAGGAAAATTATGGAATTCATACATTCGAAAACTCTTTTACAACTGTAAGTTGTAAATAGTTTCTTATTCTGTATTCGGTGGATTTTCCAATTAATTCAGAAAAATTTTAAGAAATTTATGTCATTCCGCCCCAAACTGCATCTTGATAGCAGTTCATGTAAACAATCCATTGTATGAAAAAGAATATTTTGTTGGCTTTTTGTCTGATTTTACTGGCTTCAAGCGCTTGGTCGCAGCGAAAAATGGCTTTTATGGTAGCTATTGGCAAGTACCCTCCGGGTGGGAGATGGGGTAACTTGAGTTCTGCCAATGACATGTATTATATCAAACAGGCACTGCTTAAGAATGGCTTTTTGGAAGCTAATATAGACAGCTTGAAGGATGAACAAGCTACTAGAGCTGCTATTATAGCAAGGCTAGATGCTTTTATTCAAAAACTACAGGAGGGAGATATTGTATATTTTCATTTTTCGGGTCATGGTCAACAGGTAGAAGATGACAATGGCGATGAGGTAGACGGTTATGATGAGGCTTTGGTGCCTTATGATGCAAAAGCAATGTATGATATGGTTACCTACAAAGGTCAAAACCATCTTCGTGACGATTTATTAAATGAAAAGTTTACAAGAATTAGAGAGCGAATTGGAAAGAACGGAAGCTTTATAGTGTTGATTGATGCATGTCATTCTGGTACTGCATCGAGAGGAACAGAATATAGGGTGAGCAGAGGTTTACCAACGCCTTTTCAAAGTCCGGGTTATACACCCAAAGAGCAACTTAAAATAGGAGGTGGTTCAGCACGAGAGGCAGGTTTTTTAAATCCATCTTCTGTGAACTTGGGGAATATGATTGTAATTAGTGCATCTAGTCCTAGTCAAGTGAATTATGAAACTAAAGATGCCAATAATAACGGAGTAGGGTCATTGTCGTTTGCTTTTGCTAAGGCGATTAGTAACTTGAAAGAAGGAGAAAACTATTCGCTATTGTTTGAAAAAATTCGTGCGCAAATTCAAGCCGATATACCTACACAAGTACCCATGATTGAAGGCAATACAGATCAGTTGATTTTTAATGGAGCCTATTCACCAAAAGTTGAGATGTTAACTTCACAAAGATGGTTACATGATAGTGCTTTTACGGTGAATATTGGATATATGCAAGGTGTTGGTAACGGAAGTACAGTAAGAATTTTAGATGCGTCTAAACAGGTAATTACAACAGGTGTTATTCAGCAAGCCAATCCTTTTCAAAGTCTTTGTGTAGCGGCAAAAGCACTCAATAAACAACAAGTGTACATCATTGAGCTTGATGCAGTACAGTATGGTAGTTTTTCTGCAACTGTTTTTATTCCGAATGTCGCTGCAAAAGAAACAAAGCTGTTGGAATTGGTGAATCAGTTGAAACAAAAGGTCAAGGATTATCCATTCTTACAAATGTCTGAGAATGCTGATATGATGCTAGAAGTGAAGTGGGTGGATATGCAAACAAGAATGATTCGTTTGGTAGATATGTTTGATAGTACCAGATACGTGAAAACTTACACTGCTAATGCAAACTTAACGGAAGATGATTGGAAATTTTTTATGGAAGGGATTAAGCGATTGGCACGAGTAAAATATTTCAGAAATATCCAAGATGGCGGTGCTTTAGCTCAAGGTGTTAAAATGGAAGTGATACCTAGGTCGAAACCACAAGAAGCTGGTGATTTATTGATGAAGCCCTTAGATCTTTTTGACTTAAGAATAACTAATAATAGTCCATTTGGAGTTTACTTTACATTGGTGAATATTATGCCCAATAACGATGTAAAGGTTTTATTGCCAGATGAATTTGAAGAACCACAAGACTATTTTCTTAGACCTGGTGAAAGTAGGGTTATTGAAGAGGTGCAAGTAGATGAAGACACACCAGAGGGCAAAGAGTTTTTTAAGTTGATACTATCTCGTTCTCCTATGGATTTAAGGGGTGTATTGAATAGAAAAAAAACAAGAAGTGCAGGAGGGAGTATGCAAACATTTGAACAGGTAATGGACGATATGTTTTCAGAATCTGTGGGTCAAAAAAATACCAGGTCATCTATGAGTAAAATGAAATTAGATGAGGTTGGTATTGTAACTACTGGATTTATTATTGAAAGGAAAAAGTAAGTGTGAAACAGGCACGAGATTAATGGGTTTCATCAAATGTTACTTTCCCATTATCTAAGTCGTAGTAAGCACCTATAATTTTTACTTTTTTTGACTCATACATTGATTTTAGGATAGGAGTGGAATTTTTTAGAAGGGTCACACCGTGTTGAATATTTGCTCGCACAGCTAAATCAGGGTTAGAAGCAAGGCTATCCAAAATGGCTTTTTGTTCTTGCTCTTTTGATAAATAGTCAATAATGTTTTGGATATGATCTTTGTGTCTCTCATTGCCACTCGATAAAAATGCTTGTATGGCTCCACAAGATTCATGTCCAAGTACAACAATAAGTTTACATTCAAGATGCTCAACTGCATATTCCACGCTTCCTAATTCATAATCACCAATTACATTTCCTGCGGTTCTTATGGTGAAAATATCACCCAATCCTTGGTCAAAAATAAGTTCAGGAGGTATTCTAGAATCGGAGCAACTAACTATTGTTACAAAAGGATGTTGTGCTTGCTTAATTTCTTTGATCCTTGAAAGGCTTTCATCGGGGTGAATGGAATGTCCTTGCATGAATCGTGCATTGCCCTCTTTCAATTTATCTAAAGGTGCTGCATGTTGATCATACTTGAAAGAAGGGCCTTGGTTGCAAGAGATGAGTGCAATTAATACAATGATTAGTGTGCGCATAGTTTTAATGTATTTGTTGCACTTGAACGGTTGTAATATTGATCAATTCAAGTTCAATATGCCGGTCATGTGCTTTGTTATGGAATTCGCTGATGACTTCAAGAATATCATGGTCAATGAATTTACTATTACTGCCATCTATAATAAGCTTGGTATACGATGGAATTTTATCTAAGGTCTTTTTCAGATTTACTTTATTTAAAAAAGTAACATTACTGTGCAATTGAATGGTGTAGCAATCTATACCAAGTTCATGATTTTTTGAGGTTGTAAATTCCTCTTTAGAATTATTACGCACAATAAAATACAATGCTATGAGTAATCCAATTGCAACACCTATTAAAAGGTCTGTTAGTAAAATAAGGATGATGGTGCAAATGAAAGGAACAAATTGTTTTCGTCCCAAGCTCCACATGTGTTTGTATAGTTGTGGTTTGGTAAGGTTATAACCTGTCATTATGAGAATAGCACAAAGTGATGCATAAGGTATTTTATTGAGGAGCACGGGAATAGCTAAAACAGCTAGTAGCAGTAAAATGCCATGTGTTAAAGAAGAGAGCTTTGTTTTTCCGCCAGCATCTACATTGGCTGCGCCCCTAACAACCACAGCAGTAAGTGGGATGGCACCAAGTAGTCCGCATGTCATATTGCCAATTCCTTGCGCCACCAATTCCCTATTCATGGGAGTAATTCTATTTCGCTTATCCAGTTTATCTATGGCTTCAACACACAAAAGTGTTTCAAGTGAGGCAAGCATTCCAATTGAGATACCCAGTTTCCATATTTCAATATTCGAGAAGAGGAGGTTAAATTTCGGAAAAATGATTTCACTAAAAATATTTGCAGGTATAAAAACGAGTTGGGTTGGCTTGAAGCTATACTCATGAGAAAAATTATCTAGTACTAAAGAAGCAGCAATTCCTAATGAAACAATCATTAAAGCAGGTGGAATAAGCTTCAGCTTTTTATTTTGCCATTTTTGTAATAGAATCAAGAGTGCAATTGAAACAATTGATAACAAAGCAGGTGTTGTGCTTACTTGTTTTGATAGTTGGTTAATATTATGGAAAAAGCTATCCGAAGAAAAAAGTTGCAGGAATCTCGTTGACCAAAAATCTGCTTCTTCATATCCTATGCTTAGCGGTATTTGTTTAGAAATAAGGATAATACCTATTGCAGCCAACATACCCTTTATAACTGAAGAAGGAAAAAAATTTCCAATTACACCCAGTTTAAGAATACCTAGAACAAGTTGAAAAAGTCCTGCAATGATAACAGCGAGTAGAAAAACACCATAATCACCCAGCGATGCAATAGAAGCAGCTACAAGGGTGGTTAAACCTGCTGCAGGGCCAGAAACAGAGAGCTGAGATCCGCTAATTAGTGAAACTACTATACCGCCAATGATGCCAGAAAGTAAACCAGCATAGAGTGGTGCGCCAGAGGCCAAGGCAATACCCAAACAAAGAGGTAATGCAACTAAAAAAACTGAAATGCCCGCAGTAAAATCGTATTTCAGCCAAATGATTCTATAATATGTGAGCGCTCTTCTCAATGCGCAATATTAATAAGAGCGCATGAATAGAAAAATGACTTTTACTTGGTTTTTTACTTTTCTTCTACATATTCCAAAATATCTGCAGGCTGGCAATTCAGCGCCTTACAAATAGCTTCGAGGGTGCTAAAGCGGATAGCTTTTGCCTTGCCTGTTTTTAGAATAGAGAGATTAGATAGGGTGAGTTCTACTTTCTCCGAAAGTTCATTCAACGACATTTTTCGTTTTGCCATCATTACATCAAGGTTAACTACAATAGGCATACTAAACAGTTAAATCGTTTTCTGATTGTAGTTCAATTCCGCGTTTAAAAATGAGTGAAATAGAAAACAAGATTGCCGACATGACCAAAAAAGTGCCATTATCTTCAAAGTACCTTCCTGCAACGCCAAAATTGTAATCGTGCGCCGATAGTTTTTTGATTAACTCAACACTTGTAAAGCTGATGATGCCCACTAGAAAAGTGAAGTAAGTTGTTTTTGAAATTTTTTCTGAGACTTCTTTGCTGAAAGGCTTGAATAAGTTCAACACTTTAAATAAGCTCAGTATAATATAAAACACATACGATTTAAGTCCAGATACTGCAATGATTAAAATAAAAGTAAGACTATACAGCAGCATGCTTTGGCTAAAAAGTTCAGAGAGGTTTAGTCCAAGGTGAAGGTTGTTTGTGGCAATAGGTTTGAATAAGCTATATACATAATTGAATAATAGCGCGCCAGTTTGAATGCAATAGCCAGCAAATATGAGCCAGCAAATGGTTTGGATTAATTTCCAGATGAAGTCGTTTTTCTTTGTCATAGTTGGTTGTCCTTTTGTAGCACAAAACTATAAATATTTATTGAAAAACAATAAAAAATATTTAAATGTCAAAAAATGTCTGTTTCTCAGGTTTTCATTTTTTGTTAGAGCGAAGTGTAGAAAGTTGCACAGCTTTTAATATGGGGTATAGAATTCAGGGAAGTAAGACAGAGCTAATTCATTCTACTCCAACTATTTCCAAAGACATCTTTAAAAAAGACAATACCAAATTGTTGATCGAACCAAACCTCATTAACTATATAGCGGTAGCCATATAGAGGGTCAATATAAACGGCGTTGTTACCAGAATGGATGATTGATACCTTATTGAAGGTTCTCACAGAATTTGTGAAAGTTACAAATTGGATGGGCTCATAATAATTGGGATAAGGAATGAATGGGGAAGTCCACTCGTCTGTGATTGTTGGTTTTGCGTTAAAATCTGCTATGCCTCCACCACCTCTTAGAATTGCTTGAGCTACCGTACCATTTGGAGGAATAGTTCTTCGGTCGATTTCATTGGGCAGCGCCATTTGTTTTGTAAATGTTGTGGTTAATGGCGAATTAGGGAATGGAGGAATAGTATCTGTTCGAACTAGGTAGATATTTGATACATCATAACTATACAAAGTATTGCAGTAGCCAGTATTCCAATTGCAATCGCGAACAGATTCTTTGAGGTTGTCTATTTTAAAAATTCTAAATGAACGAATTGTTCCGTTGGATCCTTGGTAATGAATGGTGTCATTTACCTTCAGTCCAGATAATATTTCTTTCCCAACTACATCGAAGGAGAAATAAGGAGGCTGTTCTGTGTCTTTTTGGCAAGAATAGAGTGAAACTAGCAATAATATAACAAGTATGTACCGCATGGTATGCGAGTAGAGTATAAAGGTACAGGTTAGTAATGAAGAAAGTGGTTTTTTAGTTGATTAGTATTCAAATTTTTAACTCAGCCTATTATTTAATCTTATCCATATTTTATTAAATTATTGATAAGTATTGAAGAAGTTATTCAAAAATGCATTCAAAAGAAGTCATCTAAACCACTAGATCATTTTCTGAAAGGAATTAGAATTCAGCAGTTCAGTTGAATTATTAGAAGTATACCAAAAACTAAAGGGGTACAGAATTAATTAGTGAAATTGAATACGTATCAATATTGAGAGACCTGAAGATTATTTTTTTCTTTTTTAGCAAGGATGATTATGTGCTTCTCAGAAGTATTGTTTGCTTTTCTATAATCAACTTCAAATACTTTAATTGGATGGAAATTATTTAATACGAGCTGATGTAGCATTTCTTCTTTTTTGTAGAAATAAAAAAATGTTCTATCGCCACTACTTGCTGTTTGAAAAGCAGATTCGCTTGGGTTTCCTTCCACAAAACTTATATAAAAAATTCCATTTTCATTTAATAAGTTGTAAGAGTGTGAGATGAAGTTGTGTGTATCTTGATGGGATAAATATGGTAAACAAAAGCCGGCAATAATACCATGAAATTTAGTATCAAGTTGATGAATATTTCTACAGTCCAACACCTCAAAATAGGCAGATGGATTGTTCATTTTTGCAAGTTCTACCATGTTAGGAGCTACATCTAATCCTAGAATATTGAATTTGGGTTGTTTAGATAAAAGATATTTTGTGATATTCCCAGGCCCGCACCCAATCTCTAACAAATTTGCATTTTGTTGAACTAAAGAAGAACAGAAATAATCGTATGTTTCATTATACAAATCAAGGTTCATGAATTTCTCCTGATACAATGAAGCAAGTTTATTCCATGATTCAAAAGTTTCTTGATATCGCTCATCCATAGCTATTATGTTTTATTATTTTCTTTAACAGATTTTTCAGCATTTAAAAAATCGCCATCAATAATGAGAAGTTTTGCACCCTTTTCAGATATTGAAAGATGTGAACTCAGATTGTCTGATACTACAAAGCTCATCCCCGTGCTGAAATTTACTTCTTCATTTACACCTAGTTTCATTGTGAACTCACCATGTATGCAATGAACAATATGGCCTTTTTCACACCAGTGATCAGCTATATATCCTGCTTTATATTCTACTATACGAATTCTTAGTCCATTTAACTGAATTGTTTTCCAAAATGAAGTTCCTCTTTCACCTGGAAATTCTACTTCTTCTATATGATCCCAATTAATTGCTTGAAAAGGAATATGGTACATTTAGATTGAATTTTATATGAATGTAGGCCGAAATATATTGATGCTGATTCATTGAGGTTTATTTATTCTACACATTCATGCTTAAGATGCAGTATAAGTATGCAAGTAAAAATGAATGCACAATTCTATTTATCTCATACTACTTTGTTGCGAATTTGCCCTTATCATCGCAGTTCAATTGTATTTTATTACATCTTGGATGATACAGAAGTAGATTAATAAATGGCTTATGTTTTTTCATCCATACATTACATTCACATGCTTTACTGATATTATCAGTTTTCCAGTACGATTTATTGGTTAATATCCCTTTTTCACTGTACTCATATTTTGATACAATTGTCCATATATCTTTCGAATTCTCTTTGGGGTAAAAATTTTTAATTTTGACTTTAGATTGAATATTGCCATTGGTGTGGTAAGATTTGTATTCAAAATCTCCAATTTCCTTTGTTCTGATTTCTTTTTGAACTATTTCATAAACTGAAAGTGTAGAGTCATTCGAATTTACATACTGACTGCTTGATTGCGATTTTGCCAGAATTGTTATAAAACTGAAGAGGATAAAAAGGATTGGCTTCATATACTTAGTTGGAAGGATTGTTGATGCGTATAAAAAGTGATTGTTTAGAAGTTGTGCAATGGCTTTATAGATAGATTTCACTAGCTTTTAATTGTCAATTTTGCTGAGAAGAATAAATGTGTGTGAATACGATTTGGTTGCAATACTTTATTTTCCCTCCACTATTTTAATTTCCTCTTCTGTTAATTCATAGAGTTGGTAGACCAACTGGTCGATTTGGTATTCTAGGTCTGAGGTGTCATTTTCATTTTTGCGACCTTTTAAAATCTTTTCCACTAACTCAATGAATGGCTTTTGCTCCTTTTCGGAAATATTTTTAATTGGTATTTTCTCAATGTATTGCACTTTGTATTCCAAGTAACCACCCCTTCGACTAATGCTCCAAATGTTCATTAAAAAAGCAATAAGTTTTGAGTTTAGAATTGCCAATAAGTAACGGCTATTTGATTTAATCAAAAAGCCCGTCATATCTATTACTGCACCTTTCGTTAATGTAAAATTGTTACCCAATGATACATTTGGGTAAATAATATATTCAGTGTTGTAATCAACAGTTTTGTTTATCTGTTGATATTCATACCAACATTTTGTTTTATTAACTAAGCCTTCTTTAATGATAGCTCTTTGAGATAATTTCGTTTTCTGATTTTCAAGAAAGGAAGATATTTCTGGATAATCCTTAATGTCAGCAATGGAATAATCATCATTGTATGGAAAGATGATTTTGTTGGAAGGTTTAATTGGGCTGTATTTTTTGATGTCTCTGCCAAAAACATACGGTTTTACTATTTTATCTTCTTTTAAATCAGTGAGAAAACCTTCATTAAATCCTGTCTTTACTCCAACAATTGGCAGACCGCAGAAGTCCTTAATTGGAACGGTTCCAATTTTTACCTTTTCAATAATGTTTGAAATTCTGTTTTCAACAAATTTGAAATCGTTTTGTGTGAAAATGGATTTTGAAGTGCTTAATAATTCTATACTACTAAGCTTTTCTTTTAGTGAGAAAGTAGGCAGTTCATTTAGGCTATAGTAGTTGAACTGGTAGTCAACTTTACTTTTCTTAATAGCAAAGTAAATTAATGGATAAGCTGTTGCACCTTCAAAAACAGGGAGGTCATTGAAATTAATTATATCGATTATTTCAGTATTGTTAAGAAGAAATTCAATCAAGGGTTTACCATAGCTTGCTTCGAAGAATTTGCCTGATGTAATGAAGTTAATTACTCCATAGGGCTTTAATAAATTGATGCTGTTTTCATAAAAGAAAACGTAAATATCTGACTTGCCTGAAAAACTTTTAAACTTACCTTGAAAGTAACCGCTTACCTCTTTCACTTCTTCTTGCCTGATATACGGCGGATTTCCAATCACCACATCAAAGCCCACGAAATCGCCATCATCATTTAGCACTTCAGGAAATTCGAAGCGCCATTCAAAAGCGTTCTCAAAAATTTTATTGGCTTTTATTTCTTCTATTTCAGCTTCCAGTTTTTTAGTTTCATCTGTCAGTTGCTGCACTTTTTTATTCCAGTCGGCTTTCTCTTTTTTGCTCATTTCAAAGAGCATACCCTGATTCGTCAACTGAAACAAATCGCCCGACAGTTTACGCAGCTTTTTCACCTTAGGGTCGTTCAAAGAAATTTCACTTCTGAAATCAGATTTAATATCTGAAATCAGTCGCTCCATTTCCCTTTTCTGCTCCTTGCTTTCTGCATTGCGGTAGGTATCAACTGCCAACTGGTAGCTTTCGATGGTCCACTTACTTTTTTTCAAAGCCTGTTTCAGGTCTGCATCAATTGCAAAACGGCTCACTAAGGAGTTACCACATTTAATATTAATATCAATGTTAGGCAAGGTTTGTAATTCAAGAAGCTCCCCTCCTTGAAAAGGAGGGGTGTCAGCCTCCGGCTGACGGGGAGGTTGCTTACCAAAATAACCCCTCACCACCTCCAACAATCCATCCGGGTTATCCCACACCCATTTATTTTCAAAACGTAACACCTTAATACCATACATCTCCAAAAACAAATCCCTCTCTCTATCATATTCAGCCTGCGTAGCTTCAAAATGTCCTTGACCATCTAATTCAATAGCCAATCGTTCTTCAGGACAATAGAAATCCAGTATATAATTCGCGAAACTATGTTGGCGACGGAATTTTCTTCCGTCCATTTGTTTGCCTTTCAGGAGAGTCCAAAGTTTGGCTTCAGCAGGCGTGAGGTTATTACGCAGCTCTCTGCGGAATGTTTTGAGATGAGGTAGGTTGTTGAGTTGGGTTGGGTAGGAACCCCTCCGTCCTTCGGACAGTTCGGGGTTTGGTGTGAAGTTGTTACCCCTCCGTCCTTCGGACAGATCGGGGTTTGATGAGAAGTTGTTACCCCTCCGTCCTTCGGACACCTCCCCTAACTTAGGGGAGGAGCTTTTTATATAATAAGCATTTTTCAAGAGTTCAATCCACAAACGGAGGCGACAAATTTTGACTGAGTTAGAGTTGATATCCACCCCGAACAAACAATTTTCTATGATGGTTTGCTTTTCGTGGAAAAGCGTTTCTTGTATGCGCTGACTTTCTTTGTTATTGGGATTGTATTCAAACAGTTCTCCTTCTTCATCAGTTACAATTAATTCATCATTCACCACTTCTACTTCATAGCGGTGCAATGATTTTCCATCTCTGTCTTCCAAGATCTTCAAATCATTTTTTAAGGCAATTATTTCATTTAATGCTGAAACAAGGAAGTGTCCTGAGCCCACCGCCGGGTCGCATATTTTCAATGAATTAACGATCTCATTTGCTTTTTTTCTTGAAATCTTTTGCGGAATCAGTTCATAAATGTCCTCAATTTTGGTAATCCCAAAATCAGGAAAATCATGCTCGAACTTCTGAACAACCGCTTTGCGTATGGTTTCACGACACATATACATGGTAATGAAACCGGGTGTGAAAAATGAACCGTCTTTGTATCCGTTAATTTTCTCAAAAATTAAACCTAGAACCGATGCATTGATGAGCGTTTTATTGTCTTCCTGAATTTCTTCTCCTCCTTCTGCTCCAAAATCATACGCATCTAAAAACTCAAATAAATATTGCAGTGTTGACAGGTTGCCTGTTCTTTTTTTGCCTTGCTGATCTTTTAATACAGTCTGCGAAAAAATGGGAATGGTTTTTTCATCCTTTAGGTTACTAATAAATAATGTTGCTTGTTCTAAATCGGTTGGTTCAAAAAGAGATGAATTTAAGTAAGGAACTTTTTCAAATATCTGTTGTACATCTTCATTTCTGTCTGCATGCTTGCGCGCCAAGACCTGGAAAAACAAGCTGTTCAAATCGTCGTAGTTCTTGATTTTATTAAGATTCAAAAAAGAATATGATTCATCTAATTTCTCATTCTTTTTGGACGCATTGTGATAAGTGATCAGCTGAGCTTCTAACAATTTCAAGAATAAGATTCTATTGATCCAAGTAATAGAAAGTTCAAGAGCAACATTAAAAAGTCGTTCTTGTTGTGTATCGCCAAATTGACTGGGCTTATCCAGTCGACTCAATTTATCTAGGCTATCCAATTGAATGATGGCATCTTCCAAAATGGTTCCTGTATGTCGTTCGCCTGGTTTATTTCGTTCTATTAGCTTTTTACTACCTTCTTTTGTTTCTGTTAAACCAATGATGTGCAATAGTTCGCTGTAAAATCGTTTGTCGAGGCTATTGCTATCGTTGCTGAACGGAAGTTTTAAAAGATGTTCAGGAGAAAGAACTTTGAATAAGGCAATCAGCGAATGATCGTCGGTTTTATCTGTATTTCGGAGGATGTTTTGAAAGTCCTGAATATTGAAATAAGTAAATTCAATTCCACTTCCAGCTCCTCCATTGGGTAGGTCACTTAGAATTTGATGTATAAACGGTTCGGCTATTTGTTTGTAAAAGAAGTCGGTTTTAGTATCAGCCAATCGGCCTGCTTCAAAATCGTTGAATTGTTTTACAAGGTTTTTGTTTTGCGCAAACAAACGATCGAATAGGGTGGCATCAAAAATGAACCATTCGTTGATGTTGGTGGCAATGAGGTGTTTGACTTCCAGATTTTTATGTGTGATTCTTTCACGCAGATAATACAATACCAACTCTTGAAAAGCTTTCTTATTGAGCTGCTCTCTCGAAATCATTTCAGCTCTGTTTGTGGGCTTTTTTGCTTCTATAATCACACCCACCGTGGATTGGGCGTTTTCGCCATTATGAATTACTAGGTCATTTCTACCTTTTGTGTTGATGAAATGGTTGGGGTCGTAGTAAGTTTTCTTTAGAAAATCTGAAACCAGGTTTTTATGAAACTCCTCGCTTTCAGTATCATTGGTTCTATCTAGTAAAGTAATGAGTTGGCTTTTGAACCTTTCAATTTCATTCCTATTAGGTTTTACTTTCAAAAAAGCTTTATTCAGCGCTTTTCGAGGTTTCAATTCTTTTAAACTATTCACAACAACTTTTTTATATGTTCACGATTTTACCAACAAGTTACAGCTACAAATTGGATGATTTCAATTTATTGAGTTAAGGTAAGTTTTTCTGAAGAAAAGTTATTGAAGAAAGGTTAAAAAAGCTTTAGTAGTTGCTGATTCGAGTGTTGACTTACAGATAATTAGATGTAAAAATAATTGCATAAGTATTAATCTAGTTGATGATGCTTATGCATGCAAGCTTCAACGCCTCGAATAAAAAGAAAGGATGAATTTCATTGATCCTTGGGTGGGGGAGCTAAAACAAGGAGCTAGATATCATTAATAATAAGCTGGTTTGCAATGACTTTTTTATATTCAATAAAGTACTGATATACAAATTATTATTAACAATACAGATTTAAAACATTCAATCATTTTACCTCTTTCTGTTGACAATTAATTTAGCTTTTAAGGCAGATAAATTTCATCCCTATATTTTGATTTATAGGACATTTTTAAAAGAATCTGGAATTTTCTTAATTGTCAAAAGGCTATTATTCATGCACCATATAGTGTTTATGTTATAATCAATTAAAAATTGCTACAAACATCCACTTTGCCTTAATAGATATTCTTTTGGTATTTCTATAATTGTAAGGTGTTTGTTTTGAGTAAAAGGTAAATATTTAATATGCTAGGTAATATTTAGGTCACACTATCATAATGAATTGTTAATGGCTAAATTAGAGTTGGCCATCATTACCCAAATACATTTGCGGCTGTTAAACTTAATAACAACCATGAAAAAGATTTTTTCTCTTTTATTATTTGTGCTGGTACACTTTTGTGTTAATGCTCAAAATGCTAATGATGCAATCATAATTATTAAAGTTACCGACGAGAACAATTTAAGTCTACCTGGTGCATCTGTTCAAATTAGTAACGGTAAAATGATTTCAACTACTGATGTAAATGGAATTGTAAGGTTCTTTAAAGTTCAAAGAGCCAAGTACGATATAAAGATCAGTTATATTGGTTATCAAGAACTTAAAGGTCAACTTGACGTCAAAGAAGCGACCCAAGAATTTTCTTTTAAATTAGAATCAGGAGTTAATACTTTGAATGGGGTAGTGGTACTGGGGGATCGATTGAAAGGTCAGGCGAAGGCGTTGAACCAGCAAAAGAACGGGGGTAATATTGCCAATATCATTAGTGCAGACCAAATTGGACGTTTCCCAGATGCGAATCTTGGAGACGCTTTAAAGCGAGTTCCTGGTGTTACGATGCAAAATGATCAGGGTGAAGCGAGAGATATCATTATACGCGGATTGGCACCAGAATTAAATTCGGTTACTTTAAACGGTGATAGAATACCTTCTGCAGAGGGCGATAATAGAAGAATACAAATGGATTTGATTCCAGCAGATATGGTACAAATTGTGGAGGTTAATAAAACGGTTACAGCAGATATGGAGCCAGATGCCATAGGGGGGAGTGTTAATTTGGTAACACGTTCTGCTCCCAATAAATTCAGATTAAGTGGTACAGGAAGTTTTGGATTTAACCCTATTCGTCAAGGTGCGCTTGCAAACGTAGCTATGGTAGCTGGTGGACGAATCTTTAATAATAAGTTAGGGATTATTGCAAGTATGAATATTAATGACAATGTTTACGGTAGTGATAATATTGAAGCAGTATGGGCTAGGAATGCAGCTGGTAGGCCTTATCTTACTGAACATGATATTAGAATATATGATGTAAGAAGAATGCGAAGAAGTTTTCAGGTTACATCTGATTGGAAGATTAATAAGAAGAATACTATTATTTTAAATTTGATGAACAATAGCAGAGATGATTGGGAGAACAGATACAGAATCAGGATGCGCGATATAGCTGAACAAGCAGATGGGAGTTTTAGAGGGAGAGCAAGGGTTGAAACCAAAGGAGGCATTGATAATCCACGGGTTAGAAATGCGAGATTAGAAGCACAAAAAGTAAACTCATTTTCTTTAAAAGGAGAACATATTATTGGTTCCTCTATTCAGGTAAGCTGGAGTAGCACCTATTCAAAAGCTTCTGAATTCAGACCCAATGAGCGTTACTTAGATTTTCAAACAGCTGTGCAAGCTGTAAATATGGATATTGCTGATCCCGAAAGACCAAATATTACTTTTGCGAATCAGCCTGCTTTGAGTACGTATGGCTTTAGAAGATTATGGGAGTTAGCTACAGATATTTTTGAAACTGATTGGAACAATAAAATCAACTTTAAACTTCCTATAAGATTATTACCTGCTGAAAAGAATGCTATTTTGAAGTTTGGTGCTCGTTATAGTGTTAAAGAAAAATCACGAACACTTAACTATACACAGTATAATAGAGCAGGTATTTACGCTGGCAGTTCTGGTTTATTAGCTAACATGGGGCAGTTATTCAATTTACTAGATTTAACTAATCCAAACTTTAATCCAGGCGTAAAATATCAAGCTGGTAGGTTTGTTGATCCAAGATATATTGGCAACCTTAATTTATACAATACTAGTTTCTTCACGCCACAAGATAGACCTGAAGAATACTTAGCAGATAATTATGATGCTGACGAAAAGATTGCAGGTGGATACATAAGTTTAGAACAGAAATTTTCAAATAAGTTAACAGCTATACTTGGTATTCGTGCTGAGCAAACCAATGTTAGATATGTTGGAAATAGAATTAATGGAAGTGTAAGCGAAGGAAAAGTAGTATCTGAGCCAGATGCTTATACCAATATTCTTCCAAGCATTAACCTGAAATATGAATTGGAAAAAGATTTTATTCTAAGAGCTGCATGGACTAATACTATGGCAAGACCTCGTTACTTTGATTTGGTTCCGTTTATTAACGTTAATGTGTCAGATGAAGAAATTGCAGTTGGAAATACTTCTTTAAAACCTACTATTAGCTCTAATATTGATTTAATGGCTGAAAAATATTTGAAGAGTGTGGGTATCATATCAGGCGGTGTTTTTTATAAGCGTTTGACTAATTTCTTCTATACCTACAGATCAACTACGTACAACTCAAATAACTTTGCACAAGAGTTTCCAAATCAAACGAATCCAATACCCGTAGGTTCAAATTGGGATTATAGACAAACTAGAAATGGCGATTTAGTAAATTTATATGGCTTTGAAATAGCTTATCAGCGCCAGTTAGATTTCTTACCCGGTTTTTGGAAAGGTTTTGGTATTTATTTGAATTATACGTTTACTCAAAGTAGAGCTGATGGTATTTTTAATGCCGATGGTGAAAAGCGTACAGGTATTGCATTGCCAGGAACTGCACCTCATATGATGAATGCCTCGTTGAGTTATGAAAATAAAAGGTTCATAGCTAGAGTTGCAGCAAACTTCACAGCTGCCTATATAGATGAGTTAGGTTCTGAAAGTTTTGAAGACAGATTTTATGACAAACAATTCTTCTTGGATGCGAATGCTTCATATGCAATAACGCCTAGGCTAAGGTGGTTTGGAGAAATAAATAATATCACCAATCAACCTTTGAGGTATTATCAGGGTAGTAGAGAGAGAACAATGCAGTTGGAGTATTACCAAGTTAGATGGAATACTGGTTTGAAGTTTGATATAACTAAGTAATCGGCTTATCTTCAAGTGTGCTCTACATATAGGGCACACTTTTTTTAAAATATATTACAATGAGATTGAATTATTTATTAGTTGCATCAGTTTGTAGCTTCTTGATACTTACAGGAACTGCGCAAGAGATTACAGAAATTAAAGGACTTCAATCACTCAAAAAAGGGTTGAGTTTTTTGGTGGTAGGTGATTGGGGAAGAAATGGCGAGTATCGTCAAAAGGAGACTGCTCAACAAATGGGTCAAGCCGCTAAGCAAAATGATGCATCATTTATTATTTCCGTAGGAGACAATTTTTATCCTAAAGGCGTTAAAAGCATTTATGATCCACACTGGAATAAGTCATTTGAAGATATTTATACAGCTCATAGTTTACAAGAGGATTGGTATGTAGTATTGGGCAACCACGATTATAAAGAAAATCCTAATGCACAAATTGAGTATAGTTCAATTAGCAGAAGGTGGAAAATGCCATCACGACATTATGTAATGGAAAAGCCAATTAACGAATATTCTAAAGTGGTATTTATTTATTTAGATACTAATCCTTTTGAAACTAAGTATTATTCTGATGAAGATGAGCTGTTTAGAAAGAATGTTTTATTGAATGCGAAGGATACTTTACAACAGGTTAAATGGCTGGACTCAGTTTTAATTGCACATCAAACTGCAACCTGGAAGATTGTAATTGGACATCATCCCATTTATTCTGCAGGTAAAAGAAAAGGGTTAACAGATGATGTTGCTAAACGGTTAGAACCAATATTTAATAAACATAAGGTAGATGTATATTTCTGCGGTCATGAACATCACTTAGAGCATGATATTATGAATAATCATCTACACCAATTTATATCTGGAGCAGGAAGTGAAGTAAGACCTGTAACAAGCAATATCAAAACTAAGTTTGTTGCATCTGATCATGGTTTTGCTAGTGTTTCAGTAAATGAAAGGCAGCTCATTGTACAGTTTATAAATAGCCTTGGTAAAGTACTTTATACCACTACTATCTCAAAATAAATGCTTCTTTGAAGTTGTTTACTATGATTGGATTTTTTTTCATTTTTTAAATTTTTTTGTATTGTTCTATTTCAAGTAACAAGAAATAACCAAAAGTTAATCCACCGTTTTGTCAATTTATTTGGTTTTACTGTAGCTTAGTTGCTATAGCCCCCAAATATGCACCGTAAACGTCTCAATGTTTTTCTAGGCGATGTATCTGTTTATTATAATGGATGTACTAGTAACAATACTCCTATAGTTTTCTTGCATGGTCTTTATTTAGATAGTCATTTATGGGAGCAACAAATGCATCAGTTGAACGATAGAATGTGCATTGCAATTGATATGCCTCTACATGGCCAGTCTAGAGAAATTAGTAAGTATACGTGGACATTAAGTGATTGCTCTAAGATGCTTATAGAAGTGATGGATGCTTTTTCTATAAAGAGAGCCATTGTTGTTGGGCATTCATGGGGAGCTATGACAGCAGTATTAGCTGCTTCAAATTATCCAGATCGTTTCTTAGGTTTAGGGCTTTGCAATGTGCCATTTAAGCCAGTGTCGAAATGGGACCGTTTATCCATTAAATTAAAGCATATTGGATTAATGAATAGGTCTTACTATTTTAAAAAAGTGACCAAAACATTGATAGCAGATGTGAGCATACATGAAATGCCTGCAATTGAATCGTATTTTAAATCTAGCATTTCAAGATTAGCAAATAGGGATATTAGGTATGTAGATCGATTGGTTAGAATGTATCCTCCAAACTTAGAGCCAATTATTAAAAACCTTCAGGTAAATACCATTGCTCTTATTGGGATTCTTGATTATGTAGGCCGACCTCCAGTTGATACTATTTTGTATGCAAACGGGGCTCATATTAGTCCAATTGAAGATCCCAGAGAAACCAACCATTTGATACAACTTTTGATAAAAAGTTGTGCAACATCTACACTTGATTCATAAACTGACTTGCGATGTTTAGTTTCCTAAATGTGGCTCTCTTTTTATTGTGATGTCCTTGTGATCTTTCAAAAATATTACTTAAAGTCTCCAAGGTTTTAATTGTATATTTTCCCTTATTGAGCATGACACACTCAGAACCTGATGCCTGCATTGCATCAGTAATTTCAGATCGTGTTGCAATACCTGTTTTATTTAAGGTTTCTAAAACTTGGGTTGCCCATATAACTGGAACATGGGCTGATTCACAAATCCAAAGTATTTCATTTTGTAGCTCACCCATTCGTTCAAAACCAACTTCCACGGCTAAATCGCCTCGTGCAATCATTACCCCAAATACTGGCTTTTTCATGGACGCTAGTAAAAGTGATGGTAACTCGGCAACTGCACTTGGTGTTTCAATTTTTAGAATAAGATGAGGGTGTTTTCGGTTAATAGTTTCTAATTGAGCAAATAAATATTCGATATCTTTTTTGTTTCTTACAAACGAATAACCAATGAGATCTGCATGGCGACAAATAAATGGAAGACAAGAGATGTCGTATTGAGTTAATGACGGTATATTCAAAGTTGAGTCTGGGAAATTGATGCCTTTACCTTGTTTAATAATCCCTTTTTCAGAAGAATCTCTAATAATTTTTACTCCTACTTTATTCGGTTCAATTTTTATTACCAGACCCTTTATTATACCATCATCAAAATATACTCGTTCTTTAATTTGAAGGCTTGCTATGATGCCAGCTTCATTTGGGCTGATGACAACTTCATTTTTTTCAAATCCTTCTGGACTGTCTGAAAGCCAAATTACATCTCCCACACGTATCTTGACTTTACCATCATCTTTTCCTTTATTCAGTAGTTTCACTCTTATTTTAGGTCCTGCCAAGTCCATATGAATTTTGCACTTCATACCAGTTTCTTTTTGAGCCTTCAAAATACTCTGTATCATTTTCAACCAAACCTCTTTGCTATCGTGTGCGCAATTGATGCGAGCAACATTCATTCCATTTTCTAGCAGCATTTTTATATGTGCAATGTCAGTTCCAAACTTTTTATCAAAAGTAACCATGATATGAGGAAGGGCCGGTTTTAGCTTTTTACCGAAAAGTAAGGTGCGTTTTTGTTGTATGCTTTTCTCTGCCCAATCAATAGGGTAAGGACTTTTGGAATTTGGTAGATACTTTTTTCCAATACGTTCTAAGACCAATTGAATATGTGCAAGTACATGACTTTCTGAGTTCGATAAAGATGAGAGTCCGTGTTTATGCAGGGCATGTTGCAGACGCCTAATATCTTGACTACGCAAAGATAAATAGTGAATGAAATTTTGAGCTGCTGGTATTTGTTTAGAATCTAATTCAGTTTGTATGTGTAGCCATTCTTTGGCACAACGTACCATTTGTTCTTCTAATTGAGATAGTTCTTTCTCTATCCACCTAAGAGTTGTTCTTTCCATAAATATTATACCACCCTATGCATTATACAATTGGGATCGGTATCAAAAATTATATTAGGAAAAATACGAGTTATACAGATGAACTGTATGTTACCTTTTTGTTGCCTAATTTGCTGGCTGATAAAAAAACAGGTATATAAGATATAGTTTCAATTATTATTTTCCCTCCATTATCTTAATTTCTTTTTCGGTTAATTCATAGAGCTGTAAGAAAATTTGTTTTATTTTATATACATAGATTAGTAATAGTTTACGAAAAAGGGGTTTCTTTCTTTGAATCACATTTCATATTATATTTGGAGTGTTTGAATTGAATAAGTTATCTTTTAAGTAAGCTTCACATGGCCTCAGGTAATCTTAAATATTGGTACTTGCATGAGCATAGGTTATTTCGCAATCTTAGCTTTTCAGAAATAGATGCATTGTGTATCCTTAAGAAGTTCAAAAGGTCTAAAAAGAATGAGTTTGTGGATCTTCCATTCAGCGATAAGGAACGAATTTATTTCATTAAAAAAGGTATTATTAAGCTGATAAGTGTTGATGATAATGGTGAAGAACAGTTAATTGATATATTACAAAAGGGGGATATATTCGGTGACTTGAATTTAGAAAGACAATCTTCTGATAGAGAGCTCCTTAAAGTAGTTTCTGATGAAGCAATTATATGTACTTTCTATAGAGAAAAGTTAGAAGAGGTAATGGTTAAGAAACCTGAGTTCGCGTTAAATTATATTAAGTTTGTTGGATTTAACTTCAAAAAGTTAGAGAATAACTATAAGAATATACTCTTCAAGGATGCCAAAACTCGCCTCTTATTATTAATCAAAAGGTTGATAGAGAAAGAGCAACCTCTTGGAAATGCGTACAATATACCTAAGTATTTAACTCAAAAAGATTTAGCACAGTTAATATGTACCACTAGGCAAACAATTATTACATTAATTAAGGATTTGGAATCAGATGGGATATTAGAAATGTCTCATAAAGAAATTGTAATCAAAGATGTGGATGCTATCAACAAGTTTCTTGAAAATGTAAAGTAGCTTACATTTTTTGAAGTTAGAGCAGAATACCTTCATCTCATAGATTTAAATTGAAATTTATGAGACCCTTCATTGCACTTCTCATTTTGCTTTCTTCTTGCACTTTGTATAGTCAATCAAGTAAGCCACTATCTGTTAATCATTATAATCTCGATAAAGGCTTGGCCATAAAGGGATTTGATCCTGTAAGTTACTTTAGTGAAAGCAAAGCAAAGAAAGGGTCATTTAAGTTTACTTCTAAACATAATGGTGTTACTTATCAGTTTTCTACAGAGGAAAACAAAAAAATATTTGAAGCTAATCCATATAAGTATGAACCGCAATATGGTGGTTGGTGTGCATTTGCTATGGGAGATAACGGTAAAAAAGTTGAAATTAATCCAGAGACATTTAAAATTACGGATGGTAAGCTTTACTTATTTTATAATGCATATTTCACTAATACATTAAAGAGTTGGAATAAAGATGAGAAAGGACTAAAAGAGAAAGCAGATAAGAACTGGCAAGTACTCATTAAATAATCACTTATGAATAGCAAAGTTTTATTTATTTTAATTTTCGTTTTAGTTATTGTTGGAACTGTTTGGGCTTTTGTAAAACCACAGCAGTCGTATGAGTCGGAAATATTTTCACCCAATGGTACTGCTGTACATGGCTATGATGTTGTTAGTTTTATTGATGATTCTATAAAGATGAAGGGCCTACAGGATTTTAGTTATAAATGGCTTGGTGTTGATTGGTATTTCTCTTCAGTTTCTAACCTTAATAAGTTCAAGCAATCTCCAGAAAGGTATATTCCTGCTTATGGTGGGTATTGTGCATATGGAGTTAGTAGAGGATATAAAGCATCAACTGAAATTGATACGTGGACTTTACATGAGGGAAAACTTTATTTTAATTATAATCAAAGAGTAAAAAGCTCATGGCTGAAAAATCAGCTACAATACATACAACAAGCCGATAAAAATTGGATCGGAATTAAAAACAAAAATACCAAGTCATGAAAATTAAAACCGCCTTAAACTGGGTGTTAAAATTAACTGTAGCAATTATTCTGTTACAAACCCTGTATTTTAAATTCTTAGCACATCCAGATTCTGTATATATATTTTCAGAGCTGGGGGTTGAACCATGGGGCAGAATTGGCTTAGGAATAGCTGAATTAATTACGGCTATATTGATATTTATTCCAAAAACAGAGCTCATTGGTATGATCAACAGTTTATTAATAATTATAGGGGCAATAGGAGCTCATATATTTGTTATTGGAATTGATATAAAAAATGATCATGGCGGTTTATTCACGTTAGCATTAATTGTACTTGTTTGTTCAGTTACTTACTTATTTCTAAACAAGAATAAAGTGAATGAGCAATTGTTGTCAAAAAGATTCGCTAGCGTATAATTAATCACTCTCTTTATAATTAAATAAGCTTGTGAATATAAGTAATAATAGTACAGTTAACTTCAAATGCAACCTTTTAATATGAATAGCGCTATCTTATTCAAAGACACTAGGGAAACCTTATATAGATTAATTGATGCTATTGGTCAATTAAGCAATGAAGAGTTTGCAACAAAAATAGCTTTACTTTTTAATTCTTCAATAGGTGAGCATACTAGGCACATTATTGAGCTTTATATTCAGTTATTCAGGGGGTATGATTTTAAGTTAATTAATTATGATGCTAGAGACAGGGAGCTTGTTCTTCAAACCAATGTTAATAGTGCAATTAGCAGGGTACAATTAATTATAGATCATATTGAGCGAGATGATATAGAGTTACAAATTTCTACTTTATATAATGGTCAAGAATTTAAAATCAAGTCAAACTATTATAGAGAAGTACTTTATAACTTAGAGCATTGTATTCATCACCAAGCAATTATTAAAATCGGACTAGCATGTCTTGAAAAAGATATAGTTGATACTAGCTTTGGTGTAGCCAAATCAACTTTGGAGTTCAGAAAGTAATGTGCACGGTTAGTTATTATGCAAGTCATGAGAAAGTAGTTATAACTTCCAATAGAGATGAATCTATCTCTAGGCCATTGGCCATGCATCCAAAATGGTTTATTTATAATAACATCAGGCTATGTTATCCAATAGACCCTTTAAAAGGGGGCTCTTGGTTTGTCGTTAATGGCTTTGGGTCTACATTTGTTTTATTGAATGGTGGTCAAGCAAAGCATGCAAGTAAACCTCCATATCGTTTGAGTAGAGGGTTGATTTTAATTGATATCGCTTCTTCTAAGAATTGGCAAGATTTTTGGGTTCATGTTGATTTACTTGATATTGAACCCTTCACATTAATAGTCTACGATAATAATACATTGCACAAATGTTTATGGGATGGAAAGAGTAAATACGCCAACAAACTTGACGCATTTCGCCCACATATATGGTCTTCTGTTACATTATATGATTTAGAAATTATTGAAATGCGAAAAAATTGGTTTAGTATATTTTTAGAACGAAACTCCAATCAAGTAAATGAAGATCAGCTTCTAGATTTTCATTCTATGACTAAACGGGAAGATCTTAGAAATGGGTTAGTTATTTATAGAAATGGAGAAATGCTAACTAAAAATATAACACAAGTAATTCTTTGGAAAGAGAAGTTTACAATGATTCATCATGATCTTATAACAAAACAAAAGTCACTCATTACAGAATTCATTTTATGAAGTTATTCTGGTATAGATTAAAGAACTGGGAGTACTGGTCTATGTATATAGTTTATATGCCTAGCTTCTTTATTTGGCTGTGGTACATGATTAAGTTCAGATCTATTTATTTCTATCGATTTCTGAATCCCGCATTTCCTAACGGGGGTTTAGTTGGAGACAGTAAAATGACTATATATAAATTATTACCAAAAGATTTCTATCCATTAACTCAATATATCAGAAGAAACCAGCCATGTATTTCAATCGAGGGATTAAAAGTTGCTGGATTTAGCTTTCCTTTCATTGTGAAGCCTGATATTGGCTTAAGAGGTATTGGAGTAGAAATAGTTAATACATACGAAGAGTTAACTGCTTATTATAATATATCTAAAGTAGACTTTTTAATTCAGGAGCTGGTTAAATACCCAAACGAGATGGGGCTATTTTACTGCCGCTTTCCAGATAATCAAGAGGGTTTTATAACGGGTATTACTTTAAAGGAGTTTTTAACTGTTAAAGGAGATGGAGTACAAACCATTGAGCAACTACTTAAAAGTAATAACAGGCATGCTTTACAAATTAATGTACTTAAGAATAGGATTAATTTACAAACTATTCTTAATAGCAATAAAGAGTTATGTTTAGTCCCCTTTGGAAATCATAACCGAGGTACTGCTTTTAAAGATGGATCACACTTAATTACACCTAAATTGCAGGACACATTTAATAAGTTACTTTCACAAATAGATGGATTTTATTATGGTCGATTAGATATTAGGTATAATTCAATAGAAGATCTAGAGCAAGGTTTGAACTTTTCAATTATAGAAATTAATGGCGCAAAAAGTGAACCAACTCATATATATGACCCCAGGAATTCATTTGTTGATGCACAACGTGAAATTTTTAGACATCAAAGGTATATTGCGATGATTGTTGAATTAAGTAAGAGAATGAATACGTGATACCTTTAATACTAGATTATGTGGGGGGGGGTACCCCGAACTCGACTTGATAGCTGGGTACTGATTACCTATACAGTAGTACTTCTTCTCACATTCATTAAAGAAATTCAGCAATGACATTAATTTATATCAGGTAATTTGTCAGGTAAGCTAATTTGATGTACATAATTCCTCAAAGCTGTTTCAGGATTATTTCCCATTAAGAAAGCAGTCATTACTGGACTTAACCCCTGGTCGATACACCTACTGCCAAAAGTATGTCTGCATTACTATTAGACAGGATAAATTTCATTGATCCTAGGAGGGGAGCTAAAACAAGGAGCTAGCTCACTTTGGCTTTTTTTAGAGTGCTTATGAATGCAAGCATTCAACGCCTCGAATAAAAAGAAAGGATGAATTTCATTGATCCTAGAAGGTGGGGGAGCTAAAACAAGGAGCCAGTTCGCTTCGCTCACTTCGGCTTTTTTTAGAGTGCTTATGAATACAAGTATTCAACGCACCCAATAAAAAAAGCCGGCACTTGCGTGCTGGCTCCTTGTTTTGTCGGGAAGACAGGATTCGAACCTGCGACCCCCTGGTCCCAAAGGCGCCAGATATCATGAATAATAAATTGATTTACAAGAACTTGTTGATATTCATTGGAGTGCTGATACCCAAACGATACCCAAATTATTATTAACAATACAAATTAAAAACATTCAATCATATTCAACTCTTTCTGTTGACAATTAACTCATACTCCAATGCCTCAATTAACCTAGCCAGAAACTTGGGATCACTAATTGTTCCTTCTATGAGTGCCCAGTGGATCTTTTTACCTTTTAATGTCTGAGTTCTGAGGGTAGGTATGTTATTCTGTAGGACAATTGACCTGGTACGACCAGATATCCTTATCTGTTGAAATTCATTGGTTTGTGAGGTGATTGTTGCTTGAAATAGGTAACTCTTGTTACTGGTATATACATGAAGAGGGAATGACATAAATGCTAAATTACTAAAAAATTTAGCATTTAACGGTGTGTTTCAAGTGGCCTTTTTGACATGTTTTAGTGCCAATAATTGGTATATAAAATAGTAGAAAAGTGTAAAAATGTCGAGTTAATCAATTTAGTTTACTATTTGATTCAGGAGAGTTAACAACAATAAAACTTTATTTTATGCCATTTTCAAAATTCCCTTACTGTGAATTATCAAATAATGATAATCCCTTTGGCTTTTTCAATTATATAATTGATGGAAAAGGTCTGTTTGATATAGAGAATCATTTTGATGAGTTAATTAGTAGTTTTTACTTTAATAGGCCAACTCATTTTTATGATTGTGCTATCGATTCTTTTGATTTAGAAAAAGATGTAGCTAGGCACAACAATTTTGAAGAAGGTCTTAAAGAGTCTGAAGAAGAACGTCAAGAGCGATTTATCAAAAATTTACATTCTATAGTATTTGAGCAATACAGAATTAGCAGTCTTCTAATTAAAAAAAGGCTATTCAGTCAAACCGATAAAAAAAACAAAATTTATTACAAAAAACTTCAATCAGAAGTAAGCAGTTTATTTGAACTCATAGATATTTACATCCAACAGCCTGAGTATATTAAAATGGCCAAAGTGATTCACTTCCATTTAAATGAATTAAAATGTTGGCTCGATTTAAGGTCGAAAAGTCAAGTAAGTCATTCTAATGAAGATGAAAGAGGTAGAATTAGTGAAGATCAATTGGATGCCGTTTATGCATTTAAATGGGTTGGGAAACCTGGTCAGTTAGAAAAACTGTATGACGAGCTTAAAGCAAGCAAAGCAATTTCTGATTTAACTGAGTGGGATTCATTTAAAGAAGCTTTTCGTGGAGGACCTTTAATTCAGTCACTAGGAATTAAATGGATACTTAAGCCTAAAAATAAACTAACTAATAAAAAAGCTTTGGACTATTTGAGATATATGTTGATGGAAAACGGACTAGTCAGGAAAATCGAACCACAGAACTTTAAGTTAGTTAAACAAATTTACGAAAAAACATTTGTGGATGAATATGGTAATAAATTTGAAAATTGGGATCAAAGTAAAATAACAGATAATAAATTGAGCAATTATCCTGATACAGTTGCGGGGCGGATGATTAATGAAATTATAGAGAAAGTAAAAAACAACTAGTTTTTTAATACCTTATATACCTTATTTATAAGCTAACATAGCTTAGAAAATTTTTGTAATTGAAATATTTTTAAAAAATCTTGTCCTATTCCTATTGGATTTTATGAAATTAAATAGCTTATGAAATCAGTAAGCTATTGACTAAGCTATAGAGTTGACCACATTTTTACAAAAAAAGAAAAATGATGGAATACTCTAAAAATGAACATAATCATTCAACGGCATTAGTTTCTAAAGCACATAGCCTTTTATCTCAGAGGCCTACTAAGAGTAGTCAGTTTTATCCTCTTAAGGTTGCTACACAATATCTTGGGATATCAACTTGGTATTTATTTAGTCTTCTATCTCAAAGTAGAATAAGAAGTTTCCAACGTACATCAAGGAAGGCATTCTTCATAAAAAATAATCTGATTATTAGTTTACAAATTAGGTTATCAAATGAAGAATTAAATCAACATGTCACCCATTCAATTGCAGGATTTGCAGAAAGGAGGGGTGCGCTATGAGTTTGTATCACAATTTTCGCATTGCATTTATAAAGTCGATATGGTGTATTCAACTGCTAAGAGGACCTCCTTCCATATCTCGCGTATTTAGAGGTTAGATATTATTTATATAAACTAACTATTAGAATTTTTTTTACTTATTTAAATCATTTTATATGAATAAATTTTATACAAACATCCAGTGGACAGATGCCACTTGGAATATCGCACGTGGATGTACTAAAGTCGATGCTGATTGTAAATTTTGCTATATGCATCGAGATAGCATGAATGGCACTAGGTTTAATCCTAGAATTGTGGTTCAAACTAAGGAAGCTATTAATAAGCCTACTAAAATTGCAACACCTTCTAGGATTTTTGCTTCCTCTCTTACTGATGTATATCATGAGCACTGCGATGCGTTCCGACATAAAATGTGGGATATCATTCGAAAGCACAATCATCATACCTATCAGTTGTTAACGAAGAGACCTGAGAGAATCATTCAGCAAACTCCACCAGATATTCTTAAAATGAATAATGTCTGGTTTGGAACAAGTGTTGGAAGCAATCAGGGAGTTCATAGAATCAAGGATCTGCTACAGGTGAATTGTCAGCTTAGGTTTATTTCATTTGAACCACTTCATGAGGATTTAATATTGAATCTAACACCTTCTGAGTTAAGTATGATCCACTGGGTCATCATTGGTGGCGAAAGTGGTAATGAAACTGGTTTGTATCGTTATAGGCCATGTGAGCACCAGTGGATAGAAAACCTAGTTACACTCTTTAAGCCAACAGCAGCTGTATTCGTTAAGCAGATGGGGACTCACCTCTATAAATCTCATAAGATGTCTGATAGACATGGAGGTGAAATCTCAGAGTTTCCGATACAGCTTCAGATTAGGGATTTTCCGACTCCTGATATTGGCTTTAAGGTAAATCCCTCCCCCTTAGTGACTAGTGCTTTAACAGTGCCAGGTGTACCAGCAATAACTGGTTCAACAGCATTAACTGCTGGTCCAAGTCAAGTACTTTCTAGTGGTGTAAATGGAAGCAATCAGAGTAGCTCTTCAAGTTCAGTATCACAGGGAGGGATAATAACTCCCTAGTATTTTTTAACCAGCTGCAGCCTATCGAAAGGTAGGTTGCAGCTTAAATTAATAATATGAATCAAATAAGATGTTCTTTATTCCAACATTACTGGAATAGAATTGGCGATAAATCAATTGAAGAAATTGTTGATCATATCAAATCAAAAGATAAAGTGACTTTTGAAGCATTAAGGTCGTATGATAAAAGTAATCTGACTGAAATTGAAAAATGTAAGCGTCAATTACTGGCTTTTACTCCATCTGGAGTCTTTACGGGTAATCGTTCTATGAGTGGACTAGCTACTTATAACAAATTGGTTATTCTTGAGATTGATGATTTGTTTGAAACTCATTTAAAACATGCAAGATTTCATGCGTTCACTTTACCTTTTACTTTTTTATGTTTTACATCAGCAAGAAGTAACGGATTGAAAATTGTTGTTAAGGTGGATTCAGAATTAAAGGATCATGCAATGGCTTTCCAAAAGGTTGCGCATTATTATCAGCAACAAATTAATAGACCAATTAATCCATCTGGGGTCGATCCTCTGCGGTTAAGCTTTTTTAGTTATGATCCTGAAATTTACTATGCCCCAGATTCTCAAACATTCATAGTGAACCCCGTTAAAGTTTCTACTCAAACTAAAACGGAAGCAGCTGCTTCGGGTGAGGGTGGAGAAACTGCACAATTTGTACAATTTGCATCAGATCCTATACAACAAAAGGTGTCACTAGAATCACCTGAAGGTTCATTACATGAAAACAAAGAGCTATCAGATATAGCTAATAAGGAAGCCCCAATTAACTCTGAATTGGCATCAGTGGTAAGTGAGGAAGATGACAGTGACGAGGCACTAGATTCTGTAGAAGAGCATAGTCCAATGATTCCTGATCATGTTTATGAAAAACTTCCATTATTTCTTCGAGTATGCTGTAAGGAGTTTAGTGGAAGGAAACGAGATATCTTTCTTATATCTGCAATATCAAATTTAAGTGCTTGTTTTCAAAAGGTAATGGGCGTGTATGGCCAAAGATATGTTAGTCCTAATCTTTATTCATTTACTGTTGCTCCTGCTGCGAGCGGAAAAGGTTCATTGAGCTTCTCTTATGAATTAATTCAGGCAATAAATCGAAGAATGCTTGATGAATCCTTGTCTGCTTTTAAAGCATATGAGGATGCTGTAAATATGCATAAGAGTAGTAAAGGGGCTGTATCAATTAATCCTGTGCCTATAAAGCCTAAGTTTTCTGTATTAAATATTTCAGCTAATAGTAGCTCTGCCGCACTATTAGCTCAATTAAGAGATAACGATGGAATAGGTTTAATGTGTGATTCTGAGGCTGATACTCTTACTAATAGTATTAAACAAGATTGGGGCAACTTTTCAGATATCTTAAGGAAAGCCTTTCATCATGAGCCAATCAATAGTAGTCGTAAGGGAGAAGGACATTTTAATGATTACATTTCAATTGATCATCCTGCATTATCAGTTACATTAACTGGAACACCTGGTCAGGTAACTTCATTAATTGGATCAGCTGAAAATGGTTTATTTAGTCGATTTATTTATTACAAATTCTATCAAGCTCCTGTATGGGAGAGCCCCTTTGGGTCTAGTATTAAGATGAATTTGAGTGATTTTTTTACAAGGAAAGCTTTAGAGGTTGATAATATGCATTGTTTTATTAATAGGAAGCATAGAAGATTTTCTCTAACATTCGAACAAGAGAATAGATTTAATTCTGAATTTACACTCCTTCTTAATAAGGCATTAAAGGGAAATAGTAATGAAATTGCTGGTGTAGTTTATAGGATAGGTTTAATTACGTTTCGTATTGCAATGGTTCTTTCATTAATTGATAGTTATGATAAGGGTAGTGATAAAGATGAACTATTTTGTAGTGATGAACTGTATGAGGTAGCAATTAATATTTCAAAGACAATTATTCGTCATTCAATTCATTTATATTCTCTTTTGCCTAAGAGTTCAAACTCCATATTATCTGTTATGCAGCAAACCTTTTTTGATAAATTACCAGTTACTTTTAATCGTAATCAGGCTATTAAAATTGCTGAAAAGATTAGTGTTAAAGAGCGAACGGCTGATAAGTATTTAAAGAATCTATTAGATCAGAAGTTAATTACTATTATCAGCCATGGTAAATATCAAAAAGCTGATCAGGAGTAATTAGAATATAGATAATTCAATATTTATCTTTTTAGAATGCATCTTCTTTTTAATAATAAGAAGGTGCATTTTATTAAATACTATGAACTTAAATACACATTTAACACGGGTTAAGACCAGGATATTTGAGCGCTGAATTGAGCTTGAGGTATTAGTGTATTATAGACTCATTTTGTTCATTTGTAAACATTTTTCAGGATATTTGTTGTTATTTAAGAGGATGGTAATAAGAACTGGTTCACGTAATACAAAATATGCAAAGTGTTCAAAGTTTCCACTTGAAGAATGGTCGAAAACTGGGGTTGTTAAGTTATTACTTGCGTCGCCGGAAGCGACGCAAGTAAATTTAATCCCTATTGAATGAATAGCCTTTATTTACAACTGAAACTTTAATTTTTACAAATCAATTTTTGAAGAGGTTGTGCAACAGTTACCCATGTTAAAAGCTGACTTTTTAGTTTTTAGTAATGTTTTTACTTCTTTTTAGCCTCCTTTTGTCTTAAATAATTTATGAACGCACTACAAGCCACAAGCATAAACTTAGCATCTTCTTGGTTTAAATTATCTTGTTCTAAAAGTGCGTGTCTAATGCCATCTGCATCACTAGTATATCCATATAGGCTGCTGAACGAGTTCTTTAATGCTGGATGAATATTATTATCTATTTCAATTTGTTTTAATGCTTGTCCAATTGTCGCTTTGGGATTGCCTGTCAAAATTGAACAATATGCTTCAACTGCACTAATAGATTCTTTAATTGAATTTCTGTAGTCAGGGTTTTTTCTGTCTGAAAAGAGTTCAAGTGAGCGGTTTAAATGAATCTTTATAGGCTTAAGATTGTCTTCAATGTTTAAAGCTTCTTCAATTGCTTCAACTTCTTCTTTTGAACTTATTTGTGTCAATGTGCCATTCACAAATCTATATGCTGAAAGTTCCTGCTCGAATACATTATTGCAATACTCAATAAATTCGTGATTTGTTTGATTGTAATAATCGGGTTTATAATTCAATGGGATAAATTCAATAAAGTCATATAGTTGATACCATTCACATCGATAAAAGAATCTTTTAAGTATTGGAAGTAGTTGGTGAAAGCTACCAGGCATTTCATCTAGTTTGTTTTTAAAAAAAAGTATCCAAATTCTTGTTAGGAATATTATAACATCCTTTGAATTGCTTTTTATCCAGTCATTATGGATTTTACCCTCCCAGTAGAAAATTGTCAGACCGTTCCATAAGGCATTTTTCAAATCTTCATCTATTGAGTCTCTTTGTATAACATCTTTAATTGGTGTTTTACCTATGCGTTGTGAGAATAATTTCATTTTATTTTCTTGACTTGTCATAAAGGTTATCTTTTAACGTTTCGCAGCTTCAAGATTGCAGGTATGAGATTGTCATTGTTAGTAAATTATAGAGGATTAATGAATATACTTTTTTAGATGTGATTATCGAATTTATAAATTCACATTAGGACAACTTAATCTTTATTTACAAACTATTACTTTTTTTACTTTAATTTTCCTTCAATTCTAAGTCTTTCTTCATGCGGTAGATTTTCAATTGATATTGGCCATTCGTTTTGAGTCCGATGATTTGAGAATTGTTCACTTTTAGTTGCCCACCGAAGATTTTCTAAGTTATTATTTATTGAATTTGTGTCAATATGGTCGACTGTATGTTCTGTTGTTGGGGGTGGTCCAAGAAAAGCTAAAGCAACAAGTCTATGAACGAATCTTCTGTATTTATTGCCATCCTTTCCTTTAAAGTCACTTAGAATAACAACAAAATAAGTTGAAGATACTGTACCGTTTTTACGTCGTGCAACTTCTCTTTTTTGAACTTTTATTTTACCAGTAACACTATGTTTTACTCTTCCTTTGCTACTAATTAAATAATGTGGAAATTCCTCAATCGGTTTCCACTGCTCTTCGTCAGGGAAAAGAGAAAAGTTCATATGTGCCTTTTTAATATTAAATCTTTAGTTTTCAAGTTGTTTCTACCATTGCTAAATTGGTAATAAAATATCAAGAATAATAAAATAAATAATTTCAAACCAACTTCTTTTACACAAATAAAACATTATAGTTAAAGCATTGAAATACTAAAAGGAACTGTTATTTTACTTATGCTATTTACAGAGTTTACACCACTTACTTTACTTTCAAGGAGTTCATAATTTCCTTAGCTGTAGGTGTCCATTCTTCTATGCTCTTTTTAGTACAATTGAAAGTACATAGAAGTAATTTACCATCCAAGTCAGTAAAGAATATTAAATTATAAATTTCAGTATCAATTGCGGGGGTTACTAATTCAAGATAGCCAACCTCTTTTCCATTTATCGTCTTAATGCCACTATCTTTCCATTCAGCTGAAGGATACATAATTTTAAAAGTTTTAATGAAATTGTCTTTATACGTAGAAATTAACTGCTGATTAGCTTGACTTTGAGTTAGGTTCAATGCTACATTAATTCCACCAGATTCGTTAGAATATACTAACGTAGGTCTTCTCTCAGATGGATATTTAAATTTCATTAGTTCCTCAGACATTATTTTGAATTCCTTTGGTATTTTTAGCTCTAGCTTGTTGTTCAGAAGAGACTTAATTTCTAATTCGATTGTTTGAGAGAATGCAGTTGTTACTGCAATAATTAAAACTGAAAGTCCAATTATTTTGATTCTATTCATAGTTATTTTATTTAGTTTGAATTTATGACTCTTTAATGTCTTCAATTACGTGTGTTATCATTTGTAATTAATGGTTTATTATATTCAAATTTAGTTATCTATTGGAACAATTCAAATACTTATACGCACTTCATTTGAGCCTGATTTGTTAGTTAATTCCGTTCTCAACTATCCTCAAAATAACTTTTAAAATTATTTGTTTATTCACTTCAGAAATGTTATAGTTGTACCAATTCTTTTGTGGCTTTTAAAAGTCACCATCTTTGAGGCCTGCGCGGATTTAAAAGGATTCATCTTTGAGGCCTAAGCGGATTTAAAAAATTTTTAGTCTTAAGGGTTATTAAGTAGTACGCTCAAGCTGCTGCCCTGTTTTGATGGGCAGCTTGAGCGGGTTGATTCAGTTATTGGATCAGAGTTCAGTTGCCTGATCAGAGTGATGTATGAATCAGGACTTCAAATTGAGGTCAACTCCAAAATAAACCAGAGATTCAACTTCGGATCAGCGATTCAGAGTTAAGCCTGGACTTAATGACTGCTCAGAGTGACTTAACTCAGCAATGAATGAGCCAGGTCGATTTCAGTTAGAGTTAACTCTCAGTGACCTCATTCAGCATAGATGAATTGAGGGTTAATTCTGGCGAGGGTTAACTGCCCACACTTAACTCAGTCGTTCAGTGATATCTTCACTCAGTTGATGTATCGAAAGCTAACACTGAGTATGAGTAGAAATTTATTCCTCATTCAGAGTGAGATTTACTTTAGAATTCACTGAGGTATTTGTAATTTTGTCAGTTGCCTAATTGAGAATAGTTAAGCGTTAACTTCTGATTAGGAGCAATTGTTCTTTGAATAACATTAATAACTAAATAAATGATGAATTGAAGTAATGATTCAAGTGAAGAGTTTAATTAAAATTCCCCTGAGAGATGATTCAGAGGGGAAGAAGCTAATTGAGAATGAGCTATATGAGCAATTTGATCCAGTTAGCAAGAAGGGTAAGAGGAAGAACGGGTTAACTAAGAGGTTCTTCATTAGTGAGAAGAAGGGTTTAGAGGATACTTATTACCCAGCGGTTGATGAGCAGGGGAATGTCTCAACGGTTAAGTCCCCGAGAGTTTATAGGATGATTGAGAATAATCCTATGCAGGTGTATCAGGATGTGTATGTGGACTCTAAGGTGAGGTTAAACCGCAAATCGCTGGATGCATTACATAAGAAGCTCAAAGAAATTGGGAGAGAAGATTTGGTGGAGTTAACCCTCAAGCAGAGGAATACCCATTATAAGAAGGGTTTAAAGAAGTTAGAACCTAAATTAAAAGCGAAGGAGGAACGTATGGAGCATTTAAGAAGCCTGTAACTGATGCTCAGTTTAGCCATTAATTATTTTTAATTTGGATAAGGGATTATTTGAGGTTAACACCTGAGTTGTCCCTTATTTTATTATGTTGAGTCAGTTGTTCATGCTCAGTAAGAGTTAGGAGTTAACTCTGAATTTTAAGTAGGAGATATTTAGTATCTGAAGTTTAGCTTTAAATGTTAACAAACGTAAAGTCAAAGTATTGATAGATGGGGTTCATTAATTCTCTGGATTCAATTTTTAACTCAGCATATATTTCTCTGTGATATGTTTCTCTTTCAAAGAAGCGTCCAATAAGGTTCCCATTCATTAATTTAATATCCCTTGAGTCTCGCTTAATTCGTATTTCAGTTAAGTTTTTAATTAAATGCTGACCGTTATGTTCTGAGTTCAACTCAAGGTTATGTCTTCCAAAGCTCAGATTGAAATTAAAATCTAAAGCTGGGTTGGAATAATATTTAACACTATTCATGCATTGAGTAATATCATCCTTACAGGCTAGTATGAAATAGTCAAGCGATTCTAGCCTAAGCTCAAATTTAATATCAATATCTCTAGAGGTTAAATTGTCAACATATAGTTCAATTTCATATAGCTCAATTACATTGATATTAGATTCAACTGTTAATTGTTGGAAGTTCATTCTAACATCTAGCTCAGAGCCTTTGAGATTATGATTGAAATTCTTTCTATAAATGTAGTCAAGATCAGACCTTGTTAAGTTAACGTTGTAATGTCCATCGTGCGTGATTAACCCCTGACCAGTTCTATTTCTAAAATCACTCCAATTCTTCGTAAATATATTCAGTTTAAAAAGATAGGGACGATTATTATTGTCACTGATAACAAAAGCAGCAAGCTTCTTATCTCTGAATTTGAAGCTGATATAGGTAAAGTTGATTTTAGGTTCTAAATAGGTATCCACGAACTCTTGATATACATTTTGGTCAGTTGGATTTACTACTTCCTGAAAGGTTCGTTTTAATGAAGTTAACCCGTGAATTACTCCGATGATGATATATTTAGTGCTACTAGATGGGTGATTAGCAAGTGCTGATAGATCTTCGAGTAACTTAAATTTTGATGAATCCTGTAATGAATATTCGGTATCTCTATACTTAACCAGAGGGCTCTTAAGCTTCGATTTAATAATAAGGTTGATTTCTTGTTGCATAGAGTAGTAATACTCATGATTAACTCCCAAAACAGCTTAAGATAGCTTTCACCTCCAAATACAAAACTAATTGTAACACCAATTGCAGTTATAGTGAAGTATCCTACTGACAGTAAAATGCATCTTTTTAGATCATCTTCTTTGTTTTCCCCTATTTACTTATTATTAAGTAGTTTATAAACATAGAGACATATCCAAGGAGTAATTCCATAGACGCTGAATTCAGTTAAATCATAATCAGCTATTAAAATAGGGTCTTCATCAAATGGCCAAAAAAAACTTGTACTTCCTTTTGCATATATAAGAAAGACAAAGTGGATAAAAGTCCATCCAGCAAGTAGAGATATAAATATCTTTTCTTTTTTATTAAGCTTTGATAAAATTGATTTAAAATTCATTTTACTCTATTTAAGAAGTACATCATTTTCATTTATCCATCCTATAGATTTAATCCCATTTCTATTAACAAATTCAGTATATATAAATCCGTTTCTATAAGCAATTGCTTTAAATGTTTCTCCTCTGACCAAGTATCCTCTTCTTGAAGTATTAAAATCTGGGCTGCTATGAAAAATTGCTTTGTCGACAATGACTTCATATTCCGACGAGGTACTATAATTACGTGAATTATTTATTTTAAAATTTCCAAACTCAACATCTTTAGTTTGGATCCAACCAATACTTGTTTGTCCTTTTGAGTTTGTAAATACTACATAAATAAATCCATTTATTTCTTCTAGTGCTTGACCATATTCGCCATAAACCATATAAGCATTTCTTCTTTGGCTATTTGAGGGTGAATTATGAAAGAATGCTTTTGGACTTGTTACAGTAAAGTTTTTAACGTTTCTGCCTGCATTATTAGTTTCACTAATACTATGTACCTTGTCAACATGCAATATGTTTATTGCAAAATTTAAATTTGCCTCATTAAGACCTGCGGAGGTTATACCAATTACTTCTCCTTTTGAGTTAAATAAAGCTCCACCGCTACTCCCATGTGTTATTTCAGCAGTCGTTTGCAAATACTTTCCACCATCCCTTATTCCTGAAATTATTCCAGTAGATAATGTATGCATAAGGCCTTTGGGGTTTCCAATTGCAAAGCATTGTTCACCAATTCTTGGTTGTAGTGTAGTGACTTTTAAGGGGCTTAAGTAATAATTACCGAGGGCGATTTTAAATATAATGTAATCTGATTCTTTACTATAACTGATAATTCTTTCAATTTTGAACTTTAAACCTTCTTGGTTTACTACATAACCAGAACTAATATTTTCGAACAAATGATAATTACTTAAACAAACTCCATTTTCATCTATGATAAACGCTGAACCTTGGTATTTATTAAGCTCTCCATCGAAAGTATATACAATAAATATAGATGGTTTTAACAATTCATATAAGGCATTTAAGTCATTTATATTGCCGCCAATAGCTTTGTTAAGTGAATCCATCAATTTAGTTAGATTTTGAGCATTATTGATAGAGTCTTTAATTTTTTGTACTTTAATAGAATTCATCTCTTTTAAAGCTGAATCTAATTTTGATTTTATCTCTTCATTGCTATTATTGCATGAAAGCCAAATATTAGAAAGCAGAATTATAAAAACTAATATAATTATTTTTTGAAGCATACTATGATCTAAGTTCAAGTAATAAGTGCAATTTTTTCTTGAGCCCTTGATATGGGGATTAATAAATTTAATTAACTTATAATAGTGATATGTAAGTCGCACAAAGCAATCATTTCTTCTTAGATTTATGGATATATATTATTTCCTCTTCATTTCTTGATTTAAAGTATGCTATTACTTCAGATTTGGCAATTTTTAATTCAAAAATCTTCATCGGAACTTTATCTCGTAAACTCTTCACTTTAGCAAATTTATTTGCTATTGCTTTATTTAAAGTCCAGCTAATTCCATATTTCAATGTTTCTTCTTCTTCTGTTGATCCAGCTCTGTAAATTGTAATAACTTCTGGCAAAGATGATAACACTTCTCTCTCTTCTTTAGACATTAATTCTTCTCTGTGATTTCTCTTTACACTAAACAATTTATAATATGTTGAATATGCTATTTTATTATAATTCTGCAGTATGTATGCCTCTGCTAATTCTTTCCAGTATGTCACATCATCATATGTTTTCGCGTATTTCTTAAAAAGCTTGATCTTATCGCTAGCTGGAGTTAGTAATTTTTCTAAATCATTATTGAAATTATTTAACTTCTCTAACGCCATAATTTCGTTAAAAAGTACGGCACAATCAAACTGCTGAAAAAATGTTTGATTTGGAAGCATCATAATCTTTTTAAGATTAGATTTTAATTGCTTTAATTTAGGGTTAATAACTTTAGCATTTGGATGATCCTTTTGTTTCATTGCCCATTGCTGCTCCCATTTGGGGAGTTTCTCTTGGATTTCAATAGGACTAAGCATCACTAATTCTCTGACATTTAACTTGTTGCCCATTAGTTTATTATATTTATGGTAAATTAATGCTATTAAGACAGTCTATTAGTATACTGCTTTAGTGATCATTTTGTAATAAAAATCATCACAAGTTATTTTTATTTAAAGAGGTTGTGCAACAGTTACCGCTGTTATGGGCTGCTATTTTTTTAAGTCTGGGTCAGCTCCAACTTTGCCAACAAAAGCTCTGTCTCTGTCCTTATCGAACTCTTGATTTCCGAAATCTAATTCTATACGAACAGCATTTCTTAAGTCAACTATTATGTCAGGGCTTACAGATTCAAACATAATTTTTTTGAGTAGGTCGATGACAGTAGCTTCTCTACAAGAACAGGCAAGGTCATTAAAGCATTTTCTTACTTCTTCTGTAGAAATTTTCCCTGGCTTAATTTCTCCGTCCTTTACATTTGGATACTTGTAGTTGCTTAACAATGCGTCAGCTATATTCAAAGCATTAAAACAAGCATCTCTTTTATGCTTCCATTGTTCTTGATTAATTAAGTCCTTCTGCTTTAGTTCAAATTCAAACTTCTTGAACGTCTTGTTGAACTTTGGTAAAAATATCAGTTGGTACAAAATAACATTTATTAGTCCTGCGAATGTTATTGATAACCCAACAATAGTTAAAATGTCTTTTAATTCCATTTGTCTGTCTTTTTATAGTTGCCCATAACGTTTTGCGGCTTTGCGTAGTGGCGGATTTCGGAGCACAAAACTGTCAATACACAAGAAAAGTTGATGCCAGATAGAATGTTCAATTAACCACATCACCCGCCATTGAGCCAAACGCCTTTTGGCGGCTGCTCTTTTTGTCGGAGTATGCTGTATCATATTTGGTTACGCTTTAAAAAGTTTAACAAAGTCAACGTATTTTTCAGATGTCGTGAATCCAGAATTAATTAAAAAATTGTCCAACTCCCTCATGAATATTTCTGCACCTTTAATGTCCCTTAACCAGTTGTTTACATTCTCAACACCGCTGTTGTTTCTAATTATTTCTATCGTCTTAATATAAACCAAATCACTAAAGGCTTTTATCAGTTTATCTTTATAGTTGTCTTTGCCTTCATAGTATTTTTTCGTTTCAAATGAAAGTTTATCAATATTCGGAATCTCATGGTCAAAATGATTTCGCATTGAATAATAGCACGCAATGTTGAAGAACAAACAAATGTTTGCAATTTCCATATTTCTTTTAATTGCGTTGAGTTGATTTTCTCTTTGTTCTTTCTGTGTAGTATTTGTCAATGATTTTTGACTAAGATTTTGCAATTGGTTTTTTAGAAATTGCTTTTGATACTTCTTTGTATCCTCATGCAAACGATAAATAAATAGAAGCTCGTCAATCTCTTCATTAGTTTTTGTAAAAAGGACTCCATTGTTTTGATTAAATAATCTGTCATAGATTGGATTCAATAAAACATCTTCCTTCCCATCACTATCAAATATCTTAGTCTTTTTATCTTTTGCAGTAAATGGTTCGGTACAAAAGCCACAAAGTGCTAATTGTGCTAATATTTCATTTGTAACTCTTTGATGAGGTTGTGTTTTTGGATATGGAGGAATGTTCTCACCTTTTTTGATAAAAACGAAAATGTTTGGAGTTTCTCCTAAAAATAATTTTTCTTGTAAAGCAATTTGTTCTTTCCTAATGGAAACCATGTCTCTGCTGGAGAGAGGAGTTTGAGTATTGTTGAAAATTTTTATGTTTTCACTTATCGTATCATGATTTTTTAGGTCTTTATTGATTTTATAAATTTTAGTAAGGACGAAAACATTCTTAAGTTTTTCAATTTTATCTTGTTCGTCATTCACTTCAGCATCTCTTAGGTAAGCCCCAAGTGTGCTTGTTGTTTGAGCTCCATTTATTATTGAAAAATTCTCAACAGTTATTTTTTCTTTATTATTAATTCCAACTGCATTAAAGTCGCTTGAAATAATTGTTATTCCGTTGTTATAGAATAAAAAAAGTTCTGCCTCTTTATTGATTGTAGAAAACATACTGTCATATGTTTTGGAATTTTTGCTTAAAGATTCTCTTAGGTTCTGACCATAAAGAATATTTCTACCCAGTAATGTATTTGCATACTTGTTATTCAGTCTAGCTAAATCATAGCCACTAAAGTTACACAGTAACGATTGTGGAATGTTTTGATTTACCTTTTTTGCTCCATTTGTACTTTCAATAAAATTGTTGACTATGAAATTGTTGCCTGTATCAATTTCAAAATCCTCTTTTGGTACGGACATTTGTCTCGTCCCTTTTTCTAATATTAGAAGTTCATCACCTGTAATTATCTTTTGATTACTCTTTTGGCTTCTAATGAAGTTTGTTGTCCCTCTATGAACAACATAATAGATACATGAGTTTTTATATTGTTTGCTAAAGTCAGTATCTGCAATTAATTCCTTTAAATTTTTCTTAGAGTCCTTGGGTTTATTCAAGTAAATCTTAATAGAGTTTTCCATTAGCACAAAGCATTGTTCTATGTCACCAGGTGATAACTTTGAATTCTTCACTTGGACAATATGATAAATGCACTCGTCTAAATCTTTTTCCTCAAAAAAAATATCAATGCTGTCATCGGGAGGTGGAACGATGTATTGACAAAGAATATCACGATGTAATTCCTCATTGTAATTGAGTTTTTTTATTCCATGATAGTTCTGAAATAGAATTTCGAAAACAACCAATGAAAATGCATCGTCACGTTGCCCATTCCGTACAATTTTGTTTTTTGTAGGAAAGTCAATAAACTGTTCGTAAAGTTCTTGTATTCTCTCGTCTAAGTTTGCCATGTTAGTATTTGCCATTTTATTTTTATCTGGTGTTCAAATTTGGAGGTATTTTCTAGTGTTGCCGCCAACTCATAAATATACGCCGTAACAATCCAATTTGTTGAATGAATGTTGACTTAATTGCATGAGTGGTGTTGGCTAAATTTTGATTATTATCGGAATAATCCAAACTCATTGTAAGCTTATTTAAATAAACTAAAATGATCTTACACAGCTTCGCTACTCTCACTCACAATTTGTTATGAGTAAGCACCAATATATCTACTTAATTTAGTGGGGCGGGCAGTAATTATGTCATGATGGATAGCGGCTAATCTTTCTGCTTCAAATCGTTAATGTCACCATCATAGCATGAAATAAATTTAGTAATAAAGTTTTGTATTCAGTCGTCAAGTATTAACTAATTTTTAAAAAATCTGACCTCGTTTAGTTTCGAGGCCAGATTTATTCAACATAACTAAAGTAGCCCCTCATCAGCAAAGGATAAGTAACCCTTTGGCGTGATGATTAAGTGATCCATTACTTTAAGGTTGAGTAGGGTACAGGCTTCCTTCATTTGCTTAGTTAACTGCTTATCCTGTTCAGATACTTTGAGATTTCCTGAGGGATGGTTATGTGCCAGGATTAACCCTGAGGCTGCACATTTAAGGGCTGTTGCTAATATGATGCGGATATCTACTACAGTTGCATCTATGCCTCCTTTATGTGGACTAAATACTCCAATGGCATGATTGGCTTTATCCAGTAGTAAGACCTTCATTTCTTCCTGTAAGCAGATAATATCGGGATCGAAGGATGGGAGTAATACTTCATAAGCTTTCGCTGATGATCGGATTGTGATTTGTTCTTCATCCCTAGGTGGTTTATAAGAGATGGTTATTTCAGTTAATAGGTTCATAATGGTGGGTGTTAACATAACAAAAGCGCCCTCAAAGTGGAAGGCGCTCTCATTAAGTGGTGATTTAAGATAGATACCAGTTGTAATGCTTATGTTCTAAGCAGTCATAGACCTGATCGACAAAGTCGAAGGAGTTCACTGACCTCTCTAAGAAGGTATCAATGTAGCTGCTCTTGTTCGCTTCTGTGAAGAGGTTATAGAGCTTCCAGAGGTTGATGTTACCGACTGCATCCCGACAGAATGACTTATCGTGGTAGTAGTCACGAACAATGCTATTAATTTGTGAGTCCACTAACTGCAATACTGGTATTTCCTTCTTCAAGTTATTGGGTAAATGAGGATACATTCTACAACGTCCAATTAACTGTGCAAACTGCGCTTCAGTGATATGTCGCTGAGTTAACTTATTTAAATGATGCAGATGGTATTTGACATTGTAATATTCCAGTAAGTTCTCATAGCATCCACGAATCATTCCAACTGAGTTTACTCGTATATCCTTCTTTAAGCCATCTCCCCAAACACATAGGTTGGTGCAGACTTTATTCTTCAGTCCAACGAATAACTTAAAGTATTCTCCAGAGCCTTTGCGGTTATAGAGGTTATCTAAGTTATAGGCTTTCACACCTCCAATGGTGAGGGTTAACCGATTACCATCAACATCATCGTAAATGGTGGGTATCTCAATCACAAAAGCCATGCGCTCATAATAGAGCGTCTTCTCCCATTCCTCTAACTGAGCAACGGGTTTATCCTTCGCTTCTGGTATCCTTCCCTTAATGGGGTGTGATACACGAATGACTGGAGGTAAGATGGTCTCATTGGGATAGAAGTCACTCACTGCTTCAAATGCACTCTCAATGAAGTCGGTGTGGGAAATGAGTGTTTCATTATCCTTCACATACACTGGAATGATGTGTTGTGTTTTGATTTCATGAAAGGGCACAGCAATGGTGTTAGCTGTTATGAATAACTCCTCCTGAGGTGTTGCTTGGAGGATGTTCGACTTTGGCTCTACTCGAATGGGTAGGAGCATGGGATTATGAAGTGTGTTTTCCATTTTGTGAGAATTGATGGTTAGGAGATGAGGTGTTTGGTTGTTGGAGCATCTTCTTACGACGTTCAAACTGCTCCTTTAACATGCCTGTTAACTTGGGGTATCCATAATAGAGTTGTAGTAACTCGGCAATGGACTTAGATTCATTCACTCTGAGCTCAATGTCTCTTGAAGTGAGCGGTTCAGCTGACTGGATCCAGTTGAGTAATAGTTTACCCGTGTTAACTCCAAGTTGATGCAGTTGGTTACTTTCAAAGCGTCCACTCACATCTTTATTAACTGATGCTAAATGTGACATATCTAATGTGAATGCTAAGGGTAAGTCATATTCATATCCATCCTTCTGAATACCCTTTAACCCCACTTTCTCAGCTACTCGTTCTTGCTGCTTATCTACAATGATGACATCTTGTTTAGAGCGCACATTGAGGATGATGTGAGCAGGGGAGTTCAAAATGATCTCAACAAGTTGGTTATGTCGAGGTATAACTTTACCCCAAGCAGCATAAGAGTTCCCTCCTAAGCTCGCATGAAAGTCAAGCAAGTATTCCCACTCATCGGAGTAGGAGTCCAGGATAATGGCTTGGAAACCTTTCCGTTCACAGTAGAGAATGGCATCAATGAACTTCTCAGGTTCAAAGGGAGGTTCTAGAGATGCTACCCAGTATTCTCCGAGGTGAGCATAACAGCTACTTGCGCTGTGTTGGGTATCAATTACGACGATCTTCTTCCAGTCGCCAGTTAACCCATAAGCAATGTGTAAGCTCGAATAAGTCTTACCACTTCCACTTGGACCTTGTAAGGCCATCTTAATAGAAGATTGCTTTCGTTTAGCAATTTGAAATTTCATAATTTTGATTGTTGTTTGGTGAATGTTCACTCAGCTCCATTGGACTCGTACTCCTCTGGAGCATTTTTATGAATGGACATTACCAAGTAATGAATAATGTGAGCGTTTAACTCAAGATTGAAATAGTCACTTCACATCCCGTGAAGCAACTAAGGATATCCCCTAAATGCAGAGAGCCCCATTGGAATAATGTCCAACAGGGCTCTAAGTATAATGAATGAGGATATGTTGTGGTGTGTTAGTTTAAGGACTCATGTGATGTTATTTAGAGGTGAGGAAATCAGACTGACCTGTGCACTGATCAGTTGTTAACAATATATATTGCAGTTATTTCACTAAAAAAGTGAATAATTAAAATTGTGATTCTTTCAGATATAGTTCTGAGTAAACATTGTGCTTACTTTAAAAACATTGTTTAAATAAAATGCAGAAAAAGATCTCAGACTAGTGAGATTGATTATTCCACGAAACAAACATAGGGGGTACCCCGAACTCGACTTGATAGCTGGGTACTGATTACCTATACAGTAGTACTTCTTCTCACATTCATTAAAGAAATTCAGCAATGACATTAATTTATATCAGGTAATTTGTCAGGTAAGCTAATTTGATGTACATAATTTCTCAAAGCTGTTTCAGGATTATTTCCCATTAAGAAAGCAGTCATCACTGGACTTAATCCCTGGTCGATACACCTACTTCCAAAAGTATGTCTGCATGCATATAATACCCTATGAGGTATATGTAAGTTCTGAAGAACAACTGAGAAGATTCTTCTCTGAAACATTCTGTCATCAATAGGTAATCCAGTTACAGAAGTAAATACTAAGTCATCCTCTCCTTTTCCAGAAAGCATAGGAAGTAGAACATCTTTTAAGTCTTCTGTTAATGGCAACATTCTCACTTTGCCGTTCTTTGTTTCCTTTCTTACTCTTACTGCTGCATTGGTTCCTTTAACTGAACGAGCTAATACTTCTTTAATGACAATCATGTTTTTATTCAGATTAACACAGTTCACTCTAAGTCCCACTGCTTCTGCTGGCCTAACACCTGTTTTGAATAAGAAGTATATAAAAGGATAGTAAAATGAATGTTTATACCTAGAGCTTGGAGGGCAGAAACGATCTGTTTTAATGGCCTCTAATATTTGTTTGATTTCTTCTTCTGAGAAGGGTTCTCTTTCAGGGTTCTCTGTCTTCTTAATTTTTCTCTTTGATACTCCCTCAAAGGGGTTAACAGTCCAGTAGCCTTGTTGCTTCATCCAATTAGAGAATGATTTTAACATCGCCAACCTCTCATTGAAGGTTTTAGGACCAAAAGTTTCAGCATTGAGTTTACCCAAGACCTCATCACTGCCAACATCACCCCATCTTCTGATGGTGTTCCTTAAGTAGAAGTAGTCAGAGTTGACTTCACAATCCATCTGCTTGTATTCCTTAACCCATTTCTCGAAGTATTCAACGATAGAAGTAGGTTGTTGAACTGCTTCATTAGCGTTCTTAGTTTTCTGTCCTCCATATTTCTGAAGGGTGACATCGAACTGATTGTTGGCGATGTCATACTCAATTTCTAACGCTTTTCTTCTTGCTGCTGCAAGGTTGATTTTGTTGTAGGCTGAAAGGTTTAAAGAATATCTCTTTCCTTGATATCTCCAGCGTAATCTAATTCTCTCTTTGTAATTAGATATTGCAACTGCTCCCTTAGGAGACTTGTGACCCAAAGTGTGACCCATTTGTGACCCAAATTTTAGTGTTACGGGCTTTTTGGGTATCAGCTTAATCCTTAAAACAGATTGTAAAACAATTTTATTTGATGCTCAGTGTGTTTCTTGTATCTCTTGAAACCCTTATCTATATTGAGTTTAGAGCAAAAAAAAGAGCACCATTTTCATGATACTCTTTTGTCGGGAAGACAGGATTCGAACCTGCGACCCCCTGGTCCCAAACCAGGTGCGCTACCGGCCTGCGCTACTTCCCGTTTCCGTTTTGGGAGTGCAAATATAGGTATTCGGGCGATTTTGACAAGTTTACTTCTTTTTTTCAGCCCTGATTATGTAAAAAAAATGGGTTTTGCATCCTTGCTACAAAGAACAAATCAACAAAACATTCAAAAAATGACGAAATGGCTTATTTTCAATCATCTTTAAATCAACTTAGTATGAAAAAGCTTGTCTTAGCCTTTGTGGGTATGCTCACAATTTCTTTGGGTACGTATGCCCAACAAAAAAAGCAGCCAGGTATACCATTCGTTAAAGGAACGGCTCCCTGTAGTACCGTAGATCCTCCTAAAAACTTCCTCTTAGACACTACCGATTTGAAAGGCGGTCGCGGGCTGGCAGATAATTTTTATCTGTGGGATGTAGGTTCAATTCTTTATGTGAAAATCTGGAATGGTAGTCCGCAAATGCGACAAATGATTCAGGCGTATGCCAAAGAATGGGAGAAATATGCCAATATTAAATTTCAATTTGTAGAAACTGGTGATGCACATATTCGTGTGTTGTTAGATAACAAAGGTGGAAATAACTCAAGAATTGGTATTCAAGCTCTTTCTGTTCCTCAAGATCAAAAGACTATGAATTTGGATACAACTACATTCAAAACTGCAGCATACACATACACTTGTATTGTTCACGAGTTTGGTCATGCTATTGGCTTGTTGCATGAGCACAGCAGTCCTATCTCTGGAATTAAGTGGAATAAAGACTATGTATATGCAGAATTAAAGCGTACCAATGGTTGGGATAGAGATGCAGTTGATTGGAACTTATTTAAAACTGTAAATCAATTCTACACAAACGGAACTACTTATGATCGTTATTCAATAATGCACTATCCCATTATGCCAGGTTGGACAACCAACAGCTATGTAGTGAATTGGAATAATGCTATTTCTGAAGGCGATAAAAACTTGATGCGCATTTTGTATCCTGCAAGTGGTGTAAGAAGCACAGAAGTACCTCGCTTATATATCACTAAACCACAAGAGCCTTTAACATTATTGAATGTTGCTAAGATGGGTGTGAGCATTTTCCCGAGATTTAGTATTTCAAGTAATATCAATACAAGTGCATTTATAGTAGCTTATGTATATGATGAATTTAATCGTCCCGTTACTTATACAGATGCAACTGGTAAAAGCATGATTCTATGTACTTATCAATCTGTCAATCTTGAAGGGAATAAAAATTACACTGTTAACAATGGTACTGCACGCGATTTTGAGTTATTTATTCCTCAAGCTGAAATATTAAAGTATGTGCCTTCTGGAAATGTAAAAATCTCTGTTCAAGTGCTGGTTTCAGCCAATAATGAATTAAAGAATTTCTACGTATCAGAATTAAAGTCGATGGTTGCGAAGTAATCTATGAACCTATACATGTATACAAAATCGCTCGTGTTACATCACGGGCGATTTTTTTGTAATATATAGTCTGCCAATGTAACTGAAATAATTGCAGCTCCAATACCAGCAGCTAAATCTATTGGAAAATGCTGTGCTAGGTATACTCTAGAATAGGCAACTAATGTTGCAATGATTATTCCAGCAAAAAGAAATTTTCTTGTAGGATATAGTATCAGTAAAATTAAATACACTGCAAACACAGTTGCTGTATGTCCAGATGGAAAGCTATTGATTTGATGTACTTCTACACCGGCAACTTGATGAATAAAAGCATCTGTAATTGCTTTTGTTGGTCGGGGTGCTCCATGAAAAAAGAATTGTTTTGCACCTTGCGTAATGAGGGAAGAAATGATAGCTGATAATACCACCAGTTTCCAATAGTTGCGTTTTTTCCAAATAACCCAAAGTAACAGTGGTACAAATATGGCTCCATCGCCTAAGTGTGTGATGTATTGGAAGAAAAAATCTGCGGCTTTTCCTCCATTGCCATTCAGCCATAAAAAAAAGTTGTTTTTTCCCAAGAGCCAGCTACCTATACCTAGTACTGCTGCTAAAGAAGCAGATAGCATCCATCCATTTCTAATGGCTGTGTTCGCTTGGGAGTATATCATGAGCCAAAAATAAGAGGGAAATGCAAGAATGAAAAAGGGGAAGTAAAACTTCCCCTCCGCTTGCTCAGCTAACCCCTGCTAATTCGAGGCTTTTCTTTTGAATTTTTTTTAACTCAACTTCTTCAATAATAGGCTGTGGTGCAAGTATTAAAGAAATATTTTGTTCTTTCCACCAAGTTTTATCTTTTAAATGACTCACATGTATCACCCCAATTAAATATTTTCTTGTTTCATGTGCATGCCATTCTTCAATCCATTCAAAGTTTTCTTTAGGAATATGATCCCATTCTTCGAAGCTTAAGTATACTTTCAAATAGTAATCATTCGATAAAACATTAGGTTGATGCTGGTATCTTTTTTTGTATTCGTATCTATAGTCGTAACGAAGTGCAGCTATATCACTTAGTACAGCAGATGCGGTAGGAAAACTACCGGCTCCTTTACCATAGAAAAATTGTTTGTCTGAAAATCCGCTTTCAATGACTACTCCGTTGTATTCGTTTTTTACAAATGCCAAGTGATCTTCCTTTTTTACAAATTGAGGAAGTACAAATGCAGCAATACCACCATCTCTTAGTTTGGTTGCTTGCGCTACAAGTTTTATTTCTTGTTGTTTCTCTTTTGCTACTAAAGCATCACTTAATTGAATTTGTTGAATACCGCTAAACAGAATTTCATTTGGATTAGCAACAATACCATAAGCATGGTTCAATAAAATAATCCATTTAAACAAAGCGTCGAATCCTTCCACATCTAACTTAGGATCAGCTTCTGCAAATCCGAGTTGTTGTGCTTGCAAAACTGCATCTTGAAATCGAATGTTTTCTTCGAACATTTTTGTAAGAATATAGTTGGTTGACCCATTTACAATGGCTTTAATAGCATGTAGTAAATCGTTGTCGTAATATTCTTCTAAGTTTCTAATAACAGGAATGGAAGCACATGCAGATGCTTCACATAGAAATGGTAATCCAGTTTTTTGTTGTAGTTCAAGAATTTCTGGAAGATGTTCTGCAATCATTTTTTTACTAGCACTCACTACAGCTTTGCCTTGTAACATAGCTGTTTGAATGATTTCAAACGCAGGCTGGCTTTCATTGATCACTTCAACTATTACGTTGATTTCGGGATCGAATAAGAGATCTTCTTTGTTTGTTGTAAAAAGTTCGGCTGGTGCATTTCTTTTTTTAGTAGCATCTTTAATACACACTTTTTTTATAGTGGCTTTTAATGACGGGGTTTGATGTAACACTCTGTATAAACCTTCACCTACCACACCAAATCCGAATAATCCAATTTTTAGTTCTTTACCTGTTGACATAGTTTGTTTGCTTGTTATGTTTGAAATTCTTTTTTAATAAAAATTGTTGCACGAGGGTTGTTATTTTTTCGTACTCCAACAAAAAACCATCGTGTCCGTAATTAGATGAGATTATAGCTAGTTCTGCCTCTGGAATATGCTCTGCAATAAATTCTTGTTCTGACGGAGGAAATAGAATATCGGAACTAATACCAATGACCAATGTTTTGGTAGGAATACTTGAAAGGACATCTTCAATAGTTCCTCTGTCTCTTCCAATATGATGTTGATCCATTGCACGAGTGAGTGCATAATAGCTAAATGCGTTGAATCGGTTTGCTAATTTGTTTCCTTGGTGCCTTTGATATGTTGAACCGTTTTTTCCTTCATTAGGCATAAAGGTTCGCTGATACATAGGATAATTACGGTAACTCAACAAAGCAATGCTTCTTGCAATTTTTAATCCTTCTAAGCCTGCATTTGGATCGTTGATTTTCCAAGTAGGATCTTGTTCAATAGCCCATCGTTGACTTTCATTAAAGGCAATGCCCCACTGGCTGTGCTGTGCATTAGTTGCAAGCAAAACCATTCTTTGAATTTGATGAGGATACATAACCGACCACTCGAGCAATTGTTGTCCGCCCATAGAGCCTCCAATTCCTAAATAAATTTCTTTGATGCCCAAATAATCTTTTAAAAGCTGGTAAGAATGCACCATATCTCTAATAGAGCATGTTGGAAAGTTATGGTAGTAGAATTCATTATTTGAGGGATTCACATCTAATGCATGGGAGCTACCATAACAGCTACCTAACATGTTCACACAAACAATGAAATATTGTTCTGGGTTGATGAGCTTGGCTGGTCCCACGAGTCCATCCCACCATTCGGCTGGATTACTATTAGCGGTGAGTGCATGGAATATCCAAACCACATTGGACTTTTGTTCGTTGAGTTGTCCCCATGTATGGTAGGCTAATTTAATTTGAGGCAGCACTTCACCATTTTCTAAAGGAAAGGGATGATGATATGTAAACTGATGGTAGTTCATGGTAGAGAAGCCTGCCGGCGAAGCCGGCAGGCAAATGGTTTAGTTTAGTACTAAGTCTTTTGAAAACACTTTTTCAAATGCTTGTTCAAAATCTGCTTTGATATCTTCAATATGTTCAATACCTACACTAATTCTGATTTGGTTAGGTGCTACACCACTCGCAATTTGCTCTTCTTCTGAAAGCTGCTCGTGGGTGGTAGAAGCAGGATGAATGGCTAGGGTTTTTGCATCACCTACATTCGCTAAATGACTCACTAATTTTAATGAATCAATAAATTCTGCTGCATTCTCTTTTCCACCTTTAATTCCAAAGCTTAAAACGCCCCCATATCCATTAGGAAAATACTTGTTTGCAAGTGTATGGTATTGACTTGATTTCAAACCAGGATATAATACAAATTCTACTAGATCATGTTGCTCCAGCCATTGTGCAAGTGCAAGGGCATTGTCAACATGTCTTTGTACTCTTAATGAAAGAGTTTCTATTCCTTGAAGCAGTAAGAAAGAGTTAAATGGACTTTGAGATGCACCAAAATCTCTTAATCCTTCAACTCTAGCTCTAATTGCAAATGCAATGTTTGGCAGACCAAGTGGATTTCCTTCGCCAAATACATCCCAAAACTTTAGCCCATGATAACCTTCTGAAGGTTCGGTAAATTGAGGGAATTTGCCATTACCCCAATTATAATTTCCCCCATCAATAATTACTCCCCCTATTGAAGTACCGTGTCCGCCAATCCATTTGGTAGCCGACGATACCACCACATTAGCACCCCATTTAATAGGCTGAAATAAATAGCCGCCTGCTCCAAATGTGTTGTCTACAATTAATGGCAAGTCATACTCTCGAGCAAGCGCAACAAATTTTTCAAAATCTGGTACGTTTAAGCGTGGGTTACCAATGGTTTCTAGGTAAATAGCTTTTGTGTTTTTGTCAATGAGTGGTACAAAACTTTCTACATCATCTCCGTTTGCAAACCTTGCTTCAATACCTAATCTCTTAAACGCAACTTTGAACTGGTTATAAGTTCCTCCGTATAAGTAGGATGTTGAAATAAAGTTGTCGCCTGTTTGTAGAATGTTGTTTAGTGCAAGAAACTGTGCTGCTTGTCCAGATGCAGTTGCTAGTGCTGCAACACCCCCCTCTAAAGCTGCAATTCTTTGTTCGAATACATCAGTGGTTGGGTTCATGATTCTGGTGTAGATGTTTCCAAATTCTTTTAATCCAAACAAATTGGCTGCATGAGCCGAATTTTTAAATCCATAAGAGGTTGTTTGGTAAATAGGAACCGCCCTGGAGTTGGTTGCAGGATCAATTTGTTGACCTGCATGCAATTGAAGTGTTTCAAAATGAAGCTTGCTCATAATTTTAATTTTAATGATGAATGGCTTCTTTTAAAACTTATCAGTAGACAGAGGATGGCTTACCAGTCAACTTCATTATTTGGCTAGCTACAAATAAAAAAGCTCATCTGGTAAGTCAGATGAGCTGGTATTTTGATCAATTAAGATACAAGCTTTGAAATCTGACTTATCTCTCCCTTCGACTCAGGGATGGAGTTGGCACCTTCTTACGCTCCAAGATCCGTAAGGGTTGCCAAGGCTTCATCGGGCCATTACCCTCTGCCTTTCTTGATAAGTATGTTAAAAGAACTACTGCAAAGCTATTGGGATTTTTTTCAAGAGAACAAATTTTTTTTCTTGTAGAGGCTAACAACTGTTCATTTACCAATCAAGTAAAATTACTAGAAATTCAATTCTGACAAGGATTTCCTTGTAATTTCGTTCTTTCAAAAATTTATTAAATATGCCCATTTTTACAATTGAATTAACAAAACCAGATTTCACTTTTACTGCAACTGATTCAACTTCTCAACAATTCAGTATTGATATTCCAGTTGATCAAGGTGGCAATGGCAATGGCGTTCGTCCAATGCAAACTGTGTTAGCAGCGTTGGGTGGTTGTAGTGGTGTAGATATTGTTTCTATATTGAAAAAACAAAGAGAAACATTTACAAGTTTGAAAATTGAAGTGGACGGAGAAAGAGAGACAGGTAAAGAGCCTGCATTGTGGAAGTCGGCTCATGTGCGTTATTTCCTAACTGGAGATGTGCATCCCGATAAAGCTTACAGAGCAGCATTGTTATCAATTGAAAAATATTGCAGTGTTGCTGAAACACTTCGTAGAGCTGGTGCAGAAATAACTTGGGATATTCATGTAAATGGAGAAGAGGTAAAGCAAGCGATATGAAAAAAAGACATCCTGCTACTAACGCAGTAAGAATTCAAACTTCAAAAACTGAACAAATGGAGCACAGCACTCCAATGTTTTTGACAAGTAGTTTCACTTATCATTCTGCAGAAGAAATGGCTGCTGCTTTTTCGGATGATAATTTAGATATCAATATTTACTCTCGTTTTTCTAATCCAACTGTTGATGAATTCATTGAAAAGGTAGCCACTCTAGAATGTGCTGAAGCGGGCGTTGCAACTGGAACCGGTATGGCTGCTGTGTTTGCAACTTTCATGAGTTTCTTACAAGCAGGTGATCATATTCTTTCTGCATCTGCAGTGTTTGGATCTACACACACTTTGCTTATTAAATATTTGCCAAAGTGGGGTATTGAAACTTCTTATTTTGATATGCGTAAACCTGAAACAGTTGAAGCGTGTATTCGACCTAATACGAAGATGTTGTATGTTGAAACGCCTTCTAATCCTGGTTTAGATATCATTGATATTGCTTATTTAGCTGAGATTTGTAAAGCGAAGAATATTCTTTTAGTGGTCGATAATTGCTTCGCTACACCTGCACTTCAACAGCCTATATTATTGGGGGCCGATTTGGTAGTACATTCTGCAACTAAGTTTATGGATGGACAAGGTAGAGTGCTTGGAGGAGTTGTGGTTGGTAAGAAAGAGTTGATACATGAAATGTATCTTTTTATAAGAAATTCAGGCCCTTCCTTAAGTCCTTTTAATGCTTGGGTGTTATCAAAAAGTTTAGAGACTTTACACATTAGAATGGAAAAGCATAGCGAGCAGGCACTTACTCTTGCTAAACGTTTAGATGGTTATAAAGGAGTAAGTTGGGTGAAGTATCCATTTTTACCTTCACATCCTCATTTTAGTATAGCACAAAAACAAATGAGTTTGGGTGGAGGTATTCTCACATTTGAGTTATCTGGAGGTATATCGTCTGGCAGAAATTTCTTGAACGCTTTGCAGATGATATCTATGACCAATAATTTAGGTGACAGTAGAACAATTGCCTCTCATCCAGCCAGCACTACCCATTCAAAATTGAGTGAAGAGGAACGGGCTTCAGTAGGGATTTCTGCGGGTCTAATTCGTTTATCGGTTGGGTTAGAGCATGTGGAAGATATTTGGGAAGATATTGCCCAAGCTTTAGATACTTGTTCTTAACAAAAGTGATAACAGATTGTTAGAAGGTTATATATGGCTAGCAGAAAGAAAAATCAACAGGATAATAATGAGTTCGAATTGGCTAACAATGCTGATGTGATTGAAGTTATTGGAGCAAGAGAGCATAATTTAAAAAATATTGATCTACAAATTCCGAAAAATAGCCTAGTTGTTTTTACAGGTGTTAGTGGAAGTGGAAAGTCGTCTTTAGCTTTTGATACAATTTACCATGAAGGACAGCGCCGGTACATGGAGAGTTTTAGTGCGTATGCTCGTCAGTTTATTGGTGATATGGAGCGACCTGATGTTGATAAAATTAGTGGTCTATCTCCAGTGATTTCAATTGAACAAAAAACAACCAATAAAAATCCAAGATCAACGGTTGGTACTGTTACTGAAGTATATGATTTTCTTCGTTTGTTGTATGCAAGAATTGGAGAAGCCTATAGCTATAACACTGGAAAGAAAATGGTGAAGTTTAGTGAGGAAGAAATAGTTGATAATATTTTTAAAAGATTCAAGGGGCAAAAAATTATTTTATTAGCTCCTCTTATTAGGGGTAGAAAAGGTCACTATCGAGAATTGTTTGAAGAAATTCGAAAGAAAGGATTTTTGAAAGTAAGAGTGGATGGTGAGATTAAAGATTTGACAGCTAAAATGCAGGTCGACCGTTTTAAGATACATGATATTGAAGTGGTGGTTGATCGTTTAGCAGTTGAAGACTCAGATCGATTACGTATTAGTCAGAGTGTTCAACAAGCATTAAAACTTGGTAAAGATTTAATGTTCATAGTTGTACACGGCAAGCCCGCTGATAGTCCTGTGGATGCTGTTTACTCACGTCAGTTGATGTGCGAGGATACAGGTTTGAGTTACGAAGAGCCTTCACCTAATACATTTTCCTTTAATTCTCCCTACGGGGCTTGTCCGCATTGTAAAGGATTAGGTACCGTGTATCAAGTTGATATGTCTGCTATTGTACCAGATGATACTATTTCAATTAAAAAAGGTGGTATAGCACCGTTAGGTGAGGAAAGGGAAGCGCAAATCTATCAACACGCAGCAAAAGTTTGCAAAAAGTATAAAGTTAAAACTGATACTGCAATTAAAGATTTACCTAAAGATTTGTATAACCTATTATTGTTTGGACTTACTTCAGGCCCTGTATCCAATTCTCTTTTGATGCAAGATGATGGTGAGCTTTTTGAAGAAAATGTTGGTGAGTTTGAAGGTGTCATTCCAATGATGAAGCGTTGGTTTTTAGGTTCTGGTTCTACAGAAACTATGCGTGAATGGGTTGAAAAGTTTTTGCAGTTGAGCGATTGTTATGCTTGTGATGGAACTCGACTTAAAAAAGAAAGTAGGTGGTTCAAAATTCTTGATCAACCAATTACAGAATTGAGTAATTGGGACTTGAATCAGTTGCATAATTGGATCATCACAGTGCATAAAGAGCTGACTGAAAAGCAGCAGGCAATTGCCAAGGATGTATTGAAAGAAATACAAGAACGATTAGAGTTTTTATTACATGTTGGATTACATTATTTAAGTCTAAATAGACCATCTCGAACATTAAGTGGCGGTGAGAGTCAGAGAATTCGGCTTGCTACACAAATTGGATCTCAACTACAAGGAATTACTTACATACTTGATGAACCTTCTATTGGTTTACATCAGCGCGATAACCATCAACTTATTGAAGCACTTAAGAATTTGAGAGATATAGGTAATAGTGTATTGGTGGTTGAACACGATAAAGACATTATGCTTGCTGCTGATTATTTAATTGATATTGGTCCAAAAGCAGGGAAACACGGCGGAAAAATAGTTGCACAAGGACATCCAAAAGATGTTTTGAAATCGGGTTCTGAAACTGCCGATTATTTATTAGGTAAGAAAAAGATTGCAATTCCAACTGAGCGTAGAGTAGGAAATGGTAAGCACATTGTTTTGAAAGGTGCAGTAGGGCATAATTTGAAAAAAATTAATGTTTCTTTTCCTCTAGGAAAACTAATAGTAGTGAGTGGAGTGAGCGGAAGCGGAAAGTCAACCTTGATTAACGAAACTTTATACCCGTTGCTTGCTTCACACTGTTACGGAAGTAGAACATCCCCTATGCCTTTTGCTTCTGTAAAGGGATTAGAGCATGTAGACAAAGTGATTGAAATTGATCAAACTCCCATTGGAAGAACACCAAGAAGTAATCCAGCTACTTATTGTGGATTCTTTACAGAAATTAGATCGTTGTATGCACAAGTTCCTGAAGCAAAGATTCGAGGATATCAGGCTGGAAGATTTTCTTTTAATGTGAAAGGTGGAAGATGTGAAGTATGTGAAGGTGGCGGTATGCGTGTTATAGAAATGAATTTTCTTCCAGATGTGTACGTACCCTGCGAGAAGTGCAATGGCAAACGATATAATCGTGAAACGCTAGAAATAAGATATAAGGGGAAATCAATTAGTGATGTGTTGAATATGACAGTTGATGAGGCATGTGAATTTTTTCAGCCTGTTCCCTTTTTGTATAGAAAAATCAAAGTACTACAAGATGTTGGATTGGGCTATATAACACTTGGTCAATCGGCTGTTACCTTGAGTGGGGGTGAAGCGCAAAGGGTTAAATTATCTACTGAGTTAGGAAAAAAAGATACCGGGAAAACATTTTATATTCTTGATGAACCCACCACTGGACTTCACTTTCAAGATATTCGTTTGTTGATGGATGTGGTTCATAAGCTCGTTGACAGAGGCAATACTGTATTGATTATTGAGCACAACTTAGATGTTATTAAGTTGGCAGATCATATCATTGATTTAGGACCGGAAGGTGGAGCTGGTGGAGGTGAAATTTTATTTGAGGGAACACCGGAAGAGATGATTGCAAATATTGGCAAAAGTCATACAGCTAAGTTTCTTAAGATCGAAATGGAAGGCTAATATGTTTAACTGCGAATCATTTCAATATGATCAATGCCATCTTCGTCGTATACATCACTGCACACCTTAAAGCCAAATGATTCATAAAACTTTTGTAGGTATAACTGCGCACCAATTTGAATAGGCCCATCTCCAAAAATATGTTCACAATGTTGAATGGCTTTCTCCATGAGTTTTCTACCATAATTCTGCCGTCTAAAGGCTGGGTTTGAAATGACTCTGCCAATACTCATGTGTTCAAACGCTAGTCCCGCAGGAACCAGTCTGGCGTATGCAACAAGCTGGTCATCTTCATACATCATTAGGTGGTAACATTTGGGATCCTTTCCATCGGCGTCCTGAAAAATGCATTGTTGTTCAACCACAAACACTTCATTTCTAAGTTGTATGATGTCGTATAGTTCTTTGGGAGAAAGTGCGTCAAAATGAGCAATTTTTTCAATCATCATACCTCAAAAGTACAGCTGTATGCATCGAATCCATTCTAAAATCCACAGAATTTCTGAATATTAATTAACATTGCACTGAACATGCAAGATAGTACTACCCCTCGTCAGACCCTTTCTATTGTTATTCCGGCTTATAATGAAGCAAGGACAATACATCGCATTTTAGACAGAGTAGCAGCAGTAGAACTTGCTCATCAGATACAAAAGGAAATCATTCTTATTGATGATTCCAGTACTGATGATACTTGGAAAGTATTACAAGCATATCAGGCATCTCATCCTGAATTGAATATTTGCTTGTTCCAACATGCTTTCAATCAAGGGAAAGGAGCTGCATTGCATACTGGTATTAAAGAGGCAACAGGCGATTGGGTGGTGATACAGGATGCGGATTTAGAGTATGACCCTAAAGAATACAACATTTTGTTGCAACCTATTTTGGATGGATTTGCAGATGTGGTCTATGGGAGTCGTTTTATGGGAGGAAACCCACATAGAATTTTATTCTTTTGGCATAGCATAGGAAACAAAGTCCTCACTTTCTTGTCGAATGCCTTCACTAACCTGAATTTGACCGATATGGAGACCTGTTATAAATTGTTCAGGCGCGATATTATTCAGGGAGTAAAATTGGTTGAGAAAAGATTTGGCTTTGAGCCTGAGGTGACTGCACGTATTGCAAGAATACCTGGCATAAGAATTTATGAAGTAGGCATTTCCTATTATGGCAGGACCTATGCAGAAGGGAAAAAAATCAACTGGAAAGATGGCTTCAGAGCAATTTATTGTATTCTCAAGTACAATCTGTTCAGCCGTTAGTTGCTCAACTTATTTCATCTCCAGTACAAAATATCTTTTCAGCTCTTGTGCTCTTTTTTTTCTATTCAGAAACTCAGGCGTTAACATAGATATATGGAAGTCGAGACCTTCTTTTTTCAACTCATATATTTTATTGCTGTTATCCAATAAAGCTCTGCCATCTATATCTGTAACCACTATCATTCCTGATTGAATACTGTCAATATTTTTAATATGCGGAATAATGCTTTTGCTATAGAAATGAATACCAAATGCGCTTCCTTTAAATTGGAACATGGCTAGTTTACTTTTATCAAAACCTTGTTCAAGCAGATATCTTCCTGCTTCATTGCTTGCCTGGTATTGAAGCAAATTCGGATAGAACCAAGTACTTAAGAACATATTCACTCCCATCACAGTCGCCAACGAAACTGCAATTATTTTTGGTCGCCAGTTTGGTTGATTCAGAGCTAAGCCTATTAATAGAATAGGCATTAAAGCTGCCATCCATGGCCAAATCTTTTGTGTGGGGAAAGTAAACGTGAGTATTAAAAATGGAATAGCAGTTAGAATAATCAGTACAATCATTTGAATCAGAGAAATAACTCTTGCAATTCGAGGATATTTGTTTTCCCAAAACAATGCATATACAAATCTGGCAGTCATGATGGCAATCAAGGGTAGAACTACATAAATGTAATGTGGAAGTTGAAATCTTGAAATGCCCAACGCACAATATGTAAGAACGAATCCTCCTACGCTGATAAACTCTTCATTTGCTCCAAGTCTGAATTTTTTTCTGACAATATCAAAGAGCAAATAAACAATTGATCCGAGAAAGAATAGCGACCAGGGTAACCATGCCCACATTAAGTTTTCCAGCAAAAATGTAAATGGAACAGGGTCGTGCCATACGCTCTCGCCGGTAATTCTTCCAAAGCTTTGTGTCCAATAAAAAAATCGTAAGCCAGAAACGTTTTGTTCGCCGTTTACCCATTTTTCAGGATGCTGGTCGAACTGTTGGTATAAGCCAATGCTCATAGGTAGCAGGAGTATTGCCATAAATGCGATGGCTCCTACATAATGAGGTTCAATGAATTTTTTGAAATCTCTTTTTAAAATAAAATGAGCTGATAATGCCAGTGCAGGTGCAATCAATGCAATGGGTCCTTTTGTCATCATACCAAAAGCTATGGCTGCTGCTCCCCAATACAAATGCTTAATTTTTCCAGAGGTTGTCCAGGTAGCTAGTTGCCATAAAGCAATACTGACCCAGCCCATTAAGATGGTGTCAGTTTTTATATCGTTGGTTATTAAAAAAAGTGCTTGCGAACTTGCAAGAATGAGTGCCGATAGTATCGCTATTTCCCTTTCGTAAAAAAGGGAAGCTAATTTAAAAGTTGCAAAAACAGCAAGGATTGCAAATAGAATAGAAGGTAATTTAAAAGCTATATTATTCTCGCCAAGAATAGACATTGAAATACTATTTATCCAAAATAAAAACGGTGGTTTATCGAGGTAGTCTCTTCCTTGTTCGTATACCTGTAGATAGGATCCACTTTCTTTCATTTCGCAACTCATAGATGCATATTGAGAAGCGTCTATATCCATTGTATCTACATCAATCGCTAAAAAGTATAGAATGAAAATGCTGATGAAAAGTAGTAAAACGGAAGATCTCTGATTCATTGCTGAAAATTTATGCTTTGCAAATTTTAGTATCCATATTTATTTTTCCACCTGTCTTTTAAAAACTTCTTGATTTCCTGTTCTCTTGCACTATTACCGGGTTCATAAAACTTAGTACCACGTAGTTCGTCAGGTAAATATTCTTGTTCTATAAAATTACCTGGGCCATCGTGGCTGTATTGATAATTCTTACCATAATCCAAGTTCTTCATAAAGTTAGTTGGGGCATTGCGCAGGTGAAGCGGAACAGATGCTTGTCCATTTTTTCGGATAGTATCAAGCGCATAATCTATTGCTAAATACGATGCATTGCTTTTTGGTGAAGCAGCGAGATAGGTAGCGCATTGTGCAAGTATGATTCTTGCTTCGGGTAGTCCAATTTTATCAACAGCTTCAAAACAACTATTAGCTAATAATAGTGCATTGGGATTTGCATTGCCTATATCTTCACTTGCTAGAATAATCATTCTTCGTGCAATGAATCGAATATTCTCTCCTCCTTCAATCATTCGTGCCAGCCAATAAATTGCTCCATTAGGGTCACTTCCTCTAACAGATTTTATGAATGCTGAGATGATATCATAATGTTGCTCTCCCTGCTTGTCATAAATAGCAATTTTTTGCTGTGCAACTTTTAAGACTATATCATTCGTGATTTCAGGGATTCCATTAGCATATGCATACTGCGCTACTAATTCAACTAGATTCAACAGTTTCCTGCCATCTCCAGAGGCAATTGATAAAATTGCTTCATGTTCTTTTAACTTTAATTGATAGGTAGAAAGGATTATATCTTGATCAAGCACTTTTTGAATTAGTTTGATTAAATCATCTGTTTCAAGATGCTTCAAAACATATACCTGACAACGACTTAATAAGGCGGCATTTACTTCAAAAGAAGGGTTTTCAGTTGTGGCTCCAATTAAAATGATCCATCCCTTTTCAACTGCTTGTAAGAGTGCATCTTGTTGTGATTTATTAAACCGATGAATCTCATCTATGAAAACAACAGTCTTTGATTGTTTTTTTGAGAGCTCTATGACTTCACGAATTTCTTTTACACCACTATTAATTGCACTCAACTGAAAAAATGGAAGTCCGGCTTCTTGTGCTACAATTTGTGCGAGGGTAGTTTTGCCTACTCCTGGTGGACCCCAGAAAATCATGCTGGGGACTAATTTGGATGCTAATGCACTTTGTAGGATGCTGCCATTTCCAGTAATATGTTCTTGTCCAATTACATCTTCCAGTCGCTTTGGACGCATTCTTTCTGCAAGTGGTGCAACTAGTTCACTCATATCATGAAGGTACAAAATTGCTAGCTGCTCGAAGGCTGCTCAAATGTAGAACTGAATTTTTTAAGGTAGCTGAAAGTTAGAAATGTATGCGCAATCAGAATAACACCAGTAATGCCCATTATTATGAGCAGCCACTGGGTTGTTTTTTGCAATAGATCGGTTGGGGTAGAAGTGCCCGACATTTGATTTTGCATTTCAGCAGATTGTTCAATCACTTGTTGGATTGCAACTGGATTCGTAAGCAATCCAATTGATTGTACAACAGAAAGCACACCAAACGCAATTGAAACATACGCGTTTACCTTAATCCAATCTTTGAGGGATGGTTTGCATTTTCTTTGCGCAATAATTCCGTTCTGTAAGAAGTAAAAACTAGTGTATGTATAAATAGCTACACATACTAGCATGAAAACACCCAACAGAAGAGCTGGTTGACTAATTGCAATAAGCAGAGCTATTAGTCCTAAAAATCCAAGTAATGCTGCAATTGGCAGTAATATGTAGGATAAAATTTTATAGAGTGTCATAGTTATGTTATGATTCTTTTTTCAATTGAATATGCAATTCTTTGAACTGCTTTTCGTCGATAGAAGCAGGTGCATCTAGCATTACATCTCTTCCACTATTATTTTTAGGGAATGCTATAAAATCTCTTATGCTTTCACTGCCGCCTAAGATGGCGCATAATCTATCAAATCCAAATGCAATACCGCCATGAGGAGGAGCTCCATATTCAAAGGCTCCCAATAAGAAACCAAATTTGTGAGCTTGCTCTTCTTGATCCATGCCAAGTGCTTCAAACATTTTTTCTTGCAAAGCACGCTGATAAATTCTAATTGATCCGCCACCAATTTCATTTCCATTTAACACAAGATCGTATGCGTTGGCTTTAATTTGCGCATAGGGATGTTCCAAATATTTATCAGCATTTTCAATTTTAGGAGAGTTGTCAATCATGGTAGGAATATCCGATGGCTTGGGCGAAGTGAATGGATGGTGTCTTGCTACCCATCTGTTTTCATCAGAATCATATTCAAAGAGTGGGAAGTCAAGCACCCATAATAATTTAAATTCATTTTCTTTTCTGAGTCCTAATCGCTTCCCCATTTCTAAGCGTAATTCACTAATGGCTTTTCTAGTTCTTTCTTCTTTTCCAGCTAAGATTAGTATAAGGTCGCCTGTTTTTGCATCGCAGGCTTCTGCAATGGCTGCTAATTTTTCAGCACTATAGAATTTATCAATGCTACTCTTGAATCCTTCTGGTAAACATTTAATAAACGCCATTCCTTGCATGCCAATCTGCGGACGTTTTACCCAATCCGTTAATTCATCGGTTTGTTTTCTTGAATACTCGGCAGCATTCGGAACAGCAATCGCCAAAACAGATTCAGCATCATCAAATACTTTAAAGCCTGCCTCTTGAATAAGTGTTGCAAGATTTGCTCTATTGGGGAAAGTGTGTTGAGGATACTTAAGGTTAGTGATAGTCATGCCAAATCTAATATCTGGTTTATCATTACCGTAAGTCCACATAGCATCTTCCCAACTCATTCTTTGAACGGTCTCTGCATAGTTTATCCCCTTTACATCGGCAAAGACTCTTTTAACTAAGCCTTCAAACATATTCAAGATATCTTCCTGCTCAACAAAACTCATTTCACAATCAATTTGTGTGAATTCAGGTTGACGGTCTGCACGAAGGTCTTCATCACGGAAACACTTTACAATCTGATAATAGCGATCATATCCGCTTACCATCAAAAGTTGCTTGAAAGTTTGAGGACTTTGAGGTAGCGCATAAAACTCGCCTGGGTTCATTCTGCTTGGAACTACAAAATCTCTTGCTCCTTCTGGCGTAGATTTAATTAGGAAAGGCGTTTCAATATCCATAAAGCCTTGTTCATGCAAATAGGTTCTTGCACTTCTGTTAACTGCATAGCGGAGTTCAATATTTTTCTTAACAGCATTTCTTCTAAGATCTAAGTAACGATACTTCATTCTTAAATCATCCCCACCATCTGTATCATCTTGAATGGTAAAAGGAGGAACTACAGATGAGTTCAATATTTCAAAGCTGCTCACAATGATTTCAATTGCTCCAGTTGGAATATGTAAATTTTTATTACTCCTTTCTTGAACAGTTCCTTTTGCCTGTAGAACAAATTCTCTACCGAGTGGTTGTTGGTCTAATTGCGCTTGCAATGATTCTCCAAATAAAAGCTGTGTAATACCATAGCGATCTCTTAGATCTACAAATGTGATGGCGCCAAACTTACGGATGGTTTGTACCCAGCCGGCTAGTGTAACTTCTAGGTTTTGATGTTCGAGATTGAGTTCACCACAAGTATGCGTGCGAAACATAATAATTAGGTTCAGAAGGTAAAAAATAAGCCCGCCGAAGCGGGCTGCAAATATACAAGTTCGTTGGGATGCTTACATGGTTGTAGGCAGCTCTTTATGCCTAGGTCTCCAATATAGGTAGTAATAGGCTAAGATGAGCATGCCTCCTACAAAAGGAATAATTGCAAGGTGTTTATACGTAATTGCAGTTCCTATGATTGCAATGTGGTCGAAATGAAGAAACTCAGATATCATCCAATAGCTATTGGCCCCTATCCATAGTGAAATAGCTAGGTTGTGTGCCAATTCAGACATGAATTGCCTGGTTCTGTAGGCAATTATAACAGAAATTACAAATGTTGGAACTATCATAATCATGCCCAACCATTGTAATCCCATGCACCAAGCAAGGTCTTTAAAGAGCCAAAATACAATGTGAAGATTTTCCATCTTCCTGAATTTCAATGGAATACTATATCTCTCGAAATCCTCATTGATACTCAAAACCCGTAGGGTGGCTTGCTGTGGTTCTTGTTCTGCTGAAGCAATTGAGGGAGGCTTTGCCATTAGATTAGTAAGGCTGGTTGATAAATAATATGCAATATTAATTTTTTGTTAGGAATTGCTCATTAAAATTTTATGGAAACGTCGAATGTCTACTTCAGGCAAAATGCTTGTTCCGTGAAGAATTGCGAGGGTTAGCTGATTGGCAAAATAGGGTGCGAGCGAGCATGCCTTGGTTCCCATACCGTTGAAAATGACCCATCTTGGATGAGTGGGATGGAATCCTATAAATGGTCTTCTCTCTACTGTTGCCGGACGAACAGCGGCCTTATGATCAAGCAGAGTATAAGGAAGCTTCAACCAACTTTGTAAGTATTGAAGCGCTTTGTTTTTAAATTCTATGGTTGGTTTCTCGTCTTTAAAATGGTTATCATAGTTAGACCCCAGCCACCAATGTTCATTTTTAATTGGAACAAGTGTAAATGCTCCTTTGAAAATATGTGTTGTTGGTAAACTTGGAATTTTCAGAATGAGCACTTCTCCTTTATTTGGAGAAAAGGGAAGGGACTCAAACTTTGGCTGATTCATGGCTTTTATGCCTGTGCATAATACCAGGTATTTTGCAGAAATATCTTTGTATGTTACTCCATCATTAGTTGAGTTAATTTCCTCAAAATTGAAAGTTTCCTCTTTAAAAAAATTGTGTTTTATTGCGAACGCTCTCCAATCATTTAGAAAAGTTTCTAAATGGAGCCAGAAAGATGAGCTGGTTCTTTTTGTGCCAAATGCAATATTGAAGTAATGTTGCCATTGTTCGGCATTGTCGTTATGAAGAAAACTTTCTCCACTTGCAATTCTATTTTCATAATTAAGAACCATGTCTGGATTAGGCGGAAAACTGATAATATCTTTTTCTTCAAAAAAATGAGTGCCTAGCACTTTTTCTATTGATTGGTACATTTCTTTTGCATACGGGAAAAGCTCATCTGCCATCCATGTGCGTATTCTTTTTCGCCCAGTTAAAGGATTTATTACGCCACTAGCTACACGTGAGCTGCTTACATGCTGAAGCGATTGATCTATTAGTATGTGATTAATCTTGTATTTCCATAGATGATAACTCATTATGGTGCCTGCTATCCCTTGTCCAACAACGATACATTCAACCTGCCTCATGACTTTTTTCTTGGTGTGATTGATTTAACTTGAATGATGCCCTCTGTGCTATCTATTTTGTTTGATTGTTTGACTAATATTTTAAAATGAACAGATCCGCTAAATGAATGAGGAATTTGAAAAGGGAAAAGTCCAGTAAATGTTTGTTGTGGTTCAATAGTGAAATACTGAAAGGGAAAGACATTCATTGCCCATCCATCAATAGAGGTTTTGCTTTTGGCATCTTTTAGTTCAAGCATCATAGTGCCAGTCATATCTTTTTTGTTCTGAGGAGCGTTCAGCATTACTTTCATCTCCCATTTATCGCCTGGTTTTAAAATCTTAGGGGCGTTTGTTTTAATTTGAATGGACTGTCCATTTGCTGCTGATAAAGAGAAGAGGATACAGCAACAGCTAATCAACTTTAATAGGAATATATTTTTGATTGTAAACCTCATTGTATACTTGTTGCAAAAATAAAAAAGCGGCTCGAAGAGCCGCGTAAAAGTTACATACCAGGAAACCAAGGTCTTCCGACCATTTCTCTAAACGGCCAAGGAATCATGATAAGGATGAGGATGAGTGCAGTAATATAAAATCCTGCAACACGTTTGGTATTTGCACCTTTTTTCAAACTTACATGTCCAACAGTGATAATAATAATTGCTGCAAGCATGCCTGTTAAGTGCTCTATTGCCCAATATCTAGCAAAGCTATCCTTCATAATATTGCCAAAAGACCCCATTGTTTCCATAAAAAGTTTCACACCCACTTTTTCGCTGAAATACCATTGGTACAATCCAAGTAAAAGGGTGATGTGAGAACTAATGAGTAGTAGTTTACTCCATAGCAGTCCTTTTTGACCAATTAACAAGCGAATAATATTTACTAAGAGAAGCAATAAGATCACCCATCTTAGGGCATTATGTAGATGTAATAAACCTGTTGCCATAGTTTTTAAATTTTTGCTAAGGTAGGTAATACTCTATAAGTAAATTCATAAAACCCAAGTGTTCTTACAACCTATGGTTGATGAATCACCTGAATATTATCTATTCTCCAAGTGGCAGTTCTTCCGGGATCTCCGCCTTCAAAACGCCAAGCTATATGAATATTACCTCTGTATGCATTTAAAGATATTGGTCCAGATGCAGTAAACAGATTTGGATATCCATTAGTTTGTCCTGGCGATAAGGTTATATTGGTTAACTCTTGCCATATAACACCCGCAGCCCATGCTGGTCCCTGTCCGCTGTAGTTCGATGATATAAATACCCTTAGTCGTGTTGGTTGTGCACTAACAAATCCTTGTTGTGTTTCAAACTGTAGGAATGCATTTCCTGAGGAAGGTATTTGAATGGGGGGGCTAATGAGCCAGGTGGTTACTTCTGGCTGATTACTGTTAAATGCTGTTATTTGAGCAAAGCGATTATTACTGAATTGAGCGCTACTAAAGGTTCTGTTGCCTTTTTGTGTGCTATTAGTCCATCCGCTAATTTGTAGAGTGCCCGATCCTGTTGTTTGTTCAAAGTTTTGTTGAAGGAGGGGGGTGGGGGGAGGAGCTATAGTTCCTTCACTTGTTTGCAGATCCTGTAAATTTCTGATATGTATTTGTACACGATCTGTATTTGAAACAATTGCTGTTAGTCTTTTAATACTTCTTGGCACTCGCTGATTAGCAAAACTTGCTCCTGAAGTGCCAGTTCTAGTTTGGTGAATAATTGAATTTCCTTGTGTGTCCATAAACGAAATACTACCACCCCAGTTGGCGTTATTCGCACCATTAAATCTTAATTGCTCTAGCTGAATAAGTCTACTCTGAAATGTATGTGCGTTTGCTAGTAAATATTCGATATCAATTTGCGAGGCAATAAAAGTTGTTGCATTTCCCAGTTTTTTGGCTCTTTGGAGTAAAATATTTTGAATGATTGGTTGGTTACCTTGTCGGATGAGTTGAGCACCTGTTAATCCAATTTCAATGCTATCTCCTAACAAAAAATTATGGTCGCTATTAAAGCGAAGCCAAAGGCCTTGTCCGGTATTATTTTGTATAACCAATTCACGTGAAGGAATATTTCTTTGTAACCTGTCGCTAATTACTTTTCCAATAATGAAACTGTTATTAGGTAAATTCCATAAGTTTTGTTGGTTGTTCTGTACAATCGAATCGTAGTTCAATTTAATTGGAGTTCCAAAGCCACACCTGGATTGCGTGAGTTGAATTTCATCCGGATGATTATCTCGAATTAATAATTGATTGGTCTGATTGAAAACTGTATATATACCTCTTATAGACCCGTGTCCAGTTGGTGTTTTTTCTCCTGCAAATTTAGCGAAGGCGCTGGTTCTTACAACCAATGTTTGTCCTTGACAATTCACCAAAGTTCTATTCATACTTTGTCTTGTTGCAACGTTTGCCCATGTTCTTAAGGTGTCTTGTGGTTGAAATTCTACCTCTCTTATTTCAATGAGCCTACTTTGTAAAGAATCATGTATTTGATTGAATTGAATTGTTATCGGTTTTATGTGTGGCTTTAAACCTCCTCTTTGAATAATTTTATCTGCAACAGTGGTAGGTATTGGTCCAATTTCAATTCTATCGTTTTCCGAAGAAACTATTCCTGAGCCCAATTGAATCCATCTTGAAACATCACCTAAGTATAAACCTTTTAATTCAACCCCAATTTCTCTTCCTATTGGATATAAATTGAATAAGTTGTTCTGGTCTATTCTAATTGGAATAGCTGCCGTACCATCATCAATAATAATAGTTTTAAAAAGACTTCCTGATCTGTCATCAGCAATAATGATACCTTTAATGGTTTCGTTTTCTGTTATCTCTACTATTTGCCCAGGTATGTGTCTAGCTTTTAGGTCTTTTATTGAGATAGTTGATTCAGGAAGTTGCTTTTGGTATTTTGGAGGAGGCTCTAATAGTTTCTGACATGAAAGTATGAGAACACAAATACTTACATACCAAATTGTCTTCAAAGGGTGTTGTTTTTTTACATTGAGCATAATGGGTGATTTTTAAATTTGAATTTGAAATTGTAATTGAAAAGTTCGTCCGGGTACAAATAGAAATCTATGTGGAAATGCATGAGGATTTCTTTCGCTTAAATCGAAGCGCATTTGCTCATACCCGCTTTGTAAAATATTTCTATTATCCAATAAGTTTTGAATGCTTCCTTGTACTGTTATGTTGGTATAAGGTTTAATTGACCAAGGTGTTTTAACCCGCCAACTCTTTGAAAATTGTATATCTGCATGTATTTGTGTTGGCCAAACTTTTTGGTTGAAAATTTCTCTAAATGCTTGACTGCCTCTATCAATGAATTCAAGCGCATCAAAAGTTCGCCTAATTGGATTGATGCCTAAATAATGCCTTCTAAAAGCAGCAATGGAAAATCCTGCTTGAAAGTAATTTTCATTTCTATAGTTTATAATCCAAGTATATGCTTCCTGTGGGCTACCCGAAACCGAAAAATTTTTAGCAAATATTTCTTCGGTTTTAGATGGGCTGATTCCTTGATTGTCAACGGTTACATCTGCTAACTGATTGGTTCTATAAAAATGATCTCCATAAACTGCAGCAAGTGTTGATGTGATTTCCGGAACAACTTGCCATTCCCAAGCAAATTCAATTCCTCTGTGAATAGTGTTGATATTTCTAATTGCATAGTTTACAAAGTGGTCATAGTATTCATGATAGAAAGTAGAAACTTTCATTCCATTACTGATGAGGTTATAGTAGCCATTCAATTTCAACTTCCAGTTTTCTCCAACATAACTGTACCCTAATTCTCCTCCTTCTATGCTCCAGGGTTCGATATTTTCTTGCGTAATATTTCTGGTTCTAGGCGATACATACACTTGGTCAGCAAAGGGTGCATGGGTACTTTTACCAATTTGTAATCGAATGTTTTGTCTGCCCGTTATTTTGTATGTAAGTCCGGCTTTAGATTGGAAGGTGAGAAATGAATAACCCTTATCAGAACCCAAACTATGTTCTGGAAAAATTCCGTTCTGAACATGACCAATTCTTTTGAAACTCGTATTTGTTAATTCCCCAGCAATAAAGTAGTCCAACGATCTGCTTTGATAAATTCCTTGTAGCCATAAAAACTGTTGAGCCATAGGAAGTGAATAATCATATCCCCATTTTTCTCCTTCTCTTACAATTCTATTTGGACGAGTAATATCGTTTTGAGCCATCATCATTTCACCTCTATGCAATCTTTCTGCAAATCGATTGATATCAATATGAAATTCACTCCCTAGCAAGTCTTTCACTCTTCGGAAGTAGTTATTATGCTGAAATTGTATTTGTCCGCCGCCATAAATATCCCAGCTTTTCCATTTTGATTGAATCCAAGTACCAAGAATTGCTCTTTGTATCTCATGTACTTTTTCATCAACCATGTATCTGCTTCTTCTTCCAGTTATAGTTCCATTTGGTGCATTCCAAACATTCTCAATAGTACTTCTGCTGAATGCATTTATTTCTCTAAACCTTGTCCAATTTATTTGTCGCTTTGATGGGTCGTTTCTCCACATCAATTCTTTTTGCGCACGAATATTTTCTTGAGTATTAAATGAGGGGAGATAACGATAGTAGTCGGGCCTTGGATCAAGGGTGTTATACCAATCAATTCCCGATACTGAACGTTCTCCATGAGATAGAAGAACAGTAGTCATCCATCTTAGATTGCTATGGGGTTTTCTTTCGTAATTAAGTAAAAGTGTTGGATGGCTTTGATGAATAACTTGTGCATTTCGAATTTTCCCTTCATCCCATCCCCAGGCTGGATTATAAAGCATAGATTGGGTAAGGACAAATGCTTCTTTTACCGATGGAGCTTGTTTTCCCTGCTCACTTTCTGTATTAAATAGGGTAATAGCATAGCTGTTCTTGATATCTTTTTTCTCCAATGAAACGAAGTATCCCAACATCTTTGTATGGACCCCTTCTGCTGGAACATGTTCGCCTGTTCTTCCTGAAACTGAAAGACTATAAGCCCAACCATGTTTATTGATACCGCTATGGTGATTCAAACTCCACCTGTTTCTATAAAATCTATTCCCAACTCCCCATATCAAACTTGTTTTTGCTTGGTTATAGGCGCTTCGCAGATCAAAATATGTTGTTCCACCCCAATTCCCCCAACCAAAATCATTTGGACTTAATCCCTTTTGTCCTTGCCGATTTCTAAACATTTCATTTAGTCCACTCCAGTGAGACCAAGGAATTAATCCATTATGAAGTTGGTTTATACGAACACCTTGTAAGTGACCGTTGAATAAATGTCCCTCATAGCCTCGTAATTTAAATTTACCAGCCTGCAAAGCCATAAGAGCAGTACCATGAAATGGATCTCTAGAAGCATTCAAGTTGCCGCCAATTTGTAAAGTGTAGCCTTCTCCAACATGATTGCCATCTATAGATACAGTAGGTAAATGATCAATCGACATTTCTTGCCAGCCATACCAATGTAACGAGTCAATTTGTTTGAGGCTTTTCCGAGGTTTCCAATGAGTAGTATCTTGTGCAAAGATGACTACATAGCACAACAATGCTACTGATGAGAGAATTAGATATCGCATAACTTTTATTTAACGGATTTTATCCGAAATAAAGATAAGGAAGTTTTGAATTTTCAAAAACAGTTTTAATTTTATTTCATGAAACGTTATATGCTATTTGTAATTGCAGTAGTGCAATATGTGTATCTATTTGCTCAAGAGAAAAAAGAGTACCACGGTTTAGTTGTTGCGTTTTATAATCTTGAGAATTTATATGATACTATCAAACATCCAAAAGATTTTGATGATGAGTTTACTCCTTTAGGTGCAAGGAAGTATAACAGTAAAATTTATTACGATAAACTGAATAAGTTATCAAGTGTCATTGCAAGTTTAGGTTCATACCATCAAATACCTGGACCAGCATTGCTTGGGGTTGCAGAAATTGAAAACGAATCGGTCTTGGTCGATTTGGTGCAGCAACCTGCATTACAACATTTGCAACTAGGAATTGTGCATTACGACAGTCGTGACAGAAGAGGAATTGATGTTGGACTGCTGTATCAGACAAAACTATTTCGTCCTATTCAAAGTAAATCATTGCCAGTTATGCTTCCAGATCGAAACTCCTTTATTACAAGGGATATTTTATGGGTAGAGGGCATGTTGATGGGTGAGCGAGTGCACATTTATGTATGTCACTGGCCGAGTAGGCGTGGAGGTGAAAAAAGGTCGGCATCTGGCCGAATGGCCGCAGCCCAGGTTGTGAAGCAACATCTCAATAGCTTACAAGAACAAGGCCCAGTTAAAGCTATAATTATGGGAGATTTTAACGATGATCCTGTTAGCAAAAGCATAGTGGTTGGATTAGGAGCGAAGGAGGATGCTACAAAATTGAGGCAGGACGATTTGTACAATCCTTGGCATGCTATGTTTAAGAAGGGTTTGGGTACACTTGCGCATCAGGATAGGTGGGGACTTTTTGATCAAATTTTGATTACCAGCAGTTTTTTAGAAAGAAAGCCAGAATCTTGGTTTTATGGCGGATGTTTTGTGCATAACTCCTTAGAAATCATTGAAAATCAAGGTAAATACAAAGGCTATCCACGTAGAACTTGGGACGGGGTTCATTATCGAGGGGGCTATAGTGATCACTTTCCCGTTTATATCCTTTTATTACAAGAGAAAAAGTCAGCATCTGCACATAGAAACTGACAAAAAAGCTGTTTTCGGGTATTTGGCAATAAATTTGACCTTTTTGTGAAACAATAGAACTTGAACTATGGACGAGAAATTTGAACAAACCCATGAAGAAATGGCACATGCAACTGCTGATCAACAAGTACAAGAAGCCGAGACTGTCGAGCAAGTAGCCACTGAAAATAGTAATGGACCGGAAGCTCAGATTGAGAAGTTAGAAGCTGAGGTTGCAGAGCATAAAGACAAGTATTTACGTTTGATGGCTGAGTTTGATAATTTCCGCAGACGAACGGCCAAAGAAAGAATTGAACTCATGCAAACGGCGGGAAAAGAAATTGTAATTAGTTTGTTAGAAGTTTTAGACGATTGTGATCGTGCGGAAAAGCAAATTCAACAGTCGAATGATGTTGATCAAATTAAAGAAGGAATTCAACTTGTATTTCATAAGTTGCGTTCTAGCTTGGCTGCAAAGGGTGTGAAGCCACTAGAAAGCATTCAACAAGAGTTTGATGTGGAATTGCATGAAGCAATTACTGAGATTCCGGCACCTACTGAAGAGTTAAAAGGTAAAGTGATAGATGAAGTAGTAAAAGGTTATTACCTCAACGATAAATTAATTCGATTTGCAAAAGTGGTTGTTGGAAAATAAACAACAGCTATAAAATAAATGTATGAGCAAAAGAGATTATTACGAGGTTCTTGGGGTTAGTAAGTCGTCGTCTGCAGATGAAATTAAAAAGGCTTATCGAAAAGTAGCTATGCAATATCATCCAGACAGAAATCCGGGTGATAAAGAAGCTGAAGAGAAATTTAAAGAAGCAGCAGAAGCTTATGAAGTATTAAGCGATCAAGATAAAAGAGCGAAGTATGATCGATATGGCCACCAGGCATTTGGTCCAGGTACAGGTGGCTTTGGAGGTGCTAATGCAGAAGATATTTTCAGCAGCTTCAGTGATATTTTTGGTGATGATTTGTTTGGAAGCTTTTTCGGTGGTGGCGGTGGAGCGAGGAGTAGAAATTCAAGACCGCAAGGAGCTAGAGGAAGTAACCTAAGAATAAAATTAAAACTTAATTTTGAAGAGATTGCTAAGGGCACAAATAAAAGCGTAAAGGTTAAAAAGCATGTAGTTTGTACTGCTTGTTCTGGTTCAGGAGCAAAAGATAAAAACAGTGTGCAGACTTGTGGCACTTGTAATGGTTCAGGACAAGTTAGAAAGGTTACACAAACTTTTCTTGGACAAATGCAAACTGTTACTACCTGTCCAACCTGTAATGGAGAGGGTATAACAATTACTGCAAAGTGTGGAAGTTGTAAAGGTGAGGGAAGGGTTTATGGTGAGGAAACCATTTCGATTGATATTCCAGCTGGTGTACAAGAAGGTATGCAGTTAAGCATGAGCGGAAAAGGTAACGCAGGTGAGCGAGGAGGTCGTGCTGGTGATTTATTAATAATAATTGAAGAAGAAAAACATCCAGAGTTACATAGAGATGGGTTGAACGTTGCTTACGATTTGCACATTTCATTCCCAGACGCCGTATTTGGAACTCAGGTAGAAGTTCCAACTATTGATGGACGGGCGAAAATTAAAATCCCAGCAGGTACACAAAGTGGAAAAATATTCCGATTAAAAGGAAAAGGTTTTCCTGAAGTTCAAGGCTATCAGAAAGGTGATCAGTTAATACATGTAAACATTTGGACGCCACAACAGGTAAGCAGTGATGAAAAAGCCGCTTTAGAAAAATTAGCTAATAGCAATAATTTCAAACCTAGTCCAGGTAAATCCGATAAGAGTTTCTTTGAACGACTAAAAGAGGCTTTTAATTAAGAAGTATAATATTTATTTAAAGAGGCATGATTCGTTTGAAACATGCCTCTTTTTATTGTTTAGTAAAAAGAACTCTAACTAAGTATCAATTTTTTTGAACTACCTTCTGCATTAACTTTAAACCTTACTCTTTTTGGGTGAGGTTACCACCCCAGCTCTTGCTTCGGCAACCATACTCCTTATTTTCTCTTTTATTTTATCACTTGCAATTCCAGTTGCTTTCAGTTTAATTGTATCGCTTGATTTGCCTTTGGTAATTGTACAACTAACTTCAATTTCAACAGCATCACTTTCTAAATTAGAATCTAGCTGGGTTATATCAAAACTCCTAAACTCGCTCAAACTGTAAAATATTAATTTAGTTTTGATTTGCTCCGACTGACCTACTTCATTTACTATAATTTCTCCCTTAAAGTTTCGATTACTTGATTGAACGTTTGATTGATTGCTTGCAATAGAAAATGTACTAATCAATATTAAAGCAAATAGAAAAATTTTGTTTTTCATTATTTTAAATTTTTAAGTTCAAGTAAAAAGTGCAATTTTTTCTTGTAGCACCTGATTACATGTTTTGTAATTAAATTTTCTGACTGGTCAGTTATTTAATATTTTTTCTAACGGTTTCAATTGTTGAAACCTAAATTCTGTACTAAACCCTGTCGGGTACTCATGCTTAGATGAAAAAGATTTCATTTAATATAAATTTTAATTGTAACGCACCTGTGCTACTGACTAGTAACAGGGCAGTGGTGCAATGTACCCAATGGATTGTCAACCATTCTGATATTAAAGTTAAAAACAAAGAGTACATTTTTGTTGCACTTTAGTAAAAGAAATGTTAAAGGAGGTTTGTTCCATATAGCAATAAGAGTTTCTGGGTTTGTCATAGTATATAGATGCTCCCAATAGTTTCATAACAGAAATAATCTCGATAGTCGTTCTTCTGGATGCACCAATTTTTTGAGCCAATTCTTTTGGCGTTTTCGTTCCTTTTATCTTGATGAGTCTGTCTCTTGTTTGAAGTTGTTCTATGTATTTTTTTGGCCTATATCTCAACTATCTTTATTGCATTAAAGTCATTTTTTTGTTCAAGAATTCCTCATGAATCTATCATTTAAGGTGTTCTTTTCGGTATTTTAATAGGGTTTAACGAATTACTTGATAGCTCATTTGTAAGCTCTGCGATTATTTGTTTTCTTACTTTTTGCGTTAGTTAAATCAACATATTAAAACGTACTTAATTTATTTATCACTTTATTAGCAATTGTAATTGCACAGACTAGATGAACGATATATAAATAGTTGTATTAATATTTGATCTAATCTAAGTTCTAAATCGATGTCAAACTAAGAGCGATAGCATTCTTTAAACAATGTATACATGTTACTGACCAAAATTTATTTGTAGGAATTTGATATATGGCTAGTCCATAAATTATCCCCGAGAAAAAGGTAACACATACATAATAAGCAGAGTGTGTGTGCAATATTGCAAAAAGTAATCCAATATGGAAGATTGCAAAACCTTTAGGAAAATCTATACGTTTAAAAAATTTGTAAGGCAAATAAATTAAAATAAATGTTTCAATTATTGGCATAATTAGTACAACTAACAGAAAGAAGACCAGTGTCGAATTGATATTTTCAAATGTCCTATTTTCTGTATCAATGATAAACGCTAAACTAAAATTTGAGTGTAAGAAATAGAAGATGCATGCAACTAAAAAATTGCAAAGAAGATTCAGTGATAGATATTTAATGATATTGATGATCATAGGAAAATCCCATCGCTTATATGTATTATATTGGCTATGGGTAATTTTAGATTTTAAAACTTCCAATTGTGTTGTTACAATTTAAAAACGGTATTCAATTTTTATTAATAAATATCTAGGTTGCAATCTGAATTCTGTTCTTGAAATACTAATGTCATTAATACTAAAGTTTGTAAACGAGTGCGTGTTAAATAGATTGTTTGCAGAAAGAAAAAGATTTACTTTATTATTCTTAACAACGTATCTTGTTTCTAAATCTAGAAAATAGTATGCATTAGTTTTGTTACTTTCAGAACCGAAGAAATAACGCTCACACTGTAATTGTATGTTCGCATTTTTATTCAATTTAAGAGATAAGTCAACGAAACTCATACTATTAATAAAATACTTTTCGCTGTTCGATTTTACTTTATTTTGGCTCCACTTACTGCCAAAATGATAATTTAAAAAACCTTTAAAGCCAGAGCGTATTTCAAAACCATACTCGGTTATGAAGTTCTGGACTTCCCTAAGTTCGGAATTATTCACAATGTTTTTAAAGTTTATACTATTATGAGCTACAGAAAATTTTAGATTTGACTTTATTTGTTTTAAATAATAATCTACATTAGAAGAAATATTCAAGAATTTTCTATCTTTTATAATAATCTTTTCTGAAAGAGTATAGTCTGGCAATACAATAGCATTCGTGCTAAGAAAGTCATTATTGTTGATGTATATCAAGGAAGTACTTGCAAAAAACTTTTCACCCAAATTTCCATAAATGTAGTTTAATGAAAAGCTAGAGGAGTTCAGCTGGTTGAAGTCACTAATCCCTTTTGAAAATGTTCGAAAATTTGTTTGTATGTAACCCGAATATATATCTAATACACCAGGGTTTGTAGTGTTATACGAATAGTCAGAGGTAATTTTATTTTTTTTAGTAACAGACCAGTCCACACCTAGTTTAGGAACGAAAAATACCGGAGCTTGTGTTTTTTTTATTCCATCATCAACAATATGATTTATAATATGGTGCATTTCTGTTTGAGTTCGTAATTTAAAATTTCCTAGTTTTAAAATATATCTTAATGATACAAATGCATTATTCACTGAATAATTCAATTTATTTTGAAAATTGATTGGGAATGCTAAGCTTGTATCATTCTTAAGTAATTGAAATCGAGTTATTAATTGGTCATTTCGTAGTTGATTTCCAATTTTAATTTCTAGTAAATCCCCATTTTTCTTTTTTTCAAAAAAGTGCGCTTCAATTCCAGCATACTGCATTTTATTATTTGAAAATTGTTTTATATTATTAGCCCGTTCTGTAAATATGTCTTGGAAAAGAAATTGATTTACATTATATACCTGAGGACTTCTATCGCTAATATATCTAGCTGAAACTAGTAAAGACTTATTTTGCTTGAGCTTGTTGGAGAAAAGTATCTTCTTATCAAGCCGCTCATTATTATTATTCAAATTCTCTGCTAGAATATTATCTAAGTTCAAGTAATAAGTGCAATTTTTTGTTGTAGCACTTGATTAGGGGTT
>JAKRSC010000021.1:165374-193623 GCA_022402565.1 Hydrotalea sp. | reverse complement strand
TAAGAGTCCCGCAGGAGCGGGATTAATCAGAGGGTCGTCCCGTGCATACGGGATCTAGCTTCGGGAGCAAGCCCTTAGCAGATTATGCTAGGGGTTTTTTTTTGCTGAGGGTCGTCCCGTGCATACGGGATCCAGCTTCGGGAGCAAGCCCTTAGCAGATTATGCTAGGGGTTTTGTTTTTTAAAGTTATGTATTATATCTACGTGATCTATTCAGAAAGGTCGAACAAGTACTACGTTGGTTACACCCAAGACTATATAAAGCGGCTTTATGAGCACAATACCTCACAGAGAAATGTATATACTTCAAAGTATCGTCCATGGGACTTGAAAGCAGTTTTTTCATGTGGAAGCGATGTATCAGTAGCAGTTCAAATTGAGAGATTTATTAAGAGGCAAAAAAGCAGAAAGTTTATCGAGTCTTTAATTAATGGAGAAGGGTTTACAGGAATATTAGCTCAACTGGTAAGAGTCCCGCAGGAGCGGGATTAATCAGAGGGTCGTCCCGTGCATACGGGATCCAGCTTCGGGAGCAAGCCCTTAGCAGATTATGCTAGGGGTTTTGTTTTTTTGCTGAGGGTCGTCCCGTGCATACGGGATTCAGCTTCGGGATTTAAAAATGTTAAGTTTAATTTTTCAACTTATATTGTTACATCTTGCATCATTCTTCAGAAAGTATGATGCATTCTCTTAAAATGATTATACTTATCATCAACTCATTATTTAGATGCAACCAAAAGAAATTTTAAAACAGTGGGTAAAGCTTTTTAATCTTTATGATTATGAGGCGCTCAGTGAATTGTATGCAGAAGACTGTATTAATCACCAAACGCCAAATGGAGTTATTTCAGGGAAAGAAAATATAAAACAAATGTTTAAGCATGAGTTTGAGCAGTTTGAAATGGTATGTATTATTGAGAATATTTTTGAAGACGGGAATGTAGGTATCTTAGAATGGAAAGACCCAAAAGGATTAAGGGGTTGTGGTTTTTTTTGGATTGAGGATGATAAAATAGTTTATCAACGAGGTTATTGGGATAAGCTTTCGTTCATGCAACAGCAGGCAAAGTAATTTTAGAGATAATAATACTCAAGTTAATGAATACTAAGTTGAAACTATATGATAAGTGGAGTGGCCATCCATGAGTTTTTATATACATTAGCTAAAATCATTTCATTATGTTCAAAAAGTTTTTCTTTCTCACTACATGCCTAGTTATTCAAGTATGTTGTGTTTCTGTCTTTGCACAAACTAATCCCATTGTAGCAGCCATTATTAAAGAAGCCAATGAAAATTCACAACTTGAAAAAATGGGGCATGAACTAATGGACGGAATTGGACCAAGACTTGTTGGTTCTTCAAAAATGCTGCAGGCAAGTGATTGGGCAATAGCTCAATACCAGAAGTATGGTATCTCTGCAAGAAGAGAAAATTATGGTACTTGGCGTGGATGGGATAGGGGAATAACTCATGTTGATATGATTAGTCCATGGGTGAAATCTTTAGAAGCAATGCAGCTTGCATTTTCTCCATCAACTAAAAAGCCAGTGAAAGGTGAAACAATCATTCTTGCCGATGTTGCTGATTCAATAGCGTTTCAAAAATGGTTACCTAATGTAAAGGGAAAGTTTGTATTAATTTCAATGCCACAGCCTACTGGTCGTCCTGATTATAACTGGCGCGAATTTGCTACAAAAGTGTCCATGGAAAAAATGCAAAAGCAGAGAAGAGAAGCTACAGACGCATGGCGCAAGCGTATTAGTAAAACTGGTTACAATAATCGTCAATTAGCTGCTGCGCTAGAGAAAGCAGGCGCTGCTGGAATTATTAGTAGTTATTGGAGTCAAGGTTTTGGTGTTAGTAAAATCTTTGACGCATACACTAAAAAGATTCCAACTATTGACGTAATGTTAGAAGATTACGGATTAATATATCGACTAACAGAATCTGGTAAAGCACCCGTACTGAATGTTATGGCAGAGTCGAAAGAGTTAGGCGAAGTGCCAACTTTCAATACCATTGCTGAAATAAAAGGAACCGAAAAGCCCGATGAGTATGTTATGATGTCTGCTCATTTTGATTCTTGGGATGGTGGAACAGGTGCAACTGATAATGGAACTGGAACAATGGTTATGATGGAGGCAATGCGTATTCTCAAAAAGGTATATCCTAATCCAAAGCGTACTATTCTGGTAGGACATTGGGGGAGTGAAGAACAGGGATTAAACGGTTCTAGAGCATTTGTAGAAGATAATCCGAATATTGTAAAGAATTTGCAAGCCCTGTTTAACCAAGATAATGGCACAGGAAGAATTGTGAATGTAAGCGGATCTGGATTTGCAAAGGCACAAGATTATTTAGGCAGATGGTTAGCAGCTGTGCCAAGCGAATACAGAGATTCTATTAAAACAAGTTTTCCAGGAGCGCCGGGGGGCGGGGGATCTGATCATGCATCATTTGTGGCAGCTGGGGCTCCGGGATTTATGTTGGGTTCTCTAAGTTGGTCTTATTCAAATTACACATGGCATACCAATCGAGATACTTACGATAAAATTGTATTTGATGATGTACGAAATAATGCAATTGTAACAGCCATTTTGGTATATATGGCATGTGAAGATCCTGAAATGAGTTCTAGAGAAAAAGCAAATGTTAGCGGTGCAGGAAGTCGTCCTTGGCCTACTCCAGTAAAAGCAAAGCGAAGAGGAGGATATGATCAATAGAAAGATTGTGTTTTTAACTTAGTTCTATATGTAAAGCGACAAGTTTAATGCACTTGTCGCTTTTTTAATAATTCAAAAGAACAAATAATCGTTGTAACAGATATGTTATAATGATAAAACCTTACTCCTTGCGATTAAGCATCCACCCATAACGCCTGCTTTCTCACCCAGTTTTGAAAGTTTCACTTGTGTATCACTGTTTACTAGGCTAAGTGAATATTTATTTAACGCACTTCTTGCAGGTAGTCTTAAAAAGTCACCTGTTTCAGCTAAAGTTCCCCCAAGAATAACTAATTCTGGATTGAATAAATTAATCAGCACCGCAAGGCCTTTACCTAATTGCTCTCCCATTTCTGCCAATAGCTCAATTGCAAGCACATCTTCTTGTCGGGCTGCTTCAATGATATCCTCCAATTTCAATTCATCTGGCTTTTTTATTTTTTTCGATAAGATAGATGAACTTCCTTTTGCGAGTTGTTCCTTAACCAACCGAATAAGTGCTTGACCAGACACCTCCGTTTCTAAGCAGCCTTTTTTCCCACAGCCACAAATAATGTCGTTATTATAAAAAGGAATATGTCCAAACTCCCCACTAAATCCGCTTTTTCCGTAGTATAATTCATTGTTTAAAATAATACCACAGCCAGTACCATAATCTAGGTTAATAAACAACACATTCTTTTCTGTAGTAACAGCACCATGATGAAATTCGCCATAAGCCATTGCGTTGGAATCATTCTCCAAGAATGTTCGAATACCTAGTTCATTTTGAATGATGGAAGCCAGTGGCTCTTCTTGAAAATGAAAATAACTATAGCTATAACCAGTGATGTTATTAACTCTACCAGAAAGGTTAATGCCAATTGCTAAAATTTTCTCTTTTGGAACTTTAGATTCACTTATGAATTTTTTGATGCTTTTAATAAGTGCAGAAAGAGATTGTTGTGTATTTTCTAGGGGGTAAGGTACTTTTTCTTTTACTGTTACAAGATGTTTTTTAAAGTCTAGTAACCCAATGTTTACGTAATATCTTTTAACATCAACACCAATAAAAAAGCAGGCGTCACTACCTAGGCCGTAAATACTAGCTCTTCTTCCTCCTGTTGAGTCAATCTTCCCTAAATCTTGTAATAATCCGTCTTGAATTAATTCGTTTACAAGGCTTGTTATTTTAGGTGTGCTTATGCTTAGCTCCTTCGATAAATCGGCAATGGTTTGGTCTCCAAATCTATCTAATTGGTTTATGATAGCCTTTTTAAGCGTTTTGTTTTTAAAAGCAACACCTCCACCCACCGTTTCATCAGAAAAAACCTCCATTAAGCTAGATGCAGTACTCATATTTCGAAGGTATTTAAAATGCATGGCTGTACAAGTACTAATTATTAGAGGGATAGAATTTACCCCCCATAAAATAAAATATTTTAAAAAGTATTTGGATATATCAAATATTTTAAAATAACTTTAGATTCTTATTAACAAAATTTGCATGGATAGCCATTCCATTCAACAACCAACGATTGCTACTGGACATAAGCTTGCTGCTTATGCCACTTTGTATAGAGATGAACTCTTACAGAGTATTTTGCCTTTTTGGGTAAAACACAGTAAAGACGCTATCAATGGCGGTTTTTTTACTTGTCTTGATAGAAGGGGTCAGGTGTATGATACCGACAAGTTTATGTGGCTGCAAGGCCGACAAGTTTGGTGTTTTAGCTCAATGTATCATAATGTAGCGGCTAAGCTTGAATGGCTTGATATGGCTTTGCATGGTGCCAATTTCATGAAAAAGCATGGTCGTGATGCTGCTGGAAATTGGTATTTCTCATTAAGTGCTCAAGGACAACCACTCATTCAACCTTACAATATATTTAGCGATTGTTTTGCAACAATGGCTTTTGCCGCACTCGATAAAATCCAACCAAGTGATGAGTCGAAGGATATAGCAGTATCTACTTTCTATAATATACTTAGAAGAAAAGATAATTGGAAGGGCGTTTATAATAAGGCATATCCAGGAACTCGGCCTCTCAAGAATTTTAGTCTACCTATGATTCTATGCAACTTGGCCCTAGAGCTTGAGCATGTTATTGGCTCTGAAGAGGTTGATAAACTCATTCCAGAGGTTATTCATGAAGTCATGGAAGTTTTTTATCAGCCTGATTCTGGATTGATATTAGAAAATGTTCATCCTAATGGAAGCTTCTCTGACAGTTTTGAGGGAAGGTTACTCAACCCTGGTCACGCAATAGAAGCGATGTGGTTTATTATGGATTTAGGTGTTCGGATGAAGAAGGATAATTTAATTCAAAAGGCAGTTGATATCATGCTGCGAACCATAGAATACGGATGGGATAAAGAGTATGGTGGAATATATTATTTTATGGATATCAAGGGCTACCCAACTCAACAACTTGAATGGGATCAAAAACTTTGGTGGGTACATGTAGAAGCTCTAGTAGCGTTGGCAAAAGGTTTTGTCTTAACTGGTGATGAAAGATGTGCTAATTGGTTTGAAATTTTACATAAGTATACTTGGAATAAGTTTAGAGATCCTGAATATGGCGAGTGGTTTGGTTACTTAAATCGTAGGGGTGAGGTATTACTATCTCTTAAGGGAGGTAAGTGGAAAGGATGCTTTCATATTCCTAGATCTCTTTATCAAGTGTCTATCACATTAGAAAGTTTGAAGCCTTAAATATGCGATTGCTTTTATCTTGGATAACCGGTTTACTATCTTTTTGTTTGCTAGCATGTCATGTTGGTGAGCAAAAGTATGATACAGATGTACTGGTAATTGGTGGAGGTACTGGTGGATCTGCAGCTGGAATTCAAGCAGCTCGTATGGGCGTTTCGGTAATAATAGCTGAACCTACTGTATGGTTAGGCGGTATGTTTTCATCGGCTGGTGTTGCAGCTTTTGATGGTAATCATAATATGCCATCAGGTCTTTTTGGTGAATTTAGAGATCAGCTCTATAGGGTGTATGGTGGTTCTGATGCAGTTGCAACGGGATGGGTAAGTAATACACAATTTGAACCACGTGTTGGTGATAGTATTATGAAGCAGATGGTTGGGTCTGAAAAAAACTTGAAAATTTTATATAAACACCAATTCACTAAAGTCATAAAAAATGGTGATGTTATAACAGGTGCACTCTTTACAAATTTAGAAAATGGAGAAACAGTTACTATCAATGCAAAACAGGTTATTGATGCAACTGAATTGGGCGATGTTTTAGCCGCTGCTGGCGCTGGGTATGATATGGGCATGGAGGCGAGCAATGAAACTGGTGAAGATGTGGGCGTTCCATCTACAAATGATATAATTCAGGATATGACCTATGCGGCAATCTTGAAAGATTATGGTGCACAAGCAGATTGTACCTTGGTGAAGCCTGCAGCATATGATCCAATGGAGTTTGATGGATGTTGTAATGAATTTTGTAGCGACTCATCTAAGTTGACGTCCAATGTAGATGCTAAGAAAATGCTTGAATATGGTAAGCTGCCGAATGGAAAATACATGATTAACTGGCCAGGAAAAGGCAATGATATCTATATCAACATGATTCCAATGAATCAGGAAGAACGTAGTGAAGCAATTGAAAAAGCAAAAGCCAAAACTCTTCGCTTTGTTTATTTTATTCAAACACAATTAGGATTTAAAAATTTAGGATTAGCAAATGATGAGTTTCCAACAAATGATCGACTTCCTTTGATTCCGTATCATAGAGAATCACGCAGAGTTCATGGGTTGGTTCGTTTTCAATTGCAACATATAGCAACACCATTTTCAGCAACATCCCCCCTTTATAGAACAGGAATAGCAGTCGGTGATTATCCAATTGATCATCATCACCGCGAAAACACCAATGCACCGCAGCATTTGAATTTTTATCCTGTACCAAGTTTTAATCTCCCCCTAGGAAGTCTCATTCCGCAAAATGTAAAAGGACTCATTATTGCTGAAAAAAGCACCAGTATCAGCAATGTGGTTAACGGAACTACCAGACTTCAACCTTGTGTAATGTTAACGGGACAAGCTGCAGGTACATTGGCTGCTATTTCTGTAAAAGAAAATAAATCGGCACAACAAATACCGGTTAGAAAAGTGCAGGAATCACTATTGCAGTTTGGTGCTTACATTATGCCGTACTATGATATTAAAGCAGATCATCCGCATTTTATTTCTATTCAGAAAATAGGTGCTACCGGTATTATAAGAGGCAGGGGCGAACCTTTCGCATGGGCAAATAGAACATGGTTCAAGGCAGACTCTACTATTGTATTCGAAGATTTTAAAAATCATATTTCAGATTATGCTTCCCTGAGTGATGTTGCATCAGAAAATTCAATGCTTAGTATTGGCGATGCTATTGAAGCCGCCTACAGAATAATGGAAAAGTATACATCGATTAAGGATAAGCTCTCTTTTAAAAGTAAGAGTGAATTAGAAATATTGGTAAGTCAAGAGTGGAACAAGTGGGGCTTTACTAATTTCAACAAAGTACGACCAATTACCCGAGTTGAATTGGCAGTGTTGTTGGATAGGACAATAGACCCTTTTTCAAATATTTCAATTAATCATGAAGGAAAAATAATTTAATCAACCATGTATTCTCTAAACTCCAAAACAATAATTATGAAAAGGCGATTGCTATTACTGCTTATGACGCTTCTTTCAGCGAGCGTATTATGGGCGCAACAAGTACGCGTAACCGGACGGGTTACAAGTGCTGGCTCAGGAAATGCTGCAGAAGGCGTATCAGTGAATGTTAAAGGATCTAAGAAGGGAACAATGACCCTTTCTAACGGTAATTATTCAATTGATGCAAATACTGGCGATGTGTTGGTATTTTCTGCAGTTGGGTTTGAAACCAAAGAAGTAACTGTTAGTGGAAGTACCATTGATGTGGTATTGCAAACTACTGCAGGTGATTTAGGTGAAGTAGTTGTTGTAGGTTATGGAACACAACGAAAGAGTAACATAACAGGTTCTTTGGTTCAATTAAATAATGAATCGCTTACAAAGCGTCAGGTTTCCAGTGCGAGCCAGGTACTGCAAGGTTTGGCCCCAGGTGTAACTGTGCAACAACAGTCAGGCCGTCCGGGTGCAGATGGTGCAAGCATTCGAATTAGAGGTGAGAGTTCTATTTTAGGTAATAGTACTCCTCTTGTAATTATTGATGGCTTACAGCTACCTACAGGAACTGGATTAGATGCCTTGAACCAAATTGATCCTAACGTAATTGAAAGTGTTACAGTTTTAAAAGATGCTGCATCTACAGCTATTTATGGTAACCGTGCATCTGCTGGTGTGATCTTAGTAAAAACAAAAAGAGCTCAAAAGAAAGGACTAACACTTAGTTACAACAGTTTTGTTACAAAGCAAAGCTTTACATCTCTTCCTCAAAGAGTAAGTGCTCTTGATCATATGCTATTGAGTAATGTTGCAGAACAAAATAGAACTGGAAATCCAAATGCATCTGTATTTCCTCAAACATTAATAGATGCTTATAGAACAAGACCTGCTGATAATTTAGAAATTATTGATACTGATTGGTTGAAGGAAGTTTTATCGAATAGTGGATTAATGCACAACCATAACGTGCAAATTAATAGTGGTGGTGAAAGATTGAATTTGTTCACTTCATTTACTTTCTTTGATCAAAAGGGGTTAACTGCAAATACAAACTTCAAGAGATACGATTTGCGTATGAACCCAGAATTCAAAGTAAACGATAAGTTAACGTTGATTGGTAACATTGCCTATACGAATAACTTAACAGTAACTCCATCAACAGGTAGTCCAGAATTTATTATACGTCAGGCAATTGGTTTACCGGCTATTGGTGGTGGTAAATTCGGTCCTGGTATGTACGGAACAGCTGCTCAAAGTAATAATAGAAATCCAATTGCAATGGCTGAAGCTGCTGGTACATCAGAAACTGAAGGAACCAACTTATTAACTCGTTTTGGTTTCAATTTCCGTCCAATAAAAGATCTTGAAATAGAGGCTTTTTGGGGAAGAGAAACTAGAAATCCTTATACAAAGTCTTTTGTTAGAAACGTAAATATTTTCCAACCCAACCTAGTTACTCGTGGTTATGATTTAGTTGGTCAATGGCCGGGTACTACTCAATTAACTGAAACATGGAGAAATGATGTATATCGTACATGGTTAGGACAAGCTACTTACACTAAACGTATTAATGAAGTTCACAATATTAAAGCAATGGTAGGTGGCCAAAGTGAATACTATAGAAACTATTTCTTTGGGGCTAGCCGTTTAGGATTTAATAACCCTAACCAACCATTCTTAAACGTTGGTACCGGTGCTCAAACCAATAATGCTGGTGTAAGTGAATTAGCATTGGTAGGTTTCTTTGGTCGTATCAACTACGATTATGAAGGGCGTTATTTAGTAGAGTTGAATGCTCGTAGAGATGCATCAAGCCGTTTTTCTCAAGCAATGGGTAAGCAATGGGGAACATTTGGTTCTGCTTCTGCCGGTTGGATTTTCTCAAGAGAAAAGTTTTTCAGCGGGCTATCTGAGTATATCAGTTTTGGTAAATTAAGAGGTTCATTGGGTGTAAATGGTAACCAGAACATTGGTTCTAATAACTATGTATTTGATGCCTTCTATCAAAACTCATTATATAATAACCCATTGAATGGAACAAACGCTTACTTCAACAACCAAACTACTTTTGGTGTGGCATTGTTACAGTTCCCTAACCCAGAATTACAGTGGGAGCGCTCTCAACAGTGGAACATTGGTTTGGATGTAAGTTTTTTAAAGAACTTCACCATTACTGCCGATTATTATGTAAGAACATTGAAGGATATGATTCTTCAGCGTACACTTCCGCAATCTGCTGGTGGTTTATCAAATCCTTTTGTGAATGCAGGAAGAATGGAAAACCGTGGATGGGAAGTTACTTTGAACTATAAGAAGAATTTCAAGAAGTGGCGTGTAGATGCGACTGTAATGGTATCTGATGTAAGAAACAAAGTATTAGGCTTAGTTGATGGTTTGCCATTCATTGGTGATGGTATTAGAACAACTGCCGGACAAGCATTGAATTCTTATTTTGGTTACAGAGCATTAGGGTTCTTTGCTGATTCAAATGCTATTAAATCTGCACCAGTTCAATTTGGCGTACCTTGGAATCCAAACCCTGCACAAGGCACTAAGCCTGGTGATATGAGATATGCAGACATTAGTGGCCCTGATGGAAAACCTGATGGGGTTGTGAATGCTCTTGATCGTGAATTTTTAGGTAATTCATTTCCTCGATATGAGTATAGCGTAAACTTAAATCTAGGTTATGGTAATTTTGATTTGAATATTTTTGGACAAGGTGTTGGAATGCGGAACAACTTCCTCAGCGGAACTGGTGCCATTCCATTTGCAAGCAATGATTTTGCAGCTTCTTTGTTAGAGCAGCACAAAGACTATTGGCGTCCTGATAACCAAAATGCATTGTTCCCTAGATTACTTCCTTCAGGTTTTGGTGGTAACAACTACTTGCTGAGCAACTGGTGGATTCGTAGTGCGGCTTTCTTTAGAATCAAGAATATTAACTTAGGATATTCTCTTCCACCTGCTGCTTTACAGAAGCTAAAGATTACCAATTTACGAGTGTTTGTGAGTGGTCAAAACCTGTTCACATTTACACCTGCTTGGAGAGGTTTCGATCCTGAAATCAATAATGCCAATGCGGAGTTTTATCCAATTCAACGCACATTCACTGCGGGAGTTAACGTAACCTTCTAATGAAACTTCAAATGAAAAATAGTATGAAAAAGATATATCTGATGTCACTTTTGCTAGTACTGATTGGGCTTAGTGGCTGTCAAAAATTCTTAGACAGAAAGCCTTTAGATGCATCGTCTGCAACTAACTTTCTCTCTAACCAAACTGAAATGGAGGAAGGTCTTACTGGTGTATATGGCGCTGCCATGTGGGTATTCCCAAATAACACTCCGCTCATGTTTGCCGTAGAAGCATCCACAGACTTAGCTGTTAAGCGGGGAGGTAATGCTGAAGACCTAGTAGCAATGGGTCAGAATGGACCATTCCTATTAAACAATGATTTGGTAAATAGATGCTGGAACCAAGCATATCGCTTGATTCAAAGAGCGAACCAGCAAATTACTGGAATGGAAAATGGTAGAGCTAATGTATCTAACCAAGCTTATAGCCGTATTTTGGCTGAAGCATTAACCTTACGAGCATGGGGTTATTTCCATTTGTTGTACATGTTTGGTGATGTTCCTTTCTATACAGCACCTCCAACAGTGAGCAATGTCTTGAGTGCAACTCGTACGCCAGTTCGTACAATAGTTGAAGCTCTTTATAAAGATATGGATTCAGCTGCTGCTCGTTTCGACGTTGCCAATGCCCAGCCTATTTTGGCAAATGGCAGAGTAAATAAGGCCGTTGCATTAGGAATTAAAGCAAAGCTTGCTATGTTAATTAAAGATTATAGAACAGCCGCAGTTGCTACTAAAACTATCATGGATGGCAATCAGTACGGTTTGAACCCAAGCTTTCCTGCTTTGTTCATGCGTGCTGGTCAAGTGGCAAATGTGAATAGAGAAATTTTATTCAATCAAACTTATCCATCAGATCAATTAAATCCTCAAAATTGGATGGTTGTTCTAGCAATCCCACGTCAGGTTACAAATTCTCAAAGTAGCCATTTCCCTTCACAGGTATTGGTAGATTTGTTTGAAGGAAGAGATGGACAGCGTATTGACCAATCAACGGTATATAACCCAGCTGCTCCTCGTGAAAACAGAGATCGTCGTTTGCGTTGGACAGTAATTATGCAGGGAGATACAGTTAACTGGAGAAATAATACCAATATTCTACCCTATGTAAATCCGAATGAACGAACTATTTTCAATATTTATTCTAATGTTCGTCGCAGGTTTAATTGGGGTACTGGTCAGTTTGATAATGTAACAGGAAATAATGATTGGATTGGTGCACAGGCGGCTGGTATTCAATGGCAAGTTAGTGCTACAGGTAATATTGGTGGAGTTGGTTATGCATGGAGAAAATACTTAGATAGTACTCAATATGTTTGGGAAACTAAAACTGGCTATATCCAAATGCGTTATGCTGATATACTCCTCATGTATGCAGAAGCTAAAATGGAATTAAATGAAATCGATGGAACCGTTTTAGGTGCATTAAATGCAGTTCGAATTCGTGCTGGACAACCAGCTGTAACAACTACCAACCAAGCAGCTTTAAGAACAATTATTCGTCGCGAGAGAGCTGTTGAATTTGCAGGTGAAGGCCTGCGTTTATTCGACTTGCGTAGATGGGATATTTATGGCAAAGCCAATAGTTTCCCTGTTGTAGGTGCAGCATTTGATCCTGCAGTACCACCAGCTACACCAACATTTGATGCTGATAATGTTCCTAACTATACATCAAGTATCAATCAGCGTATTCGTTTCCGTAACCAAACGAGAAATAATGCAGATGATCGATTTAAGTTATGGCCTTTACCAACATTCGAAGTTGATGTGAATCCAGCTGGTATGAAGCAAAATCCTGGATGGTAATACATGAGCAGTCATTTTCATATTTCAAACAAGGGCGGCGTTTCTACGCTGCCCTATTTTTTATAAATTGTGAAGTATGCAATATAGAAATGAAAGTCTAGACGCTTTAAGAGGGTTTGCTATTTTATCTATGGTATTGAGTGGAGCTATTGCTTTTGGAGGTATACTGCCCGCTTGGATGTACCATGCACAAGTTCCTCCCCCATTACATAAGTTTGATCCATCTATACCTGGTATTACTTGGGTTGACCTTGTTTTTCCGTTTTTCATTTTTAGTATGGGTGCTGCAATGCCTTTGGCTCTTAAAAGATATATAGACGAAGGAAAAGGCTTTTTATCAGTTTTAATTGTTGCCTTTAAGCGTTTTTTTCTATTGTTTTTTTTTGCTTTGTTTTCACAACACATGAAAGCTTGGGTTATTAGTGCTGAACCAACTAGTCAAGATCACTTGCTTTCAATGATTGGTTTTTTGCTGATGTTCTTTCAGTTTTTTGAGTATAAGGGAACTCGATTTAAAATTCCGTTTTTTGCTCTTAAGATATTTTCATTTTTTGTTGCATGTTTTCTACTTGCTAAATTGCCTTTTTGGAATGGTGTAGGCTTTCAAAAATATAAGAGCGATATCATTATTTTAGTCCTTGCCAATATGGCTTTATTTGGCACCATTATTTATTATGCCACAAAAAGTCAACCAATTATTAGAATTGGCATATTACCTTTTATAATGGCAATTTTTTTGTCTGCAAAAGAACCATCACTCAGTTGGACAAAGACGATATTTGAGTGGAATACGATTGGTGAATTGAAATTAGATTGGCTATATAAGTTTTATTTTTTGAAGTATCTCTTTATTCTAATTCCGGGTACAATAGCCGGAGAGTGGCTGTTACAAGCATTTCATCAAAAGAACACATCAGATACTCATTCCAATAAATTTTCTTTTGCATTAATTGGGCTCACTTTTTTATTGATCTTCTTTAATTTGTATGCTCTTTTCACAAGGCAATTGTTTTTGAACGTAGTAGTTAGTGCTAGTATTATTGGATTCATTTGGTTTCTATTGAAAGAGTATGATTCTAGCCATTTATTTAGAAGAATGGCGAGTGCTGGTGCATATTTATTATTATTGGGATTGTTTTTTGAAGCCTACGAAGGAGGGATAAAAAAAGACACTTCTACTTACAGTTATTATTTCGTTACATCGGGATTAGCCTTTTACTGTTTAATATTATTTGATGAAATGAGTAAGAGTAGTTTGATGAATAGCATCATTCATTACTTTGCTTTAAATGGCAAGAACCCAATGGTTGCTTATGTGGCTGGTAGCTTAGTGTTATTGCCAATATTAAACCTAACAGGAACAATAGAATGGTACAATTCCATGAATCAAAATGCTTTGATGGGATTCTCAAGAGGTGTTCTCTTCACTGGTTTGGTTTCTTTAATTACGATTTTCTTTGTTAAGAAAGGATGGTTTTGGAAAACCTAAACTATCGAATCAATGTCATATCACGAATTTGCAAGCCACTTCCTTTGTGAAGTAATTTGATGCGGATTTGATTGACTTCAACTTCATTTAATAAAAAGTCAAAAACTATATTGGGGTCCTTACTCGGTAACGAAGCAAAGTTGGCTCTCTTGTCATGATGACTTCTAATATGCACACCATATTGTAAGGTCTTTTGAAAAACTACTTGTTCATTTAATAAGCCTTCAATAAATGCAATAGGAACACCCTCAGTTACAATCTGATTGGTGTATCCTTCAATCTTCCAACCTGAAATATTTCTTTTCTTAAATTGATTGTTTACAGTCAAAGGTGCTGAAAGCTTTGAAGAATCAGTTGCATCGAAGAATGGCGTACTGAATGGTAGTTTCCAACCTGCTTTGGTTTGAACTGGTTTTGATTGACTGTAAAATCGGCTAGTCCATTCTTGTATGGGATCATAGGGTAGTTCATTTGGCATTTCTTTTCTTCCACTCCATGCATAATCCATTGCAAGTATATATGCGCCAAATTGTTCGATATTCAACAGCATATTTGCTTCACTGCTCTCAAAATCTGCCCAAGTGGTTTGTAAAACGCCCGCCTTTTCTAGCTGTGCTGCAAGTACAAAGCCTCTTACATTATTGGGGTGAAGCCAGGGTGAAGCAATTGGTTGGAGCTTGTGTTGCTTCCAAATTTGCAGATTAGGTAAATACAGTGATGGATATGGATGATTGATGTAATGCCAATCTGCTATCAGACTGTTAGCAGGAATTGTTTTTCTAATAATAGCCGCCCTTTCTTTTGTTATTCCATTTAAAGCATCAGGACCTTCACCGGGTCCCAGTCCCATATCGCCCCACAGCATCAGCTTGGCATTTTTTTTCTTAGCGAATTGGTTTAGATCGTTGATCTGGATTTTCCAGAAATCAACTTCTTTTTCTCTTGGTAAATGAAATCCAATCATGCCAATTTCATCAAATCCAATATGCATTACAGATGGCTGAAGTAAGGAGAATGCTTCCTTCCACAATTGCCTTACTATTTTTCTCGCTGCAGGAATTTCGGGATTTAATGTATAAGGATAAGAAGGATTAACTGCATACTTTCTGTAATTGGTAGGTTTGAAAAACCATTCCATATGTCCTAGACTTTGTATCAAAGGAATCGGTTCAACATTTTTTTCTCTAAGCCAGCTGAATTCTGTCTGTAAGTCTTTTAAAGGAATAGAAATTTTGTTGTGTATTTCAGGAATTGTTTTCCATTCTGCTTGTTCGCATTGTAAGACGAGCTTATTCATTTTTAATGGAAGCAGAATACGTTCATACATTCTTTTGTGTAACGACCAAGATTCAGGTCCAGTAAACATGTGAATTCCTCTCCAACTGGTGACAGGTGCATCTTTGATTCTTCCTGTGGGGATGAGTAATTGCCCGTTTTTGTTCAGCACCAATTGCGCGGTGGTGTGTAATGCATGTTGCAGCGCGGCTTTGTTTTGATATTCTATGATAATTCCGTTTTCATCTATTTCAATATTATAACCTTCATAGTCTAATTGTAGATTTTCTTTCGCATTTACATTTGGAATACAGTTTGAACTGATCTTCCATTGCAGTTGAATGATTTCTAACAGTTGAATAGTTTCTTTCGATTTGTTATTGTTCTTTCCATTACAAAGCATATAGTGCTGATTGGTTAACTCCACACTAATTGGTTTGGGTAAGAGTGTTTGAGCGGGCATATCAGGTATCCATGCTTTATCAACTGAAATTGGCTCAGAATGGATGGCTGTTTCCTGATAATTGGAAACATATAGAGGTGCAGGCTTTAATTCTTGAATAGTCCAATCTCTGTTAATTTGTGACTTCGGCTTAAGTTCAATATCTGATTCATAGAATAAAAGATATTGTGATCGCGCTGTATAATCTTTTTTGTCTGGATTTGGATTGTTCTCTAGTTTGATTTTAAATGGATGTTTTGAACGAAATGCAAAATGTCCAAAACTGCTTAACACTTCAATTTCTACATCATGAAATTTTGTGAGATCTTGAACTGATATTTCTTTTCCACGATACAACCATTTCGCTTGATGAAAATAGGGTAGCCAAAGCCTTGCATGTATTATATCAGCTAATCCACTTTCGTCTTTGTTCCAAAAGCAATTTAAAGTGATTTGTGTGATTGATGCATTCTGTAGTCTAGAGTAGGTTCCGTGTACAGCAGTATTCTGACTTCCAATAGATAAAATATCTTGCTTGGCATCTGAGCTATCTGCATCTTGTTCCCACCATGTAAAATAATAATGATGATGCTTTTTATCTGCTGTAAAGAAATTTACTTCAGAACCAACACCCCATTGTAAGCCTTGCGTGAATAGATACAATCCTTTTTTGGGTATCAGTCTGCTGTGGGTTTGTGCATGCAATGAATGTAAAAGGCAAACAAATAGAAAGCAGATAATGATTCTCATGTTGACTGTTGTTTTAGGTTACAACAAAATGAATTTATCTTCCAGGAACTCCTGGAAAAATTAAGATTACTTTGAAGTTGCGCCAAACGATTTTACTAGCTACCGGTTAGTTCTATCTCTAATTTCCCACCTTGTAGTAATTGCTCATGACGAATACCGTGTATCGGTAAAGTCTCTCCATTTAAGTTGACTTTTCCAATATGTGTATTCTTGCTATTTGTTTTTTTAACTTCTATTGCCAGTATTTTACCGTTCGGTAATGTAATCTTAGCTGAGCGTATTAAAGGGAATCCGAATATATACTCACCACTAGCTGGATTCATTGGGTACATTCCTAGGGAGGTCCAAATATACCAGGCACTCATCTGTCCGCAGTCGTCGTTTCCTATTAAACCGTTAGGCCCAGTTTTGTACATGCTGTCTGCAACAACACGTAACCAATGCGCAGCTTTTTCAGGATGACCCAATGCAGTGTACATGTAAATAATGTGGTGGCTTGGTTCATTTCCATGTGCATATTGTCCAATTAAACCTGTTACATCCGCAGAAACATTTTCACCACGCAACTCTGAAGGAGCGTTGAATAGATCATCCAATTTTGCAACCAGTTTTTCACGGCCTCCATGTAGTTTAGCAAAGCCCTCTAAATCATGCGGCACAAAAAAACTATGTTGCCAAGCTGTGCCTTCTATATATTGACCTTCAAATCCATGTTCACTATGTAACGGATCAAAAGGTTCTATGAATTGACCATTGCTATTTTTTCCTCTAAAAAAACCGCTTGCGTTATCAAATAAGTACTGATAGCCACTAGCTCTTTTTATGAATATTGCATAATCATTTTCTTTCCCTAATAGTTTCGCAACCTGCGCAATACACCAATCATCGTATGCATATTCTAAGGTCATGGTAACACTCCATCCATGTTTGTCTTGAGGGACATATCCATATTGAATGTATTCTTGTGTGCCACGCTGTTGTTGGTTTGCACTTTTTTTCATGGCTTCAAAAGCTTTATTGTAGTCGAAACCTTGAATGCCTTTTAGCATTGCATCCGCTATAATTGGAATGCTATGATATCCTGTCATGGTATTCGCTTCCCATGTGCTGATATCCCAAACAGGCAATAATCCATTGTCTTCATACAATTGCAACATGCTGTTTATCATATCTGGCAGTCGCTTTGTTTGTGTGATAGTGAATAATGGGCTGAGGGCTCGGAATACATCCCATTGACTGAATATGGTGTATTTATCTTGACCAGTTTTGAAAGTCTTAATTTGGTTGTCGTGTGTTTGGTATTGTTGATTGCGGTCGCTGTGAATGACTGGTGCAAGACAAGTTCTATAGAGTGCTGTATAGAACAAGGTATCTCTATACTCTTCTTCATGAATTACATCTATTTTTTGTAATTCTGCTTCCCACAATTCATCTGCTTTATTTTGTACTGTTTCGAAACTTCTTCCTGTTTCATTTTGTAACTCCTGTAAAGCTTTATCTGTACTTACACTACTCAGACTTACGCGCATTTCAACCAATGATGAATTTGTGAAATGAACAAGTGCTTTTACTTGAGGGCCTTCTGCTCTTCTATTAGTTCGAATAGAGTCGGAAATAAACTGAATACCATGAATGGGTTGATTTGTTCTTGCAGCAAAGTAAACTTTTTGTCCTTTTGCCCATCCTGTGCTAAAGCGATAGCCAACAATAGTTGAATCATCAACTTGTTCCAACATCCCAGCAGTTGGGTTATCCCAATTAATCCGAAATCCCATATCTAATCTTAACCATCCCTCTTTATTAGGGAATTCATAGCGATGGTAACCAGTACGAGTTGACGAAGTTAGCTCAGCTTTAACACCATTGTCAAGTGTAACTTGATAATATCCAGGTGCTGCTTTTTCTTTACTATGCGAAAATGGTATTTTGATTTTCTCTTCTCGAATTGAATTGGTGTCTGATAAAGGCAGAACTGAAATATCGCACCAGTCGCCAATGCCTGTTCCACTCAAATGTGTATGACTAAATCCAGCAATGGTATTGCTGCTATAGTGATAACCCCCACACCAATCCCAACCTTCATCGCCGTTATCGGGACTCAGTTGAACCATGCCAAATGGAACTGTTGCACCCGGATATACATGTCCATGTCCGCCAGTTCCAAGGAAAGGATCAACCAGTGAAGTCAGTTTGCGTTTATTTTCATTGCATGAAAGCAAAAAAAAAGATGCAAGAATAACTAATGCACTATTTGTTATACGCATGAAGCATAGATTTACAATGAGCTAAGAATTATTAAAGTAAGATAATGTTTATCTAATAAAAGGGTACTGTCCTTGAAACCAGCTACTTCTTGTGGGTAATCCTTCGTAGAAAAAATATACTTCACCTTTAAATCCAGCTCTTCGGTTTTCAGTAATCATTTGACTCAAGAAGCCTTCCGTGGCAGTATACGTACCTGTACGAAGTAGAACGCCTGGATACAATGGCACATTGCTGTTTCTGTGAAATGATTTTTGTTGGTTGATGGTAGCACTGTAAGCAGCAATATCGTATCTATAACATTGCGGAATTATAGCGTCAACCCACGAACTATCAACCCATGTTGGCCAATCTTGTAAGTATTCATTTAACCCCCACGGAAATGGGCTTGGGCTAATAGTAAACATCACATTGGGCTTAATGCTCTTGACTTCATTTCGTAAACGCTTACAAAATGCATTCAATTTTCTTGCTCGCCATTGTAGCCATCCTGCATCTGTGATATTACCAGGAGGATCAGCACCTCCATTTTCAGCACGATATAATCCTAGTGTATAGTTATCATAGCCTGCGCTTGATGGTAATGCAGGCAATCTGTCATCGCCTTGAACACCATCTACATTGTATTTTGTAGTTACTTCCTTAAATAAATCAATCATGAATTGCTGAACTTCCGGATGAAAAGCATTCAGCCAATCAAAGCCATTTTTAATGGTCAAGTTTCCCCCGGCATCGCGTGCAGCCCAGTGAGGTCTTGCAGCAAGAATAGGTCCTCCGTTTGCTGAAAACGAAGATGCAAATCCATATTCAAACCAGGCGTGCACTTTTAAGCCAGCAGCGTGGCCTTCATCAATCATTTCTTTTAATGGATCTCTTCCGGCAAACCGCTCCAATATGGATACACCAATTAGATTTCGCATGACATCGCTGGGATACATCGTGCGTGCATTGTTATACACCACAACAAAAATATGGTTGATATTTGCTGTCTTACAAGCTTGTACTGCTGCACGTATATTATCGCGACTGTCTAAAACTGTGCTGGCTGTAGTTGTAATCCAGATACCGCGCATTGCATTAACATCCCAAGCTGGCGTTGGGGTTGTTGGTGGATTTGGATTGTTCGTAGGTTGATCGGCTGTTTTTTTTGAGCAGCCCCACAGTAATGTTACAGCCAATAGGCAAGGTGCGAAAGCGGCAATACGCATGGCAAGAATGTTTGTAACAAACTTACTTAAAAAATATCTTCAAATTTGAAAGTTTTTAAAAAAATTAATTAACTTCCACTTTTAAAATTTCTTCGCTTGCCTATAAATCCCAATACACCCAAAAACGTGTCACCCCTATTATGGATACCAAGTACTTGGTTTGCAATGGGTTTACCGAACCTGGTTTTAGGTGGAACCGTACTTGCTTTGCTGTATAAAAGTCAGGGCCTCAGCGATGGAGAAGTGGCTTTTTGGACAGGTATTTTGATTCTTCCATGGAGCTTTAAGCCTATTTGGGGGCCTTTCATGGAGTTGTATCGTTCAAAAAGATTCTTCATTTATATCTCACAAATCAGTTGCGGATTGTTATTTTTCTTGTCCTTGCTTTCACTCTATAGTGATTCATTTTTTTCTATTTCACTAGTGTTGTTTTTTCTGATTGCTTTTTTTGGAGCCACTCAGGATATCGCAGCCGACGGTATGTATTTGCAAGAATTGAATGCAACTCAGCAAGCGGCCTTCGTTGGATGGCAGGGTACATTTTACAACTTGGCCAAGCTGTTCTCAAATGGAGGAATGATTTTTTTAGCTGGAGCATTAATACCTATTTGGGGTGATCGTCAGGCTTGGTCTGTGGTATTAGCTGTTTATGGTTTGGTAATGCTGCTTGTGGGATTGTATAGCTATAAAATGTTACCACGACAAGCTGAAACCAAAACGGTTCAGTCTGCTTCAGAAGTTTGGAAAACATTAAAAGATGTTCTTGTTAGCTTTTTTCAGAAGAAACATATCTGGGCGGGTATCATTTTCATTGTACTGTACAGATTTGCTGAAGGACAAGCTATCAAAATCATGCCTTTGTTCATGAAGGCGGAAAGAGCTGCTGGTGGTTTAGGTTTGTCGGAGTCAACACTGGGTTTGTTAACGGGAATATATGGTACTATTGCTTTTGTGTTGGGCTCATTGTTGGCGGGGTACTATGTTGCTAAAAAGGGTTTGAATAGAACTTCGCTGCTGGTTCTATGCAGTTTTTTTAATATTCCTTTTGCTGCTTATGCATACTTGGCATACACACAAACTGAGAGCGTATTCATTATTGGTGCTGCAATTACTGCAGAACATTTTGGATATGGTTTCGGATTTATAGGAATCATTCTGTTCATCATGCAACAAATTGCACCTGGCAAGTATCAAATGGCACACTATGCCTTCGGGAGCGCTATTACTTATTTTGGTTATACTATAGCTAGTATGATTAGTGGAGTCATTAGCGATTCAATGGGCTATGAAAGCTTTTTCTTATGGGTTTTAATTGCTACTATTCCTGCATTTATTGTCACTTGGTTGGTTCCCTTGAAACCTGTTGAGAACGTTGATAAAAATTAAATTTTTAAAATGATTCGTATGAGAAAGTCATTTCTATTTATAACAACTATCTTCTTATGTTTCGCTCTTCAATCTTTTTCAAAAGAACCTATTAGAGGGGTTTGGATTACGAATGTAGCTAGCGATGCATTGAGAGGTCCTGCTAAAGTGAAAGAGACGGTTGACTTATGTAAGCAGAAGGGTATTAATACTTTGTTTGTAGTGGTTTGGAATAAGGGGAAGACAATGTATCCTAGTGAAGTAGTTAAAAGATATATTGGAGTGGAGCAAGATCCTATCTATGGTGGTTTTGATCCTATTCAGGCTATTGTTGATGAAGGGCATAAGCAAGGCCTTTCTGTTCATGCTTGGTTTGAATTTGGTTTTTCTTACGATTATAAAGATTCAACAGGTGCATGGATGAAGGCTTATCCTCATTGGGCTAGTCGCGATGTAAAAGGTAATCTTTTGCAGAAGAATGGATTTTTTTGGTGGAATGCTTTTCATCCCGAAGTGCAACAGTTTATGAAAGAGTTGGTATTGGAAGTTGTGAAGAAGTATGATGTAGATGGTGTGCAAGGTGATGACAGGTTGCCTGCAATGCCTGCTGAGGGTGGATATGATGATTATACCAAGCAGTTGTATAAGTCACAGACAGGAAAAGAAGTTCCTGCTCAATTCAACGAGCCTCATTTCTTACAGTGGAAGGCAGATGGCTTAAGTAAATTTGGTAAAGACTTATATAAAGCTGTAAAACGTGAAAGAAAGTCTTGTCAAGTAAGTTGGGCACCAAGTATTTACCCCTGGAGTAAAGAGCAATATTTACAAGATTGGCCAGCTTGGGTGAAGGGAAAATATGCCGATTTTGTAATGCCTCAATTGTATCGCTATAACTTGGAAGCTTATGAAAAGGTGGTCAAAGAATTGAGCACGCAAGTGAAGCCAAAAGATAAGCGAAAGGTATTTCCTGGTGTGCTTACGTCATTAGGTGATGGTTATAGAGTTAAGCCCGATATTTTACAAAAGATGATAGCACTTAACAGACAATACGGATTTCAAGGAGAGTGTTTCTTCTATTTTGAAACTTTAAGAGAAGCTCATTCAATTTACTAAAGATGAAAAAGTTCTTTACAATTCTGATGTTGGTTGTGTTTGTATCCTGTAGTAAAAAAGAAACAACACCAGCTACACCTAATATTCCAACACCTCCGGCTTCCAGTGCGTCATTAATTCCACTGCCGGCGGGATGGCGAGTTGCGTCGGCATATAATACCACATTTCCTCAAGGCATTCAGACCTATCAGTTTGATAGTGTATTCAATGGCCAAACTATAAGAGCTTTTTGTTTGGCTTATGATAGTCGTAATGCCAATTTTGAATTCAAACCGGTTTTATCTGCAACTGCTAAAACGGTATCGGCATTTGTCCGCGATGAGCCTGGTCAGGTATATGCAGGAATCAATGCGGGATTTTTTGGAACGCCTAATCAGTCTTTTAGTTTGGTGCAATTCAACGGCACTATACTTTCACCCAATATCAAATCACTGAATCGTCCTTTCAACGGTAGTAATGTCCCCTATTTTCCAACCAGAGCAGCTTTCGGCATTACATCAACAGGTATACCTCAAGTAGCTTGGATATATCATGTTGGTACTGGAAATGATTTAGTGTATAGTTATCCTTCACCAAGTCCGAATGCATTGGGGTCTGCACCTCAGCCACAACCTACTGCGTCTTTTCCAGTAGGTGGCGTGCTATGGAATACTACCAGTGCTATTGGCGGTTCACCTATGTTGATCCGAAATGGAACTATTCAAATTACAGATGCAGAAGAATTGATTGCGGTTGATAATAATTCTAACAGACCGAGATCTGCCATTGGGTTCAATAGCAATGGTATTATTCTTTTGTTGGCTATTGAAGGAGATAATCCGCCTAATTATAACGGAGCTTCCTTGGCCACTACTGCCGCTATTATGCAATCGCTGGGTTGCCAGGGCGCCATTAATTTGGATGGTGGCGGATCTACGGCCATGATTGTCAACAATACTAGTACTGTAAGGGCTGGGGGCACTGGCACTGAAAGGGCCGTTATCAGCGCAATATTGATTAAGCGGCGATAGGTTTCTCATTTTTTTAATTCTCAGACAGTAAAGGGCTATATATTCAAGTCGTCTTGTAGAAAGCTAAAAACAATCATATTTCCATTTTATCTTATTTATCGTAATTTTACGATGAATATGGGACTTACTACAACCAAAAATTACAGTAAAGCAGAATTAGAACTGGCAAAATATGCGAAAGCATTGGCACATCCTGCCAGGGTGGCCATTTTGCAACTATTAATCAAGAAGCAAGCTTGTGTTTGTGGTGATTTGGTAGATGAATTACCACTTTCACAATCAACCGTTTCTCAGCACTTAAAAGAATTAAAAGATGCAGGACTTATTCAAGGAACTATTGAAGGTCCTTCAGTCTGCTATTGTATTCATCCTAAAGAATGGAAAAGGATGCAAACCATGTTCGGCAAGTTGTTCAATCAGCCTATATTCTGTGGTACAGATTGTTGTTAAAACATAACCCTTAAAATAAATTTATATGCAAACAGAAGCGGAAATTAAAGACATGGTCAGGCAGAAATACAGTGAAATTGCCTTACAGAGTAAAGAAACCAATGCATCCTCTTGTTGTGGGGCTGGTGGTTGTTCTACAGAAGTATATACTATTATGTCTGATGATTATCAGCAAATGGAAGGCTATCATCCAGATGCTGATTTAGGATTGGGTTGTGGATTGCCTACTCAATTTGCAAAAATCAAAGAGGGCAACACGGTCATTGATTTGGGAAGTGGGGCTGGCAATGATTGTTTTGTTGCACGTCATGAAACAGGTGCAACAGGTAAGGTAATTGGTATTGATTTTACCCCTGCTATGATTGAAAAGGCGAGATCGAATGCTGAATTGCGTGGACTGAATAATGTGGAATTCAGATTAGGTGATATAGAGCAAATCCCGGTTACATCTAATGTGGCAGATGTGGTAGTGAGTAATTGTGTTTTGAATCTTGTTCCCAATAAGCTGAATGTGTTTAAAGAAATCTTCCGTGTTTTAAAACCTGGAGGACATTTTAGTATTTCAGATATTGTTTTAACTGGTGATCTCCCTTCAAAAATTAAGTCAGCAGCAGAGATGTATGCAGGCTGTGTCGCCAGCGCTATTCAAAAAGAAGTGTATCTGGAGTTTGTCTCTTTGTCGGGGTTTCAAAATATTACACTTCAAAAAGAAAAAGCAATCATCATTCCAGATGATATTTTACGTAATTATTTGAATGATGATGAAATTGCGCAGTATAAGCAAATGGGACATGTCATTTATTCCATCACTGTGTATGCCGAAAAGCCTATAATAGATACTTGTTGTACACCTTCCTCTGGTTGTTGTTAAATTAAAAATATAGCTATGTCTGTGAATGATTGTACACCAGTAGTTCGAAAAAAGAAATTAAGTTTTTTAGATCGTTATTTAACCCTATGGATTTTCCTAGCAATGGCTGTAGGGGTTGCAGTTGGCTATCTAAAACCTTCAGTTGCTAATTGGATTAATTCATATTCTAGCGGTACTACCAATATACCATTAGCGGTTGGTTTAATTCTGATGATGTATCCTCCTTTTACTAAAGTACGTTATAATAGGCTGAAGGAGGTGTTTAAAAATGTTCGTGTTCTTTCCATTTCATTGTTGTTGAATTGGATCATTGGTCCTATTCTGATGTTTGTTTTGGCGATTATTTTTCTGCATGATTATCCGGAGTATATGGTTGGTCTGATCTTAATTGGGTTAGCTCGATGTATTGCCATGGTGATTGTTTGGAATGAATTGGCAGAGGGTAGTCGCGAGTATGCTGCTGGATTGGTTGCACTCAATAGCATTTTTCAGGTTCTTTTGTATAGTGTATATGCCTACGTTTTTATTACAGTTCTTCCTCCATATTTTGGATTTACAGGAGCATTGGTAGATATTACGATGAGCGAAATTGCGGGAACAGTTTTCATCTATTTGGGTATCCCTTTTATTGCAGGTTTTTTAACTCGACAAATACTTATTTCAATAAAGGGTGAAGAATGGTATCAGGAAAAATTTATTCCCGCTGTTTCACCAATAACGCTTATAGCATTGTTGTTTACTATTGTGATAATGTTTAGTTTGAAAGGGGAGCTCATTGTTCAAATTCCTTTTGATGTAGTACGAATTGCAATTCCACTTGTCATTTATTTTGCTTTGATGTTTTTTGTTAGTTTTTTAATTGCAAAACGAGCTGGGGCCGATTATTCTACTAATACTTCGATAGCATTTACTGCAGCCGGGAATAATTTTGAATTGGCTATAGCGGTTGCGATTGGTGTATTTGGTATCAACAGCGGAGAAGCATTTGCTGGTGTCATTGGGCCTTTGGTGGAAGTACCTGCTCTAATCATTTTAGTGAATGTAGCTTTTTGGTTAAAATCTAAATGGTATAAATAGTTTTATGGAACAGAAAAAAATCTTAGTACTCTGTACAGGTAATAGTTGTCGCAGTCAAATAGCGCATGGATATCTTAAGCACTTTGCAGATGAACGAGCTGTAGTGTATAGTGCAGGCGTCGAAACGCATGGTGTGAATCCTAAAGCTATTGCAACTATGGCTGATGATGGAATAGATATCAGTCTGCATACTTCTAATCATGTTTTAGAATACCAAGAGGTTGACTTTGATTATGTAATCACTGTTTGTGATCATGCAAAGGAGACTTGTCCGTATTTCCCAACCAGGGCAGAACAGTTTCACTACAACTTTCCTGATCCTGCAAAAGCCAAAGGCAATGAGGAGGAAATCAAACAAGAGTTTGCTCGTGTTCGAAATATGATCAAAGAATATTGTCGTGATTTTGTGAATAAGCATTTTAGTTCATAATTCCAGTAGAAATGATTCAAAGACTTTTGGGTTTCATTGTTATATTGCAAATCCTTTTTCATCTCACTTCAACAGCACAAGTGCCTAAAATAGTTGGGGCTATGCGAAATGTAATGTGGAAGGGTGAATTAGCAGGACAAATTCAGTTAGATAGTATAGTCCCCAAAAAGGGTATGTATGGATTGGGTCCGATTGAATATTTGCAAGGAGAAATTTTGATTTTGGATGGGGTTACTTATGTTTCAAAGGTTAAGAATGCAAATCAAATGCATGTTTATGAAACAGCTCAAGTAAAAGCACCTTTCTTTGGATATGACCATGTTCACGAATGGGTGGAAGTTGAATTACCGAAAAGTATTAATGATTTGAAAGGTTTAGAGAGATTTATTGATGATTATACTAAAACGAATGATCTTCCTTTCTTTTTTAAGTTAGAAGGAGCTTTTCAAAAAGCAAATATTCATATTGTCAATTTACCAGCAGGGAGTATTGTGAAAAGTCCAGATGATGCACATCAAGGTCAAGTAAATTATATTTTACATAATAAAGTAGGAACACTAGTAGGTTTTTTCTCACGCAACCATAAAGCAGTTTTTACTCATCATGATACGTACATGCATATTCATTTGATTACCCATGAAAAAGATATGATGGGGCATTTGGAAGAGTTACAATTTTCTGCAAACAGTATGAAGATGTACATGCCAGCCTCAATTTTTAAATTACTTTCAAGGTAGATTTCTATGATCAATTAATTAGATCTTGTATCTTAGAGGTACAAAGTTTTTCAAATGAAAGCACTAAAACTTTTTACAATTTTTGTTGTCGTAATCGTCGCATTTGTCTCTTGTGGCACTTCAGCTAAGTTGCTCTACCAAGATACAGCACCTAATGTTGATTGGTCAAAGTATAAAACCTTTGGATTTGTAGAAGTGGAAAGTAAGGGTGTGACCAATCAGGATTTATTCAATAAAAGTATTACATTATTGAAAGAAGCTGTTTCTGCTCAGATGCAGGCCAAAGGATTTCAGCCAAGCAGTCAACCCGATTTGTTAATCAATATGGGTGTTGTTTTGAAAGAGGAGAAGCAAACCAGGGAAACAGATTTCAGAACAGATCGACCAAGGTATATGGGGCAGCGAAATTACTCCTGGAAGAGTGAAGAAATAGTTGTGAATACTTATAAAACTGGTACACTCGATTTTCATTTGATTGATGCATCAAAAAAAACAATGATTTGGCAAGCTGCTGTGCAAGAGATAGTACCGTATAAAGAATCAAAAATTCCAGATGCTATTCAATTAGGTGTAAAGAAGTTATTTGAGGTGTTTCCCAAGAACTAGGCTGCTCATTATTGTCATTTTATTTTTGATAGCATAACTTCTGTAATTCGTTATACATTGCTGAAAATGTATTCTTCAATATACGAGATGTCGAATTTTTTCAGCAAATCCAAATATTCATCCTTAAAAGACTGTTTTTAATGGTGCAATTTTTGGTTTTGAATATAGGTTATTACGTTGGACACTTGTTGTTGGTTATATGAAAAAGCTCCAAATCCTTCTTGCCATTCAAATTTACAGGTGCATAGTTTCTTTTCATTTACAAAGTTTGTAGATGATTTTTTTATTTCCCTAACCAAGTCAGATAGGCAGCAGGTTGGTTTCATACCAATTAAAATGTGAATGTGATTGTATGCGCCGTTGATGGCTAATAGTTTCTGGCCCTTGGCTTGGATAATGCCTGATATGTATTTGTAGAGTTCATTTTCCCAGATTGGTAGAATGAGCGATTTGCGATATTTTACAGCAAATACAATTTGGATGTTGATTTGAGAATAGGTGTTGGCCATATCACATAACGATTTGTTACCAAATTTAATACAAAAGATTTTTTCTTTATTGCTTTGGAATTTTTCATAAACATCATTTTATCAAAATAATATACGACCCCTCTGGGGTCGAAATCGGGTTCTTTTTTTCCTAATGATATATGACCCCGATGGGGTCATATATGTGGATGCCAGATTATTTATGAATTCCGAAGAACAATCCCATCGGGGTCGCATATCATTAGAAAATAGATAGGTTTTTTAATGACCCCATCGGGGTCGCACATCATTAGAAAATAGATAGGTTTTTTAACGACCCCATCGGGGTCGCACATCATTAGAAAATAGATAGGTTTTTTAACGACCCCA
>JAKRSC010000021.1:1594-165274 GCA_022402565.1 Hydrotalea sp. | reverse complement strand
CATATCATTAGAAAATAGATAGGTTTTTTAACGACCCCATCGGGGTCGCACATCAATAATTCCAGAAGCCTACAGTTTGAGAGGTTTCAGAATGATGCTAGTCAGTTAATTATTTCATCTGAAATTGGAATTGAAGTTTTTCTAAAAGGTAAGTAAATATTAAAATATCGTTCTTGCTTCAGCACTTTTCAAAAATTAGTATAATAAAAAATTATACAAGTAAGCCTCTTGAAATCTTGAATAAATCATTCTAATGATGCCTGCTATACTGATACTATTATTTAAACTGAATTTAAATAGAATAGGTATCTAAAGAAAAATTTAGTTAACCCCCTATTAAAAATGTGGGTGCTAACACAACCAAGTTAAAAAAGAAATTAAGTGATAAATACTCTACTTAAAGAACTAGAATCTTACTTTGTATTCTAAATTGAATATATACCCTCTTGTTAATCCATCTGGTCTTGCGTCACGAACAACAAAAGGTCTTCCGAAATTTATTTGAATTATATTTTTTGTGTTAATCTCATAGTCTAAAAAAATATTACCATTCAGCGTAAGTCCTTGTGAGCCAATAATTGTTCTTTCCCTATTCAATTCGTCTGTGTATGTGTCATTTCCTAAATGATAAATTGGCAACAAACTTGGAGTTAACCTTAATTTTGAATTTATACTAAATGGATAAGATATCCTTAATAACACATCCCCAGCTCTTTGAAAGTTATTAGTGGATTGAAAGCTACTTAGTTTTGAAGTAGGGGGATATTGGCTTGCAAGAAATTGATTTTTGTTTTGAGTAATTGGTTGTTGTATTGCAGCAACTAATTGTAGTTTATTAATTTCATAGCCTACTCCTAGAATCAAATCTACTGTGCCTAAACTTGCTTGATAATCCATAGGAAGGGGTAGATTATTTCTTGTGCTGTTTGCTCCTGATAATGGTAATTTTCCTCCCACTGTAAACATTAATTTGTTAGCTGTTTTATAGTTGAAATTTAAAAACAAGTCGGCCAATCCAAATGACGATATTCCATTACCAGTTTGATTTATTGAAGTTAGCTTTGTATCAAACCCCAGCTTGTTATTAATTTGCTTACTGTACTCTAAATACCCTCCATAAACAGTTATTGCATTGTCTGCACTTCCATAAAATGTTCCAATTTTAAATTGATTAGTTAGATGACTTGAACTATCGCTTTTATTAGGTTTGAAACTATTCATTGAACAAAATCCAGCATCACTACAACCCTGACCAAAGCTATTATTTGTTTGTAGGAGTAATAGCATTATTGGTAGAATGCCCAAAAAAATTATTTTAGATAAAAATGACTTTGTCATTGCATTTTTCATTAGTGTATTTTGAAGATACATTTTAATACCATTTTATAGTATTAATATTTCTTAAATTTTGGAATAAGGTTAATAATCTCAATGAAAAAACCTCCCAGTACAGGAGGTTTTAACTATCTTAAAGTTGCGTAATAATATATTACCTGTTCATACTTGCTAAGAACTCTTCGTTGCTCTTGGTGCCGCGCATGCGCTTCAATAATTCATTCATCGCTTCTTCTGTGTTCATATCATTGATGTATAAACGTAATATGTTCATTCGTGCAAGAACTTCGGGCGATAATAACAAGTCATCTCTACGAGTACTAGAAGAAACCAGATCAATAGCTGGATAGATACGCTTATTAGCCAGTCTTCTATCGAGTTGTAGTTCCATGTTTCCTGTTCCTTTGAACTCTTCAAAGATCACTTCATCCATTTTACTTCCTGTATCAATTAACGCAGTTGCTAAAATGGTTAAGCTACCTCCATGTTCTACTTTTCTTGCTGCACCAAAAAATTGTTTGGGCTTTTGCATGGCATTTGCTTCCACACCACCACTCAATACTTTACCACTGCTTGGAGCCACCAGTCTTTAGTTTAAGAAAATATATATTCCCAAGCATAGTCAGAATCATGTTCATCATACAATCCTGTAAATCCTGATGCTGACAGAGTTGTTTTAAAACGCCCATCCAATACTTAAGTTGCATTGAAGTGCGAAAAAGTGATTATTGAACGGCTTATCTCTTTTAGTATTATACAACAGATTATTTACTAATGGCAGATTACTGTAAAATCCAAACCCCGTATTGGCATCAAAAAATGCATGTTTAAAAAAATATCTTCTGATTCCAGTACTGATTTCAATAGCACCAAAGTTTCTAGTAGTTGCTACATTAATAGGATCATTATAAGTAAATCTACCAAAGTTCAGTTTTAGACTTCCGTACTCATTCCATTTTTTACTGAGAAATAGTTCCGTATACCATCTACCCTCAAAAGCGGTTATAGCCCCTTCATATTCCTTATTATTAAAAAAGCCTAAAGTTGTTGTAAAACTATACATGTCAGTAGAAGTGGAGTCTTTTTTCGAAAAAAAGAATCTTTCGTAACTGAGGTTGTACAAGCCTTGTTGCGTCCTTAAACCCTCAATATGAATTGCATTTTTGAAGTTTTGTGAGTATCCTAGATGCATTGATAGTAAAAAGAATATAGTAAGTTTGAATTTTAGCAAAATTATTTTTTTCATTTTTTAAAATTTTGGTTAATGATGATGCTAAAATAACAAATGGCTAAAATTTTTTTATGCATTTTCTGCATAATAAATTTGATGTCATATTTTGCACTACAAAATATTTGATTTTCTGTAGATAATTTTGAAGTGAAATACGATGTTATATGCCACACGTAAAATTAAGAGAGTTAAGAATAGCTCAGGGTTTGACACAAGAAGAATTAGCTGAAAAAATGAATATTAGTCAAAGCTCTTATTCTAGGCTAGAAAGCGGAGAAACTGTCATGAATGTTTTTCATATCATCAAGTTGTTTGAGTTGTTTCAGAATGATGCCAGTCAGCTAATTATTTCTTCTTCAATTGGAATTGAAGTTTTTCTCAAAGGCAAGAAACCATTACGTAAATAGTTTTTGTTTTTGCAATTCAATTACTTCTTGTGCCGATATCCCTTTTTTTCATTGGAGTGCTTAAATATGATTGTTTTATAATTATCCTAAAGTCCCTTAAGACTATAAAGGATAGGGATTCTTGAAAAAAACTGATTGCAATCGATTTTAGTGTTATCCTAATATAAGAATATTTTCGTCAATCATTTCTTTACATCATAATTTGGCTAATGATTTGTATAATCCCAAACATAGTCCATATCATGTACATCATACAATCCTGTAAATCCCGATGCTGACGAATGAGCGTTGATTCCAAAATGTCACTCTATTCAACATCAAACATGCAAAACAAAAAACCTCCCAGTACAGGAGGTTTTAACTATCTTAAGGTTGCGTAATAATATATTACCTGTTCATACTTGCTAAGAACTCTTCGTTGTTTTTGGTGCCGCGCATACGCTTCAATAATTCATTCATCGCTTCTTCCGTGTTCATATCATTGATGTATAAACGTAAAATGTTCATACGTGCAAGAACTTCCGGAGATAATAATAAGTCATCTCTACGAGTACTAGAAGAAACCAGATCAATAGCAGGATAGATGCGCTTATTAGCCAGTCTTCTATCGAGCTGTAGTTCCATGTTTCCTGTTCCTTTGAACTCTTCAAAGATCACTTCATCCATTTTACTTCCTGTATCAATTAACGCAGTTGCTAAAATGGTTAAGCTACCTCCATGTTCTACTTTTCTTGCTGCACCAAAAAATTGTTTGGGCTTTTGCATGGCATTTGCTTCCACACCACCACTCAATACTTTACCACTGCTTGGAGCCACAGTATTATGCGCACGTGCTAAACGTGTAATAGAGTCTAATAAAATAACAACATCATGTCCGCACTCTACCAAGCGCTTTGCTTTTTGCAATGCTAGGGTAGATACTTTCACATGTTTTTCTGCAGGCTCATCAAAGGTGCTGGCGATAACTTCTGCCTTCACACTGCGTTCCATATCGGTTACTTCTTCAGGACGTTCATCTACCAACACCACCATTAAATAACATTCAGGATGATTAGCAGCAATTGCATTCGCCACTTCCTTTAATAACATGGTTTTACCAGTCTTAGGTTGTGCTACAATCAATCCACGCTGACCTTTACCTATTGGCGTAAACAAATCCATAATACGAGTGCTGTAACTGTTAGGTGAAATAAACAGATTCAATTTCTCGTAGGGAAATAAAGGGGTTAGATAGTCGAAAGGAACACGATCACGCACTTCTTCAGGGCGCTTTCCATTGATGCTATCTACTTTTAATAAAGCAAAATATTTTTCACCTTCACGCGGTGGACGAACAGTTCCGTTGACTGTATCACCCGTTTTTAATCCAAATAATTTGATTTGAGAAGGAGATACATATACATCGTCTGGTGAACTCAAGTAATTGTAATCAGAAGAACGTAAGAAGCCATATCCATCAGGCATCATTTCTAAAACACCTTCACATGGAATCACCGCATCAATTTCAACATTGAATGCAGGTTCTTTTTTGTATTGAATGCGCGGCTGTTCTTGAGCAGGTGGTTGATCAATTGCAGCAAACATGGCTTCAGCCAATGGTGCTAATTGTTCTAATTTATCTTTTGGTGCTTCTTCTTGGGTAAGTGGGGTTGAAGCTTCTTCAGCACTTGAAGTGTCTTGAACAGAAGTTTCCTCGCGACTTTCTTGTTTTGGTTTTCTTCCGCGCTTACCTTGGGTTTTTTCAGAAGGTACTTCTTGCGGTTCATTCGACATAATTTCTGCTTCTTCCGTTCCATTACCAGTACTTACGCGAATAGGTTTTCTTCCGCGCTTTTTAGGTGCCTGCCCATTTTCATCGGCTGGTCCGCTCGATTGAACAGCTTGTTTGTCGAGGATTTTGTACACCAAATCTTGTTTAGAAAGTTTCTTGGCGTTGTCAATTTGTAGGGTCTCTGCAATGTCCAGTAGCTCTGGAACTAGCATGTCATTAAGTTGCAATATATCGTACATACAGAAAAATGAAGTTCTAATGTGATTTAGAAACAGAACTGAATTGAAATGTTTTGTGGATGGAATATGGTAAAAACTGACTGGGTGTAGACTTTTTGAATGGCACGAAATCAGTTGAATTCCGATGCAATGTTACATCATTTTAAAAATCCCGAAAATTTTTTTTGAAATGGAAACGATTTGGCTCAGGAATCGTTTGTTTTCATCTAGAAGCATTGCCTTGTGATATTGTATCTTTGCAACCCGCTTTGCGGAATTACCAGTATTAAGTCAAGCAAACTATGTTCAATAAGCGTACAAAAATTAAGGCGTTGCTGAGCCACGGTGTGGTAGATCAGGAAGTTGTTGTAATGGGATGGGTGAGAACCTTTCGTAATAACCAGTTCATTGCGTTAAACGACGGTAGTACATCTCAAAATATTCAGGTGGTTGTACCATTGGGATCTGTAGATGAAGCACTGCTTAAGAGAATTACTACAGGCGCTTCACTTCGCATAGAAGGTAAGCTGGTGGCTTCTTTGGGTAAAGGACAAAGTGTTGAGGTATTAGCGAATCTAATAGAAATTTTAGGGGACAGTGATGCAGAAAAGTTTCCACTTCAACCTAAAAAGCATAGCCTTGAGTTTTTGCGTGAAATTGCTCATTTGCGGTTCCGAACACAAACTTTTGGCGCTGTTTTCCGTATTCGTCACGCTTTGGCCTTTGCAGTACATCAGTTTTTTAATGAGCGGGGCTTTGTGTACTTGCATACACCCATCATTACAGCCAGCGATGCAGAAGGAGCGGGTGAGATGTTTCGTGTAACTACGCTGCCTATGGATGGTTCAGCACCCAGAAATGAGGATGGGAGCATTGACTATAAAGAGGATTTTTTTGGAAAAAGCACCAATCTTACTGTAAGCGGACAGCTTGAGGGTGAGTTGGGTGCTATGGCTTTCAGCGAGATTTATACATTCGGGCCAACTTTTAGGGCCGAAAACTCTAATACTACCAGGCATTTGGCTGAGTTTTGGATGATAGAACCTGAAATGGCGTTTTGTGATTTAGAAGATAATATGAACTTGGCTGAAGCTTTTGTGAAGCACCTCATTGGTTATGCTATGGAGCATTGCGCCGATGATTTGGCTTGGTTAGATACAAGGTTAGCTGAAGAAGAGAAACAAAAGCCTCAGCAGGAAAGACAAGAAATGGGGTTGGTTGAAAAGCTGAAGTTTGTGTTAGATAATGATTTTGAACGTATTACATATACAGATGCAATCAATATCCTTTTACAGTCACCCGCGTATAAAAAGAAAAAATTCCAATACGAAGTTGCCTGGGGCATTGATTTACAAAGTGAGCACGAGCGTTATTTGGTTGAAAAGCATTTCAAAAAGCCTGTTATCGTAACCAATTATCCAGCTAAAATCAAGGCTTTCTATATGCGTATGGACGATGGTTGTGAGCCTGGTAAGGAAACGGTTGCGGCTATGGATATTTTAGCGCCTGGCATTGGTGAAATTGTAGGCGGAAGTCAGCGTGAAGAGCGCTTAGAGCGCTTAGAAGCTAGAATGGAGGAGTTTGGTATTCCTGTAGAAGAAATGAGCTGGTACCTTGATACCCGTCGATTTGGAACGGTGCCACATGCTGGATTTGGACTGGGTTTTGAGCGTATGGTGCAGTTTGTAACGGGAATGGGTAATATTAGGGATGTTATACCATTTGCACGAACACCTAAAAATTGTGAGTTTTAGGGTATATTAAATTATAGTTTTGAATGCCGAGTGATGATTTCAGTCGGCATTTTTCTTTTTTGTGTGAAATATACACATGCAGCTTTTAAAAAATGTGTTCAAGATATGCACTGACAATTGCCCTCTTTTACACTACAATATTTTCATTCCAAATCGTTAAAATGATGTTACACAATCAACTATCAGCTATAAACCCTTGAAAATATTGGATTTCAGAGGGAAAAAAAAGTTTGAACGAGATGATGAATTGTAATGTTGCTGTCATATTTTTGCGGCCACTCGGGATATATTTCCATTATATCAATACGTCTGTGAATATGACAAAAATTAGATTGAACACCACTCGTTTTTTGCTGATTGCTACCTTGTTTCTAGGGTCTTTTATAAGTAACAAAGCGTTTGGTCAGGACGGAAAAGCTTTATTTTCTCAAAACTGTGCGTCTTGTCATGCTATCAACAAAGACTTGACAGGGCCAGCTTTGAAAGATGTTGAAAGTCGTTGGTCCAGCAAAGAATTGTTGGTTACCTGGATTCGCAACTGGAATGCCGCAGTGGCAACTGGCGATCCTTATGCAGTGAAGATGAAGGATTGGAGTCCTGCTGCTATGAACACATTCCCAAGTTTAAGTGATGCAGATGTTGACGCCATCCTAGGTTACATTAAAACTGCTTCTGCAGCTCCAGCTCCTGTCCCAGGTGCTGCTGTAGAAGGTGCTCCAGCTGCTGAAGGCGATAGCACTCTCGTTTTCGGAATATTAACTCTTGTATTAGCTGTTATTGCTCTTATATTATTACAGGTGAACAGCAACTTGAAAAAGTTGTCTGATGAGAAAGAAGGTGTAGTGTCTCTTGAGCCAGTTCCTTTCTGGAGAAACAAGACTTACATTGCTATGTTAACCGTAGTATTGTTTGTAGTAGGTGGTTATCTTACTTCAAAAGGTGCTATAGCATTAGGACGTAGCAAGGACTATCAGCCTGAGCAACCTATTTATTACTCTCACAAAGTACACGCTGGTGTAAACCAAATCAACTGTTTGTATTGTCATGGTGGTGCTGCTGAAGGTAAGCATGCCAACATTCCATCTGTGAATGTGTGTATGAACTGTCACATGGCAATCAATGAGTACAACGGTGAGAAGTTGTATGATGCCGATGGAAAGGAAATTGACGGAACTGCTGAAATTCAAAAATTATATAAGTACGCTGGTTACGAGCAAGGTAAGCCTTGGGATCCTTCAAAGGCGAAGCCAATTGAGTGGATTAAAATCCACAACCTGCCTGACCACGTTTATTTCAACCACGCTCAACACGTAGTTGCTGGTAAAGTAGCTTGTCAAACTTGTCACGGTGAAATCCAAAATATGGGTGAAGTGTATCAGTTCAGCGACTTAAGCATGGGCTGGTGCGTAAACTGTCACCGTGAAACAAAAGTTCAGTTCAAAGACAATGGTTTCTATAGCATTTACGAAAAGTACCACAACGATATCAAGAGTGGTAAAATGGATGCAGTAACCGTTGAAAAGATTGGCGGAACTGAGTGTCAAAAATGTCACTATTAATTTTATCTAAGACGAAGTAATATATAACGCATTCGCACACTACTGAATTAACACATTATGGAGAAAAAGTACTGGCAGAGTTTTGGAGCTTTGAATCAATCTGATGCATACCAGAAGGATGTTCAAAACGAATTCAAGGAAGATATTCCTGCTTTGTCTGAAGATTCCAATTTGTTGGAGGCGAAAACCCCTCGTAGGGATTTTTTAAAGTATTTAGGTTTCAGTACTGCTGCTGCGGCAGTAGCTGCAAGCTGTGAAATGCCTGTAAAAAAGGCAATTCCTTTCGTTAACAAGCCTGAAAATATTACCCCTGGTGTAGCTAATTATTATGCTACTACCTATGTGCAAGATGGTGATGTGGTGAGTGTGTTGGCGAAAGTACGTGATGGTCGTCCTATTAAGATTGAAGGCAACGACTTGTCTTCAATTAATGGTGGAGGTACATCTGCAAGAGCGCAAGCTTCTGTGCTAGATTTATATGATACTGCTCGTTTGCGTTTTCCTTCTATTGAAGGCAAAGAAGTAACTTTTGAAGCGGTCGATAAAGCAGTTGCTGAAGCAATGAGTGGATTAACAGGTTCTGTGGTATTGTTGACTTCTTCTATTGTTTCTCCTTCTACTAAAGCTGTCATAGCGCAGTTTTTAGCAAAATATCCAGGTAGCAAGCATGTTACTTATGATGCTGTGAGCTACAGTGGTATGTTAGATGCAAATCTTGCTACTTATGGTAAGCGTGTTCTGCCTTCTTACCATTTTGAAAAAGCTAAGACTATTGTTAGTTTAGGTGCAGATTTCTTGGGTACATGGTTGAGTCCAGTTGAGTTTTCTAAGCAGTATGCTGCAGGAAAGCGTATCAATGAGAAAGACCCAAGTATGAGCAAGCACATCCATTTTGAGAGTGTTGCAACTATCACTGGTTCTAATGCTGATGAAAAATATACTCATCGCCCATCTGAAACAGGAGCCATTGCTGCTGCATTATTAGCAGCGGTTCGCGGCGAAGCGGTTAATGTGGCTGATGAGAAATTGAAAAAGGGTATTGCGGCTGCTGCAAAGGCTTTGAATGACCAAAAAGGTGCTGCATTGGTAGTTTGCGGAAGCAATGACCCATCTGTGCAAATTGTGGTAAATGCTATCAACGAAGCTGTTGGTGCAAATGGAACAACCATCAATTGGGCGCATACCAGCAATATTCGTTCTGGTAACGATGCTGAAATGGCTCAGTTGGTAAAAGATATGAATGCAGGTTCAGTAGGTGCTTTGTTGGTGTATGGCGCTAATCCTGCATACAACTGGTACGATGTACCCTCTTTCGTTGCTGGGTTGAAAAAAGTTAAAGTTTCTATTTCTTTCAATACAAAACTTGACGAGACTACCGAGCTATGCCGTTTCTCTCTTCCAGACCATCATTATTTGGAGAGCTGGGGAGATGCAGAACCTAAAACAAATTATTTCTCTTTCATTCAGCCTACTATTCACCCATTATTCAAAACACGTCAGTGGCAAGACAGCTTGTTGAAGTGGTCTGGTGCAACTGTTGATTATGTTAGCTTTTTGAAGCAATTCTGGGGAGCTAAAGTGGGTGGCGAAGCAGGCTGGAATGCTGCACTTGAAAAAGGTGTTTGGCAACCAGAAGCAGCATCGGTTTCTTCAACTGCATTCAATGGAGCTGCAGTAGCTGCGGCTGTTGATACTGCTCGCGCAGCTGCTAAAAAAGACGGATTAGAAGTTGTATTATATCAAAAAGTAGGAATTGGCGAAGGTCAGGGTGCAAGTAACCCTTGGTTACAAGAATTACCAGATCCTGTGAGCCGCGCTACTTGGGATAACTATTTCGTGATTTCTCCTGCACTTGCTAAAACTTTACTAGGCATTGATCTTAGCAATGGTGGTCAAGCTGATGCTTATGAAGTAAATCCTCCTAAAAAAGTGATTGAGGTAAAAGTTGGGAACCAAACCCTTTCTTTACCAACCCTCATTATTCCTGGTACAGATCCAAATACTATAGCAGTTGCTGTTGGTTATGGCCGTTCAGCGAAAACTGGTAAAGCTGCTGAAGGAGCGGGTAAGAACGCTTATCCTTTAGCAAGCTTCAACGGAACATTCGTAGCATACCACGCTGCAAATGCAACCGCAACACTTACAAAAGATAAATATCCTGTTGCACTTACTCAAACACACTTCCGTTACGACACAGAGCAAGGTAATCGTACTGAAGTGATGAAGGAATTGACTTTAGGTGATTTCAAAAAGCACCCAAGCGAAATTTACGACGAGCGCGCGAAGGAATTAGAACCATGGGGTGGCATTGAGAAGTTTGAAAGTGATGGTACTATTTATCCAGTCTTCGATCGCCCAGGTATTAAGTGGGGTATGAGTGTTGACTTGAACACTTGTACTGGTTGCGGCGCTTGTGTTGTAGCATGTAATGCAGAAAACAACATTCCCGTTGTAGGTAAAACAGAAGTAATGCGTGGCCACGAAATGCATTGGTTGCGTATCGATAAATATTATAGTGGCGATTTGGATAACCCTCAAGTGGTGTTCCAACCATTGATGTGTCAGCATTGCGATAACGCTCCTTGTGAAAACGTTTGTCCAGTTGCAGCAACTAACCACAGCAGTGAAGGCTTGAACCAAATGACTTATAACCGTTGTATTGGTACTCGTTACTGTGCTAACAACTGTCCTTATAAAGTACGTCGTTTTAACTGGTCTGATTATACTGGTTCCGATAGCTTTGCTAACAACCAAGAAGGCATTATCAGCGATGTAACTATGGATATGCAGGATGATTTGACTAGAATGGTATTGAATCCTGATGTAACTGTAAGAAGTCGTGGTGTCATTGAAAAATGTTCTTTCTGCGTTCAGCGTTTACAAGAAGGTAAATTGAAGGCTAAGAAAGAAAGCCGTCCTCTAGAAGACAGCGATGTAAAAGTTGCTTGTCAGCAGGCTTGTCCTACCAACGCAATTGTGTTTGGTAATGCAAACAACAAGGAGAGCGCAATTACTATGACAAGAATGGATAATAAGCTACGTACTTTCTTCTCGCTAGAAATGTTACACGTATTGCCAAATGTGAATTACATGGCTAAAGTGCGTAACCTTCCAGCATCAGAAAAACACAAAGCTGAAGCTCATTCATAAGATTGTAGAAACTACCCAACCACCAAGCCACCTTCGGGGGGCGGAAAAGCAGAAATAGATATGTCATTGTTAAAGTACGAATCGCAATTAAGAGAACCCCTGGTAAATGGTAATAAAACCTATGCCCAGGTAACTGAGGACATTGTACGCCCTATTGAAGCCAAACCCAGTAAACTCTGGTACATTGGTTTCTACATTTCTGTAGCGCTGTTGATGTTTGGCGTGTACAGTGTGTACAGGGAAGTAACTTACGGTATTGGCCAGTGGAACTTGAATAAAACCATTGGATGGGGTTGGGATATCACCAACTTCGTATGGTGGGTTGGTATTGGTCACGCGGGAACGCTGATCTCTGCCATCTTGTTATTGTTCCGTCAAGGTTGGAGAACAGGTGTAAACAGAGCTGCAGAGGCTATGACCATCTTCGCGGTAATGTGCGCTGGTCAGTTCCCCATCTTCCACATGGGTCGTGTATGGATGGCCTTCTTTGTATTGCCTTATCCCAATAGCCGTGGACCATTATGGGTGAACTTTAACTCTCCATTGTTGTGGGACGTATTCGCGATCTCTACTTACTTCACAGTATCATTGTTGTTCTGGTACTCAGGTTTAATTCCTGACTTTGCAACAGTTCGTGATAGAGCATTCACTAAATTAAGAAAGCGCTTATATGGTATTGCTTCGTTTGGTTGGACTGGTTCTACCAAGCACTGGCAGCGTCATGAGAGCTTGTCGCTTGTATTGGCAGGTTTAAGTACTCCACTTGTATTGTCAGTACACACCATCGTATCTTTCGACTTCGCAACTTCAGTTATTCCAGGATGGCATACCACCATCTTCCCTCCATACTTCGTTGCCGGTGCGATCTTCTCCGGATTCGCAATGGTACAATCGTTGATGGTTGTGGTTCGTAAGGTGTTTGCTTTGGAAGATTATATTACCATCGGTCACATTGAAGCTATGAACAAGGTGATTGTGTTAACCGGTTCAATTGTAGGTATCGCTTATTTGACCGAGTTGTTCATGGGTTGGTATTCACAAAACAAATATGAAGGCTACACATTTTGGTACAGCCGTGCTTACTTGTTCAGTCCTTATGGATGGAGTTACTGGGGTATGATGGCTTGTAACGTATTGAGCCCGCAGATCTTCTGGTTCCGCAAAATGCGTAGAAACCTATTTGTTACCTTCTTCATGAGTGTGTTGGTGAACATTGGTATGTGGTTCGAGCGATTCGTAATTATCGTAACCTCATTGTACCGCGATTACTTACCATCTAGCTGGTCTGTTTACTACAGTCCAACCGTATGGGAGATTGGTTTCTACATGGGTACATTCGGATTATTCTTCACTTGCTTCTTCTTATTTGCTAAATACTTCCCAACCATTGCGATTGCAGAAATCAAATATGTGTTGAAGACAACTGGCGAAAGCTATAAAGCAGATATGACTGCAATTGAGAAGGAGTCGGCTAGTGATTTTGCACACAAAGTGCACGCACACTAATTTAGAAAAACAGCTTACACAGTAAGTTCAAATAAAGCTAACTATGGCAAAAAAGAAATTTGTAGTTGGGTGTTTTGATGACGAAAACGTATTGTTTCCAGCAGTTAAGAAAGTAAGAACCGCTGGTTACAAAATCCACGATGTGTATACTCCATATCCTGTTCACGGATTGGATAAGGCATTGGGATTGCGCGAAACCAGTTTGCATACTGCGGGATTCATTTATGGAATTACCGGTACAACAACTGCTATTAGCGCTATTAGCTGGATTTTCACTAAAGATTGGCCTTTGAACATTGGTGGTAAACCTCACTTTGCATTACCAGCTTGGGTTCCAATCATGTTTGAATTAACCGTATTGTTTGCTGCCGTGGGTATGGTATTAACATTCTGCTACCTCTGCCAGCTAGCGCCATTCGTGAAGAAGCATCATTTTCATGCTCGTGCAACAGATGATTTATTTGTAATGGCTATTGAGTGTACAGACAAAACAAATGTAGATGACTTGCAAGCATTTTTAAGCAATGCTGGTGCAGTAGAAACAAATGTACAAGTAGCTGAAACAGGATGGTGGTTAGGCAGATATGATAAGGATGAAATGCCTTTTGAAAATAAAGAAGTGGCAACCGCCTAATTTTTAAAGAAAAGAACGATTTAAAGATGAAGAAATTAGCAATCTTTCTAAGTGTAGCGGCCATCGTTGCAGCGTGCAGCGACGTGAAGCGCAAACCGGGTAAAACCTATGTTCCCGATATGGCTTACAGTCGCGCTTATGAAACCTATATGGATCATAGCAACCTGTCTGATAAGGGTATTTCGTATAATGCACTGCCAGTTGCCGGTACTATGGCAAGAGGTGCTATGCAACCATTCCCTTATGCGATGGATGCTGTTGGCGATACAACTAATTATTTCTTGTCGCGTCAAGTTAAAAGCCCTCTACCTCCATTAACTGCAGATGAATTTGTAGAAGCTGAGCGCATATATTTAATCAACTGTGGTATTTGTCATGGTACTAAGCTCGATGGTAACGGTCCAATTTATAATGATGGTAATGGTCCATATCCAGCTCAGCCAGCTATACTTGTTGGAAATAACAAATATGAATCAATGCCAGAAGGACAAATGTTCTATAGCCTTACTTATGGTAAGAACTTAATGGGTAGCTATGCTGCTCAGCTAAGTACAAAACAGCGCTGGCAGGTAATTGAATATATAAAAATTAAACAAGGCTTGAAGCCAGCTCCAACAGGAAATACAACCCCAGTTGCTGACAGTACTTCAACCGCACAAAAATAATTTCTAACGAACGATTCTTAAAAGCATACCCATGGCATCAATTAAAGATCAATTTGTAATCCCAGGAAAAATGAAAACATGGAGCTACTCTCTAATTGGAGTGGGCTTGGTAGCATTGCTAGCGGGATTATTCACGAAAGGATTCAGCAAAGACGAGCATGAGCAAGCAGTATTTTGGGGTACATTAATGTACAATACCATTTTCTGGACTTTAGTATGTAATGCAGCTATGTTCTTTATTTGCGTTACAACAATGGCTTGGGGCGGATGGCAGCAATCGTTCCGTCGTGTTCCTGAAGCTATTTCTACCTTGGTGCCAATTTTTGGTAGCATCACATTTGTTGTTTTAATATACGTTGTGTTCATTGGTCATAACCACCATATCTACCACTGGATTGATGATGCTGCAGTTGAAGCTGACCCAATCTTGAAAGGAAAGAAGGGTTTCTTGAACACTAAATTCTTCTTGGTTTGGACAACTTTGGCTATAACTCTTTGGAGCGTGCTTGGATGGAGAATGCGTAAGCTTAGCAGTGAAGCAGATCAGGCTGCTATGGATCATGAAACTGGTGCTTCATTTATAAAGCGCAATACAGTTGTTGCAGCCATGTTCTTAGTATGGTTTGGCTTAACTGTTGGTTCAACTATTCCTTGGTTGTGGATGATGAGTATTGATGCGCACTGGTATAGCACCATGTATAGCTGGTACACATTCGCAAGTTCTTTTGTAAGTGGTATGAGTTTGATTGCTCTTTGGGTAATTTACTTGAAGAATAAAGGTTATTTAGAATATACCAACCAGGAGCACCTTCACGATATTGGTAAATTCATGTTTGCTTTCTCTGTATTCTGGACTTACCTATGGTTCTCTCAATACATGTTGATTTGGTATGCAAACATTCCAGAAGAAACTGTTTACTTTAAGCACCGCGTTCAGGGTCCTTACAAAGGAATTTTCTTCCTAAACCTAATCATCAACTTCTTGGCTCCATTGTTGATTTTGATGAAGCGTGCTGCTAAGAGAAACTACACATTGGTTACTTTCATGGCAATCGTTATCCTCTTCGGTCACTGGATCGATTTCTACCAGATGATCATGGGTAGCGTAAGCAAAGAGCACGTTACATTAGGTTGGTTAGATTTTGGTATTCTTTCTTTGTTTGTTGGATTGATGATTTTGTTTACTGGAAAAGCATTGGCAAGCAAGCCGCTTGTTCCAAAACATCATCCATTCCTCAAGGAAAGTATTTTACACCACACCTAATATGCTGAACGGAAGTGGCATTTGTTAAATACGCCTCTTCAACAGAACGAAATTGATCGGAACTTGTTATTCATATTTGTAACTGAAAATTTATGACAGTAGCATTATCGGTAGCCATCCTCGCCTTATTCTTCTTAGTAATCTTCCAAATTGCTAAGGCCAGTGAGTATGTTGCTATTTTGAAAGGAGAAGAAGTATCTAGAAAGCAGTCGAACAAAATCAATGGATTCTTGATGATTGCATTCTTGGTGTTGGGACTAGTAGGAGTTTGGTACTGCAATGAATTGCTGTACGATAAAACTTTGTTGGTTCAACCTTCTGCCAGTGTTGAAGGCGAAAGAGTAGATGAAATGTTGTGGATTACTTTAGCAGTAACGGGTGTTGTTTTCATCTTAACTCAAATTTTACTTTTCTGGTTCGCGTATAAATACCAAGAGAGTGAAAATAGAAAACCCTACTTTTTTGCTCATAGTACAAAGCTAGAAGCTATTTGGACTGCAATCCCAGCAGTTGCGTTAACCGTTCTAGTAGTGATGGGTCTTAGAAGCTGGTTCTTGTTCACTGGCGATGCTCCTAAAGGTGCCATGGAAGTAGAAGTAGTTGGTAAACAGTTTGGCTGGATATTCCGTTATGCTGGTGAAGATGGTATCATGGGTAAAAAATACTTCAAGAATATAGATGAAGCTAAAAGTAATCCTCTAGGACAAATCTGGGAAGATGAAGCAAACTACGATGATGTGGTAACTACTCAAACAATGTATGTTGTAAAGGGTAAGCCTGTTAAAATGATTATTGGTTCAAGAGATGTGATTCATGACGTTGGTCTTTCTCACTTCCGTTTGAAAATGGATGCTGTACCTGGAACTCCAACTACATTGTGGTTCACTCCGAAATACACTACTGCAGAAATGAAGGAGATTACTAAGAATCCAAATTTCCAGTATGAAATTAGCTGTGACCAAATGTGTGGTAACGGTCACTATTCAATGAAGGGCGTAATTGAAGTAGTATCTCAAGCTGAATACGATGCATGGATGGCGAAGCAAACACCTAACTACTTGTTAGCTTTCCCTGAAAAGGCAGCACAACCAGTTGCAGATAAAGAAGCAGAAAAAGGAACAACTGCTCAAGCAACCTCAACCAAAAACAGTTCAAAAATGTAATATAAATGCAGTCGGCTATATTGCCAGACTGTGATGGAAAAAACAAAGACTCATTATGGCGAACGAAGCAGTATTACATGCGCATTCAGGAGTGGAAACGCATCATGACCATGACCACGGACATGAGCACCACCACCACGAAACATTCATTACCAAGTACATTTTCAGCCAAGATCACAAAATGATCGCTAAGCAGTTCCTGATAACAGGGATGGTATGGGCGGTGATTGGCGGTTTAATGTCGGTTCTGTTTCGTTTTCAGTTAGGTTATCCAGATGCTACTTATCCATGGTTAGAAGATATCCTTGGTAAGTGGGCTAAGGGTGGAAGAATTTCTGCTGAAGCATACTATGCTTTGGTAACAACTCACGGAACCGTTTTGGTATTCTTTGTATTGACAGCGGGTTTGAGTGGAACTTTCGCAAACTTTTTGATTCCATTGCAAGTAGGTGCACGCGATATGGCATCTCCTTTCATGAATATGTTGAGCTATTGGTTCTTCTTTACTGCAAGTATTGTGATGCTGTCTTCTATTTTCGTAGAAACAGGTCCTTTCAGCGGTGGTTGGACTGCATATCCTCCTTTGAGTGCATTGGGCGATGCGTCACCCGGTTCTAAGATCGGTATGGACCTCTGGTTGGTGTCAATGGCCCTGTTCGTAGTATCTAGTTTATTGGGAGGTTTGAACTACATCGCTACTATCTTGAATATGAGAACCAAGGGTATGAGCATGACCAGAATGCCATTGACTATTTGGGCGTTGTTCTTTACCGCGGTATTGGGAGTATTATCTTTCCCTGTATTGTTCTCAGGTTTCATCTTATTGATTTTCGATCGTCACTTCGGAACCAGCTTTTATTTGTCTGATATCTTCCTAGCTTCAACTAATACTGCATTACCAAATGAAGGTGGTAGCGCTATCTTGTATCAGCACTTATTCTGGTTCTTAGGACACCCTGAGGTATACATTATCTTGTTGCCTGCGATGGGTATGGTTTCTGAAATTCTTTCAGTAAACTCAAGAAAGCCCATCTTCGGTTATATTGCAATGGTGGGATCATTATTCGCAATTGCTATCCTTGCGTTCTTAGTATGGGCACACCATATGTTCGTAACAGGATTGAATCCTTTCCTAGGCTCAATTTTCGTACTGTTAACTTTACTTATTGCGGTACCATCTGCGATTAAAGTGTTTAACTGGTTAACTACCATTTGGAGAGGTAATATTCGCTTTACTCCTGGTATGCTGTTCGCGATCGGTTTTGTAAGCTTATTCATCTCTGGTGGTCTAACCGGTATTTGGTTGGGTAACTCAGCATTGGATATTCACTTGCACGATACTTATTTCGTAATTGCTCACTTCCACATTGTAATGGGTGTTGCAAGTATGTTTGGAATGTTTGCAGGTGTGTATCATTGGTATCCTAAAATGTATGGTCGCTATTTGAACAACACTTTGGGATACATCCACTTCTGGGTAACATTGGCTGGCGCTTACTTGATCTTCTGGCCAATGCACTACGAAGGTTTAGCTGGTATGCCTCGTCGTTATTACGATTACAGCATTTGGGAAAGCTTCAAGCAGTTTGGTGAATTGAATAAATTTATTAGTACTGTTGCTATGATTGTGTTCGCTGCCCAAATTTTATTCTTGATTAACTTCTTCTATTCAATTTGGAAAGGAAGAAAAGTAAAAGAGCAAAATCCTTACAACGCTAGTACGCTTGAGTGGACTACGCCAATCAATCCTGGTCACGGAAACTGGCCTGGTGAGATTCCTGAAGTGCACCGTTGGGCATACGATTATGGTAAGGATGGTCGTGAGTTCATCTCACAGACTGAGCCAGTAGGAGCGGATGAAAGTAAGCACTAATTAATACGGGCAGTTCAGTTTTTCGATTGGCTGCTGAATGATATCGATGCCCTGAAACAGCTTTTGCTTCAGGGCATTTTTTTACCCATGCTGATTTTTAGGCTTGGAATTATAAAATGGAAGACAAAGACACACATATTCATCAATCTGCATCACTAGGAACTGCTTCCAAAGTGCGCGATTACTTTCAACTCATAAAATTCACCTTGAGTTTTACAGTTGTGTTTTCGAGTGTGGTGGCATACTTGTTTGCACCAAAAGTAGTGGTGTATGATTGGGCTATGATCATTGCTTTGTTTATTGCTGGCATGTTAGTAACAGGTAGTGCCAATGCTATTAATCAGGCTGTAGAAAAAGATACCGACGCTTTAATGAAAAGAACTGGCAAGCGTCCGGTGGCAGATGGCAGAATGAGTCAGCAAGAGGCTTATACATTTGCAACTTTGGCTGGCATTGTTGGTGTTGGCATGATGTGGTATTTCTTCAACTTTTCCTCTGCCATGCTTTCCGCGTTGAGCTTGTTTTTGTATGCTTTTGTATATACGCCTTTAAAAAAAATCAATTCAATAGCAGTTTTGGTTGGAGCCATTCCTGGAGCTTTGCCATGTTTAATTGGTTGGGTTGCAGGGAATGATGATTTTTCAGCAGGGGGATGGGTTTTATTTGGCATCCAATTTTTATGGCAGTTCCCTCACTTTTGGGCTATTGCCTGGGTAGCACATACAGATTATAGCAAAGCAGGGTTTAAACTGTTGCCAGCCGATTTAGGTCCAACAAAGTTCACCGCTGTACAGTCAATTATGTACAGTGTATTAATGATTCCTGTGGGAATGTTGCCCTATTATTTTGGATTAGCAGGTCCAATTAGCATGGTAGTCGTATTGATCTGCAATATTGGAATGGTAATTCAATCTATTCGATTGTATAATGAAATGAACGTAAAAGCTGCTCGACGTGTTATGTTTAGCAGTTATATATATCTGCCCATTGTGTTGTTGGCATTGTTGGCAGGTAAAATAAAATAAGAAGTTATGACAACAAGTGTAACCAGTCCAGAAAGAAAATTGCACCCACATAAATTTATGCTGTGGATTGCAATAGGGAGTATTGTGATGATGTTTGCTGGATTAACCAGCGCCTACTTGGTTAAAAAGAGTCAAACAAACTGGTTGGAATTTGATTTGCCTGTAGTTTTTTGGTATTCAACCGTTGCAATAGTTGCTAGTAGTGTAACCATGTGGTTGGCTCAGAAAAGCTTCAAAGCCCGTGAAATGCAGCGTTATCGTATATTAATAACTGCTACTGCTATACTCGGACTTCTTTTTATGGCATTGCAAATAGTTGGATTCTATGATTTAGAAGCAAAAAGTATACGTTTATTGGGTGCAACAAGCAATCCTGCAGCATCTTTTCTTTTTGTAATAACAGCTCTCCACATTTTACACGTGCTTGGAGGAGTTGTAGCAATTATGGTCATCTTTATTAGAGCATTTGTAGGTAAAACAAAGCTATATAGTAGCAGGCCTATTGAGTTGGTAAGCATATACTGGCACTTTGTAGATATTTTATGGATTTACCTATTTATTTTTTATCACTGGGTGAATTAGTAAAGCACTGTTTATCAGCGTTTTTAAGCAAAAAAATTGAAAACGTTAATATTCAAAGAAAAACTTAGGCTGAATGCCTTTTTTTTGAGAGCCAGCCAATATTTTTGTACCGAAATTTTAAGAAGCATATGGCAACAACAGCAACAGCAATGAGCACAGACACCAAGTGGTGGAACGGCGGGAAAAGTCCTTTCAATGTTGAGTACGGCAAACTCATGATGTGGTACTTCTTAATGAGTGATGCATTTACATTTGGTGCGTTTCTTATTGCGTATGGCACTGTTCGTTTCTCAACCAACGGATGGCCTGACCCCAACGAAGTGTTTCAATCGTTCCCTGGATTAGGTAGCGGATACCCATTGTTGTTCGTGAGTTTAATGACGTTCATTCTTATCATCAGTTCTGTTACAATGGTATTGGCCGTTCAAGCTGGTCACCATATGGATAAAAAAGGTGTAGTAAAGTATTTGATCTGGACTATCATTGGTGGTGCAGCATTCTTAGGTTGTCAGGCTTGGGAATGGGCGCACTTGCATCACGAAGGTGCATGGTGGGGTAGCAATCCTTTCCCTAACATGGACGGATCAAAAGCTACTACAAACTTTACTAACTTCTTCTTCACCATTACTGGTTTCCACGGCTTCCACGTTTTCTCTGGCGTTATCATAAATATTATAATGTTGATTATGACTTTGAATAACGTATTTGAGAAAAGAGGTCACTATTTAATGATTGAGAAGGCTGGTTTGTATTGGCACTTCGTAGATCTAGTTTGGGTATTTGTATTTACCATGTTTTACTTGGTTTAACCTGATTGCTTAAAATAATAAAACTGTAGAAATGGAACATAACGCAGCACAAATGGCAGAGAACCATGGTGGAGGAACGAAAGAGGTAATTCGTGTTACCATTATTCTTTCTGTGATTACATTAATTGAATTGGCATTGGGTTATGCTATTATTGGTATGCCTCCTAGCACACTTGTAACAGCAGTAAAGGGTTCAATCTTAATCTTAATGATGGCGAAAGCTTTCTATATTGTTGCCTACTTTATGCACTTAAAGCATGAATTGAAGAACATGATTATGACCATTGTTGTGCCTTTGGCATTGTTCATTTGGTTCATTACTGCTTTCCTTTGGGATGGCAATTCCTATAAGAATTTAAGAAATACATATGATCGTCACCACGCTGAGCAAAACAGCATTAAAGTGGAAAAGAAGGAGCATAGTTCGGGCGAGAAGCATGCTCAACCAAGCAGCGATCATAAAGGACATTAATAAAACCCACTACAACAACCATCGCTGCGGCGGTGGTTTTTTGTAGGTAGAGAATACTATGAATAAAAAAGCATTATTAGCATTATCAGTTGCATTGTTTGTTCCGCTGATTAGTTACTTATTGGTAAAAAGTTTCAGCGCAGATGCAGTGGATATGCCAAAGCGTTATTTTGTAGACACTGTATTAACTAAACTGGAAAGAGGCAAGTTGGTAGATGATACAGTTTGGCATCAGACTAAAAACATTGAGTTGGTAAATCAATTAGGAGATACTGTTCAGTTATACGATAAAAGAGGTAAGATCATAGTCATGGATTTCTTCTTTACAAGCTGTAGAGGAATTTGTCCAGCATTAACTCGCAACATGAGTAAGTTGCAACAATCATTTTTACGTGGAGGAAACCTACGCAAAAAAATAGATACTTCCATTGTACAATTCATGTCCTTCTCTATTGATACAGAGAGAGACTCAGTTCCAGTAATTAAATCCTATGCAGATCGCTATGGTGTTAACCACGACAACTGGTGGTTGCTCACTGGAAACCAAGAAGAGATTAATAAGTTTGCATTTGAAGAGTTGAAAGTAGATCAATTCAGTGGAAGCCCAGTTGATTCCGACTTTGTGCATACCAACAGATTTGTATTGCTGGATAGAGATATGGTTGTTCGAGGTTTTTATAATGGACTCGATTCAATTGCTGTATCAAAATTGGCGCGGGATATTGGTATCTTAATGCTTGAAAAAGATAAGAAGCGACCAAATACATTGTTTAGTAGAATCATTGATCTAAGCTGGCTTTGGTTGCTGATTGTATTCTGTGTCATTGCTTTTGTGGTTTACTTTAAATCGAATCTAAAAAAAGCAGGATAACAACTTTATAACAATAGGTTTGTTTAACTTAAAATCCTTCATATGTTACCTCCCTCCATTCAAAAGAACGATCGTTTAGCCAACTGGTTAATAGGAATATTTTCTGTGGTTGTATTTGTGGTTGTTGTTGTTTTAGGCAGAGTGAAACTGGATATTGATATGGGATTTGATATCCATATTTTTGCATTAGCTAATGCAATTATTAATAGCATTATTGCTGTATTGTTGGTGGGTGCATTAGTAGCGGTAAAAAGTAAAAAGTATGAGCTGCATCGTAAAATGATGTTCGGTGCGTTAATTTTATCCATTGTATTTCTTCTCTCTTATATCTTACACCATTTACTAGCGGGCGATACAAAATTTGGTGGAGAAGGAGCAATTCGATATTTCTACTACTTCATTTTAATTACGCATATTATCCTTGCGGCATTGATACTTCCATTCATTTTATTTACAGCATATAGGGGGTTAACAGCTGAATGGCCTCAACACCGAAAACTCGCAAAAATTACGTGGCCTTTGTGGTTGTATGTTGCAGTTACTGGCCCAATTGTTTATATCATGATTAGCCCATACTACTAATGCGCTATTTGTATCCTTCGTTAAAACAATTACAACAACAACACAACTATGGCTTTTGGGGCATGGCGATTGTGTGGACGATACTTTGGTGGTTACAAAAAGGAATAGAAATAACAGATGACATGATGCCCTTAGCTCGTCAGCTACAAGCAGGGGTAGCTGTTACTGGAACTTTACTAGGTTGGGGTATTTTTGGATGGTTTAAACGCAAACTGGAACATGTTCGTGTATTAGATACGATTCCTGAAAAATTAGATGCCTACAAAAAAATCAGTTATATCAAATGGGCAGGCTTATTATTTGTTCTAGCATTTTGTGCTGTTACTTATTGGATGTTGCCACAGACGGTTGTACTATTGGTAGCCATTATATTTCTTGTTTTATATGCAGCCCAGCGACCAATTCCTTCTATTGTAGCACTTCATATTGACGAGCAAATAGATCGTCTATTTCTTTCTAAATAAACCGCTTTATTCAAATTCACATAGCTTTACGGTTCTTTATTCACCAGCATGGAAAAAAACTTCATTGATTATATCCGTATTTTTTGTCGTTCCGGGCATGGAGGAGCGGGGTCTAGGCATTTCCGACAAGATAAACTAACGTCTAAGGGAGGGCCAGATGGTGGCGATGGTGGAAGAGGAGGTCATATTATTCTTCGCGGTAATAGTCAGCTTTGGACTTTACTGCATTTGCGTTATTATAAAAATGTATTGGCTGAGAATGGTGAAAAGGGAATGAAGCAAAATAAGACTGGTAGAGATGGAGAAGATATAATTATTGAAGTGCCACTTGGAACCATTGCGCGCGATGAAGAAACTGGTGAGTTAGAAGCTGAAATTTTAGAAGATGGACAAGAAGTTGTTTGGATGAAAGGAGGAAGAGGAGGATGGGGTAATCAGCATTTCGCAACACCAACCAATCAGGTGCCACAATATGCACAACCTGGTGAACCCGGAGTAGAAGGATGGAAGTTCTTAGAATTAAAAGTATTAGCAGATGTAGGATTGGTTGGATTTCCTAATGCAGGAAAATCTACTTTGTTATCTGTCATATCTGCGGCTAAACCTAAAATTGCTAATTACGCTTTCACTACATTAATTCCTCAATTAGGGATGGTTGCGTATCGCGATAATAAAAGTTTTTGTGTAGCTGATTTGCCAGGTATTATTGAAGGAGCTGCTGAAGGAAAGGGCTTAGGTCATCGATTCCTTCGCCATATTGAAAGAAACTCAGTTTTGCTATTCCTCATTCCTGCCGATAGCAACGATCATCGCAAAGAATTTGAAATATTAAGAAGCGAACTGGAAGCTTATAATCCTGAAATGTTGCAGAAGGAATTTTTGATTGCAGTTAGTAAGTCGGACATGTTGGATGAAGAACTTAGGGCTGCCATTTCTAAAGAGTTGCCAAAAGATGTACCTCATTTGTTTATTTCATCTGTAGCTCAAATTGGCTTGGTTGAATTAAAAGATGCGCTTTGGAAAATGCTACAGAAGGAAAATGAATAGTTATTTGATTCTGTGTACTAAATTCAATACTAATAGATAAAAATGCAACCACAGAACTGTTTATTTTGCGGACATTTTGTGCAGCTGGTGTATGTACACGGGCATTATCAATGTCCGGTTTGTGCTACCAATGCGCTTCCGTGTTGTGACGGTGATAATTGTTCAACTAACTACCTACTAGACCAGTCTCTGTCGCAAAACCAAGGTCTTTCACAGCAAGAAGAAAGTACTGAGAAAAAACAGTTCAACTAATATTTGCAGTAGCCATCTCCAGGGGTTATTTTAATACAAAGCTTCGCATTTTGCAACCACTTCATTCCAGAACCATTTCCGTCTGTTAAAGCTATACTGTGTTCAACCTTATTCTTTTTATATGAAATGCCAGCAGCAGAAGCGTAAGCCTCATGTTTTTCATATTGCATAGTTTGAAGTACAGGATCCCAATAGGCTAATGTGACCACATAGTAATCTTGTTTTGGAATGATGTCTACAAAGCTGCCTTCAACTCCCATCCATCTGCCAAGTAAGGAATCGGTTTTGTCTATATTTAAGCGTTTGGTATACCGAATAAAGCTATTATCTTCTTTCAATCTTTTTAACTCTAATGTGTCGTGTCTAATGTCATGAATTACAAAAAATGATTCCTCTAGACTTGTATCTCTGAGTCCTCTTTCTAAAAAGAAAAGTGTGTCGTTCGATAGCCGCCATTGTATACCTGTTGCGCTATAAGTATTGGGGAAATGGAGACTAGCATTAGGGTCTAATTGTAACCCGTTTACAAAGCTGTCTTGTATGTTCCACCATACTCCGGTAAGTTGATCTAATGAATAAGATTTTAATTCTGAAGTTTCACTTTTCTCATTTGATTTACAAGCTGCTAAAAAAACAAGTAAGTAAACGGATAATCGTTTCATGGCGATTTTTTTTCAAGATACTTGATTTTATTATTATTAAATTAGTGCATGCGAATTTTATATGCTGAGGATGAAGTTCAGTTAGCCAAAACTGTTCAAGAAGGCTTGGTTAATGCAGGCTATGAAGTTGATTTAGTATTTGACGGCTCTATGGCAGAGCGATTGTTTGAAAGGCATACTTACGAATGTATTTTGCTGGATATTAATTTGCCTCTTAAGAATGGGTTTGAATTGTGTAAATCATTCAGGTCAAAAGACAGTCGTGTACCAATTATTATGCTAACTGCTTTGGGAGATGTGGAAGATAAGCAGGAGGCCTTTTCTTCTGGTTCGGATGATTATTTGGTTAAACCATTTCACATTAAAGAGTTGCTTCTAAGAATAAAAGCACTTCAAAGGCGACTACAGCATAAAGAAACAATTGCTCATGAATTACAGATTGCAGACCTAACACTAGATTCTGAAAAGAAAGAAGTTAGACGAGCAGGAAAGCTAATTAAGCTATCAGCAAAGGAGTTTTTACTTCTAGAAGTTTTGATGAGGGCCAAAGGCAGGGTACTTTCAAAAGCTCATTTATTGGAAGAAGTTTGGGGTATTGATTACGATACTGGAACAAATCAAGTTGAGGTATACATCAACTTTTTACGTTCAAAAATTGATAAACAGTCTAACATTAAATTAATACATACAAAGCAAGGTTTTGGTTATTTCATGAAAGAAGAGCTATGACTATTCAAACCCGATCGGCTTTATACATGTTTTTAGTTGTTACTCTAACGATGAGTATCTTATCGGCGGTAATGTATACTGCATTATTACAATATGAGAAATCTCAATTTCAATCGCGACTTTTAGAAAAAGCAAAAACAACCATTGAGTTATTGGAAGAGGTGCAAGAAGTAGATAGTACTTTACTTAGAATTGTAGATGATCATACATTAAATAAATTAAGAGATGAGAAAGTACTCATATTAAACGAAGATGCTCAAATAGTTTATAGTAGTATTGATGATTTTACAATTTCCTATAACCCAGAGTTATTATTAGATGTACAAAAAAACGGTCAAATTTTATATGAAGTAGGTGAGTACGATCATGCGGCAATTTGGTATGAGTCAAATGAAATCAAACGTTATGTATTTGTAGCCGCATTTGATACTGAAAGAGAAAAGGCGTTATCTATCATGACTCGAATTTTGATATGGGGAAATATTGGAGTACTCTTAGTTACTTTACTATTTGTATATTTTTTTGCCGGTAAAGCACTATCGCCACTTCGTCGTTTAACAAAGATGATAGAAGGTTTAGATGATACTTCTATTCTGAAAAAACAGAAATTGACTCTGTTTGAAGGTAAAGATGAAATAGCTCAACTTGCAAAGAGATTCAATGAATTGTTTGAAAGAATTGAACAGGGGTTAACCGAACGTTTAGCTTTTTCGCGCTACATATCCCACGAACTTCGCACTCCTTTAGCAGTAGTTATGAACAAAATAGAGTTGGCAAAGACAAAATCTTTTTCTGCTACTGAGCAGCAAGCATTATTAAATGAGTTGTGGATGGATCATGAAAGAATGTCTAACCTAATTGAGCAATTGCTAACTCTTTTTAGGGCAGAAAGCAGTTATAGTAATCAAGAGATGCAAGACTGTAATTTTCTGCAATTACTAGAAGAATCAATAGAACAGACGCGATTTTCATTTCCAAGTTCAGAAATTCATCTTCATATTGCAGATGATTGTATAGGTACAGAGGATTTTGATTTTAAAGGAAGTCCCTCCTTAATGAATGCACTAATCAGAAACCTACTTCATAATGCATGTAAGTATGGGTTAAGGCCAACTATTCAAGTTCGACTTGGTCTTGAAAACAACTACATATTATTCTCTGTATCAAATTTTGCTGATCCAATTCCTGAAATTGAAAGGCAATTACTTTTTCAGCCTTTTTTTAGATCTGGAGCAACCGTTAATAAAACTGGAACCGGTTTGGGTTTAATGTTATGTAAATCTATTATTCGTTTACATAAAGGAGATATAGATTACATTGCTGGCGATCAGGAGCAGACTTTTATAGTTAAATTACCTTGTTTATAGGCTGATAATCAATCAAATAGGTTTAATGTCCTTTTAATATCCCTTTAAATTCTCTTTAAGGTTGAGGTTGCAGTTTTGTGTTATCAAAATCAACAAATCATGAAACAATTAAAAACCTTATCAATTGCTTTAATCAGTTCTTCAGTTCTTTTTATCTCTTGTAGCAAGCAAATGGAAACACCAGTACAACCTGAAGTTGTAATCTCAAATACAATTAGTGGACAAGTTTTTCAGGTAAATGAACATGGCAAATTACAAACACAATTAACCGATGTTCAGGTTCAATTAGAACAACAAGGAAAAGTTATGGCAAGTGTGTCTACCAATTCTGATGGTTCTTATTCATTTTCACAAGTAGCAAGTGGAACTTATAAGGTGATATATAAGCATGCTAGTCTTGTTGCAGTACATCAAGAAGTTACATTAGGAAACCAGCCCGTGCGCTTATCACCTGTTACTATGGGTCCAATTGCCAAGCATACAATTCAAGTAAAAGGACAAAGTTTATCAGATGGTTATTTGAATCTCGATTTACAATTCAATCCGCAACCTTTCAAAGGATCTCCATACACTGCTACAATGTTTATTTATAAAAGTGCTCAATCTAGTCCAGATAAGGCAGTTGCTCGAATAACCAGAAGTACAGAAGTAGACGGATGGTTGGATCTCATTTCAATAGATCAATTAAAAGAATTGGGTTTCAAAAAGGGCGAGATAGTATACCTAACAATATATCCAGATACATTTCAAGTAAACACCCAAGCTAATCCTTTAAATATTCAATATCCTGCTCTTCATCAATCAGCTGTCCAGCATGTACAGGTTAGGTTGTAAGATGATGAGAGAAAAAAACCGGCAATTGCCGGTTTTTTTTTATGCTTGAGCCTCGCTGGCCATTGATTTGCTGATCTTTTTTCGATCTTCTTCATTGAGTACAACTTTACGCATACGAATTGTTTTTGGCGTTACTTCAATACATTCATCTTGCTGAATATATTCCATACACTCTTCTAATGTCATTAAAGTTTTAGGTGCAATACGAGTTGCATCATCTGCACCACTAGCTCTATGGTTGGTAAGTTTTTTTGCTTCTGTAGCATTCACCACTAGATCGCCTGGTTTAATATGTTCTGCTATAATTTGACCTGTATATACGTCTTCACCTGGGTCTACAAAGAATCTTCCACGGTCTTGGAGTTTATCTATTGAATAAGCGGTGGTTTTTTCTGTATTCTTAGAAATAAGTACACCATTGCTTCTTCCAGGAATAGGTCCTTTCCAAGGCTTATATTCAGTAAAGCGATGCGCCATTACAGCTTCACCTGCGGTATTTGTTAACATTTGAGAGCGTAATCCAATCAATCCTCTTGAAGGAATGTCAAACTCCAAGTGTTGCATTTCACCTTTGCTTTCCATTACCAACATTTCACCTTTGCGCTGCGTAACTAAGTCAATAACTTTACCGCTAAATTCCTGAGGTACATCTACCACCAAGTTTTCATAAGGCTCACACTTTTTACCATCGATGTTTTTTACCAATACTTGTGGATTACCCACAGTAAGTTCGTAACCTTCTCTCCGCATGGTTTCAACCAAAACACCTAAATGAAGAATACCTCTTCCATAAACTAAAAAGCTATCAGCACTATCTGTATCCATCACACGCAATGCAAGGTTCTTTTCAGTTTCCTTCATTAAGCGATCTCTTAGGTGACGAGAAGTAACAAACTTTCCATCCTTACCAAAGAAAGGAGAGTTGTTGATACCAAACATCATACTCATAGTTGGTTCATCTACGCTAATGATTGGTAATCCCTCAGGATTTTCTGCATCAGCAATAGTATCTCCAATATTAAAGTCTTCTAATCCAACTACTGCACACAGGTCACCAGACAAAACCTCTGTTACTCTGCGCTTACCCATTCCTTCGAACACGTATAATTCCTTCACACGATTTTTCTTAATGCTTCCATCTGCTTGAACCAAAGCAATAGGTTGGTTTTCTTTAATTGAGCCTCTTGTTACTTTACCAATAGCAATTCGTCCTAAGAACGAAGAATAGTCTAAAGAAGTGATTTGTAACTGAAGTGTTCCCTCAGAAACTTTTGGAGCTGGTACATGCTCAAGAATTCCATCCATCAAAGGCGTAATATCATCGCATTGTTCATTAGAACTGTTGAACCAACCGTTCTTACCACTTCCATAAAAAGTTGGGAAATTTAACTGCTCTTCTGTTGCATCTAAATTGAAGAACAACTCAAATACAGCGTCATGTACTTCATCGGGACGACAATTAGGTTTATCAACTTTGTTGATAACAACAATTGGGTGCAGATTTAATTGTAAAGCCTTTTGTAGTACAAATCTTGTTTGAGGCATAGGTCCTTCAAACGCATCCACTAAAAGAATAACCCCATCGGCCATCTTCAAAACACGTTCAACTTCGCCTCCAAAGTCACTGTGACCTGGCGTATCAATTACATTAATTTTTACATCCTTATAAGTAACTGCAGCATTTTTTGAAAAAATGGTAATACCTCTTTCTTTTTCGAGGTCGTTACTATCCATAATAAGTTCACCGGTCTCTTGGTTGTCGCGGAAAACTTTGGTGGTGTGTAAAATGCGATCCACCAGGGTTGTCTTGCCATGATCTACGTGGGCAATAATGGCTATATTTCTGATATTCATAATAAGTGATATACCGGGATGCTCGGTTAGAATTTCCCAAAATGTCGGCAAAGGTACAGTTTATGCGTGGCTTGCGGAAGAAAAGCCCAAAAATTCATCATTTGTTCATGTTCAAATGTTTGACTATCAGCATTTAAATAGATTGTAGTTTGTCATGAAAGCTCCACATAAAGGAGGTTATACATAAGGATAAATGAAATTGACTAACTTCAACAAATGTCAAAAGTATCCTTTCAGAAATTACTTTTTATTGTATTTGTGGCCGCTTATTTTATGGCTGGCTTAAATCATTTCTTACAACCCGACTTTTATACGCCCATGTTTCCCGATTATATGAAAGCATATGCTTCAGAATTAAACATGCTTGCAGGCGTTGCTGAAATTGGACTAGCACTGGGAATTTGTATACCCACTTTTAGAAAATATGCAGCCTTAGGAATAGTTGCAATGTTAATTGCGTTTATACCAGTGCATGTATATATGATTGAAGTTGCACCATTTACATTAGGAGGAATACAAATGGAAACATGGATGGCTTGGGTTCGCTTGTTGGTGCTACACCCTTTTTTAATTTTCTGGGCCTATTCCTTGCGAAATTATAAATGGTCGTAAAGCCATTTTGAAAATGCTTCCAAACTTGGATCGCGGGCTCCCATTAATAAAAGAACGTCTCCTTCTTGTAAGGTTTCTTTCATTCGTTCCAGCATATCATTTCTGAATTCACAGAAAAAAGCCTGTACACCTTTCTTTTTTAAATCGTGGATTAAGTCATTTGCAGAAATATCTTTAACTGCTGTTCCGCCTGCATAAAATATTTCACTCATCCATATTTGATCATTTGGACGAAGTGCTTGACTAATTTCTTCTACAAAATCATTTCTTAAAAATCGTGTTGGACCATATCCATGTGGCTGGAACCAAGCAATGACTCTCTTGCACATAGGTTGTACTCCCTTTATGGCAGCTGCAACTTTTGCGGGATTGTGTGCATAGTCATCAATAATCCAACAGCCTCTTTTTTGACCCAGTACTTGGTTGCGTCTGTAGATTCCTTTGTATTGTTGAAGAGCTGCACTGCAAGTCATTAAATCAACTCCCATTAATGCCGCCCCAGCAACTGCTGCAACTGCATTTTCCATATTGTGTTTACCAAAAGTATTTACAACGAATGGCACCCCATTTATGGTAAAACTCATTCGCAAGCCATCTTGTTGATAATTACTGGCTGTATATCCAGCCTTTTCATGTGCAGTTGTAAAATTATTGCTAGTATTAGTTGAAAAGTTTGCTGCAAGAGAGTGATGTGCATTCACAATCATCTTTTCACAATTTTTTTGAAAAGTTTTAAAGAGTTCAGCAAGCTCATCTAATTCTTTGTGGTCTTTATCAATGTTTAAAACAATACCTAGATAAGGCCGATAATGAATGAGGGAACCATCACTTTCATCTGCTTCTATAACCAATACATCTCCTGTGCCTACAAAAGCATTTCCAATCCATCCTTGTTCTTGCAGTCTTACTAAACCTGCTCCACTAATAATACTTGGTCCTAATCCTGCTTTCTCCAAAATATCAAAAAGCATGGCAGTTGTAGTCGATTTCCCTGAAGTGCCTGCTACTGCAATGGTTCTTTTACTTTGGCTTATGAGCGTTAATAATTCTGAGCGTTTTAAAATTGGTATGCCTAAGGAAATGGCTTTTTGGTATTCAATATTTTGTTCTTCAACAGCTGTAGAAACCACTACGCATTCTGTTTCATTTGTAATGCCAGAACCATCTTGAGGAAAGCAGTGAATATTTGCTTTTTTCAATTGTAATGCAGTTTCATGAGTAGGTAATAATTCAGGTGTGAAATAGCGGTCACTTCCTGAAACCTTTTTTCCTACACCTGCGCAATATTGAGCGAGTGCACTCATTCCTGTGCCTGCAACTCCAATAAAGAAAAAGTTCCTTGTAGCAGACAGAGATATAGTAGAATTATTTTGCATCAAAATCTATTACAACAGTTTCAGTTAAGGGCCTACTTTGACAAGTTAAGATGAAGCCATGTTCAATTTCATCTTGTTCTAATCCATAATGCACTTCCATTTCAACTTCACCTTCAATTAGTTTGGCTTTACAAGTGCAGCATACACCTCCTTTACAAGCATACGGAAGATCGGCGCCTTTTTCTAATGCTGCATCTAAAATAGTTTGGTCGTCAAAAGCTACATTCATTTCTACACTTCTTCCGTCCAGAATGAGGGTAATATGGCTACCTACTTTCGAACTCTCAGATTTTTTAGCTAAAGCGTGCTTTGTTTTTCCTGCTGAAGTTCCGAATAACTCAAACATGACTTTGGCTGGAGGTATTCCAATTTCTTGTAAGTAGTCTTTTGTTGCAAGAATCATCTCTTCTGGTCCACAAATCATATAGGCTGCTGCATCTTTTGGAAGTAAATGTTTGAATAAAGTGGCAAGCTTCTCTTGATCAATTCTTCCAAAATGAAGCAGACTGTCTGTTTTCTCTCGGCTCAGTAAATGAATTAACCGAAGGCGTTGTAAGTATTTGTCTTTAAGAGCCTCAAGTTCTTCTTTGAACATAATACTGTTCTTATTCCGATTGCTGTAAACTAATGTGCAACGAGTACGAGGTTGTGTTTCTAGTATATCTGTAATTTGAGAAAGTATAGGAGTAATTCCACTTCCTGCAGCAAAAAAAACTATGTCAGAATTTTCTTCGTTATCAGGCACTTTAAACTTCCCCATGGGCGGCATTACATCTAATGTATCACCTGTTTTTAATACATCATTTGCAAATGATGAAAACAAACCGTTGGTTACTTTTTTAATACCAACTTTCCATGACTTGGATGATGGTGAAGAGCATAGGCTATAAGAACGTCTTATGTCTTGTTCACCTATAGTTGCTCTCAGTGTTAAATACTGTCCTGATTCAAAATAAAAATGGTCCTGCAAGTTTTCAGGTACATCCAATTCAATACAAACAGCATCTGGAGTTGTTTGTAGAATTGATTTGATTTTTAACGAATAAAAAGAAGTTGACATATTTAAGATTGCTTCAGTCCACCAATTAAAATACTAATCATTTGTTCTTCCAATTCTTTACCATTGATTTTAGCTTTGCTTCTGTGCCAGCTTTCGATTCCGCTAATTGCATGCAGCATAATAAGCACAGCAGTAGCTGCATCAATTTTTTTGATGCTGCCTGCTTTAATACCTGCTTGTATTATGGAAGCAAATCTTTTACGATACGTTCTTCGTTGGTTTTGAAAATTCGATAAATAGGGCTCGGCTAAGTGTTTCCATTCTCGGTCGCTAACATACACCTGTTCATAGTCCTGAACCATTCTCTTGATATGAAAGCGCAACAGCTGCTCTACTTTTTCTATAGCAGAAGTTTTGGATGCTTCCACTATATCCATATGATCTGTAAAGGTGTTAGCTACGTGGAAACAAATAATGTGAAGTAGTTCTGTTTTCGAGTGGATGTGGTTGTATAAACTAGCTGCTTCTACACCAACAGATTCTGCAAGCTCACGCATGGAGGCAGCTTGATAACCTTTCTCTTTAAAAAGGGTTGCTGCTTTTTGGATGATAACATCTTTGCGAGATGCTTTATTGTCGACTTGAATACGGCCCATAGGTACAAATGTAAAGCGCTAACGGTTGTTAGCAAAATATTCATCTGCTAGCTGCTTCTTTGTTAGTGTAAGGTGGTTGGTGCAGATAAAAGCCAATGAAGTGACTAGAATGGTGTAGCTTCGCTGCCCGATAACCAAAATCAAAATTCATGTCTTTAGTAGTTGTCGGTTCTATGGCTTTCGATGCCATTGAAACCCCATTCGGGAAAAGTGATAAAATCATTGGCGGTGCTGGTACATATATTGCATGGTGTGCCTCGAATTTTACCCAACCCATTAAGCAAATTTCAGTAGTAGGTGGCGATTTTCCTCAGGAGGAGTTAGATGCTTTAACCGCTCGTGGAGTGAATTTGGAGGGCGTTCAAATAAAGAAAGATGAAAAAACTTTCTTTTGGAGTGGGCGCTACCACCTAGATATGAACAGTCGCGATACGCTAGACACTCAGTTGAACGTATTAGAAAACTTTCAGCCTGTAGTGCCAGAATCATACCAGGATTGTGAGTTTTTGATGTTAGGTAACTTGGTGCCAGCAGTTCAAAGAAGTGTAATTGAGCAGCTGAAGAATCGTCCAAAGTTGATTGTAATGGATACTATGAACTTTTGGATGGAAGTAGCTCTTGATGATTTGTTGAAGACCTTGGCAATGGTAGATGTATTAATGGTAAACGATAGCGAAGCGCGTCAGCTAAGTGGTGAACATTCATTAGTAAAAGCCGCTGCAAAAATTATGGCCATGGGTCCTAAATACCTGGTTATTAAAAAAGGTGAACATGGTGCATTACTGTTCCACGAAAAGCAGATATTTTTTGCGCCTGCCTTGCCTTTAGAAGATGTATTTGATCCAACAGGAGCTGGAGATACTTTTGCGGGTGGATTTATTGGTCATTTAGCTCGTACAAAAGACATTTCTTTTGATAACATGAAAACAGCCATTATAGTCGGAAGTGCTATGGCAAGTTATTGTGTTGAAAAATTTGGTACACAGCGTTTGCGCGAAATTTCTGATGTAGATATTGAATCAAGGTTGAATGAGTTTGTGCAATTGGTGAATTTTGATATCTCCGTAGGATAATAGTTGTAGTTCATAAAACCACTTAACCTTAAAAGCGGCTTAAAAGGCCGCTTTTGTTATTAAATGTGGCTTAATTTACTTGTGTTCTTGTATTCGCATTATTATTCATCTGTACATTTGAAATCCAATCCAATCCAATTTTTATGAAAAAGCCAAATTTTCATGTCCTCCTCCTTGCGTTTTTTATGGTGATTTTAGCTTCTTGTGAGAAAGAAACTACTTCACCTATTGATTTGGATGAAACTACAACGCCACTTTCAGAAGATTTTATTGAATTACCAGAAGCAGATCTAAACAATCGAATTATATATCACAATAGGAATACTAATATTGTTGCTACACAATCGGTAGATGAGGGACAAAATGTTACTAATCCAATTACACATATTGCTACAATTCGTCCATTAACTCGTCAGGGTAGAACTTTACATGCTTCCCACTTGGATATTACTAATAACAGGGCTTATGTATCTTACGCATCAGCAGATACTTCTTATATTGGAGGTGTAGATGTTATAAACACTAGTAACATTCAAAATCCTAGATCACTTACATCTGTAATTTATACCAACTATAAGATAAATGCAATGGTTGTGGGTGCAAATAGAATGTTTTTATCAGGAACGCGACGTCCCAACTCATTTAGTCCTGCTGTTACTACAGCCGAATCTGCTACATTTGGGATTCACAATTTAAACAGTACAGGCAGACCTTCAGGTTCATTAAGAGCTACACGTGTTGGAGGTTATAATGGAACAGATATTGCTTTTCATAATAATTTGATTTATTTCTTAAGTGGAAATAATGGAAGATTAGTAGTATATAACACTGCAGGTTTTGAACAAGCTAGACACGTAATTGATGATGGAAGAGGTGTTGCAGTATCATCAACTAGTAATAGATTGGCTATTTTAACTGGGAATAATAAAATTGCACTTTCTGGTATTAGTACCATACAACAGCAAACAGTTTTACACATTCCTGATGAATCGGTTGGAACTAAAAGAACAATTGATTTTTATGAAGATAAACTTTTGGTTGCATCTGGAAGAAGAGGGTTAATGGTTTATGCAGATGGTGATAACAAACCTGCAGAGTTGATCCAACAATTCCCGATGCCTGTTTCAGTTCCAGGAATCCCAGCTAATGAGTTGGTAACAAGATCAGTTTCTTACAATCCAGATAATGGATTGGTTGTAACAGCAAATGGTGCAGCTGGATTATGGGTGTTTCGTAAAAACAATACTACTCAATTGCTAGAGCTAGTTGGAAAAATTAGCACTCCAGGAAGTTTTAACTATGTCAAAAGTAGGGGTAACATCATTTTTGCTGCAACTGCAGATGGAGGCACTCAAATCTTTTCTATTAACATGTAATTCAGTATTTGGATATTGGTATTTCCGGGATTGTTTTTCCAAACGATCCCTTTTTTTATTCAAACAAATCCTCTATATATTTGCGATATGATACAAAATAAAAAACAGAATGCTAAATACAAACCCTAATGGGGCATTCTTTTATGTATCATACAAATGAATTGCCTTCCAAGTGGAAGGTTTTTTTTTGACTTAAAATGAGAAAATAATGAAAGTAGCAGTTGTAGGCGCTACCGGACTGGTAGGCACAAAGATGATGCAAGTGTTGGAAGAGCGTAATTTTCCTGTGACAGAATTGATTCCTGTTGCCAGTGAGCGCTCTGTAGGAAAACAGATTACTTTCAAAGGGAAACAGTTTTCTGTTGTAAATATGGAAGACGCTATAGCAGCAAAATCTTCTGTTGCTATTTTTTCAGCGGGAGGATCAACTTCTCTAGAATGGGCTCCGAAGTTTGCTGCAGCTGGTATAAAAGTCATTGATAACTCTTCGGCTTGGCGTATGGATCCAACTAAAAAGCTGGTCGTGCCAGAAGTTAATGCTGATGTATTGACTGATGAAGATTATATCATTGCTAATCCAAACTGTTCTACTATTCAAATGGTGGTAGCACTTCAGCCCTTGCATTCCAGATATAAAATAAAGAGAGTTGTTGTTTCAACTTATCAGAGTGTTACTGGTACTGGGAAAAAAGCAGTCGATCAGCTTATGAATGAAAGGGCAGGTGTTACAGGGGAAATGGCGTATCGTTATCAAATAGATCTGAATGTAATTCCTCAAATTGATATTTTCTTAGATAATGGATATACAAAAGAAGAGATGAAAATGGTGAAGGAAACATGCAAGATTATGGGGGATGATACAATTCGCGTTACTGCGACAACTGTTCGTATTCCAGTGGTAGGTGGACATAGCGAAAGTGTGAATATTGAATTTGAAAACGAGTATGAACTTTCAGACATACACTCAATTTTAAGTCAAGCTCCTGGTGTGGTTGTGCAACACAACGATGCAGAACAGTTGTATCCAATGCCTTTATGGGCACATGAAAAAGATGAGGTGTTTGTTGGAAGAATTAGAAGAGATGAAACTCAACCTAAAACACTCAATATGTGGATTGTGAGTGATAACCTTCGTAAAGGTGCTGCAACCAATGCCATTCAAATAGCTGAGTACATGGTTCAAAATGGATTACTAAAATGAATTTAATATTTCCATGATTTGAGATCGGCAGTTGAAGGAACACGTTTATCTAAGTCTTTCACCCATTTCAAAATAAACATTTCATGGTACCTCAATCGGCTGATGTAATTGGGTAGTTCGTGGCTTCCATTCCAGCAATGTTCTGCCCGGTCGCCATAGTCCACTACACAATTACACGGCGGATTTTGGAGTTTCTTTAGCATGTCTTCTGCAGTATACACAGCATTGTTCAAATAAAAATTATCCATATCGCCTACATAGATATGGATCTTGCCTTCTAAGTCTTTTCCTATTTTATTCCAATCTCTTTGAATGATATGTGTCAGGTCATAGTTTTCTTTCCAATAAGATGCTATGTCTTTATTGATGATACCTGTTTTCTTGTCCCAAATTCTTGCAGGATAACCATCTTTTGCAACAGGTGAAAACACAGCCTCCCAAATATCAAACTGATCACCGCTTCTGCTTTTGTTTCCTAATGCTAATTCTTTAAGGTTCATGTCTTTTACAGTAGCACTAACATGTCCTAAGTAATTCCGATGACCAGGTCGTAACGTTTTTTTAAATGGACTTTCTAGGTAATAGGCGTTTTTATCTTCGTATAAATTAATGGTCATGTAATGTCTAAAATCAATTGGATCGGGACAAGCTGCATATGCGCCGTTGTACTCCTTTGGATAAAATACTTGTGCTGCTAAAGCCTCCCATCCCCCTGTACTTCCTCCATACATAAACCTAGCCCATCCTTCGCCAATACCTCTGAATCTTCTTTCAATTTCTGGTATTAGTTCATACGTAATGGCATCTCCATAAGGTCCAAGATTCGCTGAATTCACAGCATAAGAATCATCATAATAAGGATTTGCATGTTGAATTTCAATTGCAATTACTCTTGGGAAATTTGGTCCAGTCCACAATTTATAAAAGCGGTAAGCTTCTTCTTGTACAATTTTGTTGTAGCCTATTAAGTTAAATCTCTTTGAAGTATCTGGACGTAAATTTTCATCAGGTGGCGTTGTTCTAAACCCATCAAAATCACTTGGAAAATGACCATGAAAAATGGCTAAAGGATATTTTACTGTTGGATTTTCATCGAAACCCTCTGGAAGTAAAATATGTGCACCTAAAAACATGGGGCGCCCCCAAAATTCAGTAAGTAGCTTGCTTTGGATTTTTATATGCTTGATATACTTAGTGTCTTTTGGTTCCTCAATAGGAGGAATTATTTTGTCGAGATTTAGTTGAATTGTGGAATTTGGTCCTTGCCAATTCACTTCTATTGCAGTTGAATACAAATTGCCTGGTGCTAGGTTCCAGTGTTGTCCTTCACCTCTATCCATAGGAAGTTGTACAGTGTGTCCATCTTTTCTTTTGAATGTTTCATATTTATGAAATACAACCTGTACATAGTAGCGTCTTTTAGGAAGTTGATTCATTTGTTCAATTGGGTAACCAAAAAAATCGCTGTTTGATATTGTTAGAACATTTGAACTGTTCCAATTACTTATATCAGCTCCAAAAACTATTTGCGTTTCAGGTCCGTCACTAATTGTGAATCTTGGCTCTGGTTGAGCGCGTTCACTAAAAATTAGTAGCAGTCTTCCTTGAAGTTGTTCAGCAGGTTGACCAACAACTTTGACTTGAATTTTCTGACTACTAGCAGAAAAAAGTAATAAACTTGTGCAGAGTAATATTAGCAGATGTTTCATACTTGGAAATTAATGAAAATCTGCCAGTATATTCATTCAATACTTCTATTAATAAATTGTAACAGTGGCTGAAGGGCTTGAAATGATTCTATGATGGTTTTACTAAGTTGAGGTGTTGTTAGTAACTCATCTTTTATTTCTTTTGTTGCAATCCAGCTTTTTAATTTTAAATCATTGATGCAACTATGAAAGGCGTCATAGCCTTTTGGAGGTCTACTCAAGCTTATATCCGCACTTCTTTCTATGTCGCCGTATATTCGCTTGAAAGTTTTATTTTGAAAAATACTAGTCCATTCATCAGCGCAATAGTCAATTTCTTGACGAACTTTATTGACTTCACTTGCCATTGGCATATACAATCCACCACCCACAAAACTCTTTCCTGGTTCGAGGTGAAAATAATAGCCTGCAAAGATTCCTTTTTTGCCGCCCTTTGCTATGCTCATGCCCATGTTGGTTTTATAAGGCGATTTGTTTTTACTAAATCGAACATCTCTATTGATGCGGAATACACAATCTTTTGGAGCTAAATGAGCAACCTCAGTATCTATATCACTTAGTTCGTTAAGTATTTTCTCAGTAAGCTGTAAGAAATCTTTTTTAGCCGATTCATATTCTTTTCTGTGCTCATCGAACCAAGGCTTATTATTATTTTTTTCTAATTGCTTAAGGAATTGTAGGGTAGTTTTTGTAATCATACTGTTGCAGAGTTTTTTACTAATTCTAAAAATTCAGCTTCATCCAAAATGGTGATGCTGCCAATTTTTTTTGCTTTTTCTAATTTGCTGCCTGCGTCTTCACCTACTATTAAGTAATTGAGTTTACTACTTACACCACTTAATATAATTCCACCCTGCTCTTCGACCATTTGTTCAGCTGCAGATCTTTTTAACGTAGGTAAGGTGCCTGTAAATAAAAATGATTTACCAGACAATCCTCCAGAGTTGGGCATTTCCTTCTGATAGTTGTTCAGCTCAACACCTAGTATCTCAAGTTGTTGCAACATATCAACATTTTTTTCATTTTGAAAAAAGTTGAAGATGCTTAGAGCAACTTTTACACCTACATCTTCTAGGTTTTGCAAATCTTCTATAGATCTATCTTTCAAATCAAGTAAATGATTGCATGATTGTGCAATTGTTTTAGCTGTAGTTTCACCAACATAGCGAATTCCTAGACCATATAATTTTCTGTACAGCGGCTGCTTTTTACTTTGCTCAATAGCATCCTTCAATTTTTCAACACTCTTTTTCCCAAATCCTTCAAGCTGGGCAATTGCATCAAACGGTAATTGATAGATATCAGGAATATGTTGTAGCCATCCAGCCTCATAAAATTTTCTAATATTGGCATCTCCAAAACTTTTAATATCAAGCGCATCTTTACTTGCAAAGTGAATAATCCTTTCAACTACTTGCGAAGGGCAGTCTATATTAGTACAACGCCAAACAGCCTCTGTTGCTTCTTTTTCTAATTTACTGGAACAGGTTGGACAGTTTGTAGGAAATACAATGATAGATTCGGCACCAGTTCTCTTGTTAGTTAGTGATTGAACAATTTGCGGTATTACATCGCCTGCTCTTTCAATAATTACTTGATCTCCTTTGCGTAAATCTTTTTCCTTGATGTAATCTTCGTTATGAAGAGATATGCTAGATACTGTTACTCCCCCCAAAGCAACGGGACTTAGTTTTGCAACCGGGGTGACAGCACCTGTTCGACCAACTTGAAATTCCACATCTATTAATGTGGTTGTTGCTTGTCGTGCTTTAAATTTATAAGCAATGGCCCAGCGTGGATGGTGACTTGTCATACCAAGTATTTCATGCCATTTCAATTCATTTACTTTAATAACCATTCCATCAATTTCGTAATCTAGGTTATCACGAACTTTTTCCATTTCTGAACAGGCATGAATGACCTCTTGAATATTTTTAGCAACTGTTACACCTTGCTGCGGAGTTTTAAATCCACAGGCACTCAATAGTTCTAGCGACTCGGAATGTGATAAAAATCCGATAGAGTCAGCATCTTTCATTTGTACATAACTAATATGATAGAGAAAGGCATCTAAATTTCTTTCTGCTACTTCCTTAGGATTTTTCATGCGAAGGCTACCACTTGCTGTGTTACGCGGATTCGCAACTTTGGCTTGTCCTCTTGATTCTAGCATTTCATTGAATCTCTCAAACATTTGTTTGGTCATAATAACTTCACCTCGAATTTCAATGAGTTGAATACCATATTTTGAGAAAGGTGCTTGTAAAGGAATAGAACGAATTTGTTTTATATTGTTTGTTACATCTTCTCCTTCAACACCATTTCCTCTTGTTACAGCACGAATGAGTTTATCATTTTCATATACCAGTGAAATACTTGCACCATCAAACTTTGGCTCAACTGAATAGGCGAGTTGTTCTTGCTTACTAAGTTCCTTGGCTTTTCTATCAAAATCTATTAAGTCTGCTTCGTTGTAAGAATTGTCAAGACTTAGCATTGGTACAAAGTGAGCTATTGTTGCAAAACCATCTGCAAGTTCCCCTCCCACTCTTTGTGTAGGAGAGTCTGGTGTAATTAATTGCGGATATTGTGCTTCTAAGTTTTTTAATTGTTGAAAAAGTTGATCGTATTGTTGATCGGTAATACTTGGTTGATTCTTTACATAGTATAAGTTTTCGTGGAACTGCAATACACTACGAAGCAAAGGAATATCCAATTCAGTGAACAAGAGTTTCGACAAAAGATTTTGGGTTTCAACAATTAATTTCTGCTCATCCATGCCACTAAATTTTTGCAATAATCGTTATTCCATGGAAAATTATGGAGGTTTTATAGATATGTACGATGTACACATTATACTTTTTTTTAACTTGCATATGAAATAAGGGATACTTGCCCCCTAAAACAACTGCCATGTCAACCTCCCAACAACCAGTTTTAATAAAAAATCCAACCAAGCTTGTATCAACATATCCAACTGTTGCATTAACCGTTGACTGTGTAATTTTTGGTTTTGAAGCAAATCAGTTGAAGGTGTTACTTATTCGTAGCGACTTAGAAGTATATAAAGGAATGTGGTCTTTATTAGGCGATATGGTGAAGCGTGATGAGGAGTTAGATGCTGCAGCACAAAGGGTTCTATTGCAACGAACCGGTATGAATGATGTTTATTTAGAACAAGTTCATTGCTTTGGAAATCCAAGTCGTCACCCAGGTGGTCGTGTTGTAACTGTTGCGTATTGTTCCCTTTTGAATGTGCAACATCATCAATTAAAGATTTTAGATAATGAATTACACTGGCATAGTTTAGCTTCATTACAAGAAATGGCGTTTGACCATAAAGAAGTGGTTGATTATTGTTACAATTGGTTGAAAAAGCGCATACAAGAACACCCGTTGGGCTTCAATCTGCTGCCTGATAAGTTTTCTTTGAGAGAACTTCAAAATTTATATGAAGCTATACTGGGCATACAGCTAGATAGAAGGAATTTCCGAAAGAAATTTGCTTCTATGGATCTCCTAATTGATGTAAATGAAATGGAACAAGATGTGCCACATAGGCCTGGTAAGTTGTATAAATTTAACTATGAAAAGTATGAGCGCAACAAGCGCACCTGGATTGGTATCGACTTCTAGATTTTGTTGAATTTTGTTTAATCTCTGAGTTTCAACACTTAACAAAAGAGACACCCCCCAAAAAAAATTTTTAAGTTGTGTAAAAATTACACAATTTTGTATGACAATGTGTAATTTTAACACATTAAATGATTGCTGAATAATTGCTTTGTTGTATGAGAAAATGGGCGATGATATGGTTCGCATTGATACTGGGTGCTTCTGCCTCTGGGCAGTTGCTTTCTTGGTCGCCTGCATTTATTCAGGAAAGTTCCACTCCTATTCAAATTACTGTTGATGCTAACTTCGGAAATAGGGGGTTGCAAAGTCATACAGGAAATGTATTTGTTCACATTGGGGTTATTACAACACTTAGTACAAGTTCATCAGATTGGAAATATGTGCCATTTACATGGGGTTCATCAAATACCGCAGCACAATGCGTGTCATTAGGTAATCAGCAATGGCGTTTTACAATTAATGGTGGATTGCGCAGTTTTTTCAATATTACAAATACGTCAGAAAGAATTCTTCGCATTTCAATCTTGTTTAGGGATGGTGCTGGAAATTTGGTTCAAAGAAATGTTGATGGTTCAGATATGTACATACCTGTGTACGAGTCGGGTTTAAGGGTGCGAGTTGATCAACCATTCCGACAGCCAACATTTGCATTCAATGCTTTACAGCCAGCAACACGACAGGTAGGTGATGTGGTGAATATTACAGCTAATGCTAGTGAATCATCTAGTCTTCAAATTTCATTTAATGGAACAAACGTTGGAACAGCTAACAATGCTACAACTGTAACTGCAAATCCAACAATTACTACATCGGGCACACAAACAATTATTGCTACTGCTACCAGTGGAAGTACAACTACCAGAGATACTGTTCAGTTTTTTATAGCACCCACTGTTAATGTTGCGCCACTTCCTGCAGGAGTGGTTGATGGAATTAATTATGAGCCGGGCGATACATCGGTGACTTTGGTATTTTTTGCACCATTAAAGAATTCTATTTCTGTGGTGGGGGATTTTAATGACTGGACAGAAACAGTTCGTCATCAAATGAACAGAACACCAGATGGTAATAGATTTTGGGTGCGTGTAACAGGATTAACTCCTGGAACTGAATATGCCTATCAGTATATTATTGATGGAACTTTAAGGGTTGCAGATTACAACACACATAAAGTCTTAGATCCTTGGAATGATCCATTTATTCCTTCAACCAACTATCCAAACCTGAAGCCTTATCCAACTGGCAAAGCAACAGGTATTGTTAGCATTTTACAAACAAGAAGACCTGTTTATAATTGGGCGGTTAGTAATTTCAACAAACCTGACAAAAGAAACTTGGTTCAGTACGAACTATTGGTTCGTGACTTTATTGCTACTCAAAATTGGAACACCTTAGTTGATACACTCAACTATTTACAACGTTTAGGTGTGAATGCTATTCACGTAATGCCATTCAATGAATTTGAGGGCAACAATAGCTGGGGTTATAACCCATCTTTCTATTTTGCACCTGATAAAATGTATGGTACTTCAGCAATGCTGAAAAGATTCATTGATACTTGTCATGCAAGAGGAATTGCTGTTATTATGGATATGGTGTTAAACCATTCCTTTGGTCAGTCGCCTATGGTACAAATGTATTGGGATGCAGCCAATAACAAACCTGCCACAAATAGCCCATGGTTTAATCCAGATGCGCGCCACCCTTTCAATGTGGGGTACGATTTCAATCATAGTACACAAGCAACGCGCGATTTTGTAAATAGGGTTGTTCGTCATTGGTTAGTAGAATACAAAATAGATGGATTTAGATGGGATTTATCGAAAGGATTTACGCAAGTAAACAATCCAACAGATGTAGGTGCATGGAATAGAAGAGATACTTCTAGAATTAATTTATGGAGAAGAATTTATGATACTATGCAGGCCATAGCTCCAAATAGCTATTGCATTTTAGAGCATTTTGCAGATAATGATGAAGAAACCGAGTTAGCTAACTACGGTATGTTGTTGTGGGGAAATTTGAACCACAGTTTTCGTGAAGCTGTAAAGGCCAATAATATAGGTGACGGAAACTTTGAGTGGGGGTTACATACAAGAAGAGGTTGGTCAAGCCCTCATTTAATCACTTACATGGAAAGTCACGATGAAGAGCGCGTAATTTTTGATGCTGTTCAAAATGGTAATAATTCAAATGCTGGCCACAATGTACGTAGCCTAAATGTTGCGTTATCAAGATTTGGAGCTGCAACTGCCTTTTGGGCTGTTATGCCTGGACCAAAACTATTATGGCAATTTGGTGAATTAGGATATGATCTTTCCATTAACCGTTGCGAAGATGGTACCATCAATAATAATTGCAGAACTAATCCAAAGCCGCCACGCTGGGATTATCAACAAATAGCTGCAAGAGCTGCATTATACAATGTATATGCTCAAATGATTAAACTAAGAATGAATCCACGATATGCTCCAACATTTATGATGAGTATTTCAGGAAGCACAGTTTCGCACAGTTTAAATGGAGCTGTAAAGTGGTTGTCGGTTAATAGTGATTCATTGCGTGTAATGGTAGTTGGAAACTTTGGACTTACATCTGCTGCACCGAATATCACATTTCCAACAGCAGGAACTTGGTTCAATTACTTAGAAGAAGGTACTCTTAGTACAACTGGATCTCCTCAAGCTTTATCATTAGCACCTGGACAAGTATTGGTGTATACCGATAGGAATGCAAGACAAACCATCACAACAGCATTGCCTACAGTAAGACCTGTTGCATTAGAAATGCCAGTGCAATTGTATCCCAATCCAGCACGCAGTCAGGTTGTGATTGAATACGAAATGAAAGAATCTGCTCAAATACAAATACAATTATTGGATATGCAGGGACAGCTACTTGCCAACATGTTCTCTGGATTTAGGGTACGTGGTGCGCATCGTTTAATTGCTGGACAAGAAGTGTTGCACAAAGTTTCCAATGGTGGTATGTATTTAGTAAGATTTGTAAGTCAGGGCAAACAAAGAACTGAGAAGCTGATAATAAATAAATAGACAATGCAGCAAAGAACAAGTGAGATGTGTCTATTTAAATGTGAGCCGCCTGCCATGCTTGTAGAAGAAAAATAAAACCCAAGGATCTAAACAATCAACATAAACAAACAATTTGCTCACCATTAGTAAAACTTCGATTATGAACTTTAAACGACTGCTTGGCGCATTAACCGCAGTGATGCTGTTTTTGGTTACGACCGTTTTTGCCCAAGACAAAGTGGTTACAGGTAAAGTAACCAGCTCCAAAGATGGAAGTCCTGTAATAGGTGCTTCTGTAACGGTGAAGGGTGGCAAGGGTGGAACTGCAACAGGTCCCGACGGTAGCTTTTCGCTACGTGTTCCTGCTACAGCAACAACCCTCGTGATTACTTCCGTAGGTTATGAATCCAAAGAAGTACCGGTAGGTGCTGGTTCTTTGGATATTGAATTAAAAGAAACCAATGCTGCTCTTTCTGAAGTAGTAGTTATTGGTTATGGTACTCAGCGTAAAAAAGATGTAACAGGTGCTGCAGTATCAGTAACAGCAAAGGACTTCGTTAAGGGTCCAATTGTATCACCAGAACAGTTGATCAACGGTAAAGTTGCAGGTGTTCAAATTACTCCAGGCGGTGGTGCACCAGGATCTGGTTCTAGAATCTTAATTCGTGGTGGTTCATCATTGGCTGCTTCTAACAATCCATTGATTGTAATTGACGGTGTTCCTGTTGATGAATCTGGTGTTGCAGGCTCTGCAAATCCATTAAGCTTAATTAACCCGAATGATATTGAGTCATTCAACGTTTTAAAAGATGCATCTGCTGCTGCCATTTACGGTTCTCGTGCATCTAATGGTGTAATTATTATTACAACTAAAAAAGGAAAAAGCGGTAAGCCGCAATTCAGTTTCAGTACTCAGCTAGCAGCCTCTGTTGTTGCGAATAAAGTTGATGTGATGAGCGCTGATGACTTCCGCAGTTTTGTTAGACAAAATGGTAATGCCAATCAGATTGCACTTTTAGGAAATGCTAATACTAACTGGCAAGATGAGATTTATCGCACTGCTATCATGACTGATAATAACCTAAGTGTGAGTGGTTCTGTAAAGTCAATGAATATGCCTTATAGAATTTCACTTGGTTATTTAAATCAAGATGGTGTATTAAAGACAGATAATTTACAGCGTACAACTTTAGCTGTTAATTTGAGTCCTAGCTTCTTGAATAATCACTTGAAAGTGAATTTGAATCTAAAGGGTGCTATGACTAATACCCGTTTTGCTAACCAAGGTGCAATTGGTTCTGCTGTTGCTTTCGATCCTACTCAACCAGTACTTTCTGGAAACAATCGCTTTGGTGGATACAGAGAATGGATTTTAGGTAACCAACCTAACCAATTATCAACTCGTAATCCTGTTGGATTATTGATGTTGAGAGATGATCGCAGTGAAGTCATGCGTAGTATTGGTAATGTGCAGTTTGACTATAAGTTTCACTTCTTACCAGAGTTAAGAGCAAACTTAAATTTGGGTTATGATATTGCGCGTGGTAAGGGAACTATTTTTGTTCCTGATAGTGCCGCTCAAGCTTATCAACGTGGTGGGGTTAATAACCAATACAATCAGAATAACACCAACACTGTTACTGATTTTTACTTGAACTATACCAAGAATCTTCGTGGTATTAAAAGTAGGATTGATGTAACTGCTGGTTATTCATTCCAACACTTCAGGGTTTTATCTGATACTTTCCCTGATAGAAGAGCAAATGGAACGCCGGTTGCTTTTGCTGGTCGTTTAAACGAACCAGGACAAAACTCATTGATGTCTTATTGGGCTCGTTTGATTTATACTTTTAATGAGAAGTATATTTTAACGGCTACAGTTCGTCAAGATGGATCTACTCGTTTTGGATTAAAAGGTGATCCTGCTCGTTGGGGTACTTTCCCTTCATTGGCTGCTGCTTGGAGAATTAGTGAAGAAGATTTCTTAAAGAATTCTACTGTAGTAAATGACTTAAAATTAAGAGCTGCTTATGGTGTGAATGGTAACCAAGCAATTTTCGGTAGCTTCCCATTCTTGCCAATTTATGCGATCAGTAACGCAACAGCTCAGTACCAGTTTGGTAACCAATTCTTCCAAATGTTCCGTCCAGGCGCATACGATCCAAATATTAAGTGGGAAGAATTACGTAGCTGGAACGTGGGTCTTGACTTCAGTTTGTATAATAACAGAATCAGTGGTTCGGTTGAATATTTCTTCAAGCAGAATGTTGACTTGTTGAATACAATTCCAATTCCGGCTGGTACTAATTTCAGCAATCAGTTAACAACCAACGTTGGTCAATTAGATACAAGAGGTTTTGAGTTTACATTAAATACTGTTCCAGTTAAAACCAAAAATGTTGTTTGGGACTTAGGTTTCAACCTAACTTTCTTAGGGAATGAAATTAAGCAGTTAACTCGCTTTACAGATCCTAATTTCTTAGGTGTTCAGTTTGGCGGAGTAGCTGGTGGTACTGGTAACACTGCATTAATTAATACAGTTGGATTCCGTCCAAATACTTTCTTTGTGCACCGTCAAGTTTATGACAGAGATGGACGTGCAATTGAAAATATGTTTGAAGACAGAAATCGCGACGGTGTTATAAATGAGCGCGATAGATATCGCTTCAGATCTGCTGAACCAGATGCTATTATTGGTATTACTTCCAATGTAAGCTGGGGCAAGTGGAGTGCTGGTTTTGTAATGCGTGGCTTAGTTGGTAACTATATGTTTAACAATGTGGCTGCAAGTAGAAGCACTTCTTTCACAGTATTTGATCCAAACGGATTTTTAACCAATGCTTTGTATAATATCAGAAATACCGGTTTCACAACCAATACGGTAGAACAATTGTTATCAGATTATTGGATCGAGAATGCATCCTTCTTAAGAATGGATAACATTAACTTGGCATATAATGCTGGTAAGGTTGGCAAGAATATGAACTTACGAATTACTGCAAACGTTCAGAATGCGTTCATCATCACTAAATACAGTGGTATTGATCCTGAAATTGCAGGTGGTATTGATAATAACCTGTACCCACGTCCAAGAATGTTCGTGTTGGGAGTAAATCTTGATTTCTAATTAATAAATTTTAAGAGCTATGAAGCGATTAACCATACAAATGATGACCTTGGCACTGGTACTAGTACTAGGGTTAGCATCCTGTAAAAAATGGGATATCAAGCCAGAAGTTGATGTAACTTCTGAGACAGTATATGCCAACGTTGCAGGATACAAGCAAGTGCTTGCAAAAGTCTACGGTTCTTTTGCACTTACTGGAAACTCTGGTCCCGATGGACAAGGGGATGTGCAGGGTATTGATGAAGGTACATCTGATTTCCTCAGACTATTCTGGAAGGCGCAAGTCCTTTCTACTGATGAAGCTGTTGTAGGTTGGGGTGACCCAGGTATACGCGACTTCCACAACATGAACTGGACAGTTACTAATCCAATGTTGACTGGATTGTATTATCGTCTTGCTTATTCTATTACATTGAGCAACGAATTCATTCGTGAGTCTGCTCCTGATAGATTAGCACGCAGAGGTATAACAGGTAACGATGCAGCCACTGTTGCAACCTTCCGTGCAGAAGCGCGTTTTATGCGTGCTTATGCTTATTGGGCGGCAATGGACTTATACGGAAGTTTTCCTTTTACTGATGAAAATACTCCATTGGGTTCTACACCTCCTCCAATGAGAACAAGAGCTCAGTTGTATGCATTCATTGAAAGTGAATTGAAGGCAATTGAACCAGCACTTGCAAATGCAAGGACCAATGAATATGGCCGTGCAGATAAAGCGGCTGCTTGGGCATTACTAGCTAGAATTTACTTGAACGCAGGTGTATACACCGGTACACCTAATTTCAACGAAGCAGCCACTCAAGCAAGAAGAGTGATTGATGCAGGATATACCTTAATTGGCAACTATAGACATTTGATGTTAGCTGATAATAACCTAAACACAAGCGAGTTTATCCTAACATTAAACTACGATGGAGAAAGAACACGTAACTGGGGTGGTACAACATTCTTGACCCACGCTTCAGTTGGTGGTGCTATGAACGCGTCTTTGTCTGGAATTAATGGTGGTTGGGGCGGTATTCGTACAACTCGAAGAATCCCTGAATTATTCCCTGATTTTACAGGCACAGCTGATAAAAGAGCGCAGTTCTTCCAACAGAACCTCGACATCAATAATATTGCAGAATTTGGTGATGGCTTTGCAATTACTAAATATCGCAATGTGAATAGAGCAGGTGCTCGCCCGGCCAATTTTGTAAACTGGGTAGATATTGACTTCCCAATCTTCCGCTTAGCTGAAATGCATTTGATTTATGCAGAAGCGGTATTGAGAGGGGCTACAACTGGTACTTCAGCTCAAGCATTGACTTACATCAATGCATTACGTCAGCGTGCTTATGAAAATACAAACGGTAATATTGGACCAACACAATTGAACTTGGACTTTATTATTGATGAGAGAGCAAGAGAATTATATTGGGAGGGTCACCGTCGTACCGACTTGATTCGTTTCAATAGATTTACAGAATCTACTTACTTATGGCCATGGAAAGGTGGTGTTCCATCAGGTACAGGTGTGCCAGCATTTAGAAGACTGTATCCAATTCCTTCTTCTGACTTAACAACCAATCCAAACCTGGTGCAAAATCCGGGCTATTAATTCAAAATAAAACATGCGTATTATGAAACCAACTTTCAAATCGTTCGCATCCGGATTATTGGGCCTGGTAGTTTTGGTCCTAACTGGTTGTGAGAAAAACGACACAAGAGTAGTTTTTGAAGGTGGTACGGCTCCGATACTTTCGGCTACTACCACGGCAGTTCGTTTAACGCCTGCTACAGAAGAATCTGTTGCCATTCGTTTTAGATGGACCAATCCTGATTACAGACTCAATACTGGTATTAGTTCAGCTGATGTAGTGTACACATTAGAACTTGATACCTTAGGTGGCAATTTCAGCAGTGCTCGTCGTTTTCAAACTACCCTACAAGGAAATTTAGATCGCGTATTTACTGAGCGTGAGTTAAATGGAATTTTAGGAAATGATATGCGACTTACTTTTGGTCGTACATATACTATGCAAGCTCGTGTAACATCGAACTTGAATAATAATCCAGCTGCTGCTAGATTACGTTCTAATGTAATCAATTTTACAGCAACTCCATTTGCTCCTCCTCCAAAGGTTCCGCTTCCAACAACCAATCAGTTGTTTATAGTTGGAAATGCTACTCCAGGCGGCTGGAATAATCCTGTGCCTGTGCCGTCGCAACAGCTAACTCAGGTTTCACCAACCTTGTATCAGATTACCCTTGCCTTAACTGGTGGTGGTTCTTATCTGATTTTGCCAACCAATGGTCAATGGGCAAAGTATGGAACAGTTGGTGGAAACAATAGCAACGATCCTTTTGGTGGTGAGTTCCGTCAGGAAGGTGGTGACTTTTTAGCTCCGCCAACAAGTGGGAATTACAGAATGACTTTTGATTTCCAAACCGGTACGTTTACCGTGGTAAGACTTTAATCATTTAAAAATTGGAAATGATGAAAAAAATCCAACAATTCGGGCTGTTTTTAATAGCATCTATGATGATGTTATTAACCGCCTGTGAAAAGAATATAGAAGGTGGGAATGTATTGCCCAACTTTGTAGACGGCAATGCTCCGGTTTTATCAATTACGTCAACTACATTTGCTCCAGCACCTGCTGATAGTAATAACTCTGTGTTGACTTTAAACTGGACAAGTCCTAGATATTCAGTTGACCCTTCAACTGTAAAATTTGTTGTTCAAGTTGATACAATCAATGGAAACTTCTTCCGCAATCCCGTTGAATTTACTGTAACTGGTGTGAACAGTTTGCGTTGGTTGAACAAAGAGTTCAATAATTTGCTTCTATCTTTTGGTTTGCCTTTTAATGTGGCTAGAGCAATTGATATTAGAGTGATTTCTTCACATGCTAACAACAACGAACGTTTAATTTCAAACGTTGTTCGTGTTGCAGCAACACCTTATCGTATTCCTCCTCGTATTCCATTGCCAACAAGTGGACGTGTATTCATAGTTGGTGATGCTACTGATGGTGGATGGAATAATCCGGTTCCTACGCCTTCTCAGGAATTAGCAAGAATAGATGAAACTACATGGGGTGGTGTATTTAATTTGAAAGGTGGAAGTTATTTGCTTCTTCCTATAAATGGAAGTTGGGATCAGAAATATGCGTTAACCAATGGAAGTGCTCCTGGTATTGCTAATGGTGGTTCATTTGCCTATTATGCGCCAGGTGTGGGCGGTGGTGACAATTTCCCTAGCCCAACTACAACTCCAGGTTTGTATCGCATACGTATGGATTTCCAAGCTGGTACATTTAGTGTAACTCCTTTCAGTGAGCAACACGGTTTGCCTTCCAATTTATTTATTGTTGGAGGTGCTACTCCAGGCGGCTGGAATAATCCAGTTCCAACTCCAGCTCAGCAGTTCACTCGTTTGAATTCAGCTGAATTCCAGATTGCATCATTGCGTTTAACTGCTGGTGAGAAGTATCTTTTCTTACCAACCAATGGTGACTGGAGTCGTAAATTTGGTGCTGTAAATGGAGGTGCTCCAAATATTGGCTTAGGTGGTCCTATGGCTCCTGAAGGTGCTGATATGCCGGCTCCTGCAACTACGGGTAATTATAGAATTACAGTGAACTTCTTTACATATCGTTATACTTTGACTGCATTGTAAGTCAATCGTAAGTTTAATCAAACTCCGAAGGCAACTTCGGAGTTTTTTTTGCCCTGAATTCAAGTACTTTTACAAATAATCTATTAGTATGTTGTATTCAATGACTGGTTATGGAAGGGCTGAGTCGTCTTTAGGAGATAGACAAGTAGTAGTTGAAGTTCGTTCCTTAAATGGAAAGCAATTCGACTTACGTATGATGGTGCCTTCTATTCTTAAGCCCTATGAAATTGATATTCGTAACTTAATCAATTCACAATTGGAGCGGGGTAGCGTAGAATGTAATATTCATATTCGTCAGAGTGGTTCAAATAAACCAGTTACTATTAATACGGAGTTGCTTAAGGGTTATTATCAAGTTCTTGAATCAACGGCTAAAGAACTTCAACTAGATACCAGTCACCTTTTACCAGCTATTTTAAAACTTCCCGAAGTTGTTGTGAATAGTACAGATGTATTGCAGGAAGATGATTGGATTCAATTTCAAAAAATTGTTGAAACAGCAATCAGTCATTTGCAAGAACATAGAAAAGCAGAAGGCAAGTCGTTAGAAGAAGACTTGGAACTTAGAATTAAAAACATTGAACTGTATCAGCAAGAAATCCAACAACTGGAACCCATTAGAAGAGAAAAAATGAAGGAGGGCTTGAAAAAGCTTTTGGAGGATGCAGTAGGAAAAGATAATTATGATGCAAATAGGCTTGAACAAGAGCTCATATACTATATCGAAAAAATGGATATTAGTGAAGAGCAAGTACGATTGAATAATCATTGTACTTATTTCAAAAAATTGTTGGCAGAGATGGATATGTCAAAAGGGAAAAAGCTTTCTTTTTTACTTCAAGAAATTGGTAGAGAAATTAATACTACCGGATCAAAAGCCTACGATGCAGATATTCAGCAATGGGTGGTGAAAATGAAAGACGAATTAGAAAAAGCAAAAGAACAAGTTTTAAATGTGTTGTAGTATGAAATGGTGTTTTGCATTATTAGTAATATTTATATGGACTTCATGTACCACATTGGATGTATACGAAAAGCATCATTTTTTTTCAAATCATCAATGGGACAGTAGAGATACAATATCTGTTCAATTTGAAATAACAGACACTACACATCCTTATCGTATTTCTTTGGTGTTGCGTCATGAAAATGCCTACGCATATAAGAATATTTGGATTGAGACTCAATTTAATACGCCCGATTCAACTTATCAAGTGATGCGTGAGTTTATTCTAGCCGACAATTTACGTTGGCTTGGCAATAGGGTAGATGATATTGCTGAGCATCGCATCCGCTATAATGAGCAACCTTTGTATTTGAAAAAAGGCGTTTATAAGTTTCGATTAAAACAAGTGATGCGCGAAGATCCTCTTCGTTATATAATGATGGCTGGAATTCGTGTTGAAAAAGTACAACCATGAAAAAGTCGCCAGCTAGGAATTTAGCAGTTATTACCTTGGTATACTGGCTGGTACTCTTGTATAGTATTGCTGCATTGGTTTGGTGGTTGGTAGCTTTAGAGCGACAGAATACACAAATTACAGAAATTCGATTGGCTGGTTTATCAGAATCTGATCCTAAGTATAGTCAAAAAAAGGAGGCAGTACTTGCAGCTAATAAAAGAAAGACTGCTCAGTATTTAGGTGAAGGTGTCACTTTTATGATTTTTATTTTATTAGGTGCAGTATTTGTATATAGAGCTACTCGAAAACAACTTCGATTATCAAAACAACAGCAAAACTTTATGATGGCTGTAACACATGAATTAAAAACTCCAATTGCTGTTACGCGACTAAATTTAGAGACTTTACAGAAGCGAAAGCTCGATGAAGAAAAGCAACAAAAACTTATTCAAAATACTTTATCAGAAGCTAACAGGTTGAATAGCTTATGTAATAATATTTTACTATCCGCTCAACTTGAAGCAGGACAGTATTCAATAAGTCTTCAAGAGTTCAATTTGAGTGCAATGGTTGGAGGTATTCTCAAACAGTATCAAACTCGATTCCCTGCAAGACAAATTATCGGAAATGTAGAAGAAGAAATTTTTATAAATGGCGAATCCTTACTAATTGAAATGTTAGTGAATAATCTCGTAGACAATGCACTTAAATACAGCCCTAAAACTGGTAGAATTGGTATTGAATTGAATCAACAGGATCATTATGTTCTTTTACAAGTGTGGGATGAAGGAAAGGGAATTGCTCCATCTGAAAGAGATGCCATCTTCGCTAAATTCTATAGAGGTGGTGATGAAGGAATTAGAACAACCCAAGGCACTGGCTTAGGCTTGTATTTATGTAAAAAAATTGCAGAAGACCACGGAGCAGACATTCGTGTGACAGAACATAGCTCAGGAGGCAGTAATTTTGTAGTTCGATTTGAAATAACATGAGTACTAACAAGGGAACCATATTATTAGTAGAAGATGAAGTGCATTTGCATGAAGCGCTCAAGTTAAATCTTGAAATGGAAGGATATACGGTTGTTTCGGCTTTTGATGGAGCAGAGGCATTGCAATTGGTTACGCAAGAGTACTTTGATTTATTGATTTTAGATATTATGTTACCTGAGGTGAATGGTATTAGTGTAGCTGAAACACTTCGTGTAAATCATCTAGAAATGCCCATTCTTATGCTTAGTGCAAAAAACACTAGTGCAGATAGGGTACTTGGACTAAAAAAAGGGGCGGATGATTACATGACTAAGCCCTTCGATTTAGAAGAATTATTATTGCGTGTAGAAAAATTAATTGAAAAAAGTAGGCGATTGCAAACAAAAGAACAGGTAGGAGATACGTATTCTTTTGGTGGTAACTGTATCGATTTTAAATCGTTGCAAGCAACTAACTTTAGAGGAGAGCAAATTAACCTCACCAAACGGGAGGCCATGTTATTAAAGCTTTTGATTGAAAATAAGGGTGAAGTTGTAACAAGAGAAAAAATTTTATTGGTTGTGTGGGGTTATCAAGTTTATCCAACAACTCGGACGATTGATAATTTCATTTTAAACTTTAGAAAATATTTTGAACAAGATTCAAAGAGTCCGGCATTTTTTCATTCAGTAAGAGGCATGGGATATAGATTTGCTCAGTAGTCAAGAAAATCTTTGGTTACATTTATTGTTTCATGTAAATAGGTTAGCTCAATTGAAATGTGTAACTTCAAAGATCTAGATAATCATACACATGAGCTTGCATTTAGTTACTTCTAATTTTTTTTCAGGCATTAAACTTTTCTTGGCCATTACAATATTTCTCTTTGCATGCGGAAAATCAAATGAACCTGTAAGCGCACAAAATCCAGTTCCTTCGCCCACACCAACTCCTCCAACAATAAACTTGCCAGCTACTACTTTTGCTAAGGGTGCAGATATTAGCTGGGTTACGCATATGGAATCGCAAGGGAGAAAATTCTATAATAATGCTGGTGATGAGACGGATTGTTTTGCGTTAATGAAATCTTTAGGAATGAATACCATTCGCTTAAGGGTATGGGTGAATCCTAATCCAACTTGGAATAATACACAAGACGTGGTTGCAAAAGCATTAAGGGCAAAACAAGCCAACTTGCGGGTAATGATTAATTTTCATTACAGTGATAGCTGGGCAGATCCAGGGAAACAAACTAAACCTTCAGCATGGTCAACGTTTGGTTTGGAGGCATTGAGAACTGCTATTGATTCACATACAAAATCTGTACTTCAAGCTTTGAAAACTTCAGGTGTTGAACCAGAATGGGTACAAGTAGGCAATGAAACCAATGATGGCATGTTGTGGCCAACTGGAAGAGCATCGCAGGGAGGAATGGCAGCTTATGCGCAATTTGTAAATGCTGGATATGATGCTGTAAAATCAGTTTTTCCTAACGCTCGCGTTATTGTGCATTTAGCAAATGGATTTGATAACAATTTGTATCAATGGAATATTGGTGGGCTTGTAAGTAATGGTGCAAAATTTGATGTGATTGGTTTATCGTTGTATCCAACTGCATCTAATTGGGAGCAAAGGAATAACCAGTGCCAATCTAATATGACCGATTTAGTAGAGCGATATAATAAGGAAGTCATGGTAGTTGAAGTAGGTATGCCTTGGGATCAACCCGATGTATGCAAACTTTTTCTTGCAGACATTATTTCAAAAACCAGGGCAATTCGAAATAATAAGGGAATTGGTGTTTTATATTGGGAACCTCAGAGCTATGCACAATGGCAAGGATATACTCTGGGCGCATTTGATAATAGTGGTAAACCAACTGCTGCATTAACTGCTTTTGCAAATTAGTATTCAATTTGAACCATAGCTTTCATTTCACTGAAAATACATTTGGTAACATGAAAAATTCATTGACTTTTTCCATTTTTTTAATACTTAGTATAGGAATTCATTTGCAGTTATATGCACAGAGAGAAAAGATTAAAATCAACAAAGGCTGGCGTTTCCATTTTGGACATGCCGCTAATGCTGAAAAAGATTTTAATTATAGTATAGCTAATAGCTTTGCCAAAACAGGCGCTTCAAAAGGAACTCCTGTTGACCCTTTATTTGTAGATACCTCTTGGAGAAAAATAGATGTGCCGCATGATTGGGCAGTTGAGTTACCTTTTGTGTATAAAAATAATTTTGATGTGATGTCGCATGGATATAAACCTGTTGGTGGTTTATTCCCAGAAACAAGTATTGGTTGGTATCGCAAAAATATTTTTATCCCAGCCAGCGATTCTGGTAGAAGAATTGCACTTGAATTTGATGGTGTATTTCGCAATGCGCAGTTTTGGATAAATGGATTTTACATCGGTAGAAATGAAAGTGGATACATAGGTGTTCATTACGATGTAACTGATTTCATTCGATATGATAAGGATAATATCATTACAGTTCGTGTAGATGCTACGCAGTATGAAGGTTGGTTTTATGAAGGAGCCGGAATTTACAGGCATGTATGGCTGCATAAGTATAATAATGCGCATATAGTAACTGATGGAATTTTCGCACATACTTTATTAGCGAATAACAAAGCAACAATTACTATTGAAACAACTGTTGGAAATGCGCATACTATTCCAGCAAATGCAACTGTTAGTGCCTATTTAGTTCAAAGAAGTGGAGAACGTGTTGCTTTTGCAAAAGATGTTTTGGTTCGTATGGGTGCTATAGAAAACGTATCAGTGAAGCAGCAAATAGTTATTAGCCAACCAAGATTATGGAGTATTGAGGATCCTTATTTGTATAGACTCATAGTAGAGGTAAAAGAAGGTACTAGAATATTAGATAGGAAAGAATTGAAATATGGTATTCGCTCTGTAGAAGTAAAAACAAATGGAGTTTTTCTAAATGGAAAACATGTTAAGCTTTTAGGTGTGAATTGTCACCAAGACCATGCTGGTGTTGGAGCTGCATTGCCAGACTATTTGCACTATTATAGAATTAGTCTATTAAAAAGACTAGGGGTAAATGCTTACAGGGCTAGTCACCATCCACCTACTCCTGAATTATTAGATGCTTGTGATAGCTTAGGGATGTTAGTGATGGATGAAACACGTTTATTGAATACTGGCTCTGAATATATGGCACAGTTAGAAAGATTAGTAAAACGCGATAGAAGTAGAACAAGTGTTTTTATGTGGAGTATTGGCAACGAAGAAGGTTGGGTGCAAACAAACAGTCATGGTAAACGTATGGCACAAACCATGGGTGCGAAGCTCACTCAATTAGATCCAACTAGAACCTATACTTATGCTGCTGATTTAGCCAATGTTTACAAAGGAATTAATGAAGTGATTCCGGTAAGAAGTTTTAACTACCGACAATATGCAGTGGCAGATTATCATCGAGATCATCCCAATCAACCTATTATTGGAACAGAAATGGGAAGCACCGTAACCACAAGAGGAGTTTGGAAAAAAGATACTATTCGAGGATATGTACCAGACCAAGATATTACTGCACCCTGGTGGGCAAGTACTGCAGAAGAGTGGTGGAAGCTAGCAGCTGAAAATGATTTTTGGTTAGGAGGATTTGTATGGACAGGACTTGATTATCGTGGTGAACCTACGCCATACGAATGGCCCAATATCAATTCTCATTTTGGTATCATGGATATGGCCGGATTTCCTAAGAACATTTATTACTACTATCAAAGTTGGTGGACCAATAAAGATGTCTTGCATATTAGTCCGCATTGGAACTTAGCAGAAGCAAGGGCTGAATGGCCATCTAAAATTGGTAAGCCAGTAGATATTTGGGTGAATAGCAATGCAGATGAAATTGAATTGTACCTAAATGGAAAAAGTCTTGGAAAAAAAGCAATGCCAAGAAATGGCCATTTGAAATGGCAAGTAAATTATGAGCCAGGTACTGTAAAAGCAGTAGCCTATAAACAAGGAAGAACATTCTCTAAAGAAATTAGTACAACTGGAGTGCCAACCGAAGTGGTAGTTACACCTTATAAAACAACTCTTGTTGCAGATGGTGAAGATGTGGCTGTTATAAATATTACTGCTATTGATAGCGAAGGTAGAACAGTACCAACAGCAGATAATATGATTCGTTTTAAGCTTGAAGGTGACGCAAAAATTATTGGAGTTGGAAATGGAGATCCAAGTAGTCATGAGCCTGATATTTGTGAAGAGGGTATGTGGCAAAGAAGCTTATTCAATGGACATGCACAAGTATTGGTTCAGGCAGGTACAACTGCTGGGATGATTAAATTTGAAGCAAGTGCAAATGGATTGTGGAAAGGTGGTACTGAAATTATTACTGTTCGTCCAGAAAGTGTAGCAAGCATTAATATAGATCCTACTTATTCACTCAAAGGAGCCGCGGCTTTACCAAGAACTACTGGTAATATTCTTGGTGCTGATATTTCCTTTTTACCAGAACTAGAAGCGCAGGGTATTCGATTCTCAGATCAAGGTGTTGAGAAAGATGCTATACAAATTTTAAAAGATCATGGCTTTAATTATATCAGGTTAAGAATTTTCAACGACCCTGCACGCGATAGTGGTTATTCGCCGGGTAAGGGTTTTTGTAATCTCGAGAACACATTGAAAATGGCTAAACGAGTGAAGGATGCAGGACTTCACCTATTACTAGATTTTCATTACAGCGATTATTGGGCAGATCCGGGCAAGCAGTATAAGCCAGCAGCTTGGCGAGGTCAGTCTTTTACAGATTTGAAAAAGTTGTTGTACAACTATACACTGGAAGTAATGACTGCACTTAAACAACAAGGTACACTCCCAGATATGGTGCAGGTTGGAAATGAAATCAATCATGGTATTGTTTGGCCAGAAGGAAGTATTAGTCACCCCGATAGTCTTGCGCAGTTAATTATGGCAGGAACTGCTGCAGTAAAAGCAGTGGCACCAGAAACGGTGATGATGTTACATGTGGCATTAGGTGGACAAAACCATGAATCGGTTTTCTTTATAGACGAAATGGCGAAACGGGGTGTACATTTTGATGTAATTGGACAAAGCTATTATCCCAAATGGCATGGTACTTTAGATGATCTGCGCGATAATTTGCATGATTTAGCCCAAAGGTATAATCGCGATATAGTAGTGGTTGAATATTCGGCTTTAAAAGAAGACGTGAATCGTATTGCATTTGGTGTTCCAAATGGTAGAGGTAAAGGCACTTTTATCTGGGAGCCTTTGAATACCTGGGATGCATTTTTTGAAAGAGATGGTAAGAGCAACAAAAAATTACTCATTTATGATGAGCTTAGTAAAAAATTCATTCAACCTAAACAGTAAAAAGTTTCTCATTCTTTAATTGTCAAGTACCTCCCATCCTTCATTTAGGCGTATTTTTTACTGTTTTTGTGGGTAAAGTTCAAAAACCTGCAGAATGGCAACTACTTATTCAGACAGCAATACCCTCGGCTCATTTTCTGTAAGTTTGTTGAAAACACCCTTATGTCGATGGAGGCTATCCTAGATTTTTTACAGCCAATTTCTTTGGCGCAAATAAGTGAAGATCAACCTTATTCTGATGTTCAATTTGGAAAGCATATTGCAGCTTATGAAACTTCTTTGCCAGCGTTAGAAGAAGCTGATTTGATTCTGCTAGGTTGTACCGATATGCGAGGTGAAACACCTGGCAAAAAGTCAACCGATGCAGCACTCGAAATTCGTCGTGCTTTTTATGCATTGTTTAGATGGCATAGTGATGTAGTAGTTGCTGATATTGGCGATGTAGTTGCAGGAGCAACATTGGAAGATACTTACGCAGCTTTGCGTGTTGTGTTAAATGAATTAGCTCCCCTAAAAAAGAAGGTAGTTATATTAGGCGGCAGCCACGATTTAATGTTAGCTCAATATCAATCCTTGGGATCACAGGGTAAAATAGTTGAAAGCTTGTGTATTGATGCGAAGATGGATATGCAGGTAGAAAGCTTAATTCCTGCAGAGAATTTTTTGATGGAAATGTTTACAGGTATGCCCAACTACTTAAAACATTATAACCATATTGGATTTCAAAGTTATTTTATTCATCCAGGAATGTTGGAAACAATTGATAAACTAAGATTCGATTGTGTGCGGGTAGGCAAAGTAAAAGAAGTGCCAGAAGATGTTGAACCCATGTTCCGAAATTCTCATTTTATGGGAGTTGATATTTCTGCTATTCAACATGCACATGCTCCTGCTAATCAAATAACACCTAACGGTTTTACAGGAGAGGAAATGTGTGTGCTTATGCAATACGCAGGTATGAGCGCATCTATGGAAACCATTGGTTTGTATGGATACGACCCTAAGTTGGATACAGCTTTATTGACTGCTAAACAGCTTGCTCATATGTTGTGGTATTTAATTGATGGTGTGCAGAGAGGGAAAGTTGAAGCAAGTTTAGATGATAGAGATAGCTTTAACGAGTTCACACTTGCGTTTGCTGAGGCTGAAACGGTTTTCTTGCAGTCGCGTAAGACTGGAAGATGGTGGGTACAACTTCCTGATGGTAATTTCATTGCATGTACTAAAAATGATTATTTGCACGCATCTTCAAATGATATTCCTGAAAGATGGTTACGTGCTATTGAAAGAATGTAAATTTAGATTGTATGCTGCGTTCAAAATATCTTCAGCCTTTTGTTGTACTTGTTTTATTGAGTTCTTGTGGGGTAGCAAAAAAATCTACCTCTTCAAAAGCTAGTACTCCACTTAATGAATTGTTGAATGCGCCTGAACTAGCTACTGCACATATTGGAGTAAGTGTGTATGATCCTTCTACACAAAAATGGTTAATTGGTCATCAAGAAAATAAATTTTTTCTTCCTGCTAGCAACACTAAAATACCAACCTGTTATGCCGGTTTAAAATATTTAGGTGATAGCATAGTAGGAATGGAATATATGGTCAATGATGATGAGCTAGATGTAAAGTTCACTGGAGATCCTACTTTTCTTCACCCCGATTTTAAGCAGCAGCCTGCATTTGATTTATTAAAAAAATACAATGATCGTATTACCATTTTCGCATCGAATTGGAAAGCTAATTCCTGGGGAAATGGTTGGGCGTGGAATGATTTTAGTGCCGCTTATATGCCTGAGCGTTCACCTATGCCCATTTATGGCAACACAATTAGGTTTAAGCAGCAGGGTGCATCTATTCAGGTAATACCCAAATCTTTTAAAGATTCACTTACTTTTTTTGCTCAAGTAGCTGGAGGCCAATTTGCAATTAGGCGGAAGCGATACGAAAATAGCTTTGAGTTGGTTGAGTCGAGAACGAAATTTACGGGCGATGAAATTCCATTTACTGTTAAAAGTCATCCCGATGAAGTATCAGTGAAATTATTAGAAGATACACTTGAAACACTCATACCTTATATTGATGCAACAGAATTGCAGCAAGCAAATTGGAAGCCTTTGAAGACGCAGGCAACCGATAGTCTTTTGAAAATTATGATGCATAGAAGCGATAATTTTTTTGCTGAGCAAACATTGCTAATGAGTGCCTACCAAAAACTAGGTGTACTTTCAGATGCTGCTATGATTGATACCATGATGAAGACTGATTTTGTAGGTTTGTTACAAAAGCCTCGTTGGGTAGATGGCAGTGGATTAAGCAGATATAATTTATTTACCCCGCAATCGTTGGTAGGAATTTTAGATTTGATGCGTAAAGAGTTTGAATGGAGAAGAATTCAAGCCATCTTCCCTACTGGTGGAAAAGGTACTTTATCTGGATATTACAAGAATCTTTCAGGAAAAATATTTGCTAAAACGGGTACTCTCAACGGACAGGTAGCTTTGAGTGGATACTTAGAAACTGCATCAGGGAAAACACTCATTTTTTCAGTGTTGGTTAATAACCATAACCAATCGGCTCCTCGTGTTCGACAACTGGTTGAACAATTTTTACAATCGGTTTACAACCAATATTAATGTTCGAGGAGCCGACTAATTAGCATTATTCTGCAACACGAATTCCGCTTGCTAGCAAACGAACTTCTTTTTTGGGTTCTTTAATGGCATCTATTTCCGCTTGCGGCTTTTTAGCGTCTTCAGCATAGTGCTTCAATTCATCAACAGAAGTAGTTTTAATAAAAGCTTTGCCATCTAAGTAAATCTTTTTCCCCTTTATTTCAAGAGGTAAAAAGAAAGCATAGTCTTTCATTTTAACAAAAGCAGTTTCGCCGTTTGAAAGTTTTAGATTTAACCAGCATCCTTTCTTTGGACAAACATCCACAACTTCTGCAAGAATTTGTACATCAATTTCTTTACCTTCTTCAACTTGAGCTAGTTGTTTTGGAAGTTCTTGAATAGGGCTTGGATTGCGTAATTCAAAACTTGCTCCAAACTGACTTCCTGGGGTAACAGGTAACTTGGGTGGCTGTGCTACGGCTAAGACAGCAATTCCTAGACCGACAAATAGGATGAATAGTTGCTTCATGTTTTTTTATCAAAGTTAAAAGGATGGAGCATTTAAAAAATACAAATAATATTACTTTGCGCTTTTCGAAAACAAAACATCTGTTATTAAAAATAAGATACTAATCTTTAATACAGATATTGATATTCTTGAGGCGGATGAATTAAATTGATCTATTATTTGAAGTACCAAGATAATTTAATCAGTGCTTGTCTAGGTCTTAAATTGGTCTCTGTTAAGGTCTGTGAATTTCGCGATATGGTAACATCAGAAAAAATCTTTTGATTAAATATATTTTGACATCCAAACTCGAAGTCAGTCTTTATTTTAGGTATTGAGAATGTTAAAAAAAAATCACTAAAAAATAAGTTGAAACTATTTTGATTATTACGTCTAAGTGAATTAAACTGAGAATTCATTTGTAATGAAATGTTTTCTTTTAAGGAGGTTTTTAAATTAAATAAGTATTCGATTAAAGAAAAATATCCTAAGGTAGTTCCCTTTGTTTTGTTATCGAATAAAGTATAACTAAATCTGTTTTCAATTGTAATTTTTTTTAAATTAGTATTACTCGACAGTGTCAGATTAAAATTTGTATTTCTGAATCGTGTTAATATTGAATTGGAAAAGTTGTCAGAGCGAATAAATTCTAAAAAAGTTTGGGCAGTTATTGAGCTTTTAATTTTAGTAAAATATTTATTAGTGGAGATAAATATTTTTTCGCTTTGTTGGTTTTGATTACCCGATAACCCATTTAGAACGACTAATTGATTAATAAAACTATTATTCATTATAGGAAAATTTGTATTCCATTCTTTTCTAATTCCTAATGTATTATATGAAAGATATTTTAAGTTTTTAAAATTTAGTACAGATTCGAGTATTGTTGTTGTTAAAGAGTTAGGTAAAGATTCATTATTTGTTATTAATCTATAATTTCTTAAAACAAAATTATTAGTTGCATTATGCGGTGGAAATAAGTAGAATTGATTTATAAGGGTATTATTTAATTTTATTTTATTGTTCAATTTTACGTCTTGAATTAAATTTATTCCAGAGTAAATGTTGTTAATAATTTGTCTATTATTTGTATTTTGGATTGAGTAAAGGTTTATATAGTTTATAGGAATAGATAAAGAATACGTACTCCTTTTTTTTGAATATGATAAAGAGACGACATTACTTATATCATGGTTTATTAATGATATGTTATTTGCAAAGCCATTTTTTATATCGATGGGGTTACCGTTCATGAAGCCCTTAACTTCTGTATTTATATTGTTGTATAAAAATTTATAGTTTAAGGAATTACTGAAACTTAGTGATTTATTAATTTTATAGCTACTCGTATACGTTAAGTTACTTTTTGTAATTGAAAGGTTCGCTAATTGTAATATTTTACTTGGTTCGATTGAGTCAGAAAAAAAGAAGTCGTAATTAGCATTTAAAACGTTTAAGTTTTGTGGATTTCTGTTTGTAGAGATATAAAAAGTAATATTTTGTAAAAGTCTTCTTTTTTTAAATGTAAACTTAAAAGTATTCGCTATGGTAAAGGATTCAATATTCGAGTATTGTTCAATTTTGTTTGGAGTAGTTATTACTGCTGTAGCATTTTTAAAAGCTAATCGAAATTGTAATTTATTTGATAACTCAGCGTTTTTATAATTTCTCTCGAATGATGTTATACCATTCAATAAATTTCTTTTTTGATTGAAGTGTATTGATTCTTGAATACTAAAATTATTATTATTAAAGAATACATTAAAAGTGCTATTGTTTTGTATTTGTTCATTGTCATTTGTATAATCAATTAAAACTTTTATCTCATTTCCATTTTTTGTAGTTCTTAAATGATTTATGCTTGCAGTTAATTGTTTATTATATAAAAATCTATCTAAATTTAAATTTCCATTTATTGGTTTATCTATACCTGTCAATTGGCCGAAATTTTCTACACTAAATAATTCATCCGCATCTTGATTTAAGTATAAGTTTTTAAACTCAGCAGCATAATCTTTTCCTATATTGTTATATTTTAACGTGTTAATTGTTTGGTTGTTTTTAGAAAAGTATAATGGTACTAATTCATTATCAGTGCTGAAAAATGGAGTTCCAATCCCTAATTTTAGTTTCCCCAAAAGCTTATTATTTATCTCTCTTTTTAGGACAAGATTAAGTGCAGCTTTATTAGAATGAATAAAGCTGTCCAACATTTTAGACGGCTGGTGCTTTTCGAGAATTTGTACTTTATCGACAGCATCATAAGGAATATTGGAAGTTGCTATATTGTATCGGCCATCTAATAAGTCTTTACCGTTAATATAAAATTTATTAATCGGTTTGCCCTCATATTTTATTGTTCCGTCCGAAAGGATTTCTACTCCTGGCAATCTTTTAATTACATCGCCAATAGCTTTATCATATTTTGAACTAAATGCATCAACATTATAGTTTATAGTATCCTTTTTATTAGAAATAGTAGAGCTGTTTTTTACAACAACTTCATTAAGAAGTGAAGGACGTGTTTGTAAAATTATATTTGGTAAATAGATTGTATTATTTTCTAAAATGAATTCGAAAATTTCAGTTCCGTAATTCAATGCATTTATTTCTGCAAAAAAGTATTTAGTTTTTATTTCTGAAAAAGTAATTGTAAATCTTCCGGAGTCATTAGTAAATCCATATCCTGCAAGTTTGGAGTCATTTTTAGTATGAATTTTTATGATTGCACCTCCTATTGGTAAATTTTTCATATCTATGACCTTACCAATAACTTTCATTTGTCCATTCAAAAAGTTATACGATAATATGAATAAAAATAGTAAACAGTATTTTAATAAGTTCAATGTAATTCTATCGGATTGTTAAAAATAATTTTATTATTTCCGCCTTTTTGAATGTTTAATTTATTTTGGTCAAGTCCGCCTCCTAATATTGCACCTGGATTGGCTTTAAATGAATTTACAATATCCTTATATTTTGACTCGTTAATGAAAGTAAGATTCTTGGGTAAAGAAAAGGTATTTGGTAATACTTTTAAGCTAATTAGTTCAAATGCAATTTCACTTTTTGAGTCAACAGCTTGAACAATAAGCCCAGGTAATCCATTTAATTTCCATGGACCAGACCTAATTGCAATAGATGGTGCATACCAACATTCATAATTTCGTCCCTTGAAATGGCCAATAGCTTTAAAGCAATCTAATTCTCCAATTAATTTTGATGAATCTATTAAAGTCCAATTAATTTTATCTAAAGAATTCTTAATTGCAAAAGTATCTCCCAAAAATGGACGTATTTGGATAATTTCATCTAAGGAAAAGTCAATTAGTATTTGTTCTGAAGTTGCTTTAGGTAACTTTAAAAAGGCTTGATCTTCATTACTTTCCACTAAAGAATCAAATAGATAAAGTTCATAGCTTCTGTATAATGACTTTTGTTTCGTTGTTTGTAATAGCATTCTTTCTTTATATGGATTTATCCTTTGCATTGTATCCCTTACATGTAAGAATTGGTATAAAATCTGAATTGTTTCTTGACTAGAAGAAATGATCGGAACTAATAATGTAATTAAAATGAAGTATTTATACTTTTTCATATAGTTCAAATTAAACAAAGCCCTGTTTAAATTTAAAAACAGGGCTTATTAATAATGAAATTATTATTTAAAATTTAGCATGGGTCTAGATCATTTAACGCTTGTACCAAAGATACTAGACTTTTTGTTTTTTGCGAAGCTAGTAGAAGTGCTTTTACATGAGCTGATACTTCATCTAAAGTTGGATCGCATACAGTTACTGTATATGTTGCAGTCCAGCAATCGCTTGAAATTGTTTTACTTGCAGTTCCGCATGCCAGGTAGTTTTCTTTTGGTGCAGCTTGTAATGAATAAGCTGCAATTGTTAATACAAATAGTCCAATTAGTTTTTTCATATATTTTTTTTTGTTGAATAATAAAGTTGAAAAAAAAAAAATCTAATTTTAAAAATAATGTTTTCCACAATTTTGTTAATTCTTAGATTTTGTAGTATAAACAACTACATATTGAAGCGTTGTTTCCCTTTTCCGTAAAAGGAATTTCCAAAACGGCAGTTAACAATACAAGGCTTCTTTGATTTTTACAGAAATAATTATTAGGTATGTGTCAATATCATTCATTATATAGTGGTGATCAAGGGTATGTTGTTCGTTGTGAGCAGTGCGGTCAGTACCAATGGGCATTTGGAACAACATTGCAGCAATCTTCTCCAGTTGCATTTGCTGGTTTAAGGAAGGAAGTTATGCACCTTGTAGATCAAATACAATTAGATACTTGTAGGAGGAAGAAACAGTTTTTAGTACAAATTGGTCATGCCACAACACGCCTTATTTTAACTGCGCCAGAGTTAGAAAAATTTCACACTATGTTAAGTGAAGCGTGGGAAGAAGAAACCACAAAAGCTTTATTGTCTCTATTTGAAAACTCTGATCATCTTCCAAATAGTCCGTCGATATAAGCTTCGTTGAAACTGATAAATGTAGGATTTCCGCTCGGAGTTAAATTCGCAGTATCGCAATTAAGTAGTTCTTCAATTAGAGTCAACATTTCTTTTTGTGAAAGTGATTGACCGGCTTTAACGGCTTGCTGTCGTGCCATACACCTTATTACTTGTTCACGTTTACTAAAAGTAGTATCGCTTTTAAAATGTTTGAATTGTTCTAGCAATAATTCAATACTGTGTTTCTCATTGCCAGTTGGAACATCGGCTGGTGTTCCTTGTATTACAAAGCTATTTCCTCCAAATGGTTCAATCTGAAAACCAATGAGTGTTAATTCTGGCAACAATTCAACCAACAGTGCTGCATCGGTTGGAGGTAATTCCATTTGAACAGGAAACAAACTTTTTTGTGTAGGAGCTTGGTGTTTATGAGCTAGTTGTACATATCTCTCATACAGAATTCTTTCATGTGCTAATTGTTGATGCACCAATATAAAACCGTTGTTTGTGAGTGCTATGATATAGGTGTTTAAACTTTGCAGCAGTGGACTTCCAGGTTGTAAAATCCATTTAGGGCTTTTTGCTTTTTGTTCAAACTCAAATTGTGCTGGGGCTTCCTCCTTATTAGGAGCTGCTTCAAAAAAAGATTTCCAACTTTTTAATTCTTTGTTAGAAACACTTGGTTCTATAAAATGTGCGCGATTTTTTTCTGTAAAGTGTTGGTACATTGAGGAACCAGATGCAGCTTCTTTTTTATCAGATGTGAAAGGCTGACTTACAGCTTCTAATTGTTGAATTTCAGCATTCAAGGTAAAATCGAGCGATGGCGCAATACTAAATTGAGCTAAGGCATGCTTAACCGCTGCATGCACAAATGCATAAATGATACGTTCGTCTTCAAATTTAATTTCTTGCTTAGTAGGGTGCACATTAACATCTACCTGCGCAGGGTCAAGGTCAATAAATAAGCAGTATGCGGGATAACTATCTTTTGCAAGCAAATTATCGAAAGCAGTCATGACTGCATGATGTAAGTAGTTACTTTTAATGAATCTTTTATTGACAAAGAAATATTGTTCGCCCCTCGTTTTACGTGCTGCATCAGGTTTTCCGATAAAGCCATGAATGGTTAAGTAATCTGTTTCTTCTTGTACAGGTACTAACTTAGCGTTATAGTTATGTCCCAACAATTGAACCAGCCTTTGCTTAAGCGATCCGGTTTCCAGATGAAACATCTCTTGCCCATTATGACTCAATGAAAATTTGATACTCGGAAAAGGCATTGCAACGCGAATGAATTCATCAATGATGTTTCGTAATTCTGTTGTATTACTTTTTAAAAAGTTTCGTCGTGCAGGTACATTAAAAAAGAGATGCTTCATGCTTATGCTGGTTCCTTGCGGAGCAGCACAGGGTTCCAATCTCTGTAATGTGCTATTCTCAATTTCTATGTACGTGCCCATTGCATCTTCTGCCCGCTTCGTTTTCATACTCACTTGTGCAACGGCCGCAATAGAAGCTAAGGCTTCGCCTCTAAATCCCATTGTTTGAATATGAAACAGGTCCTCCACTTTGCGGATTTTACTGGTGGCATGACGCTCAAAAGCCATACGGGCGTCATTTTCGCTCATGCCCTTACCATTATCAATTACCTGAACCAGGGCTTTTCCAGCATCTTGTATTAATAACTGAATTTCGGTAGCACCCGCATCCACAGCGTTTTCCAATAGTTCTTTCACAGCACTGGCTGGGCGCTGAATGACTTCCCCAGCAGCTATTTGATTGGCAATATTATCGGGTAATAATTGTATGATATCGGGCACTGTATAACTTCATTTGAACCTACAAAAATACAAGAACCTGCTAACATTTTCTTGTTCTTTCAAGTCCTACATTTGCGCAAACCCAAAGATTATGGTGATGCAGGCAAATATTGAGAAATTACCTAGGCATTTTCTGCCTTCCGAATTTGAAGTAAAAGACTGGGCTACCCTTGAGCCTTTTTTTAAAGAATTGTTGGAGCGCCCTATCAATAGTGCAAGTGATTTACAGAAGTGGTTAACTGATTTGAGTGAGTTGGAAGCGGCAATAAGCGAAGATGCTTGTTGGCGACAAATAAAAATGACTTGCGATACCACCAATCCCGATTTGGAAGCGGCATACACCTACTTCTGTATGGAAATTCAGCCTAAGTTGCAGCCATACAGCGATCAGCTGAATAAAAAGCTCATGGCTTGTTCGTTTATAGCTGAACTTCCTCAACAGGACTATGCAGTTTACTTGCGCTCAATAGAAAAAAATATCCGCTTATTTAGAGATGAGAATGTGCCTTTACAAGCAGAGTTAAGTGTAATGCAACAGCAGTATGGTGTTTTAGCTGGAAAAATGACTGTTGAGGTAGATGGACAAGAGTATACTTTGCAACAAGCGGCTAAATTTTTAGAGAGTCCCGACCGTGCGCAAAGAGAAAAAGTATATAGGCTAATACAAGAAAGAAGATTGCTAGACAAAGATGCGATGCATACTTTGTTTACACAGTTGTTAGAGAAGCGTCATCAAGTAGCCATTAATGCAGGCTTTGCTAATTACCGCGATTATAAGTTTGAAGAATTAGGTAGGTTCGATTATTCAGCCAAAGAGTGTGAGCAATTTCATGAAGCAGTACGCTTGCATGTAGTGCCTTTAGTGAATACCATTTATGAAGCTAAAAAACAAGAGTTAGGAGTACAGGAATTAAGACCTTGGGATTTAGAGGCAGAGCCAGCTGGAGTTGAACCTTTAAGGCCATTTAAAGGTGGTGAAGAGTTGTATCAAAAAACAGTTGCCTGCTTCGAACAGCTTCATCCGTTTTTTGCAGATTGTTTGCGCAAAATGAAGGAGTTGGGACACTTCGATTTAGAAAGCAGAAAGGGAAAAGCTCCAGGGGGATACAACTGTCCGCTTGCAGAAAGTGGTGCCCCATTTATTTTCATGAATGCAGCTGGACAAATGAGCGATGTGACAACGATGGTACATGAGGGTGGACATGCAGTTCATTCCTTTTTGGCACATCCACTTCCATTAACGGCTTTCAAAGAATATCCTATGGAAATTGCTGAGGTAGCGAGCATGGCTATGGAATTATTTAGCATGGATTATTGGGATGCATTTTTTGACAATCCATCAGATTTACGTCGCGCTAAGCTGCACCAACTAGAAAGAACCATCACTTTGTTTCCTTGGATTGCAATCATTGATAAATTCCAGCATTGGATATATACCCATCCCACGCATACTATTGAAGATAGAACAGCATATTGGATGCAGTTGATGGAAGAGTTTAAAGTGCCAGCTTTAGATGTAAGTGGATTAGAAACTTACAGAGCTATAGGATGGCAGCGTCAATTGCATTTGTTTGAAGTTCCTTTTTATTATATTGAGTATGGTATTGCTCAGTTAGGAGCAATTGGATTGTGGAAGCAATTCAAAGAAAATAAAGAACAAGCGCTCAATAACTATATGCAAGCACTTGCTTTGGGTGGTACCAGAACTTTGCCAGAATTATATGAAGTGGCTGGACTTACTTTCAAGTTCGATGCAGCATATATTCGGTCTTTGATGGAGTTTGTGCATAATGAAATAGCAAAGCTTGGTAAATAAAATTTTCTTCATTGTTTTCATTCCTACATTTGAAGCATGCCTTTTGAACAGGTCATTGGACAACAAGCAGTCATTCATCAATTGGTGGAGATGGTTGAACACAACCGTCTTAGCCACGCTTTATTGTTTTCTGGAAGAGAAGGTTCTGGGGCATTGGCATTAGCAGTAGCTTTTGGTCAGTTTCTTGTTTGTCAGCCTACTCCTGCTCCCGAAGTGCCCGATTTGTTTGGCGGCGTTTCGGCTATTTCAAGCGGGCCGAGTTATTTAAGTCCGGAGGAAGTTATACATACTGAAGTATGGCACAGGGCTTCACAATACATTCATCCTGATTTGCATTTTAGTTTTCCTACAGTTACTTTAAAAAGCGGCGATAAGCCAAAGAGTTCCATGTTCATGGATAAGTGGCGGGTTTTTTTAAAGGAAAATATGTACGGTAATGTGTTCGATTGGTTAGAGGAGATTGAGGCTGGAAATAAGCAAGGGAAAATAACGGGAGAAGAGTGCGATGATCTATTGCATAGAATGAGTTTGAAAAGTTATGAAAGTGCATATAAGGTGGTTGTTATGTGGGCCCCAGAATTGTTAGGTAAAGAGGGAAATAAGCTACTAAAACTGATTGAGGAGCCTCCGCCTCAAACCATTTTTTTGTTGGTAACTGAAGATGAACAACAGGTTTTGCCAACTATTTTAAGTCGCTGTCAATTGGTGCAAGTGCCACCCCTAGATCATGCCTCTTTGGCTAAAGCACTTATTGAACAACACAATATTGGTGAAGATCAAGCTAATAGAATTGCGGCATTGGCCTCAGGTAATTATCGTGAAGCAAAACAATTATTAAAGCATACAGAAGATGATTGGCAGGGGTTGCTAAAAGATTGGCTAAATGCTTCCCTCAAAGGTGGTCCTGTGGCTCAAGTAGATTTCATTGAACTTGCTTTGTCAAAGTTGGGAAGAGAGAAGCAAAAACAGTTTCTTAAGTATTTTATTCATTTAATAGAACAAGCACTTAGATTGAGGTTATTAGGTGAAAATCAGGTGATTATGACAGAGTCTGAATTGGTTTTTGCTGCTCGATTGAATAAAATTACTGGTCCCAGTCAACAACAGGCACTTATGCAAGAATTAAATGATGCTGTGTATTATGTAGAACGTAATGGCAATGGTAAAATCATTTTTCAAGCACTTACCATCAAGATTTTCCATATCATTCAGCATCGTCAGCAAATTGCCGTTTAGTGGGCTATTTTTCCTATTTTTGAACAGAAGCGTATGGTTTTCAGTGTGAAAGGCTATGTATAGGTGAATTTTTTCTCAGCTTTGCTGATTCCTATATTGAGTTGTAAGTAACTGATATACAATAGCAGGCAACATTCTTACTATTGCCCATACGCCCTACTATTTTTTGACTTGATAAAGAAATTAAGATATGGGTTGCTCCAGTTGTGGAACATCAAGTGGTAAGCCAAGCGGTTGTAAAAGTAATGGCGGTTGCAGCACAGGTGGTTGTAATAGGCTAAACGTACACGATTGGCTCATGAACCTTCCTTTTCACGATCCTGAAGGAAGCTGTAAAGTGGTTGAAGTGAGTTTCAGCCAGGGTAGCAGAAAAGAGTTTTTCCGAAATGCCACCCTTCAATATTTTTCTAAAGGAGAATTGGTAACTGTAGAAGGTGCTGGTGGATTTGATGTGGGTGAAGTAAGCTTAGCAGGAGAGCTTGTACGGCTTCAACTCAAAAAAAGAGGGGTAGACGAGTTTCTGCCCGATATGAAGAAAATTCTTCGTAAAAGCAATGAAAGAGATATCGAACTCATGCAAAATACCAAAGCGCGTGAGCAAGATATTTTAATAAGGAGCAGAGCTATTGCCAGAAGTTTAGGCTTACAAATGAAAATAAGTGAAGTGGAACTGCAAGCGGATGGTAAAAAAGCCACCTTCTTTTATACAGCAGATGATAGGGTCGATTTTAGAGAACTCATTCGTGTTTATGCAAATGATTTCAAGGTGAAGGTTGAGATGAAGCAAATTGGTATTCGTCAAGAGGCTGCTAAAGTTGGTGGTATAGGAAGCTGTGGAAGAGAGCTTTGTTGCAGTACATGGTTAAGTGACTTTAAGAGTGTAAATACAACAGCGGCCCGTTACCAAAATTTAAGTATTAATCAAACAAAGCTGAGCGGGCAATGTGGTCGTTTAAAATGTTGTTTGAATTTTGAACTTGATACTTATTTAGATGCTTTACAGCATTTCCCGGATCACGCAGATCAGCTTCAAACAGCTAAAGGCACAGCTCATTTAATTAAAAAAGATATTTTTAAAAACCTCATGTGGTACGTTCTTCCAGGAAGTACCCAGCACTATCCTCTTACCATTCAACGTGTGAAAGAAATTCAGCGCTTGAATAGAGATGGTATTCGTCCAGATGAATTGGAAGCTGTTGAAGTGGTAAGTAACAAACCACGTGAAGTAGAGCCAGAGTTTGTAGATGTGGTTGGACAAATAAGTTTAAGGAGTTTAGATAGAAACGATCGAAAGAGAAGAGACCAACAACGTCAGCAACAAAGACCACAACAAGGTCAACCACCAAGACGACCAGGTGGTGGTCCGCAGCAGCAGCAAGACAGAAGAACTGGACAACCAGATAATAGAAGACCACAAGGAAATCGTCCGCAAGGAAACGGCCCTCAGCCTCCTCGAACTGGTAATCAACCAGATCGCAGGCCGCCAGGAGGTGCACAAAACAGAGGAGGTCAACAAGGCCCAAGACGACAAGGACCTCCTCAGTCGCCTTCAAGTGGGGCTGAATAAGTTTTTATTGATTAGGTTTTTTTCGAAAATATGCGGTGATTCTATGAAGGATTCCCCGCATATTTATCCTCGGTGCATGAGTTGTTTATATTCTTGAGTGCTCATGTGAACTAGAATATCGCCAGGCTGACATTGTAACACTTCACATATTTTTTCAAGAGTCGTGAAACGAACAGCTTTTGCTTTGCCACTCTTTAAAATGCTCAAGTTAGCCAATGTAATTCCTACCCGCTCACTCAGTTCGGTTAGGCTCATTTTTCGTGTAGCTAACATTACATCTAAGTTCACAACAATGGGCATGCTATACGGTTAAAGATTGTTCTTCTGCTAATGCTTTACCTTGTTTAAAAATTTGAGACAAAACTAATAATGCTATAGCAGCCCAAAAAACATAACGTGTATTTCCAAACATTTCTGCTGGTGCAAAATCAGTGCCAGCTATTCGTTGCACATAATCCCATTTTAGTTTGCTAATAGCTACTTCAAACAAGCCATATCCCATCATTAAAAATCCCATCTTTCTTAAATAGTTACTATTAGCTGCATTAAAAGGTTCTCCAGATTCAACCTTCCTAATAAGTGCGAGCATGTATGCTGCAAAAACCACCATAATAATGGAAGGAAGTAAGCCTGGTAAAATTGAGCTAGAAAAAGTTTCATTAAATAAGATGCGTTCCCATAAAGACGGTTGTTCAACTTGTAACTCAAGCCCACGTTGTGTATCTGTAATGGAGAATGAGTTATTTTGTGTAATGATATTTTTTTCGCTGAATAGTCGTCTGATGGAAATGAGCAGTTTTGCTTCATTGAATAAAAACAACAGTTGAAGCGGGAAAAATAACATGGATGACCAGCATAGGTATTTTGCATACCACAATAAGCCCCACTTTTTAGTTTGTTTCATTGTTGATGATTTAAATGACTCCTTCTTGTTCTTTTTTTAGTGCTACAATTTTATCGTAGTAGTTGGCTAGCAAAATAGCTATCATAGCTATCCAAAAAATTAATTGGTGTTCACCTCCTTCAGTCCATAATGTATACTTGCCTTCTGTGATTTCATTAACCCATTTTTTGGTTACATGCTGACTGGCACGGATAGATGCATATACTACCATAATAAAAAATGCCATCCAAGTAATAAATAGTGAAACAAGCTCTTCTTGCTTTTTGGATGGATTATTTTTCCAGATTGCAAACCAAAGAAATAAAAATGTACATGCTAACATGAGTGTAGAAGCACCACCACCTGTAAGTCGGCCTGTGTACCAGAATAATTTTTGAAATGTGGAAAGCTCTTTTGTTTCAATTTTTCCTGCTTTCAAGACAACTGCATTTGCATTTTCAAAGTTGTCAAGGGTTTGTGATTCACCGTTGCCAACAGGCACAACCATGGTTTGAAAGCTGGAGTTTTTATTAAACATCATGTTGCCAAACATATAAACTTGCAGACCAAATAAGAATGCTATGCCAATAAGGTAGTAAATCCTTCTCATGTGCCTGAAATTTCGACAAACATAGTAAAATTATTGAAAAACAATAAAATATTGGGTTTAATCATATTTTTTCAAGCAGACCCAAAAGCAGTATCTTTCAAAAAATAACTTTTATGAACTTCGTAGCACATGTTCAGCAGGGCTATACATTTAAAGGAGATTCATTTGTACTAGGTGTGGGTATTCATCAAGGTAAAACTTATCCCGAGGCTCAAGTAAGTGTGCCTTTAAAAACCCTCAACAGGCATGGACTTATAGCTGGTGCTACTGGAACTGGTAAAACAAAAACCTTACAACTACTTGCGGAATGTTTGAGTGACCATTCTATACCCGTTTTAATGATGGATATTAAAGGCGACTTAAGCGGAATTGCACAAGCTGGTCAAACCAATGCAAAAATTGAGGAGCGAATAGCAGCTATGAAAATGAGCTATCAACCTTCAGCATATCCAGTTGAATTGTTAACGCTTACTGAACAGCCTGGTGTAAGACTACGTGCAACTGTTACAGAGTTTGGTCCAGTTTTATTGAGTAAAATATTAGGATTGAATGATACCCAAGGCGGATTAGTTTCTCTAATTTTTAAGTTCTGCGATGATCAAGGCTATCCTCTTTTAGACTTGAAGGATTTTATAAAAGTATTGCAATACATTAGTCAGGATGGAAAAGCAGCCATTGAAAAGGAATATGGAAAAATATCTACTACCTCAACGGGAACAATATTGCGTAAAGTAATAGAATTACAACAACAAGGAGCAGATGTATTTTTTGGAGAGCCTAGTTTTGATGTAAATGATTTAATGCAAATTGCTCCAGATGGTAGAGGTATGATACATGTTCTGCGGGTGACCGATATGCAGGATAAGCCTAAACTGTTTTCAACTTTTATGTTGCAGCTACTAGCAGAACTTTATGCAAGTTGTCCAGAAGAAGGCGATATGGATCAACCTAAGTTAATTTTATTTATAGATGAAGCTCATTTGGTTTTTCAAGAAGCGAGTGCTGCATTAATGCAACAGCTTGAGTCTGTAATTAAGCTTATTCGGTCAAAGGGAATTGGTATTTTCTTTTGCACACAAAATCCGCAGGACGTTCCGGCATCAATTTTAAGTCAGTTAGGATTTAAAGTTCAGCATGCATTACGAGCATTTACAGCAGCCGACAGGAAAACAATTAAACAAGCAGCCGAGAATTTTCCTTTAACTGAATTTTATAAAACAGATGAACTACTCACTCAAATGGGTATTGGCGAAGCATTTATTACATTGCTCAACGAGAAAGGAATTCCAACACCGTTGGTTCATACTATGTTGTTGCCCCCTAGAAGTAGAATGGATATATTAACTGATGCTGAAATTAATGATTTAATGAAACGTAGCAGACTTGCTGCTAAATACAATAGATCCATTGATAATACCAGTGCTTATGAAATGTTAGAGCAAAAAATTCAACAGCGATTAGACATGGAAAACGAAGACAATAAAGAGGAGTCACCTACAAAGTCAACAAATAAAACTGCTGGTGGATTTTTTGATCATCCTGTAGTGAAGCAGGTTGGAAGAACTGCTGCATCTGTCTTAACTCGGTCATTGTTAGGTGCATTGGGTTTAACAGGCGCAAGAAGAGTGAGTTCTTCTAGAAAGAGGAGGTAGGTTGCTTATTTCTATTTGTGCACTTTCTTCCAACGCAAACGAATGCTGTTAATGGCTAACACTACATCGCTTAATCCCATAATTAAGGCAGCAATAGTAGGTTGTAAAAATCCCATGGCTGCAACGGGGATAGCAACTATGTTATAAGAAAATGCCCAGAATAAATTTTCTTTGATAGTAATAAAAGTGTGCTTGCCTAGGCCAAGTGCAACTGGTAGTTGTGTAAGTCCTTTATTAGTTAGAATTACTTGTGCGCTTTGAAGTGCTATTTGACTAGAATCGCTCAATGATATACCAACTGTAGCTTTAGCAAGAGCAGGTGCATCGTTAATGCCGTCTCCCACCATGGCTGTAGGTTGTTCTTTGTTAAGTTTTTCAATTTGCAGAAGTTTTTGTTCAGGCGTTTGTTCTGCAATTACTTGTTGAATGCCTAGTTCATTGCTAACGGCCTTACACTTTTCTTGGCTATCTCCACTGAGCATGATGGTTTCAATACCATTTCTGTGAAGGGTGTCAATCACATTTTTTGCTTCAGGTCTAATTTCATCAGCCACATCAATCCATCCAATGAGCTCATCATTCTTTGTTATAAATACATTGTGTGATTTTTCTAAAATGGTATTTGGCGAAAGGCCTTTAGAAGAAGTAGCGCCATATTTGTTTCCTTCTTTATCATATGCCCAAACGCCTAGTCCTTTTACTTCTTCTACTTTTGTCCAACGCATCCATTCTTTGCATTTCCAGTTTTGTGCAATACAACGAGCAATAGGGTGGTTACCATATTTTTCTAATGAAAATGCAATTTGTTTGAATTCTTCTTCTGGTATAGTTGTATTGTATTTTGTAATTACAAAGTGGCCTGTGGTTAGTGTGCCCGTTTTATCAAACACAACACGTTTAATTGACTTAAATACTTCTAAGCTTTTGGCATTTTTAAAAAGAATTCCTTGTTGAGCAGCCCTGCCCAATCCAACCGCTACGGCAGCAGGAGTTGCTAATCCCATTGCACAAGGACAAGCTATCACTAATACAGCAATAGCACGTAGTAAACTTTCGGTGAATCCAACATCAGCCCACCAATAATTAATCAAAACAGTAATAACGGCTATGCTCACAACAGCAGGTACAAAAATGGCAGAAATTCGATCGGCTAATTGTTGAACTGGTGGTTTTTCGGCTTGTGCTTCTTTCACCATTCGAACAATATGACTCATTACAGTATTTTCTCCAACTGCCGTTACATAAGCTTTCATTGTTCCAGCTTCAACCATGCTTCCACCAATGAGGGTATCATTCATTTTTTTCAACACAGGAACACTTTCTCCAGTTAAAATAGATTCATTAATGGTCGCTTCCCCCCAAAGTATTTTACAATCTTGCGGAACATACTCGCCCGCTTTAATCAGTAATAAATCACCTACACGAAGTTGCGTACTTTCAACAGTAAAGATTTGTTCTTGGTGTTGATCGTCGAATGCAATCATGTTAGCCATGATTTTTTGAGAAACGGTTAATTTTTTTATTGCAGCTTGTGTGGTTTCTATAGATTTATCTTCCATCCAATAGCCCAAGAATACAAGGGTTAGGATGGTACAAGTTGTTTCATAAAACAAATACTGTTCTGCTTGTCCCGTTAAAGTGCCATACAAACTGTAAATTAAAGCAGCGCTACTGCCTAATGTTATAAGCACATTCATGTTAGGAACACCTTTAGTTAAGCTATTCCAAGCACTTCTGCCAAAAAAATCCATTCCAACGATATACACTGGAATAGTTAGTGCAAGCTGTATATAGGGGGTCATCAAGAAATGCAAGTGCAGTGCTGGAATCATGTGCAACATGAGTGGTCCTGTGAAAATGATACAGAATAGGAACCGTTGCATATGGTTTTTAAACCATTTTTTACCTTTTTTTGAAGCTTGTTGGGTAGAAGGATCTTCAACTTGATAGCCCAAGCTTTCAATTCCTTTCGCCAAATTATTTGTAGGCCCTTCGCTTTTAAAACTAACATCTCCTCCAATAAAATTCACCTTTATATCTTGAGCTCCATGTTCTTCAAGGTACTTGTGGATGCTGAGCGCACAATTGGTACAACTCATTCCAGATACCTTCCATTTAATAGCAGAAGCAGAATTTACTTGCGTTTCCATACTTCAAAGTTACACTTCTATAAAAGGCTTGAAGTTGCTACATAAGGAATATATTTTCTACATGGATGCAAAATCATAGGTTTGTTACATGGAAATGACCTATCAAATCCATCAAATAAATGATGCAGCAGCTTGGTTGTGGGAGCAAGGTAAAAGTCGCTCAGTTTGGGCTTTTGATGCTCCTATGGGTAGTGGAAAAACCACACTTATTCATGCTTTATGTACTTTTCTAGATGTTCAAGATGCAGTAGCAAGCCCAACTTTTGCCATTGTTAATCAGTATGAATCTCCTGTTGCAGGAAATATTTGGCATATGGACTGGTACAGACTAAAAGGAGAGGAAGAAGCAATGGCTGCTGGGATTGAGGAATTATTGTATGCAGGCGGTTATTGTTGGATTGAATGGCCAGAAAAGGCGAGAGAAATTTTACCGGAAGAATGTTGGTGGGTAAAAATTGAATGGGTGAATGATGAGACACGAAAAATAATTATTCAAGGAAATCGTTAAGAGCGTTTCTTTCTATTAGGCCGCCAATTATATAATACAAGCAGCATGAAAGCAAATGGTGATAACAACAACGATAAAACCCTTTTCATATACCTATTTGGTGAATATGATTTAATTAGAAACGAAAGGTTTAATAATGGCTGAAAAAAAACGACAAGAATTTTGGTATAAGTGTCTCCATCACTATGGGGCTTTATCTGGTCTTGTTATTTTAAGCCTGGCAGCCTTATTAGCTATTACAGGATATTGGATTGCTCCAGATAGTAGTACAAATGCAAACAGAATGATACCTGCTTTGGGTAGTCGTTCACCTGGTTTTTCTGCAACATTAATGAAGATTCCCATTGTGGATGTGCCTTCAACCAGTTGGATTGAGCAAGGAATCAATGGAAAACGTGACCAATATCAGTACATACCTGTTGTTTCCTGGAAAAGGGAGAGAGAGAATTGGATTGTTGAACAATACATTGATGAAGGAATTGCTAAAAAGGTAGAATTCCCAATTGCTCAAGTTGGTACTATGCCATTTCAGCAAACAACATTCTGGTTGGGTACAGATAAGTTTGGTCGCGATATGTTAAGTAGATTAATACTTGGAACTAGAGTGAGTTGGAGTGTTGGAATTATAGCTGTTTTCATTTCATTGCTGTTGGGAATTGGTTTGGGGTCTATTGCCGGTTTTTATGGTGGGAAGATAGACGCTGCTGTTATGTGGATTGTTAATGTGGTTTGGAGTATGCCAACATTACTATTGGTTTTTGCCATCACTATCTTATTAGGAAAAGGATTTTGGCAGGTATTTGTTGCTATTGGTTTATCGATGTGGGTGAATGTTGCAAGGATGGTACGTGGACAGGTTTTAGCTACAAGAGAACTTTCATACATTGAGGCTGCCCGAGCCTTGGGATACAGTGATAGTAGAATTATAATTAGGCATATTCTACCCAATATCATGGGGCCAATATGGGTATTGGCAGCTAGTAATTTTGCAGCAGCTATAGTTATGGAGGCTGGGCTAAGTTTTTTGGGAGTTGGCGTACAGCCTCCTATGCCAAGTTGGGGACTGATGCTTAAAGAGAATTACAACTTTATTATCACAAACAGACCAGCGCTTGCGCTTGCGCCAGGAATTGCCATTATGCTGCTTGTTTGGGCTTTTAATTTATTGGGAAATGGTCTGCGCGACATCATGAGTGTAAGGAGTTGATTACAACTTTTTCGAATAAAATTTTCTTTTGGTTAAGACTTTTCTTGAATATTTTCATACCAAGTATGCATTATAAAGGATTTTATTGTCTGCTTATTTGTTTTGTTGCTTTTGTTTTAACAACAATTGCTCAGCCTGTAGAGATGCGGATCATGCGTGGAAATCATGTTGTGCATAGGTTTTTACAAGGCGATCCAATAAAAGTGCATACAGTTCAAAATAGAATTTGGAAAGGCATGATTACATTCATGCATGAGGATAGCTTATACATTAATATGAAGGCAGTAGCCTTGAAAGATATTTCATTAATTAGGTCAAATAGACCTGGCAGAAAAAAGCAGCGTCGTGATCTTAATGAAGTGTTTGTTATGGTTGGTGCTTTATTACCCTTAATATTAACCGCACAGGTAGAAAGTATTTCAGATTTTCTGTTTTATACTGAAGACGTATTAATTCCAAATGTAGTTCAGCCTACAGGAAAAGGCAGGGTATTGAAAAAAGATGTTGAAATACGAGGAAACTATCGTGTAGAAGTATTGGACCGAAGATTGGGTTGGTGAACTTATACACTAGGCTCTACCCAAGCTTCGTTTTCCTTCAATAAGTTTATTAGCTCGTCAACTGCAATTTCGCTTGGAATGTTTTTCTTCACTACTTCTTTGCCTTTATACAAAGTAATTTTTCCTACACCACTTCCTACGTATCCAAAATCTGCATCGGCCATTTCTCCTGGTCCGTTTACAATACAACCCATAATTGCAATTTTCACACCTTTTAAGTGATTGGTCACAGAGCGAATTTTAGCTGTTGTTTCTTGTAAGTCGAACAAGGTTCTACCGCAAGAAGGACAAGAGATGTATTCTGTTTTAGAAATACGCGTTCTGGTTGCTTGTAAGATACCAAAGGCAGTGGTATTCATGAATGCTTCTGGTGTTTCTGATTGTCCTTGCTGGTTGTATCTTCTTCCGCTTAAAGTTGCATCTCCAAATTGTTGGTGTGCAGTAGAAGACATTCCTAAGCAAATGCCATCGCCCCAGCCATCTAAAAGGAGCGCGCCAGTTTCAGTTGCAAAATGAATGAGGTGTTCATCGGCTGTTTGCCATTGGCTGTCGCAAATAAGCACAACCGGATTTTGAATCTGCCTCAACTCCAACTCTACAAACATCCTCCTTACAGCAGGCATTGCATGTTGGTTCTGGCTGCTTAAACATAACACCACATTGGGTAAGTTGGCTAATTGATCGATGTAGGTAAAATCATTAATAGTTGTTTTGTCACTGAAACAATCAACCATTACAAAATTGAGTACAGGACTAGTTTTATTAGCCGAAACAAATCCAGAGTCTTGAAAAATGGGGAAGTATTTTTCTTGATCAGTAGCTTGTTCCCATATATGCGGATAGACTAATACACGAAGAGTACCAGGAAGTGCGAATGATAAAATTTGATTACCAGTAAAAATATAATCAGCTGCAGCATCGGCAATATGCCATTTATCTGTTGCTGCATCATATTGGTATCCGACAGATTGTAAATGTTCCGGTTGAATATTGGTTATTTTACTTAAGTCAGCAATTACAACGGGTACATGTTGTTGTCCAATATTTTGAACTGCAAAACTGCTTCTTCTTTTATAAGAATGGGGTTGATGTGTAATTTTTTCAATTGCAGCAATAGGTGTATGATTAGTTCTGTTGGTGTAACGTTTCACGAGGTCTCTGCAAACAGGAATTTCAAATTCAGGATCTTCAGTAAGAGAAACACGTACAGTATCACCCAATCCATCTTCTAACAATGTGCCAATACCTGCAGCACTTTTAATTCTTCCATCTTCGCCGTCACCTGCTTCTGTAACACCTAAGTGAAGTGGATAACATTCCCCAAATTCTTCCATCATAGTATGCACCAGCATACGATATGCTTGTACCATTACTTGAGGGTTGCTGGCTTTCATACTAAGTACTATGTTGTGAAAGCTTTCATAACGAGCAATTCGAAGAAATTCCATGGCGCTTTCAACCATACCCATAGGTGTATCTCCATAGCGGCTCATGATACGATCGCTTAAAGAACCGTGATTAGTTCCAATACGCATGGCTGTTCCATGCTCTTTACAAATTTTTACAAGTGGCGTAAATCTTTCACGGATGCGATCAATTTCTTCAGCGTAATCAGCATCTGTATATTCAATAAGTTCAAACTTCTTTTTATCTACATAATTGCCCGGATTCACTCTAACTTTTTCAACAATTCTAGCTGCAATTTCAGCAGCATTAGGAGTGAAGTGAATATCGGCAACCAAAGGTGTGTTATATCCTCTTTCACGTAACATAGCTTTAATAGCAGCTAAGTTTTCGGCCTCTTTTTTACTTGGCGCAGTTATACGAACCAATTCTGCTCCTGCCTCAATACAACGAATGGATTGTTCTACAGTTGCTATTGTATCCATAGTATCTGTAGTAGTCATTGTTTGCACACGAATAGGATGGCAAATACCATTACCTGGATTGCCCATGAGCAAATCGCCAATGCGTACTTCGCGTGTAATTAATCGCTGGTATTGTGTGAGTGAGGGTGTATAGCCTTGCATGGTTGCTTATCTTTTTCCTTCAAAAAAATTGAGATATGTCAATATGTTCTTAAGAATATTCAACCGCTGGTTCACCAATGCAGTTTCATCTTTTCCTTCAAGGTGCAATACAAAAAAATAAGGGTGTTTGTTTTCTTCAATCCAACCAACAACCCAAGTCATAGGTTCACCTTGTGGTGCTTGCCCCAAGCCAGTTTTATATGCAAGTGTATAATTTGAGTTCGATTCACGAAGCATCATTTTACGAACAATATCTTGCGTTCTCTTTTGGAAGGGAAGTTGACCGAAGTACAAACGCTTTACGATGCCCAGCTGTTCATCGCCACAAACTTTAGCAGATTGATCAAGCCAGAAAGAAGAAAGGTTGTTGTTGATTACAAATCTGTTTTCTTTAGCAGCATAACCCAAGGTATCTAACCAACTTTGCATAGTGTCTTTTCCTATACGAACTGCTAAAGCTTGAAAGTGTGGAACCGCTGATATTTCGAATGCTTTTTCGAGAGAAAGGTCTTGGTTCCATTCAGAATTATCTCTCTGAACTCCATCCCAAGGAAGAATATCTTTTTCATTATTAATACGACCTGTTTCTAATGCAATTAAGCTATTGATGATTTTAAAAGTAGATGCAGGGGTGTAAAGTGAGTCTTTGAATTTTGCTACATCATACACAGTAAACTCTCCAATACCATTATCAAATAATGCAAATGAACCAGTTACCCCAGCTTCATCAAAATATTTACCCAGCTTTTCATCTGTCTTTACATTGTTTGGAGTACAAGATTCTAATAAGGCAACCCATCCAATCACTATCAACCAACTTAATTTACGCATAGCTTCAATTTTGCCCTGCAAAGGTAAAGGCAGGGGATATATCAAATTTGTGAAAAAGGGCAATTCTAGTAAGCTCTTTTATGGGCATAAAAAAAGCCCCCGAGGGGGCTAAAGCTATGTTAAGCAATCACTTGCAAAGCTTTACCTACTTTGGTGAATGCGGCAATGGCTCTATCGAGGTGATCTTTGGTATGTGCGGCACTCAATTGCACACGAATTCTGGCTTGTCCTTTTGGAACAACCGGATAGAAGAATCCAATTACATATACGCCTTCCTCTAACAATGCAGCTGCAAACTTTTGAGCAATAACTGCATCGTACAACATTATAGGAACTATGGGGTGTTCTCCTGGTTTTATATCAAACCCAGCTGCCGTCATGTTTTCTCTGAAGTATTTGGTGTTGAATTCCAACTGGTCGCGCAAATGAGTAGTACTGCTGAGCATATCTAAAACAGCAATACTAGCTCCAACTATTGAAGGAGCGAGTGTATTAGAAAACAAGTAAGGACGAGACCTTTGACGAAGCATTTCAATAATGGGTTTCCTTCCACTTGTAAATCCACCACTTGCGCCACCCAAAGCTTTCCCTAATGTACCTGTTATAATATCCACTCTTCCCATGACTCCTCTGTGCTCATGTGTTCCTCTTCCGGTTTTGCCAAGGAAGCCTGAAGAATGACATTCATCAATCATGACAATAGCATCGTATTGATCTGCTAGGTCACAAATTTTATCTAGCTGAGCAATGGTTCCATCCATGCTAAAGCTGCCATCGGTTACAATAATTCTGCTTCTGCAGTGAGCGGCTTCTTTCAATTTAGCCTCCAAATCAGCCATATTATTATGCTCATAGCGGAAACGTTGTGCTTTACAAAGTCGAACGCCATCAATAATACTTGCATGATTGAGCGCATCGCTAATGATAGCATCTTCTTCATTAAACAATGGTTCAAAAACTCCTCCATTCGCATCGAAAGCTGCGGCATATAATATAGTATCCTCTGTACCTAAGAATGAAGCAATTTTTTCTTCAAGTGTTTTGTGGATGTCTTGCGTGCCGCAAATAAATCGCACACTGCTCATGCCATAACCATGTGTATCAATAGCGTTGTGAGCTGCTTTTATTACATCGGGGTGAGCCGATAAACCAAGGTAGTTATTAGCGCAAAAGTTAAGTACTTGTTTGCTCTGCACCGTAATTTCTGGTCCTTGTTCACTCGAAATAATACGTTCCTTCTTAAAAAGTCCTGCAGAGTCAATTTCTTTCAATTCCGCTTCAATGCGGGATACGAATTTTTCATTCATAGTTCAAGCTTTGTGGTGGCAAAGGTAGGGAATGGTAGAACCGGCAAGGATATCAATTGGCAAAAACTATTTTTTTTCAAAAATTTTCTATCTTCGTACTTTATGCAACGCCGCACATTGGTTGTGGCGTTGTATTTTTTTTCTATACCTAAACGAGAAAGGCTATGAGTGAAGTTTTGTATGTAACACAGGAGACCTTCGAAAAAATGAAGGAAGAACTGCATCGCATGAAAACGGTGGATCGTCCTGCAGCTTCTAGAGCAATTGCTGAAGCTAGGGAGAAAGGCGATTTGAGAGAAAATGCTGAATACGACGCTGCTAAAGAAGCTCAGGGCATGTTAGAAGCTCGTATTAAATTATTGGAAGGTCAAATTGCAACTGCAAAAATTGTGGACACTAGTACAATTGACACCAGTCGTGTTGCTATTTTAACTAAAGTAACCATTACAAATGTTTCTACTAAGAAAACCGTTACCTATCAAATTGTAGGTGAGAAAGAAGCCGACTTAAAAGCGGGTAAGATTTCAGCCTCATCACCTATTGGGAAGGGTTTAATTGGGAAGCAGGTGGGCGAAATTGCGGAAGTGCACGCTCCTAATGGTGTGTTAAAGTTTAGTGTAGACAACATAACTATTTAGAATGACCTTGTTTTCAAAAATTATTTCAGGTGAAATTCCTTGCTATAAAATTGCCGAATCTGAGCGGTTTTTGGCATTTCTAGACATTTTTCCTTGCGCTCCAGGACATACTTTGGTCATTCCTAAGATTGAAGAAGATAGAATTTTTGATTTGCCCGATGATTATTTGTCGGGCATTTTGCCTTTTGCAAAGCCAATAGCCAATGCAATTAGAGCCGCATTTCCATGCGATCGAGTGAACATTATGACCGTTGGCTTTGAAGTGCCACATGCGCATATTCACTTGCTTCCTATGAAAGGACTAGCCGATATGCATATTCTCTCAAGAAAGTCGAAGCCCTCACAGGAGGAATTGCGTATAGTTCAGGAGCAAATTCTTGCTCATTTGTCTTAATTGGAACCTTTTTGTGAAAATTTTGTTGAACTAATTGTGTGAAATCTTAAACTTTCATACCTTCAACCAAACGCGAGGCTATGGTATCCAAAATTTCAGAAGGGGTTGAGATCAGCGTAGAAACATTTTATCAAAATGACTATAGCAATCCTATGGCAGGCGAGTTCATGTTCGCTTATCGCATTACTATTGAGAACCATAATTCATTCACTGTGAAATTGCTACGCCGTCATTGGCAAATATTTGATAGCAATACAGATTATAGAGAAGTTGAGGGTGAAGGGGTAGTAGGTATGCAGCCCGTAATAGCGCCTGGTGAACATTACCAATATGTCAGTGGCTGTAACTTGAAGACAGAGATAGGAAAAATGTCTGGAAGTTATACCATGCAAGACTTAGACACAATGAGGGAATTTAAAGTTAAAATACCTGCATTCGATTTAATTGTACCAATTAAGTTGAATTAAGGCTTGTACTTAGCTTCTTCAAATAAACGTAATGGATCTTTTTTCATCAGCTCGGTTAACGAGCTGTTTTTGTTTTTATCCATCCACTTTCTTACAATGGCTAACCCTGTAAAGGCTCCAATATTCCCGGGTGCATCTAAACTAATGGCTGCGGTATTGGGTCCATCAGAAACAAACTCTTGAATTAGAGCAGGTTGAGTTTCAAACAGTAAGTTGTTTTGAGCAAAAAAAGCCCAAATAAATGCTTCACTTTTTAAACATCCTTTCATTTGATTATCGGTATATCCCAAAACCAAACTGTCTGCTTTGTTTGGAAAGAGTTTGCTAAGTACATATTTCCTTTTCCCAATTTCAATCATTTGAGCTATCAGAGGTTTGCCTGGTGGCATGGGCGGAAACCAGTCTTCCAACATGCTTTGCATGGTATTTATGAGAAGATATTCCTGCGTGAATTTTCTTGAAATGAATTGCGGGTATAGCATTTGTCCTTCTTCAGTTAAATACAAAGGATGGCTCGCTCCTAAATACAGTTGCAGTCCAATCCCCAAACCAGTTTCAGTAACTACATTGGCAAAACTGTTGATGGGTCCTATAAACAGCGTGATATCTTGAGGTAACTGCTGTTCAGGGAAGTAGAATTTGGCATATTGTAAACACTTAGTAAGATCTTTTTGTAAGGGGTCGAACTTGCTATACAATTTTTGTGCATCCTCAAAAACAGATTTGTAAGTTCGAATGAATCTTTTCACCTGTGGGGGGACTGAATCTGGCTGAGGAGGTAATGCTAAAATTTGGTACAAATAATCTCGGGTAAATGCAGGGTTATTATTAAAAAGTCGATCTAATTCAGCCTCTACATTAGTGGTATCTATGCTAAAAAATTGGCTGTCATAGCGAACGAATTTTGTATTTACTTGAATATGAGACACATTGGGAGTATCCTTTTTGCTTACGCAGCCCCATATTAATAAGCTAGAAGCAACAATAATAATTAAGCAAACATTCTTCATATTGGCAAAAGTAGTTGTTCTTTTGGCCTATTAAAGTCATATAGCTTCTGTGTATGAGAACTTTAGCAATTTAACAGCATTCAATAGCTTCAATGCCTATTTTTGCGGCAATTTTAAAAGACACATATGAAAAAAATTGCTGTAGCCAAGGGAGATGGAATTGGCCCGGAGATTATGGATGCCGTTCTAAAGATTTTTGAAGCTGCTAAAGTTCCACTTCAGTATGAAGTTGTAGAAATGGGTAAGTGGGTGTTTGATAAAGGGTATAGCAATGGAATGACACCTGAAGCACAACAAACCATTGAAGACCTTGGTATTTTATTCAAAGGTCCAATGGAAACACCGAAAGGTAAAGGTGTAAAGAGTGTGAATGTAACAGCCCGTAAAACATGGAACACTTATGCAAATAAGCGTACTTTCCAAACTTTACATGGTGTAGAAACTGTATTTAGTAAGGCAGGCATTCCAATTGATTTAACCATTGTTCGTGAAAATATTGAAGATACCTATGGTGGTATTGAGCATATGCTTACGCATGATGTTGCGTTGAGTCGCCGCTTTATTACCCGTCCTGGTAGCATGCAAGTGATTAAGTATGCTTTTGAAATGGCAAAGAAAAAGGGTGCTCGCAGAATTACATGCGGACACAAAGCCAATATCATGAAAATTACGGATGGCTTGTTTTTGGAAGTATTTTATGAGGTAGCCAAAGACTATCCAGAGTTGAAAGCAGACGATGTTATTGTAGATGATTTATGTATGAAGTTGGTTAGCCGTCCGCATGAATTTGATGTGGTAGTATTAACCAATTTACAAGGAGATATAGTAAGCGATTTATGTGCCGGTTTGGTAGGCGGATTAGGCTTTGCGCCAAGTGCAAATATTGGAGACCATATTTCAATTTTTGAAGCAGTACACGGAACAGCTCCAGACATTACTGGTAAAAATATTGCAAACCCAACTGCATTGTTGTTAAGTGGTGTTGGTATGTTGCGTCACCTTGGATTGATGACTGCGGCTGCCAATATTGAAAATGCATTGTTATACACATTAGAGTCTGGCGTTCATACAGGCGATTTTGGAGATAAATCAACTCCATCTGTAAATACAACTGATTTTGCAGAAGCAATTATTAAAAATCTTGGAAAGCTACCTGACCACAATCCTCGTCCTGTTATTCCAGATCTTCCAATGACTCCAACCCATTTTAAACTTGAGCAAAATCCTCTTATTATGACTCAGGAAAAAGAGGAAGAAAAGATTGTTGGGGTTGATTTGTTTATTGAAAGTGCTGAACAACCTAATGCAGTAGCAGATAAGTTACTTCAACATACAGGCGATTTGTTCAAATTAGTTACCATAAGTAATCGTGGTACACAAGTTTGGCCAAAAGGAAGTGTCTATACCAATTTGATTAACCAGTATCGCTGCAGGTTTGAAAGTATTGGTGAAGAACCAGTTACTCAAATTGATATCATGGAATTGTATAAGCGCAGTATGAAGGATTTTAAGGTTTGCTCTTTGGAGTTGTTGAACATGTGGGGCGATAAAAAAGCTTATTCATTGGCGCAAGGGCAATAAAATTTTCAAACATTTATTGAAAGGGCACTTATTTGGTGCCCTTTTTTATTTCCAAAATGCTAAAAATAGTTGTTGATGCAACCATTTTCATTTTTTCCCCTTACATTTGGTTGTAAATCTGATTGCCATGCAAGAAGCATATATTGTAGCAGGATTTAGAACTGCTGTTGCCAAAAGTAAAAAAGGTGGATTTCGTTTTTTCAGGCCAGATGATTTGGCTATTGAAGTAATTAAAGGATTGGCGGCTTCTGTGCCACAACTAGATCCTTCTCGCGTAGATGATGTAATTGTTGGTAATGCAGTGCCTGAAGCGGAGCAAGGCTTGCAGTTTGCCCGTCCAATTGCCGCAAGAGCATTAGGTATTGATGTAGCAGGGATTACCATTAACAGATATTGTGCAAGTGGATTAGAAGCTATAGCAATGGCTACTGCAAAAATTAGAAGTGGAATGGCTGAGTGTATAGTGGCTGGCGGAACAGAGAGTATGAGCTTGGTTCCGACTGCCGGTTGGAAAACCGTTCCCGCATATAGTATTGCCTCTCAAGAACCAGATTATTACTTGAGTATGGGCTTAACTGCTGAGGCTGTTGCCAATGAATTTAAGGTGAGCCGTGAGGAGCAAGATGAATTTGCTTATCATTCACATCGAAAGGCAGCAGTTGCAATACAGGAAGGATATTTTAAAGCTGGAATATTGCCTATTACAGTAGAGCAAACTTACTTAAATGAAAAAGGCAAAAAAGCTGTACGCTCTTATGTAGTGGATACCGATGAAGGGTTGCGTATTGATACCACTGTGGAAGGGTTAGCTAAATTGAAGCCCGCCTTTTCTACAAAAGGAACTGTAACAGCGGGTAATAGCTCTCAAACCAGTGATGGTGCGGCTTTTGTGATGGTTATGAGTGAAAGAATGGTTGTTGAATTAGGCCTTCGTCCAATTGGTCGTTTGGTGAATTGTGCAAGCGCTGGTGTTCATCCTCGCATTATGGGCATTGGTCCTGTTGCTGCTGTACCAAAGGTTTTAAAGCAAGCAAATATGCAGTTAGGAGATATTGATTTAATTGAATTAAACGAGGCTTTTGCATCGCAAGCATTGGCAGTTATCCGTGAATTAAATTTAAACCCAGATATCGTGAACATCAATGGAGGAGCTATTGCACTCGGTCACCCATTGGGTTGTACAGGATGTAAATTAACCGTGCAGATTTTGCATGATATGAAGCGACTCAAGAAAAAGTACGGCATGGTAACTGCCTGTGTGGGTGGTGGCCAGGGAATTGCCGGAATTATAGAAAACATTGACTAAGGAATTATTGTTATTTTAGAGAGTCCCGCATTTGTGGGACTCTTTTTTAATGAATACAATTATGATTGCAGCCGTTTGTAAAGATGTGGACCAGCCATTGGTATTGCAGGAAGTGCCAACACCTCAGCCAGGTAAAGATGAAGTGCTTATTCGTGTTAAAGCAGCAGCACTCAATCATCGGGATGTTTGGATACAAAAAGGAATGTATGCAGGTTTGCGCTATCCCATTATTTTAGGAAGTGATTGTTCAGGTATTGTTCATTCAGTTGGTTCATCTGCCAATGAACATTGGATTGGTAAGGAAGTAGTTGTTAATCCGGGTTTCTATTGGGGCGATCGAGAAGAGACCCATAGTCGTGATTTTCAGATTTTGGGCTTACCCCAAGATGGCAGTTTTGCCGAGTATGTAGTTGTTCCAGAGAGTCAAATTCATCTTAAGCCGGTGTATATGAGCTGGGAGCAAGCGGCAGCTATTCCATTGGCAGGTTTAACCGGCCATAGAGCCTTGTTTTTAAAAGGGGGAGTTCATAAAGGAAGTAAGGTTTTAATTACAGGCATTGGTGGCGGTGTAGCTTTGCTGATGTTACAGATGGCGGTTGCAGTTGGCGCAGAAGTATATGTGACCAGTAGCAATGACGAAAAGATTGAGAAGGCAGTCAAATTAGGTGCAAAATTAGGTGTGAATTATACAATTTCAGGCTGGCATAAGTTATTTCAAAGCGCTGTAGAGGGATTTGATGTGATTGTTGATAGTGCTGCGGGAGAAGGGTTTAAAAACTTTGTAGACTTAGCTAATCCCGGAGGTAGAATTGTATTTTTTGGAGGCACCCAAGGAGCAATAGGCAGCCTAAATCCTCAGAAAATATTTTGGAAGCAGCTCTCCATTTTTGGAACTACCATGGGTTCACCCACTTCTTTTCAAGAAATGCTACACTTATTCGAAGATCACCAAATTCAGCCTGTTATTCATGAGGTGTATGATTTGAAAAATATTCAGTCAGCTATGGATGAAATGGCCTCAGGAAAACAGTTTGGAAAATTGGTTGTTAGAATTACTGCGCCCTAGTTTTCAGCAATTCAGTTTTTGTATATTTGAAACGAAGAGAATACCCTTATGGAGACTTATGGAAAAATTTTATTGATTGCAATGCCAGCCTTCTTGTTGTTGGTTTTATTAGAGAAATTATATGGAGTATGGAAAGGATTCGACACCGTTCGTAATATGGATATGATTTCTAGTTTAAGTTCTGGAATTACAAATGTTACGAAAGATGTGTTGGGAATGAGTGTTGCCATTATTAGTTATGGTTGGATGGTAGAGCATTTATCGGTTTCAAAAGTGGCAGATAGCTGGGTAAATTTTGTGGTAGCATTCATAGCGCTTGATTTTGCTGGTTATTGGATACATCGCTTAGCGCATGAGTATAATATTTTATGGAATAATCATATTGTTCATCATAGTAGTGAAGAGTTTAATTTGGCTTGTGCGTTGCGTCAAAGCATTTCAGTTTTCTTTCGCATTTTCACATTTTTCTTATTGCCTGCCGCATTGTTAGGGGTGCCTGAGCAAGTCATTGCTGTAGTTGGCCCACTTCATTTGTTTGCTCAGTTTTGGTACCATACCAGACATATCGATAAAATGGGGTGGTTGGAGCATGTTATTGTAACGCCTTCTCATCATCGTGTACACCATGCAATTAATCCGCAATACATGGATAAAAACTATGCTCAAATATTTATTATTTGGGATAAACTATTTGGAACATTTCAGGAAGAATTGAAGGATGTGCCACCCGTTTACGGTATTACTCGACCTGCAGCCACTTGGAATCCGATTAAGATAAATTTTCAGCATGCATGGTTGTTGATCAAAGATGCGATTAGAACTAAAAGTTGGAAAGATAAAATTCGAATATGGTTTATGCCAACAGGTTGGCGTCCTGAAGATGTGGCTCAAAAGTATCCTGTATATAAAATTGAAGATGTATATCATTTTGAGAAATACAATCCTAAGGCAAGTAATGGGTTGCAAATTTGGAGTTGGATACAAATCTTATCAACCCTTCTATACATTAGCTATTTGTTTGCGAATATTGCTTACATCAACAGTCTAAATCCAACTTATATTTATTGGTATGGCTTGTTTGTTTTTATAGGAGTGTATGCTTATACCGACCTAATGGATCGAAATAATTCAGCGATTTTTTTAGAGGCACTTAGAGCTCTGTTGGCTTTTGCATTTATTCTAATACAAAGCGATTGGTTTGGTGCAGAACAGTTTTTCCCCTCAATTTGCTATGTTTTAATTGGTTACCATTTGTTTGCATTATTATTTACTGGCTGGTTTACGATAAAACATTTTAAAGAGGATGAAAGAGCAGCTTTACTTACTAGAACGATGGGTTAACACAAGTGAAGATTATGATATGTTGTTATCTTTACTCCCATGAAGCATTTCCTCTCTTTTGAAGATGTTCCTGACATTGAAAAATTACTTGACCAAGCAATTAAGTATAAGTCTTCTCCATTAATAGATAAGCATATTGGACAAGGAAAGCGTATTGGATTATTATTTTTAAATCCGAGTTTACGCACTCGATTAAGTACACAAGTGGCCGCAGCAAATTTGGGAATGGAAGCAGTGGTATTTAATGTAGATAAAGAAGGTTGGGCTTTAGAGTTTGAAGAAGGGGCTGTAATGAGTGGAAATACTGTTGAACATATTAAAGATGCTGCACCAGTTTTAGGGAAGTACTTTGATATTTTAGCCATTCGTACTTTTCCTGGATTGCTTCATCAGGAAGAGGATTACTGTGAAATGTATATTCAGCAGTTCATTAAATATGCAGGAGTGCCTGTTTTGAGTTTAGAAAGCGCCACTTTGCATCCGTTGCAATCTTTTGCCGATGTTATTACAATTGAAGAGCAACTAACTAAGCATGCTTTTAAAAGAAAACCGAAAGTTGTTTTAACATGGGCTCCACATATTAAACCCTTACCTCACTGTGTGGCTAATAGTTTTGCACAATGGATGACGGGCTGGGGGAAGGTTGATTTGATTATTACACATCCAAAAGGATATGAGTTAAGTGAAAGTTTTACTAAAGGAGCTACAATAGAATACAACCAAGAACAAGCACTGCGAGATGCTGACTTTGTGTATGTAAAAAACTGGAGTACATTTCAGCCGTATGGTAAACTACTTGAAGCAGGTAGCGAGTGGATGTTAACAGGAGATAACTGGAAGTTGACCAATCAGGCAAAAATCATGCATTGTTTGCCTGTTAGACGAAATGTTGAATTGAGTGATGAAATGCTCGATAGTCCATTTAGCTTAGTAACAGAACAAGCAGCCAATCGTGTTTGGTCTGCTCAAGCTGTAATAGCAGAAATGCTCAAGGAATTTAATAAATAAAGTCATTTACCATTTTTTAGGTAATTTAGTACTCCCCCCCAAATAATCCTCAAGCAATGAAGCGAATTGCTGTATATAACATTAAGGGTGGAGTTGGTAAAACAACAACCTCCGTTAACCTTGCTTGTTTACTAGCGCGACAGGGATTATCGGTTTTATTGTGGGACTTAGATGCACAAGGGGGTAGCAGTTATTTTTTTCAATTACAGCATAAGAATGCTGGACAATTACAAAGGCTATTTGACAAGCGCTCTAATATATACGATTTGATTCAGTCTACTGGTTCTTATCAAATTGATGTTATTGCGAATGATCCCGATTTTTCTGATTTGAATATGCAGCAAGTATCTAGAATGACTGCATTAAGCTATACAAATTTTGAAATAATAGATCAAGCATTGCATGAGTTGAAAGATGATTTTGATGTTTGTATTGTTGATTGCCCTCCTGGAAAATCTTTGTTACATGAAAATGTTTTTCGTGCTATGGATTTAATGGTAGTTCCTAATATTCCTGCACCATTATCTATTTACTGTAATGAAATGCTGGTGGAATTGCTCGCAAAAATTTCCAATCTCAGAATGTCAGTACTAAGTTTCTATAACATGGTTCAAGTGAATAAGAAAATGCATCATCAGTATGTGTTTGGTAGCAAAGAACCATCAAAAGGAATCCGTCAATTAAATAACTACATTCCTTTTTATTCAGAAATTGAACAAATCACTGCAAGTCGGCAGTCCATTTTTCATCAATTAAAAACAGCTAAGTCGAATGCTTATTACCAATTTCTCTGGCAAGAGATTTGTGAGAAGATGGACTGGCCAGACTTAATTGATTTTAGAGCGCACGTAATATCTCTAACAGAACAAAAGGAGATAGAATTTACAGACAAGCCGACATGGAAGCCACTTGTCAACAAAGCTATCTAGAAAGTCTATTTTTTATTTTTCAGTTGATACACTATACCTCCGCCAAGTCCAAATTGATACATAGATGAATAAGGGGAAACGCCTGCGCCACTTCCACCAGTACCAAAAAAGAAACCTCCACCTACAGATTGAACAACAGAGAGTAATTGAACTTGCGTTTTGATAGCTAGTTGGGAATTAATCCAAAAATTTGCACCCCCTTTAATTAACCAAGAAAATTTAGTTCTATTAGTCGTATTTCTTGTATCAGGATTGTTCAAATCAATCAAGCTAAGTCCTGCAGATAAACCGCCGAAAAACTCAACTGGACTTTTTTCAGTTCTAAAATATCTATTAGTACCTATTAGAATATGATTCATTTGTAATCGGAATTCACTATTTCTAACACCATTATTGAAATAAGTTAAAGGTGCTGTAGTGCGTTGATTAAGATAGTGGACTTCTATGCCTAAGTTAGGTTGCTTCATCCATTCAGCACCAATTCCCCACATAGCACTTTGCACAATTTTACCTCTATAAAAATCATTAGGGTCGTTGTAAGAATCAACCCTGTCGTCAAATGCATGCATCAAATAACCATTCAATCTAAACTTTTGTGCAGATAAATTATGCATTACGCAAAACAGGATAGCGATAAGGAGTATTTTTTTCATAAAAGTGTCTTTGGTATTTAAGAGATGGTTACAAATTTGAATCAATGATTGAACATAAAGGTCTGAAATTAATAAAAATCTTATTTTTATAACAAATCAAGTTATGGACAAAAAAGTAATTCTTTCAATTGCTGTTATTGTACTATTCCTAATTGCATTCATAATAGTTAGAACAGTCAGTTATCCTTTTGGCAAACCGAGTGTTGATAGCGAAGTCATTGCAGCTCAAATAGATTCTACTGAAATTCAAAGATTTGCAGGAGGTTTAAAATTTGAAACTGTTTCTTTTGGTGATAGCACCTTAATGAGGTATGGGGCATTTGATAGTTTTAGAACTTATTTACAATCACAGTATTCACAGGTTTTTGCAACCTGTGAGGTAGAGCTTCTAGAAAAGCACTCTTTAGTTCTTCGTTGGAAGGGGAAAGACACAACTTTGTTGCCCTTACTTTTTCTTTCTCACTATGATGTAGTTCCCCCAGGAGATTATTCAAATGATGAGTCAACCGATGTTTTTGATTGGTCACATGATCATGTACATAATTCCAATGTACCAAAAGAAGTTGCTTCATCATGGGAGTTTCCTCCATTTTCAGGATCAGTAAAAGGAGGGCGAATTTATGGGAGAGGTGCATTGGATATGAAGAATATGCTTTTTGCATTATTGGAGTCTTCAAATCGTTTAATTGCTAAGGGATATCAACCAAGTAGAACAATTTATTTTTCATTTGGTCATGATGAAGAAATAGGAGGTATAAATGGAGCTAGAAAAGTAGCTGCTCATTTCAAGCAAAAAGGATTGAGATTTGAAGCTGTATACGATGAAGGTGGAATAATAGCTGCTAAAGGAAGTTTGCCAGGTATTGATGCACCTGTTGCTCTTGTTGGCTTGGCAGAAAAAGGATTTGTTACATATAAGTTTAAAGTGAAAGGGGTAGGCGGACATTCTTCCATGCCTCCATTACAAAGTGCTATGGGAGCTGCTTCTATTATCATGCAGCGATTAGAAAACGAGCAAATGAAGCCACAACTCATTCAACCAATAAAATCTTTTCTTTCCAATGTTGGAGGAGTTATGGGATGGGTGAATAAAATGGCAATTGCAAATTTGTGGCTATTTGAACCCATTCTTTTAAAACAATTTGTTAAGGAGCCTTCTACAAATGCGCTCGTACAATCAACTACTGCATTGACAATGATGAAAGGAAGTGATGGTGAAAATGTATTACCGCCCATAGCTGAATTTACAGCAAACTTTAGAATATTACCAGGCAATACAGTTGCAGATATTCGCGCTCATGTTGAAGCAGCCTGCAAGGGATATGATGTGGAGATTGTTCAAGTAAGAGAAGCTAGAGAGCCATCGAATATTTCACCCATTGATTCAAGGTCGTATCAAATCATTGAAGAGTCTATCAAGCGCTTGTATCCCGAAACATTAATAACCCCCTATATTACTATAGGGGGTACCGATGCTATTAAATATGAGATTGTTTCAAATAATGTGTATCGATTTATGCCAATCGTGCTAAATCAGCCCGAGCAAAGAAGCATACATAATTTCAATGAATCAATTAGTATTCAAAATTATGCAAATATGATTGCTCATTTTAGTTACATCATGGAGCACTACGATCAAAAGTAGTTTTACTTACCACCAAAAAGGAATGGGAAAATAAAAATATTGATCGCTGCCCAAATCATATATGCGGGAATAAATAAGGCTATAGCATTTTGAATAGCTGTGGTATCTTTCTTACCTTTTATCTGTTTAGTAAGTGCAAGGCTTACCCAAACTAGGTGAACGAGTATAAGGATATTCGATCCTAAAACAGTCACTCTATTTGGAGTAAATCCACCTTGTACAATACGAAATACTATTGCAGAAACTGCGATTAAGTTTATTGCAATGGCTACCCAAGAAAGTGCAGTTAAGTTAATATGGACAAATTTACTTGTTGATTCTTGTTTATTACCAGATGCAAATAAAATGAGTGCCATCACGCCAATCAACATTACATTAAATAGAATTAAAAAATCGCGATTGTTATATGGGTTTTTACCTGTTAACAATAAGGTAGTTAGATAAGCTATTAATACCACTAATACAAGTGGAGAGAAAATATTAGCAATGGTTGGCGCTACTTTGTTAATCAAATTTGGAAACTGGTTTACTAGTATTAACGCTGTAATTGGTATTGCAGGTAAGGCCCAATACAATATATGTTTCGAAAGAATTATTTCAAGCTTCACTTGTATCAACTCAAAAAGTCCAACAGTTATTCCAGTTACAATACCTCCTGTAATACTTAGTATTGCAGACATCACTAACCAGTCGCCATTCATTTGTAAATATGATATCCAATTTGCATATTTTCTAAAAGAACTGCCAGCCGAGGCTGCTCCACTTATCGTCCAAAGAAAAAATGGTAGGTACATACAAGCAATCATTAAAGTTTGTGATTGTTGGTTGTAGGGTAAAAGGTTAATGAATGCAGCGATTAAAATGACTATTAGACTATATGCACCTATAGTAGTATTACTTGATTTATTTTTAAAGAGAAAGAACGCTGTTACAGCTGGAAATAAAATAAATCCAATATTTCTTTGAAAATAAAATTCTGGGGCTATGTCCAGCCATACTGGCAACTTTGCTATTATTCCACTTATACCAATAAGACTTAGCAATACTATCAGTATGTCCTTAGCAAATACTACTTTTTTTTCTACTGTAAAACTTAATCGTTCTTTCCAGAATTCAATGAGTGGTGCATTTGGTAGGTCATTCAAATTAGATAAGAATGTAGATTTGAATTGTTGCGGTTGTGATTGATAAAGTTTTTCTAGCTCCTTTGAATTAGAAATATTTTGCTGAATCAATTCAAGCAAGGATACATGTTGGTTGGTCATATAAAGGTTATTGTGTTTGTTTTATAAGATTGGCCAATGCTGTAAGGTGTTGTTCAAAAGCGTGTTTTCCTTCAATGGTTGCAGCATAGCTAGTTTGAGGCTTTTTTCCTACAAATTGCTTGGTAACAGATAGGTAAGCATTTTTTTCTAATGCCAAGATGTGGCTAGCTAAATTGCCATCTGTTACTTGCAATTCGTTTTTAAGCGAATTAAAATCAAGCTGATCATGTACCATTAATAGCGACATAATTGCAAGTCGAATTCTATGATCAAACGCTTTATTGAGTTGATGAAAAGCGTGCATATTTATTCGTTGTTTGCGTACATAATGATGCCATAAGCTAAATGAACCATTCCAAATCCTACACCCCAAATCAAAATACCAAAGTTAGGAATGAGGCACCCTAGTAATCCAAGTAGTAATTGCGTAATTCCGAGGTAATAGGTTTGGGGAATGGTGAACTTGCTTGCATTTAAAATAGCAAGTCCATAAAAAACTAGAGAAAGAGGAGCGAGCAAATCGTATTGACCTACATGAATCATAGTTAAGCAAACTACACCACCACTAATCATGGGCACCGCGAAGTGCCAGAGCATTCTTTGAGCTGCAGCGTTCCAAAAAGGTAATGACCTTTCTTTCGACTTCTTCCAAGAAAACAGGACTCCACCAACAGCTGCCACGATAAAAATTAGCATAGCGGTTATGAGCAATTCGTTCAGTGTGTTTGGGTATTCAATCAGGTAGGTTTGAATTGATAATGGTTGAAATGGATGTTGTTTTATTTTGAGCATCAACCATGCTAGTCCAACAATTGAAGATACACCTGCTGTAATGCCCGACCAGCCACTTAATGAAAGGAAGCGGGTTGATTGTTCCATGAGTTGTTTAATCTCACGCAGGGTTTCTTGTGGATTTTGTGAATTTTTCATTGTTTCTAAAAGTACTTTGAAATACAAAGTAAATGAATAATTCCCATTTCCTCCAAAAATTATTCTTTTAACTAGAAGAAAGTTTTACGTAAGGTATTGATATGCAAGTATCTAACTGTTTAAAATACTTTAAATGAAGTATTGGTGGTTGTCATTTCAATAAATAGCTGAATGAAAATTGCAGATTGATTTGTTTTAGAATAAGGTCCTATAAGAATTAGTCATTGTAAGGGTTAAAAGATTTTGCACTGTGCAGGCTTCCCAAATTACTGACCAACAATTTATATACACGCAGCCCCACAATCCATTAAATCAATCTGAAGTACAGATGGAATTCTTTTATAAAAAGAATATACATTTTTTGATTGCTTATACAAAAGGGTAATCATTGCCCTTTATCTTCTTGTGTAACTCTGATAGTTCTTTTGAACTAGTAAAAAGTTGCAACAAAATACCTAAACTTAAAAAAGTTGAAAAAGCGACAACATTTTTCCCTTGCATGAATAATATTGAAATCAATGATATGGCAAATAAAATATAAAGGAATAGCCATTTTCTAATATTCTTTTTGGAAATCCAAAAATCTTTAAAGTAGAAATTTAGATTTTTACCACCCTCCTCAATTTGCTTTAGGTATAAAATGAATTTATTAATAAATTCTTTTTCACTTTCATTCAAAATGAAATAAGCAAAATAATTTTTATGGTTATACGAAAGTTTAAAAGATATATTATAAGTATTCTTTACATTAAAAGAATATTCAGTAATCTGAAAGTAATTTATTTCACTTGGGCTTATCTCAATATTTTTTTCTTTAAAAAAAAGTGTAGGTTCACTTTTTATAATACAGCGATCCTCTGATAATAATACTTTCGTTTTTAGTAGAAATGGCTTTCTAGTTATTTTTATACCTATTATAAAAAGCAACTGAAGTGCAAGAAAAAACTTAGAGAAAAATTCAGAAAAAGGGGGAAGATCAACACCAAAGTAATGATGAATTACATATGCAATTACCAAAATTATGAAAGGAGACATCGAAAACAAGAAGAACAAATTACGCTTCATGTTATGAAAATAGAATTCTTCATTTTTTTGAAAAGTCATAATCTTTATAATTAAAATGATCAGTTACTCTAGGCTTCCCATTTTGAGTACAAGTTACACAAATACTTTTTCTGGGGGGAGGTCACTGCTGCGTCACTAATACCAAGTAAACTTACTCCCTCTTTGCCAATATCTGTTAACTCACGCAATTTTTCAATTGAAAAATTTCTACCATAAAAGCCAGCTACCATTTGAAGGCATGATGGGCCACAATCCATTTGATTCTTTTGCTTAATGAATTTGAACATTTTCAAATTATAATTTAAAACCTAAACAATTTGTTTGAAATTTCACCTGACTCTATCTTTTTCTTACTCCAATCACGAATGTCGTAGTAAAATGAAAGTAAGAAATAACGATTCAGGATATTAGAGTTAGTTACCGAAGTTTCGCGCTCTGTTATTGATCCAGTAACACCTCTGTTTGTATTAAAAACATCATTTAAATACAGTTTTAATTGAGCCCTTCTGCTTTGCAAAAAAGAATAAGTAATATCTGCATTTGTTACAAAACTATTTGGCGGCACAATTGGAGATGAAATAGATTGTTGTAAATACTTAAAATTAGTTGTTATGGCAATTGATGAACTTGGCCTATAAATAATTGATGCGCCTATATCGTTTGTCACGAGGTTAAAATTATTTAAGATTTTATTGTTTGTAGGAAAACGACTTTGATTTAATCCAATTCTATATTGCGGGGAAATCTCAAGCTTGTTATTGAAGTTTAAATTGATTAAAAGTGATAGATTTTGAGAAAACTCATTGGCGGAAAAGCTGTTTTCATCTATTAAAATTCTACTAAATTCATATGCACTGTAAAACCGTGTATTATATCCAAATGAAAATCCATTCTTACCTCTATACTTCTTGCTATAATTTAGAGTAATAGAATGACTAAATATATTTCCAGCATTTTCTGGAGTATAATTCTGCAATCCAGATGAATCTATTGATAGTCGAATTATAACAGGATTTGAAGAAAAGGAAGAATTAGTGATTATGAAAAGCGCTGCACCTGTTTTGTTATTAACAAAATTGGCTGATGTATTAAAAACGCTTGATTTTATAGGCTGTAATGATCTATTACCGTTTATTACTTGAAATGGATTACTGTTATCTGCAACAGGTATTAAATTATTGATAGAAGGGGCATCTACCCTTTGATAATATTGCATGTTTATCTTATTAATTGTTAAAGACATATCAAGCAATACATTTGTTAGATCTTGAATAAAATGGTTGTTATTAAAATTGCTGTATTTGTCATTTATAAGTTGGTTTTGTAAAACGATTGAAGTTCTTAAACGTACTTTATCCATTTTCAAGACAAGATTAACGTCTCCCTTTAAGATATCTATTTGCCTTCTAAGATCATTAGTGCCTGATAAGATTAAGCTATCATAAACTATTCCATTTTGGCTTTTAGTAACTGTTTCAATCTGTTTACCAGATATAGTTTGCTCGTAATTCCCAGTTACATAGTAGCTCAAATATTTATTAAAAATATTCTCAAAATAGACTCGACCACTAATATTAGAACTGGGAGTGTTCGTTTTTCTAAGCTGCTCAAATACTTGACTCCCGGCTTGGGGGAAAATTATAGTATTAATCGATTCAGTGATTTGTGATAATGGGTTATTATTATTATTATATGAATGAAATACAGAAAACGATTTTTTTGAATTTGCTATTTTCCGAGAATAAGAAATAGAATAATTAAATCGTTTTAATGTATCATTTGAAAACAACTGACCGTTAAAATTGCTAAGATTTCCAATTTGATCATTCTTAAAACCCTGATTAGAATTATTAGTAACAAAGTTTAGTTGGCTCACATATCCAATTCTAAGTTGAATTCTTGAAAGAGAATCTATACGCCAATTCAAACCACCGCTTAAATTATTTGATCTTTCAAGACTATTTATACCAGAAACAGTATTTGAGACATTCAAGCCATTAGTCAAAGGAATTGTGGTTGTATTGCTTGAGATGACCTCATTCAAGTTTGAATTATAAAAATATTGAGCAAATAATGATAGATCCTTAGACGGAGCATGATTCAAATTTGCACCAATTCCTTGACTGTTATTGATCCCAGTTGTACCGCCTCCAAATGAAATTCCATTGATATTAATTCGTTGCCCTGAAACACCGGAAGTAGAGCCATAAGAACCCATGCCACTTCTGTTAAAACCACCAGCTTCACTTAGGTCTTGTAGGGAAAAAGAACTTCTATTTAAGTTATTCTGATAGCCAACAAGACTTAACTGGAGAGTGTCTCTAAACATATTTAAAAGAGCACCTAACTCATTTCGTTCATTTGTACCACCGCCTAAATAAGCTCTCCCAAACAGCCCCTGTTTTACCCCCTTCTTAAAAGTTAAATTTATTATTTTATTTAAGGGGCCTTCTCGCTTTACACTTTCAAATTCATACTGCTCAGTATCGTCAGCAACTTGTACCTTATCTATCAGATTAGCAGGCAAATTTCTTGTAGCCATTTTATAATTATTGCCAAAGAATTGCTTTCCATCTACCAAAATCCTAGTTACTGGTCTTCCCTGTACCATAATGCTACCATCTTCACGCACTTCCACGCCCGGGAGCTTTTTTAGCAAATCTTCTACCAAAGCAGTAGGCAGGGTATTAAAAGAAGCTGCATTAAACTCAATGGTATCCTTTTTGAAAAGTACAGGAGGTATTTCTGAAAAAACTACAACCTCCTCCAATTGTTTTTCACTTATTTTAAGTGCTACTATACCAAGGTCTACTGAAGGTATGGTTGTAGTGAGTATAAACTCTTTACGGTATGGTTCATATCCAGCAACTGTAATTAATAAGCGTAGTAATTTTCCTTCGGGCAAAGAAGGAACTTTAAACGCCCCTTTCGAATCAGATAAACGAAATTTTATAAAGGAAGAATCTTTTGCATCATACACTGCTATAGTTGCCAAGTTCAACCCCTTTTTTGTAGCACTATCAACCACTATTCCATTTATACTAAGCGTTTGAGCTCCTAGGTTTTGTAACAAAAAAAAGAAAAAAAGTAATTTTAACGGGTGTTTCAAAATGGTAACATTTATAGGTATTGATATCCTAATGATAATTGTAATTTAAATAAAATACAGATACTTTTTGATTAAAATGTTGGCTTCCCATTTTGAGTACGGGTTATACAAATACTTTTCGGGGGGAGGTCGGTAATTCAACCGTCACCATTCAGTGTTGGATAGTTCTGAGGGACTATTTCATCGGTCAGGACCATTCTAACATTGCCTAGATGATCTTTCAAGAAATAGTCAAAAATGATTGTACTTTCTTATTCTTGGCTCAGTTATTTCAACAAGTTTGCAAGTCTTTTTTATAGCCACTTTCTATATGGCTCAATAAGCGCTTCAGCCCCTGCTTCATCTACATTAAATCTATTCATGACAAACTGAAGAAACTCTTTGCTCTGTTGTTTGGAATTGATTTCTATTTTGAATTTTCTAAGGCTTTCATCAATATTTTGACCTTTCAGAACACTTTCAATGTAGTACGCAAACAAAAGTTTGTCACTAGGTTTAACACTTGTTGCTCCAAGAATTTTGCCGGTCGAATCTATGAATGCATAAGTCGGATAGCCGTTCAAATACATCTGATCGTGAATAATACCTACTCCTTTAGATTTTGGAGCTCCAATCAGTTTTCGATTCGGAATGAAAGGATTGTTGTCAAATAGGTTTATTCCCGAAATGTTTCTTTCGGATACAACTTTTTTCCAGTCTTCAATACTTGATCTACTACAGATATTAATAAAAGCGAGTTCACTATGATTTTTAAAGATTTGTTTTACAGAATCCATGTGCGGAAATTCTCTAAAACAAGGGAAACATTTGGTGAACCAGAAATCTATAACGAGAAATTGGCCTCTATAATTCTCAAAAGTGACCTCTTTTTCTTCAAGAGTTAGTAGTGGAGATTGAATACTTGTTCCGATAATCTTGCTCGATTCCTTTTGCTGCTTGATGTAAAATTTGAGATAGCGAGACTGTGCATTTGCATGTAGATTAACGAGGAACAGTGCGACAATAGCAATGAATTTAATATTCATTTTTAAAAGTTTTTAATTACATATAACATTTGGCTAATAGGTGGTTGCATTATGCATGAACCTGTTTGCCTGGTTTTGAAGATGCTGTAAAATAAATGCTAAAGCAATAAAATAATGTTAAAATACCTATTAAGATTCTCCAGTTATTTGGGATTTTAATTCCGGAGCTAAGATATTAGATTGATTGTACATTACAGGTTCATGATTTTAGATTTTTAACCTTGTATTGGTTTTTATTCTTTGCTCTTATATGTTGTCAAAATAAATTTGCGAGTAGTCTTTGTTTCGATGATGATACAATAAGAAAAACCCAAGAAAACACATAAATCTCAATAGAATTTTAAGCGTACAGAATTTTTTCCTGAAAAGCTAAGTCAGAGCTGTTTCATTACAGGATAAATAATCTGTTTTGAAAATGACTGGGGTAGGCTAGGTTGTAGATTGAAAACTAGGGTTATAAACAGCCTCAATTTTGTGATACCGCAAATGATACCTTTTAGGTACTAAAAAGGGCTGTTTAGAACTGAACAGAATCCATAAAAAAACTCCTTAAAGTGTTGATTTTTAAAGAGTTTCTGTTTAGTACTAAAAAGATGTTGCAGAGAGGAAGGGATTCGAACCCTCGATACGGTTGCCCGTATACACACTTTCCAGGCGTGCTCCTTCAACCACTCGGACACCTCTCTGTTTACTTGTAGGGGCGCAAAAATAAGGATTTCGCTTCCATTTAAGTCCTGTTACATGAACCCTCAGTACATTTAATGATTAATTGCAATTCAAGGAATGAAAAAGGTAGTCGTCATAGGTGGTGGCATTGTTGGATTAAGCAGTGCTTTGTACTTAAAAAGATCGGGTTTTGATGTAACTGTTATTGATAAGGGTGATTTTTCTGATAACTGTTCTTATGGAAATGCAGGATATGTATGCCCAAGTCATTTTGTACCTCTTGCTACGCCAGGCATTGTTCAGCAAGGATTAAAATGGATGTGGAATTCAAGAAGTCCTTTTTATGTAGAACCCCGGTTAAGTTGGTCATTGTTTGAGTGGGGCTGGCGCTTTATGCGAGTTGCTTCTCCTGAACATGTAGCTAACTCGGCTGTACCTTTACGGGATATTGCGCTAATTAGTCAACGCGCTTATGAATCTTGGCACAAGGAAATTCCTTTAGATATGGCTTATATGCATAAAGGCCTGTTGGAATTATTTCAAACCGATGAAAAAGAAGCTTACGCGGAAAACCTTGTCAAAAAATCGAAAGTACTTGGACTAGATGCGCAACTTTTGACGAAAGAACAAATCCTTCAATTAGAGCCAGGAATAGAGATGGATGTGCGGGGTGGAGTTTTCTTTGGATGTGATGCTCATTTATATCCTCCCAAAATGATGCGCAGTCTTTTGCAGCATCTTACAGATATAGGTGTCAGTTTTATCCCCAATGCTGAGGTCATAGGTTTTAAAAAAGAGCATGCTCTAATAAAAGATGTGAGAACTACTAAAGGTAATGTTGAAGCTAATGAAGTGATTCTTGCTGCAGGTGCATGGAGTGGTGAATTGTCGAAACAACTTGGTTTGAAATTACCGATGGTTGGTGGAAGGGGGTATTCTATTACCATTGAAGACTATCCGCAAATGATGAATTATCCTGCAATTCTAATGGAATCGCGCGTGGCCATAACACCTATGGATGAAAATAAAATGAGGTTTGGTGGTACAATGGAAATTACAAGAACGAATCGCCCTCCTCGCATGAAACGAGTGGAAGGAATTATTCGCGGTGTGCAAAGATTCTTTCCAAAGTTTGAAATTCCGATGCCTAAGCCTGAAGAGGTTTGGTATGGATTTAGACCTTGTTCTGCAGATGGATTACCTTACATAGGTAGAACTGCTGCATGTAAAAACTTGGTGGTTGCAACCGGACATGCCATGATTGGATTAAGTTTAGGAGCTGGAACTGGACAGCTAGTAGCAGAAATTATTCAAGGTGAACCAACTTCAATGGATCTGTCATCTTTTTCGCCGGATCGATATGCATGAATTAAAAATATTTACTGACACTCCTGAAAATATTCTTGATAGCACTATGCGTGCTTCTAAAGGAGCATTTCAAATCTATAAAAATACTTCCCCCAGTATTCGTAAAAAATTAATGTACACAATTGCTGAAGAGTTGCAAGCAAAACAGTCTCTACTCATTGAAATTGCACATGCTGAATCTCATCTCCCAATTGATCGTTTAAAGCAAGAAATCAACCGTACTTGTATTCAGCTACAACAGTACGCAGATGCTACCGAGGAAGGTGCATGGATGCAAGCAACTATTGATAACCTTCCTGATCCGCAGCCCAATTTGAGAAAGTGTTTAATGCCTGTTGGTCCAGTGGTGGTTTTTGGTTCAAGTAATTTCCCTTTTGCTTATTCTACAGCGGGAGGTGATACTGCATCTGCGCTAGCTGCTGGTTGCTCCGTTGTCATTAAAGCACATCCCGCTCATCCCAATACTTCTACTTTGGTATGGGAGTGTATAGTAGCTGCTTTAGAAAAGAATCATTTACCTCGAGAAATTGTACAGCATATTTATGGAGCCAGCCATGAAGTTGGCAAGTATTTAGTTATGCATGAAAATACTGCTGCTATTGGATTTACGGGGTCATTTACTGGTGGAACACAGCTGCATCAGTGGGCGCAACAAAGACCGAAACCCATTCCTGTATTTGCGGAAATGGGATCAGTCAATCCAATCATTCTCTCAGAATTATCTCTTCAACGGCATGCTAACGAAATAGCTGAAAAAATTGCCCAGTCGCTCACCTTACACGCAGGCCAGTATTGTACCAATCCAGGTTTGCTATTGGCTGTGGAGAGTCCTTCACTTGGAGTTTGGAAGGAAAGATTTATACAAGCTGTTCGATTAACTCCAACTCAGAAAATGCTTCACAGAGGTATTTGGGATCGTTATCAAACATTGGTAGAAGAACGTCTTAACCATCCATCTGTTCAAACGCTTTTATTTTCTGAAGATCGGGTAGATGAGTTTGCATATCCTGTCTTAGCAGAGATACATGCAAAAGATTTTTTGAATAATAGCTGGTTGGGCGAAGAAGTATTTGGTCCTTTTCAAATGCTGATTCTTGCAAAAGATATTGAGGAATTGATAGAAGTGTACCGAGCGTTACCAGGACAATTAACAACTACTTGTTGGATTGAACAGGACGAGCATAATAAGTTTCAACCAATATTTGATCTGGCCATATTAAAAGCAGGAAGGTTAATTTGGAGAGGCGTTCCTACTGGTGTTTCTGTTACTACGGCTATGCATCATGGCGGTCCTTTTCCAGTAACTATAGACGGCAGATTCAGTTCAGTTGGTCAGGATGCTATTCAAAGATTTGCTAGGCCAGTTTCTTTTCAGAATTGGCCCGATCAATTGTTACCCGAACCTCTTCAAGCAGAAAACCCTTGGAAAATTTGTAGAAGAGTAAATGGAAAGTGGAATTGATTGTTTAAAAGAATATGGCAGAGATTCATTTTTTTCAAAACAATCCCGTAACACCTAACGCCATACTATAACGGTGACAAAAATAATTGTAGGTAAAACACTACGATCATACCGCAAAAACACGCATTGCGCGTTTTACGGTATTCACGAAAAGAATCGTAATTTATTGGCCTAATTTTCTTGATTTCTGTTATCCGAATTTGTTCAAACCCAAAAATTCTTTTTCAATATTTTAACATTTTAGTGTTTTTGCAAAGTGCTGATTTGCAGCTTTTTGCGGGTTTAAATCTAATCGCCTGCAGGGAGTTTCAATAATTTTCTAGGCACAGTAGTATGCTTGCCTATTTTTGTGCCCCTAAATTGTACACAATGGCCACTATGTTTGATGTTTATCCGCTTGCTCCCGTTACTATTACTAGGGCACAAGGTTCTTATGTATGGGATGATTCAGATCAGCGCTACTTGGATATGTATGGTGGTCATGCAGTTATTAGTATTAGGCATACGCATCCATTTACATTCTTTTAAATAACCGAGCTACTTTAAATGTGCATGTATAAATGAAATGTTTACAGAAGTGTATCAGAATCTATATCTTAAAGTAGGCGTTAAAGTTATCATTTCAAGGCTAGAAACAGATATTAAGTAATGCAACCTAAACCGAAAACCTAAATCAAAATGATTATCAATTTTTCTTTCAATTTGAAAGCCAGCGAAAACGCCGCCTTCTACTGATCGGCTGTTTTTAAAGTTAGATTCTTCTAAGTAAATAATATTGGCCCAGTTTTCTATCATTATAGTCTGATTTGCTGAATACATCAAAACGGGTCCCAGCTCAAAAGAACTTTTAAATTTCTTTTCTGACAAGATTTTACTGTAGCCAATAAAAAAAATATTATTTATATCCCTAATCTTAAAATCGCGGATCAAAAAATCTGCGTTACCAATTTGATTAAAATAATTCTTTGGCGAAGAGTTAATGCTTCTATTATAACCGAAGAATATTGATGATTTTTTACCAATTTGATAATTGGCTTGAATTCCGCCAATTGTTCCAATAAAATTCTTTTTATAAAAATATGTTTTGTTGGTTGGGCCACTTACTTCGTCATAACTTCTTACAAAGAAATTTCCATTAAATCCATAATTTGCTTCGACGGAAAATTTACTTTGTTGTGCAAGAATTTTAAAAGAAATAAAACACAGGTAGATAAAAATGATTACTCTCATGGTGTTATGATATTAAAGTAGGGGAGGCGTAATGCCCCCCCCTGTGATTTTAGTAATAAGTTCGGTCATTAAGCGTATAGCTTACTGGACCTGTTTTATCAATTACAGGCCACCCTTGGTACATTTCCCCTGTATGATTGGTTCTATTCAAAGCAAAAAACGATTCTCTTTTCATTTCTGTCTGTTTTATAATTGGATCATCACTTTTGAATGAAATTTTCCATGAAATCAAATCAACAGTTGTCGTTACCATATCTGAAAGCTTAAGTGTTGTAGATATTTTACCAGATATTTCAGAATGATTTCTAGTATCTTCTTCAAATATTGCAAATACTTGTCTATGATTGTTTACTTCCCAATCGCCATCCCATTCATATGAAAAATCAACCCATTTACGTTGCCTAATACTTTTTCTACTAACAGTTTTTACTGGGGTAAAGAAATTATCAGCTTGTACTTGACCATCTAAGACCTTTAAAAACCCATCCGAACGGGTAAATACTATATCAGAACCTCCACCGTTACCAGTGAAACTAATCAACCTATCATATTGTTTACCATGTATTTTGACTGAACCAATATGCACTTGTTTTACTTCCCTAGTTAGACCAGGGATATCTATTGGATTGCTTGGCCAATAGAGATTCAATGGAATATTTCCTCCATCATCCCAAGGTTCTACGCCGTTTAGACCTATTATGTGAGTAGGATTCATAGCAACATAATCATCATTAATTAGTACCTGGGTGAATCCAACAAATTGACCACTAGAATTAAAATTCGGAATTTCGCCAATTCCTTCATCCGAGTCGGCAGTTGCAGAAATAATACTTACCACAGACGGGGGAGTATTAATATAATCTTCATGGAAAGGGAAATAAATACTAACTTCATTTCCCCCATTTGAGCTATTTATATCATTTAAAGTTATCGAATTATTTGGTACAGGTCTTAAAGAGGACAGGAAATTATTGAATTCGCTATCACCCCTGGTGATAACTTCGGCCCAAAATGCGGATGCAAAATTGTTAAGAACATTTGATGGATTACCAACTGCCTGTGTGAATCGCTTATTTGATTTTAAAATACTTGTCTCTGGATAGATTAAGTCCTTAATTAAAATAGACTCATCTGTATAGGACTTTGCAAATATAGCAGCATTTACAACATCAAGATTTGCCTTATTTAAGTAGAGTTTTTTTATAATGTCTGAAAGTTTACCAAGATTTTCAACTAGTTTTTTTTCTGTTGCAGTTTGAGGTTGGTACTGGATTTTGGAAGGGTCGACCTTTAATTCTTGATTTTGATGTACCAGCTCAAGTTCTTGTTTTTTGCAACCCACGCCAATAATAATAGCGAGACTCAATACAATAATTGATTTTTTTTCATTTTTGTATTTTATCGTTAAATAAAATATGGTGCTGAATGCATTAACAATTTTAGATCGTCAAAATAATGACTCTAGTTTCTTTGTTGCATTTTTACAACTACCATAACTTTCAATGTCGCAAAAATAATTGTCGAGGAATTACTACACATTGCCCGCAAAAACACGCATTGCGCGTTTTACGGTATTCACGAAAAGAATCGTAATTTATTGGCCTAATTTTCTTGATTTCTGTTATCCGAATTTGTTCAAACCCAAAAATTCTTTTTCAATATTTTAACATTTTAGTGTTTTTGCAAAGTGCTGATTTGCAGCTTTTTGCGGGTTTAAATCTAATCGCCTGCAGGGAGTTTCAATAATTTTCTAGGCACAGTAGTATGCTTGCCTATTTTTGTGCCCCTAAATTGTACACAATGGCCACTATGTTTGATGTTTATCCGCTTGCTCCCGTTACTATTACTAGGGCACAAGGTTCTTATGTATGGGATGATTCAGATCAGCGCTACTTGGATATGTATGGTGGTCATGCAGTTATTTGCATTGGGCATACTCATTCGCATTGGGTTGCACGTATTCAAGATCAATTACAGCAAATAGCATTCTATTCAAATTCAATTCGAATACCAATACAACAAGAGGTAGCCTCTTTGTTGGGAAAGTTAAGCGGGCATCCCAATTATCAATTGTTCATGTGTAATAGTGGTGCTGAAGCCAATGAAAATGCATTGAAGCTTGCTTCGTTTCATACCAATAGAAAATTAATAGTTTCCTTTACAAAAGCATTTCATGGTAGAACATCATTGGCAGTGGCGGCAACTGATCAACCTGCTTATGTTGCGCCAGTTAATGAAACTTCCTACGTGCATTTTTTGCCCTTCAATGATGTGGCTGCAATAGAAGATTTTTTTGCACAGCATGGAGAAGAAGTTGCAGCAGTTATTATTGAAGGCATTCAGGGTGTAGGAGGCATTCATGAAGCCTCAGATATTTTCCTTCAGTCAATAAGACGTTTGTGTGATGAGTATGGTGCTGTTTATATCGCTGATAGTGTTCAGTGTGGTTATGGAAGGACAGGACAGTTTTTTGCACATGATCATGCAGGAGTTTCTGCAGATATTTATACTATGGCGAAAGGTATGGGGAATGGATTCCCTGTTGCAGGTATTTTCATTGCTCCTCATATTCAGCCGCGCTATTTTATGTTGGGTACAACATTTGGTGGGAATCCACTAGCATGTGCTGCAGCATTAGCAGTGTTGGAAGTGATGGATCGAGACCAATTAATGCAACATGCAGCTTCAATGGGTTCATATTTGAAAGAACAACTTAAAACCATTCCTTCAATAAAAAATATAAGAGGTAGGGGATTGATGATTGGATTTGATGTGCCGACAGAATTCACAGGAATGAAGAAGCGATTATTTGAGCAACATAAAATTTTTACTGGTGAAGCTAAGCCAGAAGTCATTCGGCTTTTACCTGCACTTAATATCACAAAAGAAGAGATTGATATTTTTATTGCTGCTGTTAAAGCTGATATTGCTTCTTTTAGTTAGTATTGCCAACAAGCAAACAAACTGCGTGTGCAACAACACCTTCTTCTCTGCCAACAAAGCCCATTTTTTCGGTCGTGGTTGCTTTAATAGAAACATCTGTAATTTCTATTTGCAAAATATCAGCTATCACTTTTTGCATGGCGGGAATATGCGGCTTTACTTTGGGGGCCTCTAAGCAAATACTGGCGTCAATATTATTTACTTTATAGCCTGCATTTGTAATAAGGTGATAAGTTTTTTGGAGTAAAATCTTACTATCAATATCCTTAAACGATGCATCTGTGTCTGGAAAATGTACACCAATATCACCCAAGCAAGCTGCTCCCAACATGGCATCACAAATAGCATGCAGCAACACATCTGCATCGCTATGTCCTTTAGCTCCTTTATGATGAGGTAATAAAACTCCTCCCATCCAAAAGTCTCTTCCTTCTACCAACTGATGGAAGTCAATTCCATAGCCTATTCTTAGTCGCATGTAATTCTTATTTCCTTCGTAAATAATTACTCGCCCCCAAAGTCAAACAATACACCAAAACGCAAGGTGTTAGATAGTGGGTTTCTATTTACTCCACTACCAGAGGGAACTATATATGACAGGTTAATACCGATGCCATTTGTTTTAAATCCAGCACCAGCCGAAAAGAACTTTCTATTTCCTCTAGTTCTGTCTTCATAAAAGTATCCAGCTCTGAAGAAAAATTGGTCGTTATAGGCATATTCAGCCCCTATAGAAAAAGTAAGGTCCTTGAATTCTCCAGAACCATCACTAAACGATTTCATCCATGAAGAAACCACGCTTGTGTTTCTATATTCTGCTAAACGAGCAGAATCAACTGAGAAATTTCCAGTTCTAATAGGAGGAGCGGGAACAAGAAGTTTATTCACATCAACTCCCAACGTTAGCAAATTGGCGCCATCCAAAACAAAGTTATAACTCAAGCCTAAACCAATATTTGCAGGAATAAAATCACGGTTAGTTGCATCATTGGTATATCCAATTTTTGTTCCTAGGTTTGAAATAGTTAAGCCTGCATTTAAGCCTTGCGCATTTCCTCCCTCTGTTCCATCATAGAATAGAGAAACATCGCCTGCAATTGCGTTACCTGCTTTATAAATAACACCACCCACATCTCCAACTACCAGTCTTGAGTTGATATAGCGCATAGCTACTCCCACGCTAAATCGGTCATTCAGCTTTCTAGCATAACCTGCATCTATGGCAAATTCTGCTGGACGAACATTATTCAAGATATTACCAGAAAAGTCGGTTAACTGAATATTTCCTAAGCTGAAAAATCTAAGTGATCCACCAACAGCTTGGTCTTCATCAATCTGATGATAGGCAGCCGCACTAGCAAGGTAAACGTCTGTTAAACCTAAATCGCGTAACCAAGGCGTGTAATTAAATGTTACCGCCGATCTCTTTTTTGCAAAAGTGGTTTTTGCAAGATTCCAAAAGGGTGCATTGGCGTCTGGGGCCGATGAAATACCCATATCGCCCATTGCTCCTGAACGAGCATCTGGTGATATGCGAAGGAAAGGCACTGCGGTTGTTACTATATTAATGGATGAATCGAATTGAGCTTTTGCAGAAGGAATACCCAATAACGATAGAGATACCCCTAATAGGAATGCGAACTTTTTCATAAACTGTTTTTAATTAAATGTGCGTGCAATTTTGAGTAAATATCAGATCATGCATACAGTTTAGTGAATAATGAGTTGGCCGCTGGCTTGTTGTTTTTGTGAGTTTTGTACTACAATAATACGAAAAAAATATGTGCTTGGAGGGAGTTTTCTTCCTTTTCCGTCTTTACCATCCCATTGTAGAGTTGCTTGGCGGGTCCCTTCAGATAATAAAATTCTATTTGTTTTGTAGACTAGCTGACCATTTGCATGGTAAATTTCTAAATTGGTCTCTAATGGTAAGTTAGGTCTATTATGTTCAAAACTGAAGATCGTGTTTACTTTCATTGGATTAGGATAGTTTATAAACCTGGCAATCTTAAAACTATCCTGATTGCCAACTATGAATTTTAGTTCAACTGTATTTGAATTGTTTGCAATGTCCCAAGCTCTTAAAGTTAAGCTGTGTTTGCCTGATGGTAATATTGGAAGTTGAAACTGTAGGCTTCCACTTTGATAGCTATCTAAATCTGATGTAAAAAAGTCGTTCAAAACAATGGCATTTCTTTCATCGTTATTCAGAATTAATAAAATGTCTTTTCCAATGCCAGTGCTTGTTGTTTGAATACCTGAACTATCGAATAATTTTGCAAGTAAAAAGGGTTGTTCATTTGTTAGTCCACCATTTTTAAATAGTGTATCATTGAGGTACAGTGAAATCTTGGGTCCAACATTATCAGTAAGCGTTGCTGAAGAATTGCCCGAAACCCAAATTTGTTCTGAGCCAACCGCATCTCTTAAACTGTCTTCTGCATATATCTGAATGGTGGCTCTCCCTGGCTCAACGTTCAATTCAGCAGGCATCCTAAATGAAAATTCAAACTTTCCTTGTACAACTGTCACCTGCCCTCTGAATAACTGTGTTTGTTGTTGTATGAATGTTGTGACTGGTGAAGTAGGTTTGTTTCCAAGTGTTCTTTGTTGTGAAGGCCTATCGAATACCACTACTTCAGCCTTTCCATTAAAGTCATTAATCAAGTTTCCGTGAACGTCTTTAATTTCTCCTCCAATGGTATATTTCTGCAACGATTTGAGTGTATCGTTATTCGAAAATGGTTTTTGTTGGAGGTTTGTAAGTTGTATGCGTAAAGCCGGAAATGCCAACTGCATGGCAGGATCTCCCAATAATGTGAATTTTCTATTGTTGATAATATCTCCAAAATTTGAATAGGTAATGTTTTTTGCGCTACGTAAAGCCGCTCCAATACTGGGTAATTTTCCGGTTGAATTAATTTTCAAAGCTGCCGCTAGAAACTGATCATTCATGATTCTATTGCTAAAAGCGAATACAGGTCGGGTAGTGGTTAGAAGTGCAATGCCGCCCCTGCTACTTTGAATGAGCAACTGATTGCCTAATGATATTTTTGTAGGATCATCATGTGGAGCGAAATCACAGGTTGCAGTTATGAATAAAGGGAGCCTGCTTGGATTGTTAAATCGATTTAGTTCAGTTTGGCTTAAAATGGCTTCTTCCGCTAACCTTTCAAAGCTTCCATGTCCACTATAGTTCACAAACAATGCACCCTGATTCACCTGATTTACAATTTGTTCATTTACATCAGGAAAGCGGGGTAGGCCATTTGTATTTTGTAATAGAAAGGCATCTAAATAAATTTTTTGCTGTTGTAAAAGTGGATTAACATTCCTGGCATTAAATGAAACAAATTCAGCATCGCGCAAGTGAATATTTAAGTCTTCATCATCTGCAACATACATCGACTTCAATCTCCATGATCCTTTTGCTGTAGCTTGGTGGTAGGCAATGATTTTATTAATCATTGTTCTTACTTCTGAGATATTTTTTGCAGGAATTCTTCCAATGGATACATCTAATAATGGAGCAGGAACTACATTATTAATGTTTTCAGTATCATCTAAAAATCCAAAAAAATCATCAGTCGTATGTGTTACTAAAGGCTCTAGTGAAGATAGACTCTGATAAGTTGGGATCCATCTAATATTTCCTTGAATTCGATTTTTATAATCAAATGATCCTGCTCCAAGTAATAAAACATATTCCAGCTCTTGGTTTGGTTGACCCTTAAATCGGTCATACATCATCTTCAAAAAATTCCTTATGGCCACAGGATGTTGTTGGCCTCCTCCAAACTCATTAAAGACTTGCTCAACCGGAACTACCGCAACAGAATATCCATATTGATTTCTATGAAAATTGGCTAAACGATTGGCTTCTGTTATCCAACTTGATGGACTAACTATTACATATTGGTGTGCACCTATTCCATGCAGGTTCTGATTAGCGACTGAACCCAGCGCAATTGGACTTGGACAAGCAGATGGTACAATCAACCTAAACTCTTGCCAATATTGATCAGACTCTAACCAACTAATTGTATTCGAATTTCTACTGGTTGTTACTAAGCTTGGCTCTAGAGAATTAGTTATATCCCAAACCAATAGTTGTTCAGGCGCTTGGCTGGCTGTAAATCTGCGTGATTGTCCACGTACAAATCCATTTGCATGCCTAACACCCCACGATGCTAGTCCGCTTGGGAAAGCAATCACTCGTTCTGCTTGAACAATTATTTTCTGAATCCAAACCTGTGCATTGTTGTTTCCAGCTATATGCCTAAGTTGTACTTGAATATCATTTCCTGTAATAACTTGCTCTAGTTTTATGTCTGCAACCCTCGCAAACTGATCAAGATAAAATCCTGAAACAGCAGGGACACTTGCTTGTTGAATTAGTTGCCCGTTTAGCCAAAGTTGTAAAGCAGTTGAAGTGCCAATGCTTCTACCTGCAAAGCGGGTATGTATTTTGACTGGCGAGGGAGAAGGCATGCCGTTTAATGTCCAACTAAATGTTCTATTGAATGTATTGCCTCTTTGTGTGCTTAATTCTTCGCCCCACCATTCTTGTCCGCTTGATAAAAAATTGAAAGAATCTCGCTGATGATAGATTCGTTCTTCTGTGAGATTCCAATTGACGGTATTGGATGAAGTTGGTGAAGATGAAGATGTAATTCTTTTGCCATTCCCACCAATTCTTAAATAATAAAATGCGGTATCACTGTAAATATTATGAATAGGTAGATGCTTTTGTTGAATAGAATCATATTTCCATTGGTGAGGTCCAGGAGCATAAAAGATAAAGAAGTCTGTTCCCTGTAACACACCATCTCCACCATCGAACACCTGAATGGCATTCTCAAATAAATCATCTATTGGAACAATGCCGTTATCTTCAATTGGTAAGCCTCCTCCATTTCCATACAACCTAATTTGAGCAGATGATACTGGGGTTGTAATTCCCATATTTTGAAGGAAATTTCCATCAATTCTATATACTCCTTCCCGAACAACCCCAATTTTATACCAGTTGCCATCAGCCAAGACCGAGCGATTTGTATAATTCCGCTGAGCCAATACAGGCAAATTAGCCAAGAGCATCAAGATCAGTATGAATAAAATAGGCCTTTTTCCCACTTTGTAAAAGTAGCAGAATGAGCGCAATAGGCTCAATTTTGTCGAGTTTTACCAATAAAACTCCTTTATTGCGGTTTGTGCGAACGTTTTCGTGCTAAATATTTCAACAAAAGGCACACAAAGCATTTTATAAACCTTGTCACAAACTCAATTTGCTGTAATTTCACGCCCAATTTAGGCCCGTAAGGGTATTATAACCAATAAAGACAGATAAGCAATGGCTGAAGTGATATTAATGCCCCGATTAAGTGATACCATGACCGAAGGTGTGGTTGCTGTTTGGCATAAGCAGGTTGGCGAAAAGGTACAAAAAGGGGAAATTCTTGCTGAAATTGAAACAGATAAAGCCACCATGGAACTGGAAAGTTACCAAAATGGTGTTTTATTGCATATAGGAACACCTAATGGAGGCAAGCTTCAGGTGAACGATTTGTTAGCCATTTTAGGTGAGCCAGGCGAAGATGTACAAGCACTGGTTGCACAGCATCAAGGTGGTGCTGTTACATCAGCACAAGCACCTGTTGAATCGGCGCCTGTTCCACAACCAGCTAACTCTGTTGCAACTTCAGTTGATATCAGTCAAATGGAAGAAGTTGTATTGATGCCACGTTTAAGCGATACCATGACTGAAGGTGTGATTGCATCATGGCAGAAAAAGGTGGGTGATGCTGTTAAAAAGGGAGAAATACTTGCAGAAATTGAGACCGATAAAGCTACTATGGAATTGGAAAGCTATAAAGACGGTATCCTCCTTCACCAAGGTGCTGCTGCTGGCGAAAAAATTCAAGTGAATGATTTGCTTTGTATAATTGGTCAGCCTGACTTTGATGTACAAGCTGTTATTGCTGCTGCTAAATCGGGCGGAACTGCTGCTCCAGTTGTGTCAACTCCAGCTGCTACAAGTCAAGCAACACCTGCGCCTGCTCCAAGTGCACCTGCACCGTCGGCAGCGCCAGTTGTAGTGAATGATGGTAGAATCTTAGCATCTCCTTTAGCTAGAAAATTAGCTGCTGAAAAGGGAATTGATTTAAGATATGTGCAAGGCAGTGGTGATCAGGGCAGAATTATAAAAAGTGATGTTGATCAATATAAAGCACCGCAAACAGGGGCAGCTGCTCCAGCTACGGTAGTATCTGCTCCAATGAGTGCTACTCCTCAAGTAGCTGTTGCACCTCTTGGAACAGTTTCATTTGATGAAGTGCCAGTTTCGCAAATGCGTAAAACCATTGCGCGCCGATTGAGTGAAAGCTTGTTTACTGCACCTCACTTCTACCTCACAATGAGTATTGATATGGATGCATGTGTGGCGGCAAGAGCTAAATTGAATGAACAAGCATCTGTAAAAATCAGTTTCAATGATATGATCATTAAAGCTGTTTCATTGGCTTTACGTCAACATCCAAAAGTGAATAGTAGTTGGTTGGGTGATACCATTCGCTATAATCATCATGTTAATATTGGTGTTGCAGTTGCAGTGGATGAAGGTTTACTTGTGCCTGTTGTTCGACATGCTAACATGTTAAGTTTAACTCAAATTGCTGCTCAAGTGAAAGAATTCGCTCAGAAAGCGAAGGATAAAAAATTACAACCTGCAGATTGGGAAGGAAGCACATTTACCATTTCCAATTTGGGCATGTTTGGTATAGATCAGTTTACTGCTATCATTAATCCGCCAGATGCATGTATTCTTGCTGTAGGTGGTATTCAGCAAGAGCCAGTTGTAAAAAATGGCGCTGTTGTACCGGGCAATGTTATGAAAGTAACACTTAGTTGCGACCACAGAGTAGTGGATGGTGCAACTGGTGCTGCCTTCTTACAAACTTTAAAACAACTCTTAGAAGAGCCTCTTCGAATGATGCTTTAAATAAAGAAGCCCACCAAATGGTGGGTTTTTTTTGAAACCTATTTTTTATGATGACGAAATTTTTTGTCTGGTGGTTTAAGTGGAAGGGATGGAAAGTAAATAATGGTGTTCCCGTTGGAATTCAGCAAGCAGTTGCAATTGCCGCTCCACATACATCAAATTGGGATTTTATTTACACACTTGCTGCATGTAAAATAATGGGTATACCATTAAGGTATTTAGCAAAGAAAGAATTATTTTTTTGGCCACTTCGTATCTTATTGAATGCAACAGGAGCTATTCCAGTACAAAGGTCAAGCGCGTCGAATTTGGTGACTGATATGGCTACACTTTTTCAAAAAAACCAACAACTGATTTTACTTATTCCAGCCGAAGGAACAAGAGGCAAAGTGTCTTATTGGAAAAGTGGTTTTTATCATACTGCCATTCAGGCGAATGTTCCTGTGTTATTGGGTTATTTAGATTATGCGAAAAAAGAAGCAGGCTTTGGAGGCGGGGAAAAAATGACTGGAGATGTAGATGCAGATTTGAAAAAAATCAGCTCATTTTATGCTGATAAAACTGGGAAACACCCAGAGCTGTTTGATTTAGCTTCTATTCGCTTCAAGCAAAAATCGTAGTTCTTATTTTTTGCTGTGTATTTTTGATTGAACTGATTTAGGTAAACCTTTCACAACTTCTTTGTAAGAAACCTCTATCCATGACTGTAGTTCTTTCCATGTAAAACTTCCATCAATAGAAAAGCTATTCCAATATTTCTTATTCAAATAACTAGGAGGTTGAATACCGGCAAATTGTTCTCGCAATTCCAGCACCATTTCTGCGGGTGCTTTTAAACTTAATCGCAGGGGTATTTCTGTAGCAGCAATAATGCAAAAAATTTTTCCGCCAACTTTGTACACCCAGTTTTCTTCACCAAAAGGGAAATCTTCTTCTGTGAACTGAAATGATAAACAAGTAGATCTGATGAGTTCAATATTCATACAGCAATTTGTTTTCGTTTTTCGAGGCTAATTAAAACACCACTTCCTATAATACAAGCAATACCTGTCCATGCAATTATATTTGGAAAGGTGTCGCCCAGTAAGACGCCTAAAAAAACCGAGAAAATTATATTGCTATAGCTAAATACAGAAACAATACCAGCTTTATCTGAGCCGTAGGCAAGTGTTACAAAGTATTGTCCAGCAAGTGCCGAAGTTCCCATGAGTAGTATAGGTAACCAAGTTGAAGAATTTGGTAGTATGAAATTAATAAAAAGAATTTCATCGGTAGGTAATTGGAATATCCATTTCAGTAACATTCCAAGCATTGGTATGATAGTTCCCATTACAACAAATGCTGCAACAATGATTCTGCTATCGTAATGTTTTGTCAAACGTCCTACTGTAAGATATGCAATTGCAGAGGTGAGCCCAGAAATTAGTCCTGCTACATGGTAATACCATGGAAAATTCATGTTAGGCTGATAAATGAGTCCCATACCCAGAAAGCCTAACAATACAGCGCCCCAAATAAGTTGCCCAAGTTTCTCTTTAAAAACAAGGAAAGAAAGAATTGCAATAAATAGAGTTGAGCTTAAGTTGTAGCTCATTGCAGTGCCGAGTGGTAAATATAAAATACAGTATAGCAAAGTATACAGTGCAGTCGTGCCCATTAGTCCTCTAAATATCAGCCAGCCAGTTTTATTTCCAATAATAGTTGGGGGCTTTATGATACAACTCATGCTTAAGAAGATAAGTCCTACTGCATTCCTATAAAAAGTTAATTGACCTGCGTTGAGTTCTCCTTTGAGCATTTTTGCAGCAGCACCCATGATAGAAAATCCAAGCGCGGCTAAGATCATAAAAAAGATACCTCTGTATTTGCCCGATAGCATAGTACAAAGCTATGATTTACCAATTCAGGCGAACAACTTTTCCATCCATGGTAGATGCAAACAAAGTTTTTTTATTGGACACTTGAACAGTATGAACCATTGAGTTGTCAATTTTATAAGCCCACTTCATGGTGTTGTCGTTTTGTGATACAGCGTAAATAATACCATTTTTTGTGCCAGTAAGCATCAAATCATTTGCAGGAATCAACATACTTGGTACATGATCATATCCATACTTACAATCAATTCTATAAATAGAATCGGGATTGCTGCGGGAAGCAGAAAATTTCACAATAACATCATTCATTGTTTTTGCATAAATCCATTGTTTGTCAGTAGAAACTCCAATTGATTCACGAACCGTTGCTTTATTTGTTCTCCACAAGGTAGTACCCGTTGTAAAATCAATAGCAGTTGCGTAACGGTCAGGCGCCACAATAAAAACAGTATTGTTAACCACTATTGGCGTACAAGAAGCAGGAGAAAAATTGGCAACTGCAGATCCATTACTCCAACTCCATTTTTGAGATCCTGTTCTTGCATCTATACAATAAAGTTTGGTGTCCCAAGCACCAATAAGTAAATGCCCATCGTAATAAACAGGGGCACCTACAACTGGTCCAGAGAACAATTTTGATTTCCATTGTAATTTTCCTGAGGTAGCTTCTAATGCATACATGTAACCATCACTTGCTCCAAAGTATACGATGTTATTTTGTACTAAAGGAGTTCCTAGTATGGACTGTTCTGCTTGAAAACTCCATTGAATATTTCCTTTCTTCTTATCAAGTGCATACAAAGATCCATTTGCGCAGGGTACAAAAACCATTGATTCGCTGCTGGCTGCACTGGAAAAAATGCCGGCTGGAATACGATTTGTCCATATTGGTTTTCCATTTTTAGTTGATAATGCAAAAATTTCACCAACCATATTTCCAACAAATACTTGTTTTCCCGAAACATGTGGTGAGGCAATAATATTTGCATCTGATGCGAATGTCCAGCTTGCACTTATTTGTTTAAATTGATTATTTAATTCATAGCTAGGTCGAGGTAGTAAATTAGGGTTTGGGCGACTTTCATTTTTCAATCCAATCTTTGCCCACACTTTGGTTAGTTCGGTAAAGCTTTGCCTCTCACTGATTGTAATTTGATTATGTGTTATATCAACAAAAGTGTATCCAGCAGAATTTGTTTTTGCCCTTAAATTCGATCTGCCCATAATAGATGGAATGCCATCTGCCTGAAACTGTTTATTCGTATGTCCATGCCCACATAGTGTAAGCCAAGTATTACGATTCAATAATCTATTGGTGGCTTCGTACCAATTATCGAGAGAAGGATCTAGTGGATAGTGGTTGATAAATATAAGTGGTTTTTCTGCGGATGTTTTTTGAAAAATACTATCCATCCAAACTATGGCATCTCTTGGAATATGGCCATCACTCATTCTTACATATGGACCAGAAGCACATCCCATGAATTGAATGCCACCAAATTCAAAAACGAATTTGTCGCTTCCGAAAATATCAATGAAGTCTTGTCCGCCGCTTTCACTCCACCCTGTATCGTGGTTACCAGGTATAATGTAGTAGGGGATTTGCAACGAGTCAAGTAGCTTTTTAGCCAGCAGAAGTTCAGATTTTTTGCCTAATTCAGTGATGTCTCCAGAAACTATTACAAAAGCTATTTCATTTCTTTGGTTGTTAATATCCCTAACGGTTCGTCTAAGGTCTTCCTCAGCCGATCCATTTGGCGAACCAATATGTGTATCAGTTAACAATACAAATCGGAATGCTGTTGTTTGTGCAAACGAAGCGTTGAAAACAGCTATAATAGCTATTAGGATAAATATCTTTTTCATAAGGCAAAAAAAATCCTGCTTCAATTGAAGCAGGATCAATCAATAATTCAAGTACTTATGCTTGTGTATTTTCTGAACTGCTTTCAACCACTGGAGCTGCTGGAGTTACCTCTGGCGCTGGAGCGGGAGCTGGAGCCGGAGCAGCAACTGGTGCAGATACCTTTTTCTTGGTTACTTTTTTAGCAGCTTTCTTAGGAGCAGCTTTTTTTGGAGCGGCTTTCTTAGCTACCTTCTTAGCAGCAGGTTTTTTAGCTGCAGCTTTTTTCTTAGGGGCAGCTTTTTTTGCAGCGGCTTTTTTAGCTACTTTCTTAGCAGCAGGTTTTTTAGCTGCAGCTTTTTTCTTAGGAGCGGCTTTTTTTGCAGCTTTTTTTGGAGCGGCTTTTTTAGCCACTTTCTTAGCAGCAGGTTTTTTAGCTGCAACTTTTTTCTTAGGAGCAGCTTTTTTAGCTACTTTCTTAGCAGCAGTTTTTTTAGCAGCAGCTTTTTTCTTTGGAGCTGCTTTCTTTGCGGCAGCTTTCTTTTTTGCTTTAGCCATGGGTTATGCTTTGTTTTTTGGAGTGAATAAAATGCTGCATGAAAGTTAGAAAGATTCCTGAATCTTTTAACATGAATGATAGATTTTTTTTTGATTGTGTATAACAGGTTAACAGCAGAAATGAAGTTGATTTTCGAAACCAGCTTCGCAACTGTACCTTTAAGCTATGAATTTGGTTGAAGCGAAGGAGCAGTTTATTAATAGTTGGGGTGCGCTGGCAACTCAATGGGGTATCAATAGGACCATGGCTCAAGTGCATGCTTTATTATTGGTAGCAGCAAGCCCAATGAGTACCGATAATATTATGTCTGAATTAAAAATTAGTCGTGGTAACGCCAATATGAATTTGCGCGAATTAATGGATTGGAAATTGGTAGAGAAGCAAGTAATTGCAGGTGAGCGAAGGGAGTTTTTTGTAGCTGAAAAAGATATGTGGAAGGTGCTTACCCGTATTATGTATCAACGGAAAAAGCGCGAGCTTGATCCAATGCTGGAGGTGCTGCAAAACTTGTCTGCTTCAACACCTTCATCAAGTAATGATCCTGAATGGGAGGCTTTCTCTTCAACAATTAGCCGTATTCAATCATTAGCAGAACAAGCAGATCAAACATTTCAAACCATCATAAAAGCAGAAGAAAGTTGGTTCTGGAGTCATTTTGTACGCATGGTTCGACCTAAATAATTAAAAAAACTTTATGAAAAACACACTTGTTCTAGGGGCTTCAGATAAACCAGATCGGTATAGTTATATGGCTGTAGAGCGATTAAAAGCACATGGGCATTCAGTTTGGGCACTTGGTAGTAAAAAGGGTAATGTGCATGAAACACCTATTGAAACAGAAATAGATACAGTTCCTGATTTGGATACAATTACACTCTACCTAAATCCAAGTCGACAAGAAATGTATTATGACTACATCTTGAATTTAGCTCCCAAAAGAATCATTTTTAATCCGGGTACAGAAAACGATGCACTCGTTGAAATGGCTAGAGCGAAAGGTATTCAAACAATTGAAGCTTGTACATTGGTAATGTTGGCAACAGGGCAGTATTAATGGTTTTCCACGTCTGTTAATAATAAATTAACTGTTGACACCTTCTTTTATGTGTAACTTCAAAAAACCCATTACACATGCATTGGAGAAAATTCAACGGGGAACGCATTCAACTTCCCATCAAAGATGCAGTAGCCGATGCCCTGCAAAAAGAAAAAGAGAAAGGGACAAAATTGAAGGTATGTATTGGAACCGATAGCCAGGTAAAAGGAGCCGAAACAGAATTTGCAACGGTCATTGTTTTTCTGCGTGAACATTGCGGTGGATTTATGTATATCCACAACGAAAAGAGTTTACAAAAGTACCACATCAAAGAAAGGATGCTGGTTGAAGTAGCCAAGAGTATTGAAATTGCGTATGAACTTTGTCCGCTTTTTATTGAGTATGGAGTGGATATGGAAGTGCATGCAGATATCAATACTAATCCGCACTTTAAAAGCAATGATGCTCTTAAAGAAGCAATGGGATACATACTTGGTATGGGCTTTGCTTTTAAAGCCAAGCCAGATGCATTTGCCAGCAGTTGCTGTGCCGATAAAATGTGTAATTAATTCTGTTATTTGAATAGAAAGGTTTTGCTCCTCTTACTGAGGGGTTAAACCTTTTATCTCATCATTGCATGCTGCAATGAAACCTAGCAATTCATCGCGACCAATTTTCTTTTCTGCACTGGTCACAAAATAACGTGGGAGAAACTGCCATGTCTCACGCATAGCTTTGAAAAAGGCTTCTACATTTCTTTCAACTACTTTAGGCTTCTCTTTATCACTTTTGGTAAAAACCAATACAAAAGGCACTTGCCAAGCACCAAGTTGATTAATAAAAGCTAAATCAATTTTTTGTGGTTCATGCCTGCTATCAATGAGTACCATAAGCTGCGTTAGTTGAGATCTTTTTCTTAAGTATCCTTCAATCATCTGTTCCCAACGCCTTCTATCTTTTAATGAGCGTTTCGCATAGCCATATCCGGGTAAATCTACCAGCCACCAAGACTCTTTTGGGCCGTTTTTACTTTTTGTGCTGCTGATTTCAAAATAGTTGATCAATTGAGTTTTACCAGGAGTACCTGAGGTTTTGGCTAAATTTTTCTGGCCAGTTATCATATTGATCAACGACGATTTGCCCACATTACTTCTTCCAATAAAAGCATATTCGGGAAGATTTTTCTGCGGACATTTTTCGTGCGAAGGCGAAGAGATCAAATAAGCAGCTGACTTAATTTCCATAGCTGCAAAGGTATGAAAATATGCCTGCTGCAATATTTACCATTTTAAGCGTGCGCTTATGATGATTTGTGAGCCGGGAGCAACAATACCTGATGAATAAGGTCTGTAACGTTGATTGGTTATATTCTCCCAACCTAATTGCATACTAAAAGTAGAACTCACTTGAAAGGAAGATTTTAAATGCATGGCATACCAACTTGGACAATAAGGTCTTCCTTGTGCATCGGTTGCATAAATGAATAGCTTTGCTCTTTCGCTGGGAGCTAATTGTTCAGCTCTTACTTCTCCGTGATGCTCTAATTGCCACAATATTTCCCATTTTTTATTTCGAAATGTTATAGAAGTGTTCCCATAAAAGGGTGGTGCATGCCTAAGCGGAACTTGCTCATTCCTTACATCATCTGTTTCTCTTCCTTGAATCCAATTCAATTGTGTTTTCCAAACTAGAGAAGGTAGCAAATGAATTCCCCATCCAGCTTGTATTCCCCATACGGTTGCAGATGCTACATTTTGAATAGCTTCAACCGAACTCATTCCTCCATCAAAAAATAAACTGTCGCTACCTAAGAACTGAAAAGGCCTTCTTGTAAGTGCATTGTTCATTCTTGTGCCAAATAGTGTGAAATACATTTCCCAATTGTTTTCCTGTTTGTATTGAATTCCTAAGTCACCATTCCAAACATACTCAGGACGAAGATTGGGGTTGGGTACAACTACCAATCCGGGAGCAGATTCAAAGACTTTACCAATGTCATCTATGTTGGGCATTCTAAATCCAGATGATACCAGTGCATTTAATTGCCAGCCTGTTGCAAACTGATAAGCCATTCCAAGATTCCCAGTGAAATTACCAGCTTGTATAGATGTATTGCTAAATGGAAAAGCAAAGAAGGTTCTATCAAATTCTGCACTCGATTTATTTTGGTTAATGCGCAATCCACTGGTAATGGTCATACCTGCTTTTGGACGATACCTATAACTTGCATAAGCTCCCCACGAGTTCCAATCGGAACCATTGGGGTATCTTGTTTGAACTGGTCTTTGTTGATTGCTGATAATATTGCGTTCAAAAGCTTTTGAACCAATATCATTTTTCACCCATTCAGCCCCATAAAATATTTCCGACTTTTCATTGAAGCTTTTGTTGAAGTCGAGGTTGATTGACCATGCATTTACTGTTTCAATTTGACTTCTTTCCCAGTTATTGCCTCTTCTTCTATCAATTCTGCTTTCTTCATATTGTTGAAATGCGGCAACTAATTTCACGGCATCGTATAGCACTGAAGCTTTATTATTTTGCACTTGCACATGATGCATTTGCCAAGCTTGTGGTCCGTAATCCCACCTGGCAAAACGAAGTCTGTTATTAGCATATTCAATTAGCCTATCATAGCGTGGTATATTGCTGGTATTTGAATAGTGAAATGCATATTGTATATCCCAATTGTCAGTAGGCTTCCATCGAAGTTTACTCATGATGTTTTTCTGTTCATAGCCAGTAAAACGTTGGACAAGCGGGTTAGCATTTTTTATGATGGAATCTACACTGCCTATTCTTTGAATGTACTCCTTTCTCAAATAGCTATCTGGTCCACCTCTATTGCCCATTCTTAAGTCGCCAAAGTGACTAAAAGTAAAACTACCTAACCACGAAACTTTATTGTTAGCAATGTTTACATCGGCATGTACAGTTTGTTCTTGGTTAGCTGAAGCATATCGAGTTGTAAGGTTACCCTTTACCAACGTATTATTTTTTTTAGCAAATCGAGGTTGTAATGTATGGAAGTCCATAACACCACCAATAGCATCACTACCATAAATTAAGGATCCTGGTCCGAATATAACTTCGGCATCTTCTAAGGCAAGTGGATCAAGAGAAATAACATTCTGAATATTTCCACTTCTATAGATCGCATTATTCATTCGAACACCATCCACTACTAGTAAAACTCTATTTGTAGCAAATCCTCTAATCATTGGGCTTCCACCGCCTTGTTGGCTTTTTTGGATAAATACTTCTCCAGTTCCAGCAAGTACATCTGCCATGGTAGCTGGATTGCGTAAGCGTACATCACTTAATTTAACCTTACTAATTCTGTTAGGGATATCATTCAGTTTTTGCTCCCATTTTTTATAGAATACAGTTACCTCCTCCAACTCTCGGTCTAAGTTGGTAGTATCTTTTTTTGATTGTGCAAATAGAAGTATCGGTAGACAAAGTAGCCCACTTAAAGTCAATCCAAATCGCATGTCTTATAAACTTAACTTTTTGGTTTCACCAAGCTATCCATTGGATAACGTCCCTTCATTTCATTCATTACTGCTTCTGCCCAATTGATCAATAATGTTCTTTCTTCATCTTTTAAGCGTGCATTGCTATGAATGAGGCTATAGCTTTTGAGTGGCATTTCTTTTTCTTGCATTTGTTCAACCACTTCTTCCATTTTATGGTATTGCTTGCGCAATCTATAAGTGGTAAACTCATCAAAGTTGAGGTGCTTCTTTCCGTCTTCTACATGGTGATTGATCCAATATGCTAAGGGCTGTACTTGACTATACCAAGGATACACTGTATTGTTACTATGGCAATCATAACAGGCATTCACCAATACCTGCTCAACGTTAGCGGGTATTGTATATTCTGTGGTTAAATGGTTTTTTGCTGGTGCTTCTTGCACATTTGGTTCGTGTCTATAGAACTGTATTAAAACAAACACACCTACTAGTCCGGCTAAAATTTTTGATTTAGTTGTCATGTTTTTCAGTTTGAATACCTTAGAAAAATTTAATGTACAAGTACTTCACCAGTCATTTCCTTAGGTATAGGTAATTGCATAAGGTGCAAGATAGTTGGGGCAATATCACCTAATTTACCCGATCGGATATTTTTTTCTGCTCCTGCACCTATTAAGAAAACTGGAACTGGATTGAGTGAATGTTGGGTATTGGGTGATCCGTCTTCATTGATCATATAGTCAGCATTTCCGTGATCGGCAGTGAGTAAAACAATGTATCCTTTATCCAGCGCTTTGGTAACTGCTCTTTGAACACATTGGTCAACAGTTTCCACCGCTTTTACAACTGCTTCAAACACACCTGTGTGTCCTACCATATCTGCATTTGCGTAATTGATACAGATAAAATCATTTTTGGCCTCATCTAAAGCTGCAACCAAATAATCAGTTAATTCAATAGCACTCATTTCGGGCTGTAAATCGTAGGTAGCAACCTTAGGTGAAGCCGCCATTTTTCTGTCTTCCCCTGGAAATAATGATTCTCTTCCCCCACTAAAGAAAAAAGTAACATGCGGGTACTTTTCAGTTTCTGCCATCCTCAGCTGCGTTTTTCCATGGCTCGATAAAACCTCACCTAATGTTTGTACAAGGTTATCGTTTTCAAAAATGACATGCACATTTTTGTAAGTTGCATCATATTCAGTCATGGTGGTATAATGCAATTCAAGAGGTTGCATATCCTGTTCAGGAATAGCACGCTGACTCAACACTTCTGTAATTTCTCGACATCTGTCGGTTCTGAAATTAAAACAGATAACCGCATCACCATTTTTAATAAATGCATCAGGATTGTCCTTCAGATTTGCTGAAATGATAGGATCTAAGAATTCATCGGTCACTCCTTTTTGGTAAGAGGCCTCAATGCTTTTAACCAAGTCTTCACTAATTTCTCCATTTGCATGAACCAGTGCGTCGTAAGCTTTTTTAACCCTTTCCCATCTTTTATCACGATCCATTGCGTAATATCTTCCAGTAACACTAGCAATAGTGCCACAGGTCTTTTGAGTGGCTTCTTGTAGGGATTGTATGAAACCGGCGCCGCTTTTCGGATCACAATCACGTCCATCGGTAAATGCATGAATGAAAACTTTGTTCAGTCCTTCTTTTGCACATAATTCACAAATGGCTTTTACATGATTAATATGGCTGTGAACACCACCATCACTTACCAAACCAATAAGGTGTAGGGATGTGTTATTTTCTTTCGCATATCTTATGGAAGCTAGCAGTGATGGATTATCAAAAAAAGATCTATCACGAATAGCCACATGAATTCTCTGTAGCTCTTGGTACACAACTCGACCAGCTCCAAGGTTTAAGTGCCCAACCTCTGAGTTGCCCATTTGTCCATCTGGAAGCCCAACTGCTTCTCCACAAGTGGTTAATGTTGCGTTAGGATATTTTTCAAACAAGGAACTTACAAAAGGCACATTTGCCTGCTGAATGGCATCTGAGGAAGAAACCTGTCCTAGTCCCCAGCCATCCATGATCATTAACATAACTTTCTGACTCATGGCTCAAATCTACATTTTTGCAGGCAATATCTTGCGCTCGGAAACTGGTTCTTCGACCTTGGCAGGTTTTTTGCTATATTACATTTGAAAACTTTTAATAGATCATGAAGTATTTGATGGCTGGATGGGGCGCATTTGCTGTTGTTATGTCGGTATGGATGTTTAGGGCCGAAGTAGATGATATTGTAAAAGCTTTAAAATCAGGCAATGCGGAATCGGTTGCTGCACATTTCGATGAGTTTATTGACCTTAGATTTCCTGAGAAAGAGGAAATGAAAGCTGTTAGTAAAAATCAGGCAACACAGGCTTTGAAATCGTTTTATAAAGACAATGGTATTAAAGGGTTCGAGTTGTTATCACAACGTGAAATGAGTGGTACTTTATATATGGCGGGCAAAATGCTTTCTTCTGGGAAATCATTTAGCGTTACGCTCATTCTGCGCAATAAAGAAGGCCGCTTTCAGATTGTTGCTATGCGCATCAATTAACCAATCTTTTCAGCATATTCTTTTACTGTAGCTTTGCTGCTATGCACGATTTTAAAGTTCAACTGCACAAATTAGTAGATATGGCTATCCAAGAAGATGTGGGGGAGGGCGATCATTCATCGCTTTCTTGTATTCCTCCAGATCAGCCAGGGAAAGCTGTATTATTTATCAAACAAGAAGGCATTTTAGCCGGAGTTGAAGTAGCAAAAGAAATTTTCACTTATTTACAACCTAATATTCAGTTTGTTGCTTTTAAAGCCGATGGCGATTCCATGCATGTTGGTGAAAAGGCTTTTGAAGTATTTGGAAATGTACATGTTTTATTGAAGGCAGAAAGGTTGGTATTGAATTGCATGCAAAGGATGAGTGGCATTGCTACTTTAACCAGGAAATATGTGGATGAACTCGCTGGAACGAAAACTGGTTTGTTAGACACAAGAAAAACCACTCCTAATTTTAGGTTATTGGAAAAAGAAGCAGTAAGAATTGGCGGAGGAATTAACCACAGATTTGGCTTGTATGATATGATTATGCTAAAGGATAATCATATTGATTACGCAGGTGGTATTAGTGCTGCTGTTGAAAGAGCATGGCAGTATATTCAAGATAAGCCACATCTTAAGATTGAAGTTGAAACGCGCAGTTTGGAAGAGGTACATGAAGTTGCAGAGGTTGGTAAGGGAAAAGTGTTTCGTGTGATGTTGGATAATTTTAAGCCGGAGCAAATTGAGGAAGCTTTACAAATATTAGGAGCTGATTTTGAAACAGAAGCCAGTGGCGGTATTCATCTTAGTAATATTCGTTCATATGCCAATACTGGTGTTACTTATGTAAGTGTAGGTGGACTGATTCATCAAGCGCAAAGCCTCGATTTAAGTTTGAAGGCGGAGATTCTTTAAGTAACATAGCTCTTTTTTGTTAGGATGGATTTGCAATCTTTCGTTAGCGCGCGTTTGCAATCATTCGTTAGCGCGGGTTTGCAACCCGTGCTATGTTAGTTACAAACTCGCGCCAACAGTAGAGGTTTAAACACGAGTTGCAAACTCGCGCTAGCGCTTTTTAAGTGATGAACTTGATTTCCAAAAGTCCACGGTAGTTCTCATCAAAATAATTTCGAGCACTACTATACAGATAGTCTTCTGGATGCCGTACGATCCCTGCAACAACTGGATTATTATGTAAATAATTGAGTTTCTGTAGAATAACTTTTTCACTCCATATTTCAATAGGGTGATTATCCTGCTGCCAAAATTGGAAACTACAATTAGCATTGTTATTCTCGCCAGCCGTCCTAAATATTTCCAACATCCAAGCACGCCTACTTTCTTGTTGATTCTCTTTAATAGTTTTAATCAACAGTTTACTGGTATGTTTTTTGAAATCTCTCAAAATATTTGGAAGCAGAAATCCTTCTTGCGCTCTTGCAATTAAATGGACATGGTTGGTCATGATACACCATGCAAATAGTTCTAAGCCTTTGTTATTTTGGCAATATCGCAGATTTTCAACTAGTATATCCTTATAAACCACTCTTGTAAATACATCCACCCAAGAAACAGTAGAGAAGCTGATGAAATAAATACCATCTTTATTCGTGAACTTATACTTTCTGCTCATTCAACTAAAATAAAAATATTTTCAGTGGGTTGGGTTTCGGATAAGTTAATTTGCACCTATTGTAAATCTGAGCAACTTAGTGAAGTAAAATAATACTTGAATTACGTATTTATAATTTTTGTAATTTGAGTTTACCATTATGGATCTATACATATAAAAATGTCATTTTGAAACACATGCTTAGAATACCCTTTTTTCTTCTTTTATTTTTTTTGATCCAAAACTTAAGTGCTCAAACATTAAGTATAAATGGAATAGTGGTTGATAGTGCTACAAAAAAGGGTTTAAACTTGGCAACTATAGCTGTGTATGATGCAAAAGATACTTCTATTATAAAATATCGTTTATCTGATACAAAAGGAGCTTTTAAAGTTCCTTCTTTACCTGAAGGAATATTGCTTCGGTTATTAATAACTGTTGCGGGATATGAGCCATACCGTAAAGAGTTTATACTCACCTCAGCCATCCCTTCAATAGACTTTGGTATTGTTGCCCTTAAAACAAGTGAAAAGCAATTAGATGAAGTAGTGGTTTTTTCAGAAATACCTCCTGTGCTTTTTAAAAAAGATACCATTGAGTTTAACGCAGCTTCTTTTAAAACCCTGCCTACTGCTTTGGTAGATGATTTGCTAAAAAAACTTCCAGGTGTGGAAGTAGGAGATGATGGTAGCATTCAAGTGCAGGGAAGACCAGTAACTAGGATTTTGGTGGATGGAAAACAATTCTTTGGTGGTAATTATAAAATGGCTACTAGGAATTTGCCTGCTAATCTTATCGATAAGGTTCAAGTTGTTGACGATACTGAGCAATATGAATTTGAAAATGTGAGGAGAGAGGGCCCCTTAAGTAAAGTAATAAATTTAACATTTAAAAAGGGTGTAAAACGTGGGTTTTTTGGTAGAGCTTATTTAGGTGGCGGTACTAATGAAAGAAATGAGTTAGGAGCTCTTTTAAACATGTTTAGAGATACTCTTCAGTTAAGCCTTGTTGGTTATAAGAATAACTTAAATAGGAGTTCCTTTTCCTTACAAGACCTAAGTGAAGCTGGAGGGTTTAATAGAAGTGGTATGGGTTCTTTTGGCTCTACTTATGGTGTATCAGGGCAACGAATTAACATAAATGGAATTGCATTTGGTGGCGGTACAACTGGTATCAATAATAGTCAAGGTATTGGTGCAAATTTGAATCATGCTCCGTCTAAAGATCTATCATTATTTGCTCAATATTTCTATAATTCAAACCTAAATGAAGTAATCTCAAGCAATACAACTACAATTCCTTTGGTTAATGGCTTTAATATTTCAAATACAGTTTCTGCTATGAACACCATTGAAAGATCCAATAATTTAAACGGTGGTCTGAATTGGCGTTTAGATTCTCTTTCAAGAATTCAGCTTAGAATTGGATATGTGAGCCAGCTTAACTTGCTGTCAAATAATTCTAATCAGGGCTTTAAAAATGACCAAATTGGAAATCTTAGCAATTTTAACGGCGATTTATTTTCAAATGATTCAGTAAAACGATTTAATTATTCTATATTCTATTCTCGGAGAATAGCGAATTCAAAGAAATCATTTTCAATGTCTCATTCCTATATTAACAATAATAATCCATTGTCACAAATTACTGAATCTATAAATACTATAATTTTTCCCCAAATTGGGAGTCAAGTATTTGAGCAGCTTCGAAGAACAAATACTCCTAGTTCTAGTATTAGTGGCAGTGTTTATTTTGAGAATGTTTTTAATAAATATTTGAGCTACTATATATCTAGCAGATACGAGCGAACTATATCTGGTAAACAGGTTCAAACAGTTACAAAAAGTACAAATGGTTTGGTGTATGATAGCTTAATCTTATCTGGCACTAATGATCTTAGAAGGCAGTTAGATATGTTCAAAGGTGATGTTAATCTTGTCTGGAAAATAAATAAAATACGTTTAAGAACTTCATTTGTTCTTCAAAATCAGTTGATAAATGATAAGTACAGCAATTTTAATAACAACCATTTTATTCAAAACCTAACAAATGTATTGCTTAATATGTCATTAACAATTAATAAGATTAACATGCAATATTATCAAAGGGTGGAGGCCCCTTCTATAAATAATTTAATACCTGTTGCAGACAATAGTAATCCATTTCAAGTAATAAATGGCAATAGGTTATTACAACCTATCAGATCAAGTACTTTTAATACATCAGCTAATTTTGTTAATAACAAAACAGGTGCAATGCTTATCATAATAACAAATTCTTCCTTTTATTCAAATCCAGTTATAAATCGTCTTTCAATAGACTCATCAGGCTTGCAGACTTATACACCAGAAAATGCTGGAAATATATTTAGTCATTCCGTTTCGATAAATTATAGTAGGAAGTATAGAGCTAAGAATGGATTTTCATTTGGATATAATACAGGTTTTTTTGGTTCATATGATTTTAGTAGAGTATTAATTGATGAAAACAGTTTTACAGCTAATCAGTTTTCACAAAACATATCACTTTCAATCAACTTAAATTTCAATAACAAGTTTGAGATTTTACCTCAATATAGAATAGGATTAAGTCAAAGTCGTTTTCCTGCAAGCAATAAGATCTTAAATAATTTTAACCTTGTGACAAACGATATTGGAGGATCAATTATTTATAGGCCAAGTACATCGATTGCCATTACAACTAATTTTAGGTATATCCAACAATCTGTATCCTCTCCAATTGTACCTCCTAACAGTTTTGTAACAAATGCAGATATTACTTATTCATTTTTGCAAAGTAGGAGAGCTCAGCTGAAACTATATTTAAATGATGTTTTTAATACAAACAGAGGTGTTACTGGATCCATAACAGAGCGAGCAACTTCGGTTACTAACTCTAATATTCTGAATCGATATTTCTTACTTTCATTTTACTATGATATTCGTGATTGGAGCAAGAGAAAGATAGAGTCAGGGGAAATTTCCAACAAATTGTTTAGGTTTTAAGTTCGCGGCAATGATAGATTTATAATTGAAGCGCGATTTTAAGATGTTCGTTCAATTTTTTTTATCAACTTATCAAAATAGTAATTTCAACGAGATATATAGTTTCTAAATCTTTAACTTTCAGATCTTATGGGAAAGAAACATAAAGGCGATTCAAGGGGATTTGTTTATAGTACCGACCCGTCTTTTTCCTTTGAGCCAGAGCATGCAGAGGAGCAAGAAACATTGCCTAATGCTAGTCAAGTTTTACGAATTCGATTAGAAACCAAACATCGAGGCGGTAAGACGGTTACATTGGTGCTCGGTTTTATTGGTACATTAGAAGATATGGAGTCATTAGGTAAGCAATTGAAAAATGCATGTGGCACTGGAGGATCTGTGAAAGATGGTGAAATAATAATTCAGGGTGACCACCGAGATAAAGTTTTGAACTGGCTTTTGCAGAAAGGGTATAGTAAAACAAAAAAAATCTAGTATGTGGCTATTAGATGCAGCAGGTGCAGTGTATTATCTCTACTCCATCATTTTTACAGGATGTTTATTAGTGACATTCTGGGGAATACGAATGCTCTATAGAGCCATTCAGAAAAAAGATGAATCGCTCTTTAGAAAAGCTAAACTCATCCTAGTAATGTCGGTCATCGGAATGGTAAGTGTTGTGATTGTTTCACTCGCGCTGATTAAGAAAATGCCTTTTTGAAATCCAGTTAATAATCGATTTGCAGTTTTAAAGCTTCTTTCAATTCATTCAATAAAGGATATTTTTTTGCCAGATGTGCAAATCGGTCTCGGCTATTGAAATTCGCAGGGGTTAACTCATTCATGATTGGCTCACTCAAGAGTAAGATTTGCATACGAATAGCTTTGTTATGAAATGCCTCTTGAACTCGCTCTAGAAAATTAATTTTTTCAGATTCTAAGAATTTTTGTGCTACTACTGCATGTACACCTGCACTAAAATTAACTTCATCAATCACATCAAATATGGCCGATTGAAAGGTATTGGCGGCAGTGAGCTTGTTTAACTCTGTAAGTGATTTGCAAAACTGATCTCTTACTTCCAAGAGCTTCTCTAAATTCAAAACCGCCGCTTCTTTTACTTCATCAATTCTATATTCGTCGCCATATTTATCACGTAAAGCTTGTAATAAATTCTTTTTTGTTAATCCTGGAAGTTTGCCGCTCAAAAGAGTGTCGGATGATTTTTTTGTAACAGGCTTTTCTTCTAGCAAAGCTGGCGGTGTCGGTGGAGCTGATTGAGGAACAGATTTAACTTGCACTTTCAAAACAGCTTCTTTTGGTTGTTGTGAAAGTGTTGAAGCCGGTTTTGAAGATGTGCTTTCTGTTACAGTAGATTGAAATGGTTGAAGAGTTTTCGTTTTTAAAGCGACTGGCTGATCAATTCTCTTTTTTTTTACAACTTGTGCATTGCCATCTTTAGCAAGGTCAATGGCATTAGGCAAATAGTTGAGTTTGATGAGCGTAAATTCAACATGGAGTTTTCTGTTTTTAGCCATTTTGTAAGAGAACTCGGCTTCTTGCAAAATATTAAGCGCACTCACCAAGTAGGAGAATGAGCATGTAGCTGCCACTTTTTTATACTTCTCTTCCATCCCTTCAACTACATCTAAAAGGGCAATGGCTTTTTCATCTTTACACACTAAAAGATCACGCATAAATGCAGAGAATCCATTTAGAAACTGATCTCCTTCAAAACCTTTCTGATTTATTTCATCGAATAAAAGCAAAGCGTCACCAATATTTTGTTCCGTCAAATGATTGAGCATTTGAAAGAAATAATCGTAATCGAGAATATTAAGATGCTCTAATGTATTCTGATAGGTTACTGAACCATTTGTAAAGCTCACAATCTTGTCTAAAATACTTAGTGAGTCGCGCATGCAGCCTTCACTCTTTTGAGCTATAACCTGAAGAGCTGCTTTTTCTGCTGTGATATGCTCTTTTTCTGCAATCTCTTGTAAATGGCCAACCGTATCGTGGTGAGTGATTCTTTTGAAATCAAAAATTTGACAACGACTTAAAATGGTTGGAAGTATTTTATGTTTTTCGGTCGTAGCAAGAATAAAAATGGCGTAGGAAGGTGGTTCTTCTAAGGTTTTTAAGAATGCATTAAAAGCTGATGAGCTTAGCATGTGAACCTCGTCTACTATATACACTTTGTATTTGCCGGCTTGAGGAGCAAAGCGCACTTGTTCAACTAAGCTTCTTATATCATCCACCGAGTTGTTGCTGGCAGCATCTAATTCATGAATATTGAGTGAAGTGCCTGCTTCAAATGATACGCAGCTGTTGCATACGTTACAAGCTTCTCCTTCTTCAGTTCTGTTCTCACAATTAATTGTTTTCGCTAAAATTCTCGCACAAGTTGTTTTTCCAACACCTCTTGGTCCACAAAATAAAAAAGCATGCGCCAATTGGTTATGCTGAATGGCATTTTTAAGGGTTGTGGTAATATGCGATTGCCCCACAACAGTATTAAAATTTTGGGGCCTGTATTTTCTAGCAGAAACAATGAACTTATCCATATCTGCCGCAATATAATAAATGCAGTAGGAGAGAACTTGGTTTTTGAAGGATTTTAGGGTGCAAAGTTTTGCACATCCAAGTTACTTGCCTGTTTGACTGTATTCCATCACCGGATGTCTTTCAAAAGGGTGCTTGTTTTCATCGAAAATGAAACGATAGGTAACCATCCTTCTGTTTTGAGTACCACCTAAATTTTTATAGATGTTCAACATACGTGGATTCCAATCGCCTGCCCAGCCCATTTCATAATGGTTATACCACCCTTTGTTTTGGATGAAGTTTGCACAGGATTGAATTAAGTAGCTATCAATTCCAAGAGATTGATATTTAGGAACTACACCAAATGCCAGTCCTGTGAGTTTTTTACAATAACCTGTTTTTTTCATCCAAAGCAAGCGCAGCTTTTCAAATAACCCAAGTTTTCCCTTGAAGTGCTTGAAATACTGGTTCACATCCGGAATATTTATGAACATGGCAATAGGATCTTCTTTGTAATAGGCAAACCAAACCATTCTTTCATCCATAATGGGTTTCATAGAATTAAAAATCTTCATCACCTGCTCGGGAGTAATTTCTTTTGCCTCTCCGTGTTGCGCCCATGCCGAATTATATACTGTTGCAAAATCTTGTGCATATTTTGAAAGGTCTTTCATTTTAACGTGACGAGCACTATAATCTGGTTTAGAAGCAAACTTTTGAAATCGTTCTTGAAATTTTGGAGCAAGGGGATCATCTACATTCATTCGATACCAATATTGGTTGTAGTAATTTTTGAATCCATATTGTTCAAAAAATGATTCGTAATAAGGTGGATTGTAAGGCATTCCAAAAACCGGCTCATCTTCAAATCCTTCCACCAATAGTCCCCACCATTTGTCGCGGTCGCCAAAATTTATTGGGCCATCCATAGCTTCCATACCCTGCTCTATCAGCCATTGTTTAGCAGTATCAAAAAGAGTCTGAGCAACTGTAAAGTCGTTGATGCAGTCAAAAAAGCCAACACCGCCTGTTTTGAAGTTGGTTCCTTTGTTTATGTATTTGCTAGTAGTAAACGCAGCAATTCTTCCCACTACCTCATTAGACTCACTTTTTACAATCCATCTTTTTGCAGTTCCGTATTTGAATGCTTTGTTCTTTGATGGATTAAATACTTCTTCAATATGCTCATCCAAAGGCTGAATATAAAATGGATTCCCTTTTTGAAGTCTTGGGTTCAAATCTAAGAAAGCTCTTATCTGTGAAGAGTTCACTACTTCTTCAATACGCATAGCCGAAAATTTGTGCAAATGTACAAATGTGTTTACTGGGGTTTGGTAAACAATTTTTGGGCCATTTTTTCATCGTGGCCATATAAATCGTTGCGAATATGCAGTAAGCCTTCCGAATCTACCCATGCAGTAAAGTAGGTAATGAGCACGGGGATTTTTCTTTTCAGCGTAACATATTGTTCCTTACCGCTTTTCATTGAAGTCCTAATGCTGTCTAAAGTAAAATTCGGCTGATCTTTTAATGCAAATACTGCAAGCTTTTCTGGGTCTGATACTCTAATACAGCCGTGACTCAAACTGCGTTTATCTTGCTTAAAAGCATTCTTATTATTTGTATCGTGTAAATAAATATTGTGGCTGTTGGGAAACATAAATTTTACTCCTCCTAATGGATTGTTTTTTCCTGGCACTTGTCGAACGGCTATGGGAGTATTTCCCTGGTACTTTTCAACCACCATATTATGCTTCGATAGATAGTTCGGATCTTTTTGTATGCCGGGTAATACTTCTTTTTTTAAGATTCCAGGAGGTACATGCCAAGACGGACTAAATACTAAATAAGAAATATTACCATTGAAAATAACTGTATTATCGGCTTGCTTTCCCACTACTACTGGCATATCATAAGCATGAGTTCCATCTTCATATACATGCAATTTAAACTCAGGAATATTTACCAAAATGAAGTCACCACTGAATTCTGCAGGCATCCATCTGGCTCTTTCCATGTTGATAAGAATTTTTTTGATCTTTTCTGTTATTGGCGTATTCAAATCATTCATTAGGCTGCTGTTCACTTTGCCGGATGCTGTCCAACCATGTCTTTTTTGAAATTGTTGAATTGCCTTATGTAAGCTGCTATCAAAAATCAAACTGCTATCCATTGCTGGTAAATCTCCTGTGGCAAAAAGTCTATTTTTAATTTGAAGGATTACTTCACTTGAATCTCCAAGTTGATAAGATTTTTGTCGAAAGGAAATACTATCCCACCTGCCATTCTTCTCAATTTCATTATAACGCACGAGCATTTTTTCGAGTCTTCTATAGTGCTTATTAAGTGGTTCGTATTGTTCTATTGCTCTTCCTTTGTTTTGAATTAATGAATCAAGGACATTCGTAAGAATAATTTTTTTTCTTGGAATAAACCATCCTAGTTGCGTTACATCCATATCGGCGCCCGCATATACTTTAGTTGCATATCTAAAAAATTGTCCCGTAAGTAATAATTCTGCTTCTGTAAATTTTTCAATTGTTACATCTTTAGTCCAGGGTGAGGGTATTAACTGAAGGCTATCATACAAAGGACGAAGTCTTTTTTCATAGATACTGCTGTCTCTTTGTTCTTCAAGAAGGTTATCTAATAAATTCATGAAGTTAGCAGCTTGTTCACCCATGCCATCTTCATCTAGCCAAGCATAGCTAAAATTTCGTTCTTTATAAAAATCAAAATAACTATCACGGAATGACGTGAAGCTGGGATTCATTTCTACATATGCTTCAATATCTGCACTATCTAGAAAAAGTTGATTGAATGCAAGGTCGAATGTGATAGATGTATCTGCCACAATCACTTTTTGGGACCCTCCATATTTGCATGAACTGAGCGTATAGCAAATGCATACCGCTATTATCCAATATCTCATATTTCTAAGATAATACAAATCAGTAGCTGTGCGAAAAAAATGCAGCAGCTTTTATGGCGGCCGTCTCTGTTCTTAGTCGGAGGTTGCCTAGCGATAATGGTTTGGCTCCTTTATCTTGGATGTAATGAATCTCATCTTCTGTAAAATCTCCTTCGGGACCAATAAAAATTATAGTGGATTGATCTGATTGTGTAGCAGCATTTAACTCAAACTTTTCTACTCCCAAACAATGTGCAATCCATGCATTTTTTGTATCCCAATTCAAGTCTTTCAATTGTTGGGGTACTTGCAAAATGGGTAAATAAGCTTGTTGGCTCTGCAACATGGCTGCTATTAAAATTTTTTCGAAACGTTCTGGTTTAAAAAATGTCTTTTCTGTTCGTTCGCAGATGATAGGTTGAATTTGAGAGATGCCCAATTCAGTTAGTTTTTCCAACATCCATTCAAAGCGACTAGGATTTTTTAATGGTGAAACGGCTAGGATAATTTGTTTAGGATGAGGCGGTAATGTTTTTTCTTCTTCAATTCTAACAGTAGCATTTTTTTTATCAGCAATCTCTACTACTGCTGTTCCTAATAAACCTTTTCCGTTAGTAAGATGAATGCGTTCTCCTGTCTTAATTCGTAGAACCTGTACGGCATGTTTGTGGCTATCGGAGCGAAGTGTATGTCGCTCGGTTTGCTCTTTCCAGTCGGGTTCATAAAAAAAGGGAAGTGAAAAATTCATTAGTCAAATATAACAACCATCAGTCCATCACGACTGCTTCTGTTTGGAATGGCTAATTTTCTTGTATTGAAATAAACTTGAATAGGCTTGCTAGGCTTTGCCGGAAATGACTGATCCGATGCGGCTAAAAACGGGGTTGAGCCAAATGCTGCATGTGCTGCACCTGAAGTTTTTTGATCTCCATTATCATAAAGAAAATGTGCAATAGCTGTTTTTGAGGCTGGACTCAATTCTGCTGTTGTTAGCGTTCGATTATCAACTGTTACACTGTCTCTTCCGTGAATCATTGCCTTACTTCCACTAAAAATTGCAAGTACTGCTTGGTCCTCTTTTTTGGGAAGATTGCCTAAAAGCAAGGCCGGTAATCCTGATTTTGGAAGTGCTCTTAAATACACAAGTGGATTTTCGGCAATGAATATATCTCGGTAGTAATAAATTGTTCTCATGCTGGTATCTGATGGACGAAGTACTAGTTCATAACTAGTAAAAGGTTTTGCTTTAAAGGTTCCCCAGTTACCCTTTTCATCGCTCACGAATTTTGCATCGGCCTTTTTTGAAATTCGCTGTCCGGTGTTAGTTCGAATAGCATATATTTCTATTGTTGCTCCTACAAGGGGTTTGTTATCACCAAATGTTACCGCTTTTCCTGAGATATGTAAATTTTTGTGGTAAGGAATTGTTTCAATAGGCGGGAGTCTGCTTAAATCTGTTTCAGTATTTCGAAGAAACTCTACTACAGCTCTAGCAGTTTGGCTATGTGTGATAATTTCAAAATGATCCATTTTTTCAAACCCAAGATTAATGGCATCATCAATATCGCCGCCTGTTTTAACTACCATATCATCTTTCGAATAGATATTCAGCATCGGAATTTTACCCTGGCCAACTGTGTTCTTCATTTTGCTGCTTCCAATATGAACATAGCGTGCAATTTTAGCGGCGCGCGATTTATCACTGCAGTAAGCATAACTTAATCCGCCACCTGCAGAGTGACCAATTAAATGAACCTGTTTAACTTGGTGTTTTGCCAATACAGTTTGAATGAAACTGTCTAACAATGGAACTTGGGCAGTATTGTTTCCGCTAGTGCTATTCCAATCAAACACATATACCTGTTCTCTGCAAAACCCATTTGAAATCAAATCTTGATAGAGTGAAGTCCAGTTGTCACCACCCCCTAAAAATCCATGCACCATTACAACCGGCAAGTATTGAGGTGTACAGGTGGTTTTTTGCGAAAAGGATGCATGTACTATCAATATAAATAGCATGCATGAAATGCAAGTTTTCTTCATAATATGCTTATAAAATTCAAGAAGCATTACGCTATAGGGTTATCTGGTTCTAAACCCGAATCAAAATCTGTATTATCATTCATCTTACTACCAACTTGACGATATACTTGACCACCTTCGCCTTCTCCAGATGGCTTTCCTCTATTTACAAAATTGCTGTAATCTTTTAATGGGGTGATATTTCCCATCCAGTCCTCAAACTTTTGAATTTCAAGTCTGGCTTTGAGGTTCACTGTATCGAGTGATCCATTTCTATGTTTAGCAATTTTAACTTGTGTAAGTCCTTCTATGTTTTCCCCTTTTTCATCCATTTTTTGGTCGTAATAGTCAGGTCTGTATAAGAACATAACCATATCGGCATCTTGTTCAATAGCGCCCGATTCTCTTAAGTCGCTTAGCTGAGGCATTTTTGATTCCTTTCTGCTTTCAACAGCACGACTCAACTGGCTCAATGCAATGATGGGAATATTCAATTCTTTTGCAAGAATTTTCAAGTTTCTAGATATACCACTGATTTCTTGTTCACGATTGGAGTTCCTGTCGCCACTTCCACTCATTAATTGGAGATAGTCGATAATGATGAGTTCAACCTTATGCTTGTTCACTAAGCGTCTTGCTTTAGCTCTGAATTCAAAAATATTTAACGCAGCTGTATCATCTATGTACAATGGAGCAGATTCAAGTGGACGAATACCTTTTGTTTGCATTTGAATGTATTCGTGGTCTTCTAGTTTGCCTCTTGAAATTTTTTCCATCGGTATTTCACTCTCGGCACTTAAAATTCTTTGCACTAATGAAGCTGCACTCATTTCTAAAGAAAACAATCCAACTGCTTTGGGATGGGTTGGGTGAAGCGCAGCATTTCTTGCAAGGTTAAGCGCAAAAGCTGTTTTACCCACGGCTGGACGAGCGGCTAATATGATTAAATCGCTTGGCTGCCATCCAAATGTGATTCTATCCAAATTTGCAAATCCACTTGGCACACCTGAAATATCATCTTTCTTATTTTTTAACTCATCTATTCTCTCCAATGCTTTTGTAAGTGCAGTGCCAATATCAACAAAATTCTTTTTAAGGTAATTGTTGGTGATATTGAACATTTTGGTTTCACTCACATCCAACAAGTCAAAAACATCTGTACTATCCTCATAAGCATCGCCAATAATTTCACCGCTAATGCGAATCAATTCGCGTTGTATGAATTTTTGTAAAATGATTCTCGCATGCGCATCAATGTTTGCGCTTGAGACAACTGTATTGGTTAAACGAGTTACATAATAGGGCCCACCAATCAAATCAATTTTTTCCATTGTTTTCAACTCTTCCACAACGGTTAAAATATCAATTGGAAAGCTTTTCATTTGCAGATTCTGCATAGCCTGATAAATGTGCTGATGCGCCTCCACATAAAAACATTCAGGTTTCAAAATTTCTGCTACTGCATCAAAAGCACTTTTTTCTAGCATAATAGCACCCAGCACTGCCTCTTCTAATTCTTTTGCTTGTGGGGGCACTTTTCCGTAAACCATTGTGCTTAGATCAACGCTTGGTTTTCTTCTTTTTCTGTCAATATTGAGTCCGCCTAAATCCATTTTTGCTTGCTTGTTGGTTATTCTGAAAGATTTGTTTCCTTTAGGTTAAGCCCTTGTGAAGCTTTTGTAAATTCTTGTCCTTTTTTCCAAAAGGGAAACGAATATAAGGGGTGAAAACGGCTTAATTCATCTTTCTTCCTACCGATTTTAATCCACCTGCTTTGCACCGTTTCTTCACCTTTTTAACCTGCTTTTCCACAGATTTGTTTGGGTTTATCCTCAAATTAAAAAAGTTTTCCGACATCTGCACAGTCTTTTGCACACCCTTTGTGCAGAAAAATTTTTATACACAAAACAATTTCGATACTCCATTTACCCATGTTGAAAGTGTCTACAGGTTGCAGCCTGAACTGTTGGTATTCTGTTATATTTGCGGCAGATTACAGAAACAAGCATGACAATTTCATATCAATGGCTATGCCGATACCTCGGTCAGGTGCAGGAAGAGTTACCTGAAGTGATGGAGCCTGAAAGAATCGGTAAGATATTAACATCAATAGGATTGGAAGTAGAGAGTATAACTCCATTTGAAACCATTCAAGGTGGGCTTTCAGGCGTTGTGATAGGGAAAGTATTGACTTGCGAACAGCATCCTAATGCAGATAAACTTCGATTGACAACAGTAGATATTGCAGCAGAGGCACCATTGCAAATTGTTTGCGGCGCTCCGAATGTAGCAGTTGGACAAACAGTTGCAGTTGCTACAGTTGGTACTACTATTTACCCTACTTCTGGCGATCCATTAACTATGAAAGTTGCTAAAATCAGAGGGGTTGAAAGTTATGGCATGATTTGCGCTGAAGATGAATTAGGCATAGGTTCTTCGCATGATGGCATTATGATTTTGCCAAATGACTTACAAGTTGGTATGCCTGCGGCTGAATATTTCAAGCCTTACCAAGATTTTGTATATGAAATTGGACTAACTCCAAATAGAATGGATGCAATGAGTCATTTGGGTGTTGCACGCGACCTTTGCGCCTATTTAAATCATCATTTCAAAAAAGATATTCGCCCAACTTCTCCATTAGTGCAGGTCAATTTGCCTGAATCAACATTGCCGGCTCCTTTTGAAGTAACTATTGAAGAAGCAACTGGGTGCAAACGCTACGCTGGCATTACTATACAAGGTGTAAAAGTGGCGCCTTCGCCCGATTGGTTAGCGAATGCTTTGCGAGCCATTGGACTACGACCCATTAATAACCTGGTTGATATTACCAACTATATTTTACATGAAACGGGACAGCCACTTCATGCTTTTGATGCAGCAGCTATTAAAGGCGGGAAAGTTCGTGTAGCATGTTTGAAAGAAGGAACCCCATTTATTACACTTGATGAGAAGGAAAGGAAATTAGATGTATCTGATGTAATGATTTGTGATGGAGAGGGGCCAATGTGCATTGCGGGAGTATTTGGTGGATTGCATAGTGGTGTTGCAGATGCAACTACTTCTATCTTTTTAGAAAGCGCATGTTTTGATTCAACATTTGTAAGAAGAACATCTTTGCGTCATGGATTAAGAACGGATGCTGCAACACGTTTTGAAAAAGGAGTTGATATTAGTCAAACAGCACTAGTATTGAAGCGCGCTGCACAAATGATTCTAGAAATTGCAGGCGGCGAAATTGTTGGGCCAGTCATTGATGTATATCCTTCCCCTCAACCCAAGAAAGAAATTGCTGTAAGGTATCATTATATTAAAAAGCTCAGCGGTAAAAATTATCATCCAGATGCCATTCGCAAAATCCTTACAAGTTTGGGATTTGACTTTATTAAAGAGGGTATGGATGAAATGTGGGTTGCCGTGCCTTTCAGCAAAACAGATATTAGTCACCCAGCAGATATTGTTGAAGAAATTCTTCGTATTGATGGCTTGGATCAAATACCTATTCCTGAAAAGATTTTATTAAGTCCAGCAGTTGATCGTTATGCCGACAAAGAAAAATTCAGAGAAAAAATTGCACAATATTTAGCAGGAAGAGGATTTCATGAAATTGTGACCAATAGTATTACCAATAGTAAGTACTACAGCGAAGAGGTATTGTCGACTTCGGTGAAGATGTTGAATAGCTTGAGTGCCGATTTAGATATTATGCGTCCATCCTTATTGGAAACTGGGTTAGAATCTATTTCATACAACCTCAATAGGAAAATGCAGCAGTTGCGGTTCTTTGAAATTGGTAAAACATATAGCACTTCAGAGGCAGGTAAGTATGAAGAAAAAGAGCAATTAGGTATTTGGATGACTGGTCAATGGCAGGATGCTACATGGAAAGGGCAAGGTATTGCCAGTGATTTGTATGTATTAAAAGGATTAATAGATGCTTTAGGATTATCACTAGGCATATCCAACTTACAATGGAAGCAAAATGAGCACACAGCTAGTCTTCAACTATTTTCTGGCAAGCAACAACTAGGTGAATTGTCTGAAATATCTCCAAAGCAAATGAGTACTTGGGATATAAAGCAACCAGTTTACTTCGCGCAGATAGAAGTGGCTGCTTTATTAAAAGCAGTTCGTAAAAGTCCTGTAGTGTACCAAGAAATACCCAAATTCCCATCTGTTCAGCGCGATGTGGCAATGATTATTGACCGAAAAATTACATATAGTAGGGTAGAGGAAGTGATTCAACAGACCAATTTGAGAAAATTAAAGTCGACTCGCTTGTTTGATGTGTTTGAAAGTGATAAATTGGGACAGGGTAAGAAGTCAATTGCTATTAGTTGCACTTTCCAAGATGTTGAAAAGACATTAACCGATAAAGAAATTGATAGCATGATGAATAAGCTGATGCAGCAGTTGGAGCAGCAACTTCAAGCTGAAATCAGAAAAGCCTAAAAGATTATCATGGAAGCCATTCACCAACAACTGGAACAAATTCAGCAGCAGGTCACCAAGTTGATTCGTTTGCAACAGCAATTGCAAAAGGAGAATCAGCGATTGCGCAAGCAGTTGTCGGATGCAGAATTGGCCAAAGAAAATCAAGAAAAAGGGCTTCAGTTGTTAAGACAACAATTAGAACAAGCTCAATTAGCAAAAGCGGGCTGGAGCGAAGATGAAAAGAAGCAGCTGGAAAAAAAGATTAATCAATACCTCAAAGAAATAGATGCCTGTTTGGCCATCTTGCATACTAACTAATGGAAGAGTTGATACCTATACAAATTGTAATTGGCGACAGGTCGTATAGAATTAAGATTGAGCCAAATGATGAGGAGGCAGTTAGAGGTACTGTTAAACTCATTAACGATAAAATTCTTGAGTTTAAGGGACAGTTTGCCGGTAAGGATATGCAAGATTACATTGCCATGGTACTTATTTGGTTGGCTACAGAAACCAAAGAAGAAACCGAACTTAAACGCGATGTAGCCAACGTACAAGCACGATTACAACAAATTTCTACTGCATTGCAAGATGCCCTTAAGTCGGATCGCGAATAGTGAGTGGCTGTTTCGTGGAATTCTTAGACGATTGCAACATTGCAAGGGTTAATTTTTTATCTTCGCCAACATACAAAGTGCAGAAAGCATGAGAATTGTGTGCTGCCATATTCAGAATATTCAAAAAACACATGTCATTCATGGATCCTATTATCATAACTATACTCACAGGAATTGCCGGTTTAGCGGTAGGTGTGGTGTCGGGTAAATTCATTTTTGCTAAAAACACACAAAAAGCAGTTGAAGAAGCGGAATTACAAGCTCAAACAATCTTAAAAGAGGCCGAAATAAGAGCCGAAACCATCAAAAAAGAGAAGATGTTGGAGGCTAAGGAAAAATTCGTGCAGTTAAAAGCTGAGCACGATAGAGAGGTATTGGACAAAAACAGAAAGATTGGTGAACAAGAAAACCGCATTAAGCAAAAAGAAATCAGCATTAATCAAAAGGAAACTGCTTTAGAAAAGCAGATTCGCGAGAATGATGCCATTAAAGAAAACCTCAACCGTCAAATTGAGGTGGTTAATTTGAAACGCACCGAACTTGAAAAACACCAGGAAGAGCATATTCGCAGATTAGAAAAAATTGCTGGTTTAAGCGCAGAAGATGCAAAAGCTCAGTTAGTGGAATCACTTAAGCAAGAAGCGCAAACCAGGGCATTGGTGCTTCAACAGGAAATTATTGAAGACGCTAAACAAAAAGCAAATAAAGAAGCAAGAAAGATTGTTATTCAGACCATCCAACGTACCGCTGCTGAACAGGCTATAGAAAATGCTGTGACTGTTTTCCATTTAGATACAGATGAAATTAAAGGGCAGATAATTGGTCGTGAGGGAAGAAACATTCGAGCTATTGAAGCTGCTACTGGGGTTGATTTAATTGTAGATGACACGCCAGAAGCTATCATTCTTTCTTCTTTCGATCCACTAAGAAGAGAAATTGCTCGTTTGAGCTTGCAACGTTTGGTGGCAGATGGACGTATTCACCCAGCTCGAATTGAAGAGGTGGTTGAGAAAACCCGCCGTCAGATTGAAGATCAGGTGATAGAAATAGGCGAACGAACAGCTATGGAGCTTGGTATTCATGGTTTGCATAAAGAACTCATTAGAATGGTAGGAAGAATGCGATTCCGCAGTTCTTATGGACAAAACCTCTTAATGCACAGTCGTGAAACCGCCAATTTGTGTGGTATAATGGCTGCTGAATTAGGTTTGAATCCAAAATTGGCTAAGCGTGCTGGCTTATTGCACGATATTGGTAAAGTGCCCGATGAGGAAACAGAACTAAGCCATGCTTTGCTGGGAGCTAAGCTTGCTGAAAAATATGGTGAAAACCCAGCAGTAGTAAATGCTATTGGTGCTCACCACGATGAAATGGAGATGCTGTATGTGATTTCTCCAATTATTCAGGCTTGCGACGCAATAAGTGGTGCTCGTCCGGGTGCTCGCAGGGAGATTATGCAGCAGTATATTCAACGAATTAAAGATTTAGAGAACTTAGCCCTTGGTTATCAGGGTGTTGAGAAAGCATATGCTATACAGGCAGGACGTGAACTAAGGGTGATTGTAGAAGCTGAAAAGGTCAGCGATAGCGATAGCGACCGTTTGTCATTCGAAATTGCCCAAAAGATTCAAACAGAGATGACTTATCCTGGTCAAATTAAGGTTACAGTAATACGCGAGAAGCGTGCTGTAAACGTGGCGAGATAATTTTTTAGAAAATCCTTTTGTTTTTCGGGGCAAGTCATTACCTTTGCCGTCCGAAAAAATCGGAGATAAAAACTTTTAGTTATGAACGCAGCAGTTCAATTTGTACACGAGCAGCTTACAGCAAAGAGAAATCACCCTAAGTTTAAAGCAGGTGATAATGTAACTGTTAACTATAAAATCATTGAAGGTGGTAAAGAGCGTATCCAGGGTTTCCGTGGAGACGTTATTAAGATTCAAGGTGTTGGAGCAACTATGAGCTTTACAGTTCGTAAAATCTCTGATGGTGTGGGTGTTGAGCGTTTATTCCCTATCAACTCTCCAAACATTGAGTCTATCATTTTGAATAAGGTAGGTAAAGTTCGTCGTGCTAAACTGTTTTACTTGCGTGAGCGCAGTGGTAAGAGTGCACGAATTAAGGAAAAACGTATGTAATTATACATTAACATATTTGCAGAAGCGGAAGGTTATCCTTCCGCTTTTTTGTTGTGCGGTCATGGGGTTGGCGATATTTACCTTACATTTGCGTTTCTAAAATTTTGAATATGGGTAGCTTAGGCACAACCGAAATCATTATCATCGTATTGGCCATTCTGGTGCTGTTCGGCGGCAGGAAAATACCTGAATTCATGCGCGGAATTGGAAAGGGTATTCGTGAGTTCAACGACGCTAAAAATAACGTAAAGCGTGAGATTGAAGAGGGCATGAAGGATAAAGAAAGCCAGTCTTAAATTCATTTTGGGTGGAGTCGTTTCAAAGTATTGCTGCCTATCATCAGGCATTGGCACAAGGTGCAACCACCATTCTTCAGACTACAGAGGCATATCTTAATCGGATTCAACAGTATAAGGCAATGAATGCCTATGTTGAGGTATTCGAACAAGAGGCATTGGAACAAGCAATTCAGCAGGATCAATTGATTCAATCTGGCACCCCTCTATTGCCCCTTCAGGGAGTTATTGTTGGTATTAAAGACGTATTACATTACAAAGGAAAAGCGGTTACCGCCGCCTCAAAAATGCTCGCAGGCTATAAGGCCACTTACCATGCAACAGCGGTTGAACGATTATTGGCAGCTGGTGCTATCATCATAGGTCGACAAAACTGCGATGAATTTGCAATGGGCAGCAGCAATGAACATTCAGTGTATGGCCCAGCCCAACATCCCCAGTATTCCGATCGAGTACCAGGTGGTTCATCGGGTGGAAGTGCTGCGGCAGTTGCAGCAAATCTTTGCATGGTCAGCCTTGGATCCGATACAGGTGGTTCTGTGCGACAACCTGCTGATTTTTGTGGAATTGTTGGATTGAAACCAAGTTATGGTAGAGTTTCTCGTCATGGTTTAATAGCTTACGCCTCTTCTTTCGATCAGATTGGGATTTTTAGCAGAACCATTGAAGATGCCGCACTACTCTTACAAATTATAGCAGGTGAGGATGAGTGGGATAGCACAGTTGCGAGTTGGTCGGTACCCAACTATGTGGAAGAATTACAGCAGTTGAAATTAGATCAGAAAAGAAAGGTAGCATACATAGGCTCAGCGGTTCATCATCCTTCATTAGATCCAGCAATCAAAGCTTCCTTTTTGAAAGCATGTTCAGAATTTAAAGCTTTAGGACATATCGTAGAGGAAGTACATTTTCCTCTGCTCGACTATATAGTTCCAACTTATTACATCCTTACTACCGCAGAAGCTTCCAGTAACTTAAGTAGGTACGATGGTGTACGATATGGATACAGAAGCCAAGCGCCCATGCCTGAGCTCAGCGATTTGTATGTAAAAAGCAGATCGGAAGGTTTTGGGAAGGAAGTGCAGCGAAGGATTTTACTTGGAACTTATGTACTCAGTTCTGGATACTATGATGCTTACTTCAGTAAAGCGCAGCAGGTTAGGCGTTTGTTGCTAAATCAAGTAACAGATATTTTCAAAAATTACGATGCTATTTGGATGCCAACAGTTCCAGCACCAGCATGGAAAATGGGCGAGAAGTCGGAAAACCCAACCGATATGTATTTAGCCGACATATTTACTGTGCTAGCCAATTTAACAGGTTTGCCAGCTATTTCATTACCCTTATTCAAACATGGCAGCGGATTGCCATTTGGATTACAAGTCATGACCAATCGCGGAGAGGAGTTATCTTTGCTCAGTATCAGTAGCCAGTTAATGGCACAGATGCAGCGGTAGAAAGTCATGCTCAAATCTCAAGTCAAGCATATTGAACCAATACATGCAGTGCCATTTCAAACTTTCATTAGTTGGAAATGGGCTTTTATGTACTTGTTGATACTCGGTTTTCAACAAGCAAGAGCCGATGTGTATTATGTAGACACCACAGTAGATCGTTATGGGTTTAAGAGTTTATTTTCGGCCAATGTTTACGATAAAAGTCAGCCATATCTATCTCAGTTAAATCCGCGTGCAGTTGGCTTTGTACAGGAGTATGTGAGAAAGAATACTAAGAGTTTAGAGAAGATGAAAGATTGGGGCAGGCCTTATTTTGATTTATATGATCAAATCTTAACTTCTTATGGACTTCCACGTGAGTTAAAATACTTAAGTGTAATTGAAAGCCATTTACGCAGCGGATTAGTGAGTTGGGCAGGCGCGGTAGGTCCTTGGCAGATTATGGATTTTGAAGCAAAGAGATTAGGGTTGAAGTTATATCCATACGATGAGCGAACTGATTATTATAAAAGCACCCATGCAGCGGCAAAACTATTAAAAGAGTTGTACAACCAATTTGGCGACTGGTTATTGGTGATTGCGGCGTATAATGCGGGGGCGGGGCGTGTAAATCAGGCTATTAAAAGGTCGGGGAGCAGGGATTTTTGGGATTTACAGTTTTTTCTACCTGAGGAGACTAGGAATCATGTTAAAAAGTTTATTGGAACGCATTATGTGTTTGAGGGGGGCGGGGGATTCACCACCATGACAAAAGAAGAAACAGTTCAATTTAAATCTAACCAAGTTTTATCGAATGACCGTGGATTAAGTGCGGAAGAGCTAGCACAAACCATTGAGATTGAAGTAAGTGGAAGGTATTTGTCGGTTGTTGTGAGCAATCAATTGTTATTAGATATCCAACAGTTTAATCGTTTAAACCCAGGATTTGATATAGCATTATCCGAGGGAAAAAAGTATGCAATGCGCATACCGTTAGACCGAGAAAAGGTATTTCTAGGTCGAAAACAAGCGATATTACTAGAAAGCCTACGCGTGCTCCTAGAGGGTGGGGAAGCCAAAAAATAGGATTCAATGGGGGGCTAAGTGGGTCCAACATATCACATTTTACTTTCATATTGTAGAGGTTTTAATGGTCAAATAGGCTAATATTTAAACATTTCCAAAAAAGTTTATTTTTTTCTGAACAAGTATCAGTCGAGTCGGTTTGTTTAATAGTAATCACCCAGATGTTAAACAACAGCTGGATTCTTAAACTCAAAAACCAAAGTTTATGCATTTTCTTCTCGACGTCACTCCGCTCGCGAACGACAATTACGTTGCATTCACGTTTTTTGTCGGCACAATGGCCATGATGGCTGCTTCCGTTTTCTTCTTTTTTGAAGTAGGTAACACCGATCCAAAATGGCGCACATCTGTATTGGTATCGGGACTTATCACATTTATTGCTGCTGTGCATTATTATTATATGCGCGGTTACAATTTAGAAACGGGACAGTCGCCAACCTTTTTCCGTTATGTAGACTGGTTATTAACTGTACCACTTATGTGCGTTGAATTTTACCTAATCACCAAAAAATCTGGTGCAACACAAGGCTTGCTATGGAAACTCATTGCTGCATCAGTTGGTATGTTGGTGACTGGTTACATGGGTGAAGCAATTTATCCTACCGAAACTGTAAGTTGGGTGTGGGGTGCTATTAGTGGAGCATTCTATTTCTACATCGTTTACTTAGTTTGGTTTGGTGAAGTTGCAAAACTTGCTAACAACGCTGGGCCAGCTGTTGCAGCTGCAAACAAGACTTTAGCTTGGTTTGTACTTGTAGGTTGGGCTATTTATCCACTTGGTTATATTCTAGGTACTAAAGGTGGTTTGTTTGGAATGCAATTGGTTGCAGATCCAGCTGCTGCTGCTGCATCAATGGATATTGTTTACAACATTGGTGATGCTGTAAACAAAATTGGTTTTGGATTAGTGATTTACGCATTATCAAGAAAAGCTTCTGCTGCTTAATAATGCACTAGGAAGAGGCTTGTTGGTAACAGCAAGCCTCTTTTTTATGAACTAATGAAAAACGTTTCATACGATATTATTATAGGTGGAGGTGGTGCAGCTGGAAGGATTTTATTATTTTTTTTATCCAACTACAGTTCATTTTCTTCCAAAAAAATCCTTTTCATTGAAGAGGAAAATAAGTTAGCTGATAAAACATGGTGTTTTTGGGAAAAAGGGAATCACCCATTTCAACATTTGGTTTCATCTAAATGGGATTTACTCAACTTTGAAGCAGAAAATTTTCAAACTCAGCAGTCAATTTTTCCATATTCATACTCGTGTATTCGTGGTGAGGAATTTGATTCATTTTTCACTGAGACTTTTTTTCCTTCATGGAAAAATATTAGTTACTTAAAAAGCTCAGTTAAACATTCATCATTTGAAGATAATCAGTGGCGCATTCAAACAAATACTTCCACTTTTTTTTGTAATGAATATGTATCCAATTTACCAACAGAAAAACACCACAGCTGCTTATTGCAGCAATTTTATGGTGAGTATATTACTTTTTCAAGACAAACATTTGAAAGGAACGCTGCCACATTGATGGATTTCTCTGAAGGGTGTCAAGGCAAGTTTCAATTCTTTTATGTTTTACCCATTGATGAAAATTCTGCATTAATTGAGTGTACTTACTATTATGACCAATTGATACAGAAAGATGTTTTTAAATCGCAACTAGATGCATACATATCAAAACGATTTGGAACAGATTATAAAATTAATGCTGAAGAATACGGAGTAATACCTCTGTTAGAAAAAACACAGATAGATCATACTTACAAGAAAGTTCCTATACTAATTGGGCAATCGGCTGGCATGATAAAACCAAGTACCGGCTATGCATTTCAAAGAATGGTTGAAGATGCACAGCTTTTAGCGCGAATGATGGAAGGTGAAATAACAAGGAGAACAAGACCACGAAGGTTTCATATATATGATCGGTTATTGTTATCTATTATTCGAGAAGATGCACCTAAGGCAACCTACATTTTTAAGAAGCTTTTCTCGAAAAAGAAAATCTCAGATATTCTACTTTTTCTGGACGAGGATACTACATTCGTTCAAGAATTAGCTTTATTCTTACATCTGCCCTGGTGGCCATTTTTAAAGCGAATTAAAAACCTAAAATGAGAGAAGTAGCCCTTCATAGTTTTGGAGTTCTTCTAATTGCATGTGTAGCTTTATTAACAAAGAGCTGGTGGTTGGGCTCATCTTTAGAATTTGGTATTGCAGTAGTTGCAATTTTAATTGCTGGGGTACCTCATGGTTCTCTTGATCATGAAGTGGAAGGCAGGACAAGAAAAAAATTTCAGCTACTTCGGTTTCTAGTTTTGTATATAATTATTGCACTAATTTATTTGGGAGTTTGGATGGTATGGCCTGGTGTTGCTTTTATTATTTTTTTATTGATAACTGCTTGGCATTTTGGTGAAACTGATTTCCATTCCTTTCAATTAAAATTGAATAGTCCACCACTACTTTTTTTATATGGCGCTTCAATCACCCTATGGTTATTGGTGCAAGAAAAAGATACACTCATATATTGGACAAGCATCATTACTCAAGGAAATACCCTGGCAACATTAACCGTAGAAAAACTCACCTCAATATCACCTTACTGGTGGTACATGATCCTTGCAGTAATCTTAGTGTTTAACAATGAAGGCTCTAAAAAGTCTTACTTAGCTATAATTTTCTTCCTAATCTTTCTTCTTCTACTCAGGTATACATCACTCATTATGGGTTTTGTAATTTACTTCACAGGTTGGCATAGTCTACATGCTTTACAGCATATTCGTTTAAGCGCGTTTAAAACCGAACAGTTAATAGTTTTGGTTAAAAAAGCCATGTTTCCAACAGCAGGTGCATTGGTTTTTCTGGGGGTTATTGTTTGGTTAGGTAACAAGGATTGGGTAAAAATTGGATTTTTACCAGCAATTTTCATATTGCTTTCTATTTTAACCCTTCCACATATGTTGGTGATGCATAGGATGTATGAGGGGAAAAAAGGGGGTAGAGTGAAGTCTAGATTTAATATAAGCGATAGATAATCAATTAGAATTCTTTTTTTGCTATCGTTTCTCCTCTGACATTAAGCAATTGTTAGTTTCTTAGCGTTAGAATTTGCAACAATGCATCAGAATCTCTTGCGAGGTAGTTGATACACCACATAGACTGTAGTTTTTAATGTCAATTTAATGTCATAGTTTGAATGAGTTTTCCACAATTAACACGATATTTGTACGTTATTCGGAATGAATACATCCGAAAACAAAAACAGGAATACCTAAAAACAACCTATGTATAAAAAATTTACGCTTACCATTTTATCTTTTTTTTTATTTCTTGGGCTATGGGCTCAGGGTGGTAACACAAATGAGTGGACAGTAAAAACTAATAGCATTGTAGACAACTGTAATTCTATTACGTTTAGTTTTACTGTAAGTAGTCCATCAACTTCAAAAGATTTAAGTCATGCAACATTTGGGTTTCCAGTTGATGCATCAGCGCGTAATAAAAATCCGGGAAGTACCGTTTGGTCGTTTGGTAATGATGGTTCATACTCTGGCCAGATCTCTGGTATTCCAAGTTTGTCGGGTATAAAGGATGATGGTGGTGGAAATAAGGGTACTTCATATACCTACACCTTCACATTCAGCGGCACAAATTACACCACAATAAAGACTTGGTTAGCTGGTAATCCAAATTTAGTTATCATGACTAAGGCTGGTACACAGTTCAACGCATTTACTACAAAACCTTCTATTACTACTCCATGTAATACCGAGTGTTTTAATCCATTAGCACCAACACAGGAGTTCAATGTGTTCTTAGAGAATGGAGCTACTTTAATTACAAATGAGACAGAGGGTCCCATTGCAATGGGTGGCAACTTAACTTTTGGTAACAACAATAATTATCAGGTTGCTATCCATTCTGCAGGAAGCTTTAGGGTGAATAATATTCCAGTTGGTTTATTAATCAATGGCCGTGTATTTTATAACAGCGGCAATCAGATTCAAGTTAATAATGGGAATGTAAAAATTGGTAATGGAACAGGATCAACAGTTTGGTATACAGACAATAACAATGCTGCTACGAATATTCAAATTACCTCAGGAAATTTCAATGCAAATCCAAGAATACATTTAAATAACAATGCTAATACGTTAGCTACAAGTGCAAGTGCGAATCCAATTATACAGAGTGGGTTAGTGAATTTTTCAGATGCATTTAGTGCTTTAAGAGCGAATGCAACAACCCTATCCAATTGTGCGAATAACGCAACACTTACCAATCCAAATGGCGGTGCCATTGGAAATACGAATTTACCAAATCAGGTAAAGATAAATTTGAATAATGGAATTAACGTCTTGAATGTAAGTGGAACTGATTTGAACAATGTATCTGTATTTACATTCAACAATAAGCCGAATGCGAATAGGATATTGGTAGTGAATGTAAATGCACCAGGAACATTTAACTGGAATGTATGGAATCAAGCAGGTATTGGAGGAAGTGATGCGAGCTATGTGATATACAACTTCTACAATACAACTACACTGAACATTAATGGCAATAACAATATATGGGGAACTGTATTTGCACCGAGTGCAGATATAGTAAAGACAGTGAACCAATCAAACATAGATGGTCAGGTTGTAGGTAAGTCATTTATGCAATCAGGTGGAGAGGTTCATTACTATCGTTTCTTAGGATGTATTACTCCGTGCAGTGTTGCTCCTCCTCCATGTGTTCCTCCAACTGTGGCAGCATTGACTGGCAATAATTCAGTTTGCGTAGGAACTGGAACAACCATCACTTCATCAACAGCGGGTGGAACATACGAATCTTCAAATCCTTTTGTTGCAACAGTTCATCCGACTACTGGTGTTGTTACAACATTAAATGCTGGATCTGCTGAAATTCGCTATACTGTAACAAACGCTCCAGGTTGTGCTACAACTGTAACCAGATTGTTGACAGTAAATGCTATTCCTGCTAAACCAACAATAAGTGCTAGTGTTCCCAATATTTGTAATGGAAATCCAACAGTACTAACAGCTACATCTGCTGCTACGGGTTCAACTTATCGTTGGTATTTAAATAATACTTTAATTAATGGTCAGAGTGGTGCTACTTTAAGTGTTACCACTCCAGGTTCTTATTCAGTTGAAATTGTTTCTCCAGCAACATGTGCTAGTGAAAGAAGTGATGCAACTGTATTAACTGCGTTAAGCACTCCTACTTTAAATGGTGCAATCACTGGTAACAACACAGTATGCGAGGGCGCTTCCACTACTTTATCACATGCTACAGCAGGTGGCACATGGTCAAGTTCTGATCCAACAATCGCATCTGTTTCAAGCACAGGTGTAGTAACAGGTGTTGCAGGTGGATCAGTAACTATTACCTATACAGTTTCTAATGCTTGTGGAAGTAACTCTGTTACATTCCCAATGACTGTTAATCCTCTTCCTGCTCAGCCGGCTATCATTACTGGAAATACACAAATTTGTATCAACGGCACTACAACATTGGCTTCAGCAACTGCAGGTGGCGTGTGGAGTTCAACAAATACTTATCTAGCAACTGTTAATCCATCTACTGGTGTAGTAACCGGTCATGTGGGTGGTACTTTAAATATTATTTATACAGTAACTAATTCTTGTGGTTCTTCTAGTCGCCAAGTTAGTGTTACAATAAGCGCAGCTCCTCCAACTCCAGATGCAATTCAGGGTGTGGCTACAGTTTGCGCTGGCAGTACAACTACTTATACTAGTGCAACTGCAGGTGGTACATGGAGCTCTTCCAACAATGCTGTTGCAACCGTCAATGCAGCAACAGGTGTTGTGACTGGAGTATCTAACGGAACTGCAATTATTACATATACAGTTAATGGAACTTGCGGTAGTTCTCAAGTAACGAAATCAATAGCTGTATCCAATTGTGGTGGCGGTGGTGGTAATCAGAACGAATGGTCAGCTACATTGGATTCTGTAGTTGATTTGTGTGATAGCATTCGTTTTGTATTGACTGTAAAGAGCCCATTGACTTCAAAAGATTTAAGTCATGTTACTTTTGGCTTCCCTGTAAATACAAACAATAAAACTCGTGCTGCGGGTAATGCTATATGGTCTTTTGGTCAGGATGGTTCCTATAACACGGGTGATATTACAGGTGTAAATGCTCCTTTCATTGGTATAAAAGATGATAATGGCGAAGATGGCGGTGTTACTTTGACTTATACATTCACGTTCAGTGGAAATGACTACAATAGGATGTTGAATTGGGTATTAAGTGATACCAATTTGGTAGTATTAATGAAAGCTGGTGCAACACCAAATGGTGGATTCACTGCTCTAGTCGTTAATCCCTCTGTTACACAAGGTTGTGGAGTTAGCGGTGGTTCTGGTGGTGGAATTGAAAGCTACAGCTTAGGTGAAGTAATTGGAAAACGTAATATGGCTAAAGCGAAGGCCGGTCAATTAGGTGAAACCAATTATGGAGCTACTCCTAAATGGGATGGTCCAGTTACAAACGACCGTGGTGGTATTCAAATGCAGGGAACAAGTATGCGTTTGCGTGATTTGATTCCATCTCAGGTACCAGGATTGCAAGCGTTTGTTACATCTCCAACCGACTTAACTCAGTTTACCAATGCGGTTGAAGTAATGAGTGTTGACTTCACAAGGTCTAATGTAGCAAGAGCGGTTACGTTCGCTACTAAGACAATGGATGAAGTATATAACCATACTAAACCTATTTGTGACCGTTTGCGTGGAGCTCAGTTACTAGATGTTCAAAAAATTACTTTGGCTAATAATGTAGATATGTTAAGCTACACTATTCGTCAAGCTAATGGTAAGGTAGAATATGCTGTCAGCTTCTCTGCTGGTGCAAAAGCTGGTCGTAATAACCTCAATATAGAAAGCAAGTGGTTTACGAAAGATTATGAGAACGATGAAGTCATGTACAACTTCCAGGTATGGGCTGAAACTCCTGCATTGATGCGCAGCTTAACTGAAGATATCTTAAGTCGCCTCAACAGCAATGGTGTATTGGTTCAAGCACGCAACAACGCTGTTGTTCCAGAAGTGTATGTAGTGAGCGGTGTTAGAACTGGTGGTAAATTAATCCTTACTATTGAGAACAGAACTCCAAATAGCAATGGTTACTTTGAGTTGGATGAAAAATTAAATGAGCAAGCAAGCGTAACCAAGCGCAGAGTGCCATTTACTATTAATCAGCAAGGTAGAAGCACCCTTGAATTAGAAATGCGCGATGGATTTGAAAGTGATGTACGTTTATTTATCAATGGTGAAATCACAGACCTAATGTATATGAGTGATGGTATTTGGGGACTAGATTATAATAGAAACCAAACTACCATTCGTAGCTTCCGAGTTACAAATGATCCTGCTCGTGTTTATAAAGATGAATATCCGTTATTTAGAGATATTCAAATTGAAGGAACTACAAGTGATTATATCTCTGCATACAAGTTCTTAAGAGGTGCAGGTTTGGCTACCAACATCAGTGCATACAGATCACTTCGCTTTGAAGCAACTGGTGCTCAAAAGATGAAAATCACTTTAGTTAAAGAAGGTATTGCTCAGTGGAATGATCAGTACACGTATACTTTGCAATTAGATCCTCAGAAGAAGGAATACCAAATTAGTTTGGGCGACTTTGTTTCTAAAGGTGTTGCTGGTAAGATTCGTCCGAATGATGTAACCAGTGTGGTATTCAGTATTGAAGCTACTGGTGCAAATACGGCAGTTAATGCAACGATTGGAAAAGTAGGATTTACAAAAACAGATGTTGACTACTTACGTAGCCTAGAAGCTAAAGATGTTCAGTTATTCCCTAACCCATCTGAAGGACGCTTTACTATTCAGTTCCGCAGTCCGATAGAAATGCCATTGACTGTGAAGTTAACAGATGCTGCCACTGGTAGACCTGTTATGAGCAGAGCTATTCAAGCCATTCAAGGTGAAAACCAAGTAACCATGGAAATGAATGCTCAGCAGCAGCGTAGTCAAGGTGTGTATATTGTTCATTTAGAAGGTGCTAACGGTGTGCGTTATAAGCCGGCAAAGCTATCTGTAACAAGTAAGAATAGATAATATTTAAGACTTTAATCTTGAGAAGGGAGCCCCACAACGGGCTCCCTTTTTTAATGCCTTTTTAAGTTTTTAAACCTCCTTTTAAGGACTAATTAATTGATGCAGAATTGGCCTTAATCTAACTTGCACGCTGGAAATGCCCTATTTCCGCGATTGCATACCAATATCTTATTTGTAAAAACTAAACAATATTCTATGTTTCGGAATTTTACGCGTGCTCTTTTGTCGGCCTTACTAGTAATTTCTTCTTTAGTAGGGTTTACCCAAGGTGGTAATACTAATCAGTGGACAGTGAGAACTAATAGCATTGTAGATAACTGTAGTTCTATAACTTTTAGTTTTACTGCAAGCAGTCCATCTACTTCAAAAGAGTTAAGTCACATTACATTTGCCTTTCCTGTTAATGCAAATTCGCGCTCTCGTACACCTGGAAGTGCCGACTGGTCGTTTGGTAATGATGGTTCATACTCTGGTCAGATCTCTGGTATTCCAAGTTTGTCAGGTATTAAAGATGATGAAGGTGCTGATAATGGAACATCAATTACTTATACCTTCACATTTAGCGGTACAAATTATTCAACTATTAAAACGTGGTTAGCTGGTAATCCAAATTTAGTTATCATGACTAAAGCTGGCACACAGTTTAACGCATTCACTACAAGGCCTTCCATTACTACTCCATGTAATACTGAGTGTTTTAATCCATTAGCACCAACACAGGAGTTCAATGTGTTCTTAGAGAATGGAGCTACTTTAATTACAAATGAGACAGAGGGTCCCATTGCAATGGGTGGCAACTTAACTTTTGGTAACAACAATAATTATCAGGTTGCTATCCATTCTGCAGGAAGCTTTAGGGTGAATAATATTCCAGTTGGTTTATTAATCAATGGCCGTGTATTTTATAACAGCGGCAATCAGATTCAAGTTAATAATGGGAATGTAAAAATTGGTAATGGAACAGGATCAACAGTTTGGTATACAGACAATAACAATGCTGCTACGAATATTCAAATTACCTCAGGAAATTTCAATGCAAATCCAAGAATACATTTAAATAACAATGCTAATACGTTAGCTACAAGTGCAAGTGCGAATCCAATTATACAGAGTGGGTTAGTGAATTTTTCAGATGCATTTAGTGCTTTAAGAGCGAATGCAACAACCCTATCCAATTGTGCGAATAACGCAACACTTACCAATCCAAATGGCGGTGCCATTGGAAATACGAATTTACCAAATCAGGTAAAGATAAATTTGAATAATGGAATTAACGTCTTGAATGTAAGTGGAACTGATTTGAACAATGTATCTGTATTTACATTCAACAATAAGCCGAATGCGAATAGGATATTGGTAGTGAATGTAAATGCACCAGGAACATTTAACTGGAATGTATGGAATCAAGCAGGTATTGGAGGAAGTGATGCGAGCTATGTGATATACAACTTCTACAATACAACTACACTGAACATTAATGGCAATAACAATATATGGGGAACTGTATTTGCACCGAGTGCAGATATAGTAAAGACAGTGAACCAATCAAACATAGATGGTCAGGTTGTAGGTAAGTCATTTATGCAATCAGGTGGAGAGGTTCATTACTATCGTTTCTTAGGATGTATTACTCCGTGCAGTGTTGCTCCTCCTCCATGTGTTCCTCCAACAGTTGCTGCGCTTACAGGAACACAACAGGTTTGTGTTGGTAACACAACCAATTTTGCTAGTACAACTGCAGGTGGTGCTTGGACAACATCTAACAGTGGCGTGGCTACTGTTAGTTCAAATGGTGTTGTTACAGGTGTTGCCGCTGGAACGGCTACCATTACTTATACAGTTACATCTGCACCTGGTTGTTCAACTGCAGTTACTAGAAATGTTACAGTTAATGCAGCTCCAGCGCAACCAGCAGTTATTACTGGAACAGCGCAAGTATGTATTGGAAATACAA
>JAKRSC010000021.1:0-1494 GCA_022402565.1 Hydrotalea sp. | reverse complement strand
CTGGAGTTGTAACAGGTGTAGCAGCAGGCACAACAACTATCACCTATACAGTGAGCAACGATTGTGGCACTGCAACAAGAACACAGGTTGTTACAGTAAATGCGGCCCCAGCGCAACCAGCAGTTATTACTGGAACAGCGCAAGTATGTATTGGAAATACAACTCAATTATCTTCTGCAACAGCAGGTGGTACATGGAGCAGTTCAAATGCATCAGTTGCTACCATTAACGCATCTGGAGTTGTAACAGGTGTAGCAGCAGGCACAACAACTATCACCTATACAGTGAGTAACGATTGCGGCACTGCTACAAGAACACAGGTTGTTACTGTGAACGATTGTACTCCTCCGCCTCCACCTCCTCCGCCAGCACCAGCTCCTTGTTATCCAAAAGGTGTTGTGGATTTAGGTACTTCAGCATCTGCTGCTGAAGCCCTATTTAGTAGACTAGATTTTTCAGCGGAAGCAAGAATTGGCGGTGCAAGTACCTACGAATTAGATATTCATAGAATTCAGCCTTTTACCGTGTTTAGTCCAACACAGGAGTTCGCATGGCAAAATGGTGTAGCAGTTCCTTTTACTGTTACTTACAACCCATCTGCAATTGGAAACAATAAATTTATTTTCACTGTAGGTTCAGGTGCTTCAACTAGAACTTTACAAATCGATCCAGCAAATCCTCCTTCTGGTTCAGCATTTCCAACTGACTTTAATGGTATATGGTTCTTTACTCGTGGAAGTAGTACAGGTAATTCTTTAATCAGTGATTTAACATTAAATGGAGAAAGTCTCTCTAATATTGATGTAACAAATACATCTAGCAATTTAGTACTCCGTGGGTATACTATTTCACAAGGATTTAACCTTACTGGTAAAATAACTTATAGTTGGACAGGAACAATGCCCACTCAATCGAATTTGAACTTTAATGTTAAGTTGGGTAAATTAAATGGAAATCCAGCTCCTATTTGTGGTTTCACTGTAAATAATGAGTCTCAGGATTTAACTGGAAATAGTTTTGTATTTACTGCACAGCCTCCTACCTCTGGTAATACTTACTCTTGGAATTTTGGAGATGGTTCACCAGTAAAAACTGGTACACAAGTATCGCATACATTCACTCAAGTAGGTAATTATGTTGTTACTGTAACAGTAAGTGGTCCTGGTGGATGTACTTCAGTTTGTACAAAAACAGTCTTTGTTACTAATGGGGTAAGTGGAGGTGCGACAGGCGGTATAGAAAGTTATAGCTTAGGGGAAGTGATTGGTAAGCGCAACATTGCTAAAGCTAAATCTGGTCAATTGGGTGAAACCAATTATGGTGCAACTCCAAAATGGAATGGTACTGTATCAAATGATCGTGGTGGTGTTGCTACTATGAGCACTGGCGCAGTTCGCTTGGCTGATTTAATTCCAGCTCAAGTTAGTGGATTGCAAGCGTTTGTTACTTCTCCAACCGATTTAACACAGTTTACAAATGCGGTTGAAGTAATGA
>JAKRSC010000003.1:29150-51180 GCA_022402565.1 Hydrotalea sp. | reverse complement strand
AAAACTAACAACAAATCGCTTATATATGCCGTCCACCTAAAAGTAGGAAGTTCACTTGACATTATGATAATAGCCTTCGAAACCAAAGACTAAAGACTAAAGACCAAAGACCAGAAAAATGAATTCTTCCTCTAAAATATACATCGCAGGCCACCGAGGTATGGTGGGTAGCGCCATTGTCCGCAAGTTGCAAGAGCAAGGGTACAGCAATATTATTACTAGGACATCGAAAGAATTGGATTTGCGCAACCAGCAAGCCGTGGCAGATTTCTTTGCAGCAGAAAAACCCGACTATGTGGTATTGGCAGCAGCCAAAGTAGGTGGTATTGTAGCAAACAATACCTATCGTGCTGAGTTTATCTATGATAACCTCATGATCCAGAACAACATCATACATCAATCGTATGTACAGGGTGTAGAGAAGCTGTTGTTTTTAGGATCATCATGTATCTATCCTAAGATGGCACCACAGCCTTTGAAGGAAGAATATTTGCTCAGCGGATATTTAGAACCTACCAACCAGCCTTATGCAGTAGCGAAGATTGCGGGGATAGAGATGTGCGACAGTTATCGCGCGCAGTATGGTTGCAATTTTATTTCAGCCATGCCGACCAACCTCTATGGTCCCAACGACAACTACGATTTAGAAAAGAGTCATGTATTACCAGCCATGTTGCGCAAGTTCATAACAGCTAAGCGTAACAACAGTCCCGAAGTTGAGTTATGGGGTACTGGCAGTCCAAGGAGAGAGTTTTTGCATGTAGATGATTTGGCGGAAGCTTGTGTGTATATGCTGCATCATTACAATGAGAAAGGGTTAGTCAACATAGGAACAGGCGAAGACGTCACTATTAAAGCGTTGGCTGAATTGATACAGGAAGTAACAGGTTATACGGGTACCATTCGTTGGAATACCGACAAGCCCGATGGCACCCCTCGCAAGTTGATGGATGTGAGTAAGATCAACAGTTTTGGCTGGAAGGCGAAAATTGATTTACCAACCGGCGTGCGGATGGTGTATAAGTTGGTGAGGGATATGGAGTTTTGAGTGATTTAGTCTTTAGTCTTTGGACTTTGGTCTTTGGTGTTGTTGGTTGATCATTGAAGAAAGAGCAGTTGTTGAAGGAGAGTGGTTTCTTGTCTTTTGTCTTTTGGTTGATAATAGAATACAGGAACGTAAAGATTATCATTATGAAAGATTTTACGTCTTCTTAAATTAGTAATTACATTCCAACTAAACGCAAAATATCGTATTACTGAATATGCGCAATTTTAGGAATCTCGATGTTTGGATTGACTCAATGAAAGTTGCTAAAGCTGTATATGAAATTACAAAGAGTCTTTCTGAAGAAGAAAGATATGGCTTAAGTGCACAAATGAGAAGAAGTGCAATATCCATTTCAGCAAATATTGCTGAAGGATCAAGTCGACGAACTGCTGCTGAATTTGCAAGATTTTTAGAAATTTCATTAGGATCCTCATTTGAGCTAGAGACCTATTTAGAAATGCTGTCGCATATTTATGAAAAGGATAGAAGCGATTTTGCTAAACTGCTTGGTGAACTTCATATTATACAGAAAAGAATAAATGCATTAAGAGAAAGTATTCTAAAACCTAAATAAACTCTTTAGTCTTTGGGTGTTCTAAAGACCAAAGACCAGAATCAATGGCTTTAGCAGGAACGAGCAAATATTAGTTGCATTCAGATCATCTAAAGACCAAAGACTAAAGACCAAAGACCAGAATCAATGCCTTTATCATGAACGAGCAAATATAAGTTGCATTCAAATCATCCAAAGACTAAAGACAAAAGACCAAAGACCAGAATCAATGCCTTTATCATGAACAAGCAAATATTAGTTGCATTCAAATCATCTAAAGACCAAAGACAAAAGACCAAAGACCAGAATCATCTCTTCGAAATCAACGAACTCAGCGGATAGCGTATATTCTTACAATCCATCATATCAATCTTCACACTACCTACTACAATTGGACTTTCAACACGCAAAGGAATGCGATTTGCATCATCACTCACCCACACAGTCATATTCTCCCCACCTTCAAAAATGGTTCCCTTCAGCAATAAGGGTTTGAATTTAATAGCGCGGAACTTACCGTACTTAGTTTTAATGGTTTCTTTTCCTAAATAACGAATGTGCATATTGTGCACTTCTCCATCTAAGTAAATAGAAAACGGAATTTTATCTTCTGGTTCATAGTTGTTGTAATCAATATTTCTTGCGTAGTACACAGCACTTAAAATATCGTGTACACAATCTGGCACCTGAAAAGTGCCTTTGCTGCTTTTCACTATTTTTTGATCGCGCTGAAAAGTAGCCTCCTCTTCAAACTTATATCCTCCTTCTTCCACTTTCCTTGCAAATCGATATGGTTTCAGGGTGGCAGTATCTATGTACGATTCGTACCTGTCGCGCACTTTGAAAATCCAATCGTACCGCGAATTGGAAACACCAACTCCCACAATATGATAAGCAGGCTTTTGCTGAAACTGAGTTTTTTCAACAGTAAATACAGCATTCCCTGCATTCACGTATAATCCAATTACGTTATAGTACACTGTAAAATTTACTTGCTCTCCATTTACATAAGCTTGGTTTCGGGTTCCACAAAAATCATTCCCGGCCATTAATGGCGAAAACATAATAAGTGTGAATAGGAATGATAAGATTCGTTTCATGATTTGTTTTTAAACATCCGAAATCCCAAAATAAATAAAGTGCCTGCTATGGCGGGTAACAACAAATTAATTACCCATATACCTACAGCAGTTGTTACAATTCCAACTGAGTTACTACTCAACAAGCCAAGCAATTCCAAACTCACTTTTCCCCTTAATCCCAATTCAGCCAAAGCTATGGTGGGCACAATGGCCAGCACCAAAAACATGACCGAAACTGTACACAATAAATTGAACCAGTTGGCCTCCACTTCAAAAAGCTGTAATAAAAGTAAATATTGCAACAGAAAAACAAGGTATCTGATTAAGGATAAGCCTAAAATTCTTGTTAATTCCCGCGCTTCAAAAAATTCAAGTTGCTGCACAAAAAAGCGGATACGCTCCATCCACGGTAATTTATCCACTACCCGAATAATCCACGACAGTCTGTAATACAGCAATACCAGAATAATATTTCCAATGGTGAGTGCGTACAACAAACCATCTACCATTAATGCAGACAATCCTACCACTCGCTCTTGCGGAAGTAAAATTGTGTAGCGTAGTATCCACAAAGCAAGGGTGCCCACTACAAAAGTGGCTATCATTTGGCTAAGGCTGGAAACAATCGTTAGCGGTATGGCACGTAATCGATTTCCTTCCGCCATATACACAACCCTGCCTACATATTCGCCTAAACGGTTGATGGTATTTAACGCAAATGCTTGTCCGCTTAAAATGGATTTAAACGATTGAAAAAAGGACAAGGGTTCCAATCGCTGAACAATGATTTGCCATTTCCTGGCTTCTAATCCCCAGTTCAACAACATCAGTAAAATGACTAAGTACAATTTCCAGGCAGAAGCACCTGTGAGGGCAGCTAAAATATGATCCCAGGATTCAAAAAGGTTAGGTTGCTTATGTATTTCGCGATAAATAGAATAGGCCAGTACCACAAACAACAGGGGACCTAGGGTATAGTTGATCCATATTTTAGTGCGCTTTGAGAACATGCCTATCTCTTACAAAGAACGGCCATTCTTTGCACAACAAAAAATGCAAGGGATTGCCTATTTTCACCCCCAATGAAGCAAGAGACCATCATCATGGGCATTGATCCGGGTAGTCAACTTATGGGCTATGCTTTGTTGCGTATTAGCAGTAAAGGTCCTGCACTAATTAATATGAATGTGCTGAAGCTAACTGGGGAGAAGGATATTTATGTGCGATTACAACGGATACATAGTTGTGTAAGTGAATTAATTCAGCAGTATCAACCACACACTTTTGCTATTGAAGCACCCTTTTTTGGAAAGAATGTACAAAGTATGTTGAAGTTAGGAAGGGCTCAGGGTGTAGCCATTGCAGCGGCTATGCACTATGGTATACCTGTAACTGAGTATTCCCCTAGAAAAGTGAAGCAATCGATTACAGGTAATGGTAATTCCGATAAAGAACAGGTTTGGAAAATGCTGCAGCAAATTTTGGGTATACAAGGAGCGAAGGCTTCTTACGATGCCACCGATGCCTTGGCCATTGCGCTTTGTCATTATTTCCAGCAATCGCCATTGGCTTTGAAGCCTCTTGCTGGAAAAAAACGTGCTTCTCAGTGGGAGCAATTTATACAACAGCAACCCGAGCGTGTGAAACGCAAATGATTCTCATCCTATCTTCGCATCATGTGGTATCCACTTCTTCGTCAGCTTCTCTTCCTTCTTCCCCCAGAAACTGTGCATTACATGAGTATGGATATGCTACAAAAAGCTTGTAGTATCCCTTGGATGCGCAAAAGAATTGCAGGAGCTTTTCAATTGAAACACCCAAAGTTGGAACAGGAATTGTTCGGTTTACATTTTCCTAATATAGTTGGTCTAGGTGCTGGCTTCGATAAAAACGCTTTGTACTTGCCGGAGTTAGAAGCGTTGGGATTTGGTTCTGTTGAAATAGGGACTGTAACTCCTCTTCCTCAGCCTGGTAACGATGCACCCCGCTTATTTCGTTTGCCTGCATCGCGTGCATTGATCAATAGAATGGGCTTCAATAACAACGGCGTGTTGGCTATTCGCGCCAGATTGGAAAGGTGGCAACATGCTAAACAGAAGCATGGATATCAAATGATTGTGGGTGGAAATATTGGAAAGAATAAGGTTACAGAAAATGAAGATGCTTGGAAGGATTATACCCGCTGTTTTGACGAACTAGCAGATGTGGTTGATTATTTTACCATTAATGTGAGCAGTCCAAATACACCCGGATTAAGGGCTTTGCAAGAGAAAGATGCTTTGGAAAAAATTATTTCCTCTGTACAGGAACGTAATAACCAGCGATCCTTACCTCGACCGATACTTTTAAAAATTGCACCCGATCAGCCCGAAGGTGCTTGGGAAGATATTGCCAATTTAGCGGTTTCCTTACAGCTGTCGGGATTGGTAGTGAGCAACACAACAATTGATAGGTCTATGCTTTCGCTTGAGTCACAACAAAAGGCGGAATCAATGGGTGCAGGGGGTTTGAGCGGATTGCCCGTTCGAGAAAAAGCCACCGATGCTGTACGAAGAATGCATTCGCTTACTGGCGGACAAATTCCGATTATTGCCAGTGGGGGAATATTTACTGCGGCAGACGCTCGTGAAAAACTAGATGCTGGTGCCAAAATGGTGCAGGTTTGGACGGGTTTTGTGTATGAAGGTCCGGGTATAGCATCTAAAATTTGTCGTTCATTCATTTAATCACACAACAAATATGGAACATTTACTTACAGTAGACTCGCTGATTAGCTTGTTGACTTTATCTGTGCTAGAAATTGTATTAGGTATTGACAATGTCATTTTCGTGTCCATTATCATGGGCAAACTCAAAGAGGAAAAACTGCGTTTAAAGGCCCGTAGGATTTGGATGGTGTTGGGTATTACCGTGCGTGTTTTGTTATTGATGGCCTTAAGTTGGTTGGTAGCCAATGGCAACAAAGAGCTTTTTGGAGTTGATTGGGGTGAGCGTCATATAGGTTTCAACTTGCGCAACTGTATCATGTTTGCAGGAGGAATCTTCCTCTTATACAAAACAGTCAAGGAAATTCACCACAAACTGGAGGGTGCAGAAGGAGGATTTGATGCTGGAAAAAAGCAAGCATCTTTTATTTCAGTAATGGGCCAGATTATTTTGGTGGATATGATTTTTTCTTTCGATTCAATTATTACGGCTGTAGGATTGGCTAAGCATGTTGAAATTATGATGATGGCTGTTGTTATTGCTATGATTATCATGTTCTTATTCTCTGAAAACATTTCAGCCTTCATTAACAAACACCCTGCTTTGAAAATGCTGGCCTTATCGTTTTTGCTGATGGTAGGTTTCAGTTTGTTCTTTGAAGGATTAGAGCCGGTGCATGGAAGCCATATTGACAAAGGATACATCTATTTTGCCATGGCCTTCTCCTTTGGGGTTGAATTAATGAATATGCGGATGCGTAAAAAATCGAACCCAGTTGAATTGAGGTAAGTTACAGACTATCAAAGGGTTAGCAGCTCAAATTCTCTCTTGACCCCTGAAATTGCTTACAACCGCTTTTCGGGGGTCTTTTAGCTCTTATGCAGGCTATGTAGGTTCCGAAAATTGTTTTTAATAAGATTTTTTAAGTAGAATTTGGCCGTTTTACAACTGTTAGTTATAATTTTATGTGCTGATAGTCAACCTTTTTGCGGAAATTACGTTTGTTAAAGTATGAATGCGTTCACCATTAAAGATTTGGAAAATCTCTCAGGGATTAAAGCCCATACAATTCGTATATGGGAGCAGCGCTATACATTCCTGAATCCTCATAGAACAGAAACGAATATTCGCTATTACAGCAATGACGAATTGAAGACTATCCTCAACATTGCATTGCTCAATAAATTTGGCTACAAGATCTCCCACATCGATAAGATGACACAGGAGGAAATCAAGGCCAAGATTTTATCTCTTTCTCAAACCCAGGCCCAGCAAGAGCGCATTGTGAATGAGCTCATTCAGAACATGGTGGATTTGCAAATTGAGGAGTTCGAAAGCACCCTCGATAACTACATCATGGCCAAGGGAATTGAGAAGACAATTACACAAATTATCTTTCCATTCTTAGAGCGTATTGGAATTTTGTGGATTACCAATCATGTGAATCCTGCTCAAGAGCATTTGGTAACCAACATTATTCGTCAAAAGCTGATTGTTGGCATTGAGTCTTGCATTAGTCATGTAGATACTGGAAAAGTGGCTATTTTATTCCTTCCTGAAGCAGAACACCATGAATTGGGTCTGTTATTCATGTATTATTTATTAAAGAATCGCGGTATTAAGGTTTATTATTTGGGTACCAATGTGCCTATGCGCGATGTGGATTATGTTGTTCGATTGAAGAAGCCTGATTTTATTTATTCTCACTTAACTTCTGTTGCACACAATTTCAATTTCGATAAGTTTTTAACCAATTTGCATAACCGTATGCCCGATGTGCCTGCAATAGTATCGGGATTACTTACGCAAACCTATAAAAAGCGCGTTCCGTCGAATGTTAGCTTTAAGAAGTCATTACAGGATGTAATGGAGTATATTTCTGAATTGGTGAAGTAGGAGGTTTTGGTCTTTTTCTGGTCTTTGGCCTTTAGTCTTTAGTCTTTAGCTGTTGGTCTTTGGTTTGAAGTAGGTCTTTAGTCTTTGGCTAATTGTTTACCATCCGCCTTGGTTCGTGTCTTCACGAACCAGCAGGAGCGTTCTCCGCCCCCTTCGCAAAAAGTCATCCCGCATGGTCCCTGAGGTTTAAACCGGGGGTTCGAGAGCCTCACCCACCGGTATTATGATTTTAGGCACTAGAGGGCTGGTCTTTAGTCTTTTGTCATTAGTGTTTTCTGCACGTACAGTAATAAAAACGTAATGTTAGCCTAGCTGGACACAGCGGCTCGCTGAGCAGCACGTGGACAGCTGGCATTCAGCGATGGTGGCGCTGGCAAGGCAAAATGCGCGGAGCGATCATGTTTGCCTTGAATTTTCTTTGCTACTTTCTTTTGTTCAAGCAAAAGAAAGTAGGGATAAAAAGAAAGTAAGAAGCTTATCTTGATTGAGTCTATAAGGCTTCCCGAAGGATCGGGACAAGTCTCGAAGGCTTGCCCTGAGGTTCTCGAAGGGCGATACGGGATGATAAAAAAAGCATTCCAACTAAAGACTATTAAAACAACACCAAGCAGGGTTATTTAGCCCCGTACTTTTTGCGCCAACCAAATAAACTCTTGCAAGAAATTATCAACGCTTTTTTGAAAACCAGCATCAATCAACACTCCATCTGCATCAAATTTTTGCTCAACCTGTGGAGTAATGAGTAAATGTGGAGAGGTAATTCCAAATAAAGCAGGCACTAACAGTAATAATTGCTGTGTTGCACGAGCGCCGCCTAAAGCACCGGGAGAAGCTGTGGCTAACGCAAACACTTTTCTAGCTTGCTTAGGAAAATGATCAAATAAATTTTTTAGCGCTGCAGTATAGGTTCCATTGTATTCTGGGGTAACAATTACAAATGCATCGGCTGCTAACATGCGCGCAACTACTGGTTGCAAATCTTCTGGAGCAGTTTCAACTTGACTAAAAACAGATTGCTGGTATGCAGGGAAAGGCCATTCACGCACATCAATCATACCTACTTCATGGCCATCTTTCTGTAAACGTTCAAATAAATGTTTCGCAACACGAATGGTTACACTGTTCGCACGGGGACTACCCGAAATCACTTCAATTCTCATAATGTACTCTAATACTAATGGTTAATAGGAACTTCAATAACAACAAAGGTAGACTCCTGTTCAGGATTGAAAACAATGTTTTCCGTATCCCATAAACCTAGTCCATCGCCTGCTAATAATGGAATATCGTTCACTTCCATGCCTCCGCTAATCATATATACAAAACTACAAGTACCCCCTTCTGAGTATGTATGGTAGTTTTCTTTCTTTCCTTGCTCAAGCCAACCCCAATGAATACGGAGAAACTGATTGGTCCAACAATATGCGGCACCAGGTTCATAACTCACTACTTTTAGCAAACGGTTGCGCCTTTGCGTTTCAGAAAAGTGTCTACGTTGATAACGAGGGGTAATATTATTGAGTTTTGGTTCTACCCATATTTGTAAAAAGCGCACTTCTTCTTCCCCAACATTGTACTCTTCATGTCGTAAACCACTGCCTGCACTCATTACCTGCACTGCTCCAGCTTCCATCACTTCATTATACCCCAATGTATCTTTGTGGTTCATGCTACCTTGCAACAGAATTGAAATGATTTCCATATTCTGATGTGCATGTAATCCAAAGCCTTTACCCGGTGCTACACGGTCGTCGTTGAATACGCGAAGAAGACCAAATCCGCTTTGATTAGGTTGTTTAAAATCGGAGAAGCTAAAGCAGAGGCGGCTTTGTAGCCAACCCAAGTCTTTTAGTCCCCAGTTTCCTTTTCTGTATAGTTGGTGTTTCATTTTTTTGATGAATTCCTTTGAATGGTAGATGTAAATAGTCTTTAGTCTTTGGTCTTTTGTCTTTGGGGTTTGTATTCCGCAATTAATGCGAGCTTTTAGTCCTGATATGTGTCGTCTGAACTTCCTACTTTTAGGTGGACAGCAGGTATTCAGCGATGGTGGCGTTGGCAAGCCAAAACGCGCGGCCCTTTGATGCCTGTCCCGACCCCTTCGACAAGCTCAGGGCAAGTATTCGGGAAGCCTCAGGGACCGCTTGCACTGTAGGCTTTTAGTGATCCGCCCCAAAATTTTTTTTGGGGCGGAAAGCAAAAGAAAGTAGGGATAAGAATAATAGGAGTTGGAATAATCACGTTCCCACATTAGTCAACTACTTTGTGCCGCGTGAAGACACACGCCACGGCAGGTACTGCCAACCAAAGACCAACAGCCAAAGACTAAAGACTAAGGACCAAATCCCTACTCCTCCAACACCCCATACTTTCCTGCATGATAGTCCTCTATCGCTTCTTGAATTTCGATTGGATGGTTCATTACAAATGGACCGTATTGTACAACGGGCTCATCAATTGGTTCACCAGCAAGTACCACCAATTCAATATCTGTTGTAGCTTGTATTGTGAAATTCGTTCCAGCTTGATTAAATAATAAGAAATCTAATTCCTTTGCTTCGCGAGTTTCATTCACGCTACCATTTCCCTTCACCCATAAAATACCTGTGTTGAAATTTTCTGGTATGTCGAAGCTGTGTTTAGCACCTGCACTCAGTTGTACACGATACATATGAATGGGTGTGAAAGTCATAGCTGGTCCTTTTGCTCCTTTGTGTTCACCAGCAATTACTTCAACAAAGCCTTCGCCTTCGTCAGCTTGCACCCGTGTCATTTGATTTCGTGTAATTGCCTGATACCTTGGACGAACATTTTTATCCTTAGCAGGTAAATTGACCCAGAGTTGTAGCATTTGCATTACTCCGCCGTTCTGTGTGAACGCTGCTTCATGGTATTCTTTATGGAGAAGACCACTCCCCGCTGTCATCCACTGTACATCGCCTGGAAAAATTGTGCCGGACCCACCAAAACTATCGTGGTGTGCAATAGCTCCTTGAAAAGCTAAAGTGACCGTTTCAAATCCTCTATGTGGATGCACACCTACTCCCCTTGCTTGTTTAGTTGGTGTGTATGTATGAGGCGGATGATAGTCGAGTAGAATAAACGGACTCATTTTTCTTCCAGGTTTATTACCGTTTGGAAAATAATTGGTTACTCTAAACCCATCGCCTACCATACCAAATGCAGAGCCATGTAAAACGGCTTCGACTTGCTTTGTTGACATACAATTATTTTTTAATCCAGGGTATGATTTTTTGCTCCACAGTTATTGTAAGTAGAAAGAAGCAAACATATTTCAAAATAAAACGGGCACCGGCATATCCCAACACACTTTTAACACGCATCTTTCCTCTCTAACACCGGCACCCATTTAAAAGCAATAGTTACTTTACTTTTATTAAGTCTATTGCTACTGCTCAGCTTAATCAATTCTTTACGCCTGCTGAATCATTTGTACACTCAAGTTCAGTTTCACCTCATCACTTACAACAATTCCACCCGCTTCAGTGGTAGCAGACCATTTCAAATTAAAATCCTTACGATTGATTACACCACTGATTTCAAATCCAAGTTTCACTTGACCCCAAGGATCGGTCATTTTACCGCCGAAGTTTACATCTAATACCACTTCCTTTTTTACATCACGAATGGTTAAGAATCCGCTTAGCTTGTAATGTTCTTCAGAAAGTTTTCTCAAACCACTTGAAGAAAAAGTCAACTTAGGAAATTCAGCTGCATTAAAGAAATCATCACTTTTCAAGTGAGCATCACGCTGTTCGTTATTGGTGTTAATGCTATCAATGTCTGCTTCAAAAGTGATAGCAGCATCGCTTAAGTCTTCAGAAGACGATTGCATGGTTGCATCAAAAGTTTTGAAGTTACCAGTTACGTTGGTAATCATTAAGTGCTTCACTTTGAAAGTGATTTCACTGTGGGCCGCGTCGATTTTGTACGTTGTCATATGTGTTGGTTTTATAAAATGAATGATTAAGCCGGAAGTTCCATTGGTACTTCCATGACTAATATTTCAGCATCTTCATTTGCAATAATGTTGAAAGAAGAAGTTGCTTCTATACCAATTCCATCTCTTGCTTCTAAGCGTGTTTCTTCTATTTGAATAGAGCCGCTGATTAAGAATAGATAAACACCGTTACCTGTATGATGAAATTGATAAGGTAGTGTTTGGTCTTTTTGTAGGTTGCTTAAGCTGAACCAGGCTTGCTGATTAATCCATAATGCATTTGAATTATTGGGAGCAACTACTTCTTGCCATTGGTTAATTCTTTCGGTTGGCAAAAAAGTTTTTTGTTCATAGCGAGGTTCAATATTGCGCTTTTCCGGGAAAACCCATATTTGAAGGAACTTCACTTCTTTGTTGTGGTTCGCATTTTTTTCGCTGTGGGCAATGCCAGAACCTGCACTCATAATTTGCACGTCACCCTGACGAATAATGGCGTGTCTGCCAGTCGTGTCTTGGTGCTCTAAATCGCCGAACAGCGGAATAGAAATGATTTCCATGTTATCGTGCGGATGTTTGCTGAATCCCATTCCACCTGCAACCGTATCGTCATTTAAAACACGAAGTGCGCCAAAGTGAATTCTTTGCGGGTCGTAGTAGCCAGCAAAGCTGAATGTATGGTAACTGTTGAGCCAGCCGTGATTGGCATGTCCTCTTGTGTTGGCTTTGTGAATGGTCGTTTTCATATTTCCTCCTTATTACATGTATATACATGTATTTGTTCAAAAAAATATTATTTTCTCATACCTTCTAAAAGTTCATTCAGTTGTGCAGCCTGATCTTCGTTTAGCTGCATCATAAGCTCAAGTTGCACATCTAAGGCCTTGGTGCTTTCTTGCAAAATACGAATGCCTTCTTCAGTTAGTTGATTTACGGTTTCGCGCTTATCAATTTCTGAAGTTGAGCGAATGACCCACTCTTTAGCCACCAATCTATCTATGATGCGCGGCACGTTCGAGCTTTTTTCAATCATTCTATTAGCTATATCCTTTACGCACATCTGTTCTGGATGTTTTCCTTTCAAAATGCGCATAACATTGTATTGCTCATGGGTTAGACCGAAAGCTTTAAGCACGCGACTCATTTCGCTTTTCAGGCACCAGGCTGTGTACAATACGTTCAGCGTGGCTTTGTGCTGCGAATTTTTGAATTTGTTGCTTTTTAATGCTTCTTCTAATCTCACAATGCAAATGTATGTATATACATCTAATTGACCAAATTTTTATCAGTTGCTCATTCTTATCAACTAAAATCACCACCATTCATCCAGAAATTCTTCCGTTTATCCAAATTCAATTTTTTGTTTAATTTTATAAGTCATTGTAAAACAGATATATGTGACTTTTTTTGGCACTTCCAAAACCTATTACCTAAAAAAACTTGGTACTATGTGTTGCATAGTACCAAATAATCTCTATCTTTGTACTGTCAATCGAAATAAACACATTTAAAAATAACGATCATGAAAACGAATCACAACTTTTTAGCCCCACTCGGAACACAAGCAATGGCAGGTTTGATGCAAGAGGTGGTAGCTGAAACAATTGCTAACGAAAGCCAATTTGTAGCTAAGAAAAAATTTTGCTCTGCTGACTTATGGAAAATTCAGCGTCAGCGTAAAACACGCAATTTCCGCAGACAATTGGCTTAACCCCATTCCCTCACATTTCCTTACCCAAGGAAAAAAATCGAACAACCATGGACATTCAAAACACGCAAAGCCAGATGAGAAAAGGGGTATTGGAGTTTTGCATCCTCTCCATTATACGCCAGGGTGAAGTATACCCGAGTGATATTGTAGAGAAGATGAAGGCCGCCAACCTCCACATCTTGGAAGGCACCCTGTATCCATTGCTCACGCGTTTAAAAAACGCGGGATTACTGACCTACCGTTGGGTAGAAAGCAGCAGCGGACCTCCCCGTAAATATTTTTTGATGACCGATAAGGGCATTGAATTTTATGGCGAACTAGAAAGAACCTGGCAGGAACTTGCAGACGCTGTACACGCACTCACCCAACCAACGAATATCTCCAACACCGACACCACCCACTTTAACCCACAAAATACAGAATCATGAAAAAGGTGATCAATATCAACTTCCAGGGGCGCGTAGTTCCCATTGAGGAAAGCGCATACGATATCCTGAAAGCCTATATAGAAAGTCTTCGTACCTATTTTCAAAATGAAGAAGGTCGCGATGAAATTATCAACGACATTGAAGGTCGTATTGCAGAACTTTTTGGTGAAGTGCTTCAGAAGGGCACCACATGTATTACCGATGAGAATGTACATCAGATCATTGATAGCATGGGTAGACCAGAAGACTTTGAAGCAGAAGAAACCAATGTAAAAAGCCAACTTTCTGGTGAGCCTCGTGCTACTGAAACAGCAGGTGAAGAAAAGCAACAGTCAAGAGGTTTTACATTTGCTACACAAGCAGGACATAAACTGTACCGCGATGAGAACAACAAAATTCTAGGTGGTGTTGCAGCAGGTGTTGCCAATTATTTTGGTATTGACCGCATCATTGTTCGTATCATCTTTATAGTAGCTGCTGGTGTATTATTCTTACCATATATCATTCTATGGATTGCAGTACCAAGTAGTGCAACACAAGTCATTGGTAGCGTGCGTAAACGTTTATTCCGCGATCCAGATACTAAGTGGATTGGAGGAGTAGGCGCAGGCTTAGGACATTACTTTGGTATTTCACCATGGATTCCAAGATTGTTGTTCCTCATTCCATTCTTATCAGTTGCATTCCGATGGGGTCATTGGGGCATGTTTGATGTGCCACATTTCTTCAGCCTATCTTTTAGTCCAGGTGCTACCATTTTATACATCATTTTATGGTTGGTAATACCTGAAGCTATTACTGCAGCCGATAAATTAGAAATGAAGGGTGAGAAAGTAGATTTGAATAATATCAAGAATACCATTCAAAGCGATTTAGAAGGATTTAAAGATCGAGCTGAACGCTGGAGCAAAGAAGTTAGTCATACAGCAGAAAAGTTTGGACAGAATGTAGCGGCTACTGCACAACAAGCAGGCGCTCAAGTGGCTCCAGTTGCTCGTCAAACTAGTAGAGGATTAGGTTGGTTCATAGGCATGATTGTGAAAGCATTTGTGTATTTCATTCTAGCAATCATCTTATTTAGCATTGTTGCTTCATTGTTTGCAGTGGGTGTAACATTTATAGGTCTTACCCCAATCATGGATTTCGTATTGCGTGATGGCTGGCAAACAACGTATGCGTGGGGCACATTAATTTTCTTTATCTGGGTACCTATTATTGCTATCCTAACCTGGTTGGTTCGTAGAATTACCCGTAGCAAAAGAAATAGTCAAGTGTTAGGTTGGGGATTTGGAGCGTTGTGGACATTAGGCTGGATTTGTATGACATTGTTTGTAAGCTCTGTAGTACGTGATTTTAAATACAGAAACAATACAGCTGAAACAATCATTCCTCTTACACAACCGCAGGTAAATAAGTTAGAAGTATCTGCTAATTATACTACCAAATACTATAACGATAGAGATTGGTTTAGATTAGAACCATTTGCTGGATTGTATGATGATACTGCTTTTGTAAACAATATAGTTATTCGTGTGCAAAAGGCAGAAGGCAACGAATTTAAGATTAGAAAAATTGCCTACAGCAATGGTAGAACTAAAACACAAGCACGTGAATTAGCAGATAAAATTGAATTCAGCGTAACCCAAAAAGATACCATGCTTTTTCTTGATAAAGGAATTGCTGTAAATAGAGAGGATAAGTTTCGCAACCAGCGTGTCATGTTGATTATTGAAGTTCCTGTTGGAAAGAAAATTATGATTGATGAGAAGGCTGCATTTGGTTCAAATGTTAGAATTAGTATCAATGATCGTGATGAAGATTGGTCAAATTGGTCATTTGATTGGGACGATGCTTATGAAAGATGGGCTGCAGATGTTGAATATATAATGACTGAAAAAGGCTTGGAACCAGTAGATCCGAGTTTAAAGAAGAAGAAAAAAAATCGTAGAAATTATGACTACGATGAAGAGGAAGACACATTTGAACGCTATAAAAAAAGTAGAGAAGAATTAGAGCGAGAAATTCAAGAACAGGAGAATGAATTAAAGCGTAAAGAACAAGAATTACTTGAGAAGAAGAAAGAATTGAAAGAAAAACCAGATAGTGGAAAATACCGCTATCAAAGAGCAGAGATACAGTTAGATCAAAACAATCTTTGTAAAAATACAGAAGACGCTTGGCCACAAAGAGGCATCATGGCTTCTTCAAAGTAACGCAAGATGGTTGAAGTTGGGAACACGATCCCCTGGCTGGTCGCAGCTGGGGGATTCCCTTTTTGGATGGTGCTAAGTGTAAATTTTTCACTGATATAGGCCTGATTCTTTCATGGTCGATTTCTTTTGATCTTAAATCTGCACTTAACGTTTGAGTCCAAAGGGATCATGGATGAAATTCTACAATATTCAGTTTTATAAAAATTCAAAAAACATTATCGACGAATAACTCACGCCTTGGCCCGTGTCTTCACGAGCCAACTAGACAAATACTTTGTGGATCATCGCGCACCTCTCTCCAAAACGTCCCGCACCCAGATGCGGGATCTATTCTCGTGGGAACGCACCCCGCCACCAACCCCCTTCACTTCAATAAAAGCATTGTAAGCCTTTCGTTTACCACGTTCATATACAACAGATCCCGGCTTGTTGGCCGGGACGAATAAAAAAAGTACACTCCCACTACGGGAATCCTACACTTATACAATAACGAAAGATGGTTGTGGGATGCTACATATATAAGGATTGTCCATTCCCTTTATTGATACCCTTGAAATGCCTTTATTTCATCAATGTATTGACGATTATTGCTGAGTCGGGGTACCTTGTGTTGTCCTCCAAGTTTTCCTTTGCTCTTAAGCCATCCTGCGAATAAACCCTTTGGCAAAGCTGCTATTTTAGGTAAGCTCAGCGCAATGTTTTTATGGCGCTTGGCTTCATAGTCGCTGTTAATGGTTTGTAAGTGTTGATCAAGTACTAATATAAACTCTTCCAAAGAGCCAGGTTCAGTTTCAAATTCAACTAACCACTCATGTGCACCATTATGGTGCTCTCCAAAATAAACTGGAGCTGCAGTATAATCATTCACAACAGCACCTGTAGCATGTGCAGCATGCGCAATGGCTTGATCGGCCTGGTCAACCATTAACTCTTCACCAAATGCATTGATGAAATGTTTGAGGCGACCAGAAACTTTTATTTTAAAAGGAAACTTTGAAACAAACTGAATGGTATCGCCCACTAAATATCGCCATAGTCCTGAATTAGTAGTTATAACGGGTGCGTAGTGGTGACCTATTTCAACTTTATCTAATCCAACTGTTTTAGGATTTTCTTTACCATACTCTTCTAATGGCATGAATTCATAAAAAATACCATGATCCAATAAGAGCAACATACCATCATCATTAGGTTTCATTTGCGCTGCAAAGAAGCCTTCACTAGCATTATAGATTTCAATATAATTGATTGGGGCGCCAATAAGCTGATGAAACTGCTCAGCATATGGAGTGAATGAAACACCTCCATGCATATACAACTCTAAATTTGGCCAGACTTCTTTAATGGTTGACTTTCCGGTGATTTCTAAAATCCTTTTAAACAAAACTAATGTCCAAGTAGGCACCCCTGAAACCGATGTTACATTTTCCTGAATAGTACTTTGAGCGAGGCTTTCAATTTTTGTTTCCCATTCATCCATGAGCGCAATTGACAATTCAGGTGTACGCAACCACTGTCCCCAAAAAGGCGTGTTTTGAAGCAACACCGCGCTTAAGTCACCATACTGTACTTCATCGTTGTGCTTATTCACCTGATGAGAGCCGCCAATAACCAATCCCTTTCCTGTAAGTAAATCACTTTCGGGTACATGTCTATAATACAGGGTTAAAACATCTTTAGCTGCTTTATAATGGCAGTCTTCCAAACATTCTTCAGAAATTGGGATAAACTTACTCTTATCGCTTGTAGTACCGCTGCTTTTTGCAAACCACTTAACAGGTGTATTCCACAATACATTCTCTTCTCCATTCATGAGTTGAAGTATCCAAGGTTTGATATCATCATATTCGTGGATAGGAATAGACTTTTTAAAAGCACTCATGGAAAACAATCTAGTGAGGCCATATTTTCTACCTATGGATGTGTATTGTGCATGAGTTACTAAATCTTGCAGCACCTTTCGTTGTGTGGCAATAGGGTCCTGTATCCAGTCTTCAATTTGACTGTAACGCAAGCGTGCTAACGTGGAAAAAGCTGGACTCAGTATTTTCATGTGCAGAAAACTCGGAGTAAAAATACTGTTATACTAGAGCATAAACAAACTAAGCGTTCTATTGAGGTTCCTCTTCTTGTGTCTCTTGTATTGAACGACCTTCTGATTTACCCATTTCAATGATCCAATCTTTTCTTCGTAATTCAAAATTGGTGCCTAAATATAAGCGCCTTACTTGTTCATTTTCAGCTAATTCTTCTGCTGTTCCGTGCTGAAATATTTTTCCTTCAATGAGTAAATATGCACGGTCGCAAATAGAGAGGGTTTCGTTTACATTATGGTCGGTAATGAGGATTCCAATATTCTTGTACTTCAACTTCGCAACTACTGTTTGAATATCTTCAACTGCAATAGGGTCAACACCTGCAAAAGGCTCATCTAGCAAAATAAACTTTGGATCAACCGCTAAAGCTCTGGCAATTTCAGTTCTTCTTCTTTCACCACCACTCAAACTATCACCATTGTTTTTGCGCACATGATTTAAATGAAACTCATCTAATAGCGTTTCCATTTTGTGGTGTCTTTCACCTTTGGTGAGTTTGGTCATTTCTAAAACGGCCATGATATTATCTTCCACTGTGAGTTTTCTAAACACACTGGCTTCTTGTGGAAGATAGCCAATACCCATTTGGGCTCTTTTGTACATGGGCAGTTTGGTAATATTCACATCATTCAGCAAAACTTCACCTTCATCTGGTTTAATAAGTCCAACCACCATGTAAAAAGTAGTCGTTTTTCCAGCCCCATTGGGTCCAAGTAATCCCACAATTTCCCCTTGCTTCACTTCAATAGAAACATTATTCACAACTGTGCGACTGCTATAAGTTTTAATGAGTTGGCGGGTGTGGATGGTTAAGCTCAATTGGAAAAGTTTCAGCAAAAGTAAGAGAATCTAAATGGAGAGTGTGGCTGATTGTGGAAGGAATTGCAATATTTACGAATGCTTGAACATACCTAAATGTTAAAAAAAGCAAAATGGCAGTATATTGCGTACAATTTTTATAAGTACATGAAAGTTACAGAGCACATTGCACAGTCGAAAAGCACCTTAGTATCGTTTGAAGTGCTCCCCCCACTTAAAGGAAAAACAATTCAAAGTTTATATGATCATTTAGATCCTTTGATGGAGTTTAATCCATCATGGATTAATGTGACTTATCATAGAAGTGAAACAGCATTTAAGAAGAAAGTGGATGGTACTTTTGAAAAGGTAGAAGTACGTAAACGTCCGGGTACAGTTGGTATATGTGCTGCTATCATGAACCATTATCAAGTTGATACGGTTCCGCATTTTATTTGTGGAGGTTTTAATAAGCGCGAAAGTGAAGATGCGTTGATTGATTTAAACTTTTTAGGTATTGATAATGTGTTGGTGTTGAGAGGTGATGCTGCTAAAAATGAAGCCAGCTTTGAGCCAGAGCGCGATGGGCATCGTTATGCCATTGATTTGCAAAAGCAGGTGGTTAATTTAAACCATGGTATTTATCTAGATGATGATATTCAGGGTGGAGGAAAAACCAATTTTTGTATTGGTACTGCTGGCTATCCAGAAAAGCATTTTGAAGCACCCAATTTAGAAATTGATTTACAGCGCTTGAAAGAAAAAGTGGATGCAGGTGCTGATTATATTATGACACAGATGTTCTTCGACAACCAGAAGTTTTTTGACTATGTGAAGACTTGTCGTGATATGGGTATTCAGGTGCCAATAATCCCAGGACTAAAACCAATTACCAACAAAAAGCAATTGAGTGTATTGCCAAGAATATTTCATGTTGATATTCCAACCGATTTGTCGAATGCAATTATGAAGTGTAAGACAGATGCTGAATGTGAGCGGGTGGGCGCTGAATGGCTTATTCAACAAAGTAAAGAGTTGATGGCTTTTGGTGTTCCGGTGTTGCATTATTATACGCTGGGAAAGCCGAAAGTGATTCAGCAAGTGGTGAAGTCGGTTTTTTAAAAAATGTTGCTTTCTTTTTTGAAGAGTATTTCAGATAGTTAGCCGTAGAGAAACTTGGCTGATTTCTTTTACATTTGTTGCACAAACATTGATTATGAAATTATTGGAAGGAAAGGTTTCTATTGTAACGGGTGCAGCTCGTGGAATTGGTGCGTCTATTGCTCGCAGATTAGCAGAGCAGGGAAGTCATGTTGCATTTACTTATGTAAGTGAGTCGAGTGCCGAAAAAGCTTTAGCATTAGAACAAGAATTATCTGCACTAGGTGTACAAGCGAAAGCGTATCGCAGTCATGCGGGTGATTTTGCGCAATGTGAAACATTTGTCAATGAAGTGTTGCAGCAATTTGGAACAGTAGATGTTTGTGTAAACAATGCAGGTATCAGTAAGGATAATTTATTGTTGCGCATGAACAAAGAGCAGTGGGATGAAGTGATAGATGTGAACTTAAGTTCAGTATTTAATATGACCAAACAGGTCATTCGTCCAATGATGAAAGCCAAGAAGGGTTCAATTATTAATATGAGTTCTATCATAGGTATTCGTGGGAATGCAGGGCAAAGCAGTTATGCCGCCAGCAAAGCGGGTATCATTGGATTTACCAAGAGTGTTGCACATGAATTAGGCAGCAGAAATATTCGTTGCAATGCCATTGCGCCAGGGTTCATTGAGACTGATATGACCCATTATTTAAAAGAGGGAGAGGCGGCCACCGCATTCTTACAAAAAATACCCCTTGGCAGATTTGGAAAGGCTGAAGAAATTGCTGACACCACATTATTTTTGGCGAGTGATTTAAGTAGTTATATCACCGGACAGGTTATAAGTGCTTGTGGGGGATTAAATATTTAGTTTTTGCTGTTTTTCTCGTTTTGGACTTCAATCTTTAGTTGATTCAGAACTTTCCTACATGTAAAAGACTTCTGATTCAAAAGTGTAAGAAGCCACTAGTCCTTTCGATTCACGAAAAAACCCATCTTCACACACTCAACAACTGGCAAGGATAGGCCTACTTGTGCTATTTTTGCCTATCTAAATAGAACTGTTATGATCAAGACTGGCAACCCTGTCATTAGCATTTACACCGAAATGACGCCCAATCCGGAGACAATGAAGTTTGTTGCTAACAAACTTTTGTATCCAGGAAAGAGTGCCGATTTTCCAGATGAAGCATCTGCTGGTCCTTCACCATTGGCAAAAGAGCTATTCAGCTTTCCTTTCATAAAAAGTGTTTTTATTGCTAGTAACTTCATTACACTTACCAAAACTTCTGACACGGAAGATTGGCAGGAAGTTATTCCAACCATTAAGCAATTTTTGAAAGACTATCTTGAAAATGGTGGTGTGGTTGTAAATGATGAAGAAATGCAAGCACTTCGTGCAACCCAACCAGTTGCCAGCAATGAGGTATCTGCAGATGATGATGATATAGTAAAACGCATTAAGGAGTTATTAGAGAACTATGTTCGTCCTGCTGTAGAAATGGATGGCGGTAATATTCAATTTAGAAGTTATAAAGAAGGAAAAGTAAATTTGATGTTACAAGGAAGCTGTAGTGGTTGTCCTTCATCCATGGTAACATTGAAAGCTGGTATTGAAGGTATGATGAAGCGTATGATTCCAGAGGTAAAAGAAGTTGTTGCAGAAGCTGAGTAAGAAGAAAAACTAAAATCAAAATAAGGCCCGCATAATAGTGCGGGTTTTTTATGTCCTTATGGCAAGAAATTTAAATTATTAAACCAATGACTCGCATGTATGAGTTGGTAGCAATAGCAAATTACATGTAGAGTATTGATTCAATACTGATGTTCCCTTTTGAGTAAACTTAAAAAAAGAAGGCTCCTTTTGGAGCCTTCTCTAATAAGAATTTATTGTAAGCGATTAGTGCTTTTCATCTTTACACTTCTCCATGATTTCATGGAAAATATCATGAGCTTGTGTGATCATTTTCACCAACTCTTCATCTTTTTTACCCTTCTTCACAGCCTTGTCAATACTCTCGCATTGCTTCACCAATTTTGCTAAAATAGGCTTTGTAACAGAACCATTGTATCCTTGAGGAACAGTTGAGGACTGCCATTCTTTTGCTTTTTGTACCAAAGCAGTTGCATTTTCTTTTAAAGGCGCTACGTTTCCTTCTTCAGCTGGATGGAAGGTCTTACTCATAACACCGTGAAAACCATGCATTTCTTTCCAGTCTTGTTTTTTGTCTTGAGCAGTTGCAGCTAAACCAATGACTAATGCTGCACACCATACCAATAATTTTTTCATGCTTGTTTTATTTGGCTGTAAAATTACGCCGTCTTTGTTCAACAATTTTTATTGCTAGCATCTTTTGCAAAATTTTAATGAAATGGGGTTATAGTATTTATTCAATGGGAGTCTATTTGATGGGAAGTAGGTCTTTGGTCTTTAGTTGTTGGT
>JAKRSC010000003.1:7659-29050 GCA_022402565.1 Hydrotalea sp. | reverse complement strand
CTTTGGTTTGGAGTAGGTCTTTGGTCTTTAGTTGTTGGTCTTTGGTTTGGAGTAGGTCTTTGGTCTTTAGTTGTTGGTCTTTGGTTTGGAGTAGATCATTGGTTGATTGTAAATGGGTTCTAGAGCTACCCGAATACTTGCCCTGAGCTTGTCGATGGGATCTGAACAGGCCCCGAATAAATCGGGACAGGTGTCGAAGGGTTCGGGACAGGCCCAGAATTTTACCATGAACCTGACGACGGTTGACCGCCTTAAAGGAAGCTGCAGACTCAACTGCAGGACACTATAAAATCAACCAAAAATTATGAATACAGCTACTACGTATACTGTATTAGCAACCAATAAATGGGAAAACCAATGCTTATATTAAAAGGGAAAGTCACCCCAAGCGCCATTGGAATATATAAACCAGGGTCGGCTTTGGGTGCAGCTAAGCGCATGGCGGCTGGTACAGCAATATAAGAGGCACTTGCAGCTAGAACGGCCAACATAAGGCGATTTCCTTCCGACATAGGTCCAAAACTGGTCAGTAGAACAGCCAAAACACCATTAAAAAGTGGCATAACAATCGCAAAAACAGTTGCAAACCAACCATAATTTCGGAATGCTTTGAACCTTTTGGCGGCTACCAAGCCCATTTCTAGAAGAAATACTGCTAAGAATCCTTTAAAAATATCCGAGGTGAAGGGCTTAATGCCTTCTGCTTGCTTACTATCGGCTACCATGCCAATGACTAAACTTCCTATAATCATTAACACCGAGCCATTTGTAAGTGAATCGTGTAAAATAGATTTAAATCCGTGCGATTTATCTTGATGTGGATCAAACTTCCGCATTAACCCAACCCCAACAATAATGGCAGGAGCTTCCATTAGTGCCATAGCAGCCACCATATGTCCACCATAAGTTACTTCATTGGCTTCCAAGAAACTAGCTGCAGAGATAAAAGTTACAGCGCTAACCGATCCATAAGCGGAAGCAATGGCTCCAGCATCGTACACATTGAACTTTTTCTTCAAAATAAAGAAGACATAAAAAGGAACAATAAGTGCTAATAAGAAGGCATAAAGCAACGAAAGACCCACTTCAGCATTCCATTCTTCATGAGAAAGTTCTTGTCCGCCCCTAAATCCAATTGAAAACAACAGATATAAAGAGATAAATTTGGAACTGGAGGCGGGTATTTCAAGATCGCTTTTGACAATAGCAGCAACAATTCCCAAAAGGAAGAACAATAAAACGGGATTTGTTAAGTTACTGATGAGGATATTCGCATCCATGATAATATTGCTAAATTTTAAGTCTTTGTAAACAGAATTTTCCAAATATGGAATGAAGGTTGTGAAAATTGTCTACATTTTTGCAAACATCAAAAAAAGATACAATAAAACATGGCAAAAAGCGCCCTAACCCCAAGTCAAGCAGTCAGGAAGTTCTTTGGTTTCCTTCGACTCGACAGAAAAGATGTATCGGCCATTTACATTTTTGCCATATTAGCGGGATTGGTTCAATTGGCACTTCCACTTGGTATTCAAACCATTATTGGATTTGTTTTGGCAGGTACCATTTCCACATCTATAGTGGTATTAGTAACAGTAATTGTTATTTCCACCTTTATATATGGACTGCTTCAAGTAAGGCAAATGCAGATTATTGAAAAAATTCAACAAAAAATATTTGTTCGCTTGTCTTTCGAGTTCACCGATCGCCTTCCAAAACTTAATGTAGAGAAACTAGATAATTATTATTTGCCTGAATTAGTTAACCGTTTTTTTGATACGGTGAATTTGCAAAAAGGGGTTGAGAAATTATTGTTAGATGTTCCTACTGCTATTATACAAATTGTATTTGGTCTGGTTTTATTGTCTTTTTATCACCCTGTATTTATTGGTTTTGGAGCACTTCTCATTTTCATAGTTTATTTAATTATTCGTTATACCTCTCCAAAAGGATTAGAAACTAGCATTAAAGCAAGTGACTACAAATACAATACTGCAGCTTGGTTAGAAGAGATTGCAAGAGTTATTAAATCATTCAAATATTCAAGAGGAACTACCCTTCATATTGATAGAGCAGATGAAAATGTGAGTGGTTACTTAACTTCTAGAACAGCTCACTTTAAAATTTTATTGACCCAATATTGGAGTTTGATTGCATTTAAAGTACTTATTACAGCAGCCATGCTCGTTGTTGGTGCGTTTTTATTAGTAGATCAACAAATTAACATTGGACAGTTTATAGCAGTAGAGTTAGTGATTTTGACCATCATAGCATCTGTAGAAAAGCTTATCATGAACCTAGATAAAGTGTATGATGTACTAACTTCTATTTACAAAGTTTCTAAAATTACTGATAGTGAAATTGAAGAGGAAGGATCTGCAATGCTTGAAGATCTTCCAAGAGGTGTTGGTATTCAGTTCAACAATGTATCCTTTAAATATGCAGATGGAAGTTCAGCGTTAAGTCATATCAATTTCAGAATAAATCCAGGACATCGTGTTTGTATAATGGGTGAATCTGGTGCGGGTAAATCAACAATACTTCGACTGTTAACGGGGGCATATTCAGATTTTGATGGAATGGTTTTAGTGGATGACATTCCAATAGGAAACTTCAATTTACATTCACTTCGTTCAAAAACAGGAATCTTATTAAGCTTGCAGGATATCTTTCATGGAAGTTTATTTGACAATATAACTTTAGGTAACAAAAGTATCCCGCTTAGTGAAATAACTGAATTAGCAGATAAATGTGGCTTAGTACCTTTTGTTCAATCGTTGCCAAAAGGGTTTGATACCATCATAGATCCAACTGGTAAGCGATTGCCCGGTAAGGTGAAACAAGATATTCTTTTGTTAAGGGCTTTATTAGGAAGTAGACGACTCCTGTTATTAGAAGAGCCATTTATTCACTTAGAGAGAAAATATAAAGAGAGCTTATTAGAATTTCTTCAATCGGAAGTAAACTCTACTATTGTAATCACCACATCAGATCCTGAAGTGGCAGCTATATGTGATTGGGTTATAAAAATGGATGAAGGAAACATTGTTGCACAAGGACCTTGGTCTCAATTTCAATCGGCTTAACGAATAAAACATATGGATAAATATATTTTTTGTGATATTGAATTTGAGTCGAAGCAGAAAAAGCCGCTCAAGTCGTTTACCTCTGTTTATCGGATTAATAAAGTGAGCACAGTAAAGTATTGGCTCTGGGGTATTCTTATTGTTTCTTTTATCATTTTAATGCTGCCTTGGACACAAAATATTCGTGCGAAAGGGTTGGTGACTACACTACGTCAAGAGCAACGTCCTCAAGAGCTCAACAACATTGTACCTGGAAAAGTATTGAAGTGGTATGTAAAGGAAGGTGATTATGTGAAACAAGGAGATACCATTCTTCAGTTAGGTGAAGTGAAGGTTGAGTATTTTGATCCACAACTTTTAGCTCGTACCCGTCAGCAAATTGAAGCTAAAAAAACAGCTATAGATGCTTATACCAATAAAGCAGAAACAGCAGGTTTGCAAATCGAGGCATTGAAGTCGCAGCGGGATTTTAAACTAAGTGAACTTGATATTAAACTTAGTCAGCAACGGTTAAAAGTTCAGGCCGATAGTATGGATATTATTGCTGTTCGTAACGAGTTACAAGTAGCGCAACGACAAATAGATGCTGCAAAATTGATGTTAGACAGCGGAGTTATTTCATTGGTCGATTATGAAAGAAGAACTATTAGTTTTCAAAATGCTACTGCAAAAATTGTAAGTGCGGAAAATAAATATATGCAGTCGCGTCAGGAATTAAGTCGAATTCAAGCAGAGCGAGCGGGAACTATTCAGGAGTATATTGATAAGATTAATAAAACAACTGGTGAGCGATTCTCTGCATTATCAGATGCTGCAACTGGTGAAGCAGATGTGGCAAAAATGGAGAATTTATACTCTAACTACGATATTCGTAACCAACAGTTTTATATAACAGCCCCACAAAATGGACAAATTACAAAAGCCCGCAAGGCAGGTATTGGAGAAGTGGTGAAAGAGGGCGATATGATTGTTGAAATTGTACCGAACAATATTCAATATGCAGTTGAAATGTTTGTAGAGCCATTTGATTTACCATTGGTAGCAAAAGGGCAAAAAGTTCGTTTCATATTCGATGGCTTTCCTGCAATTATTTTTAGTGGATGGCCCAACTTTTCTTATGGTACATTCGGCGGCATTGTTGTTGCAGTTGAGAACTCCGCGTCTGCAAATGGCAAATTTAGAGTATTGGTGATCGAAGATTTTAGTGATAAGCGATGGCCTCCGTTGTTGCGTATTGGAGGAGGAGCAAATGGTATTGCTTTGTTAAAGGATGTACCTATTTGGTATGAATTATGGCGAAACATCAATGGTTTCCCTCGTGAGTACTATAAGCCAGAAGAATTTGGGGCGCCAAGTAAGGGAGATGATAAAGGAGATAAAGGTGCTAAAGACAAGAAAAGCTCAATATGATAAGAATAATCTCTAGTCTTTTTTTGATTATATGTTTGACTAAGTCTATTGCTCAGCCAAACAATGCAGTGGTGTTTTCTCCACAGCAATTTATTGAGCAAGTACGCCAATATCATCCTGTTGCAAGACAAGCGCGCATTGTGGTTCAAAAGGCAGATGCAGAATTGTTAGCTGCTAGAGGTTTATTTGACCCAACTGCACAGTTAAACGCGGAAAGAAAAACATTTGATGGCAAAAATTATTTCTTTTACACCAATCCAGAAGTAAAACTACCTACATGGATAGGTGCTGATTTTAAAGCGGGTTTAGAGAACAATGGTGGTCAATTTTTAAATCCAGAAGTTACTCGTAGTCAAAGTAGTTATTTAGGATTTGAAATGCCTCTTGCTCGCGGTTTGGTTATGGATAAAAGAAGAGCTGCTGTAGAACAAGCTCGGTTGTTTAGAAGTCAGAGTGATCAAGAGCGCTTGGGCATTATCAACGATTTGTTGTTTGATAGCTATGTCACCTATTGGGAATGGGCAGGGGCGTATCAATTATACAGCATCTATTCTCGTTTTCTTGAAATATCTCGCGATCGTTTGAGATTTGTTAGAATTGCTTTTTTTAATGGTGACAGATCTGTTATGGATACTGTAGAAGCATTAACGCAAGTGCAAAATTTTGAAATGTTGCAGGCTAATGCGCAAATGCGATTTAATAATACGCGGTTAGAGCTTTCGAATTTTTTGTGGGAAGAGCGCGATAGTGCATTTATCATTCCAACTAATTACGTGCCTGACACTACGCAGTTTGTCATGTATCAACTAGCCGATCAGTTGGATAATTATGTAAGCAGAGCTAACCAAGAGAATCCCTTTTTAAGGATGTATGATTTTAAATTAGATGCATTAGAAGTAGAAAGAAAGTTGAAGTTTCAAAGCTTGTTACCTTACCTCAATGTGAAGTATAACCTATTGAATCAGGGCTATAATGTATTTAGAAATTTTGATGCTGCTGCACTTTTTACCAACAACTACAAGTGGGGCATTGATTTCAAAATTCCTTTATTCTTACGTGAAGGGCGGGGTGAATATAGAAAAGCCAAATTAAAAATTCAAGAAACCAACTTAGAAGTTTCCAATAAGAGGTGGCAAATAGAGAACAAGGTTCGCTTTTATTACAATGAAATGACGTTATTAGAGAAACAGTTGCGTATTACTCAACAAGCACTCAACAACTATCAAATCTTGCTTCGCAATGAAACCCTTCGTTTTGAAAATGGGGAAAGCTCCTTGTTTCTTGTAAATACCCGCGAAAACAAGGTGATGGAGAGTATGGAAAAATTAGTCGAGTTGCGTATTAAGTACTATAAATCACGCTACGCCACTGAATGGGCAGCGGGTATATTAAGATAAGCTTTCTCTTATTACATAGTTGGTGGTGCAGGAACTGAAGGTGAGCTGGGTGGAGCTGGTGCTGTATCTTGAGGAACAGGAAAATCTTTCTTCGTACAAGCTTGGAAACCTGTAATTGTACAAATGAAAACTACAGCCAATAACACCTTTTTCATAATACATTCATTTTTGCAAAAAAAACCCAATCAACTACTTTATTGTATTGGAATTTGCGAATTAATAAGCCGCAATAAAAATTACAAGTTTGTAGAAGGTTTTAACTTTTTTTGAATCTTTTGGATACTCAAGTTGGTAGCGATTATTTATAATCCTTTTTCAACCAACTAGATTTATACTCTTGGTATCTATTGTATAAGTGATGCGCCTGTATGTATGCAGACTGAGGGCTCATAAAATGTGAGAACTCAAAAGTGATGGCTTTGGTGCAACCAGCCGCTGCTGCCGATTCTAATTTTAAGCGCAATTTTTCGAACTTAATAGGTAAGAATTTTATGGGCATATCTCTATCAAACGATTCGCTGTTGGTCCAACTTTGCATGCCATATTTATCGGCTAAAGCCTTGTTGATACGCAAATAACCTTCTAAATCTTCAATATCAACATGTCCATCTTGAAACGCAACAATATCCACAGCACCTTGAATACCTCTAAAAATTTCATCCCATTCTGCTTCATGGTCTTTCAATGAAATGGATTCTTCTTTTTGTAACTGAGCAGATGCTGCTAGAACAGCTTTCTTTCCATCAATCCAGGGCGAAATCATAGTAGGTAATCCGTTACTAACTTTTTTACATTGCTCGCCAAGAGTGTGAAATGCTTCAATTGCACCTTTGGTTCGCCTACTAATTTCCATACTAATGTACCAGCCTTTAAATGCTTTCATATGGCCATATCGTTCCCATAATTCGTCTATTACTTTAGCATTCATCTCCATCTCTCGTGTTAAGTCGCCAGTATCCCAATAATGACCGCTATCATACGTGCCAATGTATAGCTGCATACCGAAAGATTCAGCAAGCTCTAAATACATTTGTATTAAATCTTCAGATGGTGAAAAACAACCTTGACTAATTAAATATGGAGAAGGATATGTTAACCACTTTCTGTATCCGCATCGAATTACAATCACTGTATCAATGCCCATCATCTTCATGTGTCTAAAATCAGACTCCCACTCTTTTCTGCCCCAATTTTGATGTGGAATATCGTGGCTAATTTCATCAATGAATGTTCCTGTTATTAACATAGATAAAATCTTTCAATTTATAAATACTTACCTTTTAATAATACTTCCTTCCAGCGAAGATAACCGGCTCCGGTTAAGTGAAGGCCATCATTTGTAAAGCGAGGATCTAATTTTCCAGCCTCATCTTGAAAGGCTGTATGCAGATTGATAAAATTGATTTTTTTATCAATTGCTAATTGTTCAATTCCCTGATTAACCTTCTCAATAACAGCTTCTTTATTTTGGTGGTTTTTGAATTGTGTAAATTGATTGTTGGTAGGCAGCAAGCTTTGTACATATATTTTTGTCCTTGGACTTTCTTGTTGTAAACGATCAACTATTTTGCTATAGTTTCTTAGTATAACATCGGCAGGTATATTTCTGGCAATATCATTAATGCCAATTAGGATGAAAACCTTGGCTGGTTTTCTACGGATGACTTCTGGTAGTCGATTTAAAACACCAAAAGTATTATCTGAACTAACGCCTCTGTTTAAGTTGTTGTAGTTAGGAAATAGCTCACTCCATTCACATCCATCTGTAATACTATCTCCTAACCAAATAATGCAGTTGTCTTTGGCAGGCATTTGTTCGAACATACTTAGCTTTTGATCATAATAGTAAAATCTAAACGATGAGTCATATTGAGCAACTGTTTGAAATGAAATTGAAATAAGTAAGATGTTTAAAAACTGTTTCATAAAGTTCGTGTTCAAAAATTATTGAAGTGTTTTCCAAATTTGATATAAAGATCTTGGAATATGAAAACAACCCTTCCATTTTCCTCCTTTTAATGACAGCAGTACTTCTCCTCTTCGATTTAAGTAACCAAACCATTCGCCTCCATTTGGATCTCTAAAGTGATTCCAGGTATACTCGTGTACACGATTGAACCAAACAGCCGTTTTCTCAGACCCAGTGAGTTTCCAAGCTTTTGCTAGAGCTACCAATGTTTCAACGTGTACCCACCAAAGTTTCTGATCCCATTCTAATTGTTGCAAGGGTTTGTTGCACACATCCATAAAATAATACAATCCTCCACACTCTTTATCCCATGCAAGCTCTAAGGTGCGTAACATGATAGCGACAGCTTTTTCAATAAGTGAAGGTTGATTTAATCGAACGCCTAAGTCCATAATAAACCACATGGCTTCTATAGTATGACCGGGATTTAATAAGCGGCCTTCGTAAGAGTCAGAAAACGAACCGTTGGCATTTACATTCTCAAGCACTAATCCAATTTCGGGCTGATAAAAGACTTCCATAACCTCATGAATGACTTCTGGAATCAATTGCTCTAGCATGTCTTTACCAATGATATGCTCCAACTCCAATGATAAGTTGCATAAAATCATGGGAAGACTGAAATTTTTAAGCGGTCTTGTATTAGGATAGCTCTTGTTGTATGTACCCTTCCAGTTTTCTTTCCTTCTTAGAATATTTTGAAAAGTATCTTTTGCAATTTGTGCATGTTCCTCTTTTTGTGTGACACCATACAGTGCACCAAACCCCATAGCTGCAAAACAATCACTAAATATATTGTAAGGCTGAATAAGAGGTTGTCCGGCTTGATTCAAAGAAAAATACCAATTACCTTCTGAATCTCTGCCATAACGTTCCATGAAAGCAGCTCCATGCAGCGCCAGTTCTTTCCATGCTGGATTTGCTTGAAGATGTTGGTACATAAAGCTCAAACACCAAACCTGTCTTCCTTGTAACCATATGAACTTGTCCGTGTCATATACCTGTCCATTCGAATCTAAACAAGTGAAGAATCCACCATGTGTTTTATCTGGACTGTATTTTACCCAAAACGGTAAAATCTCTTCAGTTAATTCTTTGTGGTATAAAGAAGCAATTTCTTTTGCTTGTGTCTGAATTTGCATTGATTTTTTTTAAGAAGATTATTCTGCAGAAGTCTCTTGCATGACTTCCAACTTTTTTTGTAATGCAAACATTTGATCTCTTAGTTGTGCTGCTTCCATAAAGTCAAGATCTCTGGCAGCTTTTTCCATAGCTTTCTTAACTTTTTGAATCGCTTTTTCTAGCTGTGGAATTGTATTGTATTCACCTTCTGACTCAGCTGCTTGAGTGAGCGTATTTTCTTTTACGGCAAGAGAACTATTGGCATCATATCCTTTAATATCCAATACAGAGGTTTGTTGCATGATTTGCTCTACTGATTTTCGAACCGTGGTAGGCGTTATTCCGTGTAGTTGGTTGTATGCAATTTGTTTTTCTCTTCTTCTGTTTGTTTCATCAATTGTTCGCTGCATGCTCATAGTCATGGTATCTGCATAAAAGATCACCAATCCATTTACATTTCTTGCGGCACGACCTGCAGTTTGGGTTAAACTTCTTTCATTTCGTAAAAAGCCCTCTTTGTCAGCATCCAGTATAGCTACCAAAGAAACTTCTGGCAAGTCAAGTCCTTCTCTTAATAAGTTCACACCCACCAAAACATCTATTTCACCCAATCGAAGTTGCCGTAAAATTTCAACTCTTTCTAACGTATCCACATCGCTGTGTATGTATTTTGATTTAATACGAATTCTTCCAAGATACTTATCCATTTCTTCGGCCATGCGTTTTGTGAGTGTTGTTACCAAAACGCGATCGCCTTGTTTTACCCTTTCATCAATTGCTCCCAAAAGATCATCTATTTGGTTGATGCTAGGACGAATTTCAATAGGAGGATCTAATAATCCGGTTGGGCGAACCACTTGTTCTACTACAATACCTTCACATTTTTCTAATTCATATTCACCGGGAGTCGCACTTACGAAAATGGTTTGACCAATCATTTGTTCAAATTCATAAAAGTTGAGTGGTCTGTTATCGAGTGCAGAAGGAAGTCTGAAACCATAGTCAACCAATACCATTTTTCTACTTCTATCGCCTCCATACATGCCAGCAACCTGAGGAATGGTTTGGTGACTTTCATCAATGATGCAAAGGAAGTCTTTTGGGAAATAATCTAACAAGCAGAAAGGTCTTGTACCAGGTTTACGCCTATCGAAGAAGCGAGAATAGTTTTCGATACCGTTGCAATAGCCTAGTTCTCGAATCATTTCTAGGTCATACTCTACTCGTTCCTTTAATCTTTGCGCTTCTATTAGTTTTCCATTCTTTTTAAAATATTCTATTTGAAGCATTAGCTCATCTTGAATTTCAAACATGATATGCTGAATCATGTCCTTAGGGGCCAAGTAAAGATTTGCGGGAAAAATGGCTGCATGTTGTAAAGATCCAATTCTTTTCGCAGTAGCTTTATCGAGGCTATCAATCGATTCAATTTCATCACCAAAAAACGTCACTCTGTAACCGTAATCAACATAAGGTAGATTTATATCTACAGTGTCTCCCTTTACTCGAAAAGTTCCTCTCGAAAAATCGCCTTGACTTCTTTGGTACAAGCTATTCACCAACTGATGTAAAAATCCTTGTCGACTGATTGTTTGTCCAGTGTGAATCCTAATAATACCATTCTCAAATTCAGTAGGGTTTCCCATACCATAAATACAGCTCACACTCGCAACTACTATAATATCTCTTCTTCCACTTAATAATTCGCTTGTAGCTTGCAATCGAAGTTTATCTAATTCTTCATTGATACTCAAATCTTTTTCAATATAAGTATCTGAAACTGGCATATAAGCTTCGGGCTGATAATAATCGTAATAGCTTACAAAATAGCCTACCGCATTATCTGGAAAAAACTGTTTAAACTCGCCATACAATTGCGCCACCAAGGTTTTGTTATGTGTAAGAACCAATGTTGGCCTTTGTACTTGTTGAATCACATTAGCCATTGTAAAAGTCTTTCCACTTCCTGTAACACCTAATAGTGTTTGAAAAGGCTCTCCATTTTTTAGTCCATTGGTAAGCTGTTCAATGGCAGAGGGTTGATCGCCAGCAGGGGTATAGGGGGATTGAAGCTGAAAAGGCATAGAGCTGCAAATTACTGAAAGCTTTTAACTTGTATCAGTTAAATGCCCCCATTTTAGTTGATTCTATCAATGTTATAAACATTGATACAAATACAGAATTACGGGAAAAAATTCAATAAAGCGTTAACGTAATTGTATAAATGATTTTGTATGATGAATATCATTTTTTTTATACCTGCTATTTAACATCTTTAAGCCGATTGTATTGCATTATAAAATTGTTTGCCATGAAAAATTTTTTAGCCGTATTTGACGGTTTACGATTGTCAAAAAGTACTGTTTCTTATGCTATTCAGTTAAGTGCACATGCAGATGCGCATTTGATAGGTGTATTTTTAGATGATATCAGTTATAGAAGCTATGATGTTGCACAAGTCATTAAGAAACATGGAGATTACGAGTCAGTTATCCAGCAATTAGAGGAGAAGGACAGAAAAAAGCGAGATGCTTCAGTAGCATATTTTGAAAAGAAATGTCAAGAAGCTGGCATTCGTTTTTCCGTTCACAGAAGTAAAAAAATCGCACTAAAGGAATTGAAAGAAGAAAGTATGTTTGCTGATTTAATTATTATTGGCAAGCAGGAAACTTTTACAAAATTCAAAGAAGATATTCCTACCCGATTTATTAAGGAGTTGTTGGCAGATGTGCAATGCGGTGTGTTAGTAGTTCCGCAAATTTTCAGACCTATAGATCACATTGTTTTGTTATATGACGGTGGACCATCATCCTTGTACGCCATGAAAATGTACAGTTATCTTTTTGGGAAGGTTGAAACGATACCAGTAACTATGTTAACAATTTTACCAGCCTCTGAAGGAGAACATCTTCCACATAATAGACTGGTAAAAGAATTTATTAGTCGTCATTATAAGAGCATCACATTTTCAATTAAACATGGAGAGCCAGAGCAAGAAATATTAAAGTTTCTTCGAAAGCATACGGAGAATGAGTTGGTGGTTTTAGGTGCATACAGAAGAACGGAGTTTAGCAGGTGGTTTAAATCAAGTATGGCCGACGTTTTGATGCAAGAGACAGATACTCCTTTATTCATTGCACATAATTAAGTGTATTCTAACATCCTAATAAATTAGATTTGAAGTATGAAAAGAATTTTAGTTCCAACAGATTTTTCTGCAACAGCTGAAAAAGCGTTGTTGTTTGCTATTGATCTTGCAAAGAAAGCTGGTAGTAGCATTATGTTGTATCATGTGTATACTCCTGTTGAAAGTGTATTTATTGAATCCTTTGCTGAAAGAAAATTGCATAATGAAAACATGCAGTTGGAGGTGATGAGACAAATGCATGGGTTAGTAGAAACATTAAATCCAAATAATGAAGTAGCTATCGCCAGTATTGTTGGAAAAGTTCCCTTGCTTGAAAACGTAGTTCGCTTTGCTGAAAAAAATCATGCCGATTTAATTGTTATGGGCACGCAAGGTGCAAGCGGAATCAAGAAGTCGCTCATTGGCACAGTTGCTGCAAGAATGATTGAAGCCTCTCGTATCCCTATTTTGTTGATTCCTGAACAGTATAACGGTTCACGTATTCAATCTGCAGTATTTGCTACATCCTACCACCCTTCTGATATAGATGCACTTACAGCTACTTTGGGAATTGCTAATGTATTGGGAGCATCAACGACTATTGTACGAATAGGGTTACCTGGTGAAGAGTCAAAGGAGCAGCAAGATTTTGAAAGCTATGCAACACATGTTAAAGAACATTTTGATCCAATACCTCTTCAATTTAGATTAGTGAGTGGTCATGACATTCAAACCACTATGGAAGAGTTGTATGACCATATTCCCTATGATATGCTGGCAATGGTTCGTAGAAAAAAATCTTTCTTGGAATCTTTCTTTTTAGAGAGCTTTACGGAGCACATGTCTTATGTTACTCGTCAGCCTCTACTTGTAGTGCCAGAAAATGAAGAAACCCTTTAAACAATACAATATGTTTTACGAATTACTATACAAAGAACTTGGTAAGCTATTTTACTATACAGCCAATATTGATGGAAAAATTCAGCCTTCTGAAAGAGAAGCTTTAAAGAAATTAATTGAAGAGCAGTGGGCGGGATTGGAAGGTTCTACCGATGAGTTTGGCTCTGACCAATCTGGACTTATTGCTTTTTCATTTGATTTTGAAGAAGCAGAGGGCTTGGAAGATTATGATGTGAAGGCATTTGCTCCATTCTATATTCAGAATAAAGAAAAATTTACTCCTGCAATTCGCCAAAAAATTTTACTAACCTGCGACGCCATAGGTAAAGCACATAGAGGCGACAATAGGGATGAAAGAGAGATTGTAGAAGCCGTTCAATATCTCTTTGAAGCGTATTAGGCACCACTCATCCACAGATTTTTGGTAATTGCATCTTAATTGCAGAAATTTCAGTTTCAAAATCATTTCTGCATGAGAAAAATTAGTTCCCTTTTTGTTCTGCTACTCAGCGTAGGCATTGTGTTAGCACAACAAATTGACATCAACCAACATTTTAAAAACTGGAAGCCAAGAAATATTGGCCCGGCTAGCATGAGCGGTCGTGTTACTACCATTGATGCTGTTATCAATAATCCTAATCAAATTTGGTTAGGCGCTGCTTCGGGAGGAGTTTGGAAAACAGATAACGCGGGTGTTTCTTGGACATCTGTATTTGATGATCAACCTATTTTAAATATTGGTGCGCTAGCTATTCAGCAATCAAATCCAAATATTGTTTGGGTAGGAACTGGTGAAGGTAATCCCCGTAACTCAATCAATATTGGTGAAGGATTATACAAAACAATTGATGGTGGTAAAAGCTGGAAGCGTGTTGGCTTAGAAAAAACGCGTGGCATACACAGAATTATTGTAGATCCTCATCAACCCAATACGGTATATGTAGGTGCTATTGGTAATCCTTATGCGCAACATCCAGAAAGAGGACTGTTTAAAACAACAGATGGTGGAGAAACATGGAGTAAGGTCTTGTATACCAACGATACCAGTGGTGTTGCAGACATGATTATGGATCCTTCCAATCCTAATAAACTTTTTGTTGCCATGTGGCAGCATTATCGCACTCCACATAGTTTGAAGAGTGGAGGTAAAGGAAGTGGATTGTATATGACAACAGACGGGGGAAAGACGTTCACTAAATTAGGAAAAGAACATGGTTTACCTGAGGGCGATTATGGAAGAATTGGATTAACCATTAGTCGTTCTAATCCCAATAGAGTATATGCATTGGTAGAAGCAACAAAGAATGGATTGTATAGGAGCAATGATGGTGGATACAAATGGGAATTGGTTACAAGTGAGCCATCTATAGTAACCAATCGTCCTTTTTATTTTCAAGATATTGTAGTAGATCCCATCAATGAAAATAAGTTGTGGATGTTAAATCAGACTGTTACATTAAGTGAAGATGGCGGAAAAACGTACAAGACTATTATTCCATATAACGGTATTCACCCAGATCACCATGCATTTTGGATTCATCCAACCAATCCTGACTTTATCATAGATGGAAATGATGGTGGTATTGGTATTACAAGAGATGGTGGAAAAAATTGGATGTTTGATGAGAAGTTACCCTTTGGTCAGTTCTATCATGTGAATGTAGATAATGCAATGCCATATAGGGTAATGGGTGGTATGCAGGATAATGGAAGTTGGCGAGGCCCTGCCTATGTGTGGGAGTCAAGCGGTATTCGCAATTATATGTGGGATAATCTTTGGGGAGGAGATGGTTTTGATGTTATGCCCGATCCCGATGATGAAGATTGGGTATATGCCATGAGTCAGGGAGGTAATGTTGGACGATACAATGCAAAAACTGGTGAGCGCTGGAATATTCGCCCTCCAGCACCTAATTATAAAACCAAGTTGCGATTCAATTGGAATGCAGCTATTGCACAAGATCCAACAGATAATAACACCATTTATTTTGGAAGTCAGTTTGTACACAAAAGCACAAACAAAGGGGCTTCATGGGAAATTATTTCACCAGATTTAACAACTAATGATAGTGCTAAAATTGATCAGAGTCAGAATGGTGGTATTAGTATTGATATTACAGGTGCTGAGAACCATTGTACTATTTTAGCCATTGATGCTTCTAAAGTACAGAAGGGTGTTATTTGGGTTGGAACAGATGATGGTAATGTGCAAGTAACTACTGATGGAGGAAAAACTTGGACCAATGTTCGCAATAATATCAAAGGGTTAGCACCAGGTATTTGGATTCCACAAGTAAGGGCAAGTAGGCATAATGCGGGTGAAGCATTTGTTGTTGCAAACGATTACAGAAGAGGTGATTTCAAACCTTATATTTTTAGAACAACAGATTTTGGAAAAACATGGACAAGAGTAGTAGACGAAAAGAAAGTGGTAGGATATGCATTGACAGTATTACAAGATCCAGTTGAGCCAAATCTCATTTTTGTAGGAACTGAGCAGGGCTTATGGATTAGCTTGGATAATGGTGTGAACTTTCAACAATTTAAAAATGGTTATCCTTCCGTTTCAACTTTCGATTTAGCAATTCAAGAAAGAGAAGCAGATTTAGCAGTAGCAACATTCGGTAGATCATTATGGGTGTTCGATGATATTCGTCCGCTTAGAAAAATTGCTGCAAGCAAGGGTGTTTTAGAAAAGAACTTCACTGTTTTTGCTGCGCCAACAGCTGTTCAGGCTTCTTATCGTAATTCTCCTTATGAGTGGAGTACATGGGGAATGTGGGATGCAGAGAACAGAAGAAGAGGTGCTGCTATTTCATATTACATCAAAAAAATGCCACAAAAAAGTGCTGGTGGCAATACAATGAGTGAGCAGGATAAACTAAAGCGATTGAGTGAAATGGCGAGCAGTATGGGATACAACTTGCCAGCAGGTATGAGCTTTGATCAAATTATGCAGCAATTTGGCGATATGATTCCTGCAAATTTCAGAGCACAGTTAGATGATATGATGGGAGGACCTGGATCAGACACTATTCAAGTGAGAATCTATAATGAGAAGAATGAAGTGATTCGCAACTTACGTTGGAAAGCCGATACAGGGTACGTACGCAACTATTGGGGTATGGAAGAGCGTGGATTCCGTCAAATTGGTGGCGGTCGTGGTGGTGGCAGAGCTGGTGCTGGTGAACCTGCCGGATGGCAAGTGTTGCCAGGAACCTATAAAGTTGTACTCACATTTGGCAGAGAGAAAGATTCAACAATGGTGACAGTTATCGATGATCCAAGAATTGGTAACAAAAATGATATTAAGCTAGCACAGCGGTCTATGATGGTTCGTTTTAGAAAGTCTGTAGATCAGTTGATCGATGGTATGGATATTTTAACTGATATGGATGATATGTTGAATAAAGCAACAGCTCAATTGAAAGATGTGCGTGGTAAAGATGCAGATAGTGCCAAAAAGGAAACCAAAAAATGGCAGGATGCTGTGAAGTCAGTACGTGAGTTTACTAATGGAAAGCAAATTCAACGTCAAGGCTATGGTCAGGTGCCTCAAACAACTGTTATGAGTGTGATGCAAACAGCTATGCAATCAATCACTGCAAAACCAATTGCACCGGGAGCACAAGAAGAGCGATTGGTTAGTGAGGCAGAGGGATTAATTCAAGAAGCTGTTCAAAAAATAAATGGCTTATTGGGTGACAGTTGGAATGGATATAGAAAACTTGTAGAAAGTATTCCACCAGCAAAAATCTTTAAGGACGTTAAGCCTGTGAAATAAGTTCATTGTTTAATACTAAGGAGGCTACTTCAATATGTTGAAGTAGCCTCTTTTAGTTAGTGCAAAAAATCCCAGCCAAGTAAATTGATTTCAAGTACCAGTGCTTGTCGTTTAGGAGTACCCGGATTTGGTATTTGCCATCCCGCACAAAGTTGAACACGTTTATTCAATTGATACATGCCACCAATAACTGCAACACCAGATTCATTATTTCCACTAATCCAATCGCCCATTAAGAACCAGTGTTTAGACAGTTTATACTCATAACCAAGCATTATACCAGAAGTATTTCCAGGTCCAACAAAGGGGCGATTTGTATGGTAAACACCACCAGTTATTTTATTACCTTTTTTATCTTGAGCAACCAGTAAGCCGTAAGAGAAGTGATGAAAATGCATTCTATTTTCTTTGCCACTTACATTGGTTCCACCTTGAGTGCCAATGTTTACAAAAATTTGTTGGTTTAATTTGATTTGTTGCTGAAAAGTTCCCATAATAACTGGATATACAGCACCATTTTGAATTTTATCATTAAAAAGAAACGGTGTACGATCAGACCAGTCTACTCCTTTACCAACTACATTAATACCAATATCTCTTCCTTTTCCTAGTCCATAAACAAAATGGCCTTTAGATTCAACTTGTTGGTTATATACATTCAGTTGGTGCTGATAAAACGTTTTTCCTTTTGGAGTAATGTCGCCAGAAGGCATGTTAAAAAAGTTTTGCTGGGCTTGAGAAACATACATACCCAATGCCCCGCCACAGAGCAGTAAAATTTTTTTCATGAATATAAGTTCAGGTGAATAAATGTGTTAATGTGCGCTTTAACACATGGCGGGAGGTTCTAAAAGAGAAGACCTGAAAGAGGATAATTGTATTTTATGCAGCTTCGAAGCTGACTTGAAAACATTGTAATTAAAAACGAATCCTAATTTAGAATGATAAACAGGGTCTTCTTCATTCCAAGAAGCTTCAGGCAGTTCAAAACTTTCTTCATTATTTAAAGAATCAGACTCAAAACTTTCTGTGTTTTCAGCTAATACTTCTATGTGTGAATAAGTACTAGCCATCCAAACAGGTTGAAAAAAGTAAGCCGACCACAATCCTATTGCAGTCAAAACAACTAATAGCTTACGAATCATTAATATGAACTGAATCTTTTTCAAAGAGCCGCAAAGGTAGTCTGCTAATTCAGGAAGAATTCTAAGAACATTGTTAAAAGTGGTAATAAATGTGTTTTTAAGGTAGTACGTAATACTACAAACTGCGTCTTTAACGGTGGTAGGTATCCGTTCAAAACTCGTTTTTTATGAGGTAAGTGTGCAGTCTCTTGTTGTTGTTCCTGTTTTGTTGAAACTTTAATCGAAAGCCGAAAATCGAATGATCCTAGGTCGTTCATTTTTCGTAATAGAATTGGATAAGCCCCCAAGTGAAGAGTTGTAAAACCATATTATTGCTGGTTTCAATACTAATATTTCAATTGAATGTTTTCTCTCAAATTGATACTTTTTTTTATGTTCCTCCTATTCTAAAATTCACACGCGATTTACCCGAGTTAAATAATGTTCGGTTTCTTTTCTCTACCGAATTTCCAAGTGCAACAGTTACAATTAGAAGTACAGATGGATCTTTTGCTCAAACAGTGACTGTACAAAGAGGTGAAGTTGTTACAGTTACTATGCCAAATAATAGTTCTGTTAATGCAGCATATGGATCACAAGGAAGAAATATGCCATCCGTTCCAAGATCTGATATTGGATTAACTATTCGTTCAAGCCATCCAATTTCAGTTATTCAATTTCAAGATCGTGCTAATAACAGCGATTTAATTACTCTGAAAGGAAGTAAAGGTTTGGGAACTGATTTTTATTGCGGTTCTCAAGTAAATCCAACTACTAACCCTACAGCAGCTAGTAATGACGATCTTCATTTTATTGGAATATTAGCCACAGAAGATGGAACGATGGTTCAAGTGTCTGGAAATCCACATCCGCTAAATGGTTTTACTACTCCGGGAACTATTTTATTACAAAAAGGGCAGGGAATTATTTTGCGTAGTAACTCTCAAAATGAAACTATTGCAGGAACACGAATACAATCTAATAAACCCATAGCAGTTACATCTGGAGGTAATCACATTAGAAATAGAGCCGTTGCAGGTACAGCAGCAGATGCTGGTATTGATAATTTAATTCCATCAAATGCAGTTGGTAACACTTATTTTGTTGTGAAGGGTGGCGCTACACAAACTAATGAGTATATAGTTATAATTCCAACTGCAGCGTCTACATTACGCGTGAATGGAGTTTCGGTTGGAGGAACATTATCACCCGGGCAAGTTTTTGTACATACTTTTCCAAGTGCAGATCCTATTGGTCGTGCTTATTTTATTGAGCTTTCTGCACCCTCCTATGTGTATCAAGTAACAGGAAGAAATAATTCTAACGAATTGGGTATGTGTTTGCTTCCTCCAAGTATCTGCACAGGCGCGCCTTATGTAGCTTTTAACTTAATACCTCAGTTTACACATGAAATGACTATTATGCTACCTACAGCATCTGTACAGAGTTTTAGGTTAAATGGTAGAAGTTTACAACAGTTAGGTATAATTCCAATACCTATGTCGGGATTACCAAGCTGGTCAACATGGAGAATTGCTCAATCTCAATTAGACAGTACTAATTTATTTATCGCAGATCAAAGTATGCATGTAAGCTTGCGAGCTACCATGAATGCAACAGGCTTGTTTGGCTATGTATCTGGTTATTTTCAAAACTTGTCAATTTATGATGCGGCAACAGGATTGCCAGTACCGGATTATTTTGATTTAGGAACTGGCTGTCCTGGAAAAACTATTGCCGGTTGCTTTAGAATTGAAAGCTGCGATGAAGTTCATAGAATTGATTCGGCATATGCAATAAAGGGTTCAAGAATTGAATGGTTAAATGATACTTGCTATCGTTTGAGTCCACCTAGTTCCGATTATATTGGAGTGGATACGATTGTCTTTTATGTTTCAAATAACCTTGGACAAAAAAAAGTAGTATCTGGAATTGCAACATGGCAGGGTGTAGTTACAAAAGCGGATGTAGGTGATGATCGGGTTCTATTAGTAAGAGATACCATTCATGTTACTGGAAATACACTTCCAAATGCAAGTGTAACTTGGCGACAAATCAGCGGACCCAGTACACTTGTTTTTAGCCAACTAAATCAGCCTAGTTCAGTTGTAAGTGGTTGGCAGGTTGGGGATTATTATTTAGAGTATACCATTACAACGCCCTGTGGTATGGATAAGGATACTTTATACGTTGGAATGATTTCTGCTATCCATCAAGAAGTGATTTGTGCAGTTCAGCTTCCTCCTGATTTTATAGAATGTAATAGTTCAGCAGTTGTAGTTGCATCTAATGTTGATTATAGACCCACTTATTCCAATCAGCTTTCTAGTAATCGGTATAGTTGGAGCATTTCAGGCGGACCATTTAATTATCAGGGAGGGACAGATTCAACCAATGCTTTTCCCAAGTTTAAATTAGAAGCAGGAAATATTTATAGAATTATTTTATCGTTCACTACGCAAGGTATTACTTGTACCGATACACAATGGGTATATAGAGCGGCACCACCAATTGCCACTATCATTGATCCGCCTGTAGTTCAGCTTTGTAATTGGCCCGATACTCTTTGGCTACAAGCTACAACAGTTGGTCCTGTTCAACAAAGAACATGGACTGGATCAGGAACTGGATTTTTTATTCAACCAAATCAAAATGAAACAGGATATGTCTTGTCTTCATTAGATAAAAGTTTAACATCCCTTTCATTTTTCTTTCTTGCACAAGGCAGGACAAATGGAAGTTGTAGTTTTTCGGCTAGCGATACACTCACTATAAGTATACCAACAAATCATCAAGCCTTTGCTGGAATTGATAAAGTGATATGCTTACAAGATACTATTCAGTTGCAACCGCAAGTGCCACAAGTTGGAACTGGAAGCTGGCGTGTATTGCAATCACCGAATACCCCCATCATCGAGAACAATACTCTTCGCAATCTTATAGCTGGAACTTATGAATTAGAGTGGCGTGTGGAAAATGGTGTTTGCGCTACTTCGTTCGATACGGTAGCTATTACATTAATCGCACCACCCTCTAAAGCCTTTGCTGGAATTGATAGAGAGATATGCTTACAAGATACGGTTCAGTTACAACCGCAAGCGCCTCAAGTTGGAATTGGAACTTGGAGAGTATTACAATCACCAAATAGTCCAGTTATCGAAAACAATGTTTTAAAGAATCTCACAAACGGAGTGTATCAATTAGAGTGGCGTGTGGAGAATGGAATTTGTGGAGCATCATTGGATACGGTAGCTATCACAATAATCGCACCACCCTCTAAAGCTTTTGCAGGTATTGACAGAGCGTTGTGTTTGCAAGATACGGTTCAGTTACAACCGCAAGCACCACAAGTTGGCAATGGAAGCTGGCGTGTATTGCAATCACCTAACAGCCCTCTTATCGAAAACAATGTTTTAAAGAACCTCACAAACGGAGTGTATCAATTAGAATGGCGGGTTGAGAATGGAGTTTG
>JAKRSC010000003.1:0-7559 GCA_022402565.1 Hydrotalea sp. | reverse complement strand
AGAACCTCACAAACGGAGTGTATCAATTAGAATGGCGGGTTGAGAATGGAGTTTGCGCTACTTCCTTCGATACGGTAAGAATCACATTAATCGCACCACCCTCTAAAGCCTTTGCTGGAATTGACAGAGAGTTGTGTTTGCAAGATACCGTTCAGTTACAACCGCAGATACCTCATGTTGGAAATGGCACCTGGCGCATATTGCAATCACCGAATAGCCCTCTTATCGAAAACAATGTTTTAAAGAACCTCACAAACGGAGTGTATCAATTAGAATGGCGGGTTGAGAATGGAGTTTGCGCTACTTCCTTCGATACGGTAAGAATCACATTAATCGCACCACCCTCTAAAGCCTTTGCTGGAATTGACAGAGAGTTGTGTTTGCAAGATACCGTTCAGTTACAACCGCAGATACCTCATGTTGGAAATGGCACCTGGCGCATATTGCAATCACCGAATAGCCCTCTTATCGAAAACAATGTTTTAAAGAACCTCACAAACGGAGTGTATCAATTAGAATGGCGGGTTGAGAATGGAGTTTGTGGAGCATCATTGGACACGGTAAACTTTACATTTCTGGCACCTATTGTGAATGAACTTGCTATTAGTGATACACTGGTTTGCTCAACTGCCTTTTTCACAGTTGAAAACAAAGCCCTTTCTGGTGGTAATGGGATCTATTCAATTACTTGGTATGTCAATAATAACGGAAATGGTTGGAATAAAATAGCAGATTCATCTATTTCATTATCCAGGCAAATGAATGGAGAGCGTTTGGCATTCAGAAGAGAAGTCGTAAGTAGCTCATGTACTTCAGTAACTCAAACAACTTTTATTCGTCCTATAATTATTCTGGAAAACACGTTGAATGGCGATCAATCAATTTGTATTGGTCAAACAGCAAAAAAAATTGCTGGGAAATTGAGAAGCAATCACTCTAACCCTTCAATTAACTTTTATTGGCAATATCGAACATCAGAATACGCAGAATGGCAATGGATTCAAGGAGCAAATGATTCTTTTTATATTCCAGCAGGATTAACCCAATCTACATTTTATAGAAGAGCCATCAATCTAAATGGATGTATAGATACTATTTTTAGCAATCCAGTTTTTGTAAAAGTATTTGATGTTTTACAATCAAAAATAAAAGCTAGTCAAGCTAATGTTTGTATTAACCAAATACTTGACTCAAATATTATAATAAATCTTACCAATCAAGAGTCGTTTGCAACATTCAAATGGTTCGCAAATGGAAAACTACTAGGTCAGAATTCAGCTTTCCCAAGTACGAAAGTATCATTCAGTGATACTTTATTGGTTGTGCTTGAGACAACTGATTTAAGAGGATGTGGTAACAGTCGTGATTCGACCATTATTGTTGTTAAACCTCTTCCATCAGTAAGCTTGCAGTTTCAACAACTAAACGATTGTAGTCCTACAAAAATGATATTTTCTCCAGTTGTTCAACATGCCAATCAACTAATATGGAATTGGGGTGATGGTAGCAATTTGGACACAACTTCAGTTACAAATTTTGAGAAAATATTTTTTACAAATAGCTCTCGTATTTTTTCTGTTCAGCTTACTGCGGCGAATGACTGCGGAATTGATACAACCAGTGTTTCGTTTGCTATACAGCCTAACTTAACTAGGGTTGTATTACAATTGATGGGAGTTGATAAGAAAGGCTGTGTTCCATTTACTTCATTTTGGAAAAACCGTTCGGTTGGGGTTCAATCATTTGTTTGGGACTTTGGCGATGGCAGTAAGCGAGTAATAAATGGACAACAGGACACCATCTTTCACAGGTATGGTGCTGCAGGAAAGTATGAGGTAAAAGTTATTGCACAAACAACTTGTGGGGATACTTTAATTCGCGAATTCTTATATGTATTCGCAAAACCTAATCTTGAATTTTCATTCACACCTCAAACAGGTTGTGTTGGAGATACAGTTTTCTTTAATAACAAAAGTGATCAGCACCTCCAATTTCAGTGGCGCTTTCCAAATGGAAGTATTCAATCGGGATATAATACTAAATACATCTTTAGAGAACCTGGACAGTTTCCTGTGACTTTAATTGGGTATCAAGAATATGATGACGGCATTCGTTGTAGCGACAGTGTACAATATATTGTACCAGTTGTAAGTGGTTTGCCCGGTACCATTAATCTAAGTGATACAACTGTTTATTGTGCACCATTCACTTTTACTTTTCAACAGTTTAATACCGTTGCAAAACAAACTGTTTGGGATTTTGGCTCTGGATTAAAAGATACAGGAACGGTTGTAAGCCATACTTATCAGCAAACTGGGAATTATACTACTAGAATGATGGCAATAACAGATGGTGGATGTGTGTATGAACGCGAGATTCGGATTCAAATTATTGCACCAGAAGGACAACTTGAAGCTAGCGCAACTACTTTATGTAATAGTCAAGAATTGAAATTATTTGTAAATGGAAAACATGTATCTAAGTATGAATGGAACGATGGCTTGGGTAATACATTTATCACTACAAATCCATCAATAAATTTTAAATACAGTCAGGCTGGTTTATATCATCCTTCTGTTAGTTTATTGAATGAAGCCGGATGTCGTGTTCCACTTAAAATTAATATGCCTATTCAGGTGCAAAAAATAAAAGCAGATTTTCTTGTTACACAAAAAGCGATTTGCGATACAGTGCAATTGAAATTTGAAAACAAAACAAATTCAAATGCTGCATTACAGTATGCATGGCAATTTAACTCAAGTGCTTCTTCCTTTGTACAGATTCCTGATGCTCTGGTTGTAACCCAATCGGGTATTCAATCTATTCAAATGATTGCTAAAGACGAGTTTGGGTGTGCAGATACTGTGTTACAAAATGTTCCAGTTAGGGTATATAAAAAGCCCATAGTACAAGTGAATGATGTAAAAGATATATGTGTTGGCGATGTTCAACAAGTAGAATTATTGATTCAAGCAGATACTACCATTCAGTCTGTTGCTTGGCGTTTAAATGGACAAATCAAAATTTCTGATACAATATTCAAATCAGTATTCCTATCACCCGGATCTCAAATTATTCAAGCCAATATTTCAACTGCTACTGGATGTACTGTTGAGGTCGAAAGACAATTTTTGGTTAGACCTTTGCCAAATATTCGTGTACAAGGTGATACAGTTGTTTGTAAAGAACAAGCTGTTCAAGTTCAGGCTCGTGGAGGAGATACATATAGATGGCTCAGTGCAAGTACTGTTAGCTGTATTGATTGTGCAACTACCCTGGCCTTTCCATCTGCAAGTGGTTTTCTTAAAGTGAGAGGAATAGATCAATGGGGTTGTTCGGCTAACGATAGTATATATATTCATGTTGCACAGCCCATTCAAATTCAAAGCAAGGATATTGCATTTTGTGAAGGTGGTTCCGGTCAAATTGGTGTAACAGGAGCGCAACGATATGCATGGTTACCAACCCAAGGATTAGGTAATCCCACTGCTTCTCAAACTTCTGTTCGTGTAAACAGGTCTAGTACATTTCAAGTAATTGGATACGATCGTTGGGGTTGTTATACCGATACATCTCGCGTGCAGGTTATTGTTCAGCCTAAGCCAAGAATTGTTATGAAGCGCGACAGTATTGTAGCAGCTGGTTCTCAGGTTGTACTCCGTGCACAAATTAATAGCCAAAGTCCAGTTGAAACGGTACGTTGGTCGCCAGGAGCTTCGTTGTCTTGTACCAATTGTTTTGAGCCAATTGCAACTGTTCGAACTGATCAAACATATCAGGTTACAGTTACCAATAGAGATGGCTGTGAGCAAACAGATTCAATTCGATTTAGAACTATTTGTACTCAAGCACAATTATATATTCCAAATACATTTACGCCAGATGGCGATGGTTTAAATGATCGTTTGATTGTTAGAGGCACGCAAATTACCAAAGTGCTTTCATTTACAATATTCAACAGATGGGGTGCTGTAGTTTTTAGACAACAAAACTTTGCACCTAATGATCCAAGCTTTGGCTGGGATGGCACCATTAATGGGAAAAAAGCAGACGCTGATGTATTTGTTGTGCTTTGCGAATTTTTATGCGAGAACGATCGCAAAGTATTGTACAAAGGAAATGTAGCACTGATAAGATGAGAAGGATTGCATACATATTTATAGCTGGGCTTATATATGCTGCTGGTCTACATGGACAAGATTTTACCTTTTCTCAATTTCACGAACAGCCCATGCTTAGAAATCCAGCTTTGGCAGGTGTCTTTACAGGAGAGTTTCGGATGACGGCCATTCATAGAACACAATGGGCATCTGTTACTATACCCTATGAAACAAGTGCATTAGGACTTGAGTATAAGCTGCCTATGGCAGGTCAAAAAGATTTTATGACAATTGGACTTCAAACAGTGATGGATGTTGCTGGTGATGTTCGTTTGAAGCGATCTATGATTTATCCCGTGCTCAATTATCATAAAAGTTTAGACGAATCATCTAATACATTTCTTTCACTTGCATTTATGGGCGGAAGGGTAACCACACAATTTGATCCAACCAAAGCTACCTTCGATGACCAATTTGTAAATGGAAGTTTTTCTCCATCAAATCCAACCAATCAAATATTTTCAAGCACAGCAACAGGATATTGGGATTTATCTACAGGTATATCGCTCAGTAGTACTTTAGGACAAAGAGGAGGTAACTGGTATATGGGTGCTGCATGGTTTCATGTAAACCGACCTCGTGTTCAGTTTTTAAATCAAAATGAAGGGTATCAAGTTACAGATAGGTGGATGGCCAATATTGGAGTTTCCTTACCGCTACAAGCACATACTCGAATTCAGGCGTATGCCGATTTTATGAAACAAGGAAACCAACAACAATTCTTTATTGGAGGAATTTATCAAATAGCTAGTGCAAATTGGGAAGATGATCCATCTTGGGTTTTTTCTGTTGGTAGTTTTTACAGATGGAAGGATGCAATTGTACCTACTGTAAAAATTGATTTGCCAGCCATAAGTTTTGGAGTTAGCTACGATGTAAATATTTCTAGCTTAAGTGTTGCTTCTGGATACAGGGGTGGGTTGGAAATTACAGCACAATTCAGAGGGTTTCTAAGCAACCAAAATAAAGACTTAATGAAAATGCGTTGTGTGAGATTTTAACTGTTATAATTGTCCAGTTAGTCGCTTCATTTCAATATCAGCGAGTTTTGCAGCATGATTTAAATTGATTAATCTAAACGCAGCATTTTCAAAACTTTGCTGAGCGGCGCGTACTTCTAAAATAGTAGCTTGTCCAAGTGAAAATCTTTGTAAGACTAATTCATTCAAAGATTTCGTCATCTCAAAATTTTGCTGCTCAGTCGTTATTTGCTGAACTGCATTTTGATAGGCCTGATAAACTTTTACAATAGATGCTTCGAGGAATTGACGTGTATTTTGCTCTTGAATTTTGGAAGAAGTTGTTGCTAGTTGAGCAGATTTTTCTTGGCGCTTGGCTTGACTACCGTTATAAATTGGAACTTGCAATGCCAGGCCAGCAAATGGACCGAAGTTTTGGTTTAACAAGAATAAACCGGCGGCACTTTGGTTTCTATTGTAATTATAGCCAGTGTTGAATCGAAGGGTAGGATATTTTTGACTTGTAGCCTCTTTCACCAGCCATTCATTTACTTGAACCAGCTTATTGGCTGTGGCTAATTGAGGATTATTAGAAATGCCACCAATAAGCTGTTGGATCGTATATGTATTTTTATGATCGAATAAAGTGTCAGCGGGAATAAATGCACTGGTAGGATCTTCTTGAAGTAAATTCAATAAATCAACCTTTGTTTGTTGTAAGAGTAATTCCTGCGTTTGAAGTTCTTGTTTACGTTGGTTCAAATCTATTTGTGCTTGTAATAAATCGGCTTGGTTTGCCAATCCTACTTCTTTTCTTGACTCAATAATTTGTACTTGTTGTTCAGAGAATAAAATGGTTTGTCGAAGAGCACGCAAGAAATATTGTAGGCGCACAATATCATAATAACGGTTGCTTGTATTTGCAACAACCTCTTGAATTTGAAAGCGCAATTGTTCTTCAGAGAGTTTTTCAAGTTGTTCTAAGCGCTCTCTTTGTGCATATATTCTTCTACCATTATATACTATCACCGAAGCTTGTAGACCAACATTTAGGTTATTTGCTGGAGCCGCATCTCTTTTAATAGTATTTCCATTGTTCAACTGCTGATTAATGCTAATGGAGTTTTGTACATCAGAAGCATTCAATGAAACAGTTGGAAGTGCTCCAGTAGCACCTAAATAATTATTGTTGTTACTTATTGCCAACTCATTTTTTGCGAGTTGAATTTGCAAGTTCTGCAATAAAGCCTTTCCAACTACTTCATCGAGTTTTCTTGTCTGCGACCAAGCAGTAGTTGTAGTGATTAGGCTAAAAAAGAAAAAAACGTACTTCATGTAGACGTGAAATTACTAAGAACCACATCGCACCAAAAAAAATATATACCAGTGGTGTTATTGTACTAAAGTACCCACATTCATTCCTTGCACAACTTGTAGCAAGTTGCCAGGTTTGTTCATATCGAACACAATAATGGGTAATTTATTTTCCATACAAAGCGTGAAAGCTGTCATATCCATCACCTTTAGATTCTTAGATATGCACTCTTGGTAAGAAATTTTCTCAAATCGTGTTGCATCAGGAACCTTTTCAGGGTCGGCCGAATAAATACCATCTACCCTTGTTCCCTTCAAAATAACATCTGCTTTTACCTCAACAGCTCTTAGTGAACCAGCCGTATCGGTAGTAAAATACGGGTTACCGGTGCCTGCACCAAAAATAACTACACGCCCTTTTTCGAGGTGACGAATAGCGCGTCTACGGATATAAGGTTCTGCAACCTGCTCCATGTTTATAGCGCTTTGCAGACGAGTAAACACACCTACTTTTTCAAGCATAGCCTGCATAGCCATACCATTTATAACGGTTGCAAGCATGCCCATATAATCTCCATGAGCCCTTTCAATTCCACTCTCAGCTTCATTCATACCCCTATAAATGTTACCTCCCCCAATTACAATAGCAACCTGCACACCCAAATTGGTAACCTCTTTAATGTCGCGGGCATATTGTTCTATAATAGTAGGATTAAACGGTTCAAAACCATTCTCTTTATTGCCCATAATGGCTTCTCCAGATAATTTGAGCAAAATGCGGTTGTACTTGGGTAACATGAGGTATTATTTGAGGCGCAAGATACTGTAAAGGGTTCATTTCTTCGAACAGTCTTCCAGTCTGTTTGCAATCAGTTAGTTGTGAATAGAAAAACTTAGCTCTTTCCAATCATAGGCCAGAGCATATACAGAGAACCCAATAATCCAGTAAAAATCATCCAAAAAAAGATGTTCACTGCCTGTGCTATCAAAGCGTAGAAAAAGTTGGATGAGCCTCTTCGTTTCATCCACCCATGGTAGGCCCAGGCAAAGTAGATACATTGGAAAAAAAGTGTAATAAAACTTATGGAAGCATAATGTTTGGGTTCAACAAAAAAGGCTTGCATTG
>JAKRSC010000020.1 GCA_022402565.1 Hydrotalea sp. | reverse complement strand
TTGCACGCGATGAAGAGGGAGCTGAATTGTTGAACATCAATCTGAAAAAGGGAATACTGCTCACTGGTCCAGTAGGTTGTGGTAAAACATCTTTGTTTAGGGTCATGAGCCTGTTAACTAATGATGAGTTTAAATGCCTGGTCAAACCTTGCCGACAAGTTGTGTTTGAGTATAGTGAAGTTGGGAAATCCATTATTGAAAAGTATTCGAATGCGAATGGATATGACTTTAAGCCTAGAATATTTTGTTTTGATGACCTTGGAGCTGAAAATGATGGATCTCATTTTGGCAATGCGCTCAATGTAATGGCTGAGGTGTTTGTATCCCGATTTGAACTATACGAGTACAATGGACTGATCACTCATTTTACTACCAACCTTACATCGCGAGAAATCGAAGAACGCTATGGGGTTCGATTTAGAAGCCGCTTAAGAGGTTCATTGAATCTGATTGCCTATCCTTCCAGTACGAAGGACAAAAGGTGTTAATTAAAACCCGTTATATGAATTTGAAAGAAATAGTAACCCATCCCGATGTCAATAAGTACATCGCAAAAATTGAGCTCTATTTAGTGGACATTGGAGCCACACATATTCGCAAGGAATATAAGAATAAGGAATGTGTGGGAATTGGATTCTCGGTGTTCAATGTCCAGAAGATGATGCATGTTCCTTACTTGCTTACAACACAAGTCGATAAATGCTATCAAAACATTTATGAGGAGCAGTATAAGTTGAGTCCTGAGCGTTTGGATCAGTTGAAGCAGTTGTCGGTTCGTTTAGCTTGGAAGTTCTTAGCCGACTTGGTTGAAATGAAGACTAAGCTCATTGTAACTGGAATAGTTTGTCCAATGGAAGCTTTTTTGCCCTATTGCTTAGCACAGGAAGATCCTCCAGTCACGCTTATCCAAAAAATCCGTTCCAATACTATTCAATGGAAGTAAACCAATCCCCAGCCCTGGCATTTGCTAGGGCTGGGTCATTGATCTGATACATTTTTTGTATTTTGAAGTGTCATTTTTAATATCACCAAGCTTGTGAAAGGCTTTATAAATCAATAAGAGCATTTTTATTTAGATGGCTATATTAATTCCTATAACAATTTTGCTTTTTATTGCGCTTTTTCTGATATATCGAGAAGTTCAAAATGATAAGTTACTTAGAACTGTAACGCATAAAAATAGAGGTACATGGTCTGAAAGAGATTTAGTTCTGCAACTTCTTAAAAATGGATTTACTGCTGAAAACTTATTTCATGATTTGTATGTATCTAAATCAGATGGGAGCTTCTCACAAATTGATCTTATAATTCTTACTAATGTGGGTGTAATTGTTGTTGAAGTAAAACATCTTAGTGGATGGATATTTGGTACAGGTACCCAATCAAAATGGATTCAAGTCTTAGCTTATGGTAAAGAAAAATATTCATTCTATAATCCAATATTTCAAAATAATAGCCATATTATCACCTTGAAAAATCGTTTGTCTGATTTAGATGATATTCCACTTTATTCTTTAATCATCTTTTATGGTGATTGTGTTTTGAAAAGGTTGTCACAGATTCCAAATGACGTTACTATAGTAAAATCAAGTTATGCCATAGATGCTATTCGAGAAATCATAAACAACGGAAGTGAATCAGCTTATAATCATCATGAAACTATTAAAGAGATATTAACTGAATCTGTTAACAATGGACAGGATAGTAATATCAGACTTCAGCATATTGAGAATATACAAGCTAAGTGGAATTAATAAGAATTTTATAGCCCTACTTTAATTTATTTGCTCTTCCTAAGTCATTCTACAAACAATCTATAAAAACTAGTTTACATCGTTTCAATTAAGTAATCCAAAATGCAGTCAATCAAAAAGCCCCGCATAGAAATGCAGGGCGTCTGTTTTTTAAAAACCGTTGCTCATTCATTGTATGGAAATACAACGACTTTATGAATAATAATCGAAAAATTTTAAGATGGAAAACAGGCGGCCATCTCAAAGCA
>JAKRSC010000019.1 GCA_022402565.1 Hydrotalea sp. | reverse complement strand
AGACGAGGAAATTACCCTCATGGGAAAGCCCGAGTTGAGTAGTGTGCGTGTTGCCGCTACTAATTCAGGCACTGGTTCTGCTCCTCAAAGATTACAGAAAGCTGCCGCAGCTGTTAAAGCTGAAGTAGGTTTAGACGCTGTAAATGCTGCTGCAAAAAATATGCAAAGTGATGCTCCTGCTTGTAATACTTGTGGACATATTACAATCCGCAGCGGTACTTGCTACAAGTGTTTGAACTGTGGTAATAGCATGGGTTGCAGCTAACTTAGTTGGGTGAATATGCTAAGCCGCTCTTGTATAAGAGCGGCTTTTTCGTTTATGTGTGTAAATGAGATCGAAAGAAAGTTATTGATGTGTATTCCTTAATCTATTTGTGTATAGAAATGAAAAGTATGCAAATAGAAGTATTTTGAAAATACCAAGAAGCCAATCCATACCACGTTGAGGAATACTAGGTCTAATAAATAAAATGATAGATAGAATAAGTCCAAGATAGCTCACTATTGCAAGCAAAATAATAGTTGATCTTTTCTTGAACATAGCTAGCATCTATAGTTTGTTTAAAATTATATAAAATATATTATTTAGTGATAGGCATTTTAAATAGTAAGCTGCTCGCTCGACTAAGTGTACCTTTATTGCTGAAAAAGATAATAGGTGTAGTGCATTAATTTCTAGTAGGATACAACTAATAAGGTTTTCTTATTTCAAGTTAATCTGGTTGAATTGCATAATTACTTCTTGGTAGCAGATTTTTTTACTTGTAATTTCTTTGATTTACAATTTCTTGCCCTTGGATGTAGTTGTTAGTTTTATATTTAAATATCCAAAAGTGGCCCAGATTTTTTGGGTTTCTAAATAGGTTTTCTTAAATCCAATCTTGCAGTAAACTTTATTTAAAATACTTTATCCGCTATTGCCTTAAACTAATTGCTTTTCATTTTTAATTTTTATCTATCTCCAATCAGAACACGTTTTAGGTCTCCATCTTCTTTGTTTGTTAACCATAATAGGTAAAGTGCGAAAAATACTATACCAAGCACTGATGCAATTAGCCCTATAAGTATTGATTTAACTGTGAATTTATTTCTCCACATAATCCATAGTCCTGAAAGAATTAAGTATGATAGAAAGTCAAGATTAAACTGTCCAGACCAAGAAAATGCAGCTATATTTTTTATAAAAACATTAAATAGATTAGCGCCTTCATTTTGAAAAGCAATAAGAGTGTAGATCAACAACCCAACTGTTTGAATAAGTAAAAGGATTTTGAAAAGATTCGTTTTGTTCATCATTTTATTTGTAAAAATAAAGTATGGCTTTACTTATTTTTAGTCGTTACCGTACAATTGGAGATTCAAATTTTTGCGCAATTCTATTAAGATTACCAAAGTATTCTTGCAGCCAATAGTCGTTTATGTTTTCTTCATTAATTTGAAGATAAAAATTCTCTAACGCCAATTCTAGAAGACCTTCCGCTTGCTGAGGTGTTAGATTTAATTTAGTATCAGATAACCAAAGCTTTATAAAGTCAGTGCCTATTATTTTATCTGATTTTTTTAGCACTTCTTTGAATATCAAATTATTCGAATGAATTCTTAATTGTCTATTGAATAGTAAATCAATTTTATGTTCAATTAAAATGTTAATCAAATCAGGGTATATAGTTTCAGCCCTTTTTTCTTTGCTTGCAATAATCACTGATTGATTCAAGTGATGTAGTAATAATTTTTCTTTAAAAATTTCAAGATCGGCAAAGTGATGATAGAAAGATGATTTGCTTATCCCAACTCTTTTGGCAAGCTGTTCAATTTTTAAACTGTTTTCACCTGTTAAAGCAAAACTTTCATAACCTGTAGTTATCCATATTTCTTCCTTTTCTTTCATTCAGAAGTAATTTTTTCTATTTCCTCGATTGTATGTTCTAGTCCGTTTTCATGGTTAATTAATGACTTCAACTGTTTTGAGTTTTCATACAGTTGTTCGTTGGTGAGTAGTTCTTGTATGCTTTCCAAAAATATTTTTTCTGTCATTTTGTTAATAGGTTTGGGTTTAACAGCTACGCCCTTATTATAAGCTTGTTGACCCCAAAACATTTGATCACCTATAGGATAAAGAATTGGACAAATAAAAAATGGTTTTCCTGCTCTTAAGCACTCTGCTGTAGTTCCAATGCCACCATGATGAATGATTGCTTTAGTTAATGGGAAAAGTATCTCATAAGGTGCCGATGAAATGACTTTTATTCTGGGATTATTATCAAGCTGATCTGTTTGTTCAAGTCCCCAACCTTTAACCACAATTATTCTTACGTTCGATTGTTGCGTTAGCTTTAGGATGGCTGCTTGCAAATCAAATTTGCTTTTAAATGGCATACTTCCAAAAGTTAATAATATGGGCGGTTCACCTGCGTTGATGAATTCGTAAAGATCAGTTGTAAGCTCAGTTGATGATGTACCAAACCAAAATCCTGTAAATTTTGAATATACAGGAAAGTCCTTTGGAACTTCTAGAAAATTTGGACTTATTCCATAGATATTTCTTACTGCAGGAGTCGTAAACTTTTTAGGCAAGTTAAATTTTGCTCTAAAAGCTCCAATAGGCTTTGATAAAAGCCGAATGCTTAGGTTGGAAAATTTGTAAGTCATTTTGTTCAGAAAACCTGGAATCGGCAAGCCACTAAAAGCAGGATTTGCAAATTCAGTTGTTGGCTCAACGATTGGCAAAACATTTGCTCTAATCATTTTATGTGGAAATTGGTCTGCGAAACTATCTGCCAAAGTCTTAACATGATAAAGGACAATATCGCTTTCCTTTGCTAATTTGTAGAACTCAGTTAGCGAGTTTGTAATTAGCGGATACACCCACGTTTTTAAATTTCTTTTCACGGCAAATGGGTTTCCTTTCATCATTTTCTTGCCTTCTTCTGAGTTTAGAAGTTCCTGAAAGTCTGCTTCCACTGGTGCAAACTCAATATTATACGATTTCACAAGCAACTCAAAGTTTTTCGCAGTTGATAGAGTTACTTTATGTCCGCGCTGTTTAAGAGCCTGTCCCAATACAGCATACGGTTGTACATCTCCACGCGTTCCAAGAGTTAATATGGCTATTCTCATTTTGGTACAATAGCTTTATTTAATTTAAAATAATGTTTCGAGTATTGTACAAGCTGTGAAGTTTTATCAAAAAAGTCCATAATAAAACGAATCATGAACCTTAAACAAAGTTCTTTTAAAGACATTTCAGCAAGGTTTTTGTATGACCAAGTGAAAATAGTTATTGTTTTTCCAAGTCTTGTTTTATGTAATCTATCCATTTATTTTGTTCAATCATGTCTAAGATAATGTCAGGTTTAAAACCAGTTTTGTCTATTGGTTTTTTATCGGTCCAACTTGATCTAACGATAGGTATAGTCAAATAAAAATTTGAATAGGGCATTTGTGTTAGGTTTGACACACCTTCATAATCCATCATACCTATAGTATTAATTCCATAAGTTCTTGTTTTTTTGCTTTGTTTTGTTAAAAAGAAAAAGTACTCGGTAGAGCTTCCACAAAAATCATCAACTACCAATGCAATCTTTCTTGGATTTTTGAGAATTGAGTCTAAAGGAAAAGTTACTCCTGGAATAGGATAGAATTTCTTTGTTGTGGTTGGAAGTTCTTGATAGGCTTTTTTGTAAGCCGCAGAAATTTCTGCAGGAAAATATTTTTTATACTCTTCTGGTATTGGGTTAACAGCAAAAGGTTCTAAGTCCGCTAATTTTAAATGTATATTTTCAGGAGTTACCCTAAGATAGGTATCATATTGAACTATAGGATTTGTGATAAAATAAGGTATCAACGATACCCAACCAGTACTCCCTCCACCATTGCCTCTTAGGTCAATTATTAAGTTTTCACACCCTCTAATAACTGAATCATTTTGAGTAACTAACTCTTGGATTTTTTCCTCATTTTTTTGAAAAGTAGGTATTTTAAAATAAGACGTTTTAGCAGACAATTTTTTAAAATGAAGGCCATTATTATTGTCTCTCCAAGTAGTTAATTCTTCTTTTTCAGTATTAGATAAAATATTTGGAAATATTTTTCCATACATTGATAAAAAACCAAGTTGCAATAAATTACCTCTAACTTTAGCTGGAATCTCCGTTGTTATAAAATAATTGTATTCCTTAACAAAAAATTTTTCATTGTTTCTACGCAATGTTGCATAAACTAACCCTAAAGGAATTTTTGGATCTTGGGTTTGGATTACGATTGCTTTGTAGATATTATTTGGGAATTTCTGGATAGCTAACTTCATTGTTGAATCGGCATTCATCCAAATACCTTCTATTGCATCTAGCTTTCTTTTTGAACTATTCTTTTTAAAATCATCTTCTGTTAAACTAATCACTTCATTATTAAAGTCATTTTCATTATTGTAAGAAAGAGTGAAGTGTTTATCAGCAAAAAATTTTACATACTTTTCGAGAATATAAAAGCATAATTTAGGATTAGTTTCATACTTAGCTTTAGCTTCAAGTTGTTGAATTAGTTTCTTGTATGGTATTTTAGTATTATTATTAACCTTTGAAGGATAGCCAGCATAATTTTCTTCCGTTTTAGAAATCAGTCTTCTAAGATTATCCTGACAATTGCAAGCAGCACCTTGACTTGGCTGAGTAAATGAAGCTTTTGAAAATAAAAAAAGGATTAGCCAGAGATAAAAATTATGTTTCATTTTTCGTACCAAAACTTTTAAATAAACTTAGTAGATTAAGTTAAAAGTAAACTTAAATATTAAAGATCATTTGCTTCTCATATTTTACAAGTAAAATATATAACTACTTCTTATTTTACAATTTTTGGAGAGCTTATTCTACTTATTGCAGAAGTGCAATTAATATTCAACCATCTATAATGATAAGCTTACTTTATTTTTTTATTGTTAAATATTAATGGACAAGTTAAAAAGCTTTCTGTCAAACTTTTCAAAGTTTCATTGTACAAATGCCATACTTAAAAAATATACTCATTATATGCTGCTTTTCTTGCCGCGGAATTGTTTTGGTTTTAAAAATTGGTCAGCAAGTTCAACTATTTCAGATATTCTATTTTGTCGTGTTTCTTGTCGCCTTGCTAAAATTAGCCATTGTAAAATATTTCGTTTGTCAGATCTACTCAAACTTAAAAAATAGGCTTTTGCTTTAGGACGTTTTTCAAATTTATCGTTAAGATCTTTGGGAATAATTAATGCTTCTACTTCGTCTAGAATAGTCCAAGATCCGTTTTGTTTTGCGATTTCTATTATATCAAAACCAGCTTTTGTCATTAAACCCTCCTTAGTCAACCGCTCAATTTTTTCTTTATTTACCTTCGACCAAACACTTTTTGCTTTCCGTTTACTAAAAAATTGCATAAACTTCTCATCGTCAAGAGGTTTCGATTTACTATCAATCCAGCCAAAACACAATGCCTCGTCAACTGCTTCGCTATAAGTCACAGTTGGAGTATTTGATTTCTTCTTGTAATACACTAGCCAAATAGATTTTTTTTTATCGTGATTCTTTTGCAACCAATCACGCCATTCTTGTCGATTTTTTGGATAAAATGCTTCTATCGCTTGATCCATTTTACTATGATTGAGGTATCCTACTAAAGTAGGATATAAACTATTCAGTTTTGCGAATGACTGAATTTTCTGAACAAAACTTTACTGGATGTATAAAGCTTGCATTTGGCTCATGCTTTCGTAGAACTAAGAATCCTCTTTTTTTATTCAGCTGTTAGTTACTCTTTTTTTGTTGCAGCTATTGAATAAACCATTGGAATTTTATTTTCCAAATGTGCTATTCTATATTTTTTGTGTTCAAATTCTACTGTCTTGTTAAAACAATTGTAAGGCGAATAGTCAAACTCGTCTAACGATTTTATTTCAAGCCCATTATTAATCAAACTATTCACCACCTCGCTGATACTGTGATTCCATGATACATCAGAAACTATCAAATCAGCTGTTTTTTCTGCATAAGTACCGCTATTTGTTTCTACAATTGCTCCTGAATTAAAATATCTATAACCAATTTTTTCAAAGTTATTATCAAACATCCAAACAACAGGATGAAACTCTACAAATACAAACTGACCTTTTGGTTTTAGAAACTTAGTAATAATTTTAGCCCACTTGTTTAAGTTGGGTAGCCAACCTATTGTACCGTAACTTGTAAAAACAATATCAAATTTATCTACCAACTGATTTGGCAAGTCGTAAACATCGCAACAAATGAACTTTGCCTTTGAGTTGGTTTCTTTTGCTATTTGTTTTGCACATTCAATGGCTTTATCTGACAAATCAATTCCTGTAACAGTAGCACCAAGTCTTTCTAAAGAGATAGTATCTTGTCCGAAGTGACACTGTAAATGCAAAATACTTTTTCCTTGTATGTTGCCAAGGAGGTTTAATTCAATATCATTAAGCGAGTTTTTCCCTTTTATAAAATTGTCAAGATCGTAAAACTCAGATTTTAAATGTGTCTCGGTTCTCTTATTCCAAGATTGTCGGTTTATTTCTATATAATTTTGTTCTGAGTCCATTTGTTCTAAAGTCATTATTTTAAAGATTTACAGCTTAATGTAATGTTAGAATTTAATATAATTAGTTTCAATTTAACACTGAACCAGCTAATTTTAAAAATTTGTTATTTGGCTATTATTTTTCCATCAACCATTTAATTGCAACTTTAATTTTTTTATCACTCAATAGATTATCAAAGTTGTCTTTCTCTTGAAGTATCAAGTCAGGATTGACAGTTGTTCTATAAATTGTTTTATTTCTATCAGCCACATAATTTGTAGCAAAATTTAAAGTCAGATTTGATGCAAATTGAAAATAACCATTTGAAGTAGTATAACCGTCAGCTGTTGGTGTACCAATAAAATAGGTGTTTGGTCTTCCTTTAAATGCAATTGCCACCATACTACCAGCACTCTTTGTTACTGGTCCAATAATTACTACGATAGGTAAATTATCAAAATTAGGAACGGTTTTTACTTTAATGTTTGTAGTTCTGTAGCCTCCAATAAAAAAGCTTCCATTTTTAATTTCCCAAGTTCGAACAATATTATCATTTGCGTCTGTTTCATAGGCCACTGTTTGATTACCCAATAATTCACTAAGGCCAGAAAGCATAGGATATATATTTCCACCGCCATTCAATCTTAAATCAATGATGATTCCTTTACTACTATTATTCAGTAGGCTAGTTATGCTGTCTGCAAGCGATTGAGCAAAATTATTTATTTGTTCAGAAGTAAAAACTCGACTAGAAGGAACTCTAACATATCCAATTTCTTTTACTATATTTTGGGTATAGATCTTATTTGTTTCCGAAATTGCTTTATCGTTTAGCGGTTTAAGCCATACCATTATTGAGTCATGAAAACTTGGATAATGTCCAAAAAATTGGTTGTTGAAATATATTTGTGAGTGAACATCTTTTAAACTTTTTAAAACTGTCACAAAGCAATTCATTGTGTCATTGACGGATTTTGCATTTTGTATTTGGTCGTAGAATGATTTGTCAATTTGCTTCCAGTCAACTGTGGTTTTATGGATTGAGTTAAATTTTATAAATGTATATAGGCTATCTACTGAAATAGGAAATTGTCCAAATCCAATTGTTTGGTTTATTGTCAAAACTATTATGATCGTCAATCGTTTCATTCATGGGGTCGTTTTATTTACAGCCTACATTATTTTGCTTCTTTGCGTAGGTTCTTACCATCTTTGAAAAGCATGATATTTTATGATGTCTGTACTGGTAAATAAAGTTAAATAGATTTTCTTCAGTTCTATCTTCGAAAACGCCGGTACCCTATAGCTATAGCTGAAATGCCAAATACATGTTCATATTTACTTTCGAGAGTCATAGTTTTGGCAATACTTTGTTGTATCTCATTGCTGTTAATATAAATCGTTGCCAAGTTCTACCAGAAGCTTATAGCCAGATGTCATCTTACATTTAAAGCCCTCATTTGAAGGTTTTGCAAGTCTTTTTCCAAGCAAATAGTCCTTCACTAAAATTATTTGTACACTACTGTAGTATTTGTCGGATATCTTGTCTGTAAACTCGGCTTTGTCTAGTCCTTGTTGCGAAGTGATACGCTTTAAAACATTGAAACTCGAAAAGTTATCTATCATTTTCTGAAATGCTTTTTTTGCGTCTCCTGCATTGTCAAATTCAAACCAAAGTTTAATGTCAGTAATGTTGTCAAACCATTTTTCGTCAGCATATATTTTCTGAGTTATTGCCAACTGGCCAACTTTAAAGTGTCCATCAAAGTATGGATGTTTTTGGAAGACATATGAATTAGTCACTTTAGTAAATGGAGGTTCTTTTATTGTGTCAGGTGGATAAGCTGTCCAGCCACCAGCTTCAAACTTCTTAAAAACAACAGGAACATACTTAGTCAGAAATGCTGTTATCGAACTGTCAGGCTGGTATGACAGTATTCCAAAATGCAATTGGTCTGCGTACTTGTCCAATGTTTGGGCTGAGCTATTATGAAGTGTCATTGTAAAAAGAACTATGAGGATGTAGCGAGTCATTTTTGGTATAATGTTTCGGTTTTGCGAGGGTGGCGGATTTCTGCGAACAAAATTTACACAAAACATTTCAACTGGCATAAAGTAAACCGACAGTGTGCAATGCTTATTTTTCTTTTAGTGTTTCGAAAATTCTAATAATCTCTTTATTAAATTTTTCAGGTTCTTCAAAAACTGGACTATGCCCTGATTTTTCAAATTTTATAAATTCTTTGTATGGGGCTTTTATTGTGTTAGTATATCTCTCAACAAGTTCCCACGGTGTATTGTAGTCATAAGCACCTGAGATAAAAAATACAGGCACTTTTACTTCGGGTATCTGTTTAAAGAAATCAATATTGTTGAAGTCAGGGTCGTAAATAATGTTACCAGCAGAAAACCCAGAAGATTTACCATATTTAATCAAGTCCCCAAATGAGTACTCTCTTGAAAACCAAATAGATAAAATCCAGTCTGTATATTTAGTTTTACCATACCTTTCGCCTCCAAGTTTTAAAAGCCAATCTTTTTGTTTAACCAATCCCCAAAAACCGTTTTTATACATTTTAGTATAGTCCCCAGACTGTGGCTCTCCAATTTCTTCTAATTCTTTGATAGCTTTCAAATTATTTGTTTCCTTGGCTCTTTTTAAAGTGTATTGATAAGAAATAAGTTCACCTTCGTAAGAAGCTAACTCTTGTCCTATACCCACGTAACCAAAATAATTTTCAGGATTTTTTTTAATTGCATACAAACCAAGTCTTGAACCCCACGAGTGTCCTACTAAAAATATTTTATCAACATTAAATCTTTTTTTAAGATATGCAGTTAGTGTATCAACGTCTTGGATATACTTTGCAACCTTAATTTCTTCTTTTGTTGTCTTTTTATTATAAGATTTACCCGCATTTCTTTGGTCCCAATAAACAACAGTGAAATGGCTTTCTAATTCGCTGTTGAATTTACGCAACAGAGCAGTAGCAGAAGCACCAGGCCCACCGTGAAGAAATAGCAAAACTGGTTTGTTTTTGTCTTTACCCCTTATAAGTACATATTGTCTTGTCTTGTTGATATTCAAATAGTTAATTTCTGATATTCCGTTGCTTGTCTTGATTTTCTTTGTGGATGTACAAGAAAATGAAATTGCAACCAAAAAAAGTATGATTATATATCTCATTGTTGTTTTTAATTAAGTATTGCACAACGTTTTGGCGCTTGGCGCAGTGGCGGATTTCGGAACATCCCGCACCAGCGGGATCAGCCAGCACTGAATCCCGAAAGCATTCGGGACACAATGCTCCAAGTTTGTACGTCACCTTGCATGATGCAAAATACGAATTAGTGGCTGCTGTTATTTTTCAGACTACCAAGTTTTTTTTGTAATTTTTATACTTTGACCAAAAGTCAATAAGTTGTTGTCTGGATCGAGTAAAGAAAATTCTCTTTGTCCCCACGGTTTGGTTTCTAAATGTCCGTTTGGGTGAATTGAAGTTTTATTGTCCAAAAGCATTTTGTAAAGTTTATCAATATCATTTGTTCTGATATAAACTTGTCCGTAGTTTACTTTGGGGTCAAGGTTTTTAAACTCAAAAAAATGAATTTGCACATTATCCTTATGAACCATTAAGTAAGGGTCAAAGTCACTGTCGCCAAAAATTTGAAATCCTAATTTGTTTAAGTAATAGTCTTTCGTTGCGATTTTGTCTCGCATTGGCAATTTTGGATGTATTTCTGTCAGCATATTTTATTTATCAAATTGTTACTTTTATTTATCATTGAAATCTCTGTTGTTATACGGTTGCCACTTATGGTTTGCATGTATGTGCAATAGCAAATTGGAAGCACTGACCTTCGATTTAGCAGTGCACCAGCTTTGCCATATACACGATGTTGTGCGTTCGTTTATTCTCATTCATAGCCTGCAATCTCCTTGAAAATCTTACCCCAAGAATCAATATTGCCCGTTTTTTTGCCCATTCGCACAATAATCAACTGTTTTTCGGGAAAAATATACAGATATTGACCCAAATGCCCCCACCCCGAAATAATGTAGGGATTCTGCTTATCCTTGCTGTATAACCACCAATAATTCTCATAGTAAATCTCTTCACCATAACTTGTAACATTATGTTCCGGTAATATTGAAAAACAATTGATAAACCATTGTTTAGAAATAATTTGCTGACCATTCCAATTTCCATATTTAAGAATGAGTGTCCCAAGTTTCGCAAAGTCAATAGCACGCAAATTCAAACCACTCTCCATTTTAATAGTCTTTGATTCCTTACTATCCATACTCCAAGACCCATCATATTCCATTCCAAGCTGATTCCATATTTTTTGTTCAAAGTACTTAGCTGGTGAGAGGCCTGTCGTTCTTTCAATAATTAATCCTATCAGAATAGGATTGTATGAATTGTATTTAAAGTCTTTACCAGGCTGTGAAGTTAGTGGGAGTGTTAAAACTTTATCCCTAAGTCTGGGATGATAATATGCTTTAGGTTTATCACCCCATGGCAAATCATGGTCTTTAAATTGAATGCCGCTGCACATATCTAAAAGATGGGATACTTTTAAATTGGAATAGTTTGGATCTATTTGTAATAATTCAGGGAGGTAGTCTGTAACCTTGTCGTTTTCCGAAGCAATAAAGCCATCATCAATAGCAGCTCCAACCAATATAGAAGTTAAAGATTTCGCTGTAGAAAAAGAGGTGTTAATTGATTGTTTATTATACCCATTCAAATATTTTTCATACAAAATAGTGTCATTCCGGATGATAAGAAAAGCTGTAGTGTGACTTTTATCCAGAATTTGAACTAATGGCGTTTTCTTTTTATTTTTTTCTGACACATATAATAAATCATAGGTAGAATCGAAGTTGCTGTGAAAATAGAAAGGCTTCCGTGAAGCATTGAAGGGGTAATTTGGAAATTTCTTGTAATCTTCAATATCTGATTTATTCCATATTACCCATCTGCCAATATAGCTTTCAGTGTTACATTTCATACAGGTAAAAAGTATCATTAAACCTGCAAGTAGTATCAGAACTATTTTTCCTGTTTTCATTGTTCAATATTTTGTTTAAATGACACACAATGTTTTAGTTATTGCCGAAGGAGGGGGTGTTTAGTACAAATGTTTAATTGAAATATTTGTACTTGAACCTTTCACAATATCGTCATAGAAGCACTGCCCCCCCATTTTGCAAAACCGGTGTTAGTGGAAGATATTATCTTTAAGTTTCGGTTTAATTTCATTTGTCCATTCGCCTTTTAAAATGCTCAAAACAATACTATCTCTTCGCTCACCATTTGGTTTAAAGGTATTACTTCTTAAAACTCCCTCAATCTTACAACCAATACTTTTCATTGCATTAATACTTCTCTTGTTGTCATTGTCCGCTCTAAACTCAACTCTTTCCATTTTCAAAGTTTCAAAAGCAAATTTTAAAAGCAAATATTTACAGTTCTTATTTAATCCCGTACCTTGAAAATCTTTACCATACCAAGTAAAACCAAGTTGTAATGTTGAATTGTCAGTTTGAATATCATAAAACCTTGTACTACCAGCATACTTATTTGCTAGTTTGTCAAACACAATAAATGGATATGAGTGTTTGTTTTCTCTGCCCAAAACTGCCTTTTCAATATAAATTTTTAATTTGTCAGGTGTGTTAGCTTGAATTAGTGAGTAGTCCCATAATTCAGGTTCGTTAACTGCAAAATATCGTAAGGTGTCAAAGTGTTCATTTTTCAAAGGAGACAAAACAACTCGTTCGTTTTCAAGTATGTACTCTTGGTTAAAGTCTATCATTAGTTCGTTTTTTAATTAATTCCATTAAATCTTCAGGTTTTTCTAGACTCCGAAAGCCAAATTTTTCATACAAAAAATGGGCATTTCTTGTAGCCTATCTCCAAACTTTCACAGGTTTTAATTCTTCAAATCCCATAAGTTCTTTTGAATATCCTTCTTTTTGGTGATTAACAGAAATGAAAACGTACATTAGATAAGCAAATTGGGCTTAATCAGTAACAATTCTCGCGTATCTAATTTGAATATTGTTTAAATAAACTCCAAAGTTCAGAGCATTGTTAATCAAAATTTTCATTATTTCCAATGTTCTATTCTCAGCCCAATATGTTTTTGAAAATATTGAGTTTATGAAATCAATGTCAAGTTTCCTTTTGTCTGTGATTATTTCAATATTCAATTTTTACGGTGTGTTGATTTATGCTTTCCACTTACGGTTGCTGGTTTGCTGAAGTCAAAAATTATTTAGGAATTACTTAGGACTATAAATGTCTAATGTATATAATAAGCCCGTATTTAAGCAAGCCGCTGTTACATGCAATACGAATATTAGAGCAGTTCAAAAATTGCTTTTAGTTTCTTATTGAGTTCTCCGATTTTAATTGTAATTAATTTTCCTAATAGTTCTTTTGCTAAGGCTTTGTTTAAAGTCACAATTTTACTGGTTCTTATCAATGATTGTTTTTTAATGCCATTGAAAGGAGTTGGATCCAGTGGAATGTCAGTAGAGTCTTGCTATTGAAGTTGAGTCGTGAGGTGGTTGTAGGCTTCCCATTTTGAGTACGGGTTATAAAGATACTTTTTCTTTTGTTTTCC
>JAKRSC010000018.1 GCA_022402565.1 Hydrotalea sp. | reverse complement strand
CTTTTTAAGGCCGCTATTATTTTAATACCCTTTGCACAGAGAATAAGTTACCTTTGTAGCCCTGTTGTAAAACAGTAAAAACATATTGTATGCAAAAAAACAACTTTGACAAGTTTGTCAAAAAGGAATTAAAAGGCGCCAAAAAGAAAGAAGCCCTGCGCCAAGATAAAAGAAAAATGAAAGCCGCATGGCGAGAAGCTGGCGAAATAATGCGGCAGAAAAAGCAAGACGAAATTCAAGGTAAAGCCTCTGGGAAGCCTACTTTCAAAACTAAAGGACCGAAATACGATACGCCTGCTTCAGAATTTAAAAAATCTGAAGATGGGAAAAATGAACCCATGCCTCTAAATAAATTCATTGCGCATTCTGGTGTTTGTGCCAGAAGAGAAGCAGCTGAATTGGTAAAGGATGGTAAAGTAACAGTAAATGGTGACCTTGTACTTGAGCCAGGCTACAAAGTGACTGCTGATGACAAAATTATGGTCAAAGGCAAAAGAGTGTTTCTACAACGAAACTTGGTATACGTTTTACTAAATAAGCCTAAGGACTATTTAACTACTTTAAAAGATCCACAGGGAAGAAAAACGGTGATGGATATTATTAAAGATGCCACACCAGAAAGAATATATCCTGTAGGTCGTCTCGATAGAAATACAACAGGCGTTTTACTATTAACAAACGATGGAGAACTTGCTCAAAAACTCACCCACCCTTCTTTTGGTATTAGAAAAATTTATGAAGTAAAATTGGATAAGCCACTTACTAAAAAAGATTTCGAATCAATTTTAGATGGCGTTGAGTTGGAAGATGGTTTGATTAAAGCAGATAGCTTGGCTTATGCCGATAGTAAGGATAAAACCGTCATTGGCATTGAAATCCATAGTGGAAGAAATAGAATTGTACGAAGACTGTTTGAACACTTGGGTTATGATGTACGCAACCTCGACAGAGTCATGTTTGCAAATTTGACTAAGAAAAATATTGAAAGAGGCAAATGGCGTTTCTTAAAAGAAAAAGAAGTTCGTCTCTTGAAATTTATGAATCAAAGCTTTGTAAAAAAATCGGGCAAACAACCTTTAGTGATTGATTAATATGCATCCTGAAATTATTCTTGAGCATGATGATTGGGTAATGATTAATAAACCCGCAGGAATGCTTTCTATTCCAGATAGAGAAGGGAAAGAGCCTTCACTTAAAAAATGGACGGAAGCCAATGTTGGATCAGCATATACCGTTCATAGGTTGGATCAATTTACATCTGGACTCATCCTTTTCGCAAAGCATCCTGAGAGCCAATCGGAGCTATCAAAGTTGTTTGAAGAAAGAAAGATTGATAAAAGATATCTTGGCCTTGTAAAGGGAACTCCTATACACGAAGAAGAAACCATTGATGTTCCTATGATGGAACATCCTGCAAAAAATGGTAAAATGATAACCCACGCTAAGGGTAAGTCGGCTCTTACAACTTATAAAGTGCTAGAAGCTTTTCCCTGGATGAGTCTTGTTGAATTCAATATCCATACTGGAAGAACTCACCAAATTCGTGTACATATGCAGCATATTGGCCACCCAATTATGTGCGATGAGTTGTATGGCGATGGGCAACCTTTTCTACTTTCTTCCCTCAAAAAGAACTATAAAGTTTCGTTGAACCAAGAAGCAGAAATTCCTATGCTTAATCGACAAGCTCTGCATGCCTGGAAACTATCATTTACTTGGAAAGGACATGAAATTATTGGAGAAGCCCTTCTTCCAAAAGACATGAGAGCAACTTTGCAACAGTTGAGGAAAAGAAGTCAGCCTAATAAACGCTAATCTTTCTTAAATACTTTTCCATCTTTCATTACAAATACCACCTTACTCATGACTTGTATATCGGTCAATGGGTTGCCTGAAACTGCAACCACATCAGCCCATTTGCCAGGCTCTAAAGTTCCCAATCTATCCGACTCTCCTAATAAGTCAGCTGCATATACTGTTGCAGCGCGTATGCATTCCATAGTAGGCATTCCAGCTTCATTCATATACACAAATTCACGCCAGTTTTCTCCATGTCTAAAAACACCTGCATCTGTTCCAAAAGCAATTTTTACACCTGCTTTGTATGCTTTTCCAAACGTGGCTTGAATTTTAGGCCCAGTAGCCAATGCTTTGGGTACAACAAGTTCAGGATAATACCCTGGCTTCTTTGCTGAATCGCCTACAGCTTTTCCAGCAGTAATAGTTGGAACCAAATAAGTGCCTTTTTCTTTCATTAAACGCATCACCTCGTCATCCATAAATGTCCCATGTTCAATGGAATGTACCCCAGCTTTAACTGCTCGCTTCATGGCTTCTGCACCATGACTATGAGCCGCTACTTTAAATCCATAATCGCGAGCGGTTGATACGATAGCCTCTAACTCAGATTCTGTGAATTGAGGATTTTCACCACTTTTTGCAACACTCAACACTCCTCCAGAAGCAGTGATTTTAATAAGATCACTTCCGTCTTTATAACGCTGACGAACAGCCTTCATGCATTCATCTGCTCCATTGGCTACACCAGACTCTGGACCAGGATTGCCCATTAAATCTTTTCTATATCCATTCGTTGGATCTGCATGCCCACCTGTAGACGCTATGGACTTTCCGGCTGTAAAAACACGAGGACCTTTAATCAATCCTTTTGCAATTGCATTGCGCAAGGAAATATTAACTCCAGATCCACCTAAATCACGTACCGTTGTAAATCCAGTTAATAAAGTCCGCTCCGCAAAAACAACTGAATTATATGCATGGTCAGCCGGATTTAAGGTAAATGTTTCTAAGTATTTTGTTGGACTCGTTTCGCTTTCCATATGCACATGCATATCAATCCAACCAGGCATAACAGTCGCATTCTTTAAATCAATCACAACATCTTCTTTTCCTCCAGCAACATAGCCTTTTTCAACTTGAACCACCTGCTTATTCTGAATAATCACAGACATTTGCGCCTGCATGACAGATTTCTCAGGCTGAATTAACTGACCACAATGTAAAATGGTTTTTTGCGCTACGGCATGAAATGAAAAGAGCAAGGATATAGCTCCTAATAGATACTTCATAATTGGTTGTTTGGGTAACTAAGATAAGGATTATTTACCGGCTTGCTTTCCTCCCGCACGTCTAATGGCCGACTTTCCATATTTGTTTTTTACAGCATCAATAGCTGCATATAAATGTGCTTTTCTAATTTGATCATTAAACAAACTTCCTTGTAAAGCATGTTGACCTAACTCTGTTAACCGCACTCCAATTAAGCGAACTTCTTTTCCTGGCTGATATAATTGTTGAAATAACTCTTTAATAACTGGAATAATATCTTGCTCAGCAAATGTATAATCTATAGTTTTTTGCTTCTGAACAGTTTCAAAATTAGGATAACGAATTTTGATACCCACACAACCAGTCATGAAACCCTCTGTTCGTAAACTGTGGGCTACTTTTTCGGCCATATAAACCAGTTCAGCTAACATGTCATTAGAGTCTGATAAGTATTGATCATAAGTACGTTCTGTTGAAATTGACTTAGTAAGATGCTCATTACTTACTTCACCAAAATGAATTCCCTGAGCACGCTCATATAAATCAGCCCCCCACTTACCAAGTTTCTTTTCTAATAAAGTAACAGGCACTTTTAAAATATCCCCTATGGTTTTAATTCCAATCTCATGCAAAATCTCTACACTTTGCCTACCAACCCCAGATATCTTCTCCACTTTTAATGGCGCCAAAAACTCTTGTTCTTTTCCAGGCTGTACAAATAAATAGCCATTAGGCTTAGCTTCATCAGTGGCAATCTTTGCAACCATTTTATTAGAAGCTAAACCGAAGGAAATAGGCAAACCAGTTTCTTCTGTAATAGCAGCCCTTAAATCAATTGTCCATTGCAAAGGGTCAAAAAAATGATCCATACCAGTTAAATCAATGTAAAACTCATCTATGCTGGCTTTTTCAAATGCTGGTGCTTTATTGGCTATAATTTGAGTAACCCACCGACTATAGCGAGTATATTCACCCCGACTGCTGCTGGTAACAATTGCATCTGGACATAGGGCAATAGCCTTTTTCATGGGCATAGCGCTAGTAACTCCGAACTTCCGAGCCTCATAACTGCAGGTACTTACCACTCCCCTTTCTCGAGACCCCCCAATAATAACAGGTTTTCCAACTAAAGAGGGATCTTCTAATCTAGCAACACTTACAAAAAAAGTGTCCAAATCCATATGGGCTATATACCGTTGTGGCATAATTGGTCTAAGGTAAATAGAGACCTGCTGGATTCCTAAGAGATATTCCTAAAAGTTGAATTTTATCATTTTTTCAGTGCCAGCAACTCCTAACTTTGCGCCCATCAACTAATTAAAAATCGTTTGTCATGAAAGTAACCGTAGTAGGTGCAGGAGCCGTAGGAGCTACATGTGCCGATAACATTGCAAGAAAAGAATTGTGTACTGAACTGGTTTTGCTTGATATCAAAGAAGGTCTTGCTGAAGGTAAGGCGCAGGATATGATGCAAACTGCTACCTTATTAGGGTTTGATACAAAAATTACAGGAAGCACCAACGACTATAGCAAAACAGCTGGGAGTGATGTTGTTGTAATTACATCTGGTATTCCTCGTAAACCCGGTATGACAAGAGAAGAATTGATCGGTACAAACGCTGGTATTGTTAAAGGTGTTTGTGAAAATATTTTACAACACTCTCCAAATGCAATTATCATTGTCATTTCTAATCCAATGGATACCATGACTTACCTTGCTCTTCAAAGCACAGGTCTACCAAAAAACAGAATCATTGGTATGGGAGGTATTTTAGATAGCAGCCGTTTCAAATATCAATTGAGCCAGCATTTACAGTGCAGCCCTGCCGACTTAAACGCAGTTGTGATTGGTGGTCACGGCGACACAACTATGATTCCTTTAATTCGTATGGCTACTTGGAACAGTGCTCCTGTTTCTCAGTTCCTCTCAGAAGCGGAACAACAGCAAATTGTACAAGATACAATGGTTGGTGGTGCTACTCTCACTAAACTAATTGGAACTTCTGCTTGGTATGCACCGGGTGCTGCTGGAGCTGCATTAGTAGAAAGCATTGTACGTGATGAAAAGAAACTATTCACTTGCTGCGTTAGCTTAGAAGGTGAATATGGTCAAAAAGATATTTGCTTAGGTGTTCCAGTTATTATTGGCAAGAATGGCTGGGAGAAAATTGTAGATTTTGAATTGAATGCAGCTGAGCAAGAATTATTTAATAAGAGTGCAGAAGCTGTTCGTAGTATGAACGATGTATTGAAAACACTTTAATAAAAAAGAATCCAATTAAAAACTCCGAGGACATCTTCGGAGTTTTTTTTATGCTCTCCAGAATTTTACAACGGTTGCAGCAATTCGCTTTACATCTTGATTACGCATACATTTAAAATGTCCTTTTGGACACTTTTTAGTACCATAATTACTGCAAGGCTGGCAACTTAAATTAGGCACAATAAAGTTTTCAAATTTCCCCTCTTGTAGACTACTAGAACCATAATATGGAGCAACGTCTAACTTTGGTGAAGTTGCTCCCCAAATAGCCACAACTGGCTTATTAAATGCACAAGCAGCATATTGCAATCCAGTATCATGTGAAACCACCACTTTTGCCTTCCTCACCAAATCGGCAGACTGATTCAATGAAAATTTTCCGCACGCATTATAAATTTTTATCGCATCTATACTTGCAACAACTTCTCCTTCTTTTGCATCTTCGGGACCACCTATTAAAATAATGGGATAAGGAATTTCCTCACAAAGTTGTTTGAGTTGATCAACTGGCAACTTTTTGGTTGCATAAGATGCACCAATTACTATAGCAACAAAACCAGCCAAATGAGAAGTAGGCAAATCGCTGAATGGCACTTCATCTTCAACAGATAAAAAATAATCCAATCCTTTACCATCATCAACAACACCCAATGACGCAATGGCATCTAAACTTCGTTGAGTAATATGTTTGCCAGTCATTTTATTAATACCGGTCTTGGTCAGCAACCACTTACGCCAAGTTTCTTTCTCGAAAGTGACGGATTGTGACTTCAATGCCCATTTGATTCTAGCAGTTCGAAAGTTTTTATGCAGGTCAATTATGTAATCAAACTGCTCAGCCTTTAATGCACGAATAGTTTCGGATAAATCGCCTTCGAAATAATGAAACTTATCAATATAAGGATTATAACGAGTTACATCTTTGAATGATTTCTTACATAAAAAATGTACCTCTACATCTTGCAACTGTTGTTTCAAACATCTAAAAACGGGAGTAGTAAAGAGGATATCTCCAATTGAGGAAAACCGTATGACTAATATTTTCAAACCAGTATGCATGAATTAAGGCAGCATTTCCTCTGTTTCAAGATAGTTGAGGTCTTTATGGAAAGTATCTTCTGTAAAATAGAATGCAACTAATGTAACACCCATAACAAGCACACCAGTTGCAATGCCACTATGGGTTAAAGTCCAACCCATTGACTTTTGAAATACATCCAAGAAAATGAAATTAATAAGTGGTAAAGCACCCCTTACCATATTTGGGATAGTAGTAGCTGCTGTAGCTCTAAGATTGGTCCCAAATTGTTCTGCACCCATGGTTACGAATATTGCCCAAAATCCAGTACTAAATCCAAGCATTGCACAAATGGTATACATGCGCGCATCACTGTTATTCCAACTACTATAGAATAACACCAAAGAGATCATACACAATACATAGAACAACAACAAAGCTTTCTTTCTACTTTTGAAAAATTGGCTTACAAAACCTATAGCAATATCGCCAATTGCTATAGCTGCATAAGCATACATAATTGCTTTTCCACTTTGAATAGCATTCTCTCCATAAAACTCCGTTGCAAAACGATTACTAAGGTTTACTACAACACCAATTACATACCAAGTAGGCAAACCAATTAAAATAGCGAGGATATACTTTTTAAAACGTTTTCTGCTATTAAAGAACATGAAAATATTTCCACGCTGCACACCTTGTTGTTTAGCATGAGCAAACATGCCACTCTCTGCAACTGAAATTCTTAGAAATAACAATAAGATACCTAGAACCCCACCAATTTTGTAACACAGTCTCCAATCTTCATCTGTTAACTGAAAAGTAAAATATGCAAATACTGCGCCTGACAAACCAACACCTGCAACCAATGAAGTACCAATTCCTCTTTTTGTTTTTGGAAGTAATTCACTTACCAATGTAATTCCTGCACCCAACTCACCTGCAAGTCCTACTCCAGCTGCAAAACGAGCCCATGCATATTGATCAACCGATTGAACAAATCCAGTTAAAAAATTTGCAACTGAGTACAAAGCAATAGAGCCAAATAATACACTTAATCTTCCCTTTTTATCACCTAATGTTCCCCATAAAATTCCACCTATTAGCAAACCAACCATTTGCCAGTTAATAATTTTTGTACTGGCGGCAATAGTGCTAGCTTTATCTGCAAGATCCACGCCCACTCCAGCGAGTGAAGGCTCTCTAACTATTGTGAATAACAAAAGGTCATAAATATCAACGAAGTATCCCAGCGCTGCAACAATTACAGGAACCGAGAATATACCATACTCTTTTGTTTTCATAGAGATAAGAATTTAAGCAGGCTTCTTTTTACCACCTGTAATTATTTTATAAATAACAGGTGCAGTAGTTATAAGTACTATTGTAAGTACAATAATTTCTAGATGCGACTTCAAATCAAAACCAAATTGTGCAAGAATCCATTTTTGTAAAAAATGTCCCGACAAAATCATACTACTCACCCACAGAAATGAACCTGAAATATTATAAAACATAAACTTCTTTCGATCCATTTCAACAACGCCAGCAATGATGGGTGCAAAGGTTCTTATAAGTGGAAGAAATCTGGCTCCCACAATTGCAATGGCACCATGCTTTTCATAAAAATCATGGGCTTGATGCAAATACTTTTTCTTGAACAACAAAGTATCCTTCCAATGATAAATAGATGGGCCAACCTTTCTTCCAAACCAGTATCCGACTGAATTACCTAAGATACCTGCTGCTGAAATCAAGCCAATTAATACCAATAAATCTAACCATTCATTTTGTACGCCACCTAATCCAATTAATTTTAAAAATTGATATGCCAATCCAGGCTGAAGATTTCCAGGGTCACCCATTTGCGTAGCATAAATTCCAGCAACAAACAATAAGCTATCTCCAGGAAGAAAAAATCCTGCAAACAAGCCTGTTTCTGCAAAAACAACAAATAACAATAACCAAAGACCACCATTTTCAATATAAAACTGTGGCTGTAATAACTGCGTCCAATGAAAATCAAGAAAAATCTGCAATAACATAGAATGAAAACTTTTTTAAGATTCTAAATCGCCTTCCCACTTGCTAACTGCTGTTGTAGCCAATGCATTACCAAGAACATTGGTGGCACTTCTTAGCATATCGCAGAAATGATCGATGGGCAAAATTAACGCTACACCTTCAGGTGGAATGTTAAACATTGCACAAGTGGCTAAAACAATAATTAACGAAGCTCTAGGAACACCTGCAATTCCTTTACTGGTGAGCATTAAAACCAGCAGCATGGTAAGCTGTGTGCCCAGAGGCAAATCAATTCCATATGCTTGTGCAATTGCCAAACTTGCAAAAGTCATGTACATCATACTACCGTCTAAATTGAAAGAATATCCTAACGGAAGCACAAACGAAACAATTTGCGGCTTACAGCCAAATCGTTCCAATTCTTCAGTAAGTTTAGGAAACACAGCTTCACTACTTGTTGTACTAAAAGCAATCAAAAGCGGATTACCCATATGACGAAACAAATCGCGCATACGCCCTTTCAATATGATAAAGCCAACTCCAGTTAAAATAACCCACAATAAAGCAATTCCAAGAACAAAGTATCCAAAATAAATAAAGTAAAACTGAAAAATACCTAACCCTTTTTCCGCAACTACTGCTGCCAATGTTCCGAATACGCCAAATGGAGCAAAATTCATTACATATCCAACAATCTTCAACACAATATGAGCAACAATATCCAATGCGTTCACAACAGGCTTGGCCTTTTCACCCATAGCAGCAGCGGCAACGCCAAACATTATTGAGAATACAACAATTTGTAGAATTTCGTTGGTTGCCATTGCCTCAAATACACTAGCAGGCACCACATGTTCAACAAACTTTGCCAAAGAAAATTCAGAGGTTTTTCCCATCAAGTCTTTCAATCCATCTGTATCAGCTTGCGATAAATCAATATAAGAACCTGGCTTGAAAAAGTTTACCAACAACATACCTAACAACAAACTAACCAGAGAGGCACTCACAAACCATAACATAGCTTTTCCACCAACTCTTCCTACGGTCTTCATATCGCCCAACTTGGCAATACCAACAACTAGGGTACTAAATACCAAAGGAGCAATAATCGTTTTTACAAGGCGAATAAAAATGGTGCCAAGCAATTTAATATTCTTAGAAAAGTCTTTAATGAATTCAGGCGAAGCAGTTTCATGGATCACATAACCTACACCAATACCCAAAAACATTGCGGCAATGATATAACTGGTGAGCCTATTTTTTTTCTTCATGGGAGCAATGATTGGTCGGCAATATAGTCAATATGAACAATATGTTTTTCTGCATAGCCTTCATCTTTACAAAAGTTTTAATTCATTATGAATTAATGCTTATTTTTCGGCTCTTAAATCTCAAGAAATCACCTTATATGAGTCTATTTGCGAAGAAGTCCCTCGAACACATGTTGGCTCAAGCCAATGAGGGCGAAAAGGGTTTGAAAAGAACCTTAGGAGCGGGCAACCTGGTTGCTCTAGGAATTGGGGCCATTATTGGTGCCGGTTTATTTGTTAGAACGGCTGCTGCCAGTGCAGAAGCTGCTGGTCCTGCTGTAACTATTTCATTTGTAATTGCTGCAATAGGTTGTGCTTTTGCAGGTTTGTGTTATGCTGAATTTGCTGCCATGATTCCCATTGCTGGTAGTGCTTATGCATACTCTTATGTAACTATGGGAGAGCTAGTTGCTTGGATCATTGGATGGGCATTAATTATGGAATATGCTTTAGGAGCTGCAACTGTTTCTATTGCATGGAGTGAATATTTGAATAATTTATTGGGCGGCTCTATTCCTTATGAATGGTGCCACTCCCCCTTTGAAGCATTGCATAAAGTGAGTGGCGAAGCTGTAGCAGCACTAACAGCTGCTGTACCTGAATTATCTAAGTCAGTTTCTAATGGAGTAATCCTACTAACTGATACTCAGTACGAGGCTTTAACCCCTGAATTATCCGCTATGGTTGAAGTTACCCGTGGTTATATAAATGCACCTGCGTTAATTATTCTTTTCTTATTGACCATGCTTTTAATTAGAGGTACACAAGAGTCTGCTATGGTTAATATGATTATCGTTTTTATTAAAGTTGCTATTGTATTGTTGTTTATTGGATTTGGTTGGCAGTTTATTAAACCGGAAAACCATACACCTTATATGATTCCTCAAGGCACTCCAGGGCACGATGGTATCTTTAAGTGGGGATGGGGTGGTGTTCTTGGTGGAGCGGCTATTGTATTCTTTGCTTTCATAGGATTTGATGCAGTGAGTACAGCGGCACAGGAAGCTAAGAATCCAAAACGCGATATGCCTATTGGTATACTTGGTTCATTGGTAGTATGTACTATTTTATATGTATTGTTTGGACACGTTTTAACAGGTGTAGCCAATTATACTGAATTCAAAACTGCTGGTAAAGAAGCATCTGTTGCTTATGCTATTCAAACATATATGACTGGTTTTGAATGGCTCGGTACCAGTGTAACCGTTGCGATCCTTGCAGGTTTCTCATCGGTAATATTAGTGATGCTCATGGGACAAAGCCGAATTTTTTATACCATGAGTAATGATGGATTGATTCCGAAAGCATTTGGTGAACTGCATCCTAAATTCAAAACTCCTTTTAAAGCAAACTGGATTCTGTTTGTTTTTGTTGGATTGTTTGCAGCATTTGTACCCGGACATGTTGCGGGCGATTTAACAAGCTTTGGAACCTTGTTTGCGTTTGTACTAGTTAGTATTGGAGTCTGGATTTTGCGTGTGAAATCTCCAAATATTGAACGTCCTTTTAGAACACCTGCTGCGCCAGTTGTTTCTTTATTGGGAGCTGTTATTTGTGCTGCAATGATTGTTGCATTAGATCAGCAAACTTTGAAAGTTGCATTTGCCTGGATGGCACTTGGATTAGTCGTTTACTTTGCATATTCAAAAAAGCATAGTAAGCTTAAAAACCCGAACGATATCATTCCAAAAGCAAGTGATTTTGAATAAACAGAAAGCCCGCAAATGCGGGCTTTTTTATGCCTTTGATTCTTTGCCTTCAAGACATACCTTTGCCATCCTAAAAATAGACCTCTATGGGACGCATATTTGAAGTTAGAAAAGCCACCATGTTTGCACGTTGGGACAGGATGGCAAAACAATTTACAAGAATTGGTAAGGAGATTGTTATAGCGGTAAAAGCCGGCGGCTCAGATCCAGCTACAAATCCAGCTTTAAGACGTTGCTTTCAGAACGCGAAAAGTGTGAACATGCCTAAAGACCGTGTAGAAGCGGCCATTAAAAGAGCACTAGGAAAAGATACTAGCAATTATGATGAAATATTATACGAAGGATATGCACCTCATGGAGTGGCTATTTTAGTAGAAACTGCAACAGATAACCATGTCCGCACAGTTGCTAACGTAAAATCGCATTTTAATAAAGGAGGTGGCAGCATGGGTAACAGTGGAAGTGTAAGCTTTCAGTTTAAGAAAATGGGCGTATTCAAAATGAAACCAGAAGGCATCCAAATAGAAGAACTAGAACTTGAATTAATTGATGCAGGTTTGGAAGAATTAGGAGAATCAACTGGAGAAAACGGAGAAGAAATATTAGTAGCTCGTTGTGCATTTGCAGATTTTGGTACCCTGCAAAAAGCCTTAGAAGACAAAAATATAACACCTATTAGTGCTGAATTAGAATGGATTCCAACAACTACAGTACCTATTTCAGACGAGCAAGCTGAAGAAGTGAGTAAACTGATAGAGCGACTAGAACAGGATGATGATGTAACCAAAGTATTCCATAACATGGGTTAACTTAGAGCGGCGATGGCCGCTTTTTTTATGGAAACAAATCAGGCATTAATATTATTTGATGGAGTATGTAATCTTTGTCAAGGTTCAGTACAATGGATCCTGAAAAGAGACAAGAAGGATCAATTTGTATATGCATCATTACAAGATAAAGCTTCGCAAGATTTATTACAGCAATACGGATATGATGCCAACGCAATGCAATCGGTTGTAGTAGTACACGATAAAAAAATATATACCCAATCGTCAGCAGCATTGAAAGTGGTTATGCTGTTGGGCTTTCCTTATAGTGTATTATCCATTGCCTATTTGGTTCCAACTGTTATCAGAAATTACGTGTACCAATGGATTGCGAAAAATAGATATAAATGGTTTGGTAAGCAAGAAAGTTGTTGGTTGCCAAGGCCTGAATGGGCTAATAAATTTCCAAAAGAGTTCTCAAGTTGGCTGAAATAGCTATTGTTACTTACGAGATATAATACACAGGATTTAATGGCGCAGAATTAACCCTAAGAATAATTGACAGTTGTATTTGGCCACTGAATAAAAACAAAAAACCCCGACATTACTGTCGGGGTTCAAAGAATATGGCAGCTACCTACTCTCCCAGGACTGTATCCAAGTACCATCGGCCATGAGGGGCTTAACTGCTCTGTTCGGAAAGGGAAGAGGTGAACACCCTCGGCAAAACCACCATAAGAAGGTTGGAGTAAACTCCGAAATATTGTACATATTGGGAAACGAAACATAATAAAAAAATAAAGCATACGGGTAATTAGTACTACTTGGCTAAACTGTTACCAGTTTTACACCTATAGCCTATCAACGTCATAGTCTTTGACGACCCTTAAAAGTAAACTCATCTTGTGGAAGGTTTCACGCTTAGATGCTTTCAGCGTTTATCCTGTCTGTACATAGCTACTCAGCATTGCACCTGGCGGCACAACTGATACACCAGCGGTACATGCGACCCGGTCCTCTCGTACTAAGGTCACGTCCACTCAATTTACTAGCGCCCACCACAGATAGGGACCGAACTGTCTTGCGACGTTCTGAACCCAGTTCACGTGCCACTTTAATCGGCGAACAGCCGAACCCTTGGGACCTTCTCCAGCCCCAGGATGTGACGAACCGACATCGAGGTGCCAAACCTTACCGTCGATATGAGCTCTTGGGTAAGATCAGCCTGTTATCCCCGGAGTACCTTTTATCCTTTGAGCGATGGCCCTTCCAT
>JAKRSC010000017.1 GCA_022402565.1 Hydrotalea sp. | reverse complement strand
TATGAACATCTTTCACCAGTTGTGCAACAGGGACAGGCGTTTGGCTCAATGGCGGTTGACGTGGTTAATTGAATATTCTGCCTCGCATCAACTTTTGTGGTATATTGACAGTTTTGTGCTCCGAATTCCGCCACTGCGCCAAGCGCCAAAACGTTGTGCGTAAGTAGACAAGCATCGAAACATTTATGAAATTTCTGACACTGCCATTCTTCTTCCTGATTTCAATTAGCATGACAGCTCAAAATAAATTGACTGGACGCTATCGAGATTATTTTGGTAATAGAATCCAACTAAACTCTGACAGTACTTTTAAATATACCTGGCATTTCGATATGCAATCAAGTTGGACAAAAGGTATTTGGTGGTTAAAGGGCGACACAATTTACTTTCAAATGATTCCAGTTTATGACACAATATCAAAAACCAATTCAAACAAAATTACTACCGACAGTCTCGTTTTATCACAAGACGAAACACCAGAGCGACTTTTTTTACAAACAAAGACGACAACTTCTGTAAACATAAACTCAACTGAAAAAAAAATCCAAAAATTTATCAAGAAAATTTAGGCGTATTGCTTTCATCAGGAGGTCAAAACAAAAGATATTACTTAGAAAAACTAATCGTAAAGAATGGAAGACTTTATCAAGTTATAAATGGTAAGCCTCATAGAAAAAAAGTGAAAGGATTTTGGACAAAGAAAAAATGGCCGACTTGGTACTTTAAAAGTGACGAATGATACCTACGCACAACAATCAGTTTTGCGGCAGCGGGGGGCGACGCAAAGCGTCGGTCATCACCCGTAATGCTATTTAGCTTTTGTTCCGGCTGACATTTATCTATTAAGCTTTTGAATAAAATTTTATCTTTAGTATCACAATTCAGCACTCGTCGCCAGGGGCGACGTAAAAGAATTGCCCCGCCGACCGCAAAGCTGTGAACGTTGTGTGAAATTCTTTGAGACCTTGAGAATACTAACAATCATATTATTATTGACTTCTCTTACCACAGTTGGACAGACTTTGCCCGACAGTGTTGTTATAACGTACAATACATATGTTAACAACTTCAATGGAAGTGACAATATTTATCGCACAGACAACTACTCAATTATTTTTGACGGTTATAGATATTTCTTAAATGGCGACAAAATAGCGAAATCGAAAATTCTCAATTTGCTTACTGAGTTGACTAAACCAAGTAATGCAGATAATTCTCTTACTAAATATGAACTTGACACTAATTGGATAAAAAATAATCCTGCGGAATTACTAAGTCTCTATTCCGACAAAAAAAGAATTGATTGGAATGAACAACAAAAAGAATTCATTTTTAAGAAACTTGTTGATTTATCAATCTACAAAGAAGAATTAAACGACTTTCTGTCAAGTGGTCGTGGTTATACAATGCATCACAGCTATAAAAATGAATTCATAATAAAGTTTTACAGCAAAGGGACAATTTCTAATGAAGTAAAGTCAAGGAAATATGTTTGGGGTCATAAAATGCCGTGGACAAATCAATCAGGCGACACACTCTATAATTTTAATATCGAAACAAAACTCAAGGATATTCTTTCAACCAAAGAAAAATTAAAAGCACCTCTCAAAGGAGATAAGTTGCAAAAATATTTGGTCAACAAGATTATAGATAATTATATGCCGTCATTGTATAAATTATCTGCCTACTCATATAAAAAGGAAATTGACGAATTAAATAGTGATTTCAAAGTTGTCTCTTTTGAAGAAGTTTATGGCAGAGGTAGGTATATTTGGAATGAGCCAAAAACAATGAAAATTGTTCTAAAAAACAAATTGATGTATGACAATGTAAACCTTGTCTTTTTAGCTTCAAAGAGTGGCAATACAATTTACACCAGAGATAGCATCAAAAAGGATTACGCAGAATATGTTATCAGAGTTCAATCAATAAAATTTATATCAGACTATCTAAAAGCGAACTCAAATTCCAGACTTGATATTTACTATTTTAATAACAAATGTAGGCTTCCCATTTTGAGTACGGGTTATAAAGATACTTTTTCTTTTGTTTTCC
>JAKRSC010000016.1 GCA_022402565.1 Hydrotalea sp. | reverse complement strand
ATTCTCCTGCGTTACTCGATTGGCGGTAGTGGTTTTCTGTTTTCTAAATTTATAGTGTTTGTGTTACTTCGTCCTTTTGCTTTATTAATGGTCGTCCTTGTAGTGCCTGAATGAGTGTCAGCAAAGCCAATAGTCCATATATAATTGAAAGTCCAACTGTCAATTTTGTATTTTTTAGAAAATAGTAAGAAAGTATTGGTAAAACCTGTAGGGCGTGCATGCCTATAAAATGTGAAACTCTCAAATCCCCAACCGTTTTGCTCCAACCTATTATAAACAAATTTGAGTTGTCATTTAAAGCGCCAACACTGTGATTTAATCTTGAACCCATTGCAAAACCTTCAAAAGAGAAAATTACGAATATAATGATACCAAATCGTATTGCCCAAACATAGTGTGTTGGTAAATCTGGAAATGAATTTTTGAAAAATAAATAGCCAACATATGCTGTATAAAGTGTTGCCAATGTTGCAGCCAAAGCCATCAAGGAATACATGGCTGAATAAAAACCTGTGCTTAAATTGTAATGCGACAGTTGTCCTCTGCTGGCTTGTATTGCGATGTAAACAATTTCAAAGCCTAATAAGATAATTATTGACCAATTAAAAAGCCTAATATTAAAATCAGGTAAGTAGTTGCAATACCAAGCCATAGCCCATGCAAAAGTCAAAGTTGAAAAAGCAAATTTAAAGGGTTTATACCAAGCATTTACGCCATAGACTTGTCTTGCAGTAGTCTTTGCTAAAATCAAAAATAGGATTGATAAAATTAGGCAAGTAAGTCCAAAATAAAAGAGTGTTTCGTTTCTTGCCTTAAGGTTTTGAATAAAGTCTATCATTGTTTTACGCTTGCTAAATTCTTTTTAATTTTCATCATTAAATGGTCTGCTATCACTCTTGGCAAGTTACTCAAAAACCAATTCCTGAACTTGTTCCTGTGATAAATATATTCTTTCTTTTTAGCATTATTGTTTTTCTGCTCGTTCTTTAATCAATTTCAACCACTTATCGTGTAATTTTAATAATTTAGTACTTCCCAAGCCATTCTTTCATTGGGTACAAATTCTTTCATAACTGGCAATAGTTTCAACCCCATAGTGTGCAGTTTAAAAGTTAATCCATTTTTCAAAGTAATTGCCGTTGTGTCTAAATATTCTACTGGACTTTGAGCACCATCATAGAAAGTATGCCATTTTTTTGCATCAATCAAAATATTCCACACAACCTCTGGCTTGGCTTTGATTTCAATTTCGTTGTAAACATACCATTTGGCTTTTGTTGGGTTGAATTCATCAGGCCAAACAACAAGATTTGTCGTTGGGTCGTACTTTTTATTCATTATAGACTTTACTGAATTATCTTGTGCAAGTAGTGTCGCTGTTAAGCAAAACAGTGAAAGAATGAATGCGAATTTTTTCTTTGTCATTACAATTTTATTTGAATTATAATGCAAAGGTGATTAGTTTGGAATTGATAAACGATAACAAATGTTTATAGTTTTTCAATGACTGCTTTTTTCAGTCTGCTCAAATGTATAGGTGTAATGCCCAAATAGGAAGCAATCATGTGTTGAGGAACTCTGTTGTGAATATTTGGGAACACTTCGGTAATGTTATCATATCGTTGCTTTAGTGTTCTGACGTAATTATTTTTAATTCTGTTATCTTGATATATGAAGTAATACTCAGCAATCAATCGCCCCATTTTTTGACCTTGTTTTAAATTTTTATAACCCCATTCAATTGCAGAACGTGGTAAAATAACCACTTCGGTTTCTTCCAAAGTCTGCAAGCTATAAATTGAAGGTTGCTGTTGAATAAAATTTGAATAGTCTGCAATAAATTGGTTTTCTAATGCAAAATGTATGGTGTGTTCTGTCCCTTCATTATCGGTTATTAACACTCTGATAATTCCTTTATTAATAAAAAATATTTCGTTTGGAATAGAGGCAGGTCTGCTAATTATTTCTTGTCGCTTAAAAGTTTTGGTAATAGCTCCGCCCAAGAAGTCGTTTAGTTCGTCTTCCGAAACTTCAATCATTTGTTTCATTACCTGTCTAATTTGCTCCATTTTTTT
>JAKRSC010000015.1 GCA_022402565.1 Hydrotalea sp. | reverse complement strand
TTATAACCACAGTAAAATTAAGCAACCCTTGAATTGAAAAAACTACGAAAAATCATAGTTTTGAGTTCAGATATTTTTATACGAGAAGTAATGTTGAGGCTTAACATCTAATTTTCCCTAAAATCACCATTCATCTTATTCTGAATGTTTGATAAGTTATTCCTTGCTTCATTTATCAATTTATACCATCGCGTGTAGCTATGGTGCTGTCGCATTTTGCCCAGATGCAGTTGGAACAAATTTTATTTCAAACCCTACCGGCAAATTAAAATAAGCTCCCTGCATTCCATTTGAAGCTGTAAACGCATGTACAAATCTTCCTAAATCATTAGCATGATCATCAAAAAAGTTTCTAGCAAAACTTGGATCTGTACTTAATCTTAAAAAAGTCTGTTTGCTATCTGAGCCTATAGCATCATCATGAACTAAGTTTCCTATAATTCCTTCAGTCTTATGATCTAAAATTTACTTTAAGAAGTTAATCATTTGCAACTTCTATATGCAAATATTTTTTGAAATTTTCAGAAAACAAAAAATAGCTTTGAAAGAACTCATATCGCATTGGAATTTTCATTTTGGGAAGTGGATTTTTATTAAACATGAAAATGTCATAATATTTAACATGTTTCTCTAGTTTCTTTTCTACTATATTTATTAATGCACTCAAATCATTATCATTTGAAGATTGTGATTTGAAATTTTCTGTAATAAAATTTAAAATTTTACTTAAAAATAAATTTTTTGAACACATTTCAAAATCATAGAATTCAATTTTCTCCAAATTATAAATACCATAAACTTTTTCATCATCTATAATTTCGAATAAACCACTATTATTTTTTCCAAACCCCTTTTGCTTCACAAAATTGAATACTTCTTCTATGCTTAGGTCGTATAATCTAGTGGAGTAATTAATTTCATAAGTATCAAATAGAACATAGCCAGCCCAAAAAGAAAATGACAACTGTTCTGAATCTGTTTTTTTTAGGTTCATAGTCTTAATAATAATTAGTTTATTATCCTTAACTTATAACGTTCGCCTGATGGAAGAATTATTTCTATCGTTGGCAAATGTGGAACTGAGTGTGCATCAAAATAAAAATTAAATCTAAAAGACCCTAGATCGAACCATCCACCTGGTTTATTTGAAAAAGGGGTAATAGTTTTACCGAGATTTGTAGCCAACGTTTCAAAAAAATTGGATGCTTGATTTGTATCAAACTTAATAAATGCTTGAGATGTACCATTTCCGAAACTATCATGCGTAAAATTACCAATAATTCCCCCTGTTTTATCTTTTATTGTTTTAAGCAGTCCATTAAAAGCTGGTGTGGGCAAATCTTTGATTTTATCAAAAGCTTTCCATGCCTTATTTGCAAGTTTACCAAAATCAAAGACATCAATAACAGCATCAACTGCAGCAAGCCAAGGTACCTTTTTTTTAACAATATTTAAAACCTCTCCTAAAGCACCCAGCCAATCTCCATGACCAGCATTATCAATAGCATCTTTTATTGATTGCCAATCGCCATATCCAGGTAAATACTTTTTGATAACCTTTAGTCCTAGCTCAACTGCAAGTTCTTTAAAGAGCTCTATCATCCATGGATGCCCTATGCTCATCATATTAGAATATGATTCAACCATTTCTAAATATTCAATATCACTCATCATAGCATTGATGTGAGCAATTGCTAAAGCTTGTTTATCTAAAGTGCTTAAGTCAGAATAGTTCCTAATAAGAAAATCATTAATTTCAATTACTCTTTGATAATTATCAATATTATTCAACCACTCAGTCTGAGCTTGGTTTAATCCTAATGTTGTAATTAAATGTAGAAGTTCGGGAGTATAAATTGTTCCAATTGGCATCATAGATGGGTCTGCAACTGACCAATAACTGGGATTTTGAAAAAGAAAATTCCAATCGAACCAATTAGGCGGTGGCGTATAACTTGAATATGGTGGAGGCGTATATCCAGAACCACCACCACTTCCTCCTCCACCAAAACTAGGTGGCGTAAAAGAAGGAGGTGTCATTATTCCAGAAAAAAATGAACCGCCACTGCTACTACCGCCGGAAGAAGGATTTGGATTTGCAACTACTACAACTTCTGGTAAAC
>JAKRSC010000014.1 GCA_022402565.1 Hydrotalea sp. | reverse complement strand
TAACCCCTAATCAAGTGCTACAACAAAAAATTGCACTTATTACTTGAACTTAGATTTCCTTTAAAGGATAATAATTTTTAATATTTGGAAGCCGTAACATTTTTCCTTCAAATGATTTTATACTATAATTAGTTATATTTTCACTGAAAGACTTAGAAACAATTACTTTATAATTTTTATCAATCCCTATCAAACCTCTGTCAAAAGCTCTGTGAAGATTTGGACATAAAGCAATACCATTTGTAATAGTATCATCATAACTTTCGCTAAAGGGAACAATGTGACAAGCATCAATCATAGAAATATTTGCTGTAGCGTCAATTCTCATTCCTGAAATGCAGCAAGTATTATTATATATTTTAGGGACTTCTCTTTTGAATAAACTACCCCGAAGAAATATTTCTTCATCATTATTTTGTTCAAGTAGTTTCTTTATTTCTTGGCGATACTCTTCAGATGATTCTTTAAGAATTTTATTTTCTATTTCATTTAAAAGTTGGTTTTGACCATGTGATGAGTTAATGAAATTGCTTTTGCTATTAGGGAAATATTTATCTAATATTGATTGCATTAAAATTACATTGTACTTCTGATTTTTCATCAATTCACATAAGTCTTCATCAATAACTGCATACTCAATAGCTGAATTCAATTTTGAAAAACTTTTTACAATAGAACCAATCATATTAATGTTATCAAACCCTATTCTTGGAATTAACTTCCAGAATTTTTCACTTTTTAAATAATAAAATGGATATGAGATTCTACAATCATGATTTGTGGTAACTAATAAATTCCAATTAGTCTTAAATAATGCAATTAATTCAGGTGTGATGTAAATTTTGTGATTGTTTTGGAATCCGTTTTGAAATGCTTGTAATATAGAAATAAGTAAAATAGGTTTATGTGGAGCAGGCCCATGTGACCTGTCTATACGTAGTTTTAAAAATGCTTTGATATATTTTTGTAATAATTCTTGCAAACTATTATAATTTTTATTTGAAATTTTGAATAATCAACTAGTAACAAAAAGAAAACAGCAAGTTCCAATGAAAAAATTCGAATTTTTTGTCATAATCTATAGTATTCATATTTTTTAAAACCAAATCATCCAAACCTCTTTTAGCTTTCACCCACATCTCCATGTGTATGAGTTATTCATCTTCATTTGCTAAGGGTGGGGCAGTATATATTGTATAACTGGATGTCTGCTAACCTATTGCTGCTTTGTCTTTCTTTTCCAAGTTTTACAATAATTCAAAATAATGATTTTTTTTGAAATGGAGGGGGTTTTGGGAAGGTTTGGGGGAGGTTTAAAGGAGGTTTAAGGGGTTTAGGGAGGGTTTAGGGAGGTTTAGAGAGGGTTTAAGAGCGTTTAGGGAGCTGGTTGGTGACATAAAAAAATCCCCACAACTTTTATAATTGTGGGGTTAATCGTTTCTAAAAAGCTATTTTTTTGTCTTTTATTAATGCATGTAGACCATAAAAATTTCAGCCTTAGTAAACTTAATTAGTGAATTGCAAGGATGAGAAAAATTTGTCTTTTACAGCAGCAGGCGCATCGCTGGTGCGTTTGGTATATCCAATATTAAAACTGTACACGCCATCAACAAATATGAATACAGTGAGCTCTGATTTTTTGCCGTTGCGCTCATTGCTGATGAGGAGCTGGAGCATTTTCTTGTTGTTTCTTTCTATAATTTGCTTGGATAGGAGGGTTGCGCTTTGTCCCACCTGTGCCATAAAACCTGCTTCTACTTGCTCCCAAAACACAGGGTTTTGTTGTTCCGTTTCTAAACTTTCTGCACTTAGTCCAGCGCTTTTCTCTAAATCGGACACTACCACATTTAAGTTGGCTGTGCTATCTGCTAGTCGAACAGAGTAAATAGTGGTTACTCCCTGCATTTCTCTTACAGTTGGTTTTTCAGGAAATACAATAGAGACTTTTGGAGTTAGCTGAATTTTTGCTTCTTGTGCGCTTACATAAAAGGGTAGCATGATGGCTAAGACTCCGATAAAAATAATTGATTTCATGGTTTCTAGTTTATACCTCAAAATTCAGGCATAGCTTGTTGCTAACTCTTCTCAATTACACTATTGCAGGTATGCAGTTACAAACGCTAAATACCCATTTGCTCTTTGAATTTTACGGCTTGTCGCTGACTAATATCAATAACAGTTCCATTTGTCATGGTAACTCGTAAGGTGCTGTTTAAAAAGGGTTCTATGTTGTTGATGAAATCGGTATTAATGAGAAACTGTCGGTTGGCTCTAAAAAACAACGAACTGGGTAAACGTTCTTCCATATAGTTTACAGACCTATGTAACAAAGGTTTTTTGTTCCCAAAGAAAACCTTCACATAATTTCCTGCACTTTCTAAATACAAGATGTCTTTGAGGGCAACAAAATAGCATTGTTCTCCATCTTTAATGAATATCCGCTTATTAGGTTCTAATATAACAGGCGCTTGTGTTTGCTTATTTGCAATTTTTTGAATGGCTTCTGATAGTCGGTCTTTGTTCACAGGCTTTAATAAATAATCGAGCGCATTCACTTCAAATGCTTTGACTGCAAACTCATCGTATGCCGTTACAAAAATGACTTCAGGGGCTTCGTCTAAGGATTCTAATAATTGAAACCCATTTCGCTCTGGCATGTTGATGTCTAGGAACAGCAAGTCGGGTTTGTGGGACTTGATTTTTTCCAATGCATCGGAGGAGCGATTAGCAGTGGCCACCACTTCAATGTCTGCATATTGCTGGAGCATCATCTCCAACTCCGCAACCGACAAGGGCTCATCATCTATTATCATGGCGCGTATACTCATAACTGTGGTATAATTAATTCTGCAAGTACTTTGTTGTTATCATTATGAATGTTCAAGCTGGCTTGCTCTCCATAAATGGCTTCTAATCGTGTGCGAATTTGTTTGAGACCAATGCCCGTATGTTCTTTAGGTTGATAATATCCGCTGTTGTGGATATGGATATGCAATAGGTTATTTTGCAATGTTGTGTAGATGGTAATGCTTCCACCTTCTTCTAATTGTCCAATACCATGCTTCACCGCATTCTCCGCCAGGGTAAGGAGCATAGCAGGGGGAATAGTACACTGAGCAACCCAAGTCGATGGTTGAATCTCTACTTGGAGTCGACCCGCGAATCGCAACTGTTCCAATGACAAATATTTTTCAACTTCAGCCAATTCCTGTTCAAGCGGAATGGTTTTCTCCCGACTGTATTGTAAAGTGAAACGCAATATTTCACTCAATTGCACAATTGCATTCCTGCTTTTTTCAGGATCAATGATGACCAAGGCTTTGATGCTATTCAACGCATTGAATAGAAAATGTGGATTGAGTTGGGTTTTTAATAATTCCAATTCAACTTGTTTGCTATTTTTTTCAGCAAGAATTTTTGCACGCTCAATGGCATTGCTTTGCCGCAAAATTTGGTACATGAAATAAATGATGACCCAAACTCCTATGTAACGCATCCAATTATAAATATTGCCAACTACATCCACTAGAGAAATTTGGTCCATATAAGGCTGACCATATTGCAACACGAAAATGGCATTGGCAGCTATTGTTTGCAAGCAAGCTAATATAACTGTTTCAATAAATGCTTTTATCCATATTCGAGAATTGGCCTGCCAACTAAAACCAGTTCGCTTCAAATACCAGCGATAAGCATGCATGATTAAAATACCAGAAACAGCTTGCAAGAAAAAGGAAAGGGCTAATTCGGGAATAAATCTTTTAGCTATGAAGAACGTGTAGTTGCTCACTTCAATCAATACCATGCCCAACCAGCCGGCAATTTGACAAATCCAATAATTTCTTTGTACAAGTTTCAAAATAGTTTCATTTAGTAATTCACTATAGGACAGGCCACTCAAGTAATCACTTTTATATGAGTTGAGGTACTTAGGGTAAATTTAGTTCTATTGCAAGATAGCTGAACATTCAACTTCAATTTAAAACTACCTATTTCAACCAACCCAGCAACAGCATCAACAAAACAAAGCAAACATGACCTATGAGCAAGCCTTTCTGAAAAATAGGACGATCTTTCCAGGTAACCGTTTGATCGAAAGGATCAAAAGCTAGAGCAATACCAAGAAAAGCGGCAGCTTGAAAGAAATCATGGTTGAAAACAGATGTATAAGCTCCCATGATACAAAAGGAGCCATACAATATTCGATTCATCAAAGGTGAGTTATTCATAGTTATTGAAGTTTAAACACATCAACCCCAATGGAGTAACCATACACTGTTCCATCGGCTCTGGTATGGATGCGAATTTTATTGGCAGCTCTTCCAATGTTTACAGGTCGCCATGTTTGTCCACCATCGGTGGTTTCATATCCACTATTCGTAGTTCCTACAAATCCATGGTTTTCATCAATAAAACCAATACCAAAGGTTCTGGCTGAAGCGTCTTCCACCAAGTTTAATTCAGTCCAGGTTTTACCACCATCTATTGTTTTTGCAATGCGTTGTTGCTTCACAGAAGGGTCGGGGTTGTACGATTGAATAGTGACATATCCAATTTTACTGGTTGGAAATGAAACCTTCCAAGTAGTTTCAAAAGGCCTATTCGATTGAAAGCGTTTCTCCCAAGTCTTTCCACCATCGGCCGTGTACAAAATAAGCGCATTCGATTCAGCCAAATCATCACTCGACGCAGCACATACAAAGCCTTCATTCTTGTTAAACATCTTAATATCAAACAACATTTTACAATTGGCTTGCATAGACCAAGAAGAAAAAGTTTGACCACCATCGAGCGAAACCATCATGCTTGCTGGACTTCCAACCCTTCCAACAGCATACACATGATATCTATAATCAATTTTACCGTGGTTGATGTATTGTTCCTTCACGATATCAATAGCGCATAAACCTTTTACATAAGGGCCGTTGTAAGAAACCGGCTTCCAAGTTTTACCACCATCTGTGGTTTTATACAGAGGAATGGTATCTTTTACATTCGGAAAATAATCGGTTCCCACATTACCAGCAAATCCAGTTAATGAATCAATGAAAGCAATGCAGCGAAAGAAAGTGCCTGGTTGACTAAAAGCTTTTTCCCAGGTTTGACCACCATTATTGGTAGCATAAATATTGCCAGCACCATTCACATACCAACCCTTCTGTTCATTGATAAAAAAGATATCATCTTGCTTACCCGGATAAGCTACCGTGTTTTGCTTTTTCCATTGTAATGAAGGTGGTTTATTGGCAGTTGGTTGCTTTCCTGTGAATTGCTCCAACCATTTTGTAGAAACATGAATGACTTCGGGATTAAAGTTTTGAACCATGATAGAAGAATAGTTCGGATTCATTTTAGAGCGATAGCCATCTTCAATAGTACCAATAGAAGCAAAAGCATGGTCGGTGCCTTTCAGAAAATGATAAGTTGCATGTCCAGGGTGATAATGATTCACCGTATTCACAATAGCCAAAGTGCCTTCTGGATTCAGCGCTTCCACATCGGCTTCACCATAAATAGCCAACACTTTACTAGTTGTTTGACTCCACAACATAGAAGGATTCACCTCATCCAAACTCTGATTAAAAAGCAAGGAGCGAGTAAACAATTGATCAGTTGCAGCATCCCAACCAAACTGTTGTTCCAACACAGTTTTCAATGCAGGATTTGCCTTCACCAATTGCGAAGGTGCTTTTTTAAGCGTGTACACTTCATATAAAATCTTCTTCATATCACGCACAGTTTGTTCCACTTCAACAGGAGGCACACCAAAACCTTCCTGCTGCACGCGAGTCATGTACAACAAATATTCACTCCACAATCGGCTTACAGTTCCATAAACAATGGCGCCTTTAATCCACTTATGTTGACTAGTGAGAACTGGCGCAATCATTCCGCCTAAGCTATGACCCCAAATAAAAATGCGAGTAGAATCAACAGAGGGATCGCGCTTCAGAGCGAGAAGAGCAGCTTCAAAAGCCTGACATTCATCGGGGAAACTAATTTCACCACAATTGGGTGTATTGAGGCAGTCGCCTAAGCCCGGTTTTTCTACGCGCATAACTTTATAACCGGCTCTACTCAAACCATCGGTGAGCCTACGGTAAGGATGTAAACTGTCGATTCCAACTATCTCAGTACAAGGATACCCTTGTATAAAAAGAATAGCTGGCAATTTCTCTCCACTCTTTTGATGGGGAGAACTAATAACCGAGCGGAGCAATCCTTTACCATAAGGCACAGAACTATATTGATAGTTTAAGTCGGCGGCTGCCTCACCAGGTCTTCCAACCGATACACCTTTCAGATCGAGTAATTTTCCATTTCTACTAACCTTATAATTCAATTCATCACCTTCACGCAGAACGCCCAGTTTACCACTTCTCAAACTTTCCAGAGAAGTTAAAGCAACACCATTCAAACTAATTACAATATCGCCTGCTTGAAGGCCAGCATTAGCTGCAGAACCATTTGGCAACACACGAGCAACCAATAAACCAGACTTTATTTGTAATCTTTTCAAAGTTGAATCAGGTGCTACAGAAACAGCAAAAGCATTATAATGCTTTTTAGCTAGGTATTGCGCATTGAGGGAGCAACTAAGACCCATCAAAAAAAGCAAAGCAGCCACCAGCGGAATCAAAATAAAATGATGGGTACAATTTTTAAGGATAGAAGTAACAGACATAGGGAAATGTATTTTGAATCAAAATAACGGAGAAGCAGAGTAGGGGGAATGGCTGAATTAGACCAACGCCGAAACAAAGTGTTGAGTGCAGGGGGGGGTGGAAGCAAGCAGTAAGAATAGGAGGATGATTCAGAAAACCAAGTAGATCAAATTATTTTTAGAATAAGTGATTTATGAGAGTTCATTTCTTTGAATTTGCATTGTATTAGCTCCAATGGTATATGCATAAGATGAGGCTGGTATAAATGTTATTTCAACATCTTCATAGATAATAACAGATTGCACTGTTGCAGTTGTTACTAAAGCTTGTTTTAAATTATTCTCTTTACAGAATTTAATGAGACTTTTTAATTCTTCTGGCTTTTTAACATATCGATCAGACCATTTTATTTCCAATACCCAATTAGGCTTTAAATTTTTTTCACTCAACCCAATCATGTCTACTTCACCTGAGTTCCATCTGGCATAAAAAGGAGTAAAATTTAATCGGTGAAGCCATTGAGCATAAATTGCAGTCTCAGTTAAGTTACCCATAGCTTCATCGGTTGCATCTAGGGGAGAAAACAAAGCTGATCTTAAAGAAGGATTTGTTAGATAAATTTTGAAAAAGTTTTCACGTTGAAATCGTTTGCCTGATTGATCAACTCTTTTAATAATTTTTATTAAAAATGCAGCCTCTAAATATTCTACATATTTTTTTATAGTATTTTTTGGTGCGTTGGATTGCTTACTTAAAGATTCCAGAGAAAATTCGTTTGCCGTATTATAGGCTATTGTTGTAAATAGGGAATTCAATTCTTGTACATTGCTGATGCCATACAAGCCTGGCAAATCTCTAAGCAAAACTTTATCAACAACATCGTTTCGAACAAAACGTGCTGGATTTTTTTTGACAGCTTCAGAAAAAATTGCTTCGGGATAGCCACCAAAGTTGATATAATCCAGAAATAATCGATTCAATTCCTTGATATCATGAGTTGAAAAAAAGTCAACATGATTTTTCCCCCAAGGAAGTTGTACTTGATGAACCAAATGCGTAAGTTGCTGCATTTGAATAAACTCATAGAAAGTAAGAGGAGGGAGCATAAAATCAGTAAAACGACCGGCTCCACTCTCTTTACTTTTAAATTGTAAAGCTGCTGCTGAGCCAGAAACTATAAAACGTGATTTGCGATAGCTTTCCATGAGACTTTTTAAGTGCACATCCCAATCTTTCAAGTATTGTATTTCATCAAAAATTACATACCATCCATCGGTTTCATTTGCAGCACCAGAAGCTTCTAATCCATGTTTAAATAATTGCTCCAAGCCAATATGGTTATAGATAGGATTTTCCACTGTTATAAATAAAATACGTCTTGGAGAATGCCCTTCATCTAAAAGTTTTTGCACCAAATGATAAAGCATAACTGTTTTACCTACTCGTCGGGGTCCCATGAGTACAATAGAGCGATGAACCTCTAAGTTTGTAGCTAATTCATGAAATTGTTGGAAATATGCCCTGTGTGGCATTTTTTTAAAATGCTCGTCTGTTTGTCCATTAATCCACCATCCATTTTCAAAACGAATTCGATCAAGTACTTGAGAAATAGCAATATTTTTAATCATGTTATTCCTTATTCAGGGCAAAACTACAAAATAGAGTCAAATAAATGATCTTATTTCAACGAAAACTTCGTTTTAAGCAATTTTTTAAAATTTTTGATGCTTATTTTAAGTATGATCTTACAAAATGCATGTCATTTTCCATCATCTGTATTAAGTAATTCAAATAGTGAATTGAGGCATGATCCTCGAAAAATTATTTAAAATAAAAAAAATCCCGGGTTGCTCACCCAGGATTTCAATCTACAGATAACACACCCTATTTAGCAAGCTTGGCTTTAAACGTTTCCGCTTTTTCACAAGGCAAATAGCCGCCGGGCATACCTACATAAGATACTGGTCCAGTTACTTTTCCTTGTGCAGCATTATAAGTTCCGTTTTCAAATATTTCTACATAATACATTAAGTCGGCTTTACATTGTCCTTGTGGATTTTTCCTAACAATCACAACTTGTAATTCTCTATGAGATTCTACTAATTGTCCGTTTGGCAAATATTTCTTTTTATTCACCCATTCATTGCCATGCACATACATATAATCATGTGTCCAGCCTTTGTTAATAGGGTCATATTTTTCCTTGTAAGTTTTTAATGCACGGTCTTGGATAAACTTAGTATTCAACTTACCCATAGAAGGCATTTCATTATTAGCGTTTCTTCTTCCTTCAACTTCAGCATAAATGCTACTGATACTTTCTGTTAATTCAGTCATTGCAGTTCTAACTTTTTCTTCCACCTCTGGAGAATACACCCATTTATTTAATTCATCCTTGTTCTTAACAAAAAAACTACCTCTGCTGATATAATCTTTTAAGTCGAATCCTTCCTTTTTAAACTGCGGTTCAATGCTTTCAATAACACCTTTCCAATTAGAAGGACTCATGAAAATTACACCTGGCTCAATAAGAAACATATCTCCATATCCTTGTCCAGCGAAATACAAACGTTTGGTTCTTAACAGGCTTTCAGGAATTGCATATCCGTCGTTAGATACTTTATTTTTCCAAATGGTTGTATTTGTTTCAGGAATTTCATAATTAAAAAATATACAGCCTGGCATATTTTGAGCACCTTTGGCTGTGCTTTTATCCTTACAAATTTCAAATTGGAACTTGTTTTTAGAAATTCCTCTGCTGATTTGGGTATAATATATACCATTCAAACCAAATTCATCTACGGTGAACTCATCATTGATTTCAGAAGCACCAATTAATGGTCCAGAGCTTGATTTACCAGTGGCATTAGATTGGCTGGAGTTAGTTTGTGAGCTCTCACCAGAGGCAGCTTGCTTAATTTTTTTAAGCAACTGGGCTTGAAGATCTGCAGTACATAAAAGTAAGAGAGCGATAGCGAAAAATGCAAAATAGGACTGTTTCATTTTAATTCATGGTTGATTACACTACGAAGTGAATGAAAATGTACTATACAAGTATCTGAGTTCTTATGAGTAGTACTATTATACTTATGAAACCACCTTTTTAGTTTATAAAGCACTGCGATAAGAAAAATGAAGACAAATGCTATTGGGTATTGTATCAAAGATTCATTTTATAAAGTTTTTAGGTGGTAAGTACACTATAAATACTTTATGCATTTTAAAAATTATAGAATAGAAAAAAATGAAGCTTTAATCAAGAGATCAATGAGTAAAGCATATAAATATATAGTTATTGTTCAAATCATTCAATTTGCTTTTGAATAAGTTCTTTCACTTTCAATTTAATAGGGTCTCTTTTATTTATAAGGTCATCAACAGTTTCTTTAATTATATAATCTGGTACTATACCCCCAAATGGTTTCTCGGTTGAAAAGGATCCGATAATGGGAATATCAACTTCAACCTTTGAATTTGGTAATCGTAAAAAGAACATTGTTCCAGCATTGAGGCCCTGTTGATTTCCGCCAGTAGTTTCTCCGATGATGGTAGCTAAATTATTTTCTTTTGCAATTTCGGCAAAATAGAAAGAAGCAGAACTATTTGATCCATTAACTAGCAAGAAAGTATTACCCGAAAAATTATTTTTTAGAGGCTGTATTTCATATGTATTTTCAACATTTAATTTGTAATATCCATCATTGTATGGTGTAGTTTTTAAGCTAAGGTCAAAAAAATCATTATTCCAAGTAAATAAATAGGGTTTTAGTTCATTTGAAATTTTATTAAATCTAACTAAATCTAGCCTTTTTGGAATTTTGATTGTTTGATTAGTAATATTTTGCCCAATAAAAAGTAAAACTTCATCAAGTCCTCCTTCATTCCATCGAATATCAATGACTAAGTTTTTTGATTTTCTTTTTTTAATTTCTTTAAATGCATTTTTCAAAAACTCATTCCAATTAAATGATAATTGAAAGACATCGAAGGTACCTAATTGCAAGTAGGCAGTATTATTATCCCAAAACTCCAATTTCCAAAGCTGATCAGCATTTGTGATATGATTAGGGTTCATTTTTAGCAAAGCATTACTTCTTTCTTGTCTTCCAATCGTATTTACTTTCAATTCTTCTGGGTGTGTAGCATTCGGCTTTTTTATTTGGATGGTGTACTGTTCGTTTATGGGAGGATAAAGTAGGGGGAAATAGGCATCAAACACTTCAAAATAGCCTCCTACGCCAAAGGTATTGAGGTCGGCATACCGTTTGCCATCGTTAGAACCATCAGCTTTTACCAGTTGTACAATTTCATCTAATAAAGTTGCTGTTGGTATTCCGTCAATAGCTAATATTTCGGTTCCACGGGGGATTTCGAAGTTTTCAATGGTACTTTCAGTGATATATATTTTCCTATCTAAAACACGAAAAGCAAAAGGCAACTTGTCTTTTTGATTCAAAACAACTTCTTGTATAAAACCTGTTTGATTATAAAAACTGGGAAAAGTATGACCACATTGTACAGATGAGGTTAATTTACTAAAATTCAAGAAAGCTTGTTGATAGGTCATTGAACTAGAAAATATCTCTTGATAATGGTTAAAAATAGAATCTACTTTACTTTTTGAATGAAATCTATATAAACCAGGATGAATTTCTAACAAAGCTTTTTTAAGAATGATAAAATCTTCAAAGAGTAGATTCGATTTAATTTTAGGTAATTTTTTAACATTAAAAGGACTTTGAATATTCCAAATATCCTTGGTTTGAATTTGACTATTATCGAGAATCAAAATTCTGTTTTGAGCGTTTAACTCCCAAGTAATTGTTTTGTCTCCATATAAATATTTATATTCTACAACTTCAATATTTGCAGGGAAGCTCAATTCTGCTTCATAAATACCATCATTGTTATTGTCTTCTAGGAAAAAGGTTGACTCCCAACTTAACGGGGCAGTATTTCCTCTTATGCCAAAAAATTGAGGTTTATTAAGACTTTTGGCATCTACTTTGAATTTTACTTTAATAAATTCTTGCGTAAATCCATTTAAACAGGAAATCATTATGATTATTGAGGTTATAATATGTTTATTCATAAAAGGATAATTGATTGAAGGTAAAGATGAGTTGATTTTTAATGGAAGAACCTTATAAATTGAATGTCTTAACAGTTAATTTATTTCAAAATAATTATCAAAAAATTGATTATTCAGAACATCAACTATTTTATTTATAAGTGCTATTCTAAATTAAAGGTTGCATAATAAAAGGTAGTATCACTGTCTGAGAACCAGATTTTTCTGTTGGGTTTATCTATCAGTTCAAACTCTCCATTAATCGTGAATTTAACTTCAACAAATTTATAAGGGGTTTTTCCTGTTACAGTAACACTATAAAGGCTATCTGATATTTTCTCAGTTAATAATATATCCTTATCCCAAGATAAAGGATTGCCTTCGCCTCTGATACCTACTGTTTTAATATTTAAACCGCTAGGAACTGATAATGTGCAAACTATTGTTTTCTGATAAATAGGCTGAACACAACTTACAAATGCCCAAATAAACAGGCACAGAATAGTAACATTTTTCATAATTTATATTTTGTGATTAAAAAATCAATGCCAAATCTTCCCGATCCTAAACAGATATTAAATATTGCTACCCATAAAAAACCAAATGCAGGTAAAGCATTCCATATTCCTTGAGGTAGCTGTTGAAAAAAGATGGCAACCAGCATGGTACAAAAGATGAGTACGGAAAAAAAACGAGTACAAAGGCCTACCATCAAAAATAATCCCCCAACAGCTTCACTAAATGCACCCATCCAAGCAAAAAATGCAGGAAAAATTAAAAATATACTGCCGTAAGCCTTAACATCTTCTGGAAACCAATATGCTACTTCAAATAAGCCCAAATTTCTATCAGGGTCACTCCAAGGCATACCAAATTTAGAAGCTCCAAAATTAAAAGCCATCAGCCAGCCACTAAAAAATCTTGGTATTAGTAGTAAAAAGTCTTGCCACCAAAAAGGTAGACAAATGGGGGAAATGAATTTTTTAAAGATGTGCATAGATTTTTTAAGCAAAACTGAAGAGAATCAGATGCTTAGTCGACTCACATTATAATTTGATACCCTTTTTATTAGTCTCAAATTATGATATGATGCACGCTAAATACTAACGTATTCATAATCAATGATTACGAAAGTTGTTGTTGTATTAGCCATTCTTTTGGACTCATACCAATTTGCTTTTTGAACGCTCTATTAAAAGTGGCTTTAGAGTTAAAACCACATTCAAAAGCTAGTCCTAAAAATGTTTTCTCTCTATATTCATTATTTTTTAGATGTTCTAGCAATGCATTTACCCTATACTCGTTAATGAAATCGCTAAAATTCTTTCCGAATCCACTGTTTATAACTTTACTAATAGTATTGTTATTAGAATGAAGGTGGCTAGATAATCGAGAAAGTGTTAATGTGCTATCTTCAAATAGACGTTCACTTACAATTACAGCATGTATTCTTTCCTTCCAGATTGTCAAATCATCAATATCTCTATTTTGTAATGCTGAATGCCCCTCATTTTCAACATAAGTAATAGGGAAGGCTTCTTTTGTATATTCTTCGGGATTAAAATGCAGTTTATGAATTGGGATATTTGAGTTATGGAATCCGTTAATTGAAATATAATAGACTACAATAGCAAAAGAAATGAAATAATACCATGAGCCAACATAATCTAGGTTTTTGAAGTAAGGAACTAAAAGCCATAAAAACTCTTGAACGAGAGGTAATATAGTAAGTACACCAAATGCAATAAGAAAATTTTTAAGCCATTTAAAGGCAGCTGATTCAGCAAATGATAATTCTTGGTTTGTATAATTTCTATATTTACGGTAATGCTTTATAGAATAAGTTAAATAAATAACAATGCTAATTTGTTGCAAAAATTGATACCATCCTGAAAAATCAGGATCAGTCTCACCATTCATCAAGAAATATTTTTTTAAAATTATTTTATCAACAACAAATACAATAAATGACCATATTAAGTACAAAAGTCCTGGTATAAAATGCAAATAATGTTGTTTCTGCATTTTAAACGAAAAGTTGGTAATACTAAGCACATATAAAAACAAAAGTGGGCCTAATAACAAACCATGTATCATTGGTGTGTAAAATAAAATATCACGATATACATAAGTTGTATCGTCATACCATCCTGCAAATCCAGTCATCCATGGAACAATATATAATGCTGATAAAAAAATAAAGCTTCCCAAAAGCAGGTCACTTAAATTCTCTTGCTTAATGCCTCGCCATAAAAGCATACAAGCATAAATGAGAAAATGAATAAAAAATGTCAGTAAAAGGGAGCTATATATATTAAAATTGAAAAGCATTGATTTTGAGAAATTTAATTCATCCAAATTTGAATACAACTGGTTCAAACAAATCAAACAAGAACAAATTACAAAATATTATCTTGTATAATAAATAATGAAAAAATTGCTTGTTTTTATAAATAGTTAGTTTATTTAAATCTTTTTAATTTGCAATGAATTTAAGTAACAAATTTTCTCGTCCAAAATATTTATAAACGTATATAATTAATATATCTAAGTTCAAGTAATAAGTGCAATTTTTTGTTGTAGCACTTGATTAGGGGTT
>JAKRSC010000013.1 GCA_022402565.1 Hydrotalea sp. | reverse complement strand
GCGACGAATATATTCTCAGCTTTTTGTTCGCTATTGGGCTTCAGTTCCAGCCGACGAATAACGCCAAGTAATAGAATAAACAATGAACTTTTAGTTATAAATTTAGCTGCGGTTACGGGCTGACGATTTTCAAATTCCGCCACATCGCCAAGCCCCGAACGTTGTGTGCCATTTTACTGCGACACCCCTACAAATCTCAAAACCATTGACATAAAATAAGATGAAGCTACTTGACATAACTGTAAATAATTTTCGTTCAATTAATGGCGACAGTGTAAAAATCTCACTTGAAGGTTCTGATATAATTTTTGTTTTCGGACAAAATAATGCAGGTAAATCTTCTTTGCTTTCTGCATATGAATATTTGGTAACGCCTAAGCAAAAATCTTTATTGAGTGACTTCTTAGGATTTAATGAAGCAATTCCAATTGAAATATTGGCAACCTTCGCAAAAGACCAAGGTGATGACGCAATCTTTGCTCAAAAGGGTTTTGATAAATGGGTTGACGCAGATGGTAAACTTAAATTCAGAAAACGTTGGACAAAAGCTGATGAAGAAGGGCAAAAAGAAACCTTTGACCCTGCAACAGGCGATTATGTTTTAAATGGCTTTGGTGGACTTGAACAACATCTAACAAAACAAGCACCAACACCTGTAAGAATTCCAGCATTGCCAACGCAGGCAGAATTAACCAAGTTTATTAAAGACACTGTCCAAAAAAGTGTTTTGAAAACACTTAAAGATGAAGAAGCTGAAGCATATCAAAAGGTAATGAATGAAATTGAGATTTTGCAAAATAGAATTTTATCAAAGGACGCAATTTCACTGAAGAGTTTACAAGCGAATAGTAATTTTCAAAAAATATTCCCAGACTTAACTTTAGAAATCAGCCAAGTTGAGGGAACTCAATTTGACCTTTCTGCATCTTTAGAAAAGGAATTTTCTGTTGTTATAAAAGACCAGAAATTTCCAGACAAGCGACAGGACTTTTCTCATCATGGACACGGTGTTATAAGGCAATGTTTGTTCAATTTTTTAGGTGTTGTAAGAAACGAGTTGCCTACAGATCAAGATGGACAAGGTAACAGAAAAGACTTCTTAATACTTTTTGAAGAACCTGAAATATACTTACACCCTAAAGCAATAAATCTTTTAAGAAAAGTACTCTATGACCTTTGTACAAACTCAAGTTTCCAAATAATTTGTGCTTCACATAGCCCTTCATTAATTGATATTTCTAAGCCTCATACTTCCTTAGTAAGGATGGTTAGAAATTCCGACGGTAAAACTTATTTATATCAAGTTGGAGAAAATATTTTCAGTGAAACAGAAGAACAAAAAGAGATGGTTCAGATGATTAATCGTTTTGACCCAAATGTTTGTGAAGCTTTCTTTGCCGATGAAGTAGTTTTAGTTGAAGGCGACACAGAAACAATTGTTGTTCGTGAAATATTAGCAACCAAATTTCCAACGAGAGATATTTTTGTTACAAACACAGGCTCAAAAAACAATATCCCATTCTTTCAAAAAATATTCAATCATTTCAATATTAAACAACACATAATACACGACAGCGAAACAAGGTTTGTTTACAATATCACAAGTGATGACGATGATAAGTTAGTTTACACCCCAAAGACAAACAAAGACGGAACTCAAAAGAAAAATTCAGCATGGAAACTTAATGAAGAAATTTGGAATGAAATTGAAGCAGGTAATTTACGGACAGCAAATCTTTCTTGCAGATACGTTTCTATTTTCAATTTTGAAATAGCAAATAATTACCGACACGATACTGAAAAAGGAAAACCACTATCAGCGTACGAATTTGTAAAAGACATTGACAACTTAGGAAACCCACAGATTTTACAATTTGTTCAGCAAATAGTTGGTGCAGTTCCAAAGGCGACGAAATATACACAGGCAGAACTTGAAGCAATGGTTGTAGAGCCAGCATGAGATTTAAACCCTAAAAGTGTGACAGAAAAAACGGCACACAACAAAAGGTTTGGCGTCATGGCTGCTTGACGAATTAAACATCAACAAAAAATCGCTATTCAACTGTTGTTCTCAGCGTGACCCAACGCAACTCGGCTGACCATTTTTAACATCAACTAATTATCTTTACTCAACACCAGTTCCAAGCTTGACAGAACGCTATTGCAGCCACAACGCCAAGCCTCGAACGTTATGGGCTATTCTAAGATGATGACATGTTTTAAAAATATTGTTTATTT
>JAKRSC010000012.1 GCA_022402565.1 Hydrotalea sp. | reverse complement strand
GGAATTTCGCTACCTTAGGACCGTTATAGTTACGGCCGCCGTTTACTGGGGCTTCAGTCAGGAGCTTTGACTTGCGTCGAACACCCTTCCTTAACCTTCCAGCACCGGGCAGGTATCAGGCTCTATACGTCATCTTACGATTTTGCAGGGCCCTGTGTTTTTGTTAAACAGTTGGTTGAACCATTTTACTGAGACCGCATCGCTGCGGTACGCTTTATCCCGAAGTTACAGCGTCAATTTGCCTAGTTCCTTCTCCACGGCTCACCCGAGCGCCTTAGAATATTCATCCCGTCCACCTGTGTCGGTTTACGGTACGGGCCGCTATACTCGCTTTTCTTGGAAGAGCTTTTACAGTTTCGTGTCCCCCGAAGGTTCTACTCAACGCCCTATTCCGTCAGGACGTAACTGCCACGGCTCTCCGTCACTTTTAGTATATAGCAGGTACAGGAATATTAACCTGTTTTCCATCAGCTACCCCTTTCGGGTTTGCCTAAGGACCCGACTAACCCTGATCCGATTAACGTTGATCAGGAAACCTTGGACTTACGGCGAAGGAGTTTTTCACTCCTTTTATCGTTACTTATGCCTACATTTTCTTTTGAAATCGCTCCAGCATGGCTCGCGCCACACCTTCGATGCAGATTTCAATGCTCCCCTACCATCCGCCTAGGGCGGATTTAGAACTTCGGTTCGTAGTTTGATGCCCGATCATTTTCCGTGCAGGGCCTCTCGACCAGTGAGCTGTTACGCACTCTTTAAATGAATTGCTGCTTCCAAGCAAACATCCTGGCTGTTATAGAAGCCCCACCGCGTTTGTTCAACTTAACTACGTATTGGGGACCTTAGTTGCTAATCTGGGTTATTTCCCTCTCGGCCATGGACCTTAGCGCCCACAGCCTCACTGCCGCAGATATGTATTAGCATTCGGAGTTTGTCAGGGTTTGGTAGGCGGTGAAGCCCCCTAGCCCAATCAGTAGCTCTACCTCTAATACACTTCTAAATGCGACGCTGTTCCTAAAAACATTTCGGGGAGAACGAGCTATCTCTCAGTTTGATTGGCCTTTCACCCCTATCCACAGGTCATCCCAAGACTTTTCAACGTCAACGGGTTCGGTCCTCCATTCTGTGTTACCAGAACTTCAACCTGCCCATGGATAGATCACAAAGTTTCGCGTCTGCCCCCACTGACTAATCGCCCTATTTGGACTCGCTTTCGCTTCGGCTCCGTTATATAAGAACTTAACCTCGCCAGTGAGGAGCAACTCGTAGGCTCATTATGCAAAAGGCACGCCGTCATCCGACCCTTGCGGGGCGGACTCCGACCGCTTGTAGGCGCACGGTTTCAGGTACTATTTCACTCCCCTGTTCGGGGTGCTTTTCACCTTTCCCTTACGGTACTGGTTCACTATCGGTGTCTGAGGAGTATTTAGCCTTACCAGATGGTGCTGGCAAATTCACGCAAGATTTCTCCGGTCCCGCGCTACTCAGGATACTGCTCGTCGCTGTTAATTTGTGTGTACGGGGCTATCACCCTCTACGGCTCAACTTTCCAGATGATTTTACTTGATAACAGTCTCTAAATGCAGTCCTATAACCCTTATTCCGCACGCGAAATAAGTTTGGGCTCTTCCCTTTTCGCTCGCCACTACTCAGGGAATCACTATTGTTTTCTTTTCCTCCGGGTACTTAGATGTTTCAGTTCTCCGGGTTGGCTTCCGCTCTTTAGGAGCGGATAATACACCTTCAGTGTATTGGGTTGTCCCATTCGGAAATCTTCGGATATAATGCCTGTGTGCGGCTCCCCGAAGCTTATCGCAGCTTACCACGTCCTTCATCGCCTCTCAGACCCAAGGCATCCACCATGCGCCCTTAGTTGCTTTAAAAATTTTAGAAATTGTAGTGATGTTACCACCACTATTCAATTGATTTTGATTCATTATTTAGTATGAATCGTTTTTCCCAATATGTCAAAGATCTTCATGAACTGTTGCCAGTTTCATTTGTAGATGTGTAGGTTACGAACCTGTACGCTCCTGCAATTCAGGACGGACATCTTATTTGTGGAGGATATCGGAGTCGAACCGATGACCCCCTGCGTGCAAGGCAGGTGCTCTAGCCAACTGAGCTAACCCCCCATTATTAAAAGAACTATTTAGAATTCAAAATGAATTCAAGGCGTGCTACTAGGTAGCTTATTTTAGTAGACCCGACCAGAGTTGAACTGGTGACCTCTACATTATCAGTGTAGCGCTCTAACCAACTGAGCTACGGGTCTATACGGGTCAACATCAATATTTTTAAGAACTTAAAAATTGAAAATTTTGGAAACAACAGCGTTAAAAGCGATCTCTAAAAGGAGGTATTCCAGCCGCACCTTCCGGTACGGCTACCTTGTTACGACTTAGCCCCAGTCACCGATTTTACCCTAGGCAGCTCCTTTCGGTTACCGACTTTAGGTACACCCGGCTCCCATGGCTTGACGGGCGGTGTGTGCAAGGTCCGGGAACGTATTCACCGTATCATTGCTGATATACGATTACTAGCGATTCCAGCTTCACGTAGTCGAGTTGCAGACTACGATCTGAACTGAGAGATGGTTTTTGGGATTAGCTTCACGTCGCCGTGTTGCAGCCCTTTGTCCACCCCATTGTAGCACGTGTGTAGCCCTGGGCATAAAGGCCATGATGACTTGACATCATCCCCTCCTTCCTCACGTCTTACGACGGCAGTTTCATTAGAGTTCCCAGCGTTACCTGTTGGCAACTAATGATAGGGGTTGCGCTCGTTGCGGGACTTAACCCAACACCTCACGGCACGAGCTGACGACAGCCATGCAGCACCTAGACGGATGTCCGAAGAAAAACCCCTTTCAGGGTCTGTCATCCGCCTTTCAAGCCTTGGTAAGGTTCCTCGCGTATCATCGAATTAAACCACATGCTCCACCGCTTGTGCGGACCCCCGCCAATTCCTTTGAGTTTCAACCTTGCGGTCGTACTTCCCAGGTGGGATACTTAATGCTTTCGCTCAGACACTTACAGTATATCGCAAATGTCGAGTATCCATAGTTTAGGGCGTGGACTACCAGGGTATCTAATCCTGTTTGATCCCCACGCTTTCGTGCCTCAGCGTCAATGTCCCCGTAGTAAGCTGCCTTCGCAATTGGTGTTCTATGTCATATCTAAGCATTTCACCGCTACATGACATATTCCGCTTACCTCCAGAGTATTCAAGACAAATAGTATCAATGGCAGTTTCCGAGTTAAGCTCGGAGATTTCACCACTGACTTAAATGCCCGCCTACGCACCCTTTAAACCCAGTGAATCCGGATAACGCTTGCACCCTCCGTATTACCGCGGCTGCTGGCACGGAGTTAGCCGGTGCTTATTCATATGGTACCGTCAAGTGAGTTGGAAAACCCTTTTTTCGTCCCATATAAAAGAAGTTTACAATCCAGAGGACCTTCATCCTTCACGCGGCATGGCTGGTTCAGACTTGCGTCCATTGACCAATATTCCTTACTGCTGCCTCCCGTAGGAGTCGGGCCCGTGTCTCAGTGCCCGTGTGGCTGATCATGCTCTCACATCAGCTACTGATCGTAGGCTTGGTGGGCCGTTACCCCGCCAACTACCTAATCAGCCGCACACCCATCTTCAAGCGCCGGAGCTATAATATAAAAATGATGCCATTTCTATATGTTACGGGGTATTAATCCAAATTTCTCTGGGCTATTCCCCACTTAAAGGAAGGTTGTGTACGTGTTCCGCACCCGTTTGCCGGTCGCCGCCCAAGTATTGCTACTCTGCGCTGCCCCTCGACTTGCATGTATTAAGCCTGCCGCTAGCGTTCATCCTGAGCCAGGATCAAACTCTCCATTGTAAATGTTGTTTGATCTGACTATTAACTCTTTTATCAAAAATTAACGTCGGATTTAATTATTATATATCGCTTTTACCTGTATAACAAAAAGCTTGTTTTTGTTATGCTGTTGCTTCCAAATTTTCAAAGATCTTTTAGCTTTTTTCTTCGCTACCCTTTTGTTTGGGGTTGCAAAGGTAAAAGCTTTTTATCATTCTGACCAAAATTATTTTCAAAATTTTTGAAGATTTTTTTCAGTCGATGTTTTTCTAAGAGCGTTCCTTTTTTAGAGGACGGCAAAGATACGATGTGTTTTTTTTCTACCAAATATTTTTTGAAAAAATTCTGAAGATTATTTCTCTTAAAAGCATTGCTATTAAAGAGAAAATTCACATCGCCATCAAAGAACTTTTGTTGAATTCGAATCGTTGTTTTCAAATTCGGGGTGCAAAGATAGGAGTGGATGAATTGTTTCCAAATCTTTTTTCAAATTATTTTTACATATCTCTTGAAATACCAATAAAATCAAGGGTTTCAGCATGAAAAAAAAATTGAAGCATTCTTTACATCAGAACTCTCTTTTTAACAACAAATGATATAACTATTCCAATCTTTCGTAACTATAACTTCATGAAAAGCAGGCTGTATATGTATTCTATTTGCGATAACTAACATCTCATTACAATAAAATCCCACACCTCAATTGATGAGTCGTCTTAATCAACAGGTTTTAAAGTGTAGGGATATGCAACAGATATCAAAAACAATCCCTGTGAGGGGGCAGAAAAGTCACATAATGTTTGATCTTTTGAGGCCAGAACTGATAACCATTCGTCTTGCGACATTACCCCCCTACCCACTTTTAGCATGGTAGCCACCAAGCCTCTTACCATGCCTCTTAAAAAACGGTTGGCTTTTACCTGAAACACATAGTAGCCGCCTTCTTCCTTCCATTCAGCCTGCATTACCTCACAATTATAGGTGTGTACCTGACTGTTTCGTTTGGAAAAAGCCTCATAGTCATTATGTGTTAGAAGGGATTTAGCAGCCCAATTAAGTGCCTCTAGGTCTAAAGGAAAGGGATAATACCAGGCTCTATCGGCTTTAAATGGACTTTTTTCGCTGTAAACCAAATATTTATATGTTCTCGCAACCGCATCAAACCTAGCGTGAGCCTCTGCATGCACTTGATACACCTGCCTCAAAACAATATCTGAGGGCAGCATAGCATTGAGGTTATATATGTGTTTGGAGGTTACTAAATTGACAATATTACCATGAAAGTAGTTTTGATGGGCATGTACACCTGCATCGGTGCGTGATGAACCGGTTAAATGAGTCTGGGTTTTATAAAAGGTAGATAGTACTTTCTCAAGCTCCCCTTGAATGGTAGACGCATTCTCTTGTACCTGAAACCCACTGTAATTTGTCCCTTTGTAGGATACCTCAAAAAAGTAACGCTGCCCTAACTGTTCTGCCATAGTTCCTCTTTTCTAAAAATAACCGCTTCTATAATCTGTATTGAAATTCTTGTAAGTAAAGGAGATTGTGGTTGGAATATCCAGTTTTTGGTATTTGTCTCTTTCTGTGGATCTGGTATGAAAATGATGATCGTATCCGATTCGCCACCACTATGATCTATATATACCCGATCTATACCTTGTGGCGTTTTTTTATCGTAAGTCCTTCTAATATTGGGATCTCCTTTCTTAACAGGCGCTTTAATAACTGACTCTTCGAGCTTTGGTTCGTCTTTTAGAAGCTCCTGTTTGTTTTCTTTCTTTTCCTCCATGACACTGGAAGTTATGTTAGCAGATTGGGGTATTGCTTTATTTACAATGACTTCACCTTGACTTATATCTTTTGGAGATTCCTGCTTAGTAGGCTGAGATTCTTTTGCCTTTCCTTGAGAAATATTGATAGATTGAACCGCTTGAAAGTCGAATAAATCCATCAAAACCCATTGTCCATCTCTTTGCTTTATGGCAAAACCTCTGTCCTGTTGGCCAATTTGTATATTAAATGCTTGCTGCTGCTTCTTATCGGCACCAGGATAAACCTTTAGCTCATATAGCCCAGATGGCAATTTAGGAATAACCACATAGCATGCCTGACTGGACTCGTACGCTTTGCCTTGTAGTTCTACCTGAAAATATTGTTGCTGATCTGACTGTAACCAAATAAAATAATTGGTCTGCGCCAGTATTGAATTTTGTAATACCGCGAGCAGAATAATACATATTACTTTATACTTCATGCCAAACTCTTTTTTTGTCGCTAATCCCCTCCTATTGCACATCATCCCCAAAGTTAGTCTTTTGTCAATTTTCAAAGACGGTTAAAATTTGCCTCTCGTATATTTGACTAAATTCTACACGCATGAAATACATATTAGGCTTATTTGTGTTGTTATTAGCCACAGTTACCTCATTTGCCCAGCATGGCAATCGTGATGAACAATGGAAAACTTTGTACAGGGCCACACCTACTAAGTACTCTACCATGATTCATACCAAATTAGAAGCCAACATTGATTTCCAAAAAGCACAACTTAATGGAAAAGTTTGGCTTACGCTACGTCCTTTTTTCTATAGTACCGACTCGGTTGTATTAGATGCAAAGGGAATGGATATTCACGAAGTTGCACTCTGGAATACCAACGGACAAAAAACGGCACTTCGCTATCAGTATAATAATGCACAATTAACAGTAAGGCTGAATAAAACATATAAAAGTTCTGAGAACTATATACTGTACGTGCGATACACTGCTAAACCAAACGAATGGACAGGTGGAGGAAGTGCTGCAATTACCGATGCAAAAGGGATGTATTTTATTAATCCAAAGGGAGAAGAAGCAGGAAAACCCACTCAGTTGTGGACTCAAGGCGAAACTGAAGCGACCAGTGTTTGGGTGCCAGTTATTGATAAACCAAATCAGAAAACGACACATGAATTTTACTTAACCTATCCCGAGCAATTTGTATCACTATCTAATGGTTCGCTGGTAAGCTCAGTAAAAAATAAGGATAAAACAAAAACCGATTATTGGAAGATGGATCTTCCGCATGCCCCCTATTTGTTTTTTATAGGAATTGGCGATTATGCTATAGTAAAAGACTCATACAAAGGAAAAGAAGTAAGCTATTATGTTGAGAAACCTTATGAAAAAGTGGCGAGAAAGATTTTTGGCAACACACCTGAAATGATGCGCTTTTTCTCTGAAAAATTGGGCTTTGAATATCCTTGGAATAAATATGTACAAATTGTTTCGCGTGATTATGTGAGTGGAGCAATGGAAAACACCACTGCTGTTATACACCAAGAAACTGCTCAACAAGATGCGCGTGAATTGATTGATGGTAATGTTTGGGAAGGCACTATTGCGCACGAGTTATTTCACCATTGGTTTGGAAACTTAGTTACTTGCGAAAGCTGGAGTAACTTATCTATGAATGAAAGCTTTGCTGATTATAGTCAGTTACTCTGGGCTGAATATAAGTATGGAAAAGACGCTGGATTAGAAGAAAACAGAACTCAGATGATGGGTTATTTATCAAATCCAAATGAGCACAAGAAAAACTTGATTCGCTTTTATTACAAGGATAAAGAAGATATGTTTGATGCTGTTAGCTATAACAAAGGTGGTCGTATTCTTCATATGCTCCGTCATTATATTGGCGATGATGCATTCTTTAAATCGTTGCAGGTTTATCTCCAAGAAAACAAATACGGAACAGGCGAAGCGCATCAACTTAGATTGGCATTTGAGAAAGTAACTGGAAAGGATTTGAATTGGTTCTTCAACCAATGGTTCTTTGGATATGGTCATCCTAAATTGACAATTAAATCTGAATATGAATCTGACAATGGAAGAACAAGATTAATTGTAGAGCAAACACAAGACAGTGCAAATCTTTTCAAGCTACCTGTATGGGTTGATATTTATGAAGGTGCCAATAAAAAAAGAGAAATGATTTGGATTAAAAATAAAGTAGACACTTTCTATTTTGCAACCAAATCTGCACCCAGCTTAATCAATTTTGATGCTGAAAAAGTTTTGTTAGGTGAGAAAAAAGAGAGCAAGAGCTTAGATGAGTATTTATTCCAGTACATCAATGCAGGCAATTATATCGACAGAAGAGAAGCCATTGAATTTGCAGCAAGTCGCCAAAGTGAAGAAAAAGCGCAACAGATTATGATGTTGGCAATTGAAGATAAATATGAAGGACTTCGTGCTCTTGCCATTTCTAGATTAGACATGAATAAGTCTGTCGTAAGAGATGCAGTTGAATCTAAACTATTGAACATAGCACAAAAAGATGCTAAATCTGTTGTGAGAGGGCGTGCAATTGAAGCGCTTGGAAAAATTAAAAAAGAAGCACATATCCCTATGTTTGAAAAAGCAGTTTTCGACTCTTCTTATTCGGTAGCAGGATATGCTTTAGAAGCTCTTCAAAAGCAGCAGCCTGAAAAAGCTTGGGAATTGGTGAAGAAGATTGCACAAGAGCCAGCTAAAGGCAAATTAGGTGCAGTTATTAGCGATGTAATGTACAAGCAAGGCGACGAATCTTCATTTGATATTATTGCAAATAAATTTGATGCTTTACCATTTGGACAAGCAAAGTTTGAAGGCCTAACAGGATTCAGTAATTTCTTAGCTAAGGTTAAAGATGCATCTAAGATTAAGAGAGGTGTAGATATGATTGTAAAGTTTCGTGAGGCAATTCCTGGATCTTACAGAGACCAAACCGATCCTTATATCAATGATCTAATTTTAAAGGGATTATTGAAGAAGAAAGAGGCTGAGAAGAAAGAAGGAAATACAAGTACAGATTTACAAGAAGTAATCGACTACATCCAATCCAAACTTCCTTCGAAAGGTTAATATTTAGTTTGACTAATTACTGACTAGTCATAAAAAAGCTGCATGAAATTCATGCAGCTTTTTTATGCGCTTTATTATTAATGCTTACCAACTTCCGCTTGCACCACCTCCACCACTAAAGCCTCCGCCAAAGCCACCAAAGCCACCGCCTCCACCACCAAAGCCTCCGCCTCGTCCTCCACCAAAGCCTCCTCCCATTGGGAAAAAGAATCCACCAGGAGTATTCCAGTTTTCATAACCACGCTTCGACAAAGTACCGCCACCGCCTCCTCTGCCGCTGTTACCTACAATCATTAAAACCACAAACAGAATGACAATAAAAATGAGGATGTCTTTTCCTGTTACTTCTCCTTCACCTTTTTTACTTTTTTTTACTTTATACTCACCTGCTGCAGCCTTAGCTATTGCATCTGTGGCTCTATCTATTCCTCTATAAAAGTTTCCCTCACGAAAAAAAGGACCAATTTCATTTCTAATAATGTTTGCAGCTGTAATATCAGGTATAGCGCCTTCTAAACCATATCCAACTTCAATACGAATTTTCTTATCATTTATAGCTGCAATTAAAAGAACTCCATTATTGGTTTTTTTATTTCCAATGCCCCACTCTCTAAACAACTTTAATGCATATTCTTCAATGGGATAGTCTTCGAGGGACTTAATTAGCACAACTGCAACTTGATTACTCGTACTATCATCTAATGCAACCAGCTTTTGCTCTAAAATCTCAACCTGTTCTTTCGATAATACGCCCGCATAGTCATTAACCAGCTTAGGCGGATTGGGAACTGGTGGAATTTTTTGGGCATAGCCAATAAAACTACTCCAACAAAAAATGAGCAATATGAGTCCCTTTAAGAACTTGTTTATGTTATTACTCATTTGCCAAATACAATTTGGTTGGATAATTCATTTCGATCGCTATTAGGATCAAATGGGAAATGGGTTGAAAGCGCCGAACCAATATCTGATATGATTCCACAGATACCATCTACATAGGACTGCATTTTAAAAGCATCAATCATTTTACGCACCTCTTCGGCCCAGTAATCGCTTCCCACCCTTTCATGAATACCAGCGTCACCAAAAATAGCAAGCTGTCTATCTTTCATAGCTATATAGATAAGAACACCATTATGAAGAGACGTTTCATGCATATGCAATTCAGCAAACAACTCTTTTGCTCGTCTAATAGGATCCATATATTCACAATGACTTTCGACAAAAAGTCTGATTTCACCACTTGAATTCTTTTCGGCTTCTTCAATTGCATGCATGATGCGCTTCTCTTCTTCTGAAGAAAAGAAATGAGTTTCTCTCTTAAAAAAATCAAATAGTCCCACAGTAATGAATTAGAATGTAACCTCTGGAGCTTTTTCGCTTCCTGCTTCTGCTTTGAAGCCTTCTTTTGCTTTAAAACCAAACATGCCAGCCATAAGATTCATTGGGAATGAACGCACTTTAATATTATAATCAGCTACCGCTTGGTTGAAATCATTTCTAGACACTTTAATTCGATTTTCAGTGCCTTCTAATTGAGTCTGAAGATTACGGAATGCATCATTTGCACGAAGGTTAGGATAGTTTTCTGTTACCATTAACAAACGGCCTAAAGCTTGAGAAAGCTGTCCTTGCTTTGCTTGGAATTCAGCCAATTTTTCTGGAGATAAATTATCTGGATCAACTTTCATTTGAGTTGCACTTGCACGAGCAGCAACTACATTTTCTAAAGTTGACTTTTCAAAGTTAGCTTCCCCTTTAACTGTATTTACCAAATTAGGGATAAGGTCTGCTCTGCGCTGGTAATCGCTTTCCACGTTATTCCAGGCTTTCTTTACAGTTTCGTCTTGTTGAACTAGGCCGTTATAACCACTACAGCCACAACCTCCAATTAATAATACTAGACCGGCAATAACGAGAAGGGTTAAAATTTTAGTGTTCATATAAGTTTTGTTTTCTGAAAGTTACTATTAGTTTTAAAATTAGCTGTAAACATAGAAAAGTTTGTTGGCATGTATTGTCAAGCTTTTGCTAATTCATAAAAAAAGGCTGCCGAAGCAGCCTTGTACATATGCTTTTGAGTGAGTTAACCTTTAACCGCAGCAATACCAGGAAGAACTTTTCCTTCAAAGTATTCCAACATAGCTCCACCGCCTGTTGACACATAACTAACTTGGTCATGAAACCCAAATTGATTCACGGCAGCAACACTATCACCACCACCTACTAGGCTAAATGCGCCAACTTTAGTAGCATCAGCAACAGCAACAGCAATGGCTTTTGTCCCAGCTTGGAATGCAGCCATTTCAAACACCCCCATTGGTCCATTCCAAAGAACTGTTTTACTTCTTTGGATGACCTCAGCAAACTTAGCTTGAGCCTTAAGCCCAATATCTAAGCCCATCCATCCAGCAGGTATAGCATCAGAATCAGCTGTTTGTGTATTGGCATCAGCAGCAAATTTGTCGGCTATTATAGAATCTTCAGGTAAATGAATTTGCACCCCTTTTTGAGCGGCTTGGTCAAGAATTGATTTAGCTAATTCCAACCTGTCTTCTTCAAAAAGACTACCACCAATTTGTCCGCCTAATGCTTTTTTGAATGTATAAGCCATTCCACCACCAATAATAATATCTGTAGCTCTGTTCAATAGGTTTTCGATGATGAGGATTTTATCACTCACTTTCGCACCACCTATAATTGCAGTGAACGGAGGTGTAGCTTGATGAAGTACTTGTTCGGCTGCCTTCACTTCACCTTCCATCAAAAAACCAAAGCTGCGCTTTTCAGCAGGAAAAAACTCAGCAATGACCGCTGTTGAAGCATGTGACCTATGAGCTGTACCAAAAGCATCATTCACCCAGAAAGTGCCTAGTTTTGATAGTTTTTCAGCAAAAGCTTTATCTCCTTTTTCTTCCTCTTTATAAAAACGAAGGTTTTCTAATAACAACACTTCACCGGGTTTCAAATTAGCCGAAAAATCCAGCGCATCTTGACCTATACAATCTGTAGCAAATTGCACAGGACGAGACAATACCTGCTCTAAATGCTTCACCAAATGCACCAATGAGTACTTGTTTTCGGGACCTTCTTTAGGTCTACCTAAGTGACTCATTAAAATAACAGATCCACCATCTTGTAGAATTTTCTGAATAGTTGGTATAGCTGCACGTATGCGGTTATCATCTGTTATTGCAAAAGTTTGCTTATCGAGCGGCACGTTAAAGTCAACTCGTATCAAGGCCTTTTCATCCTTGAAAGAAATTTCATTGAACGACTTCATGGGAAGTTAGATTAATTAGCTTATAAGTTTTGCAAAATGCTTTACTGTTCTAACAAGCTGACTTACATAACTCATTTCATTATCGTACCAGCTCACAGTTTTTACAATTTGTGTATCACCTACAGTGATCACCTTTGTTTGTGTTGCATCGAACAAAGAGCCGAAATGCGTACCAATAATATCGGTGCTTACCAATTCATCTTCGGTATAACCGAAGCTTTCGTTGCTTGCAGCTTTCATAGCAGCATTGATTTCTTCAACAGAGGTTTTCTTGCCGAGAACGCTTACCAATTCAGTTAGAGAACCAGTAATGGTTGGAACTCTTTGAGCGCCACCGTCTAGCTTACCTTTCAACTCAGGCAATACCAACCCAATTGCTTTAGCAGCCCCGGTGCTGTTCGGAACAATATTTTGAGCTGCTGCACGTGCACGACGAAGATCGCCTTTAGCATGTGGAGCATCCAAGGTATTTTGGTCGTTTGTATAAGCATGGATGGTAGTCATGCTACCAGCTAGGATACCAAACTGATCGCTAAGCACTTTTGCCATTGGAGCTAAACAGTTGGTGGTGCAAGAAGCACAAGAAATAATTGTTTCAGAGCCATCTAAAATTTGATGGTTTACATTAAATACAACTGTTTTAAGATCGCCAGTTGCAGGTGCAGAAATGACTACACGCTTGGCACCAGCTGTAAGGTGAGCCGCAGCTTTATCTTTATCTGTAAAGAAACCTGTAGACTCAATAACCACATCCACACCATGACTTCCCCAAGGAATATCTGCAGGATTTTTTTGAGCGTAGATTTTTACAGTTTCACCGTTTACTACAATGGCATCTTCTTGAGCAGTTACTTCAGCATCAAAACGACCTTGTGCACTGTCATATTTCAAAAGATGAGCCAACACCTTAGGACTTGTTAAGTCATTGATTGCCACTACATCAATTCCTTCCATGTTATAGATTTGGCGGAAAACCAAACGACCGATGCGACCGAAACCATTGATCGCTACTTTAACTGTACTCATACTGAATGATTTATCTATTTAAAATTGGGCTCAAAGGTAATTCATTGCAGAACACCGATGTTATTTTGTGTGAGTTAAGGGCTAGTATTACTCATCAAAAAAAATAAGTCGAATTATTTTTTGAGAATTTGAGCGAGACGCCTATTTTTGCGCTCCCAAATCCAAGGGATGGCCCGTTCGTCTATCGGCTAGGACATCTCCCTTTCACGGAGGAAAGAGGGGTTCGATTCCCCTACGGGCTACAAAAACCGAGTTCAATGTACTCGGTTTTTTTTATTTCCTTGCTACATATATCACAAACCATCTTTACCTAGCAATAAGTTGCAAATTCAATTCATTCAATAATTGACGGTAGCATTAAAAGAAAAGGAATGTAATCGCTGTAAAAAACAACGAAAATATTGCGCCCTCTAAAATGGTTTTAAATGCCATAAGATAAATGCCTCCTAATACTCATTAAAACAAATTCTATTTGTATACACTTGAAATTAGTATTCAAATCCATACAAAATCTAACAAGCATGTATCCTTTTTTGCTAACGGCTAGGTTCTTTGCAATTCAAATTATAAAATCGCAACATTTCCAGCCATTTGTTTCTACTTGAACGATATGCCCAATCCCAAATAATAGTTTTTTTAATTTGAGTGTTATACTCTTCTTGATACTTTGCTTTAAAAGATGTGCACAACGACAATATACTCCATGCCTGTTCTGAGAAGTATTGTCGTCTTTTTACTGAAAATACTTCCTTGTTAATGATAAGCAAATCAGGACAATAATCTTCGCGACCACCGCTATGCAAATAAGTAATTGATCCCTCAACCAACACCATATATACACTCAAATCTCCTTCACATGGATCGTTTAATACTCGATGTTTTCTACCCTTCCAATAGAATTCATTTACATCTTTAGAGGGTATTTTTATTTTACCAGTCTCTGTTTGAATGTGAATGAATTGCCTGATACTATTTCGTTGCAGATATTTACCATAAATAGTATCGCCATTGTGAAGGATAAAGCAATCCTTTTGCTGTGCCAAACTAAAGAATGGCAAAATGATGATAATAAGTTGAATGTACTTTATGATGAATTGACTTAAACTCATGAGATAATAAAAAAATGCCTTACGAGTAATACTAAAACTAATAAACTTTTCAAACACAGAAACTTTTTTGCAATTTCTGCGAAGGGTTCATTTGATAGTTCCATTTTAATCAGTAGATATTCGTAAGTATATTTTTAACCTATCATCTATTTCTGCACAACCGGCTCATACAAAAAGGCTATCGCTTTATAAGCGAATCAAATTTAGATGTAGACTTATTAATCATTGTGTCAAGCTTTTTCACCTTCTCGCTTTCCATATTGATCAAAGAATCAAGGGAATTTACTTTATTTACTTCTTGGTTAACCAGTGAATCCAAAGCCTGTGCCTTACTATTTAGTTGATTCAGCTTGCTTTCTATATCTGCTACAGAATTGCCACAGGATACTAATAATAAGGTAGCAGATAGCGCATAAAAATCTTTTTTCGTTATAGACTTCATCATAATAGTTTTATTGAATGTACAATTTGAAAATGAAAAATAAAAAATCCCCTTAAAACATTGATTTTTAAGGGGGTTTCTGAAAATAACTGAAAAGGTATTGCGGTGAGGGAGGGATTCGAATAACCTCTATAACACACTGATAATCATAATTGTAACTAAACTCTTACTACCTTACTCCCCAAATCCACACACAAAAAATTGACACTTTTTACGTTCAATTTAGCACCCCATAAAGATATCGAACTTATTAAAATTTTGTACTACTTATTACTGAAAATGCTATAAAATATTTTAATGCTTAGTAATGGATTTTACTGGTAAAGAATCATTCTTTTTTGAATAAACTTGATAAAAGTTTTTATGAGTTTGTATTAAAATTTTGACAAGAAAATAAACTGTTTACTTGTAAAGTTTTTTTAACCTGCTTCAAGATTTTTAATAGACCCCTACCCCACTATCAACCCTTTTACCTCATCTACTTTTAATCCTGTATATGCACAAAACTCCTGTATGCTAATAAACTGATGTGCTTCTTTGTTATTGATCTTCTTGATACGTGATACCAGCTTACGACAATACCTTTCAGATCTTCCTGTGATGCGTTGGATGTCTTTTGGATAGATGCATACCCTAGATAGTTCTTTCTTCATATCTGCTATTATACTTTAATATAGGCAGGCGTTTCATCTACCACTTATATCGCAACTATATGGCGCTTTGCATGCGCTTTGGCTGCCCTTTGTGTCTAACGAATTTATTCTCTTCAAATTTATAGATCTATCACCTTTTTTTCAAGGCATGTTGGTAACTGTTGGTACACTATCGGCACCAACGGCCCAGCATTGATGTAAATGATTTTTATACGCTTCATTTTTGATGCATGAAGTGTATGACAGCCCTCATTATTTTCTTTAACCTCTTAACAGGTTTATCTGCTCAGCGAGTGATTGGTGTGCAGGATGGTGACTCGTATACCATTCTACATAATGGCTTTAAACAGCGTGTGCGATTAGTTGGTGTGGATGCTCCTGAGCTGAACCAACCCATGGGTGTATTTGTGCAAAAAGAAATGCATGCTCTGCTCTCTAGGAAAAAAGTGCAGCTGCAGCGAGTGGGAACAGATAAGCATGGCAGGTGGCTGGTGAAGATGTGGGTGGATGGGATGGCAGTTGATAGTTTACTCATACGCCGTGGATGGGCTTGGTACTATCCGCATAACGGACACAGCGATAGTACCCTTCAGCAACTTGAACTCATGGCTAAAAATAGGCGCATTGGGTTATGGAGCTGTGAACGACCTGTACCACCCTGGATATGGCGAAGAATGAATGAAGCCAATAGAAGGCTGCACGATGTGTGTTCATTCCTCCCGCAGGTGCCTCCTTAGTGAGGCCCTGCATTTTTTATGCAAACAACCTCTTTTTCTTAACCCCTAAAACCAACCACAGATGGCAAGACAAGCAAGCTTTCTGAAGATGAAAGGAACCCTAGGTGGGTTGACCTTTTACAAGAGCCGAGACGGCCACCTCATCCGCGAGAAAGGCGGTATTGAGCGACAAAGGATCCTCAACGATCCGCAGTTTATTAGAACACGTGAGAACATGGCAGAGTTTGGCCGTGCTGCTCAGGCGAGTAAAGCCTTTAGAACCGTGTTCAGAAAAGTACTCAACCAAAATCCAGAGCGCAGATTGGCATCTCTGTTGACCAAGAACTTCTTGAAGCTCTTGCAACAAGATACCTTAAGCACACGTGGAGAGCGTAACCTCTATGGTGTATCTCCCATTGTGATGCAGCAGCTGGACCTTAACCCAAGAAGCAAGTTCCGCGACAACGTGTTTATTGGGTACAGCCACGACTTCCAAGACGAAGATGGTGTTGCTG
>JAKRSC010000011.1 GCA_022402565.1 Hydrotalea sp. | reverse complement strand
GGCAACACGCACACTACTCAACTCGGGCTTTCCCATGAGGGTAATTTCCTCGTCTCCTTCGCCGGTATTTTCTACTGTAGGCTGATCTACCACATGTACTAAATCGGTTCTGCCTAAGTATTCATAAGCCAAAGCACGGAATACAAAGTCAACAAGAGAAGTGGTTGTTTTGATATTTGGATGGTCTACCATTCCTGATGGCTCAAACTTGGTAAACACAAACTTCTCAACAAACTCTTCTAGAGGCACACCGTATTGTAAACCAACTGAAACTGCAATTGCAAAACAGTTCATCAAACTACGCACTGTAGAACCTTCTTTGTATAGATCAATAAAGATTTCACCTAGTGTACCATCACTGTATTCTCCAGAACGCAAGAAGATAACTTGTCCGCCCACTTTTGCTTTTTGTGTAAATCCTCTACGCTTGGCAGGCAATGATTTACGCTCAACAATGCGAGATAATTGACGCTTCAATTTAGTATCTGTAGAAGCCGCCATACGACGATTTACTTCTTCCAACAATTCTTCTACAGTAAGTTTTGTTAAGTCAACAATACCAGATTCAGTTGTTGCTTGTGCAGTTTGTTCTTCTGCTTCTGCAGTTGCATCCTCATCTTTCTTCTTTTTCTTATCGCTCTTATTGCTCAATGGCTGACTCAATTTAGAGCCATCGCGATACAATGCACAAGCTTTCAAACCTAATTTCCAGCTCAACATGTAAGAATCAGCAATTTCTTCTATAGAAGCTTCGTGAGGAAGGTTAATTGTTTTTGAAATAGCGCCACTTAAGAAAGGCTGACAAGCGGCCATCATGCGAATATGTCCGTGTGCATGGATATAACGCTCACCTTTTTTACCACACTTGTTCGCACAATCAAATACTGGCAAATGCTCCTCTTTCAGGAATGGAGCACCTTCAATAGTCATGGTACCGCATACATAATCGTTCGCTGCTTCAATTTCATCATCACTGAAACCTAAGCCTTCTAACATATTAAAGCTCCAATCGCTGTATTGCTCTTCAGTAAATCCAAGACGTTGTAAACAAGCATCCCCTAAAGTGAAACGGTTGAATACAAATCCAATTTCAAATGCAGACTTAGCAGCATCATTCAACTTCTTAATCTCTTCCGAAGTAAATCCTTTTGCACTTAATGTAGCAGGATTAATGAATGGTGCACCTTCGAAGCTTGCAGCACCTACTGCATATTTTTCAATAGCAGAAATTTGATCATCTGAATAGCCAAGGCTCTTCAATGCATTTGGAACTGCTTGGTTAATGATTTTGAAATAACCACCTCCGCTAAGCTTCTTGAATTTCACCAATGCAAAATCTGGCTCTACACCAGTTGTATCACAATCCATTACCAAACCAATGGTTCCTGTAGGAGCAATTACTGTTGTTTGAGCGTTTCTGTAACCATATTGCTCACCCAACTGAACTGCATCATCCCATGCTTTTGTAGCACGCTTTAACAAGTAATCAGGACAATATTTCGCGTTGATACCAACTGGTAATACGCTCAATCCTTCATATGCATCAGAAGCATCATAAGCTGCAGCACGGTGGTTTCTCATAACACGCAACATATGCTGCTTATTCTCTTCATAACGAGGGAATGCACCCAAGAATGAAGCCATTTCAGCCGATGTCTTGTATGAAATACCAGTCATGATAGCTGTAATAGCACCAGCAATACCACGAGCTTCTTCACTATCATAAGGAATACCACTCAGCATAAGAACGGTACCCAAGTTTGCAAAGCCTAATCCTAATGTTCTGTAATCATAAGAGAGTTGTGCCACTTCTTTTGAAGGGAACTGTGCCATTAACACAGAAATTTCCAACACAACAGTCCACAAACGACACACATACTCAAATCCTTCTACATCGAACGTATTGGTTTGCTCATTGAAGAACTTACGCAGGTTAGCACTTGCCAAGTTACATGCAGTATTATCTAAAAACATGTATTCAGAGCAAGGATTTGAAGCATTGATACGACCACCTTCTGGACAAGTATGCCATTCATTGATAGTTGTATCGTATTGAGTACCAGGATCAGCACAGCTCCAAGCGGCATAAGCAACTTGGTTCCATACTTCTCTAGCAGGTATTTTCTTCATCACTCTACCATCTGTACGAGCTTTCAACTCCCAGTCGCCATCTTCTTCTAAAATGCGGAAGAAATCGTTCGGTATACGAATTGAGTTATTAGAGTTCTGTCCAGCAACAGTCATATATGCTTCACCTTCGTAAGAGCTATCATATCCTGCACTTACCAATGCTGCTACTTTTTTCTCTTCTTCCACTTTCCAGTTAATAAACTCCATTACCTCAGGATGATCAAGGTCGAGGCAGACCATTTTAGCAGCACGGCGTGTTGTACCACCACTCTTAATTGCACCAGCCGCACGGTCACCAATTTTCAAGAAACTCATTAATCCGCTTGAACTACCGCCGCCACTTAACTTTTCGCCTGAGCCACGAATTTGAGAGAAGTTGGTTCCTACCCCAGAACCATATTTGAAAATTCTTGCTTCACGAACCCACAAATCCATGATACCACCATCATTCACCAAATCATCGCTTACACTTAGAATGAAGCATGCGTGTGGCTGAGGACGTTCGTAGGCGTTTTGAGATTTTTTTAGTTGATTATCTTTAGGATCTACGTAATAGTGCCCTTGAGGCTTGCCCGTAATGCCGTAACTCTCGTGTAAGCCTGTATTAAACCATTGCGGACTGTTAGGTACACAAGATTGGTTTAAAATGCTGTACGCCAATTCATCATAAAAAATTTGCGCATCTTGAGGTGTTGCAAAATAACCATAACGCTCTCCCCAAACCTTCCAACAATTAGCCATTCTATGAGCTACTTGCTTAACGCTGGTTTCGCGACCAAGGCTTCCATCTGGTTGAGGAACCCCGGCTTTTCTAAAATATTTTTGGGCAAGGATATCGGTAGCAATCTGGCTCCATTGTCTAGGAACCTCTACATTGTTCATTTCGAATACGGTTTCACCAGTCGGGTTGCGAATAACACTGGTTCGGTAATCGTACTCAAATTGATCGAAAACAGATACATCGTCCTTTGTGAAGCGACGGCTGAAGGAAAGGGCCTTCTGTTGGTTCTTGGGGGTGCGCTGGGTGGGCATACTCGGAACTAATTTTTAATTTTTTGAAAGCGGTTTATACATCCTGCCTTTTGACAAGCGGTCGACGAAAATAATTTCCTAGCCTTTACTTCCAACGGTGGAAATATCAACAAATTGTGGAAAAGGGATGTTGATTTTTTCACGGCTTAGAACTGGTTTGGATTTGATGAAATGTCCACAACTTTTTGTGGAAAATGGAATATTTTTTTTGTGTAGTTTGAGAAAAAATCCTTAACGATGTGTTAACACAGGAAAAACAAGCAAGAAATCAGATTTCTTCCATGTAAGATGCTATAAGTGGACAATTTTTCGCACTTTTGTACGAAGTACCTTGTCTGTTACGCATGAAAGAAACTTTGTACCAGGATTTTACACATAAGAAAAAAAATGGCAAGAAGTCATTTGCTGTTTTAATTGACCCAGATAAGGTAGATGCAGCACAGATTTCAGAGCTTACCAGCTTAGCACAAGATGCTGCTGTAGACTATTTCTTTTTAGGCGGAAGCCTGGTTATTTCCAATCATTTGGACGAGTGTATTCAGCAGATTAAATCGCTTTGTAATATTCCCGTAATTCTTTTTCCTGGGTCACCTTCACAAGTAAGCAAGCATGCAGATGCCTTGTTGTATTTATCACTTATATCGGGCAGAAATCCAGAATTATTGATTGGTCAGCATGTGATTAGTGCACCATTGGTTAGAAAAAGTGGTTTAGAAATTATGCCTACAGGGTATATGGTCATTGATGGTGGAGCCCCTACAACAGTATCCTATATTTCAAATGCTACTCCTATACCAGCAGATAAAAATGAAATTGCCATGTGTACTGCAATGGCTGGAGAAATGTTGGGTATGAAGTTAATTTATATGGATGCAGGAAGTGGTGCTAAACGTCCAATTACTGAAAGCATGATTTCTTGTGTAAGTAAGCACATAGAAGTGCCACTTATTATTGGCGGGGGTATTACAGACCCAGAAAAAGCTTATCTAAATTGTAAAGCTGGAGCCGATGTAATTGTTGTTGGAAATGCTATAGAAAAAAACAGCGCCCTGATTCGTGAAATCAGTAGCGCCGTGCATAGTGTTCCAGTTTCGGTGGGGTAATTACAAACTCATCATCTCCTTAAACTTTACAGTTTGTCGGCGACTCACTTCAATTTTTTCACCTCCCTTCAGATCTACAATTAAACCACCATTGAAATAGGGTTCAATTTTTTCAATCCAGCGAAGGTTAATGATATGTTTTCTATTTGCTCTGAAAAACATTCTATGGTCAAGTCTCTCTTCAAGAGAGTTCAGCGATTTTAAAATCAATGGCTTATTAGTGCTAAAATATACTTTAGCATAGTTACCAACGCTTTCGAATAGACGTATTTCTGAAAGTTTTACAAACCAGCAACGTTCACCATCTTTTACAAACACCTGATCGTGTTCAGTTAATGGACCACGCGATAAACCTTCATTAGCTTTCTCTTTCGCTAGCTCTTGTTGTAGTTTCTGAATGGCATCTGCCAATCGCTTTGGTTCAATGGGCTTCAATAAGTAATCGAGCGCATTTACTTCAAATGCTTTAATTGCATACTCGTCGTAAGCAGTAGTAAAAATTACTTTTGGTGATTTTTCGAGTTCAGCCAGCAAATCAAATCCTGTTTTACCCGGCATTTGAATATCTAAAAAAATTAAATCGGGATTAAGGCTGTTGATTTTTTCTAGTCCATCATCCACATTTGCACCTTCCTCAATAATATTAATTTCGGGGTGTTGTTGCAAGAGCTTTTTTAACTCATTTCTCGCTAATCTTTCATCGTCAATAATAATGGCTCTAATTGGCATGTTCACTTTGTTTATAGTTACAAGTTTAGGGGCATTGCTACTTTTGCTTCAACGCGATGTTGATCGAGGTTGGTTAATTCAAAGCTTGCTCTCTCACCATACATCAATTGAAGTCTGCTAATGGTACTAGTTACGCCAAAACCTTCTTCTTCATCTATGGGTTCATACTTTCCGGTATTCATCACAATCAATTCATGATGCGTATCAGTAAAGCGAGATGTGATAACAATATCTCCTCCATTCACTTCCTTACTAATACCATGTTTAATGGCATTTTCTACTAAGGTTTGCAACATCATAGGTGGCACTTGCTGGTCGAGGGTATCTTCATCAATTTTATAAACCACTCTTAATCTGTCTTCAAACCTTATATATTCCAGTGCCAAGTAATCCTTTACAATACTCAACTCTCTTTCTAATGAAGTAGTTTCCAATTTATCGGCCTGCATACTGCTTCTCAATAAATTGCTCAACTCGGTAATGGCGGTTCTTGCTCTTTCGGGGTTTTCATCTACCAATGCACGAATGCTGTTTAATGCATTGAAAATGAAATGTGGGTTAATATGCGATTTGATGGTTTTGAGTTGTAAATCTTTTACAACAGCTTCCAATTTCACAGTATCCAGCTCTGTGTTTCTTGCTAGTTCTATATAATGCCAAACAAAGTAAATACTGGACCAAACAAAAATAATAGGGCTATCATTCAAGAGATTCATCATGAACCTTCTTTGAAGAGAAGCCTTTCTTTTAAGATCGTACCAGCCTAACCATTCAATAATGGCACTATTCATCAAACTATATCCCGCACAAACTACCAAAATACCCAAAAGCACAAACCACCACCTCTGACGAGGGAAGGGGGGCTTAAGTTTAAAAGTGTGAAAATATTCTCTAAGGATGTGTGTAAAAGCAAAACCCAATCCAATACCTAAACCCAAGCGTGCGTAAGACCATGGGAATACTTCTTGACGGAAAATGAATGAAAAGAACAAGATGGTTAGCCCATAAAAGAGCCACCCCCCCAATTGGCAGTACCAATATAGTAATGTCTTGTTTCTCACAGTGCATTCAAAATAACTGCTATTCTGAGCTTTTACAGAGAATTAGAGGATAAGTGGCAGATTAAGCGGTTTAATGGTTGATATTTAGTTTGAAAAAAGCCGAACTTTTGCTCTTGTTGTATGTTTTTGTTAAATCTGCTTTCAGAAACAAAACAGATACTTGTATTTTTGACGATAAATCAACACCGCATGGAAATCAAACCCGGTCCCTTATTGGCTCAGATTAATAATCCGGATGACCTTAAAACAATGTCGAGGGAGCAATTGCACCAGGTTTGCGATGAGCTCAGACAATACATCATTGATGTAGTAAGTGTACATGGTGGACATTTTGGCGCCAGTTTGGGTGTAGTTGAATTGTCGGTTGCATTGCACTATGTATACAACACACCTTATGACCAGTTGGTATGGGATGTTGGCCACCAGGCTTATGGACATAAAATTTTAACTGAAAGAAGAGATCGTTTCCCTTCAAATAGAAAGTATGGCGGTTTAAGTGGCTTCCCAAAAAGAAGCGAAAGTCCTTATGATACATTTGGCGTTGGACACTCTTCTACTTCTATTTCGGCAGCACTTGGCATGGCTATGGCTGCTAAATACAAAAATGAACCGGACAGAAAAGTTGTGGCGGTGATTGGCGATGGCAGTATGACCGCAGGTATGGCTTTTGAAGGTATGAACCATGCGGGGGTTGCAGATAGTGATGTACTTATAATTTTAAACGACAATTGCATGAGCATTGACCCCAATGTTGGTGCATTGAAGGAGTACTTAACTGATATCAGCACTTCGCACACATACAATAAACTGCGCGATGAAATTTGGAATATGCTGGGTAAGCTTCCTGTAGGAAGTCAGTTTAGTCGCGATTTGGCATCAAAATTGGAACATGCTGTTAAAGGCGTGGTAAGCAAGAGCAGTAACTTGTTTGAAGCTTTGAATCTTCGCTATTTTGGTCCTATTGATGGACATAATATCACGAAGCTTGTTGATACCCTTAAAGACTTAAAGGATATTCCTGGGCCAAAATTATTGCACGTTATTACGGTAAAAGGTAAGGGTTATGCATTGGCTGAAAAAGACCAAACCAAGTGGCATGCACCTGGATTGTTTGATAAGGTAACTGGTGAAATTTTTAAGAAGAAACTTGAAACTCCTCAACCACCGAAATACCAAGATGTATTTGGACATACTATGATTGAACTGGCTGAGCAAAACCCAAAAATAATGGGTATTACGCCTGCCATGCCAAGTGGTTCTTCCCTCAAGTTCATGATGGAGAAAATGCCGAATCGTGCATTTGATGTAGGTATTTGCGAACAACATGCTGTAACTGTAAGTGCAGGTATGGCAACACAAGGATTGCGTGTTTTCTGTAACATCTACTCCTCTTTTATGCAAAGGGCTTATGACCAAGTGGTACATGATGTAGCCATCCAAAAATTACCTGTGGTATTTTGTTTGGATAGGGCTGGTTTGGTAGGTGAAGATGGACCAACACACCATGGTTGTTATGATATTCCATACATGCGTTGTATTCCGCATATGATTGTTTCGGCGCCTATGAATGAAGCTGAATTACGCAATCTTATGTACACAGCACAATTGGAAGAAACGCAATACCCATTTGTAATTAGATACCCAAGAGGTGAAGGCGTTATGCCTGAATGGAGAACTCCGTTCGAGCAAATCAAAATAGGAACAGGAAGAAAATTAAAAGACGGAAAAGATATTGCGTTGCTTACATTAGGTCACCCTGGTAATTTTGCGCAAGCTGCTATTAGAACCCTTCGCAGTGAAGGAATCGATCCTGCACATTATGACATGCGCTTTGTGAAACCTTTGGATGAGGCAATGTTGCATGAAGTGTTCAAAAACTACAATAAAGTTATTACTGTTGAAGACGGTACAGTTGTAGGTGGATTTGGTTCTGCAATTTTAGAGTTCATGCACGAACATAACTATCAGGCTCAGGTAAAAATTATGGGTATTCCAGATAGATTGGTTGAACATGGTACTCCAAAAGAATTGTATCGCGAGTGTGAGTATGATGCACAAGCTATTGCTGAGCAAGTTAGGAATATGCTGGGTGCAGAAGCAGCGAAAGAAACTAATGAAGTAAAACTATCAGAAGCTCAGGTAAATTAAAAATCGAATTCTACAAATAAAAAGGGACGCCTATAATGTGCGTCCCTTTTTTATTAATGTAAGTTGGATATTTTAATTAAGCCCTTCATTTAATTCAAGTAAATCGCTGTCGCCACCTTCTTGTGCAATATCTTCTTCTCTGTTTTCATTCCATTCTACAATAAAATTATTCCTACCCTCTCCTACCATAATTTTCATGAATTTCTGTTGTATCAATTCCAACAAAGAAAGAAACATGAAGATGGCATGGATTCGGTTTTCGCAGATCTCAAAAACCTTTTCAAATGAAACAGTTTTCTCTCTGTACACAAAATCTGACATATAATCGCGGCTACCTTCCATGGTATAGTTGTAGCGTACCACAGTATGAACGGGTTTGTTTTGGCGTTGCTGAACGCGCTCCATCACTTTTTCAAAAGCTTTCATTAATTTGAATAAAGTGATTTGCTGAATTTCTGTGCCTTCGCTGTTTTCCTCTCCTATTTCAACCAACTCTTTCTGAAGATTACCGCGCTTAACCATAAGCATACGTAAAGCTTCCATTTCAGCCATCTGTGCTGCTGCTTCTTTGAATTTTTTGTACTCAAGAATTTTGTCAACTAATTCCTGACGAGGATCAATTTCGTTTCCTTGAGCATCCAATTCTTTTCTTGGCAGTAACATCTTAGCCTTAATACGCATAAGCGTAGAAACAAACAGGATGAACTCACTACTAAGTTCAATATTCAATTTCTCCTGCGAATGGATATAGGCCAGAAAATCTTGAATGATTTTAGTTATAGGAATATTATAAATATCCAATTCATCGCGCTCAATGAAAAAAAGCAAAAGATCGAATGGACCTTCAAATTGATCGAGTTTAATTTGATAATTAACAGTATTCAAGTTCTAAGCTTTTAGCAAAGAAAAGGCATTCCCACAGAGGATGGGGCTACAAAATTCATTATTTATCCACCAAATGAGCCTTTATTTCTTCAAGGCATCCCTAATTTCCATTAGCAATTGGTCGGTGCTTGAAGGTGGTGCCGGTGCCGCAGGTGCTTCAGCCTCAGCCTTTTTCATTTTATTGATACCCTTGATAAGCATAAATAAAATAAATGCCACAATCACAAAATTGATGACTGAAGACAAAAACACACCATATCGAACTGTACCAAACATGGTTAATTCTTCCAACTTTTGCAAATTAGCCGCATTCAAAGCCGGTTTTAGTAAAAGAGGCGTAATAACATCATCAATAAATGAACCAACAATTTTACCAAAAGCGCCGCCAATGATCACACCGACAGCGAGATCAATCACATTTCCTTTTACGGCAAAATCTCTGAATTCTTGAATCATTCCCATAATTTGTTGTTTTTAAGATTTTTGAAAATAAGGAAATTCAACGACTATTTTTTAAGTCCGGGATATTGCATTTTCAAATCAACGAGTTTGTCACGTAATTGGCTTGCAATGATGTACTCTTTATACCAGTTTTGATCTGAAGGGGTGATAGTCCAAGGTGGCTGATTACATGTTCTAAAAACATCTTCATACATCTTCATATATTGGCTCCACAATTTAGCTTCTTCAAAATCGCGCTCATTATATTTCCACTGTTTGTTAGGAAGGTGAATCCTCTCCTGTAATCGCTTTTGCTGTTCCTCAGGGGAAACATGTAAATAGAATTTTAAGATATGGGTGTTATTATGTTGCATTAAAAGTTGTTCAAAATCGTTGATTGCTTTCATGCGCTTTTTGGCTACTTCATCGGTACACAACCGATGAACACGAGTAATAAGAACGTCTTCATAATGAGAGCGATTAAATATTTGAATCATTCCTTTAGGCGGAGCAACAGAATGCACGCGCCAAAGAAAGTCGTGCGATTGTTCTAAGGTACTAGGAGCTTTAAATGAATGCACACGAACACCTTGTGGATTAAGCTTACCAAACACATTCCGGATTGCACCATCTTTTCCGCTTGCATCCATTCCTTGAATGACAATGAGTACTGAGTGCTTACTCTCGGCATACAAGAGGTTTTGTAATTCATCCAACTCAGCAAGAATAGCAGCTGTTTTAGCTTTAGTCTTTTCTTTGTTCAAAGATTTTGGCGCTCTTGTACTAATTGAAGAAAGTTGAATAGCTTTCATATAGCTGGCTTTTTTTGAAAGTTACTTTGTTTTCAGTTGGAATAGTTCACCTTTGCAGCATGAATTTTAAAAAGAGCAATTGGTTAGCATGGATACTTTTTTTTCTGCTTTCATTGATTTGGGGAAGTTCATTCATGCTGATGAAAATTGGTTTAGAGTCTTTTTCTGCTTATCAAGTTGCTTCTATCAGAATTTTGAGTGCTGGATTGGTATTAAGTCCGTTTTTATGGAAAGCATGGAAAGCTATCCCTTCAGAAAAAAGGGGTACAGTTATTCTTTCGGGTTGGCTTGGCTCATTTTTCCCCGCGTTTTTGTTTTGTATTGCTGAAACACGGATTGATAGTTCTCTCGCTGCCATACTCAATTCTTTAACTCCCCTAAGTACCATATTACTTGGCGTTGCGTTTTTTCAACTTGCGGCAAGCAAAGAGAAATGGCTGGGGGTAATTATTGGGCTAATTGGATTACTGGTATTAATTCTCCCATCAGGATCTGGCATGAGCAATTCCTCTTTGCCATACGCGCTATTGGTATTGTTAGCTACCGTTTTATATGCATTGAATGTAAATATGGTTGGAAGAAAACTACAGGGGATTGGTTCTTTAGAAATTGCCAGTTTAGCATTTAGCATGTTAACCCCAGCTGCTTTTTTAGTATTACTAAATACCAACTTTTTTAATATTCCAACAACTGGGATTAATTATTGGAAATCATTCATTGCAGCATCTACACTAGGCATTATAGGAACAGCTTTTGCATCTATTCTTTTTTACATGCTCTTAAAAAAATCTGGACCACTATTTGCTTCCATGGTCACTTATGGAATTCCTTTTGTAGCAGTCATATTAGGTTGGCTAGGGGGTGAATCTATTGGATTGCTTCAAATGGGTGCTCTTTTCTTAATTCTTGGAGGTGTTTATCTAGCTAATAAGAAATGACTTGAGACTAGTCCTAAAAAAAGCCGCTTTCAATAAGCAGCTTTTTAAAATTTATCTATCAAAAAAATTAGATAGTCATCATTTCTTTTTCTTTCGCAGCTAAGTGCTTATCAACTTGAGCAATGAACTTGTCAGTCAAAGCTTGAATTTCTTCTTCTGCATCTTTGGCAGCATCTTCACTCAAGCCATCTTTTTGCAATTTCTTTACTGCTTCAATAGCATCTCTGCGAACGTTTCTGATACCCACTTTAGTGTGCTCGCCTTCACCACTTGCTTTCTTCACTAACTCCTTCCTTCTTTCTTCTGTTAAAGGTGGGAGGAATAAACGAATTTGAACACCATCATTTTGTGGAGTAATTCCAATATTAGCCTGCATTATTGCTCTTTCTATTGCTGCAAGCATATTTTTTTCCCAAGGTTGAATGCTGATAGTTTTAGCATCTAACACACTAATATTAGCAACTTGATTGATTGGTGTGGGTGCGCCATAATAGTCTACGTTAATCCCATCCAACATATTTGGATTTGCTTTGCCTGCTCTAATTTTCACTAGTTCTTGTTCAAGATGAAGGATGGCTTTCTTCATTGAGTCTTCTGCATCTTCAATCACCAATGCTAAATCTTCTGCCATAGTTTAATTGATTTGTCCGCAAAACTATGAAAAGACGATGAAATCTAAACCAGAGTTTACTCTTCTGTAACAGTTGTTGCTTTTGAGCTGCCTAAACCAGCTAAACGCCTTAGTCCAAAAGAAGATTGGGCCTCCTTAAAGTCTTTTCCTTTAATAACAGTAAAGGCTGTAGGCCTTTTCTTATACCTAGATAATAAAACAACAGAAAGAAGAAATAAAAGAATTTGCCCGAAAATAACCCAAGTTGTACCTATAGGGAGCATTAAATAGGTAATAAAAATTATAGCAACTTGAGAAAATGCTAAAGTAATAGTAATACGTGTATGAGAGAAGCCTTGATCAAGTAAAATGTGATGAATATGATTTCTATCGGGTGAAAAAGGAGACCTGCCATTGAATAATCTGATTGCAAAAACCCTGAGCGTATCCATTAATGGAATTAACAACATACCAAAACCCATAGCAGCAGAAGAAAGTGAAGGTAGAAAAGGTGAACCTTCAGCAGTTTCAATAAAGCGAATTACTAGTATAGAATTCACAGCACCAATGAGCATGGCACCTGTATCGCCCATGAATATTTTAGCTGGAGAAAAATTATAAATCAGAAATCCAGCGAGAGCAGATGCAAATGTAAATGCCATCAATGCAAAGAAATGGTCCTTCATGAATAAGAAGAAGGTACCAAATGCAAGAGAGGTGACTAATCCTAAAGAACCAGCCAAGCCATCAATACCATCTATTAAATTAAATGCATTTAATATCACCAATACTGTGAAAGCAGTTAAAAAGAAACTTGCAATAGGGTGAATTTTTAGAATACCTAAAAAACCATGCATGTGATCTATGTGTATATCTGCTTTAACTATAATAATCATTGTTACCGCCAACTGTCCAAGAAACTTTTTTAGAGGTGATATAATGAGCATATCATCTTTTATACCAAAAATGAAAATCACTAAAAAAGCAGCGATGTAAAATTGAAAAGTATTAGCAGCGTCTGTAACATCTGCCATAAATAACAATCCTAACATAAAACCAATAAAAATGCCCATACCACCCAAAGAAGGAATAGGAACGGTATGCACTTTACGCTCATTTGGATGATCGTACAACTTTCTCCATTTTGCAGCACGAATAATAACTGGTATGGTATACGCCGTAACCAATAAAGCAATCAATGCTGCAAGAAGTAAATCTTGAATTTCACTCATGTGTTGTCCCTTTGGTTATTAAAGGCAAAAATCCTTAGGATTACCTAGTGCTTGTCAAAGGGGGGATTGGGGGCAATTAACAGCAGTAGTCAGGAACTAAATTACTATAACTGATTCGAAGGAAGAAATTATCTTTGCAAAAATTTAAGAAATGGCCTCCATCCAAGAGTTACAAAACATTGCTAGTCAAGTAAGAAGAGATATTGTTAGAATGGTTCATGCAGTACAAAGTGGGCATCCAGGAGGCTCTTTAGGATGTGCCGATTTTCTTACTGCGCTGTATTTCAATAAGTTGAGAATTAAACTTCCTTTCTCTATGGATGGAACGGGAGAAGATTTGTTCTTTTTATCGAATGGACATATTTCACCAGTTTACTATTCGGTTTTAGCGAGAGCGGGCTACTTTGAAATAAGTGAATTGGCCACTTTCCGCAAAATCAATTCTCGTCTTCAGGGACACCCAACCACCCATGAACACCTTCCAGGTGTTAGAATTGCTAGTGGTTCTTTGGGGCAAGGACTGAGCGTAGCTATAGGAGCAGCTTTAGCCAAGAAACTCAATGGCGATCAGCATTTTGTGTTTTCATTACATGGCGATGGCGAACTACAAGAGGGTCAAATTTGGGAGGCTGTCATGCATGCTGCTCATCATAAAGTAGATAATTTGATTGCTACAATTGACTGGAATGGTCAGCAAATTGATGGTCCAACAGAAGAGGTCATGTCTTTAGGAAACTTAGCAGAAAAATTTAAGGCTTTTGGATGGCATGTTATGGAAATGGAAGGAAATGATATGTCGGCTGTAGTTTCAGGACTAGACACTGCCACACAAGCAGCCGGTCAAGGTAAGCCAGTTTGTGTTTTAATGAAGACAGGCATGGGAAAAGGTGTTGACTTTATGGAAGGTAGTCATGAATGGCATGGTATTGCACCAAACGACGCACAACTTGAGTCTGCTTTGGCTCAATTGGAGGAAACACTAGGAGATTATTAATTTAATTGGACCTGCTAGGAACCTGATTTTCATGTGCAGCTTTTCGGGCAGGCACCCAGGCTGCAAAGAGAGCGATTGCAAATACTGTTGCAGCAACCAATAAATAATCTTGGGCTTGTAGTTGAACTGGGTAATAATCAATTAAAAAAGAAGAACCTCCTAATTTAATCCATTTAAACTGCATTTGCCCTAAACAAATAAGTGTAGCTAAAATCATTCCTGCACCTGCACCTATAAAAGCTAGTAGCATGCCTTCCAATAAGAAGATTTTCTGAATTCTTTCAGCAGTTGCACCTAGGGTTTTCAAAACAGCTATGTCTTTTCTTTTTTCCAACACCAACATAGTTAGTGCTCCAATCATATTAAAGGCAGCAACCACAAGAATTAAGGAAAGAATGGCATAAATAACCCATTTTTCTGTTGCCATAACTGTATATAAACTCTGGTTTTGCTGAAAGCGAGTTTGTACAACAACCCCTGATCCAAATTGCTGTTCAATAAGTGATACCACCTGTTTTTCTTTAGATGAAGACACAAGCTTTATCTCAATTGCAGACACTTCATTCTTAGGAATATCGAACATGTAGTGCAAAAAGTCGATATGCGTGAATACATATTTATTATCAAACTCTTGCTGTACCAAAAAAGTCCCTGAGTTACTCGCTTGAATGCTTAAGAGCGAGCTCATATCAATATTGGTTGCACCTCTTTGAGGTACTGCAACTAAAATACCATTGGCAAACGCATCTATATCTGCACCTAAAGCATTTTCAACTCCCCACCCTAATACCAATTTAGGCTCTTGAGGTTTACCTAATTCAAAGCTTCCTTGAATGATATGATTTCCTATGCCAGAAACATCTGTATAATGAGGCAGTACGCCTTTTAATTGAACAATGGTTTGCCATTCATCTCGAATAAGCACAGCTTTTTCTTCAAGTATTGGACTCCAATGTTGAATGTCTTTTTGCTGCCCCAACCAAGCTAGCTGACTATCAGTAAGCGCTATTCGTTTACCCTGCTTAGGAACCACCCGAATATCAGTATAAAAGTCGCCGTATAACCCTTTTACCAAATCTTCAAAGCCGTTAAATACACTTAACACAATAATCAAAGCCGCTGTACCAACTGCCATTGCAATCATACTAATCCAGGCAATCCACTGGACTGTTTGTATAGATTTTTTAGCGATTAAGTAGCGCCAAGCTATAAGTACATTCAAGGTTCTTGGAATTATTCAGGTTGTTGTTTTTCTTCCTCAATTTTTTTAAACAGCTCTTCCATTTTATAAACATGGTCTAGGGTATCGTCTAAGAAATATTGTAAAACCGGTATTCGCCTTACCTGATGCTTGATTTTGTCTGCGAGTTCCTTTTTAATTTCCCAAGATTTATTCTCAATAACTTGCATAGCTGCATTGGCATCTTTTACTTGAAAGAGACTAACATAGATTCTTGCTTCCAGTAAATCTGGTGTAACTTTTACAGATGAAATGGAGAGCATTCCCCCTTGTACCATATTCAAACCCATACGTACAAAAATCTCATTCATGGCTTCTCTTATAACCGCTGCTACTTGTTTTTGACGTTTTCCTTCCTGCATATAATTACATTTGTATTTGTAAAAGTAATCATTCTGGGGAAGTTGCTTATTGTATCGGCTCCCCTAACATGTAACTCATGAAAAAATACCAGCGCATTTTCGAATACTTAAGTGCTTTTAAGCTTCAAATTGGCTTCTATGTAGTTTTTACGCTCTGTTCCATTGCATTTTCATTGGTTTCATTTGGCGGACTGCCTTTTTTCATGAAACTAATTTTTAATGAACCAACTGGTCTTCCTCCAGCCCCTTCAAATCCGTACGATATTCTTTCTGTCATCAATTACAAATTAGCAGTTTATATCCAAGAGCAAGGCTCAGAAGGTCCAGTTAAAGCCCTTGCACTTATTTGTGGAATCATAATTGTTGCAGTCTTTTTTAGAAATTTTTTCCTCTACTTATCTTTTTATGTGATGGCACCTATCAAAAATTCTGTGGTGATGCACCTCCGAAAAGATATGTATAGCAAGTTGCTTCAAATGCCTATTGGCTATTTCACGGAACAGAGGAAGGGAGACATCATGAGTAGAATGACGCACGATTTGAATGAAATTGAAACATCAACCGTTGGAACACTTGAAGGAATTATTAAAGATCCAATTAACATTCTAGTGCTCCTTTTGGTGTTGGTATACATCAGTCCACAACTTTCATTATTCCTTTTAGTATTATTACCTATCACAGGAATCATCATTGGAAGAATCAGTCGTTCCCTAAAAAAACAGTCGGGCACACTTGCCGAAAAATCTGGTCAAGCTTTATCTATTATTGATGAAACCTTGGGTGGGCTAAGAGTTATTAAAGCTTTTAATGCAGAAAATATGCTTAAAAGCAAATTTCTTAACCTCAACCACGACTTATACGTTTTAAGAAATAAAATTCAGTTTCGACGCGATTTAGCCTCGCCTATGAGTGAATTTTTAGGCGTACTAGTGCTCTGTGCAATTTTGTGGTTTGGCGGGAAACTAGTGTTAGACGGTATGGCTGGAAATTTAACGCCAGAGGGATTTACACTCTATATTGTATTGTTCACACAAATCATCAATCCCTCTAAAACCTTATCGACCTCTTTTTACAATATGCAAAAAGGGGCAGCTGCATATAGTAGAGTAGAAGAAATTTTAAAAGCACCTATTCAGGTAGATGCCAATGAACAAGGAATGCTCATGGAATCGTTTGAGCATTCAATTGAATTCAAAAATGTTCAATTCAAATACCAAGACAAGTTAATTTTAAAAGACATTAACCTAAAAATCGAAAAAGGAAAAACAATTGCATTGGTTGGCTCTTCTGGCGCTGGAAAAAGCACACTAGCCGATTTAGTACCTCGTTTTCATGATGTAACAAGTGGTGAAATATTAATTGATGGTAAAGACATTCGCAGCTATAATTTAAATTCGGTTAGAAAACATATTAGCATAGTAACACAAGAGCCTATTTTATTTAATGATAGTATAGAAGCAAACATTTGTTTAGGTATGGAATCTGCCAAAACCGAATCCATACAACATGCTGCGAGGGTTGCAAACGCTTGGCATTTCATTGAAAAAAAGGAAGGTGGGCTATCCTTTTCTATTGGCGACAGAGGAACTAAGTTAAGCGGAGGGGAGCGTCAACGGTTAACTATTGCAAGAGCTATCTTAAAAAATCCTCCAATTCTAATTCTTGATGAAGCAACATCATCACTTGATACTGAAAGTGAGCGTTTGGTACAAGATGCTATTAATCACATGATGCAAAACAGAACAAGTATTGTAATAGCGCACAGATTAAGCACAGTTCGACATGCCGATGAAATTGTGGTGCTAGATAAGGGAAGTATCGCAGAAAGAGGTACCCACGATGAGCTGATGCAAACAAATGGGATTTACAGGAAGCTAGTTGATATGCAGGAAGTAAAATAAAAATGCCACCCTAGTGATAGGATGGCATTGAATATGCAAATTTTTATTGATTACTGCTCTTGACTAGGCTTTACAAGGCCAAGCTTAGCTTCTAAGCTTAATGTAGCATGCGGCACAGCACGTAAACGAGCTTTATCGATGAGTTTACCTGTAACGCGACAAACACCATAGGTTTTATTCTCGATGCGCATAATTGCTTTTTCCAAATGATCGATATAAGTGATTTGACGACTCGCCATTTGAGAAAGTTGCTCACGCTCCATACTCAAACTACCGTCTTCCATAGTCATGTAACGTGCATCGTCATTATCGCCACCCATTTCATCTTTACGAGTAATTAAGCCTTGCAAGTAAGCTAATTCCTTTTTGGCAGCCTCCAATTTTCTATTGATAAGATCTCTGAATTCATTAAGGTCATTATCGCTATATCGAGCAGTAGGAGTAACATCGATAACCTGTTCAGCTCTTTTCTCAAGAGGAGTATAGCCAGGTTGGTAAGGTACACTTGTCTTTACCGATGTTTTAGGAACTTTTACTTCTTTCACTGGAGCAGTCACCTTTTTTTGAGGAAGAGGAGGAAGGTTAGTTAACTTCTTGGTTCCCTCCACTTTTTTTACAGGAGCTGGCTCAGGTGCAGGAGTCGGTTTCACAGCTACAGGAGCGGGTTTGGTAGCTGGTGCTGACTTAGAAGGGACTGCCTTAGCAGGTGCAGCGGCTTTCTTTACCGGTGCTGGAGCTGGTTTGGCAGGGGCAGCCTTTTTAGCTGGCACTGATTTAGTAGGGGCCGGTTTTTTAACTGGTGCTGCTGCTTTAGCAGGAGCAGCCTTTTTAGCTGGTGCTGCTGCTTTTTTAGCAGGTACCGCTTTTTTTACAGGCACTGCTGCTTTTTTAGCAGGTGCAGCCTTTTTAGCCGGAGCAGCTTTTTTTGCTGGTGTAGCTGCTTTTTTAGCAGGAACAGCTTTTTTTGCTGGTGCCGCTTTTTTTGCTGGTGCTTTAGTTGTTTTTTTTGTAGCCATGTTATCCCCTTTTTAAAACATTGATTTTTAGCGTATTACCATTAATATCGAGTTCTTGTCCTTCTTCTAGGCCAGGTTCCCAAGTTAGGTCGTCAGCTAAAATTTCGGCGCAAATATAGTCTTTAAAACTATCAATAGAAGGTCGCAACTTTTCATTCTCAAGTAGTTTCACGAATATACGGTCTGTAAGTTCAAAACCGCTTTCTTTTCTAATATTTTGTATGCGGTTCACCAATTCCCTTGCATCTCCTTCCTGTTGTAACGAATCGGTGAGCGTAATATCTAGTGCTACTGTGATTCTACCCTTAGAAGCTACACTCCACCCTGGAATATCATCTGCTAAAATTTCAACATCCTCTAGTGATAAAATCTCTTTTTCACCATCTAGCTCAACTTCATACTGACCATTCTTTTCAAATAAAGCAATTGCATGTTGGTCAAGAGCAGCTAAAACACCAGAAACTAGCTTCATTTTTGGACCTAATCTTCCACCTAAACGCTTAAATTGAGGCTTTACCTTTTTCTTGATTAATCCTTCAGTTTCTGTTAGGTATTCAATTTCTTTTACATTGACTTCAGATAAAATCAGAGCAGCTACTTTCTCAAGCTGATGTGTCATTGTGCTATCTAACACTGGTATCATGAGCTTTTGCAACGGCTGTCTTACTTTGATATTAACTTTTTTACGAATAGAAAGTACCAAAGAGCAAATATCCTGTGCCATTTGCATGCGCTCTTCTAAGTCTTGATCAATTGCTAATGGATTGACCATTGGTGAAAGGGTATGGTGCACACTTTCTTCTTCAAATCGTTGGGTAACTGCATTGAGATTACGAAACAGAGCATCACTGAAGAAAGGAGCTATTGGAGCCATTAGGCGAATAACTGTTTCTATGCACTCATACAGGGTTTGAAATGCCGCAATTTTATCCTCACTATAAGATCCTTTCCAAAATCTTCTTCTGCACAAACGCACATACCAGTTACTTAGCTGTTCGTCAACAAATGTTTCAATTGCTCTTCCTGCAATAGTTGGTTCATAATCGTCCATTGCAGATTTTACTTGAGCCACTAAGCTATTCAGTGAAGAGAGAATCCAGCGATCAATTTCAGGTCTTTGCTCAAACGGAATTGGAGCCTCTTTAAAATTGAATTGATCCAGGTTAGCATACATAGCAAAGAACTGGTAAGTGTTGTACAGCGTTCCGAAGAACTTTCTTTGTACTTCCTGAATGCCTGCTAAATCAAATTTAAGGTTATCCCATGGACTGGCATTGGTTATGAGGTACCAACGAGTTGCGTCTGCGCCAAATTTGTTGATGGTCTCAAAAGGATTCACCACATTGCCCAAACGCTTACTCATTTTATTACCATTCTTATCCAACACCAACCCATTGCTCACAACAGCTTTGTATGCTCTGCCATCTACTTTAGAACTGTCCAATCCCCACTTGTCTAACTCCTCTTTAATTACATCCTGCACTAAGCCAGCAATAGCATGTAAGGTATAAAACCAGCCCCTGGTTTGATCAACTCCTTCGGCAATGAAATCGGCTGGATAATTATTTGCAAATACTTCTCTGTTTTCAAATGGGAAATGCCATTGCGCGTAAGGCATAGCACCACTATCGAACCATACATCCACCAAGTCAGGCACACGCTTCATAGGCTGACCAGAAGGCGAAACCAGAATAATATCATCAACATAAGGCTTATGCAGGTTTGCTTTCGTATGATCTCCTTCAAAAGGTAATGTGCTCATGAACCCTTTTTCAACCGATGACTTAGCAGCTTCCATTAACTCAGCAACAGACCCAATACATATTTCTTCTGAGCCATCTTCGGTTCTCCAAATAGGCAATGGCGTTCCCCAATAACGGCTTCGACTCAAATTCCAATCGACCATGTTTTCAAGCCAATTTCCAAATCTGCCTTCACCTGTACTTTTGGGCTTCCATAAAATACGCTGATTGGCTTCCACCAATTTATCTTTCAACGCAGTGGTTCTTATGAACCAAGCATCTAAAGGATAGTAAAGAATAGGTTTATCGGTTCTCCAACAATGCGGATAGCTGTGTTCGTACTTCTCAACTTTAAATGCCCTGTTTTCTTTCTTCAACTTCACACAGATATCTACGTTTACATCTATGTAATTGGGATCATCTTTGTAATTCTTCACAAATCTTCCGCTGAACTCGCCCAATCCATTTACAAACTTTCCTTCACGATCTACCAATGTTAAAATACCAATACCATATTCTTTCCCTACTTTGTAGTCATCTGCACCAAAAGCAGGAGCTGTATGTACAATACCAGTTCCATCTTCTGTAGTTACAAAATCACCTAGTAAAATACGGAAAGGATCTCCACCAGAAAGCTGAGCTGTATTTGCTTCAAAAGGAAGTAATTGCTCATACCTGCAACCTTCTAACTGCTTACCTGTAAAAGTTGTTACCACATGCCATGGCAATGATTTGGAAACAGGATCATAGTTATCTAGTGACAAGTTTTTGTCTTCATCCTTAAAGTATTTATGCAACAATGCAGTTGCTAGTACTATTTGAATTGGAAGATGAGTATATGGGTTGAAGGTTTTTACCAATGAATATTCAATGTTTGGCCCAACGGTCAATCCAAGGTTGGAAGGCAACGTCCATGGTGTGGTAGTCCAAGCTAAGAAAAACACCTCTGCACCTTGAACAGCTTCATGCAAGAAATGGTTACGCTCATCTTGTACTGCACGAAACATAACCACTGCACTGGTATCTTTTACATCTTTATAAGTGCCTGGTTGATTTAATTCATGAGAAGAAAGACCCGTTCCAGCGGCTGGACTATAAGGCTGGATGCTCACACTTTGGTATAGCAAACCCTTTTTATACAATTGCTGCAAGAGCCACCACAGACTCTCAATATACGAAGCTTGAAAAGTGATATATGGTTGATGAAGATCTACCCAATAGCCCATTTGAGTGGTTATTTGATCCCACTCCTTTTTATAACGAAGCACCGCTTCCTGACACTTTTTGTTATAATCTTCAACAGAAATTTTAGTGCCAATATCTTCCTTTGTAATACCCAATTCTTTTTCTACGCCTAATTCAACAGGTAAACCGTGTGTATCCCAGCCTCCCTTTCTTTTTACCTGAAAGCCTTGCATAGTTTTATAACGACAAACCATGTCTTTTAGAGTGCGAGAAATGACGTGGTGAATACCTGGCATACCATTGGCACTAGGCGGGCCTTCGTAAAAAACGAAAGGAACTGCGCCTTCTCTCAACAACACACTTTTCTCAAAGGCTGATTCATCAGCCCATTTTTGGAGCATTTCCTGTTCTATATCAGGTAAATTTAAACCTGAATATTCCTTATAACTAGTACTCATATCTACCTCTTGAAAGTGTGCGAAGGTAAGGAAAACCGAGTGGTGTCAAGGCTTTGGATACAGCTAAAAAAGAAAAAGCCCACATTTTTTGTGGGCTAATCTAATTTGGAGGGTACTAGAAATTTCTTCCGTTCGACTGAAATGCGAATCTTAATTGGTATTTGATTCTTGTTGGACGGGTAGGCGGTGTTACCAAATTACCATTGTCATCTGCTGGCAAGGCGGTCAAAATCTCCATTTTAGCAAACTTGTTATTTGCGGTGCGGAACACAAAAGTTCTTCCAGCAATTGGAGAAAATGAACGTGTTACAGAATTATACAAATACCATTGCTCTGGTTTAACAGCTAATTGTGTTGCACTGGTATCAAAAGCATACCCTGTTTCAGGCGCAGTTGTTACTGCATCAAAAGGTTGATTAATAATTTGAACACCTGCATTTCCTCTTCCACTTGCACCGCTATTAACTATAATTCTCTCGAAGCGCATACCAAAATCCCAACGATTGGTTACTGAATCTGTATTAGGCACTCTACCGCCAACCTCAAAGCCAAATAAATCAAAAGAACCAACTGCAGCTCCATTCACTAAGAAATCATTGCTTGCAACAACTGCAGGCGTAGGCTGATCATCTTTTTGACAACTTGTAAATCCAATTACCACAGCCATCATCATGGCTCCAATTACTCGTACTCTTTTCATTGCTATTTGTTTTTATGTTTGAATGTATATGTTAGTGTTGTGAACCAGTTGGTACCAGGCATGTTAGGCATAAACATGGCATTGGTCTGATTGAGTAGATTGTTTACTCCAAATTGAACCATCCAGTTTTCTTTAATTCTCTTTGATACAGTCATATTCACATGTAGCATGCCCTCAGCAAATTCATCTGGACGATTTGCAAATCCATTACCATCGCGGTCAATTACGCCCCAACGGCTTCTATAAATTGCTCTCAAAGAAGCCATCCAGCCACTTGGTGTATGATCCCAAAACAATCTTGCGTTGGCCATGTGTGCACTCCTATTTAGCAATCCCGAATAATCGCTTCTGCGCATAAGTCGTGCTGGCGCTCCTTCTCTATCGCGACCAAACACTTCTCCCGCTTTTACTGCACCTAAAATTTGTTTGTCGGCAGTTTGTAAAAATTGATAGCCAGCCGAAAGGTTCCAATATTTTGAAAATTTAATATCAAGACTTCCTTCTAGTCCTTGTGTGAAAGCGCGATTAACATTAATGTAACTAAATACTGAACTCCCATTATTATTGGTAGCTACTGGAATGAAATTGATGAGATTATTAATATCGTTTCTAAAAACATTCACTTCAGCTTTCCATCCAGCTTTAGGTCTGAACTGAATGGCAAAATTGAAACCTTGAGAAATTTCTGGTTGTAACTCTTGAATAGCAAAAGCGGCTGGTAAAATTTGCGCAATCAATCCAATTGACTGTTGTCTTTGCAATTCAGCAATAGAAAATTCAGATGCACCAAATATGCTGTAACCATCGGCAGCATTGTTAACGAAACTCAAATACAATTGTCTAAAATCGGGTGCTTTGAAGCCTGCACCAATCGAACTATTGATTGTCCACTTCTCATTCAATTGCCAATGAAAGGCAAATTTTGGACTTAAGCGACTAGCAAAGTCGGTGTTATTATCATAACGCAAACCAGCAATTAATGAAATATTTTCCTTCAGTTTCCATTCATCTTGCACAAATGCATGCCAAATATGCTGGAATTTTTGTTCACGATAACGCGTTGTGAGAACAGATTGTAATGTATACCCTCCCCCAACTGTTAGTAAGTGGTTGCCTAATTGAAAATCGGTTTGGTTTTCTGCACGCCAAAAATTTTGGCGAAAACTATCGTAATAATAGTTGGCTTTACTATTTAAACTATCTAAATCTTGTACAAAGTGAAAGCCACTAGCAACCAAACTGAGTCTGTTTTTGATTTTTTCTGAAAACTGATAATGCAAAACAGGATTGATTGTAAAATCATTTGTTGTTCCATGTCCTCCTACATTAATTTCACGACTATTGATAGCGTAAAAACTTTCTTGTTTTCCGTAGAAGTAACGATTATTCAAGGTTAGCCTAGTATTCCGATTGAATTTGTGCGTGTACTTTAATTGAGCTGTATAATTGTAAAAGGGGTCGAGGGTTTTTTCAGGAGTGTTTTTATCTAACTCATATCCTGCACTGCTATTCCTATTGAGAAAATAATACAATTGATTCTTTTCATTAGCAGATGACCCGCTAATATGATAATCCTGTGTAGCAAATGATCCATAACGTGCACCTACTTGCGTTTGCTTTCCAGATAAAGGCTCTGTAATGATATTAATAACACCACCCATAGCTTCACTACCGTATAAGCTTGAAGCCGGCCCTTTAATAATTTCAATTTTACGAATATTTCCAACTGCAAAGCGGGAAAGATCCATTACACCACCTTGTCTACCAATCAATGGTTCACCATCTAACAAGATCATGGTATAATCGGCTGATAAACCTTGTAACTGAATTCCGTTTCCAAAAACGCCTCCGCCAACTGCTCCGCTGCCTGTTCCAGATGTAACAAATAAGCCTGTTTGTTCTTGTAAAATATCGTTCAAACGCAAAGACCCTGATTGCAAAATTTGTTTTTGACCAACAACTATTGCCGGAACAGCAATATTGGTGAGCTTTCTTTCTGTACGAGTAGCAGTAATAACAACATCATCTGAACGACCGTCTAAAGTATCGACTTTTGTTTTTTGCGCAAACGAAAACTGGCTCAACAAACAAGCCAATGTCCATAACCCAATCCTTTCTCTCATTCTCTGCATCATCGCTGCAAAATTGCTTTACAAGCTGCAGTCGATTGTAATGCTTTTGTCATAAGATTTGTTTGCAAATCAAAATGACATAAAAATGACAAATCAAGGCTTCTTGGTAACTATCACAAAATCACCCAATTGGCTATAAGACTCCCAGTTTATTTGATCGAACTGTTCAACAGCAAATGAGCTGATATTAGCTATTCGAAGAGACTTGTTTCTTCTCTTCAACTGCTCAAAAGTTCCTAGCTGATAATCGGTGTGAAATCGGCCATTGAGGTGTAAGACTTTCCAATCTTTTTTATTCTTTTTCATGAACTCATGAATAGTATAACTCATGCCCGCATCCCACACACTTTGTGCGTAGTAAATATTTCTATTTCTAAGTTGTGCATGTCCACCCATGATTTCAACAAACTTTTCAAAATAAGCAGGTTGAATGGTATCAATTGGAAGTGGGGCAATATATTGTTTCGCTTGTTTGCTTAAAGAGTCTAAAGAAGCAACTCCCCTTCTGCTTACAAGATTAACATACCTACGAGGTGGATTAGCAGCCAGAACTGGCATTTGTACAAACTTGGCTCTTTCAATCATCCTACGATAATCTTTTGCATAATTAGGCCAAGCACGAGCGTCTTTTGTAAAAACCGACTCCGTAATCATTCCCTGCAAATATTCATTCACTACATGCTGTACATCTCTTTCAAACATTTCCATTGAAAGTGCAACTCGACTATATTTCGACAACATTAATGCGAAAACAGAATCTTGCAATACATGTGCAATACTATCGTTGTGCTCTTCCCCAAAAAATAAAACCTGTACTTGATCAATTGAGCTAACCAACTCTTGTAAACTGATTTCCTTCTTCAGTTTGTTATCATACACTTTGAAGGCTAGGGATTGTTGAGCAGTAGAAAGAAAAGAAATTGAAATGCCAAGAAGTAGTAGAACGATTATACGCATAAAAATAAAATGAGGTATAAAGGTAAGCAGTATTACCACTTCTCTTCATACCTCACATTATGTTGAAGAATTTATAATTTCATGGTAAGTCCAATGAAAACAGTTCTTGGACGCATTGGGCCATACACATATCCAGCATCACGCAATGGACCAGTATCAAAATCACGTTGAAAACTTTGAAACAAGTTTTGAACACCTGCCATTAAATCTAAACGATATCCAGGCTGGTTGACTAACTGATAAGTTGCCTTCAAATTTTTATCAAAAAATGCAGGTGTGTTTTTTAAAACTGTTTGTTCTGTATCTGGGTCAATAACATGAGGCACGATCATTAAACCAGTATATAAGGCAGAGCTAGATATCGACCATTTTTTTCCAGCTTGATAGGTTACAGTGAAGTACCCATACTGTCGTGGATTCCTCAATATTTGTGTTGTAAACACTGCTGGAGTAGGATCTGTGGGATCTGATGGCGACCAAATTTCTTCTTCTGCAACATACTTAGCCGACTGCAAAGTAGCGCCAGTTTGAATAACCCAAGATTTGCCCAAAGCAAGATTAAACTCAAGGTTCATTCCTTGAACGATTGCCCCTTCGCCGTTTCTCTTTGTTATAACTGCTACACCGTTGGGTAATTCCTCTTGTCCTGATAAGATGAATGGATTATTCAATCGGGTATAAAAAGCTTCTACAACCCAACTCAATTGATTTTTTCCTTTAGATCGACTGTAGTTGTATGAAAAAGTGAAACTGTTAGAACGTTCAGGACGAAGAGAAGGATCTAATTGAATAAAGCGAGCTGCTCCTCCAACGGTTTCAATATGGAGATCTTCATCAAATGCTTGTGGTGCTCGATATCCCTGTGCAAAAGAAGCTCTTAATTTTCCATAAGTATGCAACTGGTACATGGCTGATAAACGAGGCACCCACATATTCATGGTTCGATCGTTCAAAAATTTAGCATCTTGTAAATCGTAGTTCCCGAGTATATTAATTCTATCCATTCTTCCACCTGCAAGAAGGGTTAATTTTTCAATAGGTTTCCATTCTACTTGCAAGTAAGAGCCAATAGTACCAACAGTTTGTTTTATACTCCTATTATAACCTGGCATTTGATCATTAACCCTGTTCCATTGGTACTCTACTCCTGCAATCAACATCCAGCGTTCACTACTAGTATAGGTGTATTGAAATCCTTTATTTAAAGAAACATCGTTCGAATTTCCATAAGCATTAATCGCTATTAAATCGTCTGCCGTTAAAGTATCTCCCTGAGGTATCACTCTTCCGCCTCCTCCATAATAGCTTTGTCTTCTTATCCATTGTCCAGCAGCATAAATGGCATATTTGTGTCGAAGATTTTTTGAATACGATTCCCAAGATGCATTGGTACCTATAATCTGGTGTGCTACTTGTTCTGTTATATCCGTTTGATGTGGAGCCAAATGAAATCCATTTCCACCTCTTCTAAACTCATCCATAGCATACAAACCCACTTTCAATTTACTTCTTTCTGAAGTATTCCAAAATGCATCTAATCCTAAGGTTTGGTTCCGCAATTTTGTGATTTCAGAGAACCCATCTCCATTTGCATCCCAAAAGTCGCGGTTGCGGTGATAGGCATAATATGAAACTCCCTTATTTGCGGAAGCATCCACAGCAGTACCATGTAAGTGTACAGTTCTATCAGATGCTTCCCTATTGGTGAAGGCTTGGTTAATGCCAACCTCAAAACTATTGACCAAAGGATCTTTAGTAAGAATATTTACGGTTCCAGCAATTGCATTGCCACCATATAAAACTGAACCTCCTCCTCTAACCACCTCAATTCTGTCAATCATGTTAGCGGGGATCATATCCAAGCCGTACACACCTGCTAAAGAAGAAAACACAGGGCGACTGTTAATTAGAATCTGAGAATAGGGACCATTCAAGCCGTTCATGCGTAACTGAGTAAAACCGCAATTCTGGCAGTTGTTTTCAACCCTTAGTCCCGGTGAAAAACTCAAGCCTTCAGACAAGCTTAATGATTGGGTTGCTTCGAAAGTTCTTTTATTGATGGTATTCACAATAACAGGGCTGTTATAAACTGGCACCTTACTTCTTGTACCAGTAACTACAACTCCATCTAAATTCAAAAAGTCTGGTTCCAAATTAGCCTCAATGGTTGTGCTTGTATTTGAAATATTGAATCGCCATATTCTATATCCTGTAAAAGAAATCTCAAGAGCTATAGGAAGCGATGATTGAGTTGGAATCTGAAGTTGAAAAGTGCCATCTTGAGCAGTTATGGTGTTTAACTGAAGAGCAGGTATACGAACACTGGCCCCTTCAACAGGTTGATTTTGAATATAAACCTTACCCTTTACAGTATTTGATTGCCCAAACAATCCTGATGAATAGCCCAGAAAAAGGGACAAAAAGAAAAGAATAACCCCATTTTTGCAACAATGTTTCATAATTAAAAAATAAACGAATTTTTGGACTTCCGATTGATTTTATTTAGACTAGTCTAAATTTATATTTCGGCAAACTTAAAGACAATTTTCCTCAAAAAAAAGCCCCGCAGACATGCGGGACTATTTTCACAAACTTTTAAAATTTTATTCCGAAGGTGATGTACCAATTTCTGGCGTCTGCTGGCATTAAGCCTGGACCAGGATACCCTCCTGCTCTACGAGTGAAATAAGCCGCATTAGTAAAGTTATTTACACCTCCGCGTACCTGATAATTAGGATTAATTTTCCAAGTTAGTCCAAGATCACCAATGGTATAAGCTGGAATTAATCCATTTGTTCCAATAGCATTAGCAACCACCGTATTGTTTGCATCGGTAAATACATCACTCACATGGCTCACTTGTGCGGTTAATGTTAATGAACGATAGAAGTAATTAATACCAGCGCGAAGAATATGCTCTGGTGCATTTTCCACCCTACGATTGCGCAAATCAGTTTCAACTAAGTTATTAGCTGAACCTCTAGTTACTACTCGAAGTTGTTCATACTTAGCATCATTATATGCATAAGACACAAACACACTCACTTCACCAAATCGCTTTGAGCCACTCAAAGCTTGAACTGGATTGATTTCAACAATAGCTTCAACACCTCTTGCTCTACTTGCGCCAATATTTGTTCTGAAATTAAAGCTGCTAAAATCGGGACGAAGTTGTGTGATTGTTCCAATTCTGTTATTGTACTGTAAATGGTACAAACTCATGTCGAAGAACAAAAAGTTTTTAACCTTACCACGAATACCCAAGTCAATATTATATCCTTTACCATCTGCAAGATTAGGATCAATAACATCGGTTGTTGGATTAGCTGCTAAATCCGCAAAATGGATAGGGCGATAAGATTGGGTATAGTTAGCGTATAATTCAACTTGCTGGTTTAGATGATACTCAGCTCCAATTCCGGCAAGCAAAAAGCCACGGTTACGAACTTCTGTATTCATCATTTGAGGTGTTCCATTAGCTGCAAAAGACAAGCGACCACCCACTTCTGCACCAATATGTTCCCAACGTAAACCAGGTATAATGATGAACTTCTTAGAAATACGGAAAATGTTTTCAACACTAGCCGCTACATTGGTGGTTATAAAATCTAAGTCGGTTGGTGAAGGTCCGTCTGTTCTTAAGTTAAATCCAGCTCCTGTATCACCTCTGCCATTTCTAAAGCGATGTGTATGTCCATAGAAATAACGCAATCCAGCTGTGAAAGTGTTTGACAAACCGGCCACTTCATAATGATGTAAATAACGAAGTTCAGCACCCCAGTTTCTATATTGATCTATATCAACCGAACGATTAGCTTGTTGAAGAGTATTCGGACGAACAGTATCGAGCACATTGAGCGCAGGTGTAAATCCAATACTATTTCTGTCACCTGCCATTGCAAATAATTTAAAATCTAACTTTTGATTTGAATTGAAATCATAAGTAGAAGTAATAGCCAATGTATTCCAAGTGATATTCATCCAATTTCTTCCTCTCAAGCTCTGGCGATGATCTATTCGAAACATAGAATCGGTTAATCCACCCGGTTGTTGACTCAACATTGCATAAGATGTATACTCAATACCTGCTTTCCACTTATCATTGATTTGGTGTGAGAATGTTACAAACCCAGTATTCACTTTATAACCACTATTTTCTCTCCATCCATCTGCACTTCTATGATCAAAATAAGCGTAGTAATGAGATTTTTCTGTTTTTCCTCCAACTGCGTTAAAACTGTTGAATAATCCAAAGCTTCCAACAGTCTGCTGAGATTCCACTTCCATTTTCTTCTGTATATCAGAACCATTCTTCACTATATAATTTACCATTCCACCAAACTGTGGACCGAATTGCAAACTTCCTGCACCTTTTAGCACTTGAATTCTTTGCACAGCCTGCATAGGAGGATGATAATACGCTTCAGGATAGCCGTAAGGATCTGCGGCAATATCATATCCATTTTGACGTACATTGAAATCCCAACTTCTATTCGGACTCAATCCTCGTGCAGCAATACCAATTTGAATACCGCTACCATCACTTTCCCACACATGAATACCAGGTACTTTTGCCATAACCTGACGCATATTATTCATGACCAAATTGCCGTTTACATTACTCACCAAAACCATTGTATTTTTCTTACCAGCAAATATGTGGGTTCCAACTACCTCTGGCATTTGATGAATATCGTTCCTGCTGTCTTTTCCGACAATTGTTACATCGGGCAAGTATTCTTTAGCTGAAAGGGTATCTGCGTTTAATTCTGTTTGTTTTTGTGCAAAAACTGAACCCAATATCATCCAGCTTCCCATTAACATTAATCTATGCTTCATGATTCTTCTAATTTGGGCGCAAAGGTGCTGGCCTATCAAAATTGTTATTATCAAAATCGGGAAACAGATTTACGCAATCGGTAAAAGCATTCATTTGGAATTTGGTAACTTTACTAAAAATTATCAGCTATGTTATCACAATCCATGCAAGCAGCGCTCAACAACCAAGTAGCATTAGAAGCGCAAAGTTCACAAGCATATTTGGCAATGGCCAGTTGGGCAGAAATACAACCTGGACTAGACGGGGTTACAGAGTTTTTTTATAGCCAGAGTGAGGAAGAGCGAGTGCACATGCTTAAACTCATTCGATTTATAAATGAAAGAGGAGGCTTTGCAAAAGTGCCTGCTTTGGAGCAACCTATTATTACTTTTCCAGGCCTTAAACGTGTATTTGAAGAGTTCTTGAAACACGAATTAACAGTTAGTGCAAGTATCAACGACTTAGTTCATCTTGCTTTAGCTGAAAAAGACTACGCTACCCATAACTTTCTTCAATGGTATGTAACCGAACAAATGGAAGAAGAGCGTCAGGCTAGGTTATTGAATGATAAATTAGAACTTATTGGAGAAGATAAAAGTGGGTTATACCTATTCGACCGAGATATTATGCAAATGAGGGGATCTGAAGACGGCAAATAAAGAAACCCAACTGATAATGAAACCCGAATACCCGACTATTCGGGTTTTTTGTTGCAATTTAAAACAGCCGATATTCTACATAAACATTGACAAAGGTCATTTTTTCTCTTCTTTATGGTAGGTAGCTTTGCCATGCAGTTATAAAATACATGGTAGTATTTACCAAGTATAATGTTATAAATACACACTATGCAAGCTACTTTTTCAAAAACAAAACCTTTTAAAGAGGGTACATGGAATAAAGAGATTAATGTTCGCAACTTTATCGAACTAAACATAACACCTTATGAAGGTGATGCTAGTTTTTTGTCCGGGCCAACAGAAGCAACTAAAGCATTGTGGCAAATTTGCTTAGAAGCCATGAAGCAGGAAAGAGAAAACAATGGTTGCTTAGCTATTGATACTGCAACTATTTCTTCTATTACCAGTCACGCAGCAGGTTACATTAATAAGAAACTTGAAAAAATTGTTGGTCTTCAAACAGATCAACTTTTAAAAAGAGCTATTAAGCCATTTGGAGGTGTAAGAGTGGTAGAAGGGGCTGTACAAGAAAAAGGACAACAGCTTGCTCACCAAGTAAAAGAGATTTTTGAATATGCGAAAGACCACAATAGCGGTGTTTTTTCTGCTTATGACCCAGAGATTTTATTGTTCAGAAGTAAAGGCGTTTTAACGGGATTGCCTGATAACTATGCTCGTGGTAGAATCATTGGTGACTATAGAAGATTGGCGCTTTATGGAACAACATGTTTAATTGAAGCTAAAAAGACAGACAAATTAGCTATTGAAGGTGAACTTAATGAACATATGATTCGCCTACGTGAAGAAGTAAACGAACAAATCAAAGCATTGAAAGACATAGAAGTTATGTCGGCTATGTATGGACTAGATGTTACTCGACCTGCAACAAATGCACAAGAGGCCGTTCAATGGGTATACATGGCTTATTTGGCTGCAGTAAAAGAACAAGATGGTGCTGCTATGTCGCTTGGAAATGTGTCAGCATTCTTAGATATCTATATTCAAAGAGATATTGAGTTGGGCATTCTTACAGAAATGGAAGCACAGGAATTTATTGATCATTTTGTAATGAAGCTTAGAATGGTTCGCCACTTACGTCCAGGTGCTTATGACGATCTTTTTGCTGGTGATCCCACTTGGGTAACTGAAGCTATGGGTGGACAGCTTGCAGATGGTCGCACGAAAGTCACTAAAACTGCATTTCGTTTTATTCAAACTTTATATAACCTTGGACCATCTCCTGAACCTAACATTACTGTTCTGTGGTCAAAAGACAGTCCAAAAGGATTTAAAGAATTTTGCGCTAAGGCCTCTATCGACACTTCTAGCTTGCAGTATGAAAATGATGATTTAATGCGTGCTTGTAGAGGCACGGACGATTATGGAATTGCCTGCTGTGTTTCTCATCAGGAAATTGGAAAACGGATCCAATTCTTTGGAGCAAGAACGAATTTGGTGAAGACCTTTTTGTTAGCCTTAAATGGTGGCAGAGAGGAAAATGACGGTACTTTGATTCTAAAGAACATTCCGGAATTAACTGAAGAAACACTTTCTTATGATGCTGTTATGCAAAGGTTTCATTTAGCAATGGATGAAGTAGCCAGGGTGTATGCAAAAACAATGAACATCATCCATTACATGCACGACAGGTATTATTATGAAAAAGCACAAATGGCATTTATTGATACTGATCCAGGTATTGATATTGCTTATGGTGCTGCAGGTATTTCTATTATCGCAGATTCATTGTCAGCTATTAAATACGGAAAAGTAAAACCTGTTAGAAATGAACAAGGCATTATGACCGATTTTATAACTGAAGGCAATTACCCGCTGTACGGCAATGACGACGACAGAGTTGACAGCATTGCGCAAGAAATAACAGCGTACTTTTTACAAGCATTGCAGCGTCATAAAACCTATAAAAATGCAAAGCATACTTTAAGTCTACTAACCATTACCAGCAATGTCATGTATGGTAAAGTAACAGGTAATACACCAGATGGAAGGAGAGCAGGTGAACCTTTTGCACCTGGTGCTAATCCAATGCATGGAAGAGACAGAAATGGTGCTATTGCTTCTTTGAATTCAGTTACTAAAATCGACTATAACTTGGCACAAGATGGTATTTCAAATACAATGAGTGTTGTGCCAAAATCTTTGGGATCGCAATTACAGACGCAGGTTCGTAACTTAACACAACTGCTAGATGGCTACTTCAACATGGGTGGACACCATTTGAATGTGAATGTATTGAACAGAGAAACTTTGTTAGATGCATATGAACATCCAGATAAGTATCCTCAGCTCACTATTCGTGTTTCTGGTTATGCAGTTAATTTTATTCGCTTATCAAGAGCGCATCAACTAGAAGTGATTTCACGAACATTCCATGAAACCATGTAACTGAATTCCCAAATTTGAAGGGGGGCTCAACAGCCCCTTTTCTTATTTTAGCATATGTCATATTCTTCAAAACATATCCGTATTCATTCCATTGAAAGCTTTGGCACTCATGATGGGCCAGGCATACGTATGGTTGTGTTTACACAAGGTTGTCAGTTTAGATGTTTGTATTGCGCAAACCCAGATACATGGGATACTGAAGGCGGACATGATATGCCCATAGATGAAATTGTTGCAAAAGCTGTTCGAATGAAAAGCTATTTTGGAAAACATGGAGGGGTAACAGTTTCTGGTGGAGAACCAACTCTACAAAGAGTTGCGTTATTAGAATTATTTCAAAAGCTTCATGCTGAAGGGATTAATACAGCCCTTGATAGTAATGGAAGAATTTTGAATGAAGAAACCAAAGCACTCCTTGAAGAAACAGATTACTTATTACTCGACGTTAAACATATTGATGATACTATTCATCATCAACTAACTAGTGTTTCCAACAAACCAACATTAGATCTTGCAGCTTATAGAGAATCTACTGGAAAAACAATGTGGCTCAGATACGTACTAGTTCCTGAATGGACCGACCAAGAACAGCACTTACATGCTTGGGGTAAACATTTTGCAAAATATAATACAGTTGAGAAAGTCGAGATTCAACCTTATCACAGATTAGGCACCCATAAATGGAAGGCATTAAACTTACCTTATGCATTATCTGCTACACCCAATCCGGATAAGGCACTACTCGATAAAACCGCATCAATATTTAGAGAATACTTTCAAAAAGTAATTATCAATTGATACAAGTTACTTTACATCAACTTTTTCAACTTGCAATTCTTGAATCACTTTTACTTGTTTAGCAATTTTATATACAAGTGGACGCTTTGATTTTAATGTATAAATTTCAACTACTAGATTGCGCTCTTGCAATAAATCTTTTTCAATTAACAATTGCTTTTGCATTTTTTTCTCGCGTAAAGTTTCAGAAAAGTATTCATTACCATCTTCATCCAATACACTAATACGCACTAGATTCTTTGAAGGGTTGTTAACTTCTGCTAGAAATACATATTGCGTACTAGTAGAACCAGTGTGACGCACTTCTGCTTCTGTAGCGGGGTTTTTATCACTTACGTTTCCTGCAATAACTGTTGAACCAACAATTGAGAACATCAATGCCATTCCAACTACTAATGTGTTTTTCATCTTTTCGATTTTTACGTTTATAAATAATTCATATCAGCAAACAGTTAGGGGCAGCAATCGAAAAGAAAGAACGATCGTTTAATTCCAATGCAAACGTAAACCCCAACGAAACCTAAAAAAAGCTAAGTTGGGGTTCAATATATGATGCCGAAATAAAAACGGCCCAGTGTAAGTATCTGAAAATGAATGAGTAATTCAAAATTCTACACTCATACCCATTCATGATTTCTCCAAAAAGTTAGCGACTTACTTTAACATTATTTTTTACGCCATTGTATACAAGTTTACCAGCACTAAATGTGCGTGTAACTTTAGTTGATAATAACTCTGTTTCAGAAACAGCCATAATATCTTTATCCAATACAATAAAGTCGGCCCACTTGCCATTTTCCAAACTGCCTATTTCCTTCTCCATAAAGTTTGCCTTAGCCGCCCAAATAGTCATACCTCGTAAAGTGTTTTCTCTTGACATAGCATTCTCCATTTGAAATCCCTTTTCAGGCCATCCTTTTGCATCTTTTCTTACAACCGCAGCATAGAATGTTTTAAATGGAGAAATATCTTCCACAGGGAAATCTGTTCCTAAATTCAACCAGCCATTTTGTTCTAATAATTTTTGATAAGCATATGCCGATTGCACCCTAGGCATGCCTAATCTATCAGGAGCCCAGTACATATCACTTGTAGCGTGTGTTGGTTGAACAGATGGAATAATATTAAAATCACCAAACTTTTTTACATCAGAAGGCTCCACAACCTGCGCGTGTTCAATGCGCCATCTTTTATCATTTTTTCCTTGCAGATACTTTGCATAAATATTCAACACTTCCCTATTTGCACTGTCACCTATTGCATGCGTACACATTTGAAAATCGGTCTTAATAAGAACAGAAGCCAGAGAATCAAAATATGATTTCTCTTTTAGTAGAAATCCAATCCAACCTGGACGATCAGCGTAATGTTTTAACAGGCAAGCACCACGACTACCCAAAGCACCATCTGCATATACTTTAATTCCTTTTACGAACAAACGATCTGTCTTGAAGGGACCCTTCTTTAGATAGCGGCTGTAATTGGCGGTGTCATCACTCAACATAACATATAAACGCATATTCAATTGTTGGGCTTCTTGTAAGCGATGAATTTCATCTACATCATTATACATCAAACCGCAATCTGTGATAGTAGTCAATCCTTGTTCAAAACATTTCTCTTGCGCAGCTATTAACCATTTCTCATAGTCACTCGAAGAAGGCTTAGGCATAACGTTAGTTACCAAATCAACAGCGTTATCAATAAGAACACCAGACAGCTTTCCTCTTTCAACCATAATATCGCCCCCCACTAATGTTTGCCCAGCTTGAATATTTGCTAGTGCAAGAGCACGATCGTTTGCAATTGCAGCGTGACCGTCAACCCTTGTTAACAATACAGGTCGATCAGGCACAGCTTTATTCAATAATTCGTTTGTTGGAAACTGACGACCTGCCCACAAATTCTGATCCCAGCCTCGACCAACAATCCATGGCTCATCAGGATGTTCTTCTGCAAATTTTTGTACACGAGCCACTGCTTCTTCCCAACTAGGCACACCAAACAAATCTACCTGAAACAACCCCCTTCCATAACCAACAAAGTGGGCATGTCCATCAATAAAACCTGGGTATGCAGCTGCACCCTCTAAATCTATTTCCTCCTTAGAACTGTACTTTTTTAAGATGTCATCGTTTGTTCCCAACTCTACAATTTTACCATCTTTAATTGCCATAGCATCATAGACTGCAAACTGCGAATCAACCGCATAAATTTTACCATGATGTACAATTAAATCAACAGAACGATTGGAGCAAGCACTCATAAAAACTAGTGCTGCAAGCATAAGCAGGCTAAATCGCATAGATTAATTTTTTACGAAGATAATTGTGATACCTATAAAGACACCTCTGAATTAGTTCAACAACTCACAAGGCTTTAATCCGGTGTGCTTTTTGAAGGCAGCAGAAAAGTGTGAAATAGAAGAGTAACCTAATAAAGCACTCACATCCGTTACACTCAAACCTTTTTCATACAACAAGTATTTAGCATGCTCCATACGTTGTTGCTGAAAAAAGTCGAAAATAGTGGTGCCAAAAATTTCTTTAAATCCTTTCTTGAGATAACACTCGTTCATTGCCACTTTGCGACTCAATTCTTTGATCGTAATTGGATCACCAATATGTTGCAATAAAATGTCTCTTGCCTGATAGATACCCTCACGACTTCTTTCATCTTCCAAAAACTTACAGCTAAAACCTTCCGTTTTATCATCTACCAAACATTCTAAGCTATAGAGTAACAGTTCGTGAATTTTTGCGTTCACAAATATGTTTTCCATAGCACCACTATAGCTGTGGTTCAATAAACTATCGAGGATATTTCTCTTCTTGTTACATACAGGAAAAATCTTCGTAAAAGCAGCAGGATGTTTAAACGCCAAAACTTCATCCTTTCTATTACTCACCTTTACATTATGTGTAAACTGATGTAAAAAAGTTGCGCTGAAATGAAAAGTCATCACATCAACCGTTATTTGCTGACCATTACAATTGGTGGGTTGCTTTTCACAAAAACTACAGCTTCTATCGTAACAATATTTATTGCCCGTGGCACAGAACCTTAATTCTAGGTAATTCTCCTGCGGCCTTTTCTCGTTGTAGTGATAGACCAACATGCCCGTATCTTCTGCCACCCAAGGATGTTGGGCATAATAACGGCTAATTTGATAGGCAATTGATCCTGGGATGTCTTGTTCCTTCTGGACCAATAAGTCCATACTGGGTTCAATACCACCCCTGTGGGCCACTTTTAATATGTCGAGCATTTGCTGCATGAGGTTGCAAAATTAATGTAAGTACATCTATTATACAAACCAAGCAGTATTTGGTTGAGTATACCAACAGGCTAATTTTAACAAATCGTTGAATATCAACAGGATACTTTTCCTATGTAAACAAAGTAGGCTGATTACCTAAATGAGAAGGTGGTTCTTTTTGAAGATGCTCGTACGCTTTTGCAGTAACTTCCCTTCCTCGTGGAGTTCGCTGTAAAAAACCTTCTTGAATCAAAAAAGGCTCATATACTTCCTCCAAAGTGCCCGATTCCTCACCTACAGCAGTAGCAATGGTGGTAATTCCCACTGGCCCACCTTTAAACTTTTCAATAATGGTAGATAGAATTCTATTATCCATCTCGTCTAATCCATGCTCATCTACTTGTAATGCTTTTAACGCATGTTGTGTAATCCCTAAATCAATGGCTCCATCATTAAGCACCTGAGCAAAGTCGCGCACACGACGCAACAAACCGTTTGCAATACGAGGCGTACCTCTACTTCTTCTAGCAATTTCAAAAGATGCATCGGCTGTGATAGCTGTGTTTAATATGGCTGCGCTTCGTTGTACAATTTTTTGTAAAGTGGAAGCGGGGTAATATTCTAACCTCGACTTAATTCCAAATCTGGAAAGCAAGGGAGCAGTAAGCAAGCCGCTTCTTGTGGTAGCACCAACCAAAGTAAAAGGATTCAGGTTAATTTGAACAGTTCTTGCATTTGGGCCGCTATCAATCAAAATATCAATTCGAAAATCCTCCATAGCAGCGTACAAATATTCTTCTACTACTGTGCTAAGTCTATGTATTTCATCGATAAACAACACATCGTTTGGCTCCAAATTAGTAAGCAAACCAGCAAGGTCACCCGGCTTTTCAATTACTGGACCTGAAGTTTCACGAATGTTTACACCTAGTTCATGTGCAATAATGCGCGATAAAGTGGTCTTGCCCAAACCTGGCGGACCATGAAACAATATATGATCCAATGCTTCTCCACGCAATCGAGCAGCTTTAATGAATATTAACAAGTTCTCAATGAGTTGAGGCTGGCCTGCAAAATCATCAATAGCGGCAGGACGAATTTGATTTTCAAACTCTTTGTCTGCAGCAACATTCATTTTTTTTGAATAAGAAAACGATGCATCGTCCATGGCGTAAAGGTAACTGAAAATGCTGCAAGTGTTGAAATGCGAAAAACATCTGTATGAAGATTGATTGTTCAGTCAATCGAGGGAACTTTGCAAAAAATAAGGATATGCAATACCAACTTTTAGGAAGAAGTGGATTAAAGGTTTCTCCGCTTTGCTTAGGAACCATGGGTTTTGGACAAGAATGGGGATGGGGTGCAGATGAAACAACCTCCTTCGAAATTTTAGACGCTTTTGCAAATGCTGGAGGAAATTTTATTGATACAGCCAACCGATATACAGATGGAAGCAGTGAAGCCATTATCGGGAAATACATGCAATTGCATGATCGCGATTATTTTGTTTTGGCAACTAAATACACTTTGCACGATAATACATCTAACCCCAATGCTTCGGGCAACAATAGAAAAAATATGATGAGAAGTGTGGAAGCCAGTTTGAAAAGGTTGCAAACTGATTTCATTGATGTATTGTATTTACATATCTGGGATGACCTCACACCAATGGATGAAGTGTTACGTGGATTAGATGACCTAGTGAAGCAAGGCAAAGTGAATTATATTGCCATCAGCGATACCCCAGCTTGGCAAATTAGCGCAGGTAACACACTTGCCACCTTAATGGGTTGGAGTAGTTTTATTGCTTTACAAGTTGAATATTCTCTTTTGCAACGCACACCTGAGAGAGATTTAATTCCAATGGCTAAACACTTTGGCATGACAGTTACACCATGGGCACCTTTAGCAGGTGGCGCACTAACAGGTAAATATTTGAAGGGAGAAAAAGGAAGATTACCAGAAGGAAGTAAACGCCTTAATGAAAGAGCAGAGAAAATAACTCGTGAAGTCATAGCAATTGCAGAAGAATTAGGAGTTGAACCTGCTCATGTGGCACTTCAGTGGACTCGCCAACAAGGCTTTTCAAGTATTCCCATTGTTGGAGCCACCAAATTGAGTCAGCTTGAACAAAACTTAGCTTGTTTGCAAGTTCAACTCGATGCCTCACAATTAAAAAGATTAGACGAAGTGAGTGCGATTGATTTGGGCTTCCCTGGCGAATTCTTCAAAGAGGCGGGTGTAAGAGCTGTGACTTATGGTGGATTTTATGATAGAATTGCTCATCGTAAATAAATAGACTATGATTGATCTCAAGCAAATAACTCGTCCTCTAACGTATGCGAACTATCGTACTTTAATAGACGATTTATTAAAAGAAGGAAAAGTAACTGGACAAGAACAACGTGCAGACTTAACAGAATACACCCGTTTGAATGTAGCAAGAATGAATAGAGTTGAAAAACAAGCTATCATCCAAGAACAATTAAATCATGCTATTCAAGAAATTCAAGAACCACAAAACTGGATTGTCATTACTGAAGGATGGTGTGGAGATGCTGCTCAATTAGTGCCACTAATTCATAAAATGGCTGAACTAAACAAAAATATTCAGCTAACCTTAGTGCTGCGCGATGAAAATCTTTGGTTAATGGATCAGTTCTTAACAAATGGTAAAAGTAGAAGCATCCCTAAGCTCATTGCATTAAACGCAAATTCAGAAGTAATTTGGCATTGGGGGCCAAGACCAATTGCGGCTCAAGAATTAATCAATGAGCTTACTTCTAATGCTACCGATATGGAATTACTGAAGGAAAAATTGCACGGATGGTACGCAAAAGACCGCACCAATTCGGCGCAACAAGAATTATTAGAATTATTGAAGGCTTAAATATTAGTGCTTTTCGCCTGAGCTATGCTCTTCTGTAGCGTGACCGCCACCATGGTGTGCACCTTTTGGTTCGAAAGGACCATGACAACCACGTACAAGTAGCGCAAGTGATGCAACTATTACAAATGCAAAAAATGCTGGTAACCACCACTGACTGCCTCTTTCTTCAGAATGAAATTCCTGTGCCATAGTTGAAATTTTGAGGCCCGAAAATAAGGTGCAAAATTGGAACAGCCAACGCTTAGGGTATCAGTTTTGGCGATTTTTTAACCAAGTGATTAATGGGGCTGGATTAGGACAATTATCCAAATAAGCATTTCTTTCTGATATTGAACAAACACCTGGATAGTCGCCCTGTTTACCTTGCATGCTCAACATACATTGAAAATGGAGATGTGGAGGCCAATGACCGTTTTCATGAGGTTCGCCCAAATGTGCAAACTCTTCGCCTTTTGCAATAGGCTTCCCATTGTACAAGCCCTCTAAATCTCGAGCAGATAAATGACCATATAAAGTGTAAAAAATACTGCCTTCTAGATTATGTTCTAGAATAATAGTGGCGCCATAATCTCCAAAAGCATTGTTCATGGCAAAACTGTGAACTCTCCCAGGAAGAGGTGCAAAAACTGGAGTACCAACTTCGCCCCAAATATCAATTCCTAAATGAATCCTTCGTGGTTCTTCCCCTGAAAAAACCTCACTTCTTGCATACAAGGCTCTATGCTCATTATATCCTCCTACCCCATACTTGGCTCCTGCTTCCTGCATTTTTGTTTGAATATAAGCCCCCATACTTATTGTATCTGTTATCCTTTCACCTTGTAACTCTTGATTTTCTACCGACAAATCGAGGGCTAACCAAGTCTCAGTTTGGTTCAGATGCATAATTGGGAATACTTCTTCAGCCCCACTCCTCAACCATTCTTCAAATTTTACATGCATCATAGTTGCAATGACTTATTTTAGAAGGCTCAAAACTACATGTATATGAAACAATATTGGCTCTTTTTATCTGCCTTGATTAGTAGCATCAGTTTGATAGCGCAAGAACCTGCGCTGTGGATGCGCTACCCTGCTATTTCCCCCGATGGCAAGGAAATTGTGTTTAGCTACAAAGGGGATTTATATAAAGTGAGTGCCGAAGGTGGACAAGCACAGTTACTTACCATGCATGAAGCACATGACTTTATGCCTGTATGGAGTAAAGACGGAAAGAAAATTGCTTTTGCAAGTGATCGCTATGGAAACTTCGATGTATTTGTAATGTCTTCAAATGGCGGAGAACCTACAAGAATTACACACAATTCTGCACCCGACTATCCATACGATTTCACGCCAGACAACCTGCATATTATTTTTGGAAGTGGCCGACATACTGTACACTCAAACGTTCGCTTTCCAAGTCCGCGTTTGTTTTTACAATTGTATAAAGTACCTGTTGGTGGTGGCCGCAGCCAGTTAATTTCAGCGACCGGAATGGAACATGCTCGCTTCGACAGCAAAGGGAAAATGCTGGTTTATCAGGATAGAAAAGGTACAGAAGATGCATGGAGAAAAAGACAAACATCATCTGTAGCAAGAGATATTTGGACTTATGATATGACCAATCAACAGTACAAACGCATTAGCAGCTTTGAAGGTGAAGACAGAGATCCACTATTTAGCACTGACGATCAATCTGTTTATTATTTAAGTGAAAAGAAAGGCGCTCAAAACTTGTTTAAAATGTCATTGGATGGTAAAACAGAAAAACAAATTACTCAGTTCAAAGACCATCCTGTTAGACACCTTAGCAGAGCGAATGACAATACATTATGCTTCAGCTGGAATGGTGAAGTATATCTAGTTAAAAATGATGGCAGTCCAAAAAAAGTAAACATTAGTGTTCAGGGCGATGCAAAGCGAAATGCTGAAACAATTGTACCTGTAACTGCTACAGGTGGCGATGTTGCAGTATCTCCTAATGGAAAAGAAGTGGCTTTTATTTTTAGAGGTGAAGTATTTGTTACATCAGTTGAAGGTGGTATTACAAAACGTATTACTAATACGCCACAACAAGAACGTGATTTGGCTTTCAGTAAAGATGGTCGCACATTGTACTACTCAGCCGAAAGAGGTGAAAGCTGGGATATCTTCCGCACTTCAATTAGTAGAAAAGAAGAACCCTATTTCTATGCAAGTACTTTGCTAAAAGAAGAGCCTGTATTAGTGAGTGATAAAGAAGAGTTTCAGCCTGTGATTTCTCCAGATGGAAAAATGATGGCTTATTTAGAAGAGAGAAATATTTTAAAAGTTTACAACCTTGAGAAAAAAACGAGTGTAACAATTATAGGTGCGGGAAAGAATTTTTCTTACCGAGATGGTGATCAAGAATATGCTTGGAGTCCAGATAGCAAGTGGATTGTTGCAAGAAGTGGTAAGGGTCGTTATGGTGCTAGTGAAGGCGTATTATATAAAGCTGATGGTACTACTCCAGAAGGTTATGACTTAACAAAAAGCGGTTTCCAAGATGGCGGATTTCAATGGGCGCTTGATGGGAAAGCTATGTTATGGGTGAGCGACAAATGGGGAAGAAAATCATTAGCATATCAAGGCTCTAGAGAAGTTGACATATATATGATGTTCTTTGACCAAGATACTTATGATCGCTTTAGACTTAGTAAAGAAGATTATGCGTTGCTGAAAGAAAGAGAAGACAAGGTAAAGAAGGACAGTGCAAGCAAAGCAAGAGACTCTATTGCTAAAGCAAACTGGAAGCCTGATGTTGAAAACATTGATCAGCGTAAAATTAGATTGACACCTACTTCGCTTAGTCTTGGTAGTTATGTAATGGCTCCTTCTGGCGACAAGCTATGGTATACTGCTAGCAACGAAAGAACAGTTGAGTTATGGCAATTAGATTTAAGAACACGTGAAAGTCGTGTAATCACTAAACTATCAGGAAGTAATATTTCACTTTCTCCCGATGGCAAATGGATTTTATTACAATCTGGCGGAGGCATTATGAAACTTGAACCTGAATCCGGAAGAATGACCCCTATTAGCATACGTAGTGAAATGGTATTAAACAGTGCTGGGGAGAGAGAATATATTCTGCACCATGCATGGCGCCAGGTGAAGAAAAAGTTTTATGATCCAAAATTACATGGCTTAGATTGGGATATGTATCGTAAGAACTATGCTAAATTCTTACCACATATTAACAACAACCACGACTTCCAAGAGTTGCTTTCTGAAATTTTGGGTGAATTGAATGCTTCGCATACTGGTGGTAGATACAGCCCACAAAATCCAGCTGGCGACCAAACTGCCTCTTTGGGACTTTTCTTTGATGAGTTCAGTATTAGTAAGGGATTAAAAATTACAGAGGTTATTAATGGAGGACCAGTAGATGTATCAGTTAGCAAAATTCGCGCTGGGCATATTCTTGAAAAAATTGATGGAGAGGAAATTACAGAAAATGCAGATTGGGCTGCTTTATTGAATAGAAAAGCAGGTAAGAATGTGCTGTTAAGTTTATTGAATCCATCTACCAACGAAAGATATGAGGAAAGTATTAAGCCAATAGCTAGTGAGCAAGGTTTACTATATCAACGCTGGGTAAATACTATGCGTGATATGGTTGATAAGTTAAGCGGAGGAAAGTTAGGCTATGTACACGTTCAAGGTATGAATGACGGAAGCTATAGAACAGTTTATGAAGAAGTAATGGGAAGAAATAATGAAAAGTTAGGATTAGTTGTTGATACACGATTCAATGGTGGTGGCTGGTTACACGACGACTTAGTCACCTTTTTGAATGGTAAAGAATACCTTACTTTCCGTCCCTATGGCTTTCAAGCAAGTGGTGGTGAGCCTATGAATAAATGGACTAAACCAAGTATTGTAGTAATGAGCGAGAGCAATTACAGTGATGCATTTATTTTCCCCTATGCTTACAAGCAAATTGGTATTGGAAAATTAGTTGGCAAGCCTGTTCCTGGAACTGGTACTGCGGTTTGGTGGGAAACACAAATAGACCCTACTTTGGTATTTGGTATTCCAATGATTGCAACAGTTGGGAAAGAAGGAAGACCAACTGAGAACCTTCAATTATATCCCGATTTAGATGTTGATCTTCCTTATGAGGCATTTATTAATAAGAAGGATACACAAATTGAAGCTGCAGTTAAAGAATTAATGAAAGAGATTGGAAAAAAATAACAACCGACATCTCACCAACAAAAGAGCCACTGCAGATTGCAGTGGCTCTTTTAATTATAAGTACTACCAGAATCTGATGTAAAGCGATAATACCAGTACCAATATTATAACAATAAGAATCAAGTTTCTTGGTTCAACTTTGAACATAGAAGGATCAATTTCCATTGTATTGCTGCGAGATGCCAAATTCTTATCTAATAAACTTGCAATAATCATTACTAAACAAGTAAAGAAAAACACCCATCCCATTTGAACCAGAAAAGGTATTGTATACACACCTTTATGATCTGGATATGCAGTATACAGCCAAGTTTCATATTGCCCATTCAAAGGCAACACTTTATCAAACACTATTGATAAAATGGTTCCTACTACAATACCAACCAATGCTGCACGTGCTGTGGTTCTCTTCCAGAAAAAACCTAAAAGAAAAACAGCAAAAATTACTGGAGAAACATACCCTGTATATTTTTGAATGAACTCAAACCCGCCTCTATCTCCAATTCCCAAAAGATCCTTCCAATTAATGATTATTGCAAACAGAATTGAAACTACAATAACAACCCTTCCCATCCATACCTGCTTTTGTTCTGTTGCCTCTTTATTGAAATATTTTTTATAGATATCTAATGTATAGATAGTTGAAATACTATTTGCCTTACTTGCTAATGAAGCAACAATTGCAGCAGTAAGCGCTGCCAGTGTTAATCCTTTCAAACCTGTTGGAAGAAACCCAAGAATGGCAGCATACGCATTGTCTTCTCTAAACTCACCATTTGTCATCATCTGCTCTTGAAGTTCTCCATTTTGATGTAATACAAATGCAGCTATACCTGGTAACACAACGATAACAGGCATAAAAAGCTTTAAAAATGCAGAAAATAAAATACCAGTTCTTGCTGTTGGCAAATCGGCACCTAAAGCTCTTTGAGTAATATATTGATTGCACCCCCAATAATTTAAGTTAGCAATCCACTGACCTGCAGCCAACATGGCCAATCCGGGTAAGCTCACATAATTATCTACTTCTTTCTGTGATGAAGCTGCAGTGGGCTTATCAAAAATCATATCAAAATGACCTGGTACTTTTTCTAACAATAAATTGAAGCCAGCTAATGCATCTTTTCCAAAACCAAAATGTTCACTCACCAATGTAAGGGCTACATAAGTTGTTACCATACCCCCTATTAATAAAACCAAGACCTGAATAACACTGGTGTAACCAATCACTTTCATTCCTCCTATGGTAATGATAAGAGAGAATAAAGCCAATGCAATCATGATGCCGTGAAAATAAGAGCCGCCTACTAAATTATTGATAGCTATGGTTCCCAAATAAAGTATGGATGTGAGGTTAACAGTAACATACAAGAATAACCAGAATACTGCCATGATTAAAGCAACCGTTTCATTATAGCGTGTGCTCAGAAACTGGGGCATAGTAAATATCCTATTCTTTAAATAAATGGGCATGAAGAAAACTGCTACAATAATCAATGATATGGCTGCTAGCCACTCATAAGATGCAATGGCCAAACCCAATCTAAAACCATTACCACTCATTCCAATAAATTGCTCAGCAGAAATATTAGATGCTATTAAAGATGCGCCAATTGCCCACCATGTTAGTTGGCCCTCAGCTAAGAAGAAATCTTTTGTATCAGCTTCAGCTTTCTTTTTTTGTTTAAATATCCAATAACCATAAGCTGCTACAATAATGAAATACACCAAAAAAATTATGATGTCAGGGGTTTGCAAGTAATTCATATCAGTTGGTTAGGTTTTGAATTAAGCCAATTTAAAATCTCGAGAATGATAAACAAGTAAATACTTATGAAAGATATCAATTTTATGAATTTATAGAAAAATGCTCATTAGGAAGATCTCTTAATTGAGCGGCTACACGTTCAGCAGTAATATCTCTTTGAGGATTTGCCAGCATTTCATATCCTACCATAAACTTTTTTACTGTTGCACTTCTCAGTAGTGGAGGATAAAAATGCATATGCCAATGCCAACCTTCATGCTGTCCAGAATTAACTGGTGCTTGATGCATACCCGCAGAGTAAGGAAATGAAACCTTGAATAAATTATCATACTTCGCAGTGAGAGTTTTAAGAGTCTCACTCAGCGCAATTTTTTCATCTGCTGTAAACTCAGTCACATATTGTACCTGACGTTTACTTACTATCATGGTTTCATAAGGCCAAACAGCCCAAAAAGGAACCAAGGCTACAAAGTGATCATTTTCAAATACCAGTCTCTCCTGAAGCTGTAATTCCTTTTTCAAATATGCGCTTAACAAGCTGATTCCATTATTCGAGTAGTACTCTTCCTGACGAATGGTTTCTTTATGAATTTCTAAAGGTATATCCGAAGAAGCCCATATTTGTCCATGAGGATGGGGATTACTGCAACCCATAATATCCCCTTTATTCTCAAAAATTTGTATGTACTTGATATTTGGCTTAGAAGAAAGTTCTGTGAACTCATTCTGCCAGAGGTCTACCACCTTATTAATGTCATGAACTCCCATCTGAGGTAGAGTTAGATCATGACGAGGAGTAAAACAAATTACCTTACAAATACCACTTTCACTTTTTGCGACCAATAGTCCATCATCGTCAAAAGACCCCGCAGGTGTGTCCGGCAACAAAGCAGAAAAATCATTCACAAATGAATAAGGCTCAGAATAGTTGGGATTAACCGATCCGTCTGCGCGAGTATTACCTGGGCACAAATAGCACTTAGGATCATAAGCAGGTCGATTATCTGGTGGCAAGCTCTCCACTTTACCTTGCCAAGGACGCTTCATTCTATGAGGTGATACCAACACCCATTCACCTGTTAAAATATTTAATCTTGTATGTGCGTGTTCGTTAAGATTGAAGTTCATGCTGTTACAATTTCAGTTCCGTTTTCAATAGTTGCTACATAATACGTTAATGGTAATCCCATTACTTCTTCGTAAGCAGGTTTCACAATATCTATCAATGGCTGAATGGCATCTTCGTGAATCAGATTAATTGTGCAGCCACCAAATCCACCCCCCATCATTCTAGCCCCCAGAACTGCATCATTATTTTTAACATGATCTACCAACCAATCTAATTCTTTACAACTTACATGGTACATAGCGCTCAATCCATGATGCGATCCAAACATTTTCTTGCCCAGTGAACTTATATCACCCTTTTGCAAATCAGTGCAACCTTCTAACAAACGCGTATTTTCTTCAATAACATAACGAGCCCTTTGATCTATTTCAGGACTTTGTTTCAATACAAATTCATCTAGCATTTCTAGAGTAACATCCCGTAAAGACTGAATACCTTGCTTGTTGGCACAAACCCACTCTACAGCGGTTTCACACTCTCTTCTCCTTGTATTGTATTCTGAGGAAGCCAAGGAGTGTTTCACATTTGTATTCAACAAAAGAATTTTAATACTACCAAGAGAAAAAGGAACATACACGTACTCCAATGATCTACAATCTAAGCGAATGACATGATCTTTTTTCCCCATCATAGAAGCAAACTGATCCATTATTCCACACATCACTCCGGCAAATTCGTGTTCAGCCTTTTGAGCCATGTGCACCATGGTTACTCTGTCAAGACCAACCTGCAAGAGTTCATTCAGTGCAAACACTGTTGCACACTCAACGGCAGCAGAAGAAGATAAACCTGCACCCATAGGTACATCGCTTGTTAATATAGCATTGAAGCCTTTTATCTTCACGCCCCTTTTAATAAACTGAGCAACAGACCCAAGAATATAATTTGGCCAGCTAGCATCACCTACGGGTTTCAAATCTGCTACATTGGTTGTGAAAGATTCATTCAAATCCTTAGCTATTAATCGTATTTGATCATCATCACGAAGTGATATAGCCAAATAAGCAGCCTTATCAATTGCAGCGGGCAATACAAAGCCTTCATTATAGTCGGTATGTTCACCAATAATATTCACACGACCTGGAGAACGAACCATAATAGGCTTTAGAGACTCTGAAAAATGCTGTTTGAAGTCTGCTTGTAATTCTTGTAAGCTCAAAGACATGTTAGCTTTTTTTAAGTTGTAATTTCTCTTAGAGCTAAAGTTAATTGAATTGAGCATCTGATGAGAGATTATAGTGTAGATATTCTCCTTTTAGAAAAATCTAATGACCCTATTAAATACGAACCTTTCAAGTTTAAGTCTAACTTATTTAATAACTACACTTACACCTAACAGAAAACAGGTATAAAATACTTTTCAACACTGCTATAATCTTCGAAATTCTGGCGTTATATGCAATTCTTAAAAAATAGCATCCTACCTCTATGAAACTTTAGTAATTTGAACCATAAAACCCTTAAAACATGAAAAGACTTGCCATGCGACTCTTTTTATGTTGTTGCTTGGCATTTGCTACTTCAAATGTCATTGCACAACAAAATGCTACAGAAAGCAGAGATATGCTCTTTCGGATAACTGCTATTAGTAAAATAAAACCAGACAGTATAGTCGCGCTTATTCAAGGAGGAAAGATGCAAGGCATCTCATTAGGTTCAACAGGACCTATCAGCGCAAGTTTTACTGAAGGTCTTAATAGAACGAGTGAAGAATTAGGGTTTGGTTCTGTATTGCGTGTTGACAGTAATCAGAGCTTACTTATTATTCGCCCAAAAGATACTAGCACTTCAAACGTTGCCAAACAAATAAGAAAAGGGGATTATATAAAGCTTTCAATAAAAATTAAAAAACTACCCTATCACAGCATATTCTTTGACTTAGCGTTGATGGACATTGACTTCCAAAATATGGATAGAAAAGGGATTTATCAGTTTGATGATCTTTTGTTTAAAGACAGTAAGTTATTTGAAGACAGCTTATTAAAGTCTTGTGCTAAAGATGTATACGACACCTATGACTATTTAAAGTCAGACTCCTCTTTTAGCAGTCTAAAAATCAGGAATTTGACTGGGAGATACAATAATAAAAGTGTATTCGATGTAATGTCTTCTTGTACACCAAAAGATGTCTATGCTTTCCTTGCATTTGTAAAAAGCTACCCAGGAAAATACATTGGTAAAAGCTGGAAAATCAACGAAACATTTGCAACCTGGGTTATAAACAACGCCCCATACAGTAAAGTCGAATTCCTAGACTCTATCCGCCTGTACAGAAAAACTCCATCTCAATTAAAAGTCTTTGTAGAGAAGAATAAAAGTTTAATGATAAAAGAAGAGTATGTACGAGGATGGGTTAGTGATGCAATTACTGCATTTAATGTGGGAAATGAAAAAGAAGGTGAAGACTTTATGCAAATTAGTCGACTAGTGCTACCACTGTTAAACGACAATGCAAGTAGTGGCTTCTATTATTATATTTCTGCACAGGTTCAACAAGATAAATCTAACTTCAAACAAGCCATTTTATTTTGCGACACAGCAAGCTTCTACTTTGAAAAAGATAGAAATTTTGAGTTCTATACCGAATCATTCTTTAAAAAAGCATATTGCTTTAAGAGATTGATTAATTATGATGCAGCAATATCTGTTTATAAGAATATTGAACCCTTTATCAAATCAAATAATTGGCCAATTGATCCTAAAGAGAAAACAAATCAAATTGCTAAATACTATCGTGATTATGCGAATGCTTTAGAAAATAAATCGGACTACCTAGCAGCCATAGAAAATTATATAAAATCAACAGATTTATATCAAACTATTGGGTCATATAATTCATTAACATTAGCCGCAAATAATCAACTTAGACTAGCTGATATTTATTCAAAACAGGGAGAATATGTTAAGTCATCACTTCTTTATAAACAACAACTTCAAACCTATCAAAAACTAAACGACCAAAAGAACGAAGCGTCGGTATTGGATAATATAGGATATATTGAATCCAAGCTAGGTAATTACAGAATATCTATCAGCAACTACCAGAAAGCCAAAAAATTACATCTGTTTTTCCAGGAGTACTCTAGTGCTGGACATTCTGAATCTGCTATTGCACAATGTTTATGGAGTCTTGGGCAACTCGATTCAGCAATTGAGGGGCATATAAGAGCTTTATCATTCAGAAAACAGGGTAACAGTCTAAGCGGACAAGGATACTCTTGGAGCAAACTCGCAGCACTGTATAGTAAAGTTGGCAAAAAAGAAGCCGCTCTAAATAGTTATGACAGTGCCTCTCACTTCTATGCATTAGCCAAAGACAGCATTAAGTTAGTAAGTAACTTATTAGATGTTGGACAAGTATATCAAGATGATCAGCAATATAAAAAAGCACATGAATATTTTTTAAAAGCGCATGAAATCAATACTAAAAGAAACAAAATAGAAGATATGATTGAAAGCAGTATGAAAGTAGCAAGTGCAGCTTTTCATTTTGATACTGCCAGTTCTAGAAATTACTATGAGCAGACATTGAGAAATGCAAAAAAAATTGGGAATAAAACAGATGAGCTTTACAGTATATTAAATCTAGGTTTATTAAAGTATAAAAATTTAGAAGTCATAGCTGGAAGAAAGTATTTTGATGATGCCCTTAAAATTACTTTAGAACAAAAGAATAAAAGTGAAGAGGCTTATTGTTATGGAAGAATAGGTGTTGCATTAAATGATCAAATGGAATTAGATGAAGCATTACTACTTTTTAATAAAGCCCTCCATATTTATGATTCTTTAGGTGAAAAATCAAGTGTACCAGGAATACTTGGACAAATAGCCAGTTTATACGTTTCAAAAGGAGATTTTGCAAATGCTATGAACTTGTACCAACGACAATTAAAACTTTCCAAGGAAATCAAGAATGAAGCAAACGAAGCATCTGCGCTAGGAAATATGAGTTTTCTATTTGTTATCACTGGAGATCTTGAACAATCAGCTAAATCTGCTGATAGTGCATTAGCAATCTATACAAGATTAAAAAATAGCTGGCAAATGGCCAATGCCTATATAAGCATAGGGAATGTAAAAAATAAAATGAGCGATTATAAAAGCTCAGTCAGATTTTATCAAATGGCCGATAGCATTTATTTACTTGAAAAAGATGAAATTTCACGAAGCACCGCTAAAAATAATATTGGCAACGTGTATTTTTTTCAGTCAGATTATGATCAAGCATTAACATATTTTACAGAATCTGAAAAGCTACTGTCGAAACTTCCTTATATCAACGAATCTGTCTTATTGGCAAAATTAAATATTGGCGAAACATATTATCATAAAAAAGAATATTCAAAAGCTGAAAAAGTATTGATGGAGGGTTACACCCTAGCAAAGGAAAAGAAAATGCAAAGAATGTTAAATAGCGCAAATGTGCTATTGGGTAAACTCTATTTCGATTTAAAAGATTATAATAAAAGTCAATCTTTCTTACAGGCGGCTCTTGATGCTTCACAAATAAACCGTGAAATTGGACAAACTATAGAGGCTGCACTTTTTCTTGCAAAAAATTATAAAGTGGCTCAAAATGAAAATAAAGCTAGAGAATTACTAAGTATTGCTGTGAATACTTCAGAACAATACAGCAATAACGACTACTATTGGGAAGCGCTGTACGAACTTGGGATGATTTACTACAATAAGCAGGAATTTGATGCAGCAATCCCTTATTTCAAAAAAGGTATTGATATCATTGAAAAGATCTCAAAAAATTTATTTGGAGGTGCAGAGGCGAATAAAATTTATAACAAAGACTATAGAAGAATTGACTTATATAATAAAATTGTAGCCAGCTTAGTAAAGTCTGGTAAAAGTGAAGATGCACTTTATTATGCAGAAAAAAGCAATCAGCAAGCTGTGAAAGAGCTCAATGAAAAGGCTGGATTTGTTACCAGCGATAAGTCAAAAGCAGATGCTATTCAAAAAGGCAACGATTTGTTGCAGAAACAAACAGCAGTAGAAGAGGCAATTGCTAAAGAAAAGATGAAGCCTGCCAATTTGCAAAGTAAAGAACTGATCGCTTCTTTAGAAAGTATACAACAAATAGCGCAAAAAGACTACATCAATTACATTAATGGATTAGTGAAAAAATATCCAGATTTACAGGTATACTTCAGCAAGACAAATCCTGCAGATTTCAAAAATAACATGCGATTTATTCCAGATAGCACCCTAGCAGTATTATATATTATTAATGAAGATCAACTTTATATTTTCACAGCTACAAAACAAGAAATTGGTATTAAAACAATTTATTTAAAAACTGATCTCAATAAACAAGCAGATCGTTTTCTTGTTATACTAAGAAATTCGGAAAACGCAACCGGAACAGGATCTTTAACTGTACGTTCAACTCTCAAGAATAACAAAGGAGAAAAAGGAGATTTTAAAAAAGAAGCTTCCATTTTATATGATATTCTTATCACTCCAATTAAAGAACAATTAGCTAATAAAAAGAAAATCTGCATAATACCTAATGGAAAACTAAGCAATATTCCATTTCAAGCTATCGGTACATTTCAAAACAATGAATTCAAATTTCTTGTAGAAGACTATGCAATTTTTTATACTAACAAAATTGATATTTTTTCAAAACCTTTTGAGGAAGCTCCTATTGGTGAGTCATTTATGGCATTAGGAAATCCAGATAAGAGCTTACCTTCTGCAGCAGATGAAGTACAAACACTTTCAAAAGTTTTTAAAAACGCATTAGTTTACACAGAAAGTGATGCTACTGAGGCAAAAGCTACAGACGCATTGAGCAATTACAGATATGTCCACTTTGCAACACATGGTGTTTTAGACTTTGCAGACTTTGAAAAGTCGTATTTAATATTTGCTCCTGAAAAAAATGTTGTAGGAGATGGTAAGCTGACCATTGAAAAAATCAATGGATTGAATATTGAGAATTGCAGTATGGTTACTTTGTCTGCATGCGAAACAGCGGTTTCTAAGGAAACAGTGAAGGGCTGGTATATTTCTCCTGCTAATTCATTTTTACAAAACAATGTTAGAACTGTTGTTGCTTCATTGTGGCAGGTAGATGATAAAGCCACTAGTATTTTAATGGAAGCCTTCTATAAGAATCTTCTAACAATGAATAAGTCAGAAGCGCTACGACAAGCGCAAGCTAGATTAAGTAAAATTCCAGCATACGCTCATCCATATTTTTGGAGTGCTTTTGTGCTTTATGGAGAATGGAGGTAGTTTGATCAAATATTAAAAAATTAACTAAAGCAAATTCTCATTAATAAATATATGTAATACAAAAGCCCAATCCGAAAATTGGGCTTTTAAAGTGGTGTGGGGCGGGATCGAACCGCCGACACAAGGATTTTCAGTCCTTTGCTCTACCGACTGAGCTACCGCACCATCCCGTTTGGGGCTGCAAATATAGGACTTCCCATATCATATGCAAAAAAATCAGAAGGTTTGTAGAAAAAAGGCGCCTTAAGATTCTAAAGATCAAGGGTTTATTAATAACAACAATTACTTTACCTCCTCAAAATCAATATAATCGCCCTTTGAGCCTTGCTTTGAACTTGGCTCGCTTTGCCAATTATTCCCCTGAGTTTGGTTCCTAAACTGCTGCTCGCTTGCCGCACGCATGCCATTTACTTGCTGCTTTACCCTGCTTACAACCCGAATAACAGGCAGCAAAAAATGAAAAATAAACCTGAATAAAAGGTAGACCAGCAGTCCATAAAATAAATAAGTAACCATGATACAAAAATACAGCTTGACTTAGCTCCACCTTGTTAAATTACATAATAGGTTTTCCATTTGGCGAAATTATTAGCTTATTGTACATTTGCATCGGAAAAAGAAACAGTAGAAGGGAACGGAATCGTTCCCTTCTCTTTTTATCAGTCCTTAAGTAATGGCAAGTATCAACCCAATTGAACAAATAACTGCAATGATCGGTGAACTCCTGACCGATACACCCGAGTATTTTTTGGTGGGACTAAAAATTAAACCTACCCAAAATGTAAAAGTATATCTAGATGGAGATCAAGGCATTACGATCGAAACCTGTGTCCGACTAAACCGTAAACTTTACAAAACAATTGAGGAAGCAGGCATTTTTCCAGCTGGAGAGTTTTCTTTGGAAGTATCGTCCCCTGGCATCGATGAACCCCTTACTCTCTTACGTCAATATCAAAAAAACATAGGCAGAAAAGTAGAAGTTACCCTCAATGAAGAGGGAGTCGTACATGTAGGTAAATTATTATTGGCTCAGGAAGCTGGTATAGAAATAGAAATTACCACAGGTAAAGGGAAAAAAGCTGTTACACAAACACTTAGTTTTCCTTTCAATCAAATTAAATCAACTGTAGTTCAAATAAGTTTTTAAAACAAAAGAATGACCTTTCGAAGGTCGCAAAATAGAACAAACCATGGCAAGTATTAACTTAATGGAAGCCTTTCAGGAATTCAGAGAGACTGAGAGTATCGACCGTCCTACGATGATGAAGGTTGTGGAAGATGTTTTTAAAACTCTTCTTAGAAAAAAGTACACAAGTGATGAAAACTTCGACGTAATTGTAAACGCCGAAAAAGGTGATTTGGAAATTATCCGCCGAAGAATGATTGTTGAAGATGGTCAGGTGCAAGATCCTCTTGCAGAAATTGCTTATTCCGAGGCAGTCAAAATTGAACCAGATTTTGAAGTTGGTGAGGAATTATATGAAGAAATGGATATTCTCGATTTTGGTCGTCGTGCAATCCTTGCAGCTAAACAAACCTTGGCAAGTCGCATAAGCGAATTAAAAAAGAATGTATTAGTAAAGAAATATTCAAGCAGAATTGGAGAAATTGTAAACGGAGAAGTAAGCCAAGTTTGGAAGAAAGAAATTATGCTAATTGATGATGAAGGCAATGAATTGATTCTTCCTAAAAGTGAGCAAATACCACAAGATTATTTCAAAAAAGGCGATAATGTTCGTGCAGTTGTAGCACGCATTGACCCAAGAAATACGAATCCAGCTATTATCGTTTCAAGAACTAGTCCGCTTTTCCTTGCTAAGCTTATGGAAATTGAAGTGCCTGAAATTTTTGATGGCCTTATCACTATTAAGAAAATTGTTCGCGAACCTGGAGAAAGAGCAAAAGTAGCAGTTGAAAGCTATGATGATCGTATTGACCCAGTTGGTGCTTGCGTAGGTATGAAAGGAAGTCGTATTCACGGTATTGTACGTGAATTGAAAAACGAAAATATTGATGTCATCAATTTTACAGCCAACATTCAATTATTAATTCAACGTTCTTTAACCCCTGCAAAAATCAGTTTCATGAACCTCGATCATGATAAGAAACAAGCAGACGTGTATTTGAAAGCAGATCAGGTTTCTCTTGCTATTGGCAGAAGAGGTGTAAACATTAAATTGGCCTGTGAACTTACAGGTTATGAAATTGATGTATTCCGAGAAGATGAAGAGCAAACTGATGAGTATGATATTGATTTAGATGAATTTGCAGATGAAATTGACGAGTGGATCATTGATGAATTCAAACGCGTAGGTTGCGATACAGCAAGAAGCGTACTTGGATTATCGGCCGCTGAATTAGAGCGCAGAACAGATTTGGAGAAAGAGACAATTGCAGATGTAATTCGTATCCTTAAAGAAGAATTTGAAAAAGAATAAAAACCGATCACTTAACTAATAACACAGATCCTGCCGTCTGCCGAAGACCAAAGGAAATACATTATGTCAGAACTTAAATTACCACGACTCCTGGCCGCTGCCAAAGAATTCAATGTTGGACAAGACACTATCATTGAGTTTTTGGTGAAAAAAGGATTCAACCGCGATGACCTGAAACCTACTTCTAAACTGAATGAGGATATGTACTATGCTCTTCAGGCAGAATTTCAGGGTGATAAAGCTGCTAAAAACAAAGCAGACTTGGTTGAGATTCCTAAGGGTAGCAACGCTGAAAGAAAAAAGAAAGAAGAAGAGGAGATTACCTTCAAGAAGGAAGAAAAGAAAACCAGCGTTAAGGAAGAAGAAGCTCCTGCAGTTAATTTCCCTGCGCCCGCAGCTGAAGGCAATTGGGCAGATCCAATTGTACAAGATGAGCCAAATGTTGAAACCCCTCCACCCGTTGAGGAAGCACCTGCTAAACCAGCAGTCCCTGAAATTGAAGGACCAAAGGTTATCAAGAAAATTGACCTTGATAGTATTGATTCTTCAACTCGTCCCAAGAAAACGAAAGCTGCGGCTAAGGATGTACCAGCACCTGCTCCTACTCCTGTAGAAGAAGCGCCTGCTGAGGCCCCAGTTGCTCCTGTAGAAGCGAAAAAAGAAGAAACACCTATAGTTGAAGTTGTTCCAGAAACACCTGTGGCAACAGAAACCGAATCTATTACTACTCTACCTGCGCCTCCAGCAGAGGATAAAGTTGTAATTGAAAATATTCAAGCCGATAAGTTGACAGGTCCTAAAATCTTAGGTAAGATTAACCTGCCGGTTGATAATGATACACGTCCAAAACCTGGCGCCCGTGGCGATGAGAAGCGGAAACGCAAGCGCATTCCAATGGAAAGAAAACCAGGAGAAGGCGGCGGACAACAACAAGGACAAAGTGGTGGCGGTGGTCAACAACAAGGACAAGGCGGATTTCAGCGCGATGGTCGCGGTGGTGGTAATAACCAAAACAGACCAGGACAAGGAGGTAACAATCAGAATAGAAATCGTCCAGGAAATAACAACAGAAACAACAACAATCGCCGAGAAGACAAAGAGATTGACGCAAAAGAAATTCAAGAAAAAATTCGTGAAACACAAGCCAAATTGGCTGGAGCAGGTGGACGTGGTAAGAGCTTAAAAGCAAAATACCGTAAAGAAAAGCGTCAAGAAGCTGCTGACCAAATGGGTGAAGATGTTGAGAACAACAAACTACAAGTTACAGAATTTGTAACTGTAAGTGAATTGGCCAACCTCATGGATGTAAGCTTTGCAGAAGTAATTAGCAAATGTATGAGCTTAGGTATCATGGTTTCAATTAACCAGCGTTTAGATGCTGAAGTAATTGAACTAGTTGCCAGCGAATTTAACTTTGAAGTAGAATTCATGGGTGTAGATGATGTTGATGAAGAGGAAGAAGATGAAGATGATACACCAGAAGAATTAGAAGCTCGCCCTCCAATTGTTACCATTATGGGTCACGTTGACCATGGTAAAACATCGTTACTGGATTACATAAGAAACGCAAACGTTGTAGCTGGTGAAGCTGGTGGAATTACCCAACACATTGGAGCTTATGAAGTAATGCTTCCTAGTGGTAAATACATCACATTCCTAGATACGCCAGGTCACGAAGCCTTTACAGCAATGCGTGCACGTGGTGCAAAAGTGACGGATATTGCTGTGATTGTAGTAGCTGCCGATGATGCAGTAATGCCTCAAACTAAAGAAGCAATCAGCCATGCTCAAGCAGCTGGTGTTCCAATGATTTTTGCTGTAAACAAAATAGATAAAGACGGAGCTAATCCAACAAAAATCTATGAGCAACTTGCACAAATGAATATTCTTGTTGAAAGCTGGGGTGGAAAATTCCAAAGCCAAGAATTGAGTGCTAAGCAAGGTTTGAATATGGATTTGCTTATGGAAAAGATTTTGTTGGAAGCAGAAATGCTAGATTTAAAAGCTAATCCTAATAGAGAAGCAACAGGAACTATCATTGAAGCATCGCTTGATAAAGGACGTGGCTACGTTGCAACAATTTTAGTACAAAACGGAACATTGCGCCAAGGAGACCTAATTGTATCTGGTCAGTTCTACGGTCGTGTTAAAGCCATGTTCAACGAGAGAAACCAACGTGTTGATGAAGCACCTCCTTCTACGCCAGTTGTAATTCTAGGCTTAAATGGTGCACCACAAGCTGGTGAAAAGTTCAAGATGTATGAAGACGAAGCTGAAGCTAAAGAAGTTGCATTGAAACGCGCACAGATCTTACGTGAGCAAGGTTTACGTGCTAGAAAGCATATTACCCTCGATGAAATTGGTCGTCGTTTAGCACTTGGTAACTTCAAAGAATTGAATGTTATTATTAAAGGTGACGTGGATGGTTCTGTGGAAGCTTTAAGTGATTCACTTCAAAAATTATCTACTCAAGAAATTTTAGTAAGTGTGGTTCACAAAGGCGTTGGACAAATTTCTGAGAGTGATGTGTTGTTAGCTACTGCTTCCGATGCAATCGTTATTGGATTTAACGTTCGTCCATCTTCACAAGCTAATAAGCTAGCTGAAACTGAAGGTGTACAAATTAAAATGTACTCAATTATCTATACTGCTATTGATGAAATTAAGAGCGCTATGGAGGGTATGTTAGAACCTAAAGTGGAAGAAAAAGAAGTAGCAACAGTTGAAATTAGAGAAGTATTCAAGTTTGATAAAGCAACAATTGCCGGTTGTTATGTAACCGAAGGTAAAGTGAAGCGTGATCATAAGATTCGTGTATTCCGCGATGGTATCTTATTATATCCAAGAGAAGGTGCATTTGCAGAATTTGCAAGCTTGAAGAGATATAAAGATGACGTAAAAGAAGTTGCAACAGGTTACGAATGTGGCTTAACCATCAAAAATTTCACAGATATTGCTGTGGGAGATACGGTGGTTGCGTATGAAGAAACTGAAGTGAAGCGAACCTTATAATTTCAATTTAAAACTAATCCTCAAGGCTGTCTTAATCGACGGCCTTTTTTATTCTTGTAATTCTAGTTTTATTACTATGAAAAGGTTATAGCAAAGTATACACTGTGAGTGCAAGCAACAATAGAGCAACAATGAAAACCAATAAACGAAATGCAGCTGGCAGTTGAACTGGCAATCTTTTTGCCGCTATCAATAGTATAATGAGTGTTATGGGCAATAACATACCATTAATGGTTCCTGCATAAATTAACCAACTCACTGGTCGACCAGCAATCATGAGTAATAAAAAAGAGACCACAAGAAATACCCACATGTATTTATGCCGATGAGTTGAAAAGTCTTTTACCCAACCATCAGCAAAAGAAACAGATGTATAAGTACAACCAATAACAGAAGTAATAGCTGCTACCCAAATTACAATACCAAAAAAATGGGATGCCCATCTGCCTTGAATAGCACTAAAAAAGTTTAACGCTGGTTGTGCATCATTCCAACTATATCCTCCTGCAACTATTCCTAAAACAGCTAAGAAAAAACCATAACGTACAATAGCAGTTATTAAAAGCCCTGTTAAAGCAGTCTTCCGCGCTTTCAACCAATGACGCTGACCAACAATGCCATCTTGTAGCAGTCTATGTGCACCTGAAAAACTAATGTATCCTCCCACTGTTCCTCCAACAAGAGTAAGTATAATCATAGGCTCAATTTGGTCAGGCAGAAATGTTTTTTCTATTGCTAATGGAACAGGAGGCTGAGTCTTAAAAAGTGTATACATTAATATTAATAGTACGCAGGATCCTAATAAAACAGTAATGCGATCCATATTTTTTGTGAAGCCTGGATAAATAAAAATCAACCAAACAACCCCAGCACTAAGTGCACTACCTATCCAAGGCTCCCAGCCTGTAATAACTGAAATGCCTAATCCACAACCAGCTAAATTACCAGCATTAAATACCCATCCGCCAAGTATTATAATCATACTCAACAATTTCCCGCCCCAAGGAATAACTCCTTCAACAACAGTCTGTGCTGGTTTACCTGTTATTATAATCGTATGCCAAATCTGCCATTGTATAATCCAATCAATAAGTACTGAAATAAGTATTGCAAATCCGAATGATGCCAATAAGGTCTTACTAAAAACTGCAGTCTGGGTTAAGAAACCCGGACCTATAGCCGAAGTAGCCATAAGAAATGCAGCACCTGCCCATAAACGAATATTAATTGGGTCTTTTAATTTCAACTTCTAAATTTTCTAAGACATTTCGAATATAAGTGGCTCGCTCAACTGCTCTAGGCTGATCTCCATGCATACATAAAGTTTGCACAAAAGTCTTAATGGTAACTCCCTCAAAAGTTTCAATCTCTTGACATACTATCATTTTACGACTTTGAGCAGCAGACATTGCTAATGAGTGTATACATGCGCCATCTTGCGAACGTGGTACTAATTGGCCATCTGACAAATAAGTTCTATCCACAAATCCTTCATGAACAGATTGTAATCCCAAAGTGCTAATGATATCAAGAAACTTACTTCCAGCTAATCCATATACTTTCAATCCAGGCGACAATGACTGAATAGCTTTTCCTATGACTGAAGCCATCTCAATATTTTGAGCTGACATATTGTAGAGTGCACCATGCAATTTTAGATGATGCAAAGCAGTGCCATTCTTTTCCACCAAATGCAGCATCAACTCTAACTGTTTCGAAATGCAGTCATACAATTCGTTTGCATTTAGTTGAATATTTTTTCTGCCCATATTCCTCTTATCCTGAAATCCAGGATGTGCACCAATAGCAACTCTATGGTGCAAACAGAGTTCAATAGTCTTTTGCATGGTAGCCTCATCACCCGCATGGTAACCACATGCAATATTTGCACTACTGACCAAAGGAATGAGTGCTACATCCGTTACCACACCCTCCCCTACATCTGCATTTAAATCAATGTGTATTTTTTCTGAAAGACTCATGAATTGCGTGTTGAAGTATTTGCAAATTACGTTGTTGTTCTAAGAATAATTGAACTGCTTCCTCTGCCTCCACCCACATCCATTCTACAGAAGAACCAGGAATTACTTGTGCCAACTTTGGAAGATCGGCAGCAATCACAGTTCCAATCCATGGGTAACCCCCCGTTGTTGGATGGTCTGACATTAATACAATCCAATTTCCATTTGGCAACCATTCAATAGCACCTTTTGTAATTGGGCTAGATAACATACTATATTGATGAGGAAAGGGATGCTGTAATTCCGTATGATAACCCATACGATTGCTTTGTGTTGAAATCTGTCCTAGAATAGTTTTTTGAGTATTTTCATTTTGACCATTCCAAATTTCATAATCTGGACCTTTTATAATTCGGATAGTTGCTCTTTCTCCATTTATGGGCAAATAATCGCACCTAAAAAATTGTCTGTTGAAACCCTCTGGTAATTTAAAAGAAGTTTGAGCCATTATTTGATCTCCAGACTGTAATCTTCTTCCTTGATGGCCTCCCCTATTCACCCAAATATCGGTAGATGAACTTCCCAACCAAATCTCTGATCTCCAGCCACCTTGCACAGCTACATACAATCTTGCTCCACGAGAGGAAGAAGAGAATTGTAGTTCATCATCCTTTTCAACTGCAAATACTTTTCCTACTTGCTGAATTTTTCCATTCAGTTTTATCTCTACTTCAGCTCCAGCTATTGAGAAATAAGTGGGACACAAAATACGCCACTTTGCAAAAGATAAGACCAATTCTATAATAGATGAATTCACTTTATTGTTGAGTAAAATATTTGCTACAGATGCAGCATAGGTATCCATAACACCACTAGGTGAAATACCTAGATGTTGATAGCCGAATCGGCCCATATCTTGTATACGATCGTCAGGACCGGCTTTAATCACTTCTATGGTAGGAACATAACTCATTCATGCATGAGATTGTTCCACTCTCGTAAACCAATAGGAGTAAACCTAACACGATCGCCAACATTAAATCTTGTTGGTGATTCAATATCGTCTGATAACATAGATAGTGGTGTTCTTCCAATAATTCGCCAGCCACCTGGACTAGCAACTGGATAAATAGCTGTTGATGTTCCAGCTATAGCTACACTACCGGCTGGTACTTCTGTACGTGGCTTTGATAATCGTGGTACATGTATTGGTGCGGGCAAGCCATCCATGTATGCAAAGCCTGGTAAAAATCCCATCATACTAACCTCATATTCAACAGAAGTATGCAATTGAATAATATAATCTAACTCTACGCCGCTAATACGAGCAACCTCTTCAATATCTGGAGCTAAAGAAACATCATAGCAAACAGGAATAATATGTGTCTTCGAAACTTGATGCTTATAAACAATATCTGCATCTTGAAATAGGTCCTCCCAATATTGTGCAATATTTGTATGCTTGCATAAAGACTGAAATACTAAAAGATTCATCTGTATTCCCAATCGGTGTCGTGAAGGAATACAATCTCTTACCCAAGGAAAAGATTGTTCTTGAATCCAATGAAAGTGAGACTGTATAGATCTCTTTACAAGTTCATCATTTGTAGAACGCCATTCCATTAACAGAAATTCTTCTGCTGCAAATGAAAAGGTATCGGGTGGAACAATTTGAACCATTTACTTTATTCTATAATTATAAAAGCTGCCCAAGCATATGGTGGCCACTCATTTCTCCATTTCTTTTGTGCTTGATACAAAGCTTCCCGAGGAGATAGTCCTTTTAATAAATTAGTATAAAATGTTTGCATAAGCAGTGCAGTTTCTTGGTCAGGTACTTGCCATAAACTTAGTAATAAATATTGTACTCCTGCAAGTTTACAAGCTCGTTGTAAACCAAAAACTCCTTCACTATCCAACACATCACCTAATGCTGTTTCACAAGCACTCATAACCATCATGCGCGTACTTGACAAATTTAAATGCGACAACTCATACGCGGTTAAAATACCATCGTTTCCGCCAGCAGGTTGCTTTCCCGTCCATGTTGTATTACCATCAGAAAACACTAGACCACTTCTTAGTAATGGATCAGAAGCAAAGGAAAATTGTGAACTACTTAACATGAGGTTCTTTTTCTGCGTAGATGGGTCAGGAAGAAAAAAACCATGTGTTGCCACATGAATGATATCGGGCGACTTCCCATCTAATTGCTGAAAAGCTAGTTCCGTGGCCGCGCGATCTAAATAAGTTTTAACTTGAATTTTTTGTCCTTCTAATACGGGCTTAAGTTGATTAATTTCTAATGCTGTTCCTGGCAAAGGCGACCAACCGTCTTTGGCATTTTTAGGAATAGGTCCAAAATCTGGATTACCTAACAATACAGCCGACTTCCATATAGGCGGTGATGTTGCTGACTGAACCAACTGCCTAGTACTGGTGTAAGAAAAAAGTTGGTATGAATCTATCAGCAATTGATCCTTTGCTACAGGTAAGGCTTGAAATGCAACCTGATGCAGTAATCCATCGGGTGCATAATGAACTTTTTGAATATTTTGAAGAAAAGGCTGTAATGGCTTCCAAATAAACGCATACAAACTATCGCCCAAAAAAACATCTGGAGACTTTTTTGTTATTGAGCTCCTATACAACCTAGATACAGAAGATTCTTTTGTTGCTCCCGACTTTTGTTGCAACCATTGTTGTAATTTTTTCTCAATACCCAAATAAACAAATTGTATCGCATCCTTTCCTCCAACTACAATTAATGCTCCATACTTAGTTGGATAATCACTTCTTGTTACATCACTAAATTTTATATATTCAATGGCTGCCTCACCAGGTTGTAATTTCGCTTGTACATCCTTTAACCAGTCAATTTCATTTGTTGTAGAAATACCCACTAATTCGGATAACTTCAAATTTCTCTCTAGTTGACTAACAATTAATTCTAAACTATCAACTGAAAGGGTTCTATCAGAGATAGGCAATAATCGTTGCTTTGCTAGAACTTGCTGACTATATTGCCATTCATCGAGCTGAGATTGCATTTTTGCATTTGCATTTTTTCTTATGCGCTGAACAGATTGAATGCCATCTTGCAAAATAAATCCCTTAATTTGTAACTGTTCTTTTAGCATGAATGATGCAAGGGTATCGGCCAACTTAGTTCCCGCAACTTCCAAATAAATACTTGGTAGAATATTAAACTGAAATTGTGCGTTTTTCCACCACGAAAGCTTTTCCTGCTCGGTTAATACATAAAAGTTTTTCTTGAAGAATTGCAGATTAATATCATTTGCAATAATTGCTGCTTTACTAGCTTTTGACCAATTATTTTGCTCTATGTAAAAGAAAGCCATATTACCATAAAAAACAGACCGCATTTCATGGTAAGGATCTAAACTTTTATTTATAACAACTTCTAGTTGTGCAAATTCATTCTCTGCTAAAACAGGTTGCTTTTGCTGAATAGCCTGAATGTAATTGGATGCCGATTTAATGTATAATATATTCTCCTTGCCTAAACCTTGACCAATAACTATCATAGCCTTTTTTGCAAAATAGGCTGCACTATCATTTTTAAACAAAGCCATGTAAAGCGTGCTAAGATTATTATAAAAAGTAGCTTTAACTTGTGGACTGACAAGTGGATCTTTTTCAAGAGATCCTAACAAAGTAGAAAAAATTTGCAGGGCACTTGCGTAATCATCCATTTTCACTCCAAGCAATCCAATATTGTTTAACAATAGAATATAGTTCGGATGCTGCACCATTTGAAAATCTTGATACATGCGTAACGCTTTCAAATAAACATCATCGGCCTCTTTATACCTTGCCTGCTGTAGGTAAATTCCTCCCAAATTCAGCAATGAAATAGCAACTTGTGGATGTTGTTTTCCAAAAACAGTCGTTCTGATTTCTAAAGATTCACGCAAGACTTTCTCAGCCCCTGCATAATCAGCAGTTTCTTGCAACACAATACCAATATTGCTTAATACACTGGCCTGATGTTGACTTGCTTTACCAAACAATTGATTCATTAACTTAAGCGATTCTTGTAAATGCTGTAAGCCAACTTTTGAAAACCCTTTTTTATGCTCTAATAATCCCTCAACCTCTTTCAGTTTTGCTGCATAAAAGCCTGTACTTTTATTTGTACTTATTAAAAATTTACTACAAGCCTCTACATGATTTGTACAAGAGGCGTACTGTTGCATTTGTAAATCAATATTTGCTAAAGAAAGTAATAATTCACCTTGGTCCATCAAATTCGCTTTACGAGCAATTTGAAACGCTTGCTGAATCTCTAATTTAGCTTCTCCCATTCTACCTGCATCAATATGCGTATAACCCATAGACTTTAAAATGCTCACCAGCAAATTTTGGTTATCAGGGGCTAATCGTTTAGCAAGTACATAAGACTGATTGTAATATTTATCTGCTAATTGAAAATTTGCTTTATCAGCATACAAGTTTCCTAAAATCAAATAAGTTTGAATCCATTCAGTCTCATCCAAATCTTTAATTTGTTTTTTGATTTGAACAGCCTGCTCTAACCAGGTTGTTGCTTCTTGTAACTGTCCCGATTCTCGTAACCCATTTCCATAAACTTCCATTGACTTAGCATATTGCAGAGAGTTTTGTCCAAACAACTGTTTTGCTAAACCTATATTCATTTGCATTTGTTGCAAAGCTTGCTGAATTTGAAGTTGCAGGTATAAGCTTTCAGCATATAAATTCGAATACCTATAATAAGTTTCAGATTGCTTGGTCTGTTTTTTTTCAATCTGAGGAAGAGCAGCCTCTAACACTTTAATTAAAGAAGGTAACTGTTGAGTGACGTCTAAAAAATTCGCATAAGAATCTAACACACCTATGAAATCATCATAACCTTGATCAGCATTATTTAGATACCATTTCCAAGCCAAATCATAAAATATATTCGCACTATCAATCTGCTCACGCTGATCATGTATCAAAGCAAATTTAAAATGAATAAAAGCAACTTCAATGGAGGGTTGACTGCCTAAAACCTTTTTATAGACACGTTCAGCTTCTCTAAAAAAAGGCTTACACGAATCAAAAGATTGTAACTGGAAATACGTTTCTCCAACATTATCAAAAGAAATTGCTAAATCAATATGTTGCTCTCCACGCTCTTTCTTCGCCGCTTGTAATGCTTGAAGTGCAACTGGCAAAGCTTCTCTAAGTTTACCTGCTTGGAATAAATCAAAAAAACGCTGATTTAAAGTAGCAAAATCTTGTGCTTGCACATATAGAAATAACAAGCTACATGAGAGAAAAAGAAAAACCCTTTTCATACGGCTGTTTTAAGATTATTAAATGTACAACAGATGTATGAAAAAGGTTGAGGACAGATCAGGAAGCTATTATGCTCTATAAGGAAATTTTCTGCTGGCGTTGCGCATCATTTGTCTAATTAGGTCATCGGCTGAAGTAAAAATACCGCCCGATAATGTATGAGTATATCCCCAAATTCTTGTACCAGACCTACCATCAATAACACCAATTTCAGCCGATTTTGTTTGGGCTGGCGGACGCGGCAAAAACAAACCTGTATTGATGTTTACCACATCAATTACTGCAGCAAACTCCCTGCTTATTGGCTGATCTAAATTTGCCCTGCCGCGCACTAAAGCATCCACACCTAAGGCTGTAGATAAATCACGCGCCGACATGAGTTCTGGCGACTTTCCTTGACTTGTAAGCTCTCTTAAAATTCTATTCGTTTCATCAACGTCTTGAAACTGGGTTTTTATATGACTTTTTTTCCCGCCTCTTCTTAAAACCCAATTATAAAAACTTGACTGAATTTGTCGGCCTGTTTGCAATTCCATTTCCTTCACCTTTTCACGTCCGAGTTGTTGCATCACACGAGGCCTAAGTTCTAAATCAACCTCAAAAGGTAATACTGCTATTTGCTGATGCGTAATAGCCTGACGATCAAAATTATTAGTTTGGTAAGTTCTTGATCCGCAGCCTGCCAAGATCAGGCCCGTTAAAGTAATCAGTAAAATTCTCTTCATCTTGATTTAATCTTTTTTTACTACAAATTTTCAGAAATCGTGCCACAAATTTAAGAATCCCCAAAAACCACATATTTATGTATCCGCTTATCAATTTAAGAACTCGTCTATTATAGAAGTTGTTATCTTGGTAGTTTATTAAAGTAAGTCATGAAAAAGTTTCGCCAACTCTCTATTTGGATGACTGGTCTATTAATGGCAGGATCTATCCAAGCACAAGAGAACCCAAAATGGATGCGCTACAGCGCCATTTCCCCCGATGGAAAAACAATTGTATTTACCTACAAAGGTGACATTTACAAAGTAGCTAGTTCTGGTGGAACCGCTACCCCAATAACCATGCATGAAGCACACGACTTTATGCCAGTTTGGAGTAAGGATGGAAAAAGCATTGCATTTGCCAGCGATCGTTATGGCAACTTCGATATTTTCACCATAGGTATTCAAGGCGGTGAAGCAAAGCGAGTAACCTATCATTCCGCAAATGAATATCCGTATGAATTTAGCACCGATGGTAAGAATATTATTTTTGGCTCTGCCAGAATGGATATGGCATCGAACAGACAATATCCAACTGGAAGCATGCCAGAGCTCTATAGCGTACCCGTTGGCGGTGGAAGACCTGTTCAATTACTAACAACTCCTGCTGAAGATATTAAGCTGAATAAGGACGGATCTAAAATGCTGTACCACGACAAAAAAGGTGGTGAAAATGTTTGGAGAAAGCACCACACCTCTGCTATCACGCGTGATATATGGATGTACGATACTAAAGCTGATCAGCATACTAAAATTACTTCCTTTGCAGGAGAAGATCGCAACCCCATATTTACCGATAATGACCAAGCTTTTTTCTATTTAAGTGAAGAAAGCGGTAGCTACAACGTTCACAAAATGAAGTTAGCCGGTGGCAAAAGCGAGCAACTAACTCAATTTAAAAAACACCCCGTTCGATTTTTGAGTAGCTCTAACGACGGCACACTTTGCTTTGGATATGATGGTGAAATTTATACAATGACTGCTGGTGGCAAACCACAAAAAGTGAGTGTTCAAATACTTTCAGATGCTAGAACCAATAGTGAAAGATTGATTCGCGTTACAAGTGGAGGAGGAATCTCAGTTTCACCTAACGGTAAAGAAGTAGCGTTTATCTTCCGTGGTGAAGTTTTTGTAACAAGTGTAGAGGGAGGCATTACTAAGCGTATTACCAATACACCTGCACAAGAAGTGGGTGTTCAGTTTTCTCCAGATGGAAAATCATTGATTTATGCAGCTGAAAGAAACAATAAATGGAGCATCCATGAAACAAAAATGGTAAGAAGCGATGAAATGTATTTTTATGCATCTACTCTCTTGAAAGAATCTGATGTTCTTAATAACAACAACGATAATACGCAACCGAACTATTCTCCTGATGGTAAAGAAATTGCTTTTATTGAGAACAGAGATAACCTTCGCATTTACAATATTGCAACTAAACAATCTAGAACAATTCTTAATAAAGATCAATTGTTTGGATGGACTGAAAATGATCAGTACTTCACCTGGAGTCCTGATGGAAAATGGTTGTTGTTTGATTACGCTTTGCCTGGAAGCGCAGTAGGCGAAGTAGGTTTAGTAAGTGCTGATGGAAAAACCATTGTAAACCTTACAGAGAGCGGTTTCAATGATGCCCGTCCTAAATGGATTATGGGAGGTAAAGCTATGCTGTGGATGAGTAACCGCGATGGCTTGCGTGCTGCAGCCATGAGTGGTGGTGCTCAGTCAGATGCTTATGCTATGTTCTTTACCCAGCAGGGATTTGATCAATTTAGGTTGAGTAAGGAAGAATATGCACTTATGAAAGAAATGGACGAAAACAAAGCGAAAGCCGATACAAGCAAGAAAAAAGAAGTTAAAAAAGACAGTGTATTTTTTGATTGGGATGGCTTAGCCCAAAGAAAAGTAAAGCTTACTATTCATAGTTCTAGCATGGGAGATGCATTAGTGAGTAAAGACGGAGAAACTTTGTACTATTTGGCAAGGTTTGAAAGAGGTATGAATCTTTGGACAACCAACCTTAGAACAAGAGAAACCAAAATGCTGGTGCCTTTGAATGCAGGTTTTGCCTCCATGTCATGGGATAAAGATCAGAAGTATATTTTCATTAGCAGCGATGGTGGAATTACACGTCTTGATCCTACCTCTACTAAGCAAGATCGTGTTTCAATTAATGGAGAAATGATGATTAATTCTGATCTTGAAAAGCAAGCGATGCTTGACCATGTTTGGAGAAGAACTAAAAAAACTTTCTATACTAAAACAATGCATGGAGTTGATTGGGATAGCTATAAACCAGATTATGACAAATACATTTCATCTATCGGAAACAATTACGAATTCAGTGAAATGTTAAGTGAATTATTAGGCGAATTAAATGTAAGTCATAGCGGAAGCAGCTATGCAAGTTTTAATCCTAATGGTGACGCAACAGCATCTCTAGGAATTTTTATTGACCCTACACACACTGGTAATGGAGTAAAAATTGAGGAAGTGCTTGTTGGTAGCCCACTCGATAAAGCTGGTATGAATGTGAAGAAGGGCACTATCATTGAAAGTATTGATGGCGAAACCATTCTTCCTAACAGAGACCTTGCTCACTATCTAAATCGCAAAGCTGGCAAACCTGTTTTACTGGTTTTAGTTGAAGGCAATACAAAAAGAGAACTAACAGTGAAGCCTGTTTCGCAAGGTGAAGAGAATGGGTTGTTATACAGAAGATGGGTAAAAAGAAATGCTGATGAAGTTGACAAACTCAGTAATGGACAACTTGGTTATGTTCATATTCCAGGTATGAATGATGGGGCGTTTAGAACAACCTACGAAGAAATAATGGGTAAATTTTTCCATAAAAAAGGAATTGTGGTTGATACCCGTAATAATGGTGGTGGTGACTTAGTTGCCGACTTAGCAACATTCTTAAGTGGCAAACAATTCATGAATTATACCAATGATATAAGAAGTAATGGATTTGAGCCAAACTTCCGATGGACAAAACCAGTTGTTTCAATTGCAAATGAAGGAAACTACAGCGATGGCCACTGTTATGCCTACATGATTAAAGATCAAAAAATTGGTAAACTTGTAGGGGCACCAGTTCCAGGAACCTGTACGTTTGCAGCCTGGGCTTCTTTAATGGATACCGGCATACGTTGGGGTGCACCAACAGTAGGAGTACAAGGAAATAATGGACGCTACTTAGAAAATTGGCAAACTGAGCCTGATGTGTTAGTACTAAATAGTCCAGAACAAGTCAAGAAGGGAGTAGACCAGCAATTAGAAGCTGCTGTCAAAACAATCCTTCAAGAAATCAAATAAAAAAAAGCCGGTGTTCATCACCGGTTTTTTTATGCTCTTTTCAACTAATAAAGAAATTTATTGTTGATGTGGCATGAGAAAACACAATTGGACTACTGCAAGAATAATTGCGCTTATTTGTTTTATTATTACTTAAGATAGAGAAAATTCATTTTTTCGGCTACATTTAAGACATGAAACAATTGTTGCTAATACGACATGCTAAAAGCAGTTGGGCAAATGCAGGACAAGACGATTTCGAAAGGCCGCTGAACGAAAGAGGCAAAAGAGATGCCCCTTTAATGGCTCAGAAACTAATTGAAAAAAAAGTGAGACCAGATGCATTGATATCTAGCACGGCCGTTCGGGCTCTAGAAACTGCAGCCTACTTTGCTGAAACAATGGGTTTTAAGAAAAAAGAGGTTATTCAAGTCCCAGAACTTTATCATGCACCCCCTAAAATTTTCAAAGAAGTTATTCAAGCTTTACCAGATCGATTATCAACTGTAGCCATATTTGCTCACAATCCTGGAATTACAGACATGGCGAATGAACTTACGCAGATTCAAATAGATAACATGCCAACTTGCAGCATATTTGGAGTAGAGGCCGAGGTTAAAAGTTGGAAGAATTTTCTAGACGCAGATAAAAGCTTTCTGTTCTTTTACTATCCAAAAGCTTTTTAAGCAGATACCCTTGTCCTTGTTACACCAAAAACACCCAGAAATATTAGACAAGCAGCTAATAATTTGACCCACGTAAAACTTTCTCCCAACCAGAGTATTGCAATGATTGCTGCAAAAACAGGCTGAGTATAAATGTAAGATCCTGTAACAGATGCGCCAATTTTTCCAATAGCATACACATTTAGCAGATATGCAAAAAAGGTACCACCTACTAATACAAAAATGAATGCAGCCCACTGCAATGGAGTGAATGAATCCCATAAAGCTCCTTGAAACTGATTCCATCCAACTGGTAAAATCATAAACATACCAATTGTAAAAGTCCATCTAACTACATGAATCGCTGAATACCTTGTCATAAGGGGTTTCACCATAATCAAATAGACAGAATAAACTATAGCATTCAGTATAATGAAAATATCACCCAATAGTATTTGTTCTGCTTCTGCTTCAGCACCCTTAGAAAGTATCAAAAGACTTGCTCCACCAATTCCAAGTAATAACCCTATAATTTTTTGCCAACTTAGGGGTTCTTTCATCCACCAGGCAGCTAAAAATGTAATCAGGATTGGAGTGATTAAAATAAGCAGTGAACTGTGAATGGTTGTGGTAAGTGAAAGTCCTTTAATAAACAACAATTGATTCAGTCCAATACCAGAAACAGCGCAAAGGATAAAGAGACCGATGTCCTTTTTTTCTATTCCTGGCCTGCCAGGTTTCATGAAATACAATAACCAAAATAATCCAGAAGCTGCCAGTACCCTAGCAACATTTAAGCCAAATGAACCTATTAGTGAAGGTGTTACCATTTTAACTGCTGCGAAATTGATGCCAAAACAAAGGTTGGCACCTAAAGCTGCTAAGTGGGCTTTCTTGATAGGCTGCATGGGGCGCAAAGGTAGTACTAGAGTACTTCCGTTTCAAGAAGGTCTAATAATTCTTTTAAATTTTGAGTACTGAAGAATTGATAGTTTGGCCAGTTACCCACTAAACTTTGTTTGGCAATGTGCAATGACTGATAACTGAATGAATCTTGTTGGATAGCAGCCGCATAGCCATTCCCATTATGTAATTCAGCTAAGTACTCTTGCTCTGTTTGTCCAGGTGTAGGTATAAAAATACATTTTTTTTGAAGTGCTGCCATTTCCATCATAGTAGTATAACCACTCCTTCCAACTACATATTTGCTTTGCTGAATTATTCGTAGCAACTCTTCCCCTTTAGCATGTGACCGAATAAATAAATCACCCATTTGTTCTCGGATTTCTACATCAGGTTGGCCACATAATAATATTGAGGCGCTTGTAAACTCGTGTGCCATTGACTTAATAGCTTGAATCAACATACCTCTTTGTGGCTCAGGACCAGAAATCAAAAAACAGAACTCGTATTTAAATGAATTAGTTTGAGTTGGGGGAGAATACCTACTTAATAAACCTACATACCTATTTTTTCTGCTTTGAACTTCAACAGGATGAGACAGCCTCCCAGCTAAGTTAGGTTCACCCAATGAATCAGGCACCCAACAAACTGTAAAGCGTTTTATTAAACCTGCATGCAAGACTTCTAAGATATTTTCAAACCATTTTATTGGTAGCTGAATCCGAAGTTGGTGGGTTAAAAGAACAGATGGAATTGTAGAATGATACAATCCATAGCGATTATCGGAAACAAGCAAGCCGTATGACTCTTTCTTCAACAAACGCTTTAACCATCTTCTCTCAGCATAAATTGCAGATAATAATCTAGGAATTTGAATAAACATCTTCCACAGAAAATACCTGCCATTTTCTCCATAAGTTATGCGGTAGCCAGTAATGCGATGGATTTTAATTTCAGGAAACTCCCCTTTTAATAATGCTGCTACTGCACCCTCAGCTCCAATTTCAACCTCCCATCCAATATCTTTAAAAGACCGGATTAAAGGGATACATCTGGTTGCATGTCCCAAACCCCAATCCAGCGGAACTATGAGTACCTTTTTGGTCGTAAAATGAGACATAGACTCAACAAAACAAATGGTATAGCGGAAAAATACTATTTTAGAATACGATATGAAAATAAAATTGAACCAGATATCAATTCTGTTGTTGATAATTACTCTTACGGTTACAGGTTGTAGCCAAAAACAGTATGGTGGCTACAAATCTGGCGGTAAGAAAAATTCTGGTTGTAACTGTCCAAAAATCTAATATGCACGATCCAAACCGCGATATATTGGTCATATCTACAAAAGCTCATTTGGATGATGCTTTGTATTCGCGCGAGTTGGCAATTCTTCATAAAATCCTTTTTGAAATTGAAACCCTCTCTGGGTATTGCCGTTGTCATGAAATCATAGACGTAAATAAACATAAGGTTATTCGCAAACCAATGTTGGTTCAACAAGCTATTCGCGATCAATTACATAAGCCCTTCGTGTTCGCTTTCTGCAAAAATTAAAAATGTTAAAATTTCACATTTGTCTATTTTATTTTCCATTATGTAAAATTTACTTTACTTTTGGTAAAATTTACATGTCATGATACAAGTTCCCTTACTATCAAATGCATATAAGCCATTTGGATGGATTTTATTTGCAAGTAGCTTTATTCTAGCTATAGGTAATCTATTTGGCAACATCGATTTTTTAGATGTTGAAGTCAAATTGCCCGCACTATACTATGAACCTGTTTTATCCGCTCCTAGAATGTTCACTTGGGTTAACACCGAGCTGTTCCCTACATTGGTGGGATCCTTATTTACAATAGGCTCAATCATTCTTATCTTTTCTAAAGAAAAGGAAGAGGATGAAATGATTGGCTTTATTAGGTTAAATGCTCTATTATGGGCGGTAGGCTGCAATGCAATCTATCTTTTGTTTTGCTTTCTCTTTGTATTTGGAGTTGCATTTGCGAACATACTTGTTTATAATATTGCAACCATTCCTCTTATATTCCTTGCTCGCTTTTATTACCAATTGTACAAGGCCAAGAAAATGAACACATGAAAAACAAAATAAAAATAGAACGAGCAATCCACAACCTCACACAAGAGGAGCTTGCTCAAAAAATTGGTGTAAGCAGACAAACCATCAATGCTTTAGAAGCCAATAAATATGTTCCTTCTACTGTGTTGGCTTTAAAGCTTTCGCAACTGTTTGGGAAGTCAGTGAATGATTTGTTTGAGCTCGACGCTTCTGATGTTTAGTAGTTGAATGAAAGACTTCAGATAGAAACTCATCAATCTCATCGGGCTCCAAATCCTTTTTTACAACTTTTCCCTTTGGATCAACTAGGTAATTGGTTGGAACGGCATTCACACCATATACGTAGGCAGCTGTATTTTCAAACTCATTTAATTCTGATACGTGCAGCCAACTGAGACTGTCCTTTTTAATGGCTGCTAACCAATCTTCTTTTCTTTGGTCTAAGGAAACTGCAAAAATTTCAAACCCTTTGTCTTTCCACTTTTTATATAGATCTACCAACTCTGGATTTTGCTCTCTACACGGACCACACCAAGATGCCCAAAAATCTATCAAAACCCATTTCCCTTTTAAATCAGACAATCTAAGTGTATCACCGGTTGGACTCAATTGAACTATATCGACCACATCGCTCCCTTCCTGTATATTTTTATTTAAGCTAATGTACTTTTGAACTTTCAGACCATAAGAAGTTTCTTTCAATGCGGCACTCATTTTTTCGAAAAGTACTTTAGTAGAATCAACACCCCAATCCATCATACTGTACGACATAGCATGTAAACCAATATAACGATCCGGATACATTCTGATATAATTTCTTTTTACCTGTTCCTCTCGCTTTTCAAGAGAGTCGATCTGTCGCAAATAAGCTCGAACATCCTCTCGGGGAGTTTGTAATGACAATTTTGCTTCAATCATAGACTTTTGAACACTGATGGGGCGCACCAATCTATCCAATTCATTTTGATGAAGCTGATAGGGATGTTTTGAAATCACTTCCGCATCTTCTATATCGTCGTCTTTCTTTTTTTTAATATCTACAACTCCTGCTCCAAGCCAAAAACTTTTCACTGATTCGAACTCACCATCCTCTAATTGGATAATACTGGCATAAACAGGCTCTTTCTGATTTATTGTGCCTTTAAACATCCACTTACTTCCATCTTTGCTCATTGCAATAGTTTTCTCAACACCTTGATCAGTGAACTTCAGTTGATATTGTGTTGATGAAGAAGCAGTAAAACCTAAACGAACCTGAAAGCTTTGTTGTGCTTGAACTAAATGTGTGAAGCTTATAAAAAAGAGAAGTAAAAAATATCGCATACCATTTTTATTTGAAATTAATAACCATACAAACAACTCTATGAAAATGGTTTGTTAAAAAAATAGCATAAAAAAAGCGACTACCCCGAGAAGAGATAGTCGCAATTTTTGAGTTAAAAATAATTAGCGCACTCTTACACCAAAAGTAACATCAATATCTGTTTCACCTTTTGTGATTGGATCCCCTGCCGCTTTTTGTCCTGGCTTATGCTTCAATGCAATGCGCACAGTTCCAGGAGCACCTGCAGCACCTGTTGTCCATGTTGAAGTTAAACCAAATGGCAAACTACGACTATCATTATTTAAATTAGAAACTGCCAATGTTGTTCCTGTTGTAATAAAATAAAACTGATGATCATTTGCTTCGCGAACAATCTCTGGCGTTTTATCTTCTGCAGGAGTAACACTTTCGTTCAAAACCTGAATAGCGCAAGTAAACGTTGCATTAGGTGCAATCAAAATACTATCAACAGTTGGTGCATTTCCACCCGGACCATCGGTATCACGGAAAGTAAATGTTTGTGTTGCATTTGTTGCTGTATTGGTTAACTGAACACGAAGCGTAGTGATTAACTCTTCTTCATCATGATCGTGATCGTGATCATCCTTTTTACAAGATGTAAATAACCCAGCTACTAAGACTGTCGACAATAGCATTTGCATCATGCTCTTTTTCATAACATTCATTGTTTTTTTGATTTATTAATAGTTGAAAATTCAAAAGGCCATTTTAAACGAAGACTAATATTTCTGCCCATATCATCTGAGAAATATCTAAATGCATTTAAATACTCGCGATAGGCAGTATTCATAAAGTTTGATACTACCAAAGTAATTGTAACAGAGCGATTCTTTAATTGATAATCGCCACCCATTTCTAATCCAACTAAAGTATAAGCAGGCGGGGGTGGTGCATAATCGGATGCAAATTGAATCCCGCCATTGGGTAATGGTATTTCTATATTTCCAGTTGCAGGAACCCTTGTCTGCATCCATACATGTTGCACTTGTGCTTTGACATATGCATCTTTGAGTTTTTTGCTAGATGCGACCTGATATGTTACATGAAATTCTGCTCTGTCAGCTGGCATTTGAATAATCCAATCTTCTGTATTCTTATCCCACGCCCGCAACAATGCACCTTTAGTAGTTATTTGCCAGTGAGGCGACAATTGCTTTCGAAAAGTTAGGTCTAACCCACGAAGTATTGCATTCGTTTGAGCAAATTCAAAAGCAGGGAATGCACCTCTAATAGTAAGCTGTGCTGGAAAAGTAGGTCTTAAGAAAATAAATCCTTGTATATTTTTATAATAGGCCTCTGCCTCAATTTCCCAACCTTCACCGCGGTAGGCAACATGCATTTGTGCTGCATTAGATCTTTCGACAGTTAAATTAGCCTGTCCTTTTTCCAAACGTGCTGCACCATGATGTAATCCATCGCTGAATAATTCATTAATTTGAGGATTTCGCCATGCACTAGATACCAAAGCGCCCAACTCCCAACCTCTGCCTAAACTATAAATTGCATTGAGATTGCCAGACAAACCTTGATAGAGTCTATTAGTGAATGTTCTTTGTCCGCTATTATCAGAGATGTTGAAGAAAGAACGAATATCATATCTTATACCAGATTCGATTTTCAGTTTATTGAGATTGAATTTTTCAATAGCAAAAGCACCCCACTGGAACGCATCATAATTTGGAATAAAAAATCTTTGTTGGTAGTAATTGTGTTGATAAGCAGTTTGCATGCCAACAGAACCCTTTATTTTGTTGGAACCAAAATGATCCCATATAATATCCTGACTCAGCGTTAGAATTGAAAGATCTAATCCAGGTGCACGACTACTCGATTGAAAGCGCAATACATCAAACTCTTCCCGCCTATTAAATTGCGCTGAAAAAATGGCTTGTATGCGTTGTTGATGCTTAAGCTCCTGAAATGCTTTAATTTTCAATAATTGATGACTCACTGCTTGATAAGGTCGGCCTATTTGGTAGCTAAATCCTACATTCCTAATAAAATCCGGAGGCTCCTTACTGTTGATGGCAGTAAACATATCTGTTACGTTACCAATATGTGAACCCGAAAAAATGGCAAGTCTTGTATTAAACTGACTTATAAAAAACTCTATGCCTCTTTTCTCTCCTCTCCATCCGGCCGCAGCCGAAAAATTAATCTCTTCAACTCCAGAATTTGCTAGCCAATAATTAGGAGTTCGAGCGTTTCCACCTCTTTTGAATGTACCTTGTAATCTCCAGCTAAAAGCAGGATTCTTCAAACTATTTCCCTCAATCATTCCAGACACATTCATTTGTCGGTTATTAGAGAACATACCTAAATTCAACTCACCTCCTACTCCAGGTTGTACACGTAGCAACTTAGGTTCAACCAAAACCACACCTCCTAATGCATCCGCGCCATAACGTAAACTAGCTGCTCCCTTCACAACAGTTAAGCGATCAGCTATATAAGTATCTATTTCAGGAGCATGCTCACTTCCCCATTGCTGTCCTTCCTGACGAATACCATTATTTAAAATCAATACTCTATTACTATGTAAACCATGAATAACAGGTTTATAAATATTCGTTCCTGTTTGTAATAAACTAACACCAGTAACACCAGCTATTCCTTCTGCTAAAGAAGATCCCTTAACTGCATCCAACTGTTTTCCTTTCACAGTAGTCGCATTCATAGCAGGCTTAGAAGCAGAATAACCAGTAACTTGAACTTCCTTTAAATGGTTTTGAAGGTGAGGAAGCAACACAGTAATTTTTTCATCCTTCTTGATATGTAGATGCAGGATTATAGGCTCACAAGCTTCATGTGAAACTTTTAGGGTATAGCTACCCGGACAAATTCCACGAAATACAAACTTTCCATCTTTATCAGCAAATGAGGCTTTTTTTAGCTCAATAAACTGGATTGTTGACCCAGGCAAGGGTTCCTTCAAATCTGCATCCTTCACTTCCACTTCAACAGATAAAACACATTGCGCCTCAAGAGCAACAGAAGGAAGTAAAACAACCCCAATCAACCATATGAACTTCCATAAAGCGCGCATACATTAATGTTTACAATCGTCTGTATGGCACTGATCTGCACTTCTACATAAACGATAATTGAAGTAATGTGCAGCAACAATTAAAATAACTGCTGGGATTAAAAAATAAATATCCCATTCATGCAGAACCTGTTTGGCAAGAAGCAAGACAATGCCAACTATAAAAAGAGTAATAGGAAGCTTTCTATGGTGGTGCTTTTTAAATCCATGTGTTAATGAATACAACCCAATGACAGCTGCTAGTATAATCATCAAAATCTCAAAAGATAGATTATTGACAATATTTACCCCAAATAAGGGCAAACTTGTCATAAATAAGGGCAGCACCGCACAATGAATAGCACACGCCAAAGAGGCCATAATACCTAGAAAGTCCCAATTAAATCTTACTCCCATTTTTTGTTACAAGGATGCAAATATATAACTTTTGCAACAAAGTTGCAGGTCAATTAACCCAATTTTAGGAACTAACATGCGCTAAGGCGGCCTACCTTTGCATTTCAAATAAATAGTATGAAAAAGTGGTTTTGGTATGGTGTATTTTTTGTTGGGTTAACAGCTGCCTTTCTAGTGGCAGTATTTTGGGATAATGATTTTTGGAAAAAGAAACTTCCTGTTATTAGCTATGTAAAGCCCTTTAGATTTGTGAATCAGGATAATGTACCCTTTTCGGATAAGGATTTGTTGGGAAAAATAACAGTTGTGGAGTTCTTCTTTACAACCTGCAAAGGCATCTGCCCTAAAATGAACAATAACATGAAAACGGTTTATGAACAATTTAAAGACCAAGCCGATTTTCAAATTGCAGCGCATACTTGTATGCCAGAAACAGATTCGGTAGCAAGGTTAAAATTCTATGCTGATTCGCTAGGCATCAACACCCGCAAATGGATTTTATTGACTGGAAACAAAGTTGATCTTTACCAAGTAGCCAGAAGCAGTTATCTCTTAGATGATCCAAAAAACAATTTTGAAAAAATTGAAGACCAATTTATTCATACCCAGTTTTTTGCCGTGGTTGATAGAAAAGGGCAGGTAAGAGGACAAATTTTTGATGGTCTGAAGAAAAAGGAAGTGGAACGAATGAAAGAGGTCATCCAAGAATTACTAGATGAAAAAAGAAGCGGAGGTAATTTTGTGAATAGTATCTTTACGAACTCACCGAAATAACCCATGACAACTGATATTTCAAACCTACTTAAAAGAAATCAGCTAAGCGTAACCAATAGCAGAAAACGCATCTTAGAGTGTTTTCATAAGTCTGATGGCGCATTAACACATGCTGTTATTGAACAACAAGTAGGCGAAGAATTTGATCGTGTTACTATTTATAGAACCTTGCAAACATTTGTAGAAAAAGGCATAATACATACTATTCCAACAACCGACAACTCTGTCAAGTATGCTCTTTGCAAAGAAGCTTGCTCGGAAGGCCATCACCACGATAACCATGTGCATTTTATTTGTGACGATTGCGGTACGACCTATTGTTTAGACCATGTTACAATTCCATCTGTACAACTTCCAAATGGATTCAAGCATAAACAAACTGATGTTGTAGTTAGTGGTGTTTGTGAAAAATGCGATAACTAAGTTGAATAAACAAGCACTCATATTTGTTACAGGTGCTACCGGTTTGGTAGGCAAAGAACTTATAATTCAACTTCTTACCAAAGGCTATCATGTTAGAGCCATTTATCGCTCTACATACCCTTCGGATTTGGCTAAGGATTTGCCGGGTAAACTAGAATGGATTCAAGGAGATATATTAGACATCACTTCTTTAGAAGATGCTTTAGTAGATGTAACGCATGTTTATCATTGTGCAGCCATTGTTTCATTTCATCCTCGCAATAGGCTAGAAATGTTCTCTATTAATATTGAAGGAACAAAAAATGTGGTGAATGCTTGTATCAATGCTGGCATACAAAAATTATTATTTGTAAGTTCTGTTGCGGCACTTGGAAGAATACGCGAAAATGAAGCTATTGTTGAAACAATGCAATGGAGTCCAGAAACAAGTAACAGCGCTTACGGACAAACCAAGTACTTATCAGAACTAGAAGTCTGGCGCGGCATCAGTGAAGGTTTGTCTGCTGTAATTGTTAATCCAGTAATCATTCTAGGTCCTGGTAATTGGGAAAAAGGTTCAAGCGGAATATTTAAGTCGGCTTACAATGAGTTCCCGTGGTATACTGAAGGCATGAGTGGATTTGTGTATGTTGTAGATGTGGTTAAGGCTATGATTCTTTTAATGGAGTCTGAAATTGAAGGCGAAAAATTCATTCTTAGTGCAGAGAACTTACATTATAAAGAAGTGTTCTCAAAAATCGCTCGTGCTTTTGGGAAAAAGCCTCCATATAAAAAAGTACAATCTTGGATGGCAGCAATTGTTTGGAGAATCGAAATGATAAAGTCATTTTTCACTGGTAAAGAACCTTTGCTAACTAAAGAAACAGCCCAAACTGCTCAAGCTGTTGTTCGATTCGATAATAGTAAACTACTTCAAAGACTACCTGAATTCAAGTACACTCCTATTGACGAAGCCATTCGTTTGACTTGCCTACAATTACAAAAAGAACACAACCTTATTTAATAGCCAAAGTATACTGTAGTGTTACTCCAGAAACTGTTCTTCTAAAAGTTGCAGATGTAGCAGTTCTATTAACTACTTGCCATGTTCCATTTAACTTTGAAATCGGTGCGGTTACACTGCTTGGATGAGACACCACAAAATCACTTACAAAACTAGCACTTGACCAATTCCCTTGCACAATGGTAGTTCCTCGCCTACTTTCAAACACCCCGTTGTTTAAGAAAAAATGCTCCCATCCAGAAAATTCAGAAGTAACATCTAAAGTACCTTCGGTATAGTTGGTAACTACCCATGCATTATCGGTTAAAATATTCCCGCCAGCCTGATCAAAGGCCTCCTGAATGGTTTTTTTACAAGACAAAGTCATAAAACCAAGAAACAGTATGGCTAGTACAAATAATTTCCTCATAAAAAGAATATTTAAACAACTTACAAAATCATGATGAATATCAGTTTGCATCAATGCTGAACAATTTACATTTGGTCAAATACTATGCCATGATTGACCAACAAGCCATAGCAGCTATCCGAAGAGATTATCAACTTACAAGTCTATTAGAAAAAGATGTCGCTCCAAACCCTATTGATCAATTTAATCATTGGTGGCATGATGCACTAACTAGTAAAATTGACGAAGTCAATGCTATGACTTTAGCTACAGTTTCAGCTCACGGAACCCCTTCTGTAAGAGTTGTTTTATTAAAGGGTTACAACCATAATGGGTTTGTATTTTTTACCAACTACTTAAGTGCAAAAGGACAAGCTATTGCTCATAATCCGTCTGTTGCTTTGTGTTTTTTCTGGAAAGAACTAGAAAGACAAATTAGAATTGAAGGAGCAGCAAAAAAACTTAGTGATGAAGATAATGATGCCTATTTTAACTCTCGACCAGCAGGAAGCAGACTAGGCGCATGGAGCTCGCCGCAAAGCAGCATCATTGAAAACCGCCAAACCATTGAAGAAAACTACTTGAAATATGAAGAAAAGTTTGGGGTTGAATCAATTCCTCGCCCACCTCATTGGGGTGGCTATATTGTGGAGCCAAACTTTATTGAATTCTGGCAAGGAAGAAGCAGTCGACTGCACGATCGGATATTATACCAAAAGGAACCAGATGGTGTTTGGTCTATTGCACGCTTGGCGCCTTAGTTTTTGAAAAATTAGTTACGCTACTTTGCTTTCGCGTACGGCAACCGTTCTAAAAAACTGGTTTTATAATACCCATCCAAACCTAATGATGTAATGATATCTGCATCAGCGAGTGAAAGGAAGCCATCTGTTTCAATCAATTGTTCATCCACATACACATGTTGAACTGAACCAATTACTAAGAAAGTACCATTTCTTTCAATTGGAATGGTTTGCTCATATTTTAGGGCATACTTAACCGGACTTTCTGCCACAAATGGGGCTATTATTCCCTCTTCAAAAACTGGTGTTAATCCAACAGCATCAAACTCGCTTACAGACTTTTCATATTTCGCACTAGTTTGATGAGCTGCTCTTACCATATTTGCGGTGATTAAATTAATTGTGTATTCACCAGTGGAATGTATATTCTCTATTGTGTGCGGAGCCGCTGCTAGCGGACGATTAATAAATCCAATTAGAGCCGGGTCTGCACCTAAATGAACGATGTTACTAAAAATAGCAAGATTTAAATGCTTATCTTGATCGATGGTCCCAATAAGGCTGGCACTCTTGAATCCACTTAAGCTGTTCATAAAATTGCCCCTGTAAAATCTATCCCAAGCTGCAATTGTTCCAATACTAAAATGTTGCATATACCATTAATGTTTTCTCGGCAAAAATGTTCATGAAACACTTAAAACTGTGTATACAATTGCATGAGTATTTTCTTTTCTGATGTACCAAATTGAGCTGTCGTATCCTGCATGAAATGTCGCTTAAAAGCTCTTTTGGCAGCGGAAGAATCTGCTATATCATACCCTACAATTCTCAGTGCTTGTAAATGATTGAAGTTTTCTGGCACCTTTACTCCGGTGGTATCTTTCCACCATAACCCAAATCCCTTTTCATGTAGCTGTTTCCATGGGAAACGCCAATTAGGATCATTTTTTCTAGTGGGAGCAATATCGCCATGACCAATGAAATTAGCAGTTGGGATTTGGTATTTCTTTTTTAATTGTTCTAATAACGCTACCAAACTTTCAATTTGTCTTTCAGAAAAAGGCTGATAACCATTATTATCTAATTCAATCCCAATACTTCCAGAATTCAAGTCGGTCATGTTACCCCACTTGCTTACGCCTGCATGATGTGCTCTAAAATAATCATTCAACATTTGATGAATAGTTCCATCGGCACAAATCACATAATGCGAACTTACTTGTGTACGGGTCAAGGTAAATGTGCGCAAAGTTTGATCGCAACTATTTTGAGCTGTGTGGTGAATAATAACCATATTGGGTTTACGTAAGCTGAAATTAGTGGTACCTACCCATTCTTTTGCATAAGAAAGCGAAGCATGCTGCTGAACAGGAACGGAAACCAGTTCTCTTGCTAACTGATAAGCCTGTTGTTTGTGCGACTTATTGGTTGCATGATAAGCAGATCTATTACATGCGTAAAGAAATAGCACAACTGAACAAAAAAGTATGAATCTTTTAATGAGGGGCTTCATAGGCATGTTAAATTCAATATTGAAAAGGCAATTTAACAAGTTTTACATCATAGTCCAGCTGTTTTATTTGTAGATTGCCAAAAACGAATACTATGAGTTATACAGAAAATTACAAAGGTATTAAAGTCGACATTCAAGCAGTTGATATTACTATTAAAGAAAGTGTTATTGAAGTTATTCATGAATCACTCGATAAGCTGTTGCGCTTTACTCCAGAAATCAATTTTGCGGATATCTATTTGAAACATGAGGACAATCACAAGAATGAAAACAAGTATGTGCGATTTAGAGTAGCTATACCCGGACCAGATGCATTTGCAGAAGCTAGTGCAGAACACTGGGAACCTGCTATTAGAGAAGCAACACAAAAGCTAAAAAGACAGTTAGAAAAAGCTAAAGAATCAGCTTAGTTAAACGTAACAAGAAATTAAATGCCCATAGAGTGTTGAATACCTCTTATGGGCATTTTTATTGCACAATTATTTTCTGTGTAATTTGTTCATTACCTACCAGTAGTCGAACAATGTAAATGCCGGCCTGTAAATTTTTATTGATGTTCCATTTTGAAGCGAATGAATTACCAATACCAAAATTTGTTTGATCAACAATTGCTCCATCTATATTTAGCAACTGGGCTTGTACTATTTTAGGCTCATTCAATTCTAGCTCAAGATTCAACTGAATAGACTGATTACTTCGGAAAAGCGAAGGTGACAGCTTGAATTCTTTTGAATGAGTGTTAGTGCTTGGTTTTTTTAATTCCAACACAAAACGCTGAGAAAGTTCAGACTCATTTGGTAAAAACGAGTAAGTAAATCCATCTAACACTTTCATACGCATATTTCTGAGCCTATCAATCAAGAAAACATTTTGTTGAAAATCGTCTCCACCAGTTTCTAGTTTTAGTTGAAATGAATCTGTTACTGGGAGTTTGTTTAGATGCAAAGGAATAGTTTGCTCTTCTTTCAATGACCTTGCATCTACAGCCAATGACTGCCCCAATACTTTCGAATACAAATTACCGCCTTCATTAAACAGCTTTTTAACATCTTGAATAAAGTTCAGTTCCAATCCATTAGTTGCATTAGATTGATGTTGTAGTAACCATCGATCCCACCTATGGTTATTTTTCATCAATTGTACTCTAACAAATGGGGCAGATGCGTCTGCATTAAATAGCGATGCACCTGATGATGATGTGGTCTTATGTGATTCTCTGATGATTAGATCAGTTGGAGCATTTACATCTACTAAGAATACGCTCATGGAAGGCAGAAAATAATCTTGAGAAGTAAGATTAGTAACAACTTCATAAGCACCCACAGAGCCGGTATTTGCATTAAACACATATACACCAACAGGCGCAATAGAAATATTAGAAGCATCCGAAAAAACTGAACGCAAATTGATTGTGGCAGGATAAGGATTAGCAACTAGATTAAATCCCGATTGTGTACCCTTCGCTAAAGAAATAGTTTGTGTTCCAGTATTAAATGTTCCTGACAAACGAATCGTTGCATTGCCTGGCGTATAAGTATTGCCATCCAATCCTTGTCCACGTGTACCCCTTACCAAAACCCTTATGCCCTGGTAGCGGTTCCAGGCATTTGCACCAGAACTAACATTTGCAGCAGTAAAGGGTATCCACCCTGGATCTGTATTTCCACCAACAGAAGTACCTGATGGATTCCAAGTAGTGGTTTGGTACCAAAATGCGGAAGGGTTATTCGTGATTGTATTTGTTGTGAAACCATTTGTTGTTCCTCCTGCTCCTGTTACATCAATTTCATCTGCATCATTGCCAAGTTGTGATAATGCTATAGGATTTTGAAAAGGATGGCCAAAAAATCTGAATCTTCTTCTGTTCTCGCCACCTGCTATAAATCTTTCTATGGTGAAAGTACCCGTGCCATTTAATGATGCGCCTGCTCCTAAAGCACCTATTTGTCCAGTGCCACTTGCAGTGCTTCTCAAAATAAGTGAGCCTTGGTTATTAAAAATTGTATTATCAGAAAGTGTAATTACAGCGGAAGGCTGTACACGATAAAAAGAGCCAGAAAAAGTTCTAATTTGTTGAAATGATAATCCAGAAGAAGATTGTTCAAAGATTCCGTGTGAAAAAATTTGAGGTACAATAAAATTACCTGATGAAGAATAACCAAATGTAGCGCCTGATAAAACATGTAAGAGACCAGTCCCAGTTACGTTCCAAGAATCAGAACCTTGAAGATTCATTGTATGATTGGATTGAAGCAGATACCTTTGATTTGAAGAAAAATCAGTTGGATTACTCCCTGTGCCATTTTTCAATAAAGACCAAGAGGAGAATAAATGTGGGCTATTGCCATTTACTGAATAATATGTTGTTGGAATTTGATTGGTTGAAAACAGAGCTCCATTATTTGTTACAATAACAGAATTAGGCGCATTCACACTAATAGAATTAATTATATCTGCTGTAGGACTTACATTAGATTCCCACGTAACACCGCCATCAAAAGATTTAAAAATACTACCTTGATTTCCCACAGTCCAACCCAGCATTGGATCAGTGAAATAAATTTGTCGTAGTGATTGGGTAATAGCTGTTGAGACATACGACCAAGTCAGTCCTCCATCTGTCGATCTCATAATTACTCCTGAGTTTCCAACAACCCAGCCATTTAAATCTGATTCAAAAAATATTGAGTTTAAGTCTTGCTGAATAAACGAAATTGGAGTCACATCAGTCCAGTTTAGCCCCCCGTCTGTGGTCCTTGCTAATCTTCCTCCTTGTGTAACTAACCATCCATTTGAAGTGCTTCTAAAAAAAATAGCCCTTAGAGACACTGCAGGATCGAAAATAGAAACATTGATTGATGCCCAGGTAGTTCCTCCATTTGTTGTTCTAAGAAGTGTTCTGTTTGATCCTACCACCCAGCCAGTTTGAGAGTTTATAAAATAAACATCTAACAAAGTATTAGTCGTGTTACTGGTTTGAGTAGACCAATTAGTTCCTCCATTCGTTGTTCTAATAATCGTACCCTGATCGCCGACAGACCAGCCATCTAAGTTATTGCTTAAAAAAAAGTTTTTCCTTAATAACTCCGATACTCCAGACGTTTGTGAAACCCAAGTTATTCCAGCATTTGAAGAATGAAGTATTGAACCATTGCTTCCACATGCCCATACATGGCTTGAATTTCCAAAAGCAACAGACTGAAAAGAATTAAGCGCTGGTAAGGTTAATAAATTCCAAGTTGTGCCCCCATTCACCGACTTAAGTATAACACCCTCATCACCTAATACAAAAAGTATTTGATCGTTCACAGCAAAAACTGACCTTAAAGTTACATTTGTGCCCGAAGTTTGTTGAATCCAATTTGCACCGCCATCATTTGAAAATACTATAGACCCACTTGCTCCAACTGCCCATGCTTTTTGTTGAAACATAGTTACAGACAAAAAACTTACAGTATTTAATGGATTTGAAATAGCATTGTTCCAAAATAAACCGCCATCGTCCGAATATTGAATTTTACCAAAATCACCTACTAGAACTCCATTAACTGCATTTGAAAAAAATATTGAATGATGATTTTCTGGAGCAAAACCTTCTGTATATGTCCATGTATTACCTCCATCAGTTGTAACTACATAATCCCAAGTAGCTCCAGTTGCTACAACATTAGTTTGCGATAATGCATGAATACTATGAAGATTTCCAGTGCCGCCACTATTTTGAACATTCCAAGTAGCACCCCCATTCGTTGTAGCGATAATCACTCCTTGATGACCGCATATCCATCCATGAGTTGATGAAAAAAAATTAATTGAAGTTAATGTTCCCATAACACCGGGAATAACAACTTTGGACCAAGATGTTCCACCATTTGTTGTATTAAAAAGTGCACCTTGTTCGCCAACTACCCACCCATTTTGATTTGAAGTAAAAAAAACGGACTTTAAGTGAATGTCTGAATTCAATGACTGTAAAGTCCAAGTTGTACCACCGTTAGTCGTTTTAAAAAGTTGTCCTAAATCACCAATTATCCACCCTTCTTGATCATTTACAAAATGTATGTCTGAATATTGAATCTTTCCGTAGTTACCCCCTTGACTGATGGGGTGACTCCAAGTTTGAGATTTTAAGCCTATTAAAAATGATAATTGAAATAGACCTAATAGAAAAAATAGCTTATTAAATGGAACCAATTTCATAGTTAAATTTACATCTTTCACAAAGTACAATTTTATACCATGTATATCAACGATTATAAACGACCACTTTTAATTTTATGTTCGTTTATACTTGTATACTTATTTCATTATCTAGCCATTGCAATTTTTGCTGAGGGAGGATTTTATTGGGAGTATGGTGCAACTAACTTCAATTATATTAAGTGGTTTAGAAGTTTACAATTAAATTCAGCTTCGTTTATTCTTAATCAATTTGGATATTCCACATACTTTAAAAACATCACAACATTAGCATTAGAAAATGGTTCCGGAATTGTTTTAGTGTATGGGTGTTTAGGTATTGATGTTATTAGTTTATGGACTATTTATATAATTTTTTCTGATGAAGGAACTTATAAAAGAAAATTGACTTGGATAACTAGTGGCAGTGTTTTTATTACTTTTTTAAATGTCCTAAGAATAACATTTTTGCTAATAGCCTTTAACAAAAAATGGATTAGCGAATCGTTTGATCATCATACATTTTATAATGTAATTCTATATTTTATTGTAATTGGCTTAATTTTATTCCATCAGAGATATAGTAAAAGAACTTATTGAGATTTATTATGCCTATTCGGTTTTTTTGATGCAGTAGCCATTACAACTGCAATTAATACTGAAATGCCGCCATCTAGTGGGATATTGTTATCATCGGGTGGACCTCCGTTTTCTCCGCCAGAACCCGGCCCACCGGGATCATCAAAAGTGATCGTTCCTTCAAAAGGAGTCTGACCACTGAAAGAAGAATCAATCAGTAAGCCTCCAGATGAAGCGTTATTATCCAAAAAATTACTCTCTAACGGGTTTACTAAATCAAACTGTGTTTCGCTTCCAAATTGAGCATTCAACAAATTTGAAGTACAAAAAATTTGAAATACGATTGAGCAAACAAATGCTTTAATATAAATACCTCTACTATTCACTTTCCTCAATTGGTTCTACTTTATAATTGAATAATAACAGATTCTGTTTCTATCAGTTCATTTTTACCCCCCAATAATTGGATGCGATAAATTCCGTTCTTTATACTAGTCCCATTCAATTGAATGGATTGAACTCCAGTTCCACCCGAATGATCAATCTTTTTCATAAGAACTATTTGCCCCAAATCATTCACCAACCTAACATGATAAGTGCCCTGTAATAAATTCGACAACTCCAATGAAATTGTAGAAGTAATAACTGGATTAGAAAAAACTCTGATATGCTTGGAGGACTGATTGAGTGATCCAACTTTTACGGTATTGCTAAGCAAACTCTCAACATTCCAATTTACTAATACAACTCTATAAAAAACTTCCTTCCCTTGACTAATTTCTTGCAGTTCAGCATCAAACTGATACTCTTGTTTCAAACTGTTGTTTGAACGTGCAATGACTCTTTCACTTAAAGGCAAATATTCAACTCCATCTAAACTATATTCAATTTGATAGAACAATGTATTTCTTTCCTGAGGGTTGAAAAATCTTATTACATCCTTAGTTCCTACTCTCTTGGCAACAAGTTCAACCGACGCATCCTTTAAAAGTGCAGGAACAATTTTTTTATACAGAATTTGAAACCTAAATCCTTGTGATCCTGTATCATTTGTAACTGTAAAAGGATATTCAAACTGTTCCCCAGAAGGAATGTACATTGACTTGTTGAGGAACTTATCTTCAAGAACGGGTATTTTATTACTGCTGATAGATGTAGAATTTTCAATACTTAATGTATAATCTGTATTTCTCACAGCTTGCCAAATCCTTAAAGGCACCCTAACAAAGGATTCTGGTAACATTCTAGCATCAATACTCAACATTCTTGTACCATGAACAATAGCAATATTTTCACCAGGATTTGTGAGCTTTTGAGCATCCTCCCTCTGATCAAAACTGTCATTAAAATTATTGCCAAGTGCGAGTGTAACTCCATCCATGTTTCTGATTTCACCATCTAATCTTCTCTTTAATACAACTGGAAGCTGGTGTGTTTTATTTTGATCAACTGAGAAAACTGAAAGCAAAGTTTGATCTGGATTTTTAGCATTTTCGCCAATAACCAAAATTGGACTGGTAGCAGAATTTCTAACGAAAATAGCCATACCTGGTTGTATGAAATCGTTGATACTTGAACCTCCACTAGTAACATTAGTTGCGCCATTTCTTGTTGCATAAGCTCCAGAAGTACCTAATGCTGGATCCCAATACCAGTAGGTCTCCTGAATATTTGTTGATGCAGTTCTTATAACATCCCAATCAACAATTGCTGGAAAAGGATTAGCAACTAAACTAAAACCATTATTTGCTGGGTTTAGCTGATAGCTACTACTACCTATTCCTACAATATCGCCACGAGAACTGGATACACCAGATGTCGTATACGTAATATCACCGTACACCATTCTGCCAGATGACCTCAAGGTAGTAGCACCTGACATATTTGTAGGTGTTGGAAGTGTAGCTAAATTCGTATTTCTATCACCCCTAATTAAAACCCTATATCCTTGATATGGATTTAGTCGCAAAGTGTTTGTATTTGTGATATCTGACCAAACCCCATTGATTTGTTGGTGAAAAGAACGAGCTCCAGATGATGTTCTGTCTAAGCCGGTTACTACGTCAATTGAATTGAATGCACCTACAATCCCAGTTATATGTGTACCAAATCCTGCTGGAGCTAAACCGTTTTCCTGCCAATTAACAAATACCGACTGATCTGTATAAATTCCCGATGAACCTATATCCCTATATGCTCTTCTCCCATTTGGAATAAATCTCTCAACTACAATTCTTCCACCAGCTGATGGTGTTGTATAATCGATGCTTGTTGTACCAGTTGCTCCAACTATTCCAACTTGTGCTGTTTCTGCAATAGAGGTACTTTTCAATGTCATAACCTGACCATTCAAGAAAAGAATACCTCTTGTTAATGTGAATCTTCTTACAATATCCAAATTGTTGTATAGCACAGCACCTCCATTTGTACCAGTTCTATTAATCAAAAAATCCCTTAGCTGATTATGGCCAGTTGTAGTACTAAATCTTAGTATAGCTTGATTGGTGGTGCTGCCTAATATTTCTAAATTGGAAGTAGATGAACCAATTAAAGAACCAGACATATTTACTATGCCTTGCAGCCTTAGTGTAAAGCCATTTAAACTAAGTCTTGATACGTTATCATTAATATTCAAGGTTTGAGCCACTGTCAAATTACTTTGTAAGCTCTTAATACCCCCTCCATGAATTGTAAGATTTCTGTACGGTAAATTAGGCAACGAAATATCCACTTCTGATGCAAACTCAATTGTAGCATTGCTATTAATTGTATAAGTAAGTATAGGACATGTTACCCATGTGTTTTCTATCCTAATATAAGCGCCTGATGGTATATTTCTGTTTCCAGTTCCCGAACAAATTAGATCTTGATAAGTACCTGTTGCTACAGTTTGGTTGCCGTTTCCAGAAAATTCAACAGTGAAACTCCACGAAATTGATGAAGGAAAGAAGATAGTCGTTAAGATGTTAGTTCGAAGTAACCCAGAACCAGATGTTGTCATTCCGCCAAAAACTGCATCATTATAAAGCAAAGAGCCCTCTGCCATTACAATAGTGTTTCCATCTGGTATTTCTAGGTTGCCAGAAATACCTAATGATCCGCCACTTGCTATTGTTATTATTGTTCCTGATCCTAAGATATTTACATTATACATTGCATTCTCATCAAAGGTTTGAGCAATTGTATGTGTACCTGAAACACCAAAATTGACTGTTGAACCCTCTTCAAAATTCAGGTCATTAGAAACAGAGGCTTTGTTCATCAATTGACCAACCGCAGCAATATCGGTACTAACATTATGGTTGTAAATACCCTCTGATCCTAAAATAAAAAATACACTGGAGGCCAAATCAACACCACCGCCAGTATTCACGCTGAGAGTTCCATAAATTTCTAAGCTAACATTATCGCCCGAGATCGTCCATGTTGATGTTAATGTCATGGATGTTGTTTCCCTAATTATAAAAATCTGATCGTTGCTCGTAAAGTTAGCAGGGGTTACTCCTGCAGAGCCGTCAATATTTTGTGTCCAACTTGAAACTAATGCTGGGTTGCTTGCACCAACCACGTTATAATACGTGGTTTGGGCCTGTAATTCACATGTTATAAATACAAATAATGCCAATAACAATAGCAAAAGCTTGTTCAAAACCTTCATAAGGCATTTTTTTGAATAAAAGGGAGGGGGCAGCCCTGTACAGAATAGTAATACTTCTACAAAAATATAGCATTTTTAACTACATTTTATTAAAAATTCCTCAAAATCCTCTACAGTCAAGCGTTTTATGGCCTACTTAAAGCACTTTATTAAACAATCCATTCACTACTTCCATGAACCAAACTTTCTAGAATTTCACCTCGTTTTATTTGTATAAGTCCATAATCATCAACCCCTAACACCCGCACTCGCTCAATAAATTCACCATTCTTCAAAGTAATTTCTTCGCCTAATCGGTACAAATGCTTGTTATAATCAACACATATTTCCTTGGGCCTATTCTGCCAATCTGATGCATCTATTAACTTTTTTCCCAACTTAATTGCTAGTCCTTCTAAATCCCAAGCAACTTTTCCGCTGTGTTCATTCGCCCAAGAGGTCGCCTTATGCAACAATTCTTCATCAAAAGATCTTTGTAAAATATTCATACCCACACCTACAACCGTCCAATTCCACTCGCCTCTAACCACATTTTCAATTAAAATCCCCCCTGCCTTTTTGTCACCAATAAATAAATCGTTGGGCCACTTAATCTTGCATCTCACAGCCACTTCCTTCTCTACTAACTCTCTGCAAGCTAAGGCTACGGCCATATTCCATATAAACTGCTGCTGCAATGGCCAGCCTTTTGTTTCTACCACCATAGAAAATAATAGGTTTTCACCTGGTAATGATTGCCAATGCTTGCCCCGCTGGCCTCTTCCAGCAGTCTGATGTTTTGCCAGAACTACCAACCCATGCTCAGCCATATTTGCCTGAATGAGTCGCATGGCATACAAATTGGTGCTATCTATATCGTCTAAAATGACCATTCGTGGAAGAGTAGTTCCTTGTGATTCTTGCATAGACAAAGAATTAGTATTTTTGACGAAATAGGTTGATTTTATTATTTCACCAACGCAAATTTATTTTTATTTGACAACCATTGCTTCAAAAGCCGCATCAGCTTCTAAGGTTCAACGTTTGAACAAGAATTCTAAACTGTTTAAAACCGTCATCCGAGCTATTCAAGATAAAAAAGGCGAAAACATCATTAGCCTCGATTTACGTAAAGTGCCAGAGGCCGTTGCGGACTTTTTTGTGGTTTGCCAAGCCCCTTCTTCTACTCAAATTAGGGCCATTGCCCACAACCTAGAAGATGAAGTGCGCTTGCATTGCGGCGAAAAACCTTTCCATACAGAAGGGCATGCAGCATACCAATGGTTAATCATTGACTATATTAATGTGGTTGTGCATATTATGCACCCTGAAACAAGAAAACATTACCGATTAGAGGACATGTGGAGTGACGCAGATGCCACACACCATGATCTTTAACAGAACTTTTTTAGATGAATTGTATTATTTAGTAGACTTTGCACCCAATTTATGATACCTGAAGACAAAAACAAGATGAATTTCTCAGATAAAGGAAATACTCCGAAAAAAGGACCCAAATTCAGCATTTACTGGTTTTATGGCATCTTAGCCGTGGTTTTATTAACCTATCCCATGTTCGGGAAAATGGGCCCCGATGCTTATCAAACAACTGAATTAGAATTCAGAAACGAAATGCTGGCAAAAGGTGATGTAGCTCGTTTACTCTTTATTAAAAACAAAGATGTAGTAAGGGTTTTTATTCATCCAGAAGCTATTGAAAAGGAGTTTTATAAGAAGAAATTTAAAAACACACTTACCGCTGATAAAGTCAAAAACAATCCGTTATTCCAGTTTGAAGTAACCGATTGGGAAAGCTTCAACGGACGTTTGGAAAAGTTCTACCTTGAAAAAGGTATCGCTGAAATTCCAGCTAAAGTAGATACAGAGGGTGAAATGTTTGGGCCTATCCTGAACATTTTGTTCTCGGTTCTCTTTATTGTGTTTGCTTGGATGATCTTAATGCGCAAAATGGGCGGTGGCGCTGGTGGCGGAGCAGGCGGACCCGGCGGTATTTTCAGCATTGGTAAGAGCCGTGCACAACTGTTCGATAAGGATTTAAAGGTGAATATCACTTTTTCTGATGTTGCAGGATTAGATGAAGCAAAAGTGGAAGTGATGGAGATTGTTGACTTCCTGAAAAACCCTAAGAAGTATACTGCGCTGGGTGGTAAAATTCCTAAAGGCGCACTATTGGTTGGACCTCCTGGAACTGGTAAAACCCTTCTTGCCAAAGCAATGGCAGGTGAAGCCAAAGTACCGTTCTTTAGCTTAAGTGGTTCTGATTTTGTAGAAATGTTTGTAGGTGTTGGTGCCAGTCGTGTGCGTGACTTGTTTAAGCAAGCTCGTGAAAAAGCACCTTGTATCATTTTCATCGATGAAATTGACGCCATTGGACGTGCTCGCGGTAGAAACGCTATCATGAGTAACGATGAACGTGAAAATACTTTGAACCAATTGCTTGTTGAAATGGATGGATTTGGTGGCGATACGGGTATTATCATATTAGCCGCTACAAACCGACCAGATGTATTGGATTCTGCTCTTTTGAGACCTGGTCGCTTTGATCGCCAGATATCTATAGATAAGCCCGATTTGAAAGGAAGAGAAGCTATCTTTAAAGTGCACCTGGGACCAATCAAGATTGCTGATAACTTAGATATTTTCAAACTGGCTGAACAAACCTCTGGATTCGCAGGTGCAGACATCGCAAATGTCTGTAATGAAGCTGCCTTGATTGCGGCAAGAAAAGGTAAAGACTGTGTTGAATTCATCGATTTCCAAGACGCAATTGATCGTGTAATTGGTGGTTTGGAAAAGAAGAATAAAATCATTTCGCCGGAAGAAAAGGAAGTCATTGCTTACCACGAAGCTGGTCACGCCATTTGTGGATGGTTCTTAGAACATGCTTATCCTTTACTAAAAGTAACTATAGTACCAAGAGGAACTGCAGCACTTGGATATGCACAGTACACTCCAAAAGAACAATACCTCTATACCATTGAGCAGCTGATGGATCAGATTTGTATGACTCTTGGCGGACGCGCAGCAGAAGATATTTTCTTCGGAAAAATTTCTACGGGTGCTGCCAACGACTTACAACAAATTACACGCATGGCTTATTCTATGGTAACGGTGTATGGTATGAATGATAAAATTGGTAACGTAAGTTTCTACGATCCTTCTCAAGAAAACAGCTTCACAAAACCTTTTAGTGAAGAAACTGGGAAACTGATTGATGAAGAAGTTAGAAAACTCATTCAGCAAGCTTATGAACGCACCATCCAACTTTTAACTGAAAAGAAAAAAGAAGTTGAAATCTTGGCTAAAGAATTATTAGACAAAGAAGTCTTACACAAGAGTGATGTGGAAGAACTAATTGGTAAACGTCCATTTGTTGAAAAACTGCATGAAATTCAAGGCCCTGATGATGTGCCAACTGTAGCTGAGGTAACAGAAACAACCCCAGTTGCTGAAGAAGTAACTAACCCAGATTCTGAAAATTCAACCCAAGCATGAAAAAAGGATCTGACTCAAAGTCAATCATTTTAAAAAATATCCAACAGGCACTGCAACAACCGGTGCCTGTTCCTTTTGATGTACCGCCAACTCATCCAACTGAATTATATCAATCTCAGCAAGATGATTTAGCAGTGGTGTTTGCAGAACAATTCACTGGTTTACAAGGAAAGTTTTTTTACTGCCCCACTGAAACTACTTGGCAAGAGCAATTTATAGAACTTGCAACTGCTAGGAATTGGAAAAAATGCTATACCGATATAGAAGGGCTTACCAAAAGCTGGACAAGCTTTCCACTAGAATGGGTAACTGAAGTTGAGCAAGCTGATGTTTCTATTACAGGCTGTGAAAGTTTGGTTGCAAGAACTGGCAGTTTATTACTAAGTAGTGCCGACGCAGGCGGAAGAACAGGTAGTGTATATGCGCCTATTCATGTTTGTGTGGCCTACCAGCACCAACTGGTATATGATATTGCAGAGGCTTTAGAGCAAATGGAAGCTAAATACAAAAACAAGCTGCCATCATTTTTCACTTTAGCAACAGGACCAAGTCGTACCGCCGATATAGAAAAAACCTTGGTAGTAGGTGTACACGGTCCTAAGGAAGTCTATTGCTTTTTAATAGATACTTAGGGTTTTTTATTTCCCTTTGTCCCCGCAAGTTGCCATCTTTGTAATATGCAACCTCATCAGGTATTTGTTTATGGTTCTTTAAGAAGCGGATTCAATCACCCCGCTTATAGTTATATTAGTCAGTACTTTTCATTAGTAGGCATGGGAAAAGTACACGGATGCTTATTTGATATGGGCGATTATCCTGCTGCAAAACCATGTGAAAAAGAACAATATATTGTTGGGGAATTGTATCAAATTAAAAATGTGCAAGAGTGGGATTGGGCAATGGCTCAATTAGATGATTATGAAGGATTACATCCTGAAGGAAATGAAGAACCTTTATACTATCGTAAAGTCGTAACGGTTATAACAGATGCTGGTAATTCTGAGGCTTGGATATATTGGTTTAATGGAGATGTTGCAAATAAGCCTGTTGTAGAAAGCGGCGATGTGATTGAATACTTACGCAAGAAAATGGGATCATGAGCCAAGCAAGGAAGATCTATTTTTTATCTGATTTCCATTTAGGCGCTCCTACGGCAGCAGCAAGTTTGCAGCGCGAAAAAAAATTAGTCGCCTTTCTACAAAATATTCAATCTTCTGCTGAAGAAATTTTCATTCTTGGAGACATATTTGATTTTTGGTTTGAATATAAAACCGTTGTTCCAAAAGGATTTACTCGACTACTAGGAACCATTGCTGCTATTACCGATGCTGGAATTGCAGTACATGTTTTTGTAGGCAACCACGATATGTGGATGAAAGACTATTTTTCTAATGAACTAGGATGCAAAGTCTATCATGAACCAGTAATAATGGAGCGACAAGGTAAAAAACTCTTTATTGGTCATGGAGATGGTTTAGGCCCTGGTGACCATGGATATAAATTCATTAAAAAAATATTTCGAAATCGTTTTTGTCAATGGGCATTTGGAGTGCTTCATCCCGATTGGGGCATACAGTTGGCCAATTATTTTAGCAGAAAAAGCAGGCTAAAAACAGGCGAAGCAGATTCTATTTTTTTAGGCGAAGAAAATGAATGGTTGGTTCAGTATTCAAAAGAAGTATTACAACAACAGCAAATAGATTATTTCATCTTTGGTCACAGACATTTGCCAATGGATATTGAGCTGCAAGAAGGAAGTCGCTATATCAATCTGGGCGATTGGATCAAACACTTTACTTATGCAACGCTAGACACAGGATTGTTACAATTGCACTATCTAAACAAGTAAAATTATTGAGGGAGCCTAGCAACAATTTGTCCTAATTCCTTATCAATTTGTCCTTCATTTCCATACTCTTCAACTCTTCCCCATTCTTTTCCCTTGCGAAGAATTAATATAGTTGGTACTCTTGTGATATTATATTTCGCAATGAGTTTAGATGGATTTAATTTATCCTCACTCGCTCCAACCAAACGAATTTTATTTTGAGGAAATTCACTTTTATCAACCAGTCGAAAAAGCGCTGGAATAATTGATCTGCTATCCTTACACCAGGTTCCCATAACAACCAATATCTTAAAGGAATTCTTTTTCTGTTTAAATGATTCTACTGCTGCTGCATCGGGTCTTCCATAACGCATATTTTCTTTAAACCAACCAAAATGAACTGTATCCTGTTCCAACATGGAGCGCGTTAAGTTACCAACCATTACCCTACGGCCAAATGTATCTGTATATGACTTAGGAGCTTTCTTCGACTGAGCCATGGCACTCACAGAAAAAAGCATTGCTATAAAGAAAAAAGAAATTTGTTTCATGATATTGCTAAACTAGCTTTTAACTCTAACAAAAAGGCTTTACACTTTGTTAAACAATGTACGATTTGTTGCTGCTGTGACAATTCTTCTTTCTGCGATTTTATATACTTTCTTGCTCCTTCAATAGAGTACTTCTTTTCGCGAAGTAAAAAGTAAATCAGCTCTAGATTTTTGATATCCTCCACACGAAATAGCCGGTCGCCCTTTCTATTTTTTCTTGGCTTTAAAATGTCAAACTCATTTTCCCAATAACGAATCAATGATGTATTCACCTTAAACCATCCTGCCACTTCGCTAATGGAGTAATACAATTTTTGAGATAAAACATCTTCAGCTGGAACTTCAGGCAAAGAGCTATTCGATTCAGAAACTAACGCAACTGTTTTTTGCTTTTTTTCAACCACTTCAACTTCAGGTGGAGCTTTCTTCTTAATCTTAACGCCAATTATACCATCATTGAATATAACAGTACCAGATGCTGTTTCAGCAGGCTTCTGTTCAACGACGGGTTTCGGTGAAACAGGTTGTTCAACAATTGGCTTTTCCTCCTCCACCAATGGTGCTCCAAATAAACTAAGTTGTTGTGGCATCTGTATGTAAAAGTAATACTATCATAGCTTTTTCCGTTTTTCGGTTCTATGGAGTGGAAAAGATGTAAGTATCTTGCAGCCATGAATACAATCAAAAGCGTTGCTGTATGTGGAGCTGGCACTATGGGAAGCGGCATTGCACAGGTTGCTGCAATGGCTGGTTACACTACCATTCAAATGGATGTTCATGAACCTACGCTTGCCAAAAGCAAGGAATTGATTCATAAAAACTTGCGCTTTCTTGTCAATAAAGGAAAGCTTATACAAGCTGAAATGGATGCTTGTATCAATAGAATCCACTTTACCACTGAAACTTCAGCATGTAAAGCAGATTTGATTATTGAAGCCATTATTGAAAAAGAAGAAGCTAAAATCAACTTATTTCAGTTGTTAGCAGGCATCAATCCTGAGACAACCCTCTTTGCAACCAATACATCTTCCATTTCAATTAGTAGAATTGCACACCATATTCCTCATCCAGAACGAGTATTAGGTATTCATTTTTTTAACCCAGCACCTCTTATGAAGCTGGTTGAAGTAGTGAGTGGAAAGCAGAGCAATTCAGCTTCCATAGACAAGGCTGTAAATTGGGTGAAAGCAGTTGGAAAAACGCCTATTGTTTGTAAAGATGCGCCTGGTTTTGTAGTGAACCGTGTTGCAAGACATTACTACCTCGAATCTATGAAAGCCATGCAAGAACACAAGATGCTTCCAGAAGAAGTAGATAGGCTCATGGAATCGAGTGGATTTAAAATGGGACCCTGCAAGCTGATGGATCTCATAGGTATTGATATCAACTTTGGAGTAAGCCAAATTGTTTGGAACGATTTAGGCAAACCTATTCGCTTAACTCCATCAACTCTTCAACAAGCAAAAGTTGAAGCAGGCGAATTAGGAAGAAAAACAGGTAAAGGATTTTACAGCTACCAACAAGACTAACGAGATGCGTATAGCTGTAAATGCCATATTCATGCAGAATAACCCTTTAGAGGGATTTGGAAATTTTGCCAACCAAATTGTTGAGCACCTCATACAGTTATACCCAGAACATCAGTTTTTACTAGTGTACGATCGCCCTTTCGACTCGAAACATTTAAGTGCTCCTAATGTGCAATCGATCATGACTGGTCCGCCAGCAAGACATCCACTAGCATTTCTTACTTGGTACAATTGGTCACTACCAAGAGCAATTAAAGCTTTTAAACCAGATATTCTGCTTCAACCATACGGATTTTCTTCGGCTGGAACCAAAGTGCCTCAGTTATTAACTTTACATGATATTGCTTTCGTAAAGTATCCCGAATTCGTTCCTAAAAAACAAAGGCTGTTTTATAAATTCTTCAATAAGAAGTTTGTACAAAGAGCAGCAAGACTCAATACTGTTTCTGATTTTTCAAGAAAAGAAATTGCTGAGCATTACCGAATTTCAGAAGACAAGATTGATATTATTCCAAATGGTATTAAGCCAATTTTTCAGCCACTATCTTGGGAAGAAAAAGAACAGGTTAAACAGCAATACACAGAAGGAACTGAGTTTTTCTTATGCACTGGCACTTTACAGCCTAGAAAAAATCTACTTACGCTACTCAAAGCCTTTTCTATTTTCAAAAAAAGACAAAGAAGCAGCATGAAGTTGGTGATAGCTGGCAGAAAAGGTTGGGGCATGGAAGAGTTTGAAGAAAAACTAGCATCTTTTAAATTTCGAAAGGATGTTATTCTTACCGGTTATTTAGCCGATGAAGCGCTGGCAAAACTAACCGGTGCTGCCTATGCTATGGTGTATCCGTCATTTTACGAAGGCTGCGGTGTACCCGTTTTAGAAGCCATGCAAGCTGGTGTACCTGTTATAACAAGCTCCAACTCAGCCATGTCTTCAATTTGTAAAACTGCTGCTGTGTATGCTTCTCCTGTAGTTCCCGATGAATGGGCTATGCATATGAATTTTTTATATAGCAATGAGTCTTATAGAAGTCAGCTTATAGAAAAAGGCAAAGAATTGATACTGCCTTATACATGGGAGCACACAGCGAAAGCATATATGGATTCAATTATGAAAACCTTAGGAGCCTAAGCCTTACCTTTGCACACATAAATTTTTTTATGGCACAAACCTCTAACATACACATTGATGTTCATCTTGATGAAGATAAAATTCCAGAGAAATTAACTTGGAAAGCTAGTGATAGTACCGCCGATATGACACAAGAAGCCAAAGCTATGATGGTTGCTTTTTGGGACGGGGCCGATAAATCGGCTTTACGAATTGACCTATGGACAAAAACCATGATGGTTGATGAAATGGCTGACTTCTTTTACCAAACCATGATGGGTATGGCAGACACTTACGGCAGAGCAACCCGCCAAGAAGACATGGTTGCTGATATGAAAAACTTCGCGCGCGATTTTTACAAGAAGTTCCGCGATAGCCAATTGAAAGAAAATAAATAAATTAAACCTTATGTCACTCGAAACACAAGTCATGACCTTCATGAAGGATGCTATGAAATCGAAAGATGAGGCATTACTCAGAGGACTAAGAGCTATAAAAGCTGAAATAATTAAGGCTAAAACTGAGCCTGGTGCAAATGGAACAGTTACACCTGAAGGTGAAATAAAGCTGCTACAAAAAATGTGGAAGCAAAGGAAAGATTCACTTGAAATATTTCAACAACAAGGAAGGGCCGATTTAGCTCAAAAAGAATCGGAGGAAATTGCAGTCATAGAACAGTTCTTACCTAAGCAAATGAGTGCTGAAGAGTTGAAAGAAGTTCTAACCAAACTCATTCAAGAAGTTGGAGCAACTGGTCCTCAAGATATGGGTAAAGTAATGGGTGCAGCGACGCAACAATTGGCTGGGAAAGCAGATGGTAAATCTATTTCAGCCGTAGTAAAAACTTTATTGAATCCGTAAGGGCTTATGGGCATAGACTTGGCCTTTGCACTGGTACTTGCTTTTGCATTTTGGAAAGGATATCAGCGAGGGCTCATTGTTGCTTTATTCTCCTTTGTAGCAGTCTTTATTGCATTAGCTGCAGCTATGAAGCTATCTGCAGTAACAGCAAAATGGTTGATGCAGGAAGCAAATGTGAATAATGCCTGGCTTCCATTTTTCTCATTCATATTAGTAATGGTTGCCATGTTTCTTCTGGTGCGATTAGGAGCTAATATGCTAGAAGCAGCTTTTAAAATGATGTGGGTAGGATGGGTGAACACACTAGGTGGCATTTTACTGTATGCATTATTAAGCACAACCACCTTCAGCATATTATTATTTTATGTTGACCAAGTTCAGCTCATATCAGATGAAACAAAGAGTGCATCAATATGCTATCCCTTTTTAGAATCTTGGGGACCAGCAGCAATTGAAGGGGTAGCAAGATTTATTCCATTATTTAAAGAAATGTTCACTACATTAACGGAGTTCTTCGAGAAAGTAGCTTCAAAAGCTTAGGTTGTTTTTCTAAAAAGTGGACAATACTTTATCTTAGCGACACAGATAAACCAATAAATCCTTAATTTTCCGCTAGTTAAGGATTTACAAGTTCGAAAGCTTGAATAAAGCAACCAGACTAAATGCATGAATTACGAGATTAAACATCAAGATAAGTTTCAATTCCTAGAGGAAGGTGAAGGAGAGCCACTGCTACTTTTGCACGGCTTATTTGGAGCGTTGAGTAACTTCAAAGATTTGGTAGAACATTTTCGGCATACCCATAAAGTAGTAGTGCCTATTTTGCCATTGTTTGACTTAGACATATTTCATACAACCGTAGGTGGCCTTGCTAAGTTTGTACACAAATTCATAGAAGCCAGAGGGTATACAGATATTCATTTATTAGGAAATTCATTAGGTGGACATGTTGCCTTGGTACATGTACTAAAGCATCCAGAAAAAATTAAATCGCTTACCCTTACTGGAAGTAGCGGTCTTTTTGAAAATGGAATGGGCGATAGTTATCCTAAAAGAGGAGACTACGAATACATCCGAAAAAAAGTAGAAATTACTTTTTACGATCCCGCAACTGCTACTAAAGAATTGGTTGATGAGGTTTTTGAAATAACCAATAATCGTATGAAAGTCATCAAAATTATTTCCTTAGCAAAAAGTGCTATTCGTAATAATCTCGGTGAAGAACTCAATCAAATACAACAGCCAACACTCCTAATTTGGGGTAATAATGATACTATTACACCACCATTTGTTGGAAAAGAGTTCAACAAACTTATTCCAAACAGCGAATTGCACTTTGTTGATAAATGTGGCCATGCGCCTATGATGGAAGTGCCAGAAGAATTTAACAGGATTTTAGCCGATTTTTTAAGCCGCTTAGCATCCAAAACATCTACTCTGGCATAGTTTTCCTTACTATTGCATGAAAGAGAACTCTAATGCTGGTAGCTGATATTATGAAATCTGAATTCACTGCCGTTCAATCCACTGAACGGGTAGCGGATGCACTTGCACATTTGGAAGAAAACCAATTAGCGCATGTATTGGTTGTGCACGAAGATCAGTATATGGGAATTTTAGATGAAGAAGAACTACTAGATCAAGATCCTAACACAACTTTACAAGAGTTAAGACAATGGATGATTCCGGCAGCAGTTAAACAAGATGAATTTTTTTTAATTGCTGTTAAACAAATGGCTCGCTATGAGCTAGAATTTATTCCCGTAATTAACAACGAACACCAACTAATTGGTAAGATTGATATTTCAAGATTATTACCAACTCTTTCAACTTTTGTAGGTGCCGACGAGCCAGGGGGAATGATTGTTCTAGAAATGGATCAAAGAAATTTTTCATTTGGTGAAATAAGCCGCCTTGTTGAAACCAACGATGCTCAAATTACGCAGCTGAATACTTTTGTTCATCCATCAACTGGAATGCTGCAAATAACCTTACAGCTGAGTACCCAAGAAGTAAGCGATGTAGTAGCAACCTTTCAGCGATATGAATACCATGTAGTGTTTTATATGGGAGAAGAGCAATATACAAATGAGTTGAAAGAGAATTACCATCATTTAATGAACTATCTGAACATTTAATTGGGAATCCACTTAGAACAGATAGATTCGTTAACCCGTTTATGAGATTGGCACTATTGACAATATTAATTCTTGGCCACTTCTTTCAAGGCTTTGCACAACCAACTGAATTGTTGGTTGAAAACTCAGTAAAAGAAGCAACTGTATCAGAAGAATTATTACAAATAACCTCCATTCGTTTATCGGGCAACAAAAGAACTCGACCCTTTATTGTTATGCGTGAAGTGCCTTTTAGAGAAGGAGATTTTTTTACGCCCAAAGAACTTACCGAACAACTAACACTCGCCCGAAATCTTCTTATGAACACAGCTTTATTTGTTGATGTGGTTGTAGAAGTTGATTCAAGAATTGGTGATCATATTGGTATACACATTCAAGTTAAAGAACGTTGGTATCTTTTTCCAACTCCTTACTTCAAATTAATTGATAGAAATTTTAATCAATGGTGGGTTGAAAATAAAAGAAGCCTTGAACGAGTCAATTATGGATTGAAGTTCATACAAAACAACCTCACAGGGCGAAACGACAATTTAAATATTTGGTTAATTGATGGCTACAACCGACAAGTAAACTTCAAGTACGATTTGCCATTTATTGATAAGCAGCTAACAAAAGGATTTTCGATTTCTTATTTATACTCTACACAAAGAGAAGTTCAATACAAAACATCTGAAGACAGACAGAAATTTATTCAAACCGATGGCAATTTGTTTACTCAAAATAAAGTTGATTTTACGTTTTCCTATAGACCCGATGTAAAATGGCGTCACTATTGGGGAATTTCTTTGAATCAGCAACAAATTGCAGATACAGTTCTTGCGTTGAATCCTAACTTTTATCCCTCTAAATCAAATAGAATTGAGTTTGTTGATTTAAAATATACGGTTCAATATTTTGATGTTGACTACATTCCTTATGCCTCTAAAGGAATATTTTTTGAAGGAAACTTATATAGAAGAAGTTTAAATAGAGAAAACGGCTTATGGTCTACACGTTTTAGAGTTCAGTATTCAAATCCTTTAAGCTCAAAAGCCTTTTATCAAGTAAGAGCCAATGCGCTTGCACGATTTCCGCTTCAAACAATTTCATTTATAGATCAAAGAATGATTGGATTCGGAGATTTACAGATGCGTGGACTAGACTATCACGTTGTTGATGGTACAGCTGGAGTATCTGGGGGGTTAGCCTTTCATTTTGAACTTTTCAAATTTGTCTTAAAAAATCCAATAAGAACCAATAGCCACGATAAAATTCCTTTTCGTTTTTTATTAAAAACTTATGGCGATTTGGGTTACGTAAGGAACAATACCCCAGGCAACAACGCTTTGGCTAACACACTGTTACGAACAGCAGGTATAGGCATAGACATGATTAGCATTTATGATTTTGTGCTAAATATGGAATACAGTTTCAACCAATTAGGTACAAGTGGCCTATTTTTACACACCCGATATGGGTTTTAACACAGCGCATGAAAGTAGCAGTATATAGCAGAGGCCTTGACCCAGAAATGGATGCCCCACTCAGTTTTCTGCTGGATGTATTAGAAAAAAACCAAATTGAACCGGTTTTATTTCACACATTGCTTTGGCAAATGCCAAGCATCAGCAACAACTATAAGCACATCAAATCATTTGAAACCTCTACTGATCTTGAACAAGATATTGATTGTCTGATAACTCTGGGAGGTGATGGCACCATGCTAGATGCAGTTACGCTTATTAGAGATACCCAAATTCCTTTATTAGGAATCAACTATGGAAGACTTGGGTTTTTGGCCTCAATTGTAAAAGAAGAAATAGAACAAGCCATTGAAGCACTTGCTAATAGGACCTATTTAGTTGAAAAAAGGAGCCTCATTCATGTAGATTCTGATATTTCTATTTTTGGCAATGCTCCTTTTGGACTCAATGAATTTTCAATTCATAAGCGAGATACGTCGCCCATGATTAAGATACACACCTATCTTAATGGGGAATTTTTAAATACATATTGGGCAGATGGGCTAATTGTAGCTACACCTACCGGTTCTACTGGCTATAATATGAGTTGTAATGGTCCTATTTTATTCCCAGAGTCATCCAGTTTTGTAATTACGCCTGTAGCTCCGCATAATTTAAATGTTCGTTCAATAGTTGTATCAGACAATAACATTATTTCCTTTGAAATTGAAGGCAGAACAGATGAATTTATTTGCTCCTTAGATGCTAGAAGAGAAATAGTAGCTAAGGATATACAACTAGCCGTGAAAAAAGAACAATTCTGTGTGCATCTTTTGCGTTTAAACGAAAATAGCTTCCTTTCAACACTAAGAACCAAACTTACCTGGGGCTTAGATAAGAGGAATTAACAAATTGAATACCGATTTGAAACAAATTCGCTTTATTTTCATACATATGCGCGTTTCGCTGATTTTACTTATTGGGATGCTCACAACCCATTCCATTTCAGCCCAACTTATGCAAAGCTTTGTGCATAAGGGTGAATGGGGCGTTAGTGCTGGACTGGGCCATTATTTTGGAGACCTTAATAATACAGCTGCAATTGATCGTCCAAAAATTGCAGGTGGTGCATTTTTTAGAAAACAATTCAATCCATACATCTCGCTTAGAGTTTTTGGTAACTTTACACGGCTTGGCTATTCTGATAGATATAGCACCAATAGTACCCAACAGAGACGGAATCTTAGCTTTAATACCAATGTATTTGAAGCTGGCATAAGTGGCGAATTCAATTTCTTTTTGTTTAATCCCCAATTCGAAGAACATTCATTTACTCCGTATGTTGGTTTAGGGGTAAGTGTATTCAATTTTGATCCTTATGCTTTCTTAAATAATACAAAATATTTTCTTCGTCCATTAGGAACAGAAGGTCAAGGTTCACCCTTGTACCCAGACAGAAAAATTTACAGCCCAATGGCATTGGCTTTTCCACTTACATTAGGTTATAAGCATGCCATAAATGCGAGAACCAACATTTTCGGTGAAATTACCTATCGGTTTACCAACACCGACTACCTCGACGATGTTAGTACCACATTTGCACCAGATGCCTTTCCTCCCCTTCCAAATGGCAACCCCTCTATTGGATTTCTTCTACAAGATAGAAGCTACGAAACTGGAGTTCCTATAGGAATCAGGGGGCGCCAAAGAGGAAACAGCACCCAAAAAGATGCATTTTTTACATTCCAAATAGGCGTTTCCTTCAATATTTCCTCGTATCGCTGTCCAGAATAAAGGGTATTTCAGTCTTTATCCTAAAAATGGCCCTTATTTCGCTAATTTTGCCGACCAAAACCCACGTAGATGGAAGAAGTGCTTCAAGTTCAAATAGATCCTAATAGAATTCCCAGCCATATAGCTATTATTATGGATGGCAATGGAAGGTGGGCCGAGGAACAAGGTCATGAACGTTTATATGGCCATTTTCATGGTGTGGAAAGCGTACGCAACATTGTAGAGGGCTGTGCTGAGATAGGTGTAAAATACCTCACTTTATATGCCTTTAGCACCGAAAACTGGGATAGACCACAACAAGAAGTAGACGGTTTAATGTCGCTTTTAGTGGACACTATTAGGAAAGAAGTTGAAATTCTGAGCAAAAACAACATTAAAATGCATGTTATTGGCGACATGAATATGCTGCCAGAGCAGGCCAGAAAAGAACTTCATGAGGCACTGGAACTAACAAGTCATAATACAGGACTGAATTTGATCATTGCACTTAGCTATAGCAGTCGCTGGGAATTGGTAAATGCAGTTCAAAAGATTGCTCTAGATGTACAAAAAGGCAAAATTGACCCTGAGAAAATTGACCACCAAACCCTTCAAAGTTATTTAACTACTAGCAATTTCCCTGATCCTGAACTTATGATTAGAACCAGTGGTGAATATAGAATTAGTAATTTTCTTCTATACCAATTGGCTTATGCTGAATTGTATTTCACCAATACCCGCTGGCCTGAGTTCCGAAAAAAACACCTTGTAGAAGCCATTCTTGATTTTCAAGCTAGGGAAAGAAGATTTGGGAAAACAAGCAAACAGTTGACCGAAGAAAGTATTGGTTCATGAAAAGAGATGCCCTATTTAACAAAGAGTTTTTAAATATTACCCTTATTTTGCCTTCAACCTTCTTTAACAACACACATACGACCAGTTTTTTAGAAAAAAAAGGTTCTGTAAATACAAAACGGATGCGAGATTCGATGATACGGCTCTTCTTATTTGTCCTGATAATGGGAGTGCACATTTTTTCCATTCAGGCACAGGAGTCTAGAGATACCATGGTGCAAACCATAGATGTAGATTTACTCAACATCTATAACCAAAAAACACCCAAAAAGTATAGAATTGCTGGAATTGAAATAACAGGCAATCGATATTTTGATGAAAACTTACTTCTTTCAATTACCAACCTAACGGTTGGGGAAGAAGTAACTATACCAGGAGGTGACCAGTTTTCAAAGGCTATTAAAAAGCTTTGGGAGCAGCGATACTTCTCGAATGTTGAAATCTACATCACCAAGTTAGTTGGAAAAGATATTTACCTCGAAATAAACGTTACAGAAAGACCTCGATTATCGAGATTTAATTTTCGTGGTGTAAAAAAAGGTGATCAAGAAGATTTATCCGGTAAGTCGGGCTTGGTGCCTAACAGGGTTGTGACAGAAAACATGAAAATCACAGCCATGGAGGCTATTAAAAAGTTCTACTACGACAAAGGTTTTAGAAATATTCGTGTAGATATCAAAGAAACTCCTGACTCTACTTTTGAGAACTCAATTATTTTAGACTTCTTAATTGCTAAAGGTTCAAAAATTAGAATTGATAATATCAATTTTGGAAATGTGGAAGTTTCTCCAACCAAGCTAAAAAAGCAGTTGAAAGAAACCAAAGAACAGATGCGATTAACGCTCACTCCTCGTTATGATACTAGTGGAATCATTATTCCTGAGCGCTATACATTCAAACAATACATGAATGAATGGGGATTTTTACATCCTAGCAAAACCAAGCAAGTATTAGATCCTTATGTACGTCTAAAATTGGCTGGCGCTAAGTTCGATGAGAAAAAATTTGATGAGGATAAAGAGAAGATTTTAGATTATTATAATGCGCTGGGATACAGAGATGCATTCATTGAAAAAGACACTGTTTATACCAACTCTCGCGGTGATATCAATATTGATATTAAAATGAATGAGGGTAGAAAATATTATTTTGGCAACATTACTTGGAGAGGTAACACCAAATATTCAGATTCAATTTTGGCGTCTATTTTAGGAATTAGAAAGGGTGACATTTATAACCTTTCAACACTTAATAAAAAGCTGGGTAAAGACGGAAGCCCTGAGGGAGGTGATATCAGCGGCTTGTATTTAGATGATGGGTATTTATTCTTTAGAACTGACCCTATTGAAACAGCAATTTATGGCGATACCATAGATTTTGAAATTCGCTTAATTGAAGGACCGCAGGCTACTATTAAGAATGTAAGAATTTCTGGTAATGACCGTACTAAAGAACACGTTATACGCCGTGAAATTAGAACTGTTCCTGGAGAAAAGTTCAGTCGTACAGACCTAGTAAGAAGTAACCGAGAACTCGCTCAGTTAAACTATTTTAACCAAGAAAAAATTCAAATTACCCCAATCCCTAACCAAGAAGATGGTACGGTAGATATTAATTATGGATTAGAAGAGAAATCGAGTGACCAGCTAGAATTAAGTGCTGGGTGGGGCGGTTTCATTGGCTTAACAGGTACATTGGGTGTTTCTTTCAACAACTTCTCCATTAAAAACATTTGGAAAAAATCTGCTTGGGATCCATTGCCAATGGGAGATGGTCAAAGATTGAGTTTGCGTGTTCAAAGTAATGGTCGCGCTTTCCGTTCTATGAACTTTTCATTTACTGAACCATGGCTAGGTGGTAAAAAAAGGAATGCTTTCACTGTTAGTGTTTTCAATACAAGATTTGGCCAAACCTTTGATCCAGTAACTGGAAGATTTGATATTAATGCTAGTAGAACAAACTTTTTATCAACTACAGGGGCTACTGTAAGTATTGCTAAGCAATTAAAATGGCCAGATGACTTCTTTAGCTTAACAATGGGTATCAACTTTACTCGTTACAGATTGAGTAATTACCCAATCGACCCTTTCAATTTGCCTGGTTTAAACAATGGTAATATTCATAACTTGAATATGAGAATTGCTTTACAGCGTTCTTCTGTAAACCAACCATTATTCCCTACTGGAGGATCTAACTTCTTACTTAGCCTGCAAATCACTCCTCCATTTACTTTAATTAATCCGGCCATTGTATCTAAGGAAAATCCTTATAAGTGGATTGAATACCATAAATGGAGATTCAATGGTGAATGGTTCCTTCCTCTTGGAAAGCCACATGGTGCAGAAAGAAACAAACAGCTCGTATTTAGAGCTGCTGCTAAGTTTGGCTTCTTAGGACGATTCAACCAAGATTTGCAGATTTCTCCTTTTGAACGTTTTCAAGTGGGTGATGCAGGTTTAACGAACCAATTTGCATTATTAGGTTTTGACATTATTGCACACAGAGGTTACCCTGTTTATGAGAGCTCAAACCCACGAATTAATCCAGATCAACAGCAAGCGAGACAATATTTTACAATTTTTAACAAATACACTTTTGAACTCAGATACCCACTTAGCTTGAACCCAAGTAGTACCATCTATATGCTTGGATTTTATGAAGCTGCAAACGGTTGGTACAGTTTTAAAGACTATAATCCATTCCAATTGCGACGTTCTGTAGGGTTAGGTATGCGCTTCTTCTTACCTATGTTTGGATTACTTGGATTTGATTATGGCATAGGATTGGATAGGTTTACACCGGGTGGCAACTTAAGAAGTGCTGCCAGGTTCACCTTCATGCTTGGATTTGAACCAGAATAACCTTCAAATTGAATTTGTATGAAAAAACTAGTTTCCCTGTGCCTCTTTATTTTATTGGGTTTCAGCGCAATATCGCAGAAATATGCCATTATAGACACGCGTTATATTTTGGATAAAATGCCTGAATATGGTGCTGCCGAAAAAAGAATTGAACAAGTTAGCCAGCAGTGGCAAAAAGAAATTGATGAAAAGCAAACTCAGCTGGATAGGATGTACAAAAATTTTGAAGCTGAAAAATTCATTTTGCCTCCAGATCTTTTAAAAAAAAGAGAAGATGAACTTTTCTTCTTAGAAAAAGAAATTCGGGATTTGCAGAAAAAACGCTTCGGTTACGAAGGTGATTTGTTTAAAGAAAGGCAAAAATTAGTAAAACCTATTCAGGACAAAGTATATAATGCCGTGCAGAAGATGGCTGTAAGCCGAGGCTACGATTTCATTCTGGATAAAAGTGAAGGAATTACCGTTATATTTGCCGACCCTAAATTGGATAAAAGTGATGAAATACTGAAAAGTATGGGCATCAAATTGTGAACTTAAAATCTCTAAATTTCAAAAGATGAAAAAATTTCTGACAGTGGTAGCATTTTTTGCAATTACCATGTTTTCTGCTAATGCACAAACTAAAATTGGTGTGTTTGATGAGAACTCTGTATTGGGTTTATTTCCTGATATTGAAAAAGTTGACTCAATTCTAAATGCCTATGTTCAAGACTCATTGCAAAATGAGTATGAGTATTTGTTGAGTGATTTAAAATACAAAGACAGTGTATTCAAAGCAGATTCTGCTAAGATGAGCCCATCAAGAGTAAAGATTATGACCGATGACATTAATCGTTTAAAATATCAGCTTGTAAATTGGCAGCAGTACCAAGAGCAAGCTTATCAAGCTAAACAAGGTCAGCTTCTTCGTCCTTACCAAGAAAAAATCTTTACAGCATTGAGAGAAATTGTGCAAGAACAAAAATATACGCACGTGTTTCAAGGAAATGCATTTAGCCCATATACACCTCCACCTTTAGCAGATAACTTGAGCATAAAGGTTGCACAACGACTCAAACTAAAACTACCTCAAGAGGTGGAAGACGCACTTAAACAAGCTGGCTTAAGCACTGGTAGCTCAACAGCTCCAAAGCCAACTACCACTCCAAAACCAGGTACTAAAAACTAACCTGTTTTTTACAATTTAATTGGAAGCATCCGAGATTCATTTCACGGATGCTTCTTACTTTTAGGCTATGACGTATGCACCTATTGGCGTTTTTGATAGTGGTTTGGGCGGTTTAACCGTTCTGCGTTCTATACGTTCAACTTTACCAATAATAGATTATTTGTATTTAGGTGATAATGCACGCGCACCTTATGGAACACGGTCGTTTGAAACTATTTTTCAATATACATGGGAAGCAGTTAAATGGCTGTTTGATCAAGGTTGCCCTTTAGTAATCTTAGCTTGCAATACAGCTTCCGCCAAAGCACTTAGAAATATTCAACAAAAAATGTTGCCAAAGTATTACCCAGATAGGAAGGTGTTGGGTGTATTAAGGCCTACAACTGAAATCATTGGTAAAATGAGTAGCAATCAGAAAATTGGCATATTAGCTACTCCTGGTACTGTAAAAAGTGAAAGCTATCCTATAGAAATCAGTCATTTTTACCCAGAAATACAAGTGTTTCAACAAGCTTGTCCCATGTGGGTGCCTTTGGTTGAGAATGGCGAACTCTCAGGACCTGGAACTGAGTATTTTGTTGAAAATAGCCTAGATGCATTATTTCAACAATGTGCTGATATTGACACTTTGCTGCTGGCATGTACGCACTATCCGTTGCTTATGCCTGTAATAAAACAAAAATTATCGGGAAATATTCAAATTATAGAACAAGGACCATTGGTAGCCAATGCTTTAAAAAACTACCTGGAACGACACCAAAACTTGGAGGAAACAATTTCAAAAAATAGCCAATTAACTTGCTTTACTACCGAATCACCCGAATCTTTTAGTGAAAAAGCGAACCTGTTCTGGGGCAGCCCACTTCCTTGTGAGCAAATTCACCTATGATTTTACAGGAAAACTGGCCATTTTCTAAGATTTGATCTGCTATTTCCACATTTTCCCTTACTTTTGCCGTCCTTTCACAGACAGTAGTATGGTGACTGCTGATAGTTGAAACCATCTTTTTTAGGTTAGTAAAACGGAAAAAACTATGAAACGTACATTTCAACCACATAAACGCCGCAGAAAAACTGTGCATGGCTTTCGTAAGCGTATGCAGTCTGCAAACGGACGTAAAGTGTTAGCCAGCCGCAGAAAGAAAGGCCGCAGCAAGCTGACTGTGTCTGATGAAAGAGGAGCAAAATAAACATACCTCTTAGATAAATTATTCAATGAGCCGTTGTTCTGCAACGGCTTTTTTATTTTTGTTGACACATGCATAAAACGGGTACATACGGAAAACATCAAAAACTAAAGAGCAAAAAAGAAATTGATCAACTTTTCAAACAAGGAAGATCCATTTTTATGTTTCCAATTAAGTTGTTATATGATGAATTGGATACACCAAGAGCAGAACATGTTCGTGCTTCCGTTGGAGTAAGTTCTCGATATTTTAAAAAATCTGTAGACAGAAATAAAATAAAAAGATTACTACGAGAATGCTGGCGACAAGAGAAAGAAGATTTAGAAATTTGGGCTTCATCTAAGGGGGTTTATGTTAATATTTTTCTGGTTTACGTAGACAAAACAGTTCCAGAACACAGCCAACTTTCTATTAAGTTTCCTGCCCTAGTAGAAAAACTCATTTATCAACTTAACGAACACATTGAAAAAGATTATTAGCCTCCCTTTTATTTTTTTAATACGCATTTACCAATATGGCATTTCTCCCATGATTGGACCAAAATGTCGTTTTACACCCACTTGCTCTCAATACACTGTAGAAGCCATTCAAAAATATGGTCCTTTAAGAGGAATTTGGATGGGCATGAAAAGGTTGTCTAAATGCAGACCTGGTGGTGGACATGGATACGACCCTGTTCCTTAAATTTATTTTCCAACTTGCCAAGTAACTCTAATACCTGGAGCACCTTGTCCAAAGGGTTGCTGCATCCAAACAGGCTGAAATACCAAAACTTCGTTTGCTTTTCGCTTATTCTGACCACTTTTAATAAAGAAAGGAATACTAACAAGAGGAGCTAATAAACCATACCCCAAAGCAATGCCATGTATTTGAGATGGCCCTCTTTCATCAGAATCGAAATCAAGAAAACCTCTAGAAAATCCTGCTATACCATAAACAAAAGCAGCACCACCTGTTCCCATTAAAACCCAAGCAGTAGTTTTTTGTCGTTTAGATTTTTCCAACAAATCATTAGAAATTTGAATTTTTGAGGTAGCATCTTGGGAGAATGCAAGAGTTTGGAAAGTGACAAAAGATATTGTCAAAAAAATAATAGTAACAAACTTCATATATTGGTTGGTTGTTGACTATTGATCCGATTTCATTTCCGAAACCTCATCATCTTCATCAGCCTCTTCTGGATCTTCTTCTAATTCATCAGCTTTTTTACCTCTTCTCAATTTTACAATTGGATTGTCGCGCGTTCCTGTAACTGTCATTGGAATACCAAATATTCCAAACGGTGGTAAGCCCAACCTAAACCTCATATTCAATCGTCCATCATCTAAACGCATTTGCCCTTCTAACTTAGGACGAAAACCCGCAACTCGCATCTTTGTCTTTTCAATTGTAAGCAAATTATTTTGAATTTTTGTTCTAATAACGACATTAGAAATATCCGGATCCTTAATCTCACTTCTTCTAGAAGCTTTAGCAGCCGCATTAAATAAGCGAAATCCATACATTTTTACTTGTCGCACCTGTAAACTTCCAACACCTTTTAAAGAGTTCATTACAGGCATCATGTCTGCATTCAGTCGCCCTTCTAAAGCATAATCAAAAGCAATTTTCCCTTCAGCACGTTTTGCAGCCGGTGCCATTTCTCTGAACAAAGCAAAATCTCTATAAGCTTGTTGAACATCTAATTCTGATGTTTTAATTGAATAGGAAAATTTTGCCAACTTGGGCTTTATTGGTTCATACCATCCCTTCATTGAAACATCACTTCCTGCAATTGTAAAACTTGCATCATCCATCAACAATTTTCCGGGTACTAAGTGCATAGACCCTTTCAACTGTTGCAAATCAATCCCGTGATAATTGACTTTATCGGCAGCTGCTTCAATACGAATGTCCAAATTCTTTGGTAGCATTAAAACCCCTATTGCTGAACTTTCAGACGCAGTTGCACTTGAATCATAGTTGTTGTAATCCATCCATTCATCTACATAAAGTGCTGGCGAATACAACTTCCACTTACCCTGCATCGTTTGATTGTGAAGTACATAATTCACAACATGATTCAAATAACCATTCACTTGTAGCTTACTAGATCCATAAATCACTTTGCAGTCATCAAAAATTAGTTTCTCATCTTCAAAGTGAAATAGCCCCTTTGCAACTTGCAGGGGCTTGGGGAACATGGAACTCTTTAGTGAAAGATCATACATTTCCAATTTTCCTTTATTCTTCAACAAGTGATACTTCATTTTTAATGCATCACTCTTTCTTCCTGCAAATGCCAAGTCGGCTGATATTTTACCCCCTACATCATACCCTTCTACTTTAAATACCTGATATATCTTTCCTATATCCACTTTACCCTTTAACTGTATATCATAATGTAGGTCTGAAAAATCTTTGAAAGTAGCTTTCATATCGAAAGGCTTCCCTTCAAACTCCCAATGTAGATTCGGAATTTGAACTGAAAGGTCTTTTGGAGAAGGTGACTTGGCATTGAAATACATACCCAATTGAATTGCTTCAATAGCCTTTGGATAATAGGGTGTTTGAATTAAACCATTAGAAACGGTAATCTTGCCTTGAATGGGTGGATATGTTCTTGTATTGGCAATAAATGTTCCTTTTGATTCTAATTGCGCCTCAAGCAAACCCTCTAATTTATTAACGTATGGAATAGGCGCAATTTCTTTAATATCTGATAAAAGAATTTTTGCTTGAATATTTCCATCCACCGGATGAGGGTCCATTAACCCATATAATAAAGTTGCTTTAAGCTGACTGTTTTTACTCTTTAGTTGTAGTTTCTTTAAGTCAATCATTGTGTTTCGCCAATCACCTCCCTTAGCTGAAACATGCATATCCATATGAATATCCTCAACTACTTGAGGGAAATCACCCAGCTTAATGTATCCACTATCCAACTTTGCAACCAGATCAAAAGCAGGTATTGATTTTATATAATCGGTGGGAACAACAGCTTCTTCATCCATTTCCCAAGCCAAATTTCCTTGAGCACTTGTTTGAACATACAGCTTCCCATTAGCCGAGAAATTCCCAAGTGCCAATGCTTGATTCCATGTATATAAATCAATAGAAGCATCTAACCTAGTTTGAATATATGGATTATGAAATCCTACAACATGCATCATTCCTCTCACATAATCCTCTTTCAATCGCATGGCAACCGTATCAACATCAAGTTTCAATTTTGTAATTTCCAATTTAGGTAAATCAACTTTCATATCTAAGAACAACTGTTCAATCGGAAAAGGAGCTGCATTATGACAAACAAATCCTTCACGAATACTAACCGCTGCTTTCAAATCGGGTTGCTGATTAGACGCTACATCATAAACACCTTTAAGTTCTGCCTTTAAACTAGCACTGCCTTTTAATTTTGTTGTTGTTAACCAATCTTTGTAGGAAGGCGGTAATGCACTGAGCATGTCTTGTAAGCTTGTCGAGACTGACTGTGCAGTAAAATCCATATCATAACCAGAAGATAAAAAGCTTAATGTTCCTGTAAACTCAAGTGGAAGCTGATTAATTCGAATTTTGTTTTTCTTGAATACAAGCGCAAAAGATTGCGTATTAACTTGCGTAATTAATTCACCCTTTACCTGTTTCTCAAGCATATAAGGGATGTTATCATAAGTAACATCCACTCTGCCAATTTTAACTTGGGTTTGCAAATCAAACACCGATTGTGACAAATCACCTTTTCCCGTATAATTGAACTCTTGAGTTTCTATTCGCATTGGCAGTGTACGGTCGTGGTACACCAATCTGCTATTACTAATTACAATTTTATCTAATGCAATTCTTGCAGATGCGGTATCTGAATTTGAAGCAGTTGAAGAATCTGAGCCCTTATAGATATTATAGTTTGCCTGCCCCTGTTCATTCACTTGAATATTAATATAAACTTTATCTAAAAAGAATTTCTCAATAGAAACTTCCTGATGTAACAAGTCGGCTAAATTGATTCCAAATCCTAGTTCTTTACCAGCAATTAGCGTATCCTTTTCAAAAGGTTGAGAGCCCGTTAATACAAAATCATTCAAACTTAGAGTCAGTGATGGAAAATGTGTAAAGAAGGAAAGTCGGGCATTACTAAATGACAACTCTCCATCAATTTCTTTATTTACTAAGTACCGGACTTTTCTGGCAATTGCATCGGGAAAAAAGTAAGGCAAAGACGCTAAAGCAATAATTATAGTAACTAACAATATACCAATTGCTTTTAGTCCACGAATCAATCCTATTTTCCACGAGGAAGTCATATATCAATATTTCAATTAAAATTATTTCAACTCATTGAAAAATCCCCATTAACATTTAATCATTAACGTTTTTCAAATAACCACCATAAGCGCTTTCTTGGTTTTACAGTAAAGTTTTTCCGAACATACTTTTTGATATGCTCCATTGCCTCGTCCATATCATCTGTAAATAAAATAAGTTTTAAATCATCTGGAGAGATTGTTCCCGCCTTCAGCATTACATCAAAATAATCGACCATTGGTTGATAATATTCTTTTCCATAAATAACTACTGGAAAAGTATTAATGACCTCAGTTTGAATTAGAGTAAGTGTTTCATATAATTCATCCATAGTGCCCCACCCCCCCGGCATAATAATAAATGCATAAGAATATTTTACTAAAAGAACCTTCCGTACAAAAAAATAATTGAGCGTAATACTTTGGTGCACATAAGGATTGGGGTACTGCTCAAACGGCAATTTAATATTTACACCAACCGACTTCCCCCCATTTTCGAATGCACCCCTATTAGCAGCCTCCATTACGCCAGGCCCACCTCCTGTCATAGTAACAAATCCTGTTTCTGCAATTCTTTTCCCAAACTCTCTTGCAGCTTCATAGTGCTCATGGCCCTCTTTAAATCGAGCACTTCCAAACACTGTAATGCAAGGACCCATAAAATGCAATGCGCGCATCCCTTTTATAAACTGCTTAAATACATCCCATGAAAACCACAATTCATTCATTCTTGGTTTGGGACCATCTAAATACACTTGTGCATGTGCAGGAATAATTCTCTCGCTTGTAGATTTCTTTGGCGACATAACTCATTGATTTAAAGTACAAGATTCATTGATAACGTATTAATGGAAAAATAGGTCATCTAACTCATACTTCAAAATACTAACTTGCCACAATGAGAATTGTTTCTTATAACACAAATGGCATACGAGCAGCAATAAAAAAGGGATTGATTGAATGGCTTTCTGAATCTCCAGCCGATATACTCTGTATTCAAGAAACCAAAGCACACCCAGGCGATGTAGATATGCGCTCTTTTGAGCAATTAGGTTATCATGCTTATTGGTTCAGCGCACAAAAAAAGGGGTACAGTGGGGTAGCTGTTTTTACTAAACAAAAACCAATTGAAGTTATATACGGAACTGGCCACCCACAAAGCGATGCAGAAGGAAGAGTGATTCAATTAATCTTTCCAACATTCACACTCATTAATGCATACTTCCCCAGCGGAACCAGTGGCGATGAAAGGCAAGAGTATAAGTACCAATGGCTTAGAGAAATAAATGAATATGTGAATGAGTTGAGAAAAAAACAGCCTAATATTATTTTATGTGGCGATTACAATATTGCTCATACAGAAATAGATATTCATGATCCAAAGGGAAATAAAAACTCTAGTGGATTTTTACCAGATGAAAGAGCATGGATGGACGCATGGATCCAGCAAGGGTGGATTGATAGTTTTAGAGAACTTCACCCAACTACAACTGGTGCATATAGCTGGTGGAGTCAAAGATTTCCAAGTGTGCGTTTACAAAACAAAGGCTGGAGAATTGATTATATCTGCACAACAAACTCTTTATTACCTTTTTATAAGGCAGCAGGAATTTTACCTAACATAAAACACAGCGATCATTGCCCCATTTTCCTTGATATTGAAATACAATAACGATGTTAATTTACAATGTAACTATTCAAGTAACACATACCATTCATAATCATTGGATACAATGGATGAGAGACGAACATATTCCAGAAGTAATGGCTACAGGTTGCTTTGAAAAATACCAATGGGTTCGTTTATTAGAGACCGACGAAACAGAAGGAATTACTTATGCTGTTCAATATTATTGTGCTGTAAAAGAGAAGTATGAAACCTATATCCATGAACATGCACCTTTACTTCGACAAAAAGGATTAGACAAATGGGGCAATCAATTCATAGCTTTTCGTAGTTTAATGGGCATTGTGAATTGAATGTGGATAGTTTCAAACGAATAAGTTGACCTATTGGTGAGGTTTCGTATATTGTTTCAAACCCTTTACTGATGCGGATTTCAAGAGACAAATCGCTGAAATTCAATGCCAGCAAGTGTTTCATGGGATTTTTATTTAATTTAACACAACTCATTAAAAGCTGAGAAACGCTGTAACCCTTTATTGACAAGCATTATAAAGAAATACATGTGTCAAAAAAATTCAAAAAATATTTTGTTGGTATTTAAAAGCGAATAAATTTGAACATTATTCACACAACAATCTAAACACAACACTATGAACAAAGCTGAATTGATTGCGCAAATCGCAGAAGATGCTGGAGTAACAAAAACACAAGCTAATGCAGCCCTCGATTCTTTCGTGGATGCAGTAACTAAAACTTTGAAAAAAGGTGATAAAGTTACTTTAGTTGGTTTTGGTACTTTCTCTGTTTCTAAGCGTGCTGCACGTACAGGTCGTAACCCACAAACTGGTGAAACGATCAAAATCAAAGCTAAAAAAGTTGCTCGCTTTAAGGCTGGTAAGGAATTGAGTGGTAAGCTCTAATTATCCGTACAAACAACTGATTTATCCTGCATTTCCTCCGAAATGCAGGATTTTTTTATATTTGCAGCATTCAATCACAAAATTTAATTGAACGTAACATGGGTAGAGGTGATAAAAAAACTGCAAAAGGAAAGCGATTCAAAGGATCTTTCGGCAAAAGCCGTCCTGCTAGACCAGCAAAAAAAACTGCTGCTAAAAAAGAAGCTTAATAAGTAAGTTGAATCGGTGAACGAACAGATCCTGTGCTTGCACGGGATTTTTTTATGCCTTTCTCCCTGCTATTTCTAAGATTGCTTTCGCTAATAAATCTACTTGATCTTCGGTTGTATACACATGTGGGGTTACACGAACACACTTAATATTTTCCCATTCAATACCCACCGTATGAATTTTATATTGACTCATTAGAATACTATCAATTTCAGCAGGACGCATACCATCAATTGAAAAACCAGCTATAGCGCAGGCATACTCATTTTTCATACTAGTATGTAACCGAACTTTGGGGTGGTTTACTACTTGGTTACACCAACGATTTTTTAAATACCTTATCCTAGCCTCTTTTCTTGCTGCTCCAATTGATTCATGAAATTGAATAGCTTCTCCAATGGCTTGTTCAATAGCAAAGCTTCTAGTCCCCAGGGTTTCAAACTTTCTAATGTTACTACTCTTCGGCTGATCATTACATATCAATGGCCAAACTTTGGATATATGCTCTTTTTTGATCCACAACATGCCAGAACCAATGGGTGCACTAAGAAATTTATGCAGCGATGTACCAAAATAATCGCAATTCAAATCGGCTATTGAAAAATCTAATAACCCAAAACTATGTGCCCCATCTACCAACACCTCAATGCCCTTTTTATGTGCCATATCACAAATCTTACGAACTGGTAAAATTTGCCCAACCCAATTCACTACATGGGTTATATGAAGCAGCTTAGTTTTAGAACTAATTTCACGCTCAAAAGCCGCTACAATAGCATCATCATCTTCAATTGGAAACTGAAAATTAATTTGCTTGTATACTAAACCATCACGCATCGCTCTTTGACGCCATGCCTGTATCATATTGGGATAGTCTTGATACGTACCAATAACTTCATCACCTTTCTCAAAATCTAAGCCATATATGACGGTATTGAGTGCTTCCGTAGCATTTCTGTTAATAGCAATTTCTTCGGCACTCACTTTAGCCAGTTTTGCTAACCTTTCGCGCAATGGCTCTCTCCCTTTGTCTAATTGACGCCACATATAATAGGAAGGACCTCGGCTGCTAAATGCATTGTACTTGTCCAACGCTTGTTGAACTGCAATTGGCTGGGGACTTACACCGCCATTATTAAGTATTACAATATCCGATTTTGAGGCAGTATAGGCGTCTTGAATAGTTCTCCAATAGTCGGCGTCCAATGCTATGTCAATGGGATTTTTAGACGTAAGATTTTTTTCAGCCAATGAAAAATTAGCAGCATGCAGTTGTTGGAAAATTGATCCCGCTCCCAACATACCCAGGTGTTTCAAAAAAGACCTTCTTTGTGACAATGGCTGAATTGTGGTCCTAAATTATTGATTTTATTTCTTCACCTGCAAATCTTTGTTAAACTCTTAAAATGAAGGCTTCGCCCTGTCTTAAAAGGTCATTTTAAGAACCTTTTTATGCCTTAGGGGTTATATTTGCATGCAGATGGGAAAGTATATAGCATACCTCAGTATCATTTTAGTGTTTATTCTGATATCAACTGATTCATCAGCTCAATGTTCTATTTGCACTAAAACAGCCTCACAATTAGGCGAAGGACCCGCAAAAGCCCTCAATAACTCTATCGTTTACCTCATGTTGGCTCCCTTTGCAGTAATGGGTTATATAGGATACCGCTGGTGGAAGGATGAGAAGAATGTAGGATCTTAAGATGGCTCAACAGTTCTATGACTACCATCACAAAATGGCGGGTTTTTAGTATGCTTGCAATTGCATAGCCAAACCTCTTGTTCTTCTTCCGAAGTCCACTTGAAACTTTTATACGGAAACACAGTTTCCCCATTTTCTTCTTGCGCTAAGGTTTTATGTTTTCCATCACACATGGTAATCTTCTCACTTAAACCACATGTACACCATGCGTAAGTTTTTCCTTTCTCTGCCTTAAATAGAGTTGGCTCACATTTTTGTACGTTAGGTAGTTTCATATTCAGTTATTTAAATCAATACAATTTCTAAAGTGGGAAGTTACAGTATCCCAGCTATACTGTGTACGTACGTAATTACTAGCTTGTACACTTGCAGTTTGATACTTGTCCTCATCTAACAGCAAGCCCTTTAATCCATTCGAAAAATCAGTTGCATTCGTAAAAGTAGCCCCACCTTCACTATTTCTGATATGCTCTGCAAGCACATCGCATAACTGGTTAGCCAAAACTGGTTTACCGTAGGCCATAGCTTCTAACAAAACCAAGGACAAACTTTCATACCTAGAAGGCATTATAAGCATTTGTGCTCCTTTTAGTAATTTCCATTTTACATCTTCGTCAATGAATCCAGTGCATATAACTTGTGCATTGTCGGTAAATGATGGCGCTTTTCCTGCACCTACTACAACCAATTGATATGACAGTTGCATAGACGCATTAAACTCTTGGAAATAACGAATCATATCGTCCGTTCCTTTATGATGATCAACCCTTCCAATGTAAATGAGATATGGCTTATGGATACCCTTCTCTAACAACCAATCTTTCGAAGGCACAGCAACCTCTGGGACTTTCACGCCCGCACCTACCACTGTTGTTGAATTAAGATTACTGTGAAACAATTTGTTTGCTATAAGCGACTCGGCTTTAGTTAAAAAAAATATATTTCTTGCACTATTGTAGTAGTCGCCATAATAGGGATAATACATGGCTTTTTCATCATGCAATGTAGGCACCAGAATAGAGCGGTGACCTACTAATTCAAGCCCTTTGCAGGCAGTGTAGTACAACAATGTGAAAAAAATAAATCCCTGATATGCATTTTGATGATCACGAATATATTCCATCATACTAGGTGTGAAAGGTCCTTGAAAACGCAACCAAGCATCATGATCTTTCTTTTGAACTGCCAATGATGGAAAAGCATGTTCTATTGCAGCCAACAATCCTAATTTCTTTGTAATCCACTGCCACCATAACCTTCTTGAAAGCTTTTTCCTGCTATACCTAAGTTCAGATTTTGATCCGCGTTGCGAATTTTCAAAACGATGAACACGCACTTTTCCATCTTGCTCTATTCCTTTTTGAAAAAAAGGCTCCCAAGTAACATAATCCTTTGCACAAGTAGTAAGCACATCTACATCATAATACTCGGCAAGTTCATGTGCCAAGTTTCTGGCATACACTTCAGCGCCTCCATTTACTTGTTGCCCATATCGTTGAATAATGATTGCAATCTTTTTCATAATGCAATTAATTCTTTGTAAAATGCTGCATAATCTGCTGCAACTTGGTTCCACTGAAAGCTTCTTGCATGCTTATATGCAGCCATCTTTTTTTCTTCGGTCCATTGCTGTATTGCAACTTCCACTAAACTCGACATATACTGCGCATCAAAATGATCGAAATAAGAGGCATAGCTTTTTCCAATTTCGGGAAGACATGTATAAGTAGATAGCACACAACAAGCACCACTCTCCATTGCTTCAATAACAGGCATACCAAATCCTTCAGCTTTAGATGGAAATAGAAAAGCACGACAGTTTTCATACAACCACTTTTTCTCTTCATCGGTAACTGGACCCGACAAAACAACTCTGTCCTGCAACCCCAATGAATCAATCATATTTTTCAACTGCTGAAAATAGGCCGGCTGAACAATGGTGCCAGATATAACGAGCTTGTGTTCATTGAACTGCATCATTGGAATGAGGAGATGAAAATTTTTCTTTTCATGTATGGTCCCTATAGAAAAGAGAAAAGATTCTCTCTGCTGTATCCACACTGGCTGTTTGCTAATAACATTTTCTAAACTGTTGCAGCCGTTGTAAATAACCTTTGTCTTTTTTCCTTCTATGTTCAAATGCTTGGCAACATCTTCATAAACATATTGCGAAATAAAACTCAATGCATCTGCTCGATTTATTTTCTTTTGTAGTTGCTGCAAATATTTACTCTTCTTTGCATCCGACTTGTTTTCATGCATAAAGTTGATGTCATGAATAGTCAATAGAATTTTCCCCGAAAAGGAAAAAGGAAAATAGTTTGTACCCTGATAGGTAGCATGCCACACATCATACCCACTCCAATTAGGCATCCACCATTTGTGCCAAAACTGCTTCTCTAAAATAATAGGATGGTTTTCCCAGATTGAGGCAGAACTGGGCTCTTGATAAAAAGCAGGCCTTAAATCAGGCAGCTTCATGAGTTCACACCCCAAATGTTTGCAAAATGCATACAAACCTGTATTGGGATATTTCATGCGCTCTGCATCCATCACCACTTGAAGAGGTGCATGATTGTTATTTACGGATTGCTTCAAGGGCATGACAAAATCCATTAATAGGACGATGAGAAATATGATACCCCCAACCCTTCAACACATTTGAAAAATACTGAAGGTTCATAGTGTCTTTATCTAAATCGTGTACTTCTGCACTTATAAAGGGAATTTTCTGAATCAACTCTGCTGGTGTGTTATAAAAAATATCATACTCGCTGCCCTCACAATCAATTTTCAATAAAGCAATTTCATCCTTACTTAAAGGCGTTAATATTTCAGTGAAAGTAATAGTTGGCACTTCTATAGAACTTTTGTTACGTTCGTCAAAATGAGATACTGAAGATGCCACCACAGAGTGTTCCGATTGACTTTCGATATACAATTCTAAATAATCAATTTTTTTTCCAGTAACAGCCACACCACTAACTTGTAGACGATCTTGTAAAGAGGGATTCTTTTTGATCAATTGCTGTAAAGCTTCCACATTAGCTGGCAATGGCTCAAAAGCATGAATTTTTAAGTTAGGCTTTTTTGATAATAATATACAATCAAAAAATCCGCCATTTGCACCAATATCTAAAACTATTCCTGCATCTGGTAATCTAGCAGCAAGGCCATCTATTTCGTATACATCCTCCATAAAAACTTCTTTAAACACAGGGTATAAAGCAGCTGTTACTTCAAAACGAATTGGGTAAGGCTTGGTAACCATTTGTAATGAACGATGTGCTCGCTTCGATTTATTGAAGATGTACTCAAAAGGATTTTGAATATGCTGAAAAAGATGCTTGTATTTATGGATGCTGCGCATAATGGTTAATCAATGGTTTGTATAAACTGATACAAATTAAAAGCACCCTGCTGAACAAGATGTTGGATCTGTTCCTTCAGTATGGCTTTTTCAATATGATTCATTTTCTTTTGCTGAATTAAATGGTACGCTTTTTCTGTCAGTAACCAGAACTTTCTTTCTTTAGATTGAACTGTTTTACCATGTTCATTAATTGCAGTAATTAGTTCATCAACACCTTCTTGTTTTGAAGCAACCGTTTTTATAACTGGTATCTGCCAGTTAGGATCTTTTCCCATATTGGCTGAAGGCATCATGTGTCGGAGGTTCTTGACGAACATATCTGCATCTGGCCTGTCGCTTTTATTAACAATGAAAATGTCTGCTATCTCCATTAATCCAGCTTTCATAGTTTGCACTTCATCGCCTGCTTCGGGAACTACAACAACTAAAGTAGTATCTGCCAATCCAGCAATCTCAATTTCACTTTGTCCAACACCAACTGTTTCTACCAAAACATAATCAAATCCCGCGGCTTGCATCACAGAGCTAATTTCCAGGATACGAGGATGCAGTCCACCCAATGACCCTCTAGTTGCTAAGGAGCGAATAAAAACCTGCGGATGCGTATACCACTGACTCATACGAATACGGTCGCCCAGCAATGCACCTAAATTAAATGGCGAAGATGGATCTACACAAATTACACCAACACGTTTATTTTCAGCAACCATTGCCGCAATTAAAGCGTCTACTAACGTGCTTTTTCCTGCGCCTGGAGGGCCGGTAATACCAATTAGCCTACTTGTAGGTTCGGGAAGTTGTTGCATAAAGGCTTCATAGCCAGGAACGCCATTCTCTACAAGAGAAATACAGCGAGCCAGCACAGCATCTGGAACTTGCGATAAAGAGGCTAAAAACCGATCGAACATAGTGCCGTAAATGTACTTGGAAAACAAATGTTCTCAAAAAACCAAGTAGAATAAAGGGAATATGTATATTGTTCCGCTATGCAACGTCAAATTCATCCATTGATTGTAGCCACTACATTCACTTGCATGGTGGCAGCATTGTTGTGGAGCAGAGCTGCACTTGGCATATTGCAGGGTGTTTGGTTATTGCTAGCACTCGTAGAATTAAGAAACTCTTTCTTCCGTGTTTTGACTTCAGAAATTGTTATTTGGAGCTTTATTCCAATACTTGTGTATCTGTTAGTAGGCTTAACAACTAATTGGTCGGAAACAGACAATCACTTACTAGGCACAACTGCTATGTTGCCAATAGCAGCTATAAGCACAATGGCCTTCCCATATTTTTGGAAAGAAAACTGGTGGAAACAAAGCTGGGTTATCCTTGCTTGTTGTAGTACTATATTGCCTATTAGCTCACTTGTACAGTCGCTTGATTCATTAAGCAATATCTACGGCAGTGGTCAAGTTGCGGAAGTTTGGATGGAAAAAGATCATGTTCGATACAGCCTATTTGTATCGCTAGGCGTTCTGTTACTGCTACAAACTAAATTGTTTAACAAACTTTGGCAGCACCTACTCTCAGGTTATTTGATTTTGTTTCTTGTTGTGCTTGGAGTAAGAACAGGATGGATGGTTCTTTTACTCATAGGTGTTGTTGAGTTTATAAAAATTGTCAAAAGCCAATCTGCCAAAAAATTGAAATGGTTACTCATTCTTGCTGTGCTAATGGCCTCTTCAGTTTGGTTACTACCTACGGTTCAAAGAAAGATAGAATATAGTTTGTATCAATGGGAATCAGTATCTGGTAAAGAGTTAGTAAACTATTCAGACGGTACTAGAAGAATTGTAAACAAAGCGGGTATTACATTAATTCAAGAAAGAAAAACTGGTTTAGGCTGGCAAAAAATGCAAGAGCAGATAGACGAGAAAATTCAAGAACAATACCCCAACTGGCATCACAATTTTTCTTGGCCTTTTAATCAGTGGATTTTTTGGGTGATAGGCGGAGGTTGGATTTTCGGTTTGGTATTAAGTGGGTGGTTGATGTATCCTATTATTAGATCAAAAGGTATGCATGTAGTTGCACTACTTGCTCTTGTGGCTTCATGCTTGGTTGAATGCACCCTCAACTACCAATATGGTGTATGGCTTTTAGCATGGTGCATCATTCCTTTGTGGGCAATTAGTTTACGTAGAGGTTAAATAATCCTATAATTCTTAAAGTCAAAAAGACGCAAGCCGGTTTTCTTTTCCAACCAGTAGAGCATTCTATCTTTTACTTTGAATTTTTTTCGACTTATATCTAACTCAACTTTCCAATTCTTTTCTGCAATGCGTGTATGCATCACTTGAGGATGTGTGCCAGTAAACTTTTCTAAGGAATCGTATGTGCTAAAATCGAATGTATCGGCCACTTTTGCAGCCGCAATTTCTTCATCGGAATGCCAATACTGCCAACTCTCTTTGGCTTTTTTCATCATCTGCTCTGGACTCTTCACCCATCCATAATGGTAAATTTGCGCAGGTATTTTTTTAACAGGAATCTTTGTTTTTCCAGGCGGCATTCTAAAGCCTTGGGCATCTTTATATGAATAAATAGCTTTATTGTTTCGAATGATTCTTACTTCGTACTTATACCATCTTCTGCTATCTCCTACATAATCGTAAGTGCCATAAAAATGCGTGTATTCGAATAATAAGCCTTGCACTCGCTGATTTTGTTCATATTTTGAACAAGCCTCTTTTATTGCTGAATGATAACATTCATGTACAACTTCATCGGCTTGAATATAAAATGCCCAAGTATATTCTGGACCTATTAGTTGAAAGGCTTTGTTGGTTTCTTCTGCTAATACCACACCTCCTGAACGAAGACTCTTATTCCAAACAGAATGATGGATTTGAATTTTAGGATCATTAATAGACGCAATTAAGGCTTCGGTTTCATCTTCACAATCTCCAATTAAAACAAACATAGTATCCACTACAGGCAAAATAGAACGAATGGCTTCCTCAATTGGATAGTCATTTTTGACTGCATTTCGAATAATAGTAAAGCCTGCAATTTTCATCTGCTACTGTTATTTGTCAAAGAACCGAAAAGTTTTCGATTAGGAAATGAAATTCCAGAAAACTGCTATTTTTAGCCCGCTATGACCAATTTTATTCCTGTTTTTCCTCTGGAGCTGGTGGTTTATCCTGGCGAAACAGTTAACCTGCACATTTTTGAACCCCGTTATAAACAACTCATTCAAGAGTACTCTGCAAATGGTAAACCATTTGGAATTCCTGTTATTATTGATCAACAACCTAAAGAATTTGGCGCATCGGTGGTTGTAAGTAAAGTGGTTGAACGTTATGAAGATGGCACCATGGATATTCGAGTAACAGGTCAAAAGGTTTTTAGAATTTTGGAGTTAATCAAACAAATTCCAGATAAGTTATACAGCGGAGCAATTGTAAGCTATCTTTCATACGACCCAGTTCATTATCCCGATCACATGAAAGATCTTTTTATCAAAATCCAAGAGTTGTATAAACTATTACAAGTTCAAAAGAAGTTTTCTAAACCTGTAGAAGAAATGGTGAGCTTTGATATTGCCCATCATATTGGACTTCAACTTAACCAAGAATATGAATTGCTGGAGTTAAACAAAGAGCTAGAAAGGCTCGAATACATTCGCAGACATATTACACAAATGATTCAAGTACTACAACAGGGTGAATCTTTGAAAGAAAAAATTCAACTAAATGGACATTTTCGGGAGTTGAAAGGCTTTAACTTTGATTTTTAGCATGTCAAACACAACCCTCTGCTTCGATTTCGGTAATACCCGCCAAAAATGTGCTGTTTTCAAAAATGGCGATTTGGAAGAAGTAAGGGTACTTGAAGATAACCTGGAGCAATCAGTTATAAACTTAATTCAAGAGTTTCAGCCCAACTTCAGCATTCTTTCCTCAGTTATTCATCATCCGGAATCCATTAATGAACTGCTTGGGCAAAAAACTTCCTTTCATTTGCTGAATCATACCAGCAAACTTCCGATTACTACACCTGTAGGAAAACCTTCTTCCATTGGTGCAGATAGGCTGGCTTTGTGTGCTGCGGCAGTGCATCTTTTCCCCAACCAACATAACCTAGCCATTGGATTAGGCTCCTGCATAACCTATAACTACATTAGTCCACGCCATGAATTCTTGGGCGGCAGCATTTCTCCTGGCATGAATATGCGGTTTAGGGCCATGCATGAGCAAACGGCACTCCTCCCATTGGTAGAAGCTACCCAGCAATTTCCACTAATTGGTTACGATACCAAAACTAATTTACAAAGCGGAGTGATTTTGGGAATAGCCGCTGAAATAGACGGTTTTATTGAACAATATGCCCAAAAATTCTCCAACTTTAACGTGCTCTTAACCGGGGGTGATATGCCTTTTTTTGTACCTCACCTGAAAAAGAGGATATTTGCCGACCCTTACCTAATTTTTAAAGGCCTGTATGCAATTTGTGAGCTCAACCATTCGTAGTGCGACTATACTTTTTTCTGCCTTACTGATAACCACCACCCTTCAGTCACAGGAAAATTCTCCTTTCTCCAGATTTGGATTAGGAAATTTCATGCATGGTCAACATGCAATTAGTCGCTCAATGGGCGGAATATCAGCAGCTTATGCCGATGGAATTACCATGAATAACAGCCAGACTGTTAATTTTATGAACCCTGCTACTTATGGTAATTTTTATTTGCTTTCTTACGATTTAGCACTTGACATAGATACACGGTCACTCAGAAGAGAGCAACCTGCTAGCTCATTTAGAGGTACAAATTTCACCCCAAGCTATTTGGCAGTAGGAGCACCGATTGATAAGAAAAAAGGTCTTGGACTAGCATTTGGAATGCGCCCTTTGAGTAGAATTAATTATCAGGTTGAGCAACGGGCTCGATTAGCAGGAATTGATAGTGTAAATAATATTTTTGAAGGCCGTGGGGGCTTTAATCAGTTTTTTGTGGGTATTGGAAAGAAATGGAAGAATGGACTTAGCGTTGGATTAAATACTGGCTATAACTTTGGAAGAAAGAACATTACAACAAGAACTCAATTTGTAAATGACTCTGTGGTGTATTACAAAGCCAACATGGCTAATAATACCAGTTATGGCGGTGCATTTTTTCAAGGGGGAGTTCAATATGAAAAAGAAATTTCAGAACGCATAGACCCTGAAACGAAGTTTGCATACAAACGTTCTATTCGTTTAGGCGCAACATATACCCTTGGACAAACCCTGAATGCGCAACAAGATCGCTTTAGAGAAACATTTGAAAACGATGGTCAAGGTGGTATATTCAGAATTGATAGTATAACACAACAAAATAATATTCGCGGTACTATAGAACTACCCTCAACTTATACTGCCGGCTTCATGTTCATAAAGAGAGTAAATACCAATCGTGGTTTACTTGACTTATGGAGCTTCGGTGCAGAATACAGTGCTACTGCTTGGAGCAAATACCGTTTTTATAATCAGGCAGATGCTTTGGTTGATAATTGGGTAGTTAGGGTTGGCGGACAGTTTTGTCCAGATCCAACCAACCTCACCAGCTATTGGTCGAACGTAAATTATCGTTTTGGCTTTTTCTCTGGAACAGACTATGCTAATCCAGATGGAAACGGCCTTAAAACATTTGGTATTAGCATTGGAGCTGGTATGCCTATGCGCAGATGGCGAGTGTATGAAACACAGTTCACACTTATAAATGCTGGACTTGATTTTGGAAGAAGAGGCAGTAACGTAAATAATATTACTGAAAACTTTATTCGTATAAATTTCAGTCTTAGCTTAAGTGATCTTTGGTTCCAAAAACGCAAATACGACTAATGCATGCTTCGCATTTCACATACATGGACATGGGTTTTACTTGCTTGCAGTTTAATTTGGGTAGCATGTGAAAATGATGAAAACGAGGTTAGAAACTTAGGCAAAAGAGTATTGGGCGTTGAAGATGGAACTGGTATTGAAAGTTTATTCAGTAGAGAAGGAAAAGTAACTGCAAAATTAACAGCCCCAAAACTCATCCGTTATTTATTAGATACCAACAGAATAGAATTTCCGAATAGTTTGCATGTTGATTTTTTTGATGATTCGCTCTTAATCGAAAGCACTTTAGATGCAAAATTCGCTCGATACAACGAATATGAAAGCAAAGTGTTATTACGTGATAACGTAGTAGTTATTAACCGAGGAGGCGATACACTTTACACTAATGAACTTTATTGGGACCAAAATCAAGGAATTTTTTTCACAGATCAGCCTGTAACTATCCACAAAAAAACAGGCAGAAGAAAAGGTATTGGGATGCGGGCCGATCAAAACTTTCGGGAGGTAACCATTTTCAAATCGGGTGGATTTGAAAATGTTGCTGATAGCACCATGTAAATAAAAATTCAATTATATGGAATACAGAAGAATGGGAAGAACAGGACTTCAGTTGAGTGCGCTAAGCTTTGGAAGTTGGGTTACCTTTCACAAACAAATTGAAGACCAAACAGCAGACACCCTGATGGGTATGGCCTATGATGCAGGTATTAATTTTTTTGACAACGCAGAAGTGTATGCAAGTGGAGAAAGTGAAAAAATGATGGGCCGCGTATTACGTCAAAAAAACTGGGATAGAACATCGTATGTGCTTTCTTCAAAAGCGTACTTTGGGTGGAGAGGAAAGAATAATAAACCTAATCAAACTGGCTTAAGTCGTAAGCATTTAACTGAAGCATGTAATGAAGCTTTACAACGTTTGCAAACAGAATACCTCGACTTATATTTCTGTCACAGGCCCGATAAGCAAGTGCCTATTGAAGAAGTAGTTTGGACGATGAATACCCTCATTCAACAAGGAAAAATTTTATACTGGGGTACCAGTGAATGGAGTGGAGTTGAAATCATGGAAGCACACAGGGTAGCTCGCGATAACAGACTCATTGGTCCAAGTATGGAACAACCGCAATACAATTTGTTTGAACGCCATAAAATGGAAAACGATTACTTAGAAGTTTTCAAGAATGTAGGTTTAGGAACAACTATTTGGAGTCCTTTGGCTTCTGGATTACTCACAGGAAAATACAACAATGGCATTCCCGATGGAAGTCGTATTAGCTTACCCGGATTTGAATGGCTAAAAGATTCTGTATATGTTGAAAGCAAAATTGAAAAAGTAAAAAAATTAGGTGAATTAGCAAACGAACTAGGTCAAAGCTTAGCGGCTATTGCAATTGCTTGGACTTTAAAAAATCCGAACGTAAGCACAACCATTTTAGGAGCAACCAGCGAGCAGCAGCTTGTACAAAACTTACAAGCATTAGATGCACTTCCGCTTTTAACAGAAGAGGTAATGACAAAAATTGAGTCTATCATGGAAACGAAACCTATTCTCCCACAGTGGTAAATAAAGGGCTTCGGCCCTTTATTATTTCAAAGATTTCGATTAGCTTGTACACTAACTTTTGATTGTTTAGCAATGCTTATTTTTACAAAAAGATTCACACATGTCTGAAATCTACCTCATACTTATGGCTATTGGGTTCACCCTCATTATGGTGGGTTTCTTTTCTGGCTATGAAATAGCTTTTGTGAGTGCCAACCGATTAAGCATAGAATTAAAAAAGAAACAAGGGCGGAGAGGTGGACTTTTAGTAGCTGAATTTATAGAACACCAAGCAAAGTTTATTGGAACCTGTCTTATTGGAGTGAACACATTCTTGGTTATTTATGGCTTGCTATTTAATGAACTCCTTCATCAAACTCTATGGAATCCCTTCAATATTGAAAACGATTATATCAAACTTATAGCCGATACTCTTTTGAGTACTTTTGTTGTTTTAATATTTGGAGAATTTTTGCCAAAAGCAATTTTTAAAGCTAAAAACGATTCCTTAGTAGACTTTTTTGCGCCTGTTGCACATTTCTTTTACACTATTTTCAAGCCTATTGCTACATTTTTTGTTAATATTTCACTTTGGATTTTAAAGTACATGTTCAATGTGCGTGTGAATGAAAAAAATGAAGCATTTACAAAAGTTGATCTAGAGCATTTTTTCCAACAAACTGTTGAGCAAGATGAAGAAATGCAAGAATTGAATACAGAACTTTTTGAGAATGCACTAAGTCTGCCAATGGTAAAAATTAGGCAATGTTTGGTTCCCAGAACTGAAATTGAGTGTATTGAAGTGAATGAATCTATAGATGCACTTAAACATCAATTTATTCAAACCAAACTGAGTAAGCTGGTAGTGTATGAAGAGAATATTGACAATATTGTTGGCTATGTGCATCAATTAGACTTATTTAAGAAGCCTGCTACAATTAAGGAAGTGATTCATCCCATTATTGCTGTTCCAGAAAGTATGAGTGCATCTGACTTAATGAATAAATTCACAAAAGACAGAAAAAGCCTTGCATGGGTAGTAGATGAATTTGGAGGAACTGCAGGTATTGTTACCATGGAAGATGTACTCGAGGAAATCTTTGGAGAAATAAGAGACGAATACGATACCGAGGAATTCGTTGAAAAACAATTAAGTGAAGACGAATTTATATTTAGTGGTAGAATGGAACTTGATACGATTCATGAAAAATATGGTCTTGAATTTGAAGAAGAAAGCTCAGAAACATTGAGTGGATATATCATCCGCAGACATGAAACTATTCCTGCACAAAAAGAGATTATTGTAATTGATAATTATCGTTTTGATATTCTAAGCGTGAGCGAAAAACGCATAGAAATGGTAAAACTAAAAATACTGCGTTGATAAAAGCTGCATCCGTACTACCTTTGCCCACCTGCAAAGTAATTCATGGCGCTTAAGTTATTACAAAGAAAAAACAAACAAATGCAAGCCGAGATGACCTTCATTGATCATCTTGAGGAATTGCGCTGGCACATTATACGTGCTGTGATTTCTATACTGATAGGTGCCGTAGTTATTTTCATTTACCGCGATTGGGTATTTGATAATATTGTTGCAGGCCCTATTAACCCAGATTTTATAAGCTATAGAGCGTTTTGTAACTTCAGCCATTGGGCTGGATTAGGAGATGCCCTTTGTATGCCACCAGTGCAGGTTCAAATGCAAACCACTACTTTTGGTGGACAGTTTGTAAGCAGTATTACTATTGCTATGTTCGGTGGCTTTATTCTGGCATTTCCTTATGTATTTTGGGAAATTTGGAAATTTATTAAACCTGCTCTAAAACCCAGCGAGCTTAGCCATACCCGATTTATCATCTTTTGGGTGTCTTTCTTCTTCTTTTTAGGTGTTTCATTTGGCTTTTTTGTATTAGGTCCTTTCACTTTTAATTTCCTGAGCAATTTTACAATTGGTGTAAAAGAAATGCTAGAAACAAGACCAACACTGAACGACTACCTCGATAATTTACTCAACATTATCATTGGTTGCGGCATTGCTTTTGAATTACCTGTACTTGCTTTTGCGTTTACAAAAATTGGATTAATTACTCCAAATTTTTTGAGAACAAGCCGCAAATATGCTATTGTTGTAATCTTAATTGTTGCAGCAATTATTACGCCTAGTCCCGATTGGATTAGCCAAATGTTGGTTTTTATTCCACTGTTTTCACTCTATGAAATCAGCATCATAATTGCAACAAGAGTGCATAAAAAAGACATGAAAGAACAAGAAGAGTGGAGTTAATGAAGAAAGCTTACCATTCGTCACATTGCAGACCCGTATAAGATTAACTTTTAAAATTCTAGCATTACATTTACGACATGAATGCTACTTTCAATCAACAACTTCCTATTGCTATAGGGGCTGATCATGCAGGGGTTGAATACAAACAAGCAATAGTTGAATACTTAAAAGAAAAAGGTTGGCAGGTACTTGACTTTGGAACGCACGGTATTGCATCGGTTGATTATCCCGATTTTGCTCATCCTGTTGCACAGGCTGTAGAAGAAGGTAAAGCTGCATGTGGCATTTTACTATGTGGCAGTGCCAACGGAGTAAACATAACTGCCAACAAACACGCTGGTATCCGTGCGGCACTTTGTTGGCAAAATGATATTGCAGCATTAGCCCGTCAGCACAATAACGCAAACGTTATTTCAATTCCAGCCCGCTTTGTAGCATTAGCATTAGCATATCAAATGATAGATACTTTTTTATCAACTCCATTTGAAGGAGGTAGACACGAAAATCGTGTTCAAAAAATTTCTTGTTCATAAACCCCACACCATACACATCATGAAACAATTGTTTTTTAGTGCGGTCGGCTTACTGTCTACGACCCTTCTATTGGCACAAGCGCCAAAAGTAAATCCTGACAAATACGGAAAAATGGTTTCCGCAGACCTTCTAAAAAAAGAACTCTACATTATTGCTGGAGCAGAAATGGAAGGAAGAGAAACAGCTACACCTGGTCAAAAAAAGGCTGCCGCTTATATTGAAAATCACTTCAAACAACATGGCTTACTACCAGGCGCAGGCAAAGGAAGCTATCAACAACTTTACCCATTGTACCAAGATAGCATTGGAAAAACAAGCCTTCAAGTGTATCAGTTTAATTTTGGTTTTGATGAGCATTATTCAGTTGCGCCCAATTTAGGTGCAGCAGGTAATTGGCAAATTAATGAATTGGTATATGCTGGTTTTGGTATTAAGGATAATGAAAAAAATGATTATGCCAACCTTCCCATTCAAGGTAACTGGGTAATGATTTTAGATGCAACTCCAGCTGATATTGATAAGCCTGCTGCTCCCATGCAAGGGATGCGTGTAGTTGGAAACACTGGTCTGCAAAACAAAATTAACTACTTGCGTACAAATGGAGCAAAAGGAATTATTGTAGTAAGTAAAGACTTTCCAAAGGGATTGGCAACTCCACAAAAAGGAAATATGAATATGAATAAACCAACTACTGCTACAGTGCCTGTTATTCAGGTTTCGTATCAGGTTGCTTCTTCAATGCTCAATAAAGTAGTTGATAATTATGCAGGACTAAAAAATGTTTCAGCTGGAAAATATTCAACCAGCGTAAAAACTTCAATTGAAAAAACAACTCTTCAATTAGAAAGCTCAAATGTAATTGGCATTATTGAAGGCACTGATAAAAAAGATGAATATTTAGTGATTACAAGCCACTACGACCATTTAGGTAAAAGAGGTAACGATATTTATTATGGTGCCGATGATGATGGTTCTGGTACAGTTTCTGTTATGGAATTAGCCAGGGTTTTTGCACAAGCAAAAGCAAAGGGTCATGGACCCAGAAGAACCATTGTTTTTATGACCGTTTCAGGTGAAGAAAAGGGCTTATGGGGTTCTGCTTATTATGGTAATAACCCAATCTTCCCACTTAATAAAACAACTGCCAATTTAAATATTGACATGGTAGGAAGAATTGATCCTTCTTATAAAGGAGATTCCAACAACTATGTTTTTGTAATTGGCGAGGATAAACTCAGCAGCGATTTGCAACCAATTAGTGACGCTGTAAATAGTAAATATGTGAAAATGGAATTGGATCGCAGATACAATGACCCTAAAGATCCGAATCGCTTTTACTACCGCAGCGACCATTATAATTTTGCTGCTAAAGGTGTTCCTATCATTTTCTATTTCAACGGCGTTCACAAAGATTATCACCGTACAACTGATACGCCAGATAAAATCAATTACCCACTCATGCAAAAAAGAGTTCACTTGGTTTTTCATACAGCATGGGAAATGGCAAATCGTGATGACATGTTGAAGCGCGATATGCCGCTGAATATGCCGGCGAGATAAAAAAAGCTCAAAACGAAAAGCTGTTGTAGTTATGCAACAGCTTTTTTTATGCTAAATGGTAGATTGTTTTGAAGGTTTGCTGCACATGTGGCTCTAGTTCAATAAGACCTTGTGTATGATTAAACGCATCTGGCGGAGCACTCAAACATTCAATTGCAATACTTCGTCTTGTATCGGGTGTGTACACTTGTAAGTATGGATAGCCTTCAATTGCATAAATGCTAAAGCTCCAGTTTTGGTTCTTTAAAACACAAGCCAATTTATCAGATCTTGATTGTAGCTGAAAGCAATCGTCTAAACTAACATCTTCTAGTAATTTGGGTTCAAGAAATCGATTGTCCATAACCATATGTCCTGTTGGTATGATCTCATGATCCATATCAACCCTTCTCTCAGAAAAAATTTGAAGAGAACAATCATCTATAAATTGACCTAATTGAAAATAAGGATGCCATCCATCCATGATAGGTATGGCTTCTGGCTGATTATGCGATACTACTGTTGTGATTTCTAACGCTCCAGCTTCATTCAGCAAATAGGTTACCTGCATATCAAACGGCCAAGGATACCCATCTTCTTGTCCTTCATAGTGATACGATAATTCAACTTTTGCACCTTCCTCTGTAGCACTAATATCATCAATTTCAAAAAGTGCATCAAACAACAAACCATGAATAGCATGTTTCCCTAAAAAGTACTTTTTGATTTGGAACTGCTCATCCCCAAAACGATACTGACCATGCTTGAGCCTGCATGCAAAAGGACTCATTTTGGCACTTTTAAACCCCGATTTTATTTCATTGAGCGCATACTCTTTTGAAGGAAATGCGTCAATACACTGCATGGCTTGTCCGTTTTTGAAAACGGTATATGCATTTAATAAGGCGCCAAATGCGTATACTTCTGCAGATACTTGTTTGTCTCTATGGAGCAACTGAATAGACAGAAAAGGACCGTTATGGTTAATGTTTACTTCAAAAGGCATAGTTCATAAGATGATGTTAAAGATAGGGCAACTACTGAAACTAACAGCTGTTAACATTCAGGCGCATTCACGTACATTTGCACTCTCAAATGAATGGATATGGGAACTAGCCTGAAAAACAAAGTAAGGATTGTAACTGCTGCTTCACTATTTGATGGACATGATGCCGCTATAAATATCATGCGCAGAATTATGCAAAGTAAGGGAGCTGAAATCATTCACCTTGGACATAATAGAAGTGTGCAGGAAATTGTAGAAGCTGCTATTGAGGAAGATGCACAAGGAATTGCCATTACAAGTTATCAGGGCGGACATGTAGAGTTTTTCAAATACATGAAAGATTTACTGGACGAAAATGGTTGCGGACACATCAAATTATTTGGTGGAGGTGGAGGAACCATTCTTCCAGAAGAAATAAGAGAGCTACACAACTATGGAATTACCCGCATTTATAGTCCAGATGATGGTCGCAAAATGGGACTTGAAGGTATGATTGAAGATGTAATTCAACAGTGCGACTTTGATGTAACCTCACTGCCTTTATCCAATCAACCTTTGCAGCTTGGTGAAGAAAAAGATATTCGAGTTGTAGCTAGAAAAATAACGATGGCCGAAAATGGTCAGCAAGTAGAAGTAAAGGTTAACACAAGCATTCCCGTTCTTGGAATTACGGGTACCGGAGGTGCAGGAAAATCTTCTGTTACCGATGAAATAGTGAGAAGATTCCTCCATAATTATACAGAGAAAACCATTGCTGTAATTTCTGTTGATCCATCGAAGAAAAAAACGGGTGGTGCATTGCTAGGCGATCGTATTCGTATGAACGCCATTTCTCATCCACGTGCTTATATGAGAAGTTTGGCAACTCGTGATGATAATACTGCTTTGAGTTCACACGTTCGTGAAGCCATCGACATTTGTAAAGAGGCTGGGTATGACTTGGTGATTTTAGAAAGCGCAGGTGTGGGTCAAAGCGATGCTTCCATTTTAGATTATTGTGATGTAAGCATGTATGTGATGACTCCCGAATATGGAGCAGCATCACAGTTAGAAAAAATTAACATGCTTGATTATGCAGATGTTATTTGCATTAATAAATTTGATAAAGCGGGCGCTTTAGACGCATTGCATGATGTAAGAAAGCAGTACAAAAGGAACCACGGTTTATGGACTGCTACCGATGAGCAATTACCTATTGTGGGAACCATGGCAAGTAAGTTTGGGGATGAAGGTGTAAATACACTATTCCGCAAGTTAATTGCAACTATTGAAGAAAAAACAACTACACAAATTGGACCTGTAACTTTTTTGCCAAGTGGAGAAGGATTAGGCGGTGCTGCAATTATTCCGCCAGCAAGAGTGCGCTACTTAAGTGAAATTTCTGATAATAACAGGAACTACAATATTTGGGTGAATGAGCAGGCCGCAGTTGCAACCCAATTGTATCAAATTCAAGGAACCAAAAAAAGAATGCAAGAAAAGGGTTTAGATGTTACCCATCTTGAAATACTTGAAGAAGAAACAAAAGATCAACTTCATCCTGAATGTAAAAAACTAATCAACAATTGGCCAAGTTTGGTTGACCGCTATAACCAAAAACACTTTGAATATAAAGTGCGCGACAAGGTTATTCAACAACCACTTACTACTACTTCTTTAAGCGGAAATGCCATTAAAAAAGTGGTCCTTCCTAAATATAAAGATTGGGGAGATGTGTTGAGGTGGCAACTACAAGAAAATGTGCCAGGATTGTTTCCATATACTGCAGGTGTATTTGAATTGAAGAGAACGGAAGAAGACCCAACAAGAATGTTTGCTGGTGAAGGTGGACCAGAAAGAACCAATAAAAGATTTCACTATGTATCATTGGGTCAGCCTGCAAAGCGTTTAAGTACGGCTTTCGACAGTGTTACTCTCTATGGAGAAGATCCCGCTCATCGTCCAGATATTTATGGTAAAATTGGAAACAGCGGTGTAAGCATTGCTACATTAGATGATGCCAAGAAACTTTACAGCGGTTTTGATTTGTGTGCACCAAATACATCGGTGAGTATGACTATCAACGGCCCTGCTCCTATTTTGTTAGCATTTTTCATGAATGCAGCTATTGACCAACAATGCGAAAAATACATTGAAGAAAAAGGTTTGTGGTCTGAAATAGAAGCTAAGATTCAGCAGAAATTTGCCCATGCGCGTAAACCTATCTATTACAATCCTTCCTCGCCTGAACGCTTACCAGAAGGTAATAGCGGATTAGGTCTTCGTTTGTTAGGAGTAAGCGGAGAAGAAGTGTTGCCTGCTGATGTGTATGCAGCTTGTAAGGAAGCCGCTTTGCAACAAGTACGCGGTACTGTACAAGCAGATATCCTGAAAGAAGACCAAGCACAGAACACTTGTATCTTCAGTACAGAGTTTGCGCTTAAAATTATGGGTGATGTACAACAGTACTTCATTGACCAAAAAGTGCGCAACTTCTACAGCGTTTCTATAAGTGGTTACCACATTGCAGAAGCTGGCGCCAATCCAATTACTCAACTTGCATTCACACTAGCAAACGGATTCACTTTTGTAGAATATTATTTGAGTCGTGGAATGAACATTGACGATTTTGCTCCCAATTTAAGCTTCTTCTTCAGCAATGGAATGGATCCTGAGTACAGTGTAATCGGACGAGTAGCAAGAAGAATTTGGGCAAAAGCCATGCGTAATAAATACAAAGGCAATGAAAGAAGTCAGAAATTAAAATACCACATTCAAACAAGTGGAAGAAGTTTGCACGCTCAAGAAATTGACTTCAACGATATTAGAACAACTTTGCAAGCGTTGTATGCGATTTACGACAACTGCAACAGTTTGCACACCAATGCATACGATGAAGCCATTACTACTCCAACAGAAGAAAGTGTTAGAAGAGCTATGGCTATTCAGCTCATCATTAACCGAGAACTCGGTAGTGCGAAAACAGAGAATCTCATTCAAGGTAGTTTTGCAATTGAAGAGTTGACCGATTTGGTTGAAGAAGCTGTATTAACAGAATTCGACCGCATTACTGAGCGCGGCGGTGTGTTAGGTGCAATGGAACGCATGTACCAGCGCAACAAGATTCAGGAAGAAAGTATGCACTATGAGCATCTGAAGCATACAGGAGAGCTCCCGATAGTTGGGGTAAATACTTTCTTAAACAAACAAGGTAGTCCAACCATACTTCCTGCAGAAGTCATTCGAAGTACCCAAGAAGAAAAAGAGCAACAAATAGATAACCTTCTTGCATTTCAGCAGGTGAATAAAGCTAAAAGCGAACTTGCCCTGAAGAAACTTCAGCAAGTTGCATTAGATCAGGGGAACTTATTTGAAGAGTTGATGGATACAGTGAAATACTGTTCATTAGGCCAAATTACCAGAGCCTTGTATGAGGTAGGTGGACAGTATAGAAGGAATATGTAGGATATTTCGAATACTTTCTTGTAAAAGTTAGAAGTAAGAAAATTTGTCATTTTGTTGAAGAATGCATTTCTATTTCTACCTGTTAATGAATTTCTAAAACTCACTCGTTGGATTCATTTGGAGTTTATTTGCTTGTAATTTCATTTCGAATGATTATCGTTATGAAAAAAGTTGCAATAATCCTAGCTTTTTTATGGATAACAATCAGTTGCCAATCTCAAAACTTGCAAATAGAAGGGGGTAGTAATCTTATTTTGTATCCTATTACGTCTTCTAACTGGGGATATGATGGAAGGTTCTGGCAACAAAACCAAAATGATGGAGTATATGGAGAAGTAAGAATACTAAAGAAATTCAACAAATTTATAAGTGGTGGTATCTTTATAGGCTATGAAAGAAAAAATATTCTTAGCTTCTACCAGAGAACATTACCACCTTCACTTCCCGTAGGCCAACCATATCGCAGAAATTTTATTCCGATTGGCTTACTCACAAGATTCAATTTTGATGAATCCATCAACGAATTTTTGAAAAGTAAAAACGAAAAATGGATTGGATATATTCAAGGCGGTCTCTATATACTAGCTGGCAACGATCAGCTTCTTGCAGAACCACCCAGTTCAGGAGCAATAATCCAAATATTTCATCCGCAAGATCGATACGGCAATATTTACCATGTTTTCAATACTGGATTCGGATATAATATCACAAAAAAATTCTACACCGCAGCCGAATTTGGAGTTGGAGCGTTGCATAGTGCACACTTGACAGTAGGAATTAGGTTATAAATTACCTTATGTGTTTGTAACGAAAAAGCCCCGCGCATCTTGCATCGGGGCTTTTTATTGGCAGTACGCCTCCATGCCTGTGGCATGTTTTTATTCCGCCATCTTCTCCAACTGGCGGTTGAGCTTATTGGTCAAACTTCTGATCACCGGCTCCCAGTACAATCCACTTTCCTCAGCATAGGGATCATTCCCTTTCACACCCAATCTCATAGCCACTTGCTTGGGAGATTCTGGCTGAGCATTCTCGCGCTTCATATACACTGTAAGCGATTCAATATCATCTCGGCGACGCTTCAGTTTGTCAATAGATTCATGCAATGTTGTTATCACTTCATCCGGAATTCTGATGTCGCCTGCTTGTATATCGAGACGAACACCTTGGTACATAATGTCTTGAGTCATGGTCCTTTCATTTGTATGTAAATTACATACTTACAAAAGTCATTACAATGACGAAAATCACAAATTCGTAAAAACTTATTGTAGAACTTGCATAGCATTTAGCTAAAAAGTACAAAGGCTAACCAGCTAAACACATAGGCTATGGCAGTCATATAGAGTAACTGAATAGTGGGCCACTTCCAACTTTTTGTTTCTCGCTTTACAATGGCCAGCGTACTCATACATTGCATAGCAAACACATAAAAGATCATTAAAGAAATTCCGGTACCTAAAGTGTACACTTTACTACCATCGCTAAAAGTAGCAGCATGCATTTTTTCTCTAAGCGAAGCATCGTCATCGGCTTCTACACTGTATAAAGTTGCCATAGTACCCACAAACACTTCTCTTGCAGCAAAAGATGTAATTAACGCAATACCAATTTTCCAATCAAAGCCAAGCGGCTCAATAACTGGTTCAATTGATTTACCAAGTATACCTGCATAAGAAACAGCCAGTTGATCAGAAGAAAGTTTTTTCGTTAAAGAATCGGACCATTCAGGATGCTGTTCAACCAATACTGCGCTTTCCTGAGCTATTTCATCCATTCTATTTCCTGGTCCGTAGCTGCTCAAAAACCAAAGCAGCAAACTAATAATCATAATCACCTTACCCGCATCAAACACAAATATTTTTGCTTTCTCCACCATAGTAATAGCAGCATTTTTCCAACGTGGACTGCGATACATTGGTAGTTCTAAAATGAAGAAACTCTTCTCTTGAATCTGAATGAACCATTTTGCAATATAGCTAGTCAATAAGGCAACTATAACCCCTAACAAATACAAGGCCATCATCACCAATCCTTGTAAGCTTAAAAATCCAAAATAATATTCATCTTCAATTACCAACGATATCAATATGGTGTACACTGGAAGTCGTGCGCTGCAACTCATAAGCGGAGTTACCAATATAGTTAATAAGCGCTCCTTTCTATTTTCAATACTTCTAGCACTCATGATTGCTGGTACTGCACAAGCAAAGCCACTAATCATAGGCATCACACTCTTTCCATTCAACCCAACTTTACGCATCAATTGATCACTTAAGAAACTGATACGAGCCATATAGCCGGTATCTTCCAAAATTGTAATTAGTCCAAATAGGATCATAATTTGAGGAATGAATACCAAAATGCCACTCATTCCTGCAAGAATTCCTTCAAGTAAAAGATTGCTGTACCAAGCTTCTGGTAACTGACTGCCCAGCCAACCACTAAAAGAAGCAAAACCCGATTCAATGGCATCCATGGGATATTGCGCCAACCAAAAAATACTTTGGAACAGTAAAAAGAGTACAAACAATAAAATCACATATCCCCAAAAACGGTGCAAAAAAATATTGTCAAGTTTTTCAGTAAATAATTTTTTCTGCAATGGGTCTGGTAATACCACATTTTGCTGCATCACCTGCTTAATACGCTGATAGCGTTGCAACACCTCTTCTGCTTGCGTTTTTGTAGCACTAAATTTTTCCTCTTGCTGAATAGAAATTATTTTTTCTTGTTGGTCTTTATTTTGAAGCAATTCATTCGGATGCATCAAATAATGCAGAGCAGCATATTCACTGGTTTGAGGAAGAATGTTTTGTACTTTTTCAACTGCATGGGGAGCCAGTTGTTTATTGGGGATGAAATCTGTTTTCTTAGATTGCAAGTAAAGTGTTGAGGACTGAGCCAGTACATTCCTCAGTTCTTGCATGCCTTTGTTCTTTCTTGGATTGACTTGTACCACAGGCACTCCAAGTTCAAGCGATAATCCTTCCACATCAATTTTAATTCCCTTCTTAGCAGCCAAATCATTCATGGTAAGGGCAACCACAACTGGCTTCTTTAAATCTATAATTTGGCTGCAGAAAAGCAAGTTCCTTTTCAAATTACTGGCATCAGCTACCAAAAGCACTACATCCGCCTTCACTTCTTCGTCGGAATTCATCAAAACTCGGTATGCTACCCATTCATCTGCGCGACGGGGATACAAAGAATACGTTCCAGGTAAATCAATCAGTTCAGCAGATTGACTATTAGGAAGTTGAATGGTTCCAGTTTTTTTATCGACGGTAACGCCTGGGAAATTGCCTACTTTCTGATTCAAACCGGTTAAAGCATTGAATAAAGAAGATTTACCACTATTAGGGTTTCCAACGAGGGCAATATGTAAAGATGTTTGGCTCAATTTGAAAGATGGGCAAAAGTAACCGCGAAGGTCGGGTAGTTTTTACGAGATTGGGAACAGAATTTACCGAAATGTGAAGATCAGCTAACATACAAACAATACTTTTGTACAAACTTTCTGCTATGCTACGTTTATTTGCTCTGGTGTTTGCTTTTTGCACCCTCAGCGTTTCTGCTCAAACTAAAAAACAAAAAAGAGAAATGGCGCGAGCCGATGAAGCGCTTATAACTCGTTTACAAAAGCATATCCAAATACTAGCAAGCGACTCACTAGAAGGAAGAAGAACAGGCACTGAAGGTGAGCAAAAAGCCATGCGCTATTTAATTCAGCAATACCAAGATATGGGCATGGCACCTGGAGGAGATGATGGATATGTACAGAGCTTTTCAATATTTGAGGGCAGACATTTTACTAGCTCAACTTACTTAGTTATTGAAAATGACACTTTGGTTCTTGGCAAAGAATATTTTCCGCTATCATTCAGTCATGCTGGAACATTTAAAGGCGACCCAAGTATTGCGTTGCGTGAGTCGGATCAGCCTTGGTTTAGAGATATACAACCCTGGTTAGAAGAAATACAAAAAAATCCCCATGGCACCGACCTTACAAGTTTAATTCGTGAAGAAGCCAAAAAAGCGTTTCAAAAACAGGCAACTGCTTTGATTTTATTCAACAGCAAAAATGGACAAGAAGCTGTTGCTTATAACCCAGCAGATACTACGCATGCTGCAACCATTCCTATCATTTATATTACTTACGAAGGTTATAAGAAACACTTAAAAGACGAAACCGCAACAATTGAGGTTATTGCAAGTATTGAAATGGAATTGAAGTTTAGAAAAGGATACAATGTACTTGCTCAAATTAATAACAATGCTACTCAAACTGTTATAATTGGCGCACATTATGATCACTTAGGGTATGGAGAAGATAAAAATTCTTTAGATGGGAAAAGTGGCATTCATAATGGTGCAGACGATAATGCAAGTGGAACTGCGGCAGTGCTGGAACTAGCACGCATGTTACAAAAAGGACCTACTAGCCAGAATTATTTATTCATGCATTTTTCTGGCGAAGAGCTGGGTTTGTTAGGTAGTAAATATTGGATTCAAAATCCTACAACCAAACAGCCAATCAACTATATGATAAATATGGATATGATTGGCAGGTATGATCCAGCAAAAAAATTAACTATAGGTGGCTATGGCACTTCGCCAGTATGGAAAGAGGTATTAGACAAAGTTCCGAATCGAGGATTATTGATTCAATATGACAGTACTGGTAGTGGCCCAAGCGATCATGCCAGTTTTTACAGAAATGGAACACCAGTTCTATTTTTCTTCACTGGAAGTCACGCCGATTACCACAAAACAACCGACGACTGGGAAAAAATTCAATACAACGCACAAAAAGATATTGTAAGGCTCATTTTTGACGTTATATCTGAAACAGGCACAAAAAGCAAACTGCCATTTACTGCTACTAGAGAACCTCAAATGGGACGATCTGCCAGGTTTACTGTGAGTTTAGGAGTTATTCCTGATTATAGTTTCAGTGGTTCAGGAATGAAGATTGAGGGAGTAAGTGCTGGTAAATTAGCAGAACAAATTGGCTTAAAAGCAGGAGATGTATTAATTAAATTAGGCAACCAATCGTTGGTAGATGTGAATAGTTATATGCAAGCCCTCAGTCAGTTTAAAAAAGGCGAGCAGACAAAACTGGTGGTGCTAAGAGGAAAAGAAGAATTGGTATTTGATATAACATTTTAAAATGAAACCCTTTGTACTTGATGTTGAGTTAATCAACGAAGATTTTTTTGAAAATACTAGGCTGTTAGGCGTAGTTGCTCGTTTGGAAAACTATAAGTTTTGCTTACAAGTGAACCATACACTTGGCTTTGATTTTCGAATGGACCCAACAATTGATATAATTATTAAAAAAACCATCAGCACAAAAAAGAACCAGCCCAATTCAAAAACTTATCATTTTGATGTGTACAGCGATGAAGACAAACTGGCTAACACCAATCATTATATTTATGTTAACATGAGGGAAGGGGAATACTTATTACCAGAATTCAAGCACATGGATTTTCTCTGGCTCATGAAAGGAGATTATATTGAAGAAGAAAAAGTTGACCATATTAAAGAAACCCTTCGCAACATGAAAGGCATTCAGCTTGTTGCAGAGTTAACAAATGAGCAGTTTAAAAACAAAGGCAATCTTGCATTTTAATTCATCCAAAACAATTTCTTATGTGGAAAGAAGAAAACAACACACTGCATAAAACATTTCTTTTTGAAGACTTCTCTCAAGCCTTTGCATTTATGACAAGGGTTGCTATGGAAGCAGAAAAAATGAACCATCATCCGCTATGGACCAATGTTTGGAACAAAGTAGATATCTGGCTAAGTACGCATGATGCAGGAAATATGGTAACAGAAAAAGACAAACAACTTGCAGCTCGTATTGATTCATTAATGAACCATTAAGATGCCTGCAAAAGAACTGCTGATGGTCCGACCAACAGTTTTTGGATTTAATCCAGAAACTGCTTCTTCTAATACATTTCAGTCTCAGCCTTTACAACCTTCCATTGTACAAACAATTGCAGTACAAGAGTTTGAAAGAGTTGTAGAAGTTTTACAACAAGTGGGAATTAGAATTCATTTGTTCGATCAAACTTCTGAAACAATCAGTCCCGATGCTGTTTTCCCTAATAATTGGTTTGCTCACTTTCCCAATCAATCGCTGACTGTGTTTCCCATGCAAAGTGCAAAAAGACGAACAGAAAAGCGCAGCGATATCATTGAATATTTAAAAAGTGAACTGCAACCCAAAGTCTTTCAAGATATGAGTGACTGGGAAGTAGATGGATTCTTTTTAGAGGGTACTGGTAGTATGGTTATAGATCATCCAAATAAAATAATTTACGCTGCAAGTTCATCAAGAACACATACCCGTGCACTGCAAGATTTTGCTGAACTACAAGGATATAGAGCTATTTGGTTTCCTACAAAAACATCATCAGGCGTACCTGTTTACCATACCAATGTTATGATGGCTATTGGATCAAGATTGGCTATTATTTGCAAAGATGTTTTTGCAGAAGAATTTGATTGGTATGGGATTCAACAACTATTAATTCAAACAGGACATGATATAGTTGTAATTGACGAATGGCAGATGCAACAATTTTGTGGAAACATATTAGAAATTTCGCTTCCAGCTGGTCAGCTTGCTTGGATCATGAGTGAAACTGCCAGAAATGCATTCACACCGGCTCAAATGGCTCAATTAAGCACGCATCATCTTATTCTTTCTGCATCCATTCCAACCATTGAAACCGTGGGTGGTGGCGGAATTAGATGTATGTTAGCAGAAATATACCGCTAAGTTCTTCGACCATCTTTGCCAAACTGATACGCAACCGTTAATTTTGCCGCCTTAAACGAGCGTATGAGTCAGCATTTGTCAGAACAAGAAATAATTCGCAGGGAAAAATTAACCCAGTTACGTACCCACGGTATTGATCCTTATCCTGCCCCACTTTATCCAGTTTCGCATTTTTCTGCATCTATCAAAGCAGGTTTCTCCGAAGCAACACAAGAGGATTATAAAAATGTATGTGTTGCAGGTAGAATCATGAGTATCAACGATAAAGGCAAAGTTTTCTTCGTTAAAATACAAGACAGAGAAGGTCTAATTCAACTATATGTAAGAAAAGATGATATCTGTCCTGGTGAAGACAAATCGCTTTTTGATCATGTAGTGAAGCAACTTGATTTAGGAGACATTATAGGTGTAACTGGATTTGTATTTGTTACAAAAACCGGTGAAACCAGCGTACATGCGCAAACCCTTACTTTACTTACTAAGTCTTTAAAACCACTTCCTGTAGTAAAGCGCGACGATCAGGGGAATGTGTATGATGCGGTTACAGATCCAGAATTTCGTTATCGCCAACGCTATGCCGATCTTATTATTAATCCAGATGTAAAACATACCTTTCTTCAGAGAACACGTATGATTAATACCATACGTCAGTTTTTAAATGAGCAAGGTGCTTTAGAGGTAGATACACCTGTTTTGCAAAGTATTCCAGGTGGCGCAGCAGCTCGTCCCTTTATTACGCATCACAATACCTTAGATATTCCATTGTATTTACGCATTGCGAATGAATTATACTTAAAGCGATTGATTGTTGGCGGGTTTGATTGGGTATATGAATTCAGTCGCAATTTCAGAAACGAAGGCATGGATAGAACCCACAATCCAGAATTCACAATTCTTGAATGGTATACTGCCTACAAAGATTATTATTGGATGATGGAAACAACCGAGCAGCTTTTCGAAAAAATTGCTGTAGAACTACACGGCACCACCGATTTACAAGTTGGCGATAAAACCATTTCTTTCAAAGCCCCATTTAAGCGCATATCCATTTTTGAAGCTATTCAAGAGAATACAGGCATTGATATCAGCCAAATGGATGAAGAGGGTTTAAGAGCAGTATGTAAACAATTGCACATTGATGTACCCGGTAATATTGGGAAAGGTAAATTAATTGATGAAATTTTTGGAGCAACTAGTGAGCACACCTTTATTCAGCCAACCTTCATTATTGATTACCCAGTTGAAATGAGTCCATTAACCAAAAAACATCGATCAAAAGCGGGGCTAGTAGAGCGCTTTGAATTAATGGTAAATGGAAAAGAAATTGCAAATGCCTATACAGAGCTAAACGATCCAATAGATCAGCTTGAAAGATTTGAGGAGCAAACACGTTTAATGGAGCGAGGAGATGATGAAGCTATGTTTATTGATTACGATTTCTTACGTGCATTAGAATATGGTATGCCACCAACAAGCGGCATTGGTATTGGTATTGATAGATTATGTATGCTTATGACCAATCAAGCCAGCATTCAAGATGTACTATTGTTTCCGCAAATGCGCCCAGAAAAAGGATTTTCAGAAAATCCTGCTGAAGAAACTAAATGAAAATGCTAAACCGCCTTCGGGCGGTTTTTTTATACCTTGATGTAGATTTTCTTTTTATCCATCCAATAGCCTATTGCCCAATAAAATACAATAATGCAAATTGCATAGAACAAACTACCGTTATTAGGATTGTCTGAAATGGGTTTACAAATATTCTGATAAAACCAAGGAAAGACAGATGTATACACAGGCTTACCTGTTTCTTCATTCACATGATCTACCCATCTAAACAATGCAGTTAATCTTGGAAGGAATCCACTCAACACAAAAATGAACAAAGGATTTTTTCCAAACACGTCAAAGAATTTGCTCCAAGCGCCTCTGCTTTCTTTGAATTCAATTAAATAAATTAAAGTTCCTAAAGTGAGAATAGCCAAGCCAGTCGTATACAAAACATAGCTACTTGTCCATATTTTTTTGTTGATAGGAAAAACTTCATGCCAAATAAAACCAGCTACAGTTAATACTATTCCTGCCACAAATAATTGAGCAAGCATTTCAAAACTCTTTCCTTTCTTTTGAATGTATTCGCCCACCAAAAAACCAAAAACCACCTGAACAATTGCAGGTAGGGTACTTGCAATTCCCTCTGGATCGAATGGAACACCTTCACCTTTATACATATGGTTGGTTCCAAGGACTGCTATATCAATCTGTGTTCCAAAATATCCTTCCAAGCTGTAAGGATCACCGGGTGTTCCCAAAAACAAACATAGCATCCAATAAACCAGGAGTAAAAGTATTCCACCATAAAATGCACCTCTTGTTTTACCATAATACACCAAAATACTTGCAAAAAAATAACTGACAGCTATGCGTTGAAGAACTCCAAAAATTCGAATTTGATCCCATGATTTTGCCACTAACTCATTACCCGACCATTTAATAAAAGGACTCCAATGAAGAAACAAGCCAATACCAAAGATGAGCAAGGTTCGCTTAATCACTTTCTGCCAAAATGCGGCTGGACCAGCTTTTTCAAATCGTGGCATAACAAAAGCCATCGCATTTCCTACTGCAAATAAGAAAAATGGAAACACTAAGTCGGTGGGTGTGCATCCATGCCAGGGAGCATGTTCTAGAGGGTCGTATATATATTTCCAGCTACCCGGATTGTTCACCAAAATCATAAGGGCAACTGTGGCACCTCTAAACACATCAAGCGAATAATAGCGTTGTTGCATGTTTAATTATTTATTGAAGTGATTCCAGAAAACTCTACTTAACCTTCTTGTCATTTCCCAAGCCTCATTCTCTTTCTTCCAACTTTGATCAATATTGTTTTTTGTAATAATACAGAAGATATAAGGTCGTTTAGGATGGTTTACATATACAACTTCACTTCTACTTGCATTCACAGCACCATTTTTACTTGCCGTAAAAACGCCTGCTGGTATTTCACCTAAAGCCTCTTCATCCCAATAATTTCTTCCAAGCAAGCGCAACATTTTTTCACTTGCAGAGGGACTAACAACTTTCTTCTCTACAATCATACGCATCAATTCAGCCATTTCTCGAGGGGTGGTCTGTCCCCATCCAAATTCTTTTCTAGCATCTTCCCTTCCAGGTGTTCTGCTATTTACCTTGGTATTTGGCAAACCAAGGCTATCCATCAACTTATTAATAGCTGAACCAGTTCCAACTAGACCCTGCAACCACAAGCTTGCGGTATTATCACTTGTTGTGAGCATAAGCATCAACACTTTACTCAACTCAATAGATTCGTTGTGTTTGAATGATCCCAAAATATCCTCTCCGGCATAAAAAAGAGAGTCTTTGTATACTAGTTTTTGATGATACTCTAATTCGCCTTTCTCAATTTTATCCATCACCCCAATCAGGATGGGAATTTTCACAATGCTGGCGGTTGGAAATACAGTGTCTGCATGAATGGAAGTGATTGTATTCTTCTTAATATCAAGGACTTGAACGCCTACAACACCCCTAAACCCTTGAATAGTTTCCTGTACTTTTTTTAACAACCCAGGATCTGCTTTTTGACTAAATACTACAAATGGGAGCACCCAACAGAACAGAATTAAAGTTTTTTTCATGTGGTTCAATCAAAGAATAAATGTATGCTTTTCAAATAACCGAAACAAGTTCACTATAAGCCGATCATCCTATAAAATGAGCCTTTTCTTTTCATTTTTGTAATTTCGCCGCAATGGACTTAAAACAACTACTTATTACACTTGTAGCACTTGTATTTGTACATACAGGGTTTGGCATGTCTAATAATTCAGGTTTTGAGTCTGATAAGACTTTTAAGCTGTATCATCTTATCAATCAAGTTGATGAAGAAAAAGAAATAAACTGGGAACTACCAGAAAACAGAGAACTAGAAGGACACGCTTTCCAATCCACACATCCATTTGAATTCAATACACCTAGCACTAAAACCGCTATATCTCCTATTATTAATCAAGACGCTACCATATTAGGTAATAGAAATAAACAGTTTCACTTATCTGTTGTTATTGGCAATTGTGGTCCGCCTCCTGATTTTAAGTAATCGATTTTAAACCTCTCTTTTCACTTTCAAATTATAATTACATGCAATCCAAAAGGATCTGGATGCCTATTATTACAGGCAGCTTATTTATAGCTCAAATATCATTGATAACTGGTTGTGGGAACGAAACAAAAAATGAAGTAACCACTATTGATAGTTTTCAAGTCATTAGTCCCGTTATTGTTGATACCTCCTATCAAGAACAATATGTTGCAGAGATTCAATCTCTACAAAATGTGGAAATCAGGGCCAAGGTACGCGGCTACATTGAACAAATTCATGTAGATGAGGGTAAAATGGTAAGAGAAGGAGATATTTTATTCACCCTTAGTAGCAGAGCGTTTCAAGAAAATATTATCAAAGCCAACGCAGCCATAAAAAGTATTCAGGCCGAGCTGAAGGTTGTAGAAGTTGAAATTAAAAACACCAAACTTTTACTAGAGAAAAACATTGTTTCCAATACTGAAATGGAAATGTTGATGGCGAAAAAAGAGGCAATTCTAGCAAAAATGGAAGAAGAAAAATCCAGCCTAGCCTTAGCTGAATTGAATTTATCATACACAAGAATACGGGCGCCATTTACAGGAGTCATTAACCGCATTCCCAATAAAAAAGGAAGCTTGGTTGAGGAAGGAACTCTATTGACCAGCCTTTCAGATAATAGAGAAGTGTTTGCCTATTTTAATTTATCTGAAAGCGACTACCTAAATTATATAGGCAATAAAGAACAGGGTCCAAAGGTAGTTGACTTGATGCTTGCAAATAATCAGCTTTATTCTTTCAAGGGTAAAATTGAGGCTACAGAGAGCGAGTTCGACCAATCGTCTGGCAATATTGCATTTAGAGCAAGATTTCCAAACCCCCAGCAGTTATTAAAGCATGGCTCTAATGGTAAAATTTTAGTGACCAAGCCGCTTAAAAATGCAATGCTCATTCCATTAAAATCAACTTTTGAAATACAAGATAAAATTTACGTTTTTACAGTAGACGATGCGCAGGTTGTAAAACAACAGCAAATTATTCCCAAACTAAGAATCCCCCATTTTTATGTAATTGATAAAGGGCTCCAAGCCAACAGCAAGCTGCTTTTTGAAGGGGCTGAGACCTTAAAAAATGGTGACAAGATTTATCCTATTACATTACCGCAGAATGAGTTAATGCGACTAGCGGACCAATTCTAAATGAATCATGACAGAAAAATTTATACATAGGCCGGTATTATCAATAGTGATATCAGTACTCATTTTTTTAATGGGCCTTTTATCGCTCACCCAACTTCCAGTAACACAGTTTCCTGACATTGCTCCACCAGAAGTAACTGTAACCACTAAATATACCGGCGCCAATGCAGATGCATGCGTAAAGGCCGTTGTTACTCCACTTGAAAGAGCCATTAATGGTGTGCCTGGTATGTCTTATATGTCATCCGTATCTGGTAATGACGGAACCAGCGTTATTCAAATTGTATTCAAATCAGGAACAGATCCCGAGGTTGCTTCAGTGAATGTGCAAAACAGGGTAGCTTCTACACTTGATGAAATGCCTGAAGAGGTAATTAAAGCGGGTGTGATAGTTGAGAAAGTGCAAAACAGTATGTTGATGTACCTCAACATATTAAGTACAGATGGATTATTGGATGAGAAATTTTTATACAATTTCACAGATATCAATATCCTTCCGGAGTTAAAAAGAATTGAGGGAGTTGGTTTTGCAGATATTATGGGTATGCGCGAATATGCTATGCGTATTTGGTTGAAGCCAGACAAAATGTTGATGTATAATATTTCAGCTCCAGAAGTCATTAGCATGCTCAGACAGCAAAATGTGGAAGCAGCACCTGGAAAAATTGGAGAAAGCTCAGGCAAAGAAGCACAGAGTCTTCAATATATTTTAAAATACACTGGAAAGTACAATACAAAAGAAGGCTATGAGAATATTGTTCTTACAAGCAGCAGCACTGGTGAACTAGTGCGATTAAAAGACATAGCAGACGTTGAATTTGATTCGCAAGAATATGATGTATTATCTAAGGAAAACGGCAAACCTTCCGCAGCAATCCTGTTAAAACAAAGACCGGGCAGTAATGCAAAAGAAGTTATTGAAAGGATTAAGCAAAGAATGGATGAGATTAAAGGGAATTCATTCTTACCAGGCATGGACTATACAGTAAGCTATGATGTATCAAAGTTTTTAGACGCTTCTATTGATGAGGTATTGAAAACATTGATAGAAGCATTTATCCTTGTAGCACTTGTAGTATTCCTTTTTTTACAAGACAGCAGATCAACCATAATACCTGTATTAGCAGTTCCAGTATCATTAGTAGGTACTTTCTTCTTTATGCAGTTAATGGGTTTTTCTCTCAACTTAATTACTCTTTTTGCTTTGGTACTTGCAATTGGTATTGTAGTGGATAATGCTATTGTAGTTGTGGAAGCTGTACATGCCAAAATGGAACACAGCAATATTGGACCCCGTAAAGCCACCGAACAAGCCATGCGAGAAATTAGTGGTGCCATTATTGCAATCACTTTGGTTATGTCTGCTGTTTTTATTCCAGTTTCTTTCATGGAAGGTCCTGTAGGTATTTTTTATAGACAGTTCTCCTTAACAATGGCTGTTTCAATTGTATTATCGGGAATAACTGCACTTACTTTAACTCCTGCATTATGTATGATCTTCTTAAAAAAGATACACCATGAAGAAGGAGCATCACAGAACAAAGCGTCAACAGGTTTTTTAAATAAATTTTTTGCCGGGTTCAACAAAAGATATAATCAGTTAGAAGGTTCTTATACAGGACTAATCAAACTTATTGCAAATAGAAAAATTGTCACTTTTGGAGTACTCATCGCTTTCAGTTTTGCAGCTGGCTTAATTGGAAATTCAGTTCCTGCGGGTTTTATTCCAGAAGAAGACCAAGGTGCTATTTATGCAAACATTACAACTCCATCTGGTGCAACACTGGAAAGAACCGAGAAGGTTGTAGATGAAGTTCAACAAATAGCTGCCTCATTTCCTGAAGTGAACAGCGTTTCTAGTTTAGCAGGATACAGCGTTCTTTCTGAAGGAACCGGTGCAGTATATGGCATGAACCTAATAAGTCTTAATAGCTGGAGTGAAAGGAAAAGAAATGACAAACAACTTATGTCTGCATTTCTTGACAAAACCAGTCATATTAAAGATGCAAGTATTGAGTTTTTCACACCTCCACCAGTGCCTGGCTATGGAAACTCTAGCGGATTTGAAATGCGACTTTTAGATAAAACCGGAACTGGTAATCTTCAAAAACTACAAGCTGTAACAAATCAATTTGTAAAAGAATTAAATAAAAGGCCTGAAATCAGTAATTCATTTACAACTTTTAACAACAGCTTCCCGCAATTTCTTTTGCATATTGATACGGATAAAGCTGCACAAAAGAAAGTAACAGCAGACAATGCAATGAGTACTTTACAGGCATTAATTGGTAGTGAATATGCAACCAATTTTATACGCTTTGGTCAAATGTATCGCGTAATGGTACAAGCCCTGCCTCAGTATAGAGCCCAACCCGATGATCTTTTGAAATTGTATATCAAAAACAGTGATGGAGAAATGGTACCATTTTCTGCTTTCATAAGAGTAGAGAAAGTGTATGGACCCGAGCAAATTACTCGCTATAACATGTATACCTCAGCTATGGTAAACGGACAGCCAACTCCAGGATACAGTAGTGGTCAAGCAATTCAGGCCATTAGAGAAGTAGCGGCCGAAAAATTGCCAAAAGGCTATGGATATGACTGGGCAGGATCTTCTAGAGATCAGGCTAACACAGGCAATCAAGCTATTTATATTTTCATCATTTGTTTGTTATTCGTATATCTATTACTATCGGCACAATACGAAAGTTTTCTTTTACCTCTTGCGGTTATTTTCTCTTTACCACTTGGCATATTTGGTGCTTTGTTGTTTTTGTGGATGATGGGATTAGAGAATAACATTTACGCTCAAATTGCAATGATCATGTTGATTGGTATTTTAGGTAAGAACGCAATTTTGATTATTGAATTTGCTGCAATGAAACATAGAGGTGGTACAAATGCATTGCAAGCAGCCATTGAAGGTGCTAGTTTGCGTTTACGTCCTATTCTTATGACTTCATTCGCATTTATTGCTGGTCTAATTCCGCTGATGTTTGCATCTGGTGCTGGAAAGATTGGAAACAACACCATTGGTTCTGCCGCAGCGGGAGGAATGCTATTAGGAACAGTTCTTGGGGTTATTTTAATCCCTGGCTTATATGTTGTATTTGCTCAATTAGGTGAATGGATGAATAAAAAGAATAGAAAAGAGAAAAAGCCATTTACCGAAACAATTTAACTATGAAGAGATCAATTGTACTATACCTTTCTGCATTTTGCATAAGTGGACTTTTATTGTCATCCTGTAAAACCCCGGCAATTACTTCTGGAGAAAATACTGCAAATCTTCCCAATACATTTCCTGCTCAATCTTCGTCCGATACAATATCGGCCGCAAGCATGTCTTGGAAGTCTTACTATAAAGATCCTCAGCTTATTGCACTTATTGAAAAAGGACTGCAAAACAACCTAGATCTTAAGCAGTTTACACAAAGAATGAAAACTGCAGAAGCTGAATGGCTAAGAGCTTCCGGAGCAATGCGTCCTACAGTACAACCCATGCTTACAACCAGCTTGAGAAGATTTGGATTATACACTATGGATGGTGCGGGTAATATTGTAACAGATATTGTACCAGGAAAAATTGTTCCAATTGACCTACCCGATTATTGGGTTGCTTTTCAAAGCTCATGGGAGGCTGATCTTTGGGGTAAATTAAAAAACAGAAAAAAAGCTGCTATTGCACAGTTTTTTGCAAGCAGAGAAGGCAAAAATTTATTTACAACAATTCTTATTAGTGAAATTGCAAGTGCTTATTTCACCTTGCAATCGTTGGATGAAACCATACAAATCATTGATAATACCATTCAACTTCAAGAACAAGCTTTTGAAGTTATTAAAATCCAAAAGCAAGCTGCCGCTGCTACAGAATTGGCCGTTAAACAATTTGAAGCACAACTTTTAAATACAAAAGCACTGCGTTGGGAAATTGTTACACAACAAATTGAAACTGAAAATTTAATTTGTCAGCTAATTGGTGGTTTTCCAGAAAAAGTGCTAAGAGGCAGTCAATTCTTTCTTCCGCAAATGGAGAAAACCGTGAACGTAGGTATTCCATCTTTGCTTTTAGAAAAAAGACCAGATATTCGTCAGGCTAGTTTTCAGGTGGCAGCTGCAAAAATGAATGCAGAAGCTGCGAGAAAGGCATTTCTACCTAGCTTTCAAATAAATGCTATGATTGGTTTTCAAGCATTTAGACCTGATTTACTTTTTAGAATGCCTGAATCCATTGCTTATGGCTTGATAGGTGGGTTAACAGCACCATTGGTTAATAAAGCTGCTATCAAAGCGCAGTTCGAGCAAGCAAATGCTTATCAACTTGAAGTACTTTATCAGTACCAATATCAGGTTATTAAAGCATATACTGAAGTGTACAATGAAATGGTTCGACTCAAAAATTTGGATCAAGCATTTGAATTAAAAAAGCGTGAAGTAGAAACATCGCTTGCAGCAGTAGATATTTCGCGCGATTTGTTTCGAACCGCTAGAGCTGGTTATATTGAAATTTTGTATGCACAGCAAGGCGCATTACAAACTCAGTTGCAATTGGTTGATAATAGAAGAAAGCAACTACTTGCTAAAGTGCATTTGTACAGAGCACTCGGTGGTGGTTGGGATGAGACAGGAAATTAATTAGGGAAGGTTAGGTAAACAGAAGTGCCTTTGCCCAGTTTACTTTCAACACGAATGGTACCTCCAAAAGCAGAAACAAAATCTTTTGTAAGTACTAGTCCTAGTCCACTTCCTTTTTCGTTGCCCGTGCCAGAAGCACTTTGGTATTTTTCAGCATCAAATAGTTGATGCCTGGTCTCTTCACTCATACCTACACCGGTATCAGTAATTGAGATAGCAATTTGATTTTGCTGGTCACGCTGAGCAAACACAGTAATAACACCTTCTTTGGTAAATTTATTTGCGTTGCTTATTAAGTTTCGTAGAATAAATCGGAGTGCGTTGATATCACTTACAATGAATAAGTCTTCATCAACTAAGTTCACCATAATATTAGACTTGAGAGATGCTATGACCTCAAAAGTCTTGTACATATTACTCACCAATGTGCGCAAGTGAACCTTTTCAGTTTCAAAACCTTTGCCTCGCATTTGCATACTACCCCAATCAATGAGGTTGTTAAGCAGCTCTAGAGTTCCATCTATTTGCTTACCAGCCATGCCCATTAGTTCGTTGGCTTGTTGCTGAGCCAGCACTTTGCGATTGCTTAATTCAATAATACTTTTTACTGCGTGAATTGGATTGCGAACGTCATGAGCAATAATGGAAAGTATTCTGTTCTGTAAATCCATTTGCACTTGCAATTTCTCTTGCTGTTGCTCCATTTTACGATTCACCAACCTGTGCTCTAGCAGTTTTACAACTTGCTTAGCAAGTATCTTCAAAGTATATTGTTGATCTTCATCCAAAGAATTGGGCTGATGGTCGTACACACAAAGTGTACCCATTTTGTACCCATTTTTATTGATTAAAGGAACAGCTGCATAGTAACGAACATTAGGCTCTTCTTTTACCCACGGATTGTCCTCAAATCTTTGATCATGCAAAGCATCTTGTACTTCAAAAAAGTTTTGATCGCTAGCAACTACATGCGCACAAAATGAAATTTCCCTTGGCAACTCTACATCATTAATCCCAATTTTAGCCTTGAACCATAAGCGCTTCTTATCAACCAACGAAATCATAGCAATTGGCATCTGACACAAACGTGCAGCCAATCGAACCACATCGTTGAACTCCTCCTCGTACATAGTGTCTAGTACACCATAACTATGGAGTTCTTTTAATCGTTGTTTATCATCCGATGGTATTACTGGCGGCACCATAAACATACTGATTTGAGGAAGGGGTTTCTTTTTAGGTTGCATAAGCTGCTGCGTATACTTCTCTCTTTAACGATGAAAAAAGAAATTTATTTGCAAAAACCTGCAATTTTCAGCCCAAATCTTCCATTTTTGGACAATTAAGTTACGAATTTCTCTACTCACATACAATTATTGCTGGAAGTATATGCAACAAGGCATTATGAAAGGATTACCCAAGACTTCTTAAATGCCTGTTTAATAAACTTATAGCTTTGATTTGCAGTTTATTGCAGGTTAACATTTGATTTCATCTGCTTCCCCTACTTTTGCCACGCAAAACCTTCCGTATGCCTAAATACAGCCAACTTGCTGAAACACTCATTGGTAGTGAAATAGTAAAACTTGGAAATGCAATCAGCGAAAGAATAAGAGCAGGTGAAAAAATATACAATTTCACGATTGGTGATTTTGATCCTTCTATCTTTCCAATTCCAGAAGCGCTTGAAGAAGAAATTATTCGGGCATACAAAGAAAAATACACCAACTATCCTTCTGCAGATGGTATTTTGGAACTTAGGCAGTCTGTACAAACTTTTATACGCGACTGGGAAGGGGTCGAATTTCAACCAAATGAAATTCAAATTGCATCTGGTGGTAGACCTCTAATTTTTTCCCTATTTCAAACCTTAGTAGATAAAGGCGATAAAATCATTTATGGTGTTCCATCATGGAACAATAACCACTATGTTCATATGACTTCGGGCGAACATTGTGTTATTGAGTGTAAGCCAGAAAATGATTTCATGCCTACCGTTGAAGAAATTCGTCCGCATGTAAAAGGCGCCACTTTATTGTGCATTTGTACACCTCAAAATCCAACTGGAACCACCCTCAATAGAGAGTCTTTAGAGGCTATTTGCGATTTGGTTTTGGAAGAAAACAAACATCGTGGTGATTACGACAAGAAGCTGTATGTTATGTTCGATCAAATGTATTGGACCTTGACTTACAGCAACACCCAACACTTTCATCCCATTCAAGTTAGACCTTCTATGAAACCATATACCATTTATATAGGTGGTATTTCAAAAGCTTTTGCAGCAACCGGCGTTCGAGTTGGTTGGGCTTTAGGTCCTGAAGGCGTTATTGCAAAAATGAAAGCAATTTTAAGTCATGTAGGAGCATGGGCTCCTATGGCTGAACAAAAAGCAACTGCTAGGTTTTTACAAAGGAAGGAAGATATGATTACTTATTTCAGCCATTTTAAAGCTGAAATAGAATACAGACTCAGAACTATTTATGATGGCATTCAAGCCCTTCGAAATAAGGGGTATTCAGTTGACTGCATAGAACCGCAAGCTGCCATTTATCTAACCCTAAAACTAGATTTAGTTGGAAAAACTCTTCCAAATGGCAAACAACTTGAAGTACAATCTGATGTAACGCACTATATATTAGATCAGGCAAAACTTGCGGTTGTTCCTTTCAGTGCTTTTGGAATGGATAGTAACAGTCCATGGTACCGCATGTCTATTGGTACTTGCAAAAAAGAAGAAATAGCTACCATGCTGCAACAATTAGAAGCTGCATTAGAGCAACTTGCGTAGGAACTATTCCACCTATCCCAAAAAGATTGGTGACTTTATTGCCTTCTTGTACCTTTGCATTCCCATGAGTGATGAAATCAAACACGAATGTGGCCTAGCCTTCATTCGTTTACGTAAACCCTTTTCATTTTATCTCCAGAAATACGGATCGGTTATGTATGGCCTTAATAAGCTGTACCTGCTCATGGAAAAGCAGCATAACCGCGGACAAGATGGCGCTGGCATAGCAGCTGTAAAATTAGATGTTGAACCAGGCTATCCCTTTCTTGCTCGCTTGCGTAGCAATGCCAATCAACCTATTGCGGATATTTTCTTTCAAATTGGAAAGGAAGTAGATGAACTGGAAAAATATCAGCCAGATATTAAAAAGCATCCGGGTCTCATGAAAGGTCACTTGCCTTTTTTAGGAGAACTAATGCTTGGCCACTTGCGGTATGGCACTCAAGGTAAAAATCAACTTGAGTTTTGTCACCCCTTCCTTCGCAGAAATACTCAACCGGGAAAGAATCTTGCTTTAGCAGGAAACTTCAACCTAGTAAATACAGAGGAATTATACAGTTTACTCAATATTGATCCAGGTGATTTTCAAAAGCAAAGCGATTTGGCTGCGATGATGGAAGTGGTGCATCATTTTTTGGTACAAGCAGATGACGAAACGCCTAATCAGCCAAACATTAAAAAGGTTTTGCAAAAAGCAGCCCCATTATTTGATGGTGGCTACCACATAGGTGGCTTGGTAGGTAATGGTCACAGCTTTGTAATGCGCGATGCGCATGGTATTCGTCCGGCTTATTACTATATCAACGATGAAGTTATTGTAGCTGCAAGTGAACGCGCAGCCATCAGAACCACTTTTAATGTGGGTGAAAATGAAGTATTAGAGTTAATGCCAGGAATGGCACTATTAGTTGATCCGCATGGAGACTGGAAACTAGATCAGATTATAGAACCCAAAGAGCGCAGAGCCTGCAGCTTTGAAAGAATTTATTTTAGTCGCGGTAGCGATGAAAAAATTTATAGAGAAAGAATTGCACTTGGCCACCATTTAAGCAAAACGGTTCTTGATAGAATTGAATACGATTTAAGAAATACCATCTTCTCTTACATCCCTAACACTGCCGAAGTGGCGTTTTACGGATTAGTAAAAGGAATGGAGGAATACCTGAATGCAATTAAAGTTGAAAGAATCCTTAGCTGGGGGAATGATTTTACTCCTGAAAAGTTGGAGGAAATGATTAATAGAAAAATCAGACAAGAAAAGATTGCTATTAAGGATGTTAAGCTGCGTACTTTTATTACAGAGGACTCCAGCAGAAATGAAATGGTGCAACACGTGTACGATATTACGTATGGTACCGTTCGCAGAGATCAAGACACTTTGGTTGTTATTGATGATAGTATAGTTCGTGGAACTACCTTGAAGGAAAGTATTGTAAGAATGCTTGCCAGACTTCATCCTAAAAAAATTATCATTGTTTCGTCTGCACCTCAAATTAGATATCCCGACTGCTACGGAATTGACATGAGCAAATTAGGCGACTTTATTGCATTTAGAGCGGCAATTGCTTTGTTGAAAGAAAGAAACATGGAATCGTTGCTAAATGATCTTCATGCACAAATCAAAGAGTTACACAGAACAGGGCAACTTCATACCGAAAACTTAGTTCGTCAAATTTATAAGCCTTTTTCAACTGATGAGATCAGCAATAAAATTGCACAACTCATTACACCAGAAGATGTAAAAATTCCAGTTGAAGTTATTTATCAAACTATTGAAGATTTGCATGATAGCTGTCCAACCAATACCGGCGACTGGTACTTTACTGGCAACTACCCAACCCCAGGTGGAAATAGGGTAGTAAATAAAGCCTTCCTGAATTACATGGATGGAAAAAATGTACGCGGGTATTAATCAAAGTCAAAAAAATCTGACAGAAAAGATTTAGGTCGTTCTCTTCTTGGAGTTGGTTCACTATGTTTAGGAAATTCTTTCTCAAACAATCTGTGCGCTTGGGGCTTTGGTATATCCTCTCTTTCAAATTGCTGAAACTTAGCTGCAAAATCTAATAGTTTATTCAGCTCTCCTCGATCTAACCATATGCCTCTGCATGAAGGACAATAATCAACTTCAACTTGATTGCGAATAGTTGGCTGCAAGCTCTCAGAGCAAGAAGGACATTTCATAATAAATAACTTTTGTTCAAAATACAGTATTTTTCGGAAAAGTAACCGTATTGAAACCTAAGTTTCTTGTTCCCGACCGCTGGACTGGCATGTATGCTGCTGTTGTAGCATTTCTTACCTATATGCTCATTTTTGGTTACAGAAAATCATTTACAGTTTGCACATTTGATGAAGAACAATTTGCGGGGCTGAGTTTTAAAACAGCCATGGTTATAAGTCAGGTATTGGGATATTTAGCTGCAAAAATGTATGGCATACGATATATTTCCGAGTTAAAAAGAAAAGGAAGAGATCGCTCCATATTTTTATTAGTTGGAATTGCTTGGCTGAGTTGGTTTTTGTTTGCTACTGTGCCATCACCTTGGAATTTAATTTTCCTATTCACCAATGGCTTCCCATTAGGTATGTTATGGGGCATTATTTTTAGCTATGTAGAAGGTAGACGTAGCACAGACTTCATTGGTGCAGCACTTGCAGTAAGTTTTATTTTTTCATCTGGATTTATTAAAACTGTTGGGGGATGGCTCATGTTGCAATTTCAAATTTCTGAATGGTGGATACCATTTGCTACTGGTGCAATATTTTCAATACCTCTTCTATTGATGGTTTTTTTAATGGAACATATTCCCGCTCCCAATGAACATGATATTGAACTTAGAAAACAGCGGATACCTATGTCGCAAGCCGATCGGACAAGTTTGGTGAAGAAGTTCTTTCCTGGATTAGTGGCTGCTATTTTGATTTATTGCTTTGCAACTATATTCAGAGATATTCGAGACAATTTTGCAGCCGATATGTGGAAAGAATTAGGCTTTATTGACAAACCAGCAATTTTCTCTCAAACAGAAACACCCATTACCATAATTATCTTAATCATGATTGGAAGTATGGTTCTGATAAAAAATAATAAAATTGCTTTTCAGCTTACACATTTCTTTATGCTACTTGGCTTTATTATAGCTGGAGGAAGCGCTTGGTTGTTTTTAAATGGAAATGTTGCTCCACTTGTATGGATGATTTGCACGGGACTAGGATTGTATATGGTTTACATTCCATTCAATGCTGTATATTTTGAAAGATTGATTGCTGCATTTGGAATAACAGGCAATGTAGGCTTCTTGATTTATTTAGCTGATACGTTTGGATATATTGGAAGTGTTGGTGTGTTATTAGCTAAAGAAGTATTTAAAGTGAACGTAAACTGGGTTCAGTTTTTTTCGACCAGTGTAATTGTTTTATCAATCATTGGTGTGGGATTAACGCTATTTACAGCCATCTATTTTTACAAAAAAAGCCTGCAAATAAATGCAGGCTTAGAAAAAAATACTAATTAATATTACCTATCCCACCAAAGTCTCTCATTCAAGTTACCTACTGTTGGTGTATTTCTATTTCTAGTTTGTTCGCTAGAAGGATAATCAAGTCTCCTAATTGGACTAGGAAGTACCGCATTAACAGGAAGTTGGAAACCTGTATACGAGAAATCTATTCTCCTTGCATCATCAAAAGTTACGGGTGATAAAAATAATGCAATATACTTCTCTCTAAAGATATCAGCTAACTGTAAAGATAGACTTCCCATTGCAATATTAGGTCTTGCTAAATAAGCGTCTCTTTGAGTTGCAGGAACTCCTAGTTTATTCATATTCGCCGTAATAGCTGCTAGATAAGCATTATATGCGCGAGTTCTATTTCCAGCTCTAAGAGCTGCTTCTGCTTCAATAAATTTAGTTTCTTCAAATGTAGCAACAAACAAAGGAGATGCATCTCCACTATAAAATCCAGCTAAAACTAAATAACACTCATCATTTGTAGTGCCAGTTCCAATTCTACCAGCCCCATTCCTAGTTCCTCTATAATCATTGAATCTAGTAAGGTTTGTTATTCTTGGTAATCTTGGATCTTGATTTACAGAATTTGCAGCCATTGCATTATTTACAAATTGAGTACTCAACCATCCATCTAAGACTAGTGATTGCTGATTTCTTGCTACAGTTGCCCACGGATTGCGAAGTGTAAAAATAGTAACCCGCGCTTCCATATTATTATTTGTATATGCGCTATCAACTGCCGAAAGAACAGAACCAGCATTATAGTTACTAGATTTTGACAATTGGTTTAATAGTCTCGCCTTTAATGCGAAGGCAGTTCTAATCCACCAAATTCTATTGGTATTATTCCAAGCATTTGCATTAGCAGCAGTTGGCCCATGTAAAAAATCTGCTGCTGGAGTAACTGCTACTGTGGGTATTTTTCTTAGTTCGGCAATTCCTTCATCTAGCAAATTAATACATGTTGTGTGTAACTGTTGTGCATCATCAAACTTAGGATTCAAGTTATCGCCTTTAAAAGCCTCAGAATAAGGAACGCTACCCCAAAGATTAGTTGCCATACTAAGATTTAAAGCCATCATTACTTTAGCCATACCTAAGTGTGCGGAACTATTTAAACGAATTGACAACTGTTCTAAATCATAGATATCAGTCATGTTATCGTATAAACTTCTCCAAAGTCCACTAAAGTCAACACGATCATAAATATCTGTAGGACTAGAAGCATTAGGAGAGGCAAAATATTGTACATAATAATTAGGCCCAGCATTTGCTACTCTAAAAACATTTAAGCCAGTATTTTGTGTGGTAGCTGCTAGTAGCCCATTGATTGGGGCTTCTGTTGGTCGGTTTGGATCAACATTTATATCTAAATACTTTTTACAACCACTTAATGTGAAAAGAACGGTTAATAAACAAAGGGCTCCGATTAACTTCCAATTGTTTTGATTTCTTTTTGAGCTAGTCATAGGTTAGAAGTTTACTTGTAAGGTTAAAAAATAACTACGAACACCAGGATAAGTAAAACCAGCAAAACCATCGGCATTGCTATCTGCACTGGTAGAGCTGTTTTCAGGATCAAATCCAGTAAAATCTGTCCATAGGAACAAGTTATTACCAGTAAGAGTAACTGCGGCACCTTTTACTAGTTTAGTTCTTTTTAAGACATTGGCTGGCAAATTATAAGAAAGGCTTAATGTTCTTAGTCTAACCCATCCAGCATCTTCTATAAAATTTTCTGTAACTCCTCTATGAATGTTTCGATAAAAACCATCGCCATAATTACGTCCATCAGGCCCTATTTGCTGACCTAGCCATACAACTTGAGTGTTTGGACTTCCATTAGCTGTAACCCCAGGAAATGTTCTAGTTGAATTTCTATCTTCAGTATATCGAGCAATTCCAAATGCACTCATAAAATTACCAAGTTGATTAAATCTTTGGAAGCCACTTCGCATATCAAACAATACAGACAGATTGAAGTTTCTGTAAGTAAAACTGTTATTAACTCCCCATATTGCTCTTGGCTGTGAGTTACCAATGAGTCTTTGATTCGTTACATCACGAATTGGAAATCCTGCTCCAGTACCAGTAGTTGCAATAAGCATGGGTAAGTCTCTTCGTAGCGTTATTCTATCATCAACCTGATTTCCATAAAACCTTTGGTATGTAATACCATACAACCCCCCAACAGGCTGACCAACTACCCAACGTTGTGTAGCACCGCTATTTAAATATCCAAATTGACTACCAATTACTATATCATTTAAACCTGGTGCCAAACTAACAACTCGGTTTCTATTACTTGTGAAGTTTACACTTGCATCCCAAGTAAAATTTTTCGATTTAACTGGAGTACCATTTATTACTAATTCTACACCTTTATTTTCAATTTCACCAGAGTTAAGAATAAATGAATTAAAGCCTGTTGTATTAGCTACAAGAACTGGATTTACTACATCCTTACTATTTATTTGATAATAACTAAAATCAAACCCAATTCTATTGTTTAAAAATTGCATTTCTAATCCTATTTCTCTATTATCTGTGAATTCAGGCCTTAAGCTGGTTGCTCCTCTTGTATCATCACGTGTCCATCCAATAACATTATTTACTGGCTGCCCAAAAGCATTATTATAATATGTATTTGTTAGGTAAGGTGTTACAGGTGCAATTCCTATTCTAGCAAAAGATCCTCTAAATTTTCCATAGCTAATCCAATCAGGCAGTTTTAGATGTTGTGAAAACACATAACCTAAACTTACACTAGGATAAAAAAAGCTTTGATTACCACTAGCTACTGAACTTGCCCAATCATTTCGACCAGTTACAGAAAGAAAAAGATAATTATTAAACCCTAAAGTTGCATCGGCAAAAACACCCATAGTTCTTAAAGCTGTTTGTCTGCTATTTTGTGTTATTTGTCTAGCATTGTTTAGAGATAACAAAGTAGGAACATCTAACTCCCGTCCCTCTGTTTGTTGAAAATTATAAGTTTGATCTACTAAATCATGACCAATTCTTGTAGTTAAATTGAACTTATCATTTAAGTTAAACTTACCTGTAATTAATAAGTTGCTGTTCAAAATCTTGTTTAATACTCTATATTCTCCTACAAAACCTAAAGCGTTATCAGCAAAGTTTATAACACCTGCCCTTGGAACCTGTGCTGGTGCAGTTGCTCTTCTGTTATCAGATGTAAAGTCGAGACCCACTCTATAACTAATATCTAACCAACTTATTGGATTATATTGAAACGCAACATTTGAAATCATCCTATCAACCTTATCGCGAAACAAATTGTAATAAGCTCCAAATATGGGATTGTTATTTCCATAAGTTTTGTGAGTTCCATCTGGATTTTTATAATCTCTCACATCCCATCTAGGGCTCCAATATGTTAGGCTTTCATTAAATCTGTCTGCATTATACCTTAAGCCACCACTGTTTATATAGTTTACTGAGGGATTGATTTTTAACTTATCAGATAATTTTAAGGTTACATTTACTCGTGCATTGAAATTACTATAGTCTGTATTTGGCAATACCCCTTTATGTGTAAAATAACTAAACGAAGAATTTACTAATGCTTTCTCATTTCCTCCACTAATATTTATTGTGTTCCTAAACTGAGTTCCTGTTTCATAAGCTCTCGCATAGTGATGAAAGAGTTGATCTGGATGGGTAGGATCAAGTAGTTTGGCAGCAGCTACGGTTGGCCCAAATGATGGAAAGAAATCATTTCTGTTATAATTATTATTATATCCCTGTGTGTATGTGTTTTGAACCTCTGGAAATTTATTCACTTCTTCCATACCAACAGATGCATTGTAACTAACTTGTAACTTTCCTGCTTTTGCACTTTTAGTCGTTATAACAATAACTCCATTACTTCCTCTAAATCCATATAATGCAGTTGCAGCACCACCTCTTAAAATCGTCATGCTTTCAACATCATCTGGATTGATATCAGCCATTCTATTACTCATACCTCTTAAGGCTGCATTTCCACCTTCAACAACAGTACTATTATCAACAATAACACCGTCAATGACAAACAAAGGTTGATTGCTACCTAAGGCACTTTTTGGACCTCTAATAACAATCCTTGCTCCTTGACCTGGACCGCCCCCCGTAGAATTTACTTGAACTCCTGCAACTCTACCTTGCAAAGCGTTTACTAAATTGGGTTGACGACTTTCCATGAGCTCTTTATTACCAATTTCAGTTGCCGCAAATCCGAGTGCTTTTTTCTGTTGCTTTACTCCAAAGGCTGTTACTACAACTTCACTAATTGCAGTTCCCCCTTTTAAAACAACATTTAGCTGAGTTTCAGCTCCTAACTCAATTTGCTGATCTTCAAAGCCAACTGCAGAAATTATTAACACCACTTTCCCCGAAGAGGGAACAGTTAGAGTAAATAAACCTAGATCGCTTGCATTAGTGCCTTTTTTGGATCCTTTGATTAAGATACTTGCAAATGGGACTGGTTCGCCATTTGAATCTGTAATTTTTCCTGAGACGGAACGTGTTTGTGCATTTAGTGAATTACACAACAACAGTACTACACTCAGTAAAGTTAAATAGACTGTTCTTTTCATAGCATTTAGTTTGTGGATGTTTGCTATGAAAATACAATTTATATTAAATTATTTCTAAGATTTAATGAAAAGCAGACTAACTTTTTTTGTTCCGAATCTCTTTATTTGATTCATACTTTTCCTCTGTTTTCTTCGCCTCTTCAAAATCTAAAATCACGCCATTAATACAATATCTTAAACCTGTTGGCGGTGGTCCATCTTCAAACACGTGACCCAAATGAGCTTTACACCTACCACATTGAACTTCTGTTCTTACCATGCCATGTGAGTGGTCTGGCAAATAAATAATAGATCCCTTTTTAATAGGCTCATAAAAACTTGGCCATCCACATCCACTATCAAATTTTGTATCGCTTTTAAATAATGCGTTTCCACAGGCCTTACAATAATAAGTTCCCTTCTCATTAAACTTCTCAAATTTGCTGGTCCACGGACGCTCAGTACCTTTTTGTCGGGCTATATAGTATTCCTCTGGACTCAAAATTTTCTTCCACTCTTGGTCACTCAGTACAACTGGCGTGGTATCATTTTTTGAAAAGACTGGGTTATTTGATTTCTCTTTCATAGTTGCTTGTTTAGGTGCTTGGTTACTTTGGGCCATGCAACTGCCCCAAATGAGGAGGACCAAACCATATGCCCATTTCATATTCATAATCTTTATTTTACTAGAGATATACGCAAAATTCAGGCCTTTAGTTCTATCACCCATCATTTTTTACATTTTATTCTAACAAAGCAACTCAAATGCCAAACACATAGAAATCAACTGGCTTTAGTATATTTGCTCTTCACTTAAGGCAGCAAACACATGTTCAATCTCATTTTATTTGGCCCCCCAGGTAGTGGAAAAGGGACCCAAAGTGAAAAAATTATTGAAAAATACAAACTGAAACACCTCTCAACAGGCGATTTACTTCGTAGTGAAATAGCTGCCCAAACCCCACTTGGCTTAGAGGCAAAGAACTTTATGGATAAAGGTCAGTTGGTACCAGATGAGGTAGTTATTGGTATGATTAGTTCTTCATTAGATGCTAATTCTGGTGTTGCTGGCTTTTTGTTTGATGGTTTTCCAAGGACAACAGCACAAGCGGAAGCATTGGATAAACTTTTGAAATTAAAAGGAACATCTATTTCTGTTATGTTAGCCTTAGAAGTGAGCGAAACCGAATTGGTACAACGTCTTCTTAATAGGGGTAAAACCAGCGGTAGAAGCGATGATACTAATGAAACTGTCATTCGTGCACGCATCCAGGAGTACGAAACCAAAACAGCGGCAGTTGCATCCTATTATGAAGATTTTGATAAAGTGGTGAAAATCAAGGGAGAAGGAACAATTGAAGAAATTTTTTCAAATCTATGCAGCGAAATTGACGCTAGGCTGTCTTAGTATATAGAACTAACACTAACTGCTTAATTGACCCCTCCCAAACAGGAGGGGTATTTTTATGCCCATACCACCCTATCTTGTGCCAAATACTGCATCGTGAAAGCACAATTAGAGTATATCAAAACCACATTTCCCCAACTTCTTCAAGCTGCTAACAAGGATAAAAGTCCAAATTGGGGCAGAATGGATTTTCAACAAATGGTTGAGCACCTGATTTTATCATTCAAAAATGCAAACGGTTCTCTGCCTGCTTCAAAAATCATAAGTCCTGCAGAAAACCTTGAAAAATTAAGGGCTTTCCTTATGAGCGATAAAGAGTTTCGCGAAAACACAAAAAGTCCTGCTTTACCAGATGAACCCTTTCCACACAGATTTGCATCGGTGGAACAAGCCATTGAGAAACTCATTTCCGAAATCAATAAGTGGGAACAGATTTATGAATCAACCCCTAATTTGACCATCTTAAATCCGGTTTTTGGGGAATTGAATTTTGAAGAATCGATCCAACTACTGTATAAACATTGTCGCCACCATGCCAGACAGTTTGGCTTAGAATAACTGAATTTTCACAGAATTAAAAGCTAACATACGTTAGCTTTGTCCACCTAAATTGTATCTCATGTATCAATTAGAGAATTATGTAATGGGAGAATGGGTGAAAGGTGCTGGAAACGGCCAAACCCTTTTCCATGCTATAACAGGCGAACCCATTGCCGAAGCAAGCACAAAAGGAATAGATTTTGCTGGTGCACTTCACTTTGCAAGAACCGTTGGTAATCCCGCTCTTCGAAAAATGACGTTTCATGAAAGGGGACAAATGTTGAAAGCATTAGCGCTTCATTTAAGGAACCATTTGCCGAAGTTTTATGCAATTAGCTACCAAACAGGGGCTACTAAGGCAGATAGCTGGATAGATATTGAAGGTGGCATAGGAAATTTGTTTTCTTATGCATCGCTTCGAAGAAAATTTCCTGACACGCCTTTCTGCCTTGATGGCGAATCGCACTTACTGGGAAAACAACAAACTTTTATGGGCCATCACTTGCTTATTCCCAAAGAGGGTGTGGCTATCCATATCAATGCATTTAACTTCCCTGTATGGGGAATGTTAGAAAAGATTGCAGTGAATATCCTTGCAGGAGTTCCAGCTATTGTGAAACCAGCAACTGCAACTTCATTTTTAACAGAAGCAGTAACTAAAGAAATCATTCAATCTGGCATCCTTCCTGTTGGAGCCTTGCAATTACTATGCGGATCAGCTGGCGATATGCTGAATCATGTAACATCTCAAGATGTAGTAACCTTCACTGGTTCTGCGCATACTGGATTAATGTTGAAGAGCCATCCAACGATACTTGCTGAAAATGTTCCTTTTAACATGGAAGCCGATTCATTGAACGCAATGGTATTGGGTGAAGATGTAGAACCAGGCTCGGCTGAATGGGATATATTCATTAAAGAAGTGAGGAAGGAAATGACCATCAAATGTGGTCAGAAGTGTACGGCTGTAAGAAGAATATTTGTGCCTGAGAATAAGATAGAAGCAGTTCAACAGGCAATTGGAAAAGCACTTGCGCAAACTACCATTGGTAATCCTCTGAATGAACAAGTTCGAATGGGAAGTCTTGCTGGTGAAACCCAAAGAACTGAAGTAAAAACACAGGTGCAAAAACTACTCGCTTCTTCTCAATTGATTTATGGCTCATTAGATAGCGTTGAAGTCATTGATGCAGATGCTATGAAGGGCGCATTTTTAAGTCCGCTCTTGTTATTAAATGACAATCCTTTTGGTAGTTCAGAAGTGCATGAAGTAGAAGCCTTTGGACCTGTTGCAACATTAATGCCGTACAAAGGGACTGAATCTGCAGTTGCACTCACCAAAATGGGAAAAGGATCTTTGTGTAGTAGTATCATAACCAATGATACAAAAATTGCAACTGAGTTTGTACTGGGTGCGGGCACATACAACGGTCGCATATTGGTGCTTAATGCTGCTTGTGCGAAAGAAAGTACAGGGCATGGTTCTCCGCTGCCGTTATTGGTACACGGAGGGCCAGGAAGAGCAGGTGGCGGTGAAGAAATGGGTGGTATACGCGGTGTAAAGCATTATATGCAAAGAGTGGCAGTACAAGGATCACCAGATATGATTACTGCAATCAGTGGTGTGTATCAACAAGGCGCAACTGGCAAAGAAGATGTTGTTCATCCTTTCCGCAAACACTTTGAAGAAATTCAAGTAGGCGATACGCTTATCACAGGCAAACGTACTATTACTGAAAGCGATATCAATCAATTTGCGAATTTGAGCTGGGATCACTTTTACGCACATACAGATGCAACTAGTTTAGAAGGCACTTTATTTGAACAGCGAGTAGCACATGGCTATTTTGTAATGAGTGCTGCAGCAGGATTGTTTGTTGATGGAAGTAAAAAAGGACCTGTATTATTAAACTATGGATTAGATGAACTCAGATTTACAAAGCCAGTTTATCCTGGTGCTACCATCCACGTTCGCTTTACTTGTAAGGAAAAAATTAATCAACTTAAACGCGACGAAAATGATGTAGCGAAGGGAATTGTAAAATGGCATGTAGAAATTTGGGATAATGCCAATGAAATGGTTGCCATTGCTACCATTTTAACTATGGTGAAAAAATTAAACCAATCAGAATAAGTATGAGACAAAATTTTGGTGAAGCTTTTGTAGAAACTTTAGTCGACAATCATATAGCAACTGTTACTTTTTTTCATCCACAAAGTAATTCTTTGCCTGGCGAAGTTTTGCGCACTCTAGCAAGCCATATTCATTCCGCAGGAAAAAACAAAGAAGTACATGTAATTGTCTTACAATCTAAAGGTGAAAAGGTATTTTGTGCTGGTGCTTCGTTCGATGAGCTGGCCGCTATTACTGATGAAGCCAGCGGACTGGAATTTTTCAGTGGCTTTGCGAAAGTGATTAATGCCATGCGCACTTGTGGTAAAATTGTAATAGCAAGAATTCAGGGAAAATGTGTGGGCGGTGGTGTAGGCATTGCTGCGGCAGCCGACTATAGTATTGCAGTTCAACAATCTGCTATTAAATTAAGTGAGTTGGCTGTAGGCATTGGTCCGTTTGTAGTTGGTCCTGCTATCGAAAGAAAAATGGGTACAGGCGCATTTACGCAATTAGCCTTAGATGCACACAGGTGGCGAGATGCAAATTGGGCTCTTAGAAACAATTTATTTGCTGAAGTATATGATGACACAGCTGCACTCGATCAAGCTGTAGTTGCTCTTGCAAATCAGTTAGCTAAATCTAGCCAAGATGCTTTACTTCAACTAAAACAGGTATTCTGGGAAGGCACCAATCATTGGGATGAATTACTGTTACAAAGAGCTGCTATGAGTGGACGATTAATACTCAGTGATTTTAGTAAGGCGTTCATTGCCTCCTTCAAACAAAAGAACGCTTAAAGCTTTTAAAATAGACCGCAATCCAATTCAGATTGCGGTTTTTTTATTGGCTTATTCTTCACACAAGAGAGTTCTGTTCTTTTTATCTTTAGCTATGCTAATTACATTATTGACTTTTGCTGGAGCACTGCTCGTATTACTCCTCTCTGCTAAGTACTTTACTGATTCTGCTGAACAAATTGGTGCATGGCTTGGGCTACCTGTTTTTGTGATTGGAGTGTTTATTGTTGGCATAGGCACCTCTTTACCAGAACTTATAGCGGGTATTATGTCTGTTCAACAAGGCAATTCGGAAATTCTTCCAGGAAATATTATGGGAGCAAATATTTCCAATATTTTCCTGATCACAGGCTTGGTAGTGATTTTATATAGAAAAACAATTTTGCTCCAAAGCAGTTACATGTACATTGATCTTCATTTTTTAGTTGGCAGTTTTTTATATTTTATCATTATTGCATACGACGGAATAATACAATGGCAAGAAGCCATTATTGGCTTATTCATTTACTTAGCATATGCCATTTACCTGATTAAAGGAAGTAATGAAGAAAATTTAAAAAAGTCTAACTCAAATGATCATTCATCCTTATCAGCAAAGCCAATTCTTGTTTTACTAGTAGCATCGGTTGGTATTTATTTTGGAGCCGACTATACCATTCAAACGCTTAGTGAATTAGCAATTGCTCTTTCTGTGCCATCATCCATTATTGCTCTTACACTTCTATCATTAGGAACAACACTGCCAGAATTAGCTGTGAATATTGCTGCGGTTCGACAAGGAAAAACAGAAATGGCTATAGGTAATGTGCTGGGCTCATCTGTTTTCAATACCTTAATGATTCCACCTATTGCTAGTTTTTTTGGAAAGATAGAAGTGCCCAATACACTACTACAATTTTCGCTACCTATGATGGGAGCTGCGGGACTACTATTTTACTTACTCACGCAGGATAAGAAAATATCAACTTGGGAGGGCTGGCTATTTCTGTGTTTGTATATCCTATTCTTGATTAAAGTTATGGGATGGTAACAAAATTTGATTTAAACTGTTTTATCAAGAATGAAAGCTACGATTTACAAAAACAGTACTGGTACACATGGATTTGATTTGCCAGAAAAAGAGGCACTGAAATGGCTCAACAAAGGGCAGAAAAGAGTACTTGTTAGTATAAATAATTCTGAAGCTTACCACGCCGCAATACAATCACTTAAGCCAAGTGGATTCAGAATACAAATTAGCCAAGCAAAATTAAAAGAGCTGAACATACAAGTGGGTCATGAAATTAATGTGACATTATCTCAGGATATTCATCCTGTACAATTTCATGTTCCAGAAGAATGGACGGCTGTCTTAGAGCAAGATGTGGATGCCGAAAAAGTATTTCAATCGCTTCGACCTGGTAACCAAAGAAGTATTTTATTTCTTATCAATAAATTAAAAAGCACAGAGAAAAGAATTGAAAAATCTCTGCGCATTGCCGAACTATTAAAATCAGGCATCACTAATGCCCGCAAAATGGCTTAGTTAGTTTTTAAACTTTTCTGGATGCTGCTGATGCCAGTGCGTTTTTTTCTGATAAGCATCTGCAGCAGCTACAATGGCTCCTTCGCCATAAAGCTTTCCAATAAATGTAATACTTGAAGGTAAATTAGTTCTTGAATCAAATCCTGTTGGTACACATATAGCTGGATGACCTGTTAAATTAGTGATTGCACTTTGGTTACCACTTCCTCTTGTTGGACAAATAATAACATCATACTGTTCCGTAAGCTGATTAACTTTTTCCATTAACTGATAGCGCTGTCGATTAGCATTGATATAACTTGTAGCAGGAAGTAATCGTGCTGTTCTGAAAATATTCGGCCAATCACCTCTTTTTTGAGCAGTCATCATATCATCTACATTCATTCTTGTGAATTCATCAAAAGTAGCTGCACATTCAGCTGTTAGGACTAAGTCCATCATACCCGGTTTGTACACACCGCTATCTGGAAATACAACAGGAATCAGTTCTACTCCCATTTTTTTAAATTCAGCTAGTACTTTCCATTCAGACCTCGTTGTATCTCTTATACGATCGAAATAATTTTTAGCATAAGCAATTTTTAATTTTTTGATATCATACTGAGGGTTGAAATCAAAACCAGCAGCTACTGTAGAGCGATCATTTGGATCTTTTCCAATAATGGCTTCATAAACAATAGCAGCATCCATTGCATTTCTAGTGATTGGGCCCACCTTATCTAAACTCCAACAGAGTGTCATACCGCCTGATCTACTAACAGTACCAAAAGTTGGACGTAAACCTGTGGCGCCACAAGTACTAGAAGGTGAAATGATAGAGCCCCATGTTTCAGTACCAATTGCAAATGGAACCAAACCTGCAACAGTAGCAGAAGCTGAACCGGCCGATGAACCAGAAGAACCATACGTCATATTCCAAGGGTTATTTGTTCTTCCACCAAACCATACATCACCCATTGCTAATGCGCCTAGAGTAAATTTTGCAACCAACACCGCACCTGCATTTTTTAATTGCTGATATACAAAAGCATCTTGCTCAATAACTTGATCTTTGTATGGAGCAGCACCCCAAGTAGTTTTCGTTCCTTTTACTGCAAACAAATCTTTTAGTCCGTATGGTATGCCATGTAATGGGCCTCGATATTTTCCTGCTCTAATTTCTGCATCGGCAGCTTTTGCTTGTTGAATTGCAAATTCTTCTGTTATACTTACTACACACTGCAATGTATCTCCCCATTTTTTTATTCTGGCAATAAAAAATCTTGTTAGCTCTTCTGAAGAAATGATTTTATTTTTTATCAAGTAGCTTAATTCTGCAACAGAATAAAAAGCGAGTTCCTCTCTATTTACTGGCAACTTAGTAATTGGTGCTTTCCATTGAATTGCACGCTTGTTAGGACTAAGTGGTTGCATGTTAGGCAATAAAGGGCTATGAATAAAAGCCAACGGCACATCATTCGTTAGTTTTGTTTGATGTTGTTGTTTAATATAATTCAAGTTGGTACGAACACTTTGAAACATCGAGTCCACTTCAGCCTCTGTATACTGCAAATCAATTAATCTGAGTGCTGCGTGAATATCAGATTTTTTAATAGAGTCTTGTCCAAATAATGTTGAGAAGCAGCCAATTAGAGTAATAGATAAAATTCTCTTGAGCATATTTTGGAAATTTGCTTTAAAGTACAAATTATCCGAGAGTTTGCTAGAAAATCAATGATGAATGAGTTTTACCCAAACATAGTCATCAATTATTTCACCATTTTTAAAAGCTGCTTTTCTTCTTATACTTTCTAGATAAAATCCAGCTTTCTGCAACACTCGCATACTTGCTTTATTATGGGCAAACGTATGAGCAAAAAGTCTGACTAATTGTCCTTCGCTGGCTAAATGTTGCGTAAGTGCATTGATTGCGGTAGTTGCGTATCCCTTTCCCCAGTATTGTTCGCCAATAAAATAGCCAATCTCTGCAGACTTACGAGCCACATCTTCTTGTGAAATCCACCCAATACTTCCTACCACTTGCGATCCGAGAGCAATACAAAATTGTTGCAACGGTTGCTGCTTTTCACAAAATGCGATCCATTGCAAAGCATCAACCATAGTATAGGGTGAAGGAAATCGATCTCTTACTTGGTTCCAGATTTTTTTGTTATTGGCAATAGCAGTTAAGGCTTGCGCATCTTGTCTTTGCCAAGGTCTCAGAATAATATGAGGAGACATATGTATTTAACGTAAACCAAATTTAAAGACAAGGGTTATAGCACCACCAGAACCTTTACCCACGTTCATCCCCCACAAATCGCTGTAAATGGTACCAAAGACCTCTATACCTTCTTGAATTTTTCTACCTAATCCTAGTTGCGCTCTAATAAAAGCGAAATCACGGTTTACAAATGGGTTGCTTGGTAAGAAACCTTTTACTGAGCTGAAAGAACGTAATCCAGATAAACTTAACGTGGTGGTCCAACTTTCATCTATCGGAATTCCCCACAATGCATCTGCAAAAATTTGACTTGGGCCTGCTGTATCAATAAAACGGCGAAGACCAACATTCATGTCCCAATATTGATTATTTAACCTAGTTCTTGTAGATCCAGAAAACCCAAGTTTGCCTTCTAAACCAAACAGACCCAAACCTGGAATAGGCTGCGGAGTTGTTGGTCTTGCATATAGAGGAATAATAACAGATGGAGTGAATGTAAGAAATTTATATTGATCAAAATCATTGATCAAAAAAGACATTCCTATAGTTGCATCACCAATAGTTGAGTTGGTATTAGTTAAACCAGTTTCCCTGAACACTTGATAAACAAATGGTAAATTGAAAACCAAATCTGTTCTTTCACCTACACCCACAGCGCCAAAAATTCCAACATAGTGCGATGCAAATCTTCCATTATTGGGGTTAGGAATCAATTGACTATTTCTATCCCAGTAAGCTTTTGACTGATAAAAATTATATGTTGGGGAAAGCATCATGCGCTTTTTGCCAACTGGAAATCCAGCATATAGTGTGCTAGAGTAAATAAAGCCCAGCATTAATAGTGAAAAAATACGAATGAATACTTTCATGTTTTATAGTTATGTTGTTATTAAGGTAATCGCAATATTTTTTTCACCCAGCGATCTTTATAGGCATAGAAAATATAATCCATTTCTAAGTTGGTATTTGGACTGATATACATTTCTCTTCGCTCGGAAGCTAATTGATTATATACCGATATAGCACACTGGGGTGGGCTAAACTGATTGAGTAAAGAATGGCCAAATAAAACAGGACATCGAATAAATGCTGCAAAATTCACAGGATCATGGTAGTCCCAAAGCTTATAGAAGTCGGAGGTACTCATCCCACTGCTACTAATATAATTGGTAAAAATATCCGTTGGCCATTGGGGTGGTCTGGTTGCAGACATTTCCATCAACGTTCTTATATCTGCAAAAACTGGTCGCTCTATAATGCAACCTGCAGGTCTTGGATCTAAAGCACAGACTGCTGTAGCTATAGTAGCACCTTGACCTTCACCGTATACCATAATCTTAGAAGTATCTAATCGGAGGTGCGCACTCTTATACAAAAAGTCTAATCCACGTAATGCATCCAAATACACTTTCTTATAAATGAACTTAGAAGCATCATTCATATCTGTTGTTGCAAAACTACCAAACTCACCAACCATAGGGTCTTGACTATTACCATGTCCTCTTACATTCAAACGAAATACAGCCATATCTGTTCTTTCAGTTTCCGGCTCGAATCCTGTTACATAAGAAGGCAATTGATACAAAACCGAAAACTTACCAGACATTTTTGGAATCGACAACCAACCTCTAATGGTATAATTGTCTACCGACTCAAACTCAACTAAATAAATATCTAAGGTTCGAGTTGCTTTATCTCCTCTTCGTGTAATTCGAAATTTAGGATCATAGCCTTGCAACTCCGATTTTGCGTTATCCCAGAACTTTAGAAAGTCTGTAGGCAAATTAATTGTAGGATATTTTCTTTCCGGATCAACTCCATAAACTGAATAGATGGTATCGTTAATATTATATCCTTCAGCTACGTTTATGAGACGCATTTGATAAAAACCCGGTCCCATAGGAGCATTATCGAGTTTTAAATCATAACTAAAAGCTTTTTTCCCATCAATACTGTATCCAATTTGCTGACTAAAAATATTGCGTCCTTGATAATTGGTTACATCGGCATTTAAAACCCCTCGAACTTTGAAATTCGATTTATTTTTAAGCATTAAGTCGTACCCAACCCGATCGTTATTTACAAAAATGCCATTCTTTTTATTGGGTATAATTTGGTATTCAATGTTTTTGTTGTTTTTGCTTGTTGTTACAATAGCTTGAGGAACTTCACAACTAAAAAACATAGTTGATGAGCAAAAGAATAAGAAAAGCAAAACAACAGTTGTTTTCCTTACATGCAGCATAATTTCGAATTGTTTGCCCAGCCTTTTCTGTGTAGGTACGGTTTGAAACGGCATATTTGGGGGTAAAGTAATTAAAATTCATCCGTTTACCCATATATGTTTACAAAATTTAATAGATAGCCAACATATTCACAAGATTCTATATGGGACCAAGAGTAACAACTGCTCTTGAGATTAAAAGACTAGTTATTGATGAGACTATAAAGCTTTAAGCAAATGATTGAAAGCCAAAAAAGAGGCTGCTCCATTTTAATAGGAACAGCCTCATTCACTTACCATCCATCTGTACACAAGGCATCCGCTGCAATGCCCTCGACAAACTATTTTTTATGCTTCTGCAGGAATAGCGGGGGCTTCAACACCCTGAGCTTCAGCAATTTTAGCTCTAATCTTAAGTTCCAGCTCATCAGACAATTCAGCATTATCAAGAATGAGTTGTTTGACTGCTTCCCTACCTTGCCCAAGTTTATTTCCATTGTAACTGAACCAGCTACCGCTTTTTTGAATAATGCCTAGTTCAACGCCCATATCAATAATTTCTCCAACTTTGCTAATGCCTTCACCAAAAACAATGTCAAATTCTGCTGCTCTAAATGGAGGCGCCACTTTGTTTTTAACAACTTTAACCTTTACTCGATTACCAATTGCAGCATCACCATCTTTAATTTGACTCATTCTGCGAATATCTAAACGTATAGATGCGTAAAACTTAAGCGCATTACCACCAGTAGTGGTTTCTGGATTACCAAACATAACCCCAATTTTTTCGCGTAACTGGTTAATGAAAATACAAATCGTATTAGTTTTATTGATAGTTGCCGTGAGTTTTCTCAAAGCCTGGCTCATTAACCTTGCTTGTAAACCCATTTTACTATCACCCATTTCACCTTCTAATTCTCCTTTTGGTACTAGGGCAGCAACTGAGTCAATCACAACCACATCTAACGCGCCTGAAAGAATTAAACGATCTGCAATTTCAAGAGCCTGTTCACCATAATCAGGCTGAGAAATCAAAAGATTATCTACATCAACACCTAACTTTTTTGCGTACGAACTATCGAAAGCATGTTCTGCATCTATAATAGCACACATACCGCCTTTTTTTTGAGCTTCAGCAATAGCATGTATTGCAATGGTTGTTTTACCAGAACTTTCAGGACCATAAATTTCTATGATTCTTCCTTTAGGAAAACCACCTATACCAAGGGCAGTATCCAAACCAATTGAACCACTTGAAACTACTTCCATGTGTTGTTCGCCCTTATCACTCATCATCATTACACTTCCTTTCCCAAAATCTTTGTCGATTTTGTCCATCGTCAATTTGAGGGCCTTTAACTTTTCTGCATTACTCATAAAACTTAATTCTTTAGGTACAACAATATGATTTATGCCGTAAAACTAAAAGAAAATTTAATACCAAACTAAATTATTTAGCATTTTTTAGCAAAACATACTAAAAAAGTTGTTTAAGCACTGATTTTCAATTAACTAGACAAAAAGGTCGGGGTACAAAGGACCTCCAGGAACAACTGCATATTGGTCTAAATTAGAAATTCCTTCAGCGGCAAATACTTCCTCATCTATAAAAGTATTGCCACTGCATTGCGATACTGGTTTGCGCATAATATAATAAACTGCGTCTGCAAGAATTTCGGGCGTTCTACTCATTTTAGCTAACGCTTCACCTCCCAATAAGTTTCGAACTGCTGCTGTATCAATGGTAGTTTTAGGCCATAATGCATTACTTGCAATTTGGTCTTTAAACTCAGCCGCCCAGCCCAACGCCAACAAACTCATACTGTACTTAGTGGTAGTATAAGCAATATGGCCACCTAACCATTTAGGATTTAAATTAATGGGGGGAGATAATGTTATGATATGTGGATTCTTACCCTTTTGCAAATGAGGGATACAATGTTTAGCTACTAAGAATGTGCCTCGCACATTAATACTGTGCATTAAATCGAAGCGCTTGGTTTCTGTTTGGGTTGTAGGACTCAACTGAATGGCTGAAGCATTATTGATTAATCCATCTAACCCGCCAAACTTATCTACAGCAAGTTGAACAGCTTTTTGAATTTGCTCTTCATCGCGAATATCTACTTGAACTGCAAGTGCTTTTCCGCCTGCTGCTTCAACTTCTTCTGCAGCACTATAAATAGTTCCTCCTAAACGCGGATCTTCTTCCACACTTTTTGCAGCTATTACTATGTTAGCACCTTCTTTCGCAAGTCGAAGTGCCATAGCTTTTCCAATACCTCTGCTAGCACCGGTAATAAAAATTGTTTTGTTGGCAAATTCCATAATCGCTATTTGTTGTGTAAATATAAGTGGATGCACTTGAAAGAAGTAAATTTTGTAGCATACCCCAAAAGCCTATACATGAATGATTCTGCCAAACATTTGTTAAACGAATCAATTTGTGGAAACATTGGGAATTGATAAAACTTAGATGTTGAACACATAAGGGTTTTAAGAAAACATTTATACAACTGCTCATGTTGAACATGCCTAAATCAAAAACTTATGAAAAAGAAATTTTTGCTTGGCGTGTTAGCCGCAGGTTTTGTAGCTGTTGGAATGATTGGATGCAAGAAAGATGATGAAACGCCTGCTCAAGCTAGGGTTTTAGTAACGCATGCTTCTCCTGATGCACCGGGAGTTGATTTGCTGGTAGATGATACAAGAGTGAACACTGCTCCTCTTACCTTTCCAAATAATACCGGATACTTACCAGTAAATGCGGGCACTAGAAATATTAAAGTAAATGCAGCAGGAACATCAACCACAGTTATTAATGCGAATTTGAATTTGGAGGCAGGTAAAAATTATTCTGTGTTTGCGGTGAACAGGTTGGCTAACTTAGAAGCTGTAGTATTACAAGATGACTTAACAACACCTGCTACTGGACAAGCACATGTACGTGTAGTACATTTAAGTCCGGATGCGCCCGCAGTAAATATTGGTGTACAAGGATCGTCGGCAAATTTATTTTCAAACATCGTATTCAAAGGATCTACTGCTTTTACTCCAGTGGCTGCAGGTTCGTATAACCTCGAAGTGCGTGTAGCATCGAATGGTGCAGTAGCATTAACTGTTCCCGCTACATTGGAAGCAGGGAAAATTTATACAGTGTTTGCAAGAGGATTTTTAGCACCCCCAACTGGAAACACGAACGCCCTTGCTGCAAGCGTAATTGTAAATAACTAAAATAGTTTGGTTTTGGTAATGAGCTTCGATTAGGTGCAAATAGAAGCTCGAACTCCGGGATTTACTTCCGGAGTTTTTTATTTATGAAAGCATCAATCAAACTTGCAGTTTTTTTACAAGCTTCTTCTAAATTATCATTAATGATAATATGATTGAAGTGTTGCTTAAATGACATTTCATACTGTGCTTTGTTGAGCCTTGTCTGTATATTTTCTTCCGAATCTGTACCTCTTCCTCTTAGTCTAGATTCAAGTGCTTCTAAAGAAGGGGCTTCTATAAAAAATGAAAGTGTAGATGCTGGAAATTTTTGCTGAACATGAATAGCACCCTTCACGTCAATATCCAACAGTGGTACTAGCCCTTTATTCCACATACGGTCTAGTTCAGACAATAGAGTGCCATAATATTTACCTTCATACACCATCTCCCATTCTAAAAAAGCATTCTCGGCAATCTTTTCTTGGAAATCGTGTGCAGACAAAAAATAATAATCAACCCCATGTTGTTCACTTCCCCTTGGTTGTCGGGTTGTGGCTGAAATAGAAAAGGATAAATTAGGAAACGCCTCAAGTAAATACTTAGTAATGGAAGTTTTTCCAGCTCCAGATGGTGCTGTAATGAGTATGATAGGCTTAAAGTCCATGTGCAAAGTAACCGAAAAATGAATAATACGAATGATAGAAATTTTCAATTCGAAATAGAATAGTTTAAAACTCCTGCAGTATGTATTACTCTTAGAACAAAGAAAGCTTCTACTCAATATGTAAATAAATAGGCTGTATTTTGCAGTAATTTTTCAAGGAACTGGTTCTTTTTCTTGTATTTTGTATTGTTGAACTTCAAACAGTTAAATATGCGTTGTTGGAAAATCATCTCAATAATCTTTTTAATAGTAATCACAGGTGCGAGTTCCACTTATGCTCAAGGTGTTCATATACCCGAACCATCTCCGGAAGAATCTATAGTTGTTTTTATTCGTCCTGCTTCCATGACTGCTGTACTGGATAATTATATTATTCGGAGTGGCGAAAATGAATGGTGTAGAATTAGCAATAACAGGTTTTTTTATGTGGCAATTTCTAACACTGATTTACAAATTAGTGCTCAAAGAGGCAATAGTGGACAAAGCAATGCTTTTCAGTTTCAAATTAATAAAGGAGCAATCAACTACATTTTGTGTGAGGTAATTACAAAAGACAACCAACCGCAAATGAGCATGAAATTAATCTCCAAGCAATCTGCTATTCCAATTCTTAGCAAGTCGAAACCAGATCAGTGCATGCTAAAAGTTGAAATGCCTGAACGCGAGTAAATTGTATAGTAGATCTAATTGTAAGCATATATGGAAGCAATGATTTTTGCGGCTGGATTAGGAACACGATTAAAACCATGGACAGATCATCATCCAAAGGCATTGGCCATAGTAAATGGTAAAAGTCTGCTACAAAGAAATATAGAGTACCTACAAGCAAACGGAATAAAAGATGTTGTAGTAAATGTGCATCATTTTGCTGATCAAATTGAAAATGCTATTCGTGAAAATAATGGTTGGGGAAGTAATATTCTCATTAGTGATGAAAGAAGAGAAGTGTTAGAAACCGGAGGAGGACTATTGTTTGCTCGGCATTTATTGGACGGTGATGAACCATTTATTACATTGAATGCTGATATTCTTACTGATCTTTCTATAAATGAACTAATTGCATTTCACAAAAAAAATCAAGCCCTAATCAGTTTTGCTGTTTCTAAAAGGGAATCGAGTCGCCAATTTTTGTTTAATAAAGACATGCAGCTCTGCGGTTGGAAGAATAGACTTACACAAGAAGAAAAAGGACCCGTGCTTTATAACGCTTCCATCAACCGCAATGAATTGGAAGAATGGGCCTATAGCTGTGTAGTTGCTTTCTCCCCTGATTTTTTTAAAGCTGTGAAAGAAAAAGGAAAGTTTTCACTTACAGAAAGCTACCTTTCTCTTGCTAGTGAATATAAGATTCTTGGCTGGCCTTGTCAACCTGAAAAATGGATTGATGTTGGCAAACCTGAATCTATTGAAAAAGCCTCCGAAATTTTTAAATAAGATCCTATCAATTTATGCTGCAGTTTGCTTTAATTGGATGTGGAAATATTGGAAAGCGACATATTCCAATTATACAACAATTGGGAACGCTTGTAGCAATATGTGACATAGCTATTGATGAGGCTGCAAAAATTGCTCATGAGAATAACTGCATTTTTGATACTAATTGGGAAACTATTTTAAATATTACCAAACCAGATGTTGCAGTTATTTGCACACCTAATGGACTGCATGCAGAGCATGCAAAACAAGCTTTATCAAAAGGCATTCATGTAATTGTTGAAAAACCAATGGCAATTAGTTACAGCGATTGCAAGGAGATGATTGCCCTAGCAACTAAAATGAATGTTCAATTATGGGTTGTAAAACAAAATAGGTGTAACCCTTTAATTAATGAGATCATAACTCAACTCAAATCGCACAAAATAGGTAATCCAATCCACTTCCATATGCATGGATGTTGGCACCGTCCAACTTCCTATTTTGAAAACTCTTGGCACGGCTCAAAAGAGCTTGATGGTGGAATATTATATACACAGTTTAGTCACTTTATTGATTTGATGATTTGGATAATGGGGTATCCGGTACAAATAAATCATACAAATCATTTATCTAATTATTCGGAACATATACAAGGAGAACAAGCTGGTGCAATCATTTTTACATTTGAAGATAAAAGCTTTAGTAGCTTTCACTATGGAATAGACGCGCAAAAGAGAAATGTTGAAGGTGGGTTTACGCTAGTAACTGAACAAGCAACAATTCAATTATCTGGAACATATTTTAATGAGGTGAAGTTTGATAGCAATGGATTGCTTGAACATTTGCCGAAAAAACTGCAACTCATGAACCACCAATACACTGGCTACGAAGGCACTGCCAACTTACATGCTGAATGGTATAAGTTTGTATTTAATAATTTTTCAAGTCGCTCAACCCAGGAAACAAATGCAATTTCTTCATCGCTGACAGTAAAACTTATTCAATCAATTTATTCAAATAGAAGCATATGAATCAGTTAATTGAAATGTATAGTGGTATACACAAAGTAACATCTGGCAAACAAGTAGAGGTCATACAACCAGTGAATCTCTACGAATGTCAATTAGATGATAATGTATTTGTTGGCCCATTTTGTGAAATTCAAAAAGGTGTTCATATTGGAGCCAGGACTAGAATACAATCGCATAGCTTTATTTGTGAAGGTGTAACAATTGGACATGACTGTTTTATTGGTCATGGTGTTATGTTTATTAATGACAAATTTTCTACAGGAGGTCCTGCCCAAGGCAATGACTCTCTTTTGGAAAAAACCAACATAGGGAATCATGTATCAATTGGGAGTAATGCAACCATATTACCGATTGAAATTTGTGACAATGTAGTAATAGGTGCTGGCTCAGTAGTAACCAAGTCAATTAAACAGCCAGGGAAATACGCAGGTAATCCAGCTATTAAAATTGCTGAATAACTATTCTTCTTCAGCCTTATTTTGGAGCAACATTAATGCTGAATAAGCATTCTTGGTAATGATGTTCTTGTTTTTTAGACCAGGTGTCATTTCCAAAAGTACAGCCGAACCTTGTTCTGCAATGACCTTTACAGGCTTCATCTCAAATGATTTGGCAGTTGTTTGTACAAACAAAAATTGCTGATTTCCCCACTGAACAATCGCAGACTCAGGAACAAGCCATCCTTCCTTTTTAGCGGTTGCAATTTTTGCTTGAATAAACATTCCAGGAATTAAAGAACGATCATCCTTATCTAAATGGCAATGAACAAGATTACTTCTGTTCTCATCCATTTTTTTACTAATTAATATTATTGACGCACCAATTTTTTTATTTGGCTGACTCACAAGTTTTGCTTCAACACGTTGTCCTATAGCTATATATTGTAAGTCCTTCTCAAATACTTTCAGAGATAAATGCAGGTCAGTTGGATTAACCAGCTCAAATAATACATCTGAGGGATTAACATACTTTCCAATATTCACTTTCACATCAGATACATAGCCATTAATTGGGGAATAAATAGGAATTTCATTTTGAATTCCCTTAGTTAAAAGAACTTTAGGTTGAATTCTAATTAAGCTAAGCTTAGATTGCAGTCCTTGCTCTTGAATCTTTAATGACTCAAATTGTGACTGCGCTTGTTCTAAAAGCTTATCACTGCTTGTTTTATTAGCATTTAACTCTTTCTGTCTAAGAAATTCTTTTTCTGCGTATTGAACACGACTATGTACATCCAAATAATCTTGTTGTAATTGCACCAGTGAAGGATCTTCTATTATGGCAATCACTTCTCCCTTTTTTACATGCATGCCTGGAAGCAAGTGGGTTGACTTTAAATAACCACCCAAAGGAAAACTCACTGAAATCATGTTTTGTGGCGGCACATCAATTACACCATTGACTTCTAAAAAAGAGGGTAATGTACCTTCTGAAATTTGTTTTGATTCTAAAGCTGCGTTCTTCCACTGAGCATCAGTAAATGTTACAAGTGAACTTTCTTGAATTGGTTCTTCTGAAGGAGCCTGAGGGTCATTTTGCTTACATGCAAAAAAGAATACAATAAGCGTATATAAAAGTAATTGTTTCATAATTCAATTATTTGGTTGAATAAAAAATATCGAGTGCTGCAAGAATTTCGTTCCACTGTTGAACTGCCTGAAGATAATCGCGCTGAATTCCTATTGCTTGTTGCATAATGAGCAACCATTCAACATAGCTTACACTTCCTTTAGCAACTTGTTCACGCATTGCAGTAATCAAGACGTTGGATTTAGGAATTGCTTCATTTTCAAAATAGCCGAGTGTTCGCTGAAGCTTTCCAATTTGTACAACTATTTGATTCATTTGTTTTTGCTGCTCTAAGTAAGAAGTTTCATAGGCTAATTTGTTTGACTCAATATCCAACTTGCTACTTTCAATCCTTGCTTTATTAGCTTTATTAAAAAGAGGAAATTGAACTCCCAGCGCTGCCGATGAAAATCGCACCGTTGGACCAAAAAACTTATCAACCCCCTGCACTGTTTGAGGCCCAATGATAGATTGATTAAAATATCCAATACTAATTTTTGGTGAAGACCTAACTTTATTTGCAGAAAGTTCATTTTCTGCAACTTCAATTTGCTGTTGAATCATCGCCAGTAATGGATGAAATTTAGCAGACGTAGTATCTGGAAGCAATTCCAACGATCTTCTAGCAGGCACAACGGCGGGGTCATAAACATGTTTAACTTGCAGTAAACGCAGCCATTCAAATTTTAAGGTTTCGTAATCGGCATCAAGTTCTTGTATTTGATTTTTTACTTGAATTTGTTGTAGTTCAGCTGTAGTTAATTCTACCAAATTAGCTTCACCTACTTTCATCCGCGTTTGTTGTCGCTTTAACCAATCGTTGTACAAGCTATCAGAAACGATTAGCAATTTTTTTCTCTCGGTCATAAGCATTAAAGAATAAAACAAATGCTTAACCGCCTGTTTTAATTGAGCTTCATCTAGTTTAGTTTTATACTCTTGTAAAGTGGTAAGCGACTTTAAAAGTTGTTCATTTCTTTTGTATACAACAGGGAAATCGAAGCTTTGCTCAATACCTATTCTTGAATCTCTGTAGAACAAATTATAGCTACCATACTCTACAGAAGTATTCATCCAAGGTAGCTCCCATGCTGTTCCTTCCAATGCCCTCAACGATTTAGTCTGCATCCTAGACTGAGCAATAAGCGTGTTATTCAACATAGCTGAATCTAGAGCAGCCTGTAGAGAAATCTTCTTCTGTGCTTGAATATCGGTTGTTGATAAAATTGAAAGAAGTGGAATAAATAAAATAGCTAAAGGCTTGATGTGAGTTGATTTTTTTTCAAGCCACTGATACAAAATGGGCAAAACAAATAAAGTAAGGATGGTTGCAGTAAGAAGTCCGCCAATTACAACTGTAGCTAAAGGTCTTTGTACTTCTGCCCCAGATCCATTACTAATTGCCATAGGTAAGAACCCGAATGAAGCCACCATTGCTGTCATTAACACAGGCCTCAGCCTACTTATACAGCCATGCAATATTATTTCTTGAACAGATTGCATTCCTGATTTTTTTAAATAGTTAAATTCTGAAATCAATACAATTCCATTTAAAACTGCCACACCAAACAAAGCAATGAATCCAACACCTGCCGAAATACTAAATGGCATATCTCTCAACCATAAAGCCCACACACCACCAATTGCAGAAAGAGGAATTGCAGAATAAACCAGCAGGCCTTGAGCAACTGATCCAAATGCAAAAAAAAGTAACATAAAAATAAAAGCAAGAGCCAATGGTACAGCAATCATAAGTCTGTCCTTTGCCGCTTCTAGGTTTTCAAATTGTCCACCATAAGTCACATAATACCCAGGCGGCAGCTTCATCTTTTTTTGAATCTTTTCTTGAAGCTCTTTAACAACTGAAGCTATATCTCTTCCACGAACATTAAATCCTACTGTTATTCTTCTTTGTGCATCTTCTCGTTGAATTTGATTAGGACCAATCTGAATATCTACTTCAGCAACTTGTTCTAGAGGAATTTGTTGGCCTCTTGGTGTAGATATTAAAAGATTTTTCACATCGTTCAAGTTGGTTCTTTGTATTTGGTTTAAGCGAACCACCAAATCAAATCGACGTTCTTCTTCAAAAACCTGTCCACTAATAGCTCCAGCAAAAGCTGCCTGTATTGTTTTGTTTACAGTTTCTATTGAAAGTCCAAACTGACTCAAAGCTGCTCTATTGTATTGAATAACAATTTGAGGTAATCCAGTAACTGTTTCAACATATATATCCTTTGCTCCCTCTACCGATGAAGCAACAGAGCCAACCTTTGCCGCAAAAGATGCGAGTGAATCAATATTCTCACCAAATATTTTACAAATGATGTCTTGTCTACCTCCACTCATTAATTCATTAAATCGCATTTGTACAGGGAATTGAAATCCGGCTGTTACGCCTGGCACATCTACTAAAGCTTCACTCATTTTCTCTGCCAGTTCATCAAAAGAATTTGCACTTGTCCACTCCTTTTTAGGTTTCAAAATAACCATCATATCAGAAGCTTCTAATGGCATAGGATCGGTTGGAATTTCACCACTTCCAATTTTAGTGACCACCTTTTCAACTTCAGGAAACTTTTCAATTAGAATTGCTGCAGTTTGTTGTGTAGCTTGAATAGTGGTTGTTAAAGAACTACCAGTTAACACCCTTGTATCTACTGCAAAATCGCCTTCTTCAAGCTTAGGAATAAACTCTCCTCCTAGATTAATTAGAATATAAATAGCAGATCCCAAAAAAACAAAGACAGCAACAACAATAGGCATTCGAAAATGAAGTGCTTTTATAAGAATAGGTCTATACCAATTTTGCAAATAAACAAGTAAGCGATCTGACCAATTTTCCTTGCTCCGTTTTGTTTTCTTAAGAAGCCAAGCACTCATTACAGGCACATAAGTAATAGATAATATAAATGCTCCAATAAGAGCAAACATCACTGTTTGCGCCATTGGTCTAAACATTTTGCCCTCAATACCTTCTAAACTAAGAATTGGGAGATAAACAACTAATATAATAAGCTGTCCAAATACAGCTGCACCCATCATTTTTGAAGCAGACTGATTTACAACTTGATCAATTGATTTTAGGGAATCAGACTTTTCACGTTGCCGAATATATAAAGCATGTAAAACTGCCTCAACAATGATAACAGCCCCATCAACAATTAGTCCAAAATCTAGAGCACCTAAACTCATTAGGTTTCCACTTACACCAAACACATTCATCATGTAAACTGCAAACAACATAGATAAAGGAATAACAGAGGCAACAATTAAACCCGCTCGAAAATTGCCAAGAAAAATGACGAGAATAATGAGAACAATAATAGCTCCTTCAGTAAGATTATTTCGAACTGTTTCAATAGCATTATTGACCATTTTCGTTCTATCAAGAAAAGCTTCCACAACAACACCTTCAGGTAATGTTTTTTCTATCTGCTTCATTCTTTCCTTTACCAACTTAATAACCTTAGAAGAGTTTTCACCTTTTAGCATCATGACTACACCTCCAGCAACTTCTCCTTGGTTATTATAATTAACTGCACCATAACGAATAGCTGTTCCTAATTGCACTTCAGCTAAATTTTTAATTCGAACCGGCGTTCCATCATTTAATTCTCGAACCAATATTTCCCCAATGTCTTCTGCATTTTTAACCAAGCCTTCACTTCTTATGTACAAGACATTTGGACCTTTTTCAATATATGCACCTCCAGTATTTTGGTTATTCATTTCAAGGGCTTGAAAAATATCTTGAATGGTACAGCCGTAGGCCTTTAACTGCTGATCATTTACTGCCACCTCATACTGCTTTAACTTTCCGCCGAAAGAACTTACATCTGCAACACCCTGAGTACCTAACAACTGCCTTCGAACAATCCAATCCTGAATAGTTCTAAGTTCCATTGCATCGTACGCTGATTCATAACCTGGTTTAGGACGAATGACATACTGATAAATTTCACCTAGTCCAGTTGTAACCGGACCTAATTCTGGAATTCCCAGAGCGGGAGGAATCACACTTCTAATAAGTGCCAATCTTTCTCCAACTTGCTGTCGAGCCCAATACACATCTGTTTCTTCATTGAATACAAGCGTAACCAATGAAAGTCCAAACCTTGAAAAGGATCTCTGTTCAATGATTCCAGGAACATTTCTTGTGGCTTGTTCAATTGGAAAAGTGATTTGTCGCTCAATATCTAATGCTCCTAGACTTGGCGAAGAAGTAATTATTAGGACTTGATTATTGGTAATATCTGGAACTGCATCTATAGGTAAATTTCTAAAAGAAAAAACACCCATTCCAATCCATGCAAGTATAAAGAACAAAACCAGCCATTTCCTCTCAAGGAAGAAGCCAATTACTTTTGAAAGTATCATCTTGTTTGGTATAAATAGTTTTATTGCTTATTTCTCACAATAAGCAAGCGAAATTCGAATGAGGTCAATAAAAAAGAAACTAAACCAACCGCGGTGGCTGCCAAATATCTGTGGAATAAAATGAAGGGAATGACTGCTGGGAAAAAACCTGCTTCTTAGTACCTATAAAAGCTACAGGAATTTCTAAAGAAAATAACTGAATGGTAGGCTCAACTGAGATGGAGCCAACAAATGAAAAAACTTGTGTTTTAAAAGGCAATTGCATATCTCGTTGGTAATCTTCATCAACTTCATTACCACTTAAATAGTGCAATACAAAAAAACTCTTTAAAGAGATAGAAGGATCTTCTTGTTTGTGTTCAAAGTAATGCGCAACAAAAACAGGCAGCTTCAGGAGCTGATACAACTCTGTTTGTGAAAACAACATCAAACAAAGGCACACTGTTGATAGAAAGCGCTTCATTGTAATCAAAGTTAATACCTTTTAGATGAGATAAGTATGTTTCAATAAATTGTTAAATCAGCCTTACAAATGCAGAAGAAGGAGGCACCAATTTTATATACCATATTGATATTCTGCAACTTATACGACATTACTACATAAAAAAGTGATTAAAATAGCTTTAAGGCTAAACGAAAACCCCAGAAACCCTTGATTTTTAGTTAATTTTGTAGTATATCTTATTGGATAAAACCGTTCACATCATGAAAAGAAAACTCTTATTACTAGCTTTTTTTGCAGGAATCATCTTTTCATGCAATAATAAAGAAGTACAACCGCCAGAACCAGATCCTGAACCCCCAATTATAGTTGGCAACTCAAGCGATTTCAGAGATACAACTACAATTCAACAAGGAACTGTAACAATTACCCACAGTAGAACATCTCACTGTTTTCCAAGCAATGAGATATTTGCTTTTTCTGCAACTGCAACAGGTGTTCCATCAAATGCAAGGTATGTTTGGTCTTTTGGGGATGGAACTACACAAACGGGCACTGATGTAAGAATTATGTATCGTGAACCGGGTAACTACACTGTCATTCTAGAAGTAAGAACTTCCAACAATCAGCTATTACAAAAATTAGCTACTAATATCCAAGCATGGGGACAACAAGTAAGTCCGCACTCAGCCTTTTCTGTGCAAGTTTTTGATGTAAACTTTCCAGCAAACAAGTCATTTACAAGTAGAAGTTCTGTTCCAACGGGGACAATAACCAATTATTTTTGGGAATGGGGCGATGGAACTACGTCAAGCACTGCTGTTCCTTTTGCACAAAAAAACTATCCTCCCGTTCCAGAAGATAGAGTTTATCAAGTTCGACATATTGTTACTGCTAATTCTGGTTGTAGAGATACGGCCATTGTTCCCGTTTCTGTTGAAGCAGTTTATAATATTTCTGGCGACTTTGAAGCAACTCGGTTTGATGGTTGCACCAATGAATATTTCATCTTCACTCCTACTGCAGTTGGAGTTCCCGCTGGTGCGGTGTATCATTGGGACTTTGGTGATGCTACAGGATTTGTTACAGGTAACCCAATTAGAAAATCCTTTACTTATCAAAACGATTATGATGTAAAGATGTGGATTACATTGAGGGGTAAAGAAATTTACAGAACCCATAGATGGGTGAGAGCATTTGGTCAAAACATTCGTCCAAAAGCACTCATTTTAAGAAATATTATTACAAGTACAGCAACTACCGAAAGATGGGCTTTTTATAGCCAATCAAATATTCCGCATGGCTTTATTATAGGCTACAGATGGGATCTAGGAAATGGTATTATTAATGATGATTTTAATACCTATGTTGAAAGAGAATTTGTGAAAGAAGCTACACCCCGAACTTATCCAGTTAGCCTAATTGTAACGAGCAACACTGGCTGTAGAGATACTGCTACTGTTTTCGTAACCATACCCCCTCGCTAACAGTTACTAAGCCATGAATCGAGTTAAATTATATTTATTGATTTTGGGTGCTGGATTACTCTTTTCGCAGTCCTGCCAAAAAGGTGCGGAATTGCCTGAGACATCTATTGAAATACCCGACTTCAGTGCCGATTCAAGCAGTACTACTACCGTTCGCGGAGATACAACAGTGGTTAGATTTAGTAACCTAACAATTAGTTACTTTAAAACAAATCATTGCTTTCCTAGCACAGAGCAGTTTACATTCCGAGTGTCTAGTACCACTATTCCCTCCTCTGCAACTTACAAATGGAGAATGGGTGATGGAAATGAAAAGACAGGCGCATTAGTGACACATACATATAATTTATCGTCTCAATTTGTAGTTCGATTAGATGTTATTATTAATGGAACCACGCAGGTGTCGGTAGGTGTTCCTATTAGAGCATGGGGAGACCAAATAAGACCAATTGCAATTTTTTCGCACAAATTTGACTTCGCTAGCAATGTAAATTATGTCACTTTTAATAGTGCTTCTTCAATCAATAGAGGTTCCATTGTAAACTACTTTTGGGATTGGGGCGATGGTACTACAAGAAGTACAGCAGTAGGACTAGTAAGGCACGAATTCCCAAGAGCGCCAGTTGATAAAGTGTATAATGTAAGGCTCAGAATTACGGCCAATTCTGGATGTACACACGATACAGTAATGCCTGTAACTATTTTAGCCGACTACCCTATTACTGGTGGATTTAGTGCTGTAGCTCAAAATCCATGTACCGATGAAGAGTTTACATTTACTGCACAAGCAACTAGTGTTCCAACTGGAGCTATTTATGTATGGGACTTTTCTGATGGAGAGGGTACTAAAACAGGAAATCCCGTAAAGCATCGGTATAGATTCATGAATGATTACGACGTTATTATGTCTATTTATTTAGATGGACGCTTGATATATCGAAAAAATCAAATGGTAAGTGCAAAAGGTCCCAATCCAAGACCGAGAGCTCGCTTTCAAGAAACCTTAGTAAGCGAAACAGCCACTACTATGCGCTGGTCATTTAATAGCCAATCTACGATTCCTTATGGTGGCATTGATGGCTTTAGGTGGGATTTTGGAAATGGTATCGTAAATGACGATTACAATAGTTTTATTGAAACAACTTATCAAAAAGAGTCTACTGATAAGTCTTATTCAGTTCGACTCATCGTGCGCGGAAATGGATGTGCAGATACAACCATAAAAAACATTTTTATACCACGCCGATAGTTCTATTTTACTATCTTGTTATCTAATATTAGTAGCTAACACTGATATAAAATGGAATAAAATGGAGCAACATAGGTTGTTGCAAAAACAAATTCAAAAATTTCTTCCTCCACACATAGCTGAGGATGAAGCTTTCAAAAACTTCTTGGAGGCAGTATCAGATTCGTATAAAATTTTTGAACGTGATAAATCGCTATCTGATAACGCATTCGACATAAGCGAAAAAGAATATCGAACCATTCTAGAAAATCTCACAATTGAATATGCAGAAAAGAAAAAGGCAATTGATAGAGTAACACATTTAATAAAAAAAGTTGATTCACAGTTTCCATTTCAAAAAGATGAAATAAGCAGCGATCTAGAAACAATTCTTTCATTCCTAGAACATAAGCTAGAAAAAATAATTCAACTTGAGAAAGAATTACAAAAAAATGAAGAACGATTTAAATTGGCCATCGAAGGCTCAAGTGATGGCATTTGGGATTATGATATTGTAGAACAAAAACTATTCTTATCAGATCATTTATTGGTACTCATTGGCCAAACACCAGAAGATAAAACTCCTTTAATTGAACAACTCTTTAATTGGATTCATCCAGACGATGTTGAAATATCGAAGCAAACATTTATAAATCATATTAAGTCAAAGGTTCCCATTGAACTTATAGTTAGAGTAAAAAACAAGCAGGGCACATATAAATATTTTTTAGTTAGAGGCAACTCGTTATGGAACAATTCAAATAGAGCATTTAGAACCGCTGGATCACTAACAGATTTTACCGAAAGAATATTACTTCAAGAGGAACAGCGTTTAACCAATGAAGTTGCAGAAGTTGGCTCTTGGCAGATGAGTTTAGATGACCAACAGCTTTATTTTTCTACACTAACTAGAGAAATATTTGAGTGTTCTGAGAAAACGATAATTGATCTTGATTTTCTTTTAAGTCTTATAGAAGAAAATGATAGAGGTGTCTTAAGAGAGGCATTGATATTGTGCATACAAAAGCACACTCCATTTGATCTAGAACTTCAATGTAGCAACAATAAATGGGTTCGTTTAAAAGGAGAAACATTATGGGAAAACAATACTCCTGTCAAAATTTTTGGAATCGCCAGAAACATCACCGAAAGAAAAAACTTAGAAGCAAGTTTATTAGCGTCTGAACAAAATTTGAGAGGCATTTTGGATAGTACAGATACAGGATATGTTTTATTAGATAATAATTTCTATATCATCCATATCAACAAAACTTTAATACAATTTGCAGAAACTAATCAGGGTATGTTGCCTAACTTATTAAAGCCAAAGAATTACTATTTAAATACACTCCCTAATGAAAGAAAGCCTATTGTTGAAAAAGAATTAAAAAAAGTGCTGGAAGGTAAATCAATATCTTACGAAGTTGATTATCTACAAAAAGACGGAACCGTAAAAAATTATTTGTCGAAACTTTTTCCAATAGCATTCGAAAACAATAAATCGAATGGAATTGTAATTTCAATTCAAGATATTTCACATATCAAACAAGCAGAAGAAGCTTTAAAAAATAGTGAAGAGCGATTTAGATCATTGGTCTCAAATATATCAGACTTGATCTTGCTGATCAATAAAGATGGAATACTTCTTTATCAATCAGACTCAGTAGAGAAAATTCTCGGCTACTCACCAGATTATAGCATTGGTAAATATATTCAAGAGTTTATTCATCCTGATGACTTTACCAAATCCATCGACCTATTTTGGAATAGCTTAAACTTATCTGGTACTAGTCAGTTTTTTGAAACCAGGTTATTGCACAAAGATGGACACTATATATATGTAGAAGCACAAGGAAATAATCAATGGAGAAACCCATCTATCGAAGGAATTATTATAGTTGCAAGAAATATCACAGAAAGAAAACTGGTTGAACAAGAATTGCAGAATAAAAGTAAGCTACTTGAGGCAACAGCAAAAGTTTCAATTCAACTAGCGTCGGACAAGCATTGGCTGGAAGTTCTTCAATCTGCTATGGGCGAAATTGGCTTAGCTATTAAAGCCGATCGTGTTTATTTATTTGAAAATACTACCGATGCGCAAACTGGAGAAAAATTTAGTTTCCAAGTATTAGAGTGGACTTCAAGAGAAGAATTAAAACAAATTGATAACGAAAATTTACAATACCTGCCAATAAGCATGTTTTCTCCATTCTTTAAACCATTGCTGAATAATGAACCATTTATTGGACATACGTCAGAAATGGAAGATGGACCTGGAAAAGAATTATTGCTTCAACAGGAAATTAAATCAATTATACTACTACCCATATTTGTTAATAAAGAGTTTCATGGTTTAATTGGCTTAGATGCATGTTTCGAAAAAAGAGAATGGACAACAGATGAAATTTCAGTGCTTCAATTATTGGCAAAAACAATAGGCAGTTCATTTGAAAACAAACAATACAAAATAGAACTTGAAACAAGCAATCAAAGATATATTCAAGTTAGTAAAGCAACTTCTGACGCAATATGGGAAATAGACCTTGTTGAAAAAAATAATCTTCATTGGAGTGGAGGATACGAGAAACTATTCGGCCATACAATTACTAATAAACCTATTGACTTAAAAGACTGGTATAACAACATTCACCCTACAGAGAGAGATGAAACTTACAATAGTTTACTTGAGTTTATAGAGCAAAAAAATCAACAATACTGGTTTTCAGAGTATAGGTATAAAAAAGCAGACAATACGTATTCGTATGTTATTGATAGAGGCTTATTGATTTTTGACGAAACTCAAACCGCCGTGAAAATGGTTGGTGCTATGCAAGATGTTACTGTACAGAAAAAACAATCAATTGAAAAAGAATTAATCCTTCAAATTTCCGCACTCATAGCACAACAGGAAAGTGTAGAAAATGGTCTTTTACAAACGATAGAAGAGGTAGGAAAATACTTAGAGGCGCAAGAAGCATTAGCGTGGCTTATAAACATAGATGAAACAGCTCTAATACTTAAATCCCAATGGTGCAGTGAATTAATTTCACTTGAAATAAAAAACCGAACTATTTCAATTGAAGATAAACATCCTACCATTATTCATCAATGCTGGAAGAGTAAGCAAATCATCTACGAACCTAATACAGAGAAAAACAAGTTTAGTAATAATTTAGCGATTCCGATTTTTCATTCAAATAAGGTAATTGCTGTCATCCTATTTCATTTTGAAAAAGAGCCTGTTTTCAGTTTAAATGAGTCTAATTCATTTCTAAAAGAAATTGCTTTACAAATTGGTGAGAGTCTTCAAAGCAAAAAAATTGAAGAAGAGTTAAACCACTTTTTTAATATCTCACCAGACTTATTATGTATTATTGGTCCAGACGGCTATTTCAAAAAAGTTAACCCGGCTTTTAGAGATTTATTGGGTTACTCTGATGAGGATTTACTAAATAATTCGTTTACAGAGTGGATACATTTTGAAGATCTAAATAAAACCCAACAGGCACTGATTACTCCTTCAAAAAAACAAGAGACAAGTTACCTAGAAAATAGAATGATTGCCAGCAATGGTGAACTAAAGTGGTTAGCATGGACAGCAATATTTGATGTTGAAACTGAGTTGAGATATGCAGTAGCTAAAGACATTACTGAAAAAATTAAACTTTCAGAAATTTTAGACAAGGAAAGAAGTACAAAAATCAATGAAGTTACAAATGCAGCATTAACAGCACAAGAAAATGAGCGCCAAGAATTAGGAAGAGAATTACATGACAATATTAACCAAATACTTGTAAGCTGCAGATTGTACTTAAGCCTTATTAAAATTTCAGATACAGAGCAGTTAAACTATCTTAAAATGACTGATGGCATGATAAAAGATGCCATCAAAGAATTGCGACAACTTTCACATACACTTCTTCCTGCTACTCTTTCTGATAGTAACTTAGTAAAAGCACTTGATAATATATTTCAAACAGCTATAAAAAGTGGCGTTTTAGAAGTTGCGAAAGACTTCAGCGGTTTTAATCAAAATAATTTATCAGATCATATTAAACTCAATATTTATAGAATAATTCAAGAGCAGTTCAACAATATTCTAAAACATGCCAAAGCAACCAGAGTGTATGTTAGACTCGCAAATAATAAAGAAACCATTGAGCTTGAAATTAGTGATAATGGTCTAGGCGCAAAGATTGAAAAGTCTGTGAAAGGTGTTGGAATTACTAATATTAGATCTAGAGCCAGTTTATTTTCAGGAGAAGTACATATTAGTACTTCTCCTGGTGATGGCTTTAATTTAAGAGTCATACTGCATGACTATATATAGGACTTTAAACCCATTCTAATAAATTTTGGAAAGAAGGTTCGCTAATGATTTCATCTGCATGATGATTTAATAATTCATTGGTTGAACAAAATGCAATTCCCATTCCGGCTTCTTTTACCATACACAAATCATTTGCACTATCACCTATAGCAATAGAATTTTTTATTTGAATTTTGTGCTTCTCACATAAGCTTAATACTGCGTTTGTCTTACACAAAGGGTGCCTGCAAATACTATTCGATTGATTGAAAAAGAAGGATGGAATTTTAACTTCTCCTGTACAGATACCTTTTGAAAATTCTAACTCGTTCGACAAAGAGAAATCCATTCCTAATTTATTTTTTATATGTCTTGTTACACAATCATAACTATCTGATATAATTCCAACTAAATATCCCCTCAACTTCAATTCAGCAATAACCATCTTAGCATCTTGAACAATTGGAATATTTTCTGCAATGTTTATAACTTCTTCTATAGTTCTGCCTTTTAATAAAGTGGCAATTTTTTTGGTTAGTACGACTGTATCTTGCTCCGATGACCTCAATTCCATTAATTCAGCCTTAAATCCAAACTCAGCTGCACATGTATCTATAAATCGGCCTCGAAGCAAGGTATTATCCATATCAAAAACCACCATTTTTTCAAATTGCTTTTGGTGGGTTTCTAAAGCCAATTCCATCTGTGACCTAATAACTTGTAACACACCAAACTCTTCAAAATTATAATGCTGATTATTAGATAAAGCTGCTTTTGCAATGATAGTTTGAGCAACTTCTTTACTCATCTTTCCAAGAGCGTGCCAAGGCTTGCTGTTGTTTTCAATATATCCAATTTCAACTTCTTTAACACGATACTTATTCAAATGCATATCTATCAGAATTCCAATATCAACACCATAATCATCTCTAAAGTCTAGTGTTTGAAGTAATGATTTTTTTCCTGCAATCATTCCACTTAATGGCTGAGAGAAACTTGTAAGCTCTGGAAAAAAAATACTTAACAAAGGCTTTGCCACCAACTCTGTTACTCTACCAGCATTTCTACTAAAAGATGCTTTTACAAAATCTGCTTCATCTTGCAATAATGGATCAGATAACAATTTAATGGTATAGTGTGGATATGGATGAATGTCGCCATCTAAAAATACAACCAACTCATTTTGGGCAAACATAATGCCTTCTTTCATAGAAGCACCTTTGCCTAGCTTAGTGCTTGAAACTACTTTAGCTCCTGCTTTTTCTGCCAAAGCAACTGTTTGATCAAGCGACTGATCATCTACAACCAACACTTCAGAAACATTTGGCTGAGATTTTGCAAAAGCAACAACATTAGCAATTTGTTCCTGTTCATTCAAAGTAGGAATGATGACACTAATCATAAAAATTTGTTTTAAGGTCTTGGAGGAAAATACCTCTAATCAAATCCAGATCGGATAAAGTTTGTACAACCCAACCGTTGAAAGTTACTATCAATATTCTTGCCTCCAAACCCACTTATAAATATTAACATTTAGGAGGTGCATGTAAAATGAGAAAAAGGATTTCAAAACTTATCACTTCTAGCTATAAAATGAAAAATATAGCATTGCATCATACTACATTTGTAGCATGTCTATTGTACATCTGCAAATACAACCAGAACAACTCCCAAGCATTGAGCATATTGAGTGGAAGGCAATTGATAAGAAATACCTAACAGTTGCAAATCTAGTTTGGATAACTTATTCGATAGCTATACTATGCGCAATTGTATTTACATTTTTTGTATCAGAAAAATGGCAAACAACAAACTGGTATCTAACATCTGGAATTGCTTATTTCATTTTAGTAGTTATTGGATTTATTTTAACAAAAAAAGACATTCGAAATAGAGCTTACGCTATTAGAGAGCGTGATGTATTGTTTAGAAAAGGCTGGTGGAAACAAACTATTCAAGCGGTTACTTATAATAAAATACAGCACGTATCGCTTAACAAAGGACCCTATGAAAGAATGTTCCGACTTGCAACCATCAAGATTTATACCGCAGGAAATTCCCTGTCAGATATAAAAATTACAGGCTTACAAGAAGATGTAGCAGAACAAATCAAAACTTTTATTCTTCAGCAACATGCAGTTACAGAACAGCTATAATTTTCTTGAAACACCACAAAGGCAGTCCCCAGCACTGTTTTTGCATTTACTATGGAAGATAGTACGGCATAGTTCTTCATTGTTATTATTTTTTATTATTGCTTATTTCTTTTTACCAGAAAAAGAAGACGCTGTAATTAGCCGAGAAAAATTATTATTATATCAAACTGTAGGTGCTTTTGGCGGAATGATTGTAGTGCATATCCCTAAGATTGTTGGATTCTTTTTTCATCGTTATTGGATGAATAACCACGAATTGATTGTTCGGTCTGGTATTCTTTCAAAAAATATTATTGTAATACCCATAGATAAAATTCAAAGCATTCATCTATCGCAGAATTTTTTACATAAAGTCACAAATACTTGTTCAATAAAAGTAGATACCGCAGGATCTGAGTCATCGGAAATGACACTAGACGCTGTTCAGATTAGTAAAGCAGAATTGTTAAGAGATGTTCTTACGAATGCCTCGGTAAATAATATAATTCTAGAAGATACAACTCTTACAACAACAAAACAAACCAAGAGCATTGTCTTGTATCCGTTCGACTTGCTAAAGCTTGCCATATCTGAAAACCATTTTAAAACCGCAGCGCTTATTATTCTTTTTTTAATCGGAAAAATGCAGGATGCCAAAGATTATCTCAAAATAGATAGCTATGGTTATGCAGAAAAAGCAGGAACAGAAGTGGCCAACTCAATTACTACACTTATTTGGGTTTTATTTTGGACAGCTTTCATTACATTTTTGATATCTGCTATTCGCGTACTCATTCGTTATTATCAGTTTGAAGTAAAGATAGAAACTGCTGGATTTCAGATAAGATGGGGCTTAACAGAAGTAAAACAAAAATTCATACGCTTTGAAAAAGTAGCTTTAATTGAATGGCATGCCAATTTTTTCCGAAAGCATCTTAATATGAGTTTAATTCATTTGAGAACTTTAACTGAAAATGGAGGTGAAGAAGATACTCAAGTTCAAATTCCGCTTACACAAAAAGAACAAATTGAACCACTCATCTATGAATTTTTTACAGGGAGTCCACTTGTAATTGCAGCAAAAAAAAGCATACATCCATCTTATATTTTGTTTCAAAGTATTTTTATTGGCCTTCCTATTGCGCTCATTCTTTCAGGTACTGCAGCAATTTGGCTTTCATGGAATGGATTAATTATTGGAACTGTTTTCATGGTATACTTTTCTATTACAATGCGGGTGTTTTTCAAGAAAACATGTTTTGCATATACTAGGGAGGGAATAGAAATTTCAAAAGGGATATGGGGCATTCGTCACCAATTGCTTCACTGGAAACACATCCAATTTGTTTCGATAAACAGTTCGCCCTTTCAGCGAAAAAGACAACTATGCACTTTACAACTGCACACTGGTACAGAGGATGTGGTAATTCCCTTTATTTCTGCAAATGAAGGCAGGTTTATAATGAATTATGCACTCGCAAAACAGTCATTCATGAGCCAGCTAAATTCTTTAGAAGACGAAATATACCAATCAAACCAAAGGCTCTCCAGATAATAAAACCTGCCATGCTTCAGTTATAGCACCATTATCTAACAGTTGCGCAGCTAACTTATGTAATTCGGCTTCCATTTCTTCTGGATTCAATGAATAATATTGCACAATCTGTTTCACATGGTCGTGCTCAAAAGCTGGATCAACTTCTGGAAATTGATGCACATTGGCTAACATACCTAAATGATTCCCAGTAAGAATTCTGCTGTTTTTAATACTCTGAGGCAATTGATCTATTCCAATTCCTAATTGAGTATTTGGTTTAGGCACCTGAAACATAGACTCTCTGGTTGCTCTGCTATACCAATCGCCGCCCATCCTTGCTACCCAATCGGTTTTTGTTTGATCAATCATATTTCCTTCTGCATTCAAAATAGATTCATCAACATGCATACACAATACTTCTGCCAAAACCAACTGACCAGCTCCGCCTTCTTCACCCAAACTAATGATGTCGCGCACCGTGCATTCCATTTTAACGCGAGCTTGCTTTACCATAGGTACACGAACTTTAGTAGCAGGCTCTGCATCAAATCCAGCTTTTATAAATTCATTCACCCCTTTACCATATTCGCAACTTGACAAGCTCATTTGTTGCACCATAGCATAATCACAAATATGCACCACACACTCGGGCACTTCGCGAATATTTTCTAAAGTATGCTTAGTCGATCCATCTCTCGCTCTTCGACTAGGAGAAAACACAAGTATGGGCGGGTTAGACGAGAATAGATTAAAGAAACTAAATGGACTAAGATTCACATTCCCTTCAGCATCTTGTGTACTTACAAATGCAATAGGACGAGGTGCAACTGCGTGTTGCAACCAAGCTTGTTTTTGCATTGTATTTAAAGAAGCGAGATCTATCAACATAACTTATAATTGTTCTACTGCAATCATGCTAATTTCTACATTCACACCTCGTGGTAGTCCTTTAACAGCTACTGTTTCTCTTGCAGGAAAATCGCCTGAGAAAAAACTACCATACACTTCATTCACTTCTGCAAAAAGCGACATATCACTTAAAAAAATACTGGTCTTCACCACATGTTCGAAAGTAAGATGCGCTTCTTTTAAAATGGCTTCTAAATTCAACATCACTTGTCTAGCTTCATCTTGTACACCCGATTGAACCAACTCTCCAGTTGATGGAACAAAAGCTACTTGTCCACTAATAAATAAAAAGCCATTAGCCTTTACTGCTTGGTTATACGGACCAATTGGGGCTGGCGCTTTTGAAGTTTGAATGATTTGTTTTGGCATATTCATGAATTGAGTGAGCAATTTGCTGCATTTCATCCATTCAACCAACCTAAATTTGCATTTCAATCATTTGTTCTCATGTTAATTGCAGCTAGAGGAAACGAAACACATAAAATTGCTTGGCAGAAAAAAACAGTTCCTGTAACTGTTGAAGTTATTTGGAATCCTGATCCAACCATTTCTGCTGATGTATACTTTGATTTTTTATGGGAAGCTGATGGCGCTTACTTTCAGCCTCCAAATCAAGCACCTGTTTTTGTGCATGCTGTACTTGAAACGACAGCAACCATGCCAGCTAACTTCATAAGATTTTGTGCATGGCCTGGATTTTTTGAAAGATCGCTCTTAGAAATTGCTGTAAAAAATGATGCCATTTACAATGAAGGTAAACTCATTTTAGAAGCCCTCTCCTGGGATTTTCAACTGGTACCCGATCAAATAGGATTTGTTAGTCCGCGTGTTATTAGCATGATTATCAATGAAGCCTACTATGCTTTAGGAGAAGAAGTGAGTAGCAAAGAAGAAATTGATACAGCCATGCAATTGGGAACTAATTACCCTAAAGGCCCCTTCGCATGGGCTGCCGAAATTGGGCTTTTGCAGATTTATCAACTTTTACAACACTTATGGAAAGCTGAAGGAGAAAGGTATGCGCCTGCCCAAATGTTGGTCGATGAAGTTAAAAGCCTTGCTGCATGAGCGAACTTCAATTGTTGCATATAGATACATCCACCGACCTGGGCTCTGTTGCTTTTAGCAAGGGCAATGCAATCATTGGCTGTATCACCAATCCTCAGCCAAAAGATCATGGAAGTTTTCTTCAACCGGCTATTGAAAAGCTCATGCAGACATGCAATTTCACTGGAAATCAACTAGATGCAATTGTTGTTGCAGAAGGTCCGGGTAGCTATACTGGCTTGCGTGTGGCAATGGCTTCGGCCAAAGGATTGGCGTTTGCATGGCGCAAACCCTTGATAACAGTTTCTACATTGGCACTAATGACAAACGCAGCAATTCAACAAAATCCATCTTTCAAATACTGGATACCTATGATTGACGCGAGAAGAATGGAAGTTTTTACAGCCGTTTTTGATATTCAAGGAAATGAAGTGCTTGCTTCTAATGCATTGATTTTAAATGATTCAAGTTACAATGACTGGCTGGAAATGGGAGTTTGCTGTTTTTTTGGATCAGGTAGTTCTAAATGGAAATCGATTTGTCAGCACAAAAACGCAGTGTTTATCGATGTTTCTTACCACGCAGGAGACATGCTTACAATTGCTCTGAATAAATGGGAAAGAAAAGCATTCAGTGAACTTGAATCTGCTGTGCCTTTTTATGGAAAAGAATTTTATACTACTGTGCAAAAACTGAAATAATCTATAGTTACTAGTTATTTTGCGTAACTTTAACAACTATTTCATTTTCGCCCCCCAAAATGAACAACATGACACAAGCTTTGAGCCATTCCATCCTTCTGGCCGGACAAGGTGAAAGTATAAAGGTCGACTTTTTGCACACGAAAAAAGCCTCACTGATACTACGCGCTATCAACCACCCACTGCGACAGCAGATGATAAAGCTATTGGATGAACACAGTAAAATGACTGTTACTGAAATCTACATCAAACTAAGATTGGAGCAATCAGTTGCATCACAACATTTAGCAATTCTTCGCAGAGCAGGCATTGTACAAACTTCAAGGGATGGCAAATTTATTTTCTACGGATTGAGCTATCCACGACTACGCGAAATCATTGCATTCATTGAGCAACTGGTTGCCTAAGTCTTTTTTACCAGTTCCATAACCATCACCCACTAGGAGCGTTGTATATTTGCACAAATTTTCTTGCATGCATATACAACAATTATATACCAGCTGTTTAAGTGAAGCTGCTTATTATATTGAAAGCAATGGCGAGGTTGCCATTATAGATCCACTACGCGATATTGATACTTATCTGGCACTTGCATCAGAAAGAAATGCAACCATCAAATACATTTTTGAAACACATTTTCATGCCGACTTTGTAAGCGGCCACCTCGACTTAGCAGCTGCAACAGGTGCACCTATTGTGTATGGACCAAACACTGTTACTTCATTTCCCATTCACTTAGCAAAAGATGGTGAAGTGTTTCAGCTCGGCGAACTAACTATTACGGTATTGCACACACCTGGACATACCTTAGAAAGCACTTGCTATTTATTGAAAGATAAAGATGGAAAAGAACATGCTTTATTTACTGGCGATACACTATTCATTGGCGATGTAGGCAGACCTGACTTAGCTCAAAAAGGAGCAGAAATTACCATGCAAGATTTAGCAGGTATGATGTATGAAAGTCTTCAACAAAAAATTATGCCTTTGTCAGATGATGTGCTCATCTATCCAGCACATGGCGCAGGAAGCAGTTGCGGAAAAAATCTAGGACCTGAAACATTCAGTACTTTAGGTGACCAGAAAAAAAACAATTATGCTTTACAAGCTGCTTCAAAAGAAGCATTTATTGAAGCTGTAACTGAAGGATTAGCTGCGCCTCCTCCCTATTTTCCAATCAATGCGCAAATCAATAAAGGCGGGTATGAGTCTTTAGAAACCTTACTTCAGCAAGGACTCCAGCCACTTACACCAAAAGAAGTGCAGGCATTAAAAGATTCCACTATTTTATTAGACACAAGACACGCAACTGTATTTACACAAGGATTTGTACCGGGAAGTATTTCAATTGGATTAGAAGGAAGATTTGCAGAATGGGCAGGCACCTTGCTTTCTTTTGATGAACCAATTGTAGTAATTGCTGAACCAGGAAAAGAAAAAGAATCTTTTGTACGATTGGCGAGGGTTGGCTTTAGCAAGTTTACAGGTTTCTTGCAAGGCGGTTTCGCTGCTTGGCAGGAAGCGGGTTTACCTATTGACATGATTATTGATGTGGAGGCTGATGAATTGGCAATGGATATTCCGCACGATCCTAAATTGTTGATTCTGGATGTGAGAAAGCCAAATGAATTTCAAGCAGGACATATTCAAAGCGCCGAACATTTACCATTAGCAGATATGACTGATGTTGGCAAAATTGGAATGATTGAAGAACACAACAATGTATACATCCATTGTGCAGGTGGTTATAGAAGTGTGATTGCTGCTTCCATCTTGAAAAAACAGGGATTCCATAATTTACGCAATGTATTGGGTGGATGGAATGCTATCAAATCATTTGAAGATAAATTCACTTTTGAAGTAGAAGAAGTAAAAGCTTCCTAAAACAATTTTATAAAACTTGACTCAGTACATGTAAGGTTTTGAGCGTTCCAAAATCTTGTATGTGCAGAGCCATGTATTGTTGCAAATGATGCAGCAATATTTGTCGTGTGTTTCTATGCAATGCAACTTGATCTAAGCTTTCGTAAAAAGCAACATCACGAATTGCACAAAGATGTTTAGCTGGCTCTCCATCTAAATAAAACGGATGCGCTGGTATTGCATGTGAAAAACTACCCTCTTTTAAGTCTAAAACAGGTGTTTCTCTGCAATAAGCACCTTGAATTTGAAAACCGAGTTCACTACTCAAGTGAAGAATAAAATAAATAGGAAGATTAGCAACCACACCCATTGCACCTCTATCTGCTTGCTTCAGCGACATCTCTATCAAATCATACAATTCGGGGTTGGCTTCGGGCTGGCGAACACTGTGCAACAAAACATCAATCATAAACACCGCAACAGCATTTCTAACTACATCAAAAAATAATTGTTGATGCATCGTATGCCAACCATATTCCTTCACCATTTGCAAAGACCGAGAAGGATTTTGGTACACCACCATTTCCAGTATGGCGCCAGGCTGAAAATATTGATTCACAACAGGCTTAACAGTAGAGCCCTTCAAAGCTCCTTTGATTAAATACGATTGTAAACCAAAAGAGGAAGTATATGCAGTAACAACCACACTGGTTTCTCCATACTTAACTGTTCGTAAGACAATGGCACGTGTAGGCTGAGTTACCATAGAGCCGCAATTATAGGGCTCCCTTAAACTGGCTCAGGAAGCGCACATCATTTTGTGAATATAAACGAAGGTCATTTACGCGATACTTTAATTGACAAATTCGCTCAACGCCCATGCCAAAAGCAAATCCGGTGTACTTATTAGAATCAATACCAAAATTCTCCAACACTTTTGGATGCACCATACCGCTTCCTAAAATTTCCACCCAACCACTGTGCTTACAAACGGTGCAACCATCGCCACCACAAATCAAACAACTGATATCCATTTCGGCACTGGGCTCTGTAAAAGGAAAATAAGAAGGCCTGAATCGAACTTTGGTATCTTTTCCAAACATCTCCTGTACGAAGTAGTACAAAGTTTGCTTTAAGTCGGCAAAGCTTACATGCTCATCAATATACAATCCCTCTACCTGATGAAAGAAACAATGCGCTCTTGCGCTGATGGTTTCATTTCTATACACCCTGCCCGGACAAATAACACGAATAGGAGGTTGTTGCGATTCCATGATACGCGCCTGAACACTACTAGTATGCGTGCGCAATAACCAGGAAGGGTTTTGAGACACATAGAAAGTATCTTGCATATCGCGAGCCGGATGATCTTCCGGCAAATTCATTGCACCGAAATTGTGCCAGTCGTCTTCAATTTCCGGACCTTCTGCTAAAGCAAAACCCAATCGCTGAAAAATGGAGACAATTTGATTACGCACCAAACTCAAAGGGTGACGTGCACCTACTGGAAATGCATCGCCCGGTAAAGAATAGTCTAACAAAGATTCATCTGTCGCATGTTGCTGAGATGCCGACTGCAATGCTTCGTAGCGTGCTTCAGCAAAAGCTTTAAACTCATTCAATATTTGTCCGAACGCTTTCTTCTGTTCAACCGGCACCTGCTTCATTTCACCCATCACTTGCTTCACAATACCCTTCGTTCCCAAAAAACGAATTCTAAATGCTTCCACCCCAGCCGCATCATTGGCCGTGAACGAACTAATTTCTGCCTTAAATGCCTCAATTTGTGCTAAAACTGCTTCCATTCGGCGAAGATACTTGTTCTATTGGCTTTTGCAGCAGCAAGAACCTATTTCTGTTCCTTTAATTCAGCAAGCATTTTTTGTCCTTCTGCATCGTTTACTTTCAAGAAAACCACCTGCACCCGCAGGCCCTTATCAGGAATGAAATATACTTTTAAATAATACGTTTTTCCTGCCTCTAACACATAGCTGTGCGATACTGTTCTCTCCTTCAAGGTTTTACCATCTACCTGACTGGCAAAAAAATGTTCACCAGCCGGTAAGTCTTGCTGCACATATCTTTTATTAGAAAGCATTGACACAAACTGATTATTCACGAACAAGGTAAACGGATTAGCAGAACCCCCGAATCCTGTTGAACGCATAAAATAAACAGTTGCTTTTGCGCCAGATGAATTACTTGTTGTGGAAGTGCTACCACTGCCCGAATTGTTGGTAGTTGTGCTGCCAGATCGGTTTTCTGAAGCCGTATTTCCTGTGGTATTAGTTGTTGAAGCAGTAGCAGCGCCCTTGTTCATGAACGAAGCCCATTCAGACTCAGCTGCTGGATACCCTTTGTATTTTTCTTGTAATTTTTGAACCTGTGTCCAGCGTTCATCATCTTTCAACTGCGTTTCAAATACACTGAACTGCGCCTTTAACAACTGCCAAGTTTTCCAAGTTTGCTGTAGATCTAATTGCTTGTCAAATATTTGAATTTTCATCCAAACAGCGGCAGATTGCGGCTTTGTAAAGAATTTTTCAGCCTCCTTGATATGCTCTAATGCTTCTTCCCATTTAGAAGCTTTCATACTCATTTCGGCATCTTGTAGTTTCAGCTTTCCAAGTATTTCCTGAGAAAATAGGGTGTTACAGGAAAAGAAAACGAGGCCGACTAATAAAATGAGGGGTTTCATGCGGTTTGAAGTTGGTATTATAAGAGAATAGCACCAAGTTAAGGTTTTCACAGAAAAAACGAAAACACGAGCCTTTTCCCTACATTTGTTCTTTCTGCAATACAATGATGGAATACAATACTGCCAGGAATCAACTGGTAATTCGTGAGTATGGCCGCTATATACAACGAATGGTAGAATACCTACTCACAATAGAAGACAGAGCCAAAAGACAGCAACAAGCCGAAATGGTGGTTGAACTGATGGGATTTTTTAACCCACAGCTCAAAACTATTGAAGACTATAAACACAAGCTTTGGGATCACTTATTTGTGATTAGCAATTTTGAACTGGATGTAGACAGCCCATATCCAATACCCGAGCGTGAAGTATATCAAGCAAAACCGGAGCCATTGCCTTATCCAAAAAGACACCCTAAGTATTCGCACTTGGGTAAGAATTTGGAATTAGTCATCAACCGCGCTATGGAAGAAGCTGATCCTGAGAAGAAAGCTGGATTTGCGCATGCTATAGCATATTATATGAAGTTGTCGTACAGCACTTGGCACAAAGATTTGGTACACGACGATTCTATTCGCGCTGAGTTGGATAACATTACGGGTGGTGCACTTGAGTTCAGCAATACGCCTTATATCAAGCATCGTGCAACGGCTGCATTTGAACAAGACGAATATGGTCGCGCGCCAAGAAGGCATCAAGGCTTTGGCAATCGTGGTGGAGGAAATAACAGAAATAATAACAATCGTGGTGGAGGCAACAATCGAAACAACCGCGATAACCGAAATGGAAACGGCCCGGGTAGAGATAATAGAAATAGGAATTTCAAGAAAAGGTTTTAATGGATCAATCGAAGAACTGATTTAGAGACTTATAAGGACAGTATTGCTTTGTAGTTGGGGTGCGCCTCAACATATAAATCGAGTTTTAATTTTCCAAAAAATCGCCATTCATCTTATTCTGAATGTTTGATAAGTTATTCCTTGCTTCATTTATCAATTTATCCCACCTTATGTCTTTATGTAGTGCCTTAAAGCAGCTTTCAGATTCAAGCATAAAAACGTCATAAAACTTTCCCA
>JAKRSC010000002.1 GCA_022402565.1 Hydrotalea sp. | reverse complement strand
CGAAAAGGTAAAAACTTAGTTCTTTAAAGAGGTTGTGCAACGGTTACGCCTGTTAGCAGTAGGTGTTCTTCTTTCGTCCGTTTGTTTTTTCATTGTCAATGGGTTGCTGACCATAAAAATACCACACTTAGATATGTCCAAAGTAATGAAAACGAAATATGAACTAAAGTTTCAAAAGTCTTTCCTTTCCATAATTCTGTCGAGTAGCCAAAAAACTGAATGAATAGTCTTGTTGACCAAAATATTCCAAGTCCAAAAGTAATTGTCTTACCAAGTTTTGTTTCAATGAGTTCTGTCGCAGAAGTTAGGCAAAGTAAACCCATTAGAAAGACAACTAAGGCGATAAAAAACGTGTGAACTGTCATCATTTGTCTGTTTATTAGGCTTAATGATTTTAGTTCTTCTTTCCAATTGAAGTATTTTGGAAAGATTACGTGAACCAATGCCAATATTATAAGTAGTCCCCCAATTATTTTAAAGTGTATCACCATTTTTGTTGAGAATAAATGTTGTTATGAATGGAGTTATTTTTATCTCTTTTTCGATAGATAGACTTGCTAAATTAAAAGTCTCTTTCCAAGTTGATTTTGAATGAAAATGAAAAAAGCCAATTGTATAAGCTAAAAAATTATTCAAGTCTCGAAGGTGTTCTGTGACAAAAATCTGTCCATCTGATTTCGTAACTCTATTAAGTTCTCTGAAAAATTGAACTCTTTCTGATTTGTCTCTGATTTCGTGTGCTGAAAGAATTGCCAGAGAATAGTCAAATGTGTTGTCTTTGAATGGAAAATTGTTTGTAGTAACCTGAATTGTTTGATTTAATGGTGGATAAGCCCTTCTTGCACGTTTAATTGAAACTTCTGTGTGCTTTTCTTTGTTGTAAAAATCACAAATTGTCAAATCACAGTTTGGGAATTTACCTTTGATAATTTGGCTTGTCTCGTCAAAACCTGCATTTATATTTAGCACTTTAAAAAAGTCTGAATTTGGAAGCCAATTGAGACTATAAAGATTTGTAAAATCGTAAACATAATAAGACACTGCCAATGAAACTATAATTGTTAGCAATGCCAAAATTGAAGCGGAAAAAATGAAAAATCTAAATGGCTCTGGAATGCTATTTTGAAATAAAAATAGGAGCGTAAGGGCAACGCTGGCAATCAAATAGAAATGCCAATTGAACCGAACAATATTTGTTACACCTTGAAGCGGTTTGCGTGTTACTACCATTTTTCTAATTTGCCTTTTTTCCAATAGTAAGGAATGTTTGTTATTTCAAATGCATTTGCCAATACTACATTTTTAAGTTTTAAAGAATTGATAAAATCAACTTTATAACTTTTTATCTTAATTGGTTCGGGTTTCCAATTTTGTCGAACGCCTACAATAATTAATACAGTTCCGTTTTCTTTGTTGTAAGTAAATGTATGTGGTAAAGGGCCTGCAAATTTTCTAGCATCTTTCCAATCAGTAAATGGCGAACCATTTGGAATACTTACTTCTCTATCTGTTTGCTCAATTATTAATTCAAATTTTGATTTTTTTGAACTAATAGTTTTTAATCCATCATCAATTTTTACTGTAATGTCTGTGGTCGTATAGTTGTAATGGGTGAATAAATTACCTAAAAACTCCATTTTCTTTTTGTCGGTCTCGGATTTTAGAATGTATAAACCCCTTAATCGTTTTCCTGCTTTATTTGTATAACGAACAAAAATTCTGTAACCAATCAAAAAAAAGTCATTGCCCATAAATTCCGGAAAACCTTTAGGTCGTAGATTTCTTGTCTGAACCATTGCAACTGCAATGAAAGCCCATTTGTCTTGGAAAGTGTCAAGTTCTAAGCACTCTGGGATTAAGTCTTCAACCTGTTCTTTTGGCACAGCAAAAGTCAGAACTATTGAACTATCAAAGAATGCTTCAACAGCAAAAGGGTGATTTTTCAAAAAGTTCATTTCTGAGATTGCAGGTTAAGTTTTTTGTTCAACACAAATTCATTGTAGTAGACCAATGCAATAAATAGAAAAGCGAAAACAGAATTTAGTCTGCCCCAAAGCAATAGGTCAGGAACTAAAATGAATTCTAAAATATTCATAGTCGCCACAACTGTCATTTGTGTAATAGCATTGAATTTTGCTTTAAGCTTTGTCAAAATCCAAATTGCCATCACGATTTCCGAAAGTCCAATTAAAATTGTCAAGGTTCTTGAATAGTCATTACCTAAAATTCTTGCAACAATTTGTTCGTGTCTTGGAACAAAATTTAGGACTTTACAAAATAGTCCGTTTGCGAGCCAAACAATCGCAATAAAAAAGGTCAATATTCTATGTTTATTTCTGTCCTTCAATGTTGTTGGTGTCGTCTGTTACACTTACTGCTAACTCATTAATTTGCGCACTACTTATAATTTTTTCATAGCAAATCAAGCAAGGATATCAATAAATCAGCTATATACTATTTTTAATTTTTTTAGTAATCCCCTCCCAACTCCACAGCTACGCTACTCTCAGTCACACAAGACTGAAACAACTAAACATGCACATTATGTAAGTTGGGCAGTATATTCTTGTAATTCCAGATTTCTGCTAACCATTTTCATCTTTGCTCATGCTCATACCAGAATTACAATATTCCGAATGTAAGATTTATAATTGATTCAATAAAATATTGCCCTAATCACTTATCAACAGGCTTTCACAAAGTTTTGTGGGCACATATAGACGCCATTATTTCAACACATTTACAGCAACAAAACAATACCCATTATGCACTTCTTTTTCTTTCCATTGTAACTGTAGAGGTTGGGTAAACAATGGACAAGCAGTCACTACTGTATGAAACTCCCCTAATTCGCCACATGGGTCTACTCCCATTTGTTCTAATTCTTGCACCAGTGCTACATCTAATTTCTTACTTAAAAATTCAATGCCCATTTTAGCTTGACAACTAATAATAGTTGATTCCCAATGTTCTTCAATCATTTGCAACACCAAAACACGCCGCTCCATTTTCCAAAGTGGCAACACAGCTTCTAATCCAGCTTGCTTGCAAACAGTCTCTTCCCATTGTTTGTGCTCTTCTAAATCGATATCGCCAAATACACATACATCTACATCCCAGGCATCTTTTAAATACTGCAAAGCCTGCACATACTTGGTGGTATAATCCTCCCAGGAGCTTTCAATTAAATGAATATGACAGCCAACCAGTTCTGCCTGCTTTTGTAAAACCTCCGCAGGTAATCCATGCGAGCGCGAACGTTGGCCGGTTTCATTCATCACATTCAGCAAGCCCACAATTTCGTAGCCCATTTGCTTGGCCAACCAACAGGCATACGCACTGTCTTTACCTCCACTCCAACTAAAGATGGCTCTTTTAGTTTTCATAGTATTATTTTTTCACAAATATCTGCTTCATCCACTTTTCTGCTTCAACCGCATGAAATACGATCATGGCCATACCAATGCAAAAGAATAACTGTTCCATGGTGAGTGGCTGTGTTTTGAAAATGGTGTTGAAGAAGGGTACGTAAATGACCATCATTTGTAAGCCAAATGTGAGCATGACAATGATGAACAAAGATGTGTTTGAAAACAATCCTTGCTGAAATAAAAATCTTCGATCGCTTCTAATAGCCATAACGTGCGTTAATTGAGAAAGTGATAATACTGTGAATACCATAGTTTGCCATGGAAGGTTGCTGTCTTTTGAATAATGAAAGTATTGCGTGAATAAAGTGACTGCAGCCATTAAAATACCTACCCAAATAATATGGTACCCAATACCATCGGCAAAAATACTTTGACTGGCAGGACGAGGCGGACGCTGCATCACATTCTTTTCAGCTCTTTCATTGGCTAAAGCCAATGCTGGAAGTCCATCCGTTACTAAATTAATCCACAGAATATGTATTGGCAGTAAAGGCATAGGTAGTCCAAGTAATGGCGCTATTGCAATGGTCCAGATTTCAGCACCGTTACAGGTCATGATGTATTTTACAAACTTCCTGATATTATCAAAAATTCGTCTCCCTTCTTTTACTGCAAGCAAAATACTGGTGAAGGCATCGTCTAATAAAACCATATGTGCCGCTTCTTTGCTTACATCTGTTCCATTGATACCCATGGCTACCCCAATATTGGATGCTTTTAACGATGGTGCATCATTTACTCCATCACCTGTCATGGCAACATAATGACCTTTGTTTTGTAGCGACTGAACTATTTGTAATTTCTGTTCTGGACTTACTCGAGCATATACAACTGTTCGTTCAACTTGATTTAAATACGCTTCGCTGTCCATATTAGTCAGCTCTTTTCCAGTCATAACAATACCGCCTTCTGTTAACAATCCAATTTCAGTCGCAATAGCTGCCGCTGTAGCTGGATGATCGCCAGTTATCATAACAGGTGTTATTCCCGCACGCTTACAATGAGCAATAGCTTCTTTCACTTCTGGTCTAGGCGGATCCATTAATGCTACCAATCCTAGTAAATGCAACTGACTCTCCAGATCAGTTTGATTCACTTCAGTTTTATCTAACCACTTATATGCATAGGTAATAACACGCTTACCTTCTTTCGCCCAATTCAAAGCAAGCTCTTTTAACAGCGATCTTTCTTCTGCATTATGTAACAGTGCGGCAACGGATTCATCTGCTCCTTTCGTAATGACTAAAAATCTATCCTGCACTGCATGCACCGTGGTCATACATTTTCTATCAGAATCAAATGGTATTTCAGAAACACGCGGATAAGTTTGAAGAAATTTATCAAACCAAACTTGTGTGTATTCTGCACTTACATGCTGCACCAAAGCTAACTCAGTGGCTTCCCCTTTCATGCCTTCTTGCTCACTCCATGATACATCTTGGTTCAATAATTGTGCTGCTTGAAATAAGCTGATGTTTGATTCAAAGGACGCTCTCAAAATTTCCTTGTCATCCACCACTTTCATTTTATTGAGCGTTAACGTTCCAGTCTTGTCTGTACAAATAAAACTGACAGACCCCAAGGTTTCTACTGCAGGTAGTTTTCTAATGAGTACTTGCTGATTCGATAATCTAGATGCTCCCCTCGATAATGCAATGGTGATTAATGCAGGCAATGCTTCAGGAATAGCAGCAACGGCTAAACTGATGGACAATAACAATAAAGTTGCTGGGTCTTCTCCTCTTAACCATCCGCTTACAAAAAGTACTAAGCAGATGAACAGAATGATATATGATAATTTTTTTCCGAAGGCAGTCATTCTTTGCTGCAAAGGCGTGGCTACTTCTTTCAACTGCAACATGTGGGCAATCTTCCCGAGTTCGGTATCCATGCCAGTTGCAACAACAATAGCCTTTCCTCTCCCTGCACTAATAAGGGTTCCTTTATACAGCATATTGATCCGATCGCCTAAAGGTGTTTCATCATCTACTAAGGCAACAGTCGATTTATCAACCGCTAACGATTCACCTGTTAATGAAGCTTCTTCCACTCGCAATGCAAAAGATTCTATAATGCGCATATCGGCGGGAACAACCATACCAGCTTCTAGTAAAACCAAATCGCCTGGCACCAAATCTTCTGATAATACCTGCACCACAATACCATCGCGCAACACATTGGCATAAGTAACTGCTAACTTATTCAAAGCTTCCATAGCTTTCTCAGCACGATACTCTTGCACAAAACCTATGCACGCGTTTAGCAATACAATGATTAAAATAATGACAGTATCTGTTGTATCGCCAGCAAAACCAGAAATAACAGCCGCAGCAATCAGAATTAAAATCATGAAGTCTTTGAACTGTTGAATAAATAAACTGAAGGCCGATTTTTTATGCTTGTCGACTAGTTTATTTTTTCCAAATTGCTGGATGCGGGCGGAAGCATCTTGACTAGAAATTCCATGCAATGAACTATGTACTTCTTGGATTACTTGTTCAATGGTAGAAGTATGGGCAACAAAAGGTAACATGCAATAAAAATAAGTGGTGCGCTAAAAAAACAAGCTGATAATTATCAGTAAATATTTTTTAGTTTTTTGCTGATAAAAAAGTTGACACTCAATGAAGATGATTTTTTCTGATACTCATAAATCGTTTACAAGGATGCCCTTCCAAAAAGGTGCTAAAAAGTAGAAGAACTAATGAAATGAGTAGGAAATTTTATTTTTTCCGACGCATTCACAGCCATCGAGTAACTTTGCCCGCCTACTTGATAAAAGTAGCTCATTTTCAGAACATTCGATCTTAAAGGCATGAAATTCGAAAGAGAAATCAACCGCAGGAGAACCTTCGCTATTATATCGCACCCCGATGCTGGTAAAACTACATTAACTGAAAAGCTCCTTCTTTTTGGAGGTGCCATTCAGACTGCTGGTGCGGTAAAAAGCAACAAAATCAAGAAACATGCTACCAGTGACTTTATGGAAATTGAAAGGCAGCGTGGAATTAGTGTGGCTACGAGTGTAATGACATTTGAATACAATGATCATTTGATTAACCTATTAGATACACCTGGTCACAAAGACTTTGCAGAAGATACCTACAGAACTTTGACTGCTGTTGATAGTGTTATTCTTGTAGTTGATAGCGTGAATGGTGTGGAAGACCAAACAAGAAAACTGATGGAAGTTTGTCGCATGCGCGATACTCCTGTTATTGTTTTTGTGAATAAAATGGACCGCGATGGTAAAAATCCTTTTGACTTAATAGATGAAATTGAAAAGGAATTGAATATTTCGCTGCACCCAATGACTTGGCCAATCAATAGTGGAAAGGATTTCAAAGGGGTGTATAACCTAGATACCCAAAGCTTATTACTATTTGATGCGCATACAAAAGCAACCGATCATACCGTGCATATCAACCACCTCGATGATGCCATTTTGGACAAATCAATTGGTGAGAAAGATGCTGCGCAATTGAGAGAAGATGTTGAATTAATTAATGCTGTTCATGGTGAACTGCATGTAGAAGAATACTTAGATGCTAAAAAAGCGCCTCTATTCTTTGGTAGTGCGGTGAATAATTTTGGAGTAAAAGAAATGCTGGATACCTTCATTCGTATTGCACCGAAACCAAGAAGCAGACCTACGAGTAAAAGAACAGTAGATGTAGGAGAAGATAAATTCAGTGGATTTATTTTTAAAATTCACGCAAACTTAGACCCGAAACACCGCGATCGTATTGCGTTTATGCGGGTGTGCAGTGGACGGTTTCAGAGAAACACGTACTACAAACATGTGCGTTTAGAAAAGGATATCAGATTCAGCAATCCGTATTCGTTCTTAGCCCGCAGCAAGGATATTATTGAAGATGCTTATCCAGGTGATGTGGTAGGTTTGTTTGATACAGGTAACTTCAAAATTGGAGATACACTCACAGAAGGTGAATCATTTTTCTTTACAGGCATTCCAACTTTCTCTCCGGAAATCTTTAAAGAGTTGATCAATAAAGATCCTATGAAGACTAAACAATTGGAAAAAGGAATTAGTCAGTTAACCGATGAAGGTGTAGCACAATTATTCACGCAATTTGGAGGTAATAAAAAGATCATTGGTTGTGTTGGTGAACTTCAATTTGAAGTGATTCAATACAGACTCTTACAAGAATATGGCGCAGCTTGTGAATTTAGATCACTTCCATTTTATAAAGCATGCTGGCTCACCGCTGAAAAGAAAGAAACGCTGGATACTTTCCTCCGATTCAAGCAACAAAATGCAGCAGAAGATAAAGATGGCTTACCAGTTTATTTGGCTCAAAGTGAGTGGTTCCTGCAAACAGAAATTTCAAATAACAAAGACATTACGTTCCATTTCACCAGTGAAGTCCACAAATAATTTTTTATGGATCGTATCCCTACTTTATTGGCACTACTTGAGAAAAATCCTACCGACGATTTTTTGCAACATGCACTTGCTTTAGAATACATCAAAATAAATAAAGCGCAGGATGCGGTTGAACTTTTTGAAAAACTATTATTACGCAATCCCGAATACGTTGGTTCGTATTATCATATTGCCAAACTACTGGTATCACTGAATAGAACGCAAGAAGCAGAGGGTTGGTATGAAAAAGGGCTACAAGCAGCTAAGAAAGCCGGCGATAACCATGCTTTTAATGAACTGCGTGCAGCCTATGATGAGTTACTAGAAGATATGTAAGTTTATCCTTTTCCTGAAACAATAGCTTCTTTGTGAATTTTTTGTACCAGTCCTTGTAACACTTTACCCGGACCAAACTCTACAAACTCACTTGCACCATCTTGCACCATTGATTGAATGCTTTGTGTCCACCTAACAGCACCTGTTAACTGATGCAATAGATTCACTTTAATTTCCTCAGGTCTACGAATAGGTTTGCATTTTACATTCTGATAAACAGGACAAATAGGATGATGGAAAGAAGCTTTCTCAATGGCCATTGTTAATTCTTCTTCTGCATGCACCATCAATGGACTATGAAAAGCCCCACCTACTGGAAGTATTAAAGCACGTTTAGCGCCTGCCGCTTTTAACAACTCACAAGCTTCTTGTACACCTTGTATACTTCCACTAATAACTAGTTGTCCTGGACAATTGTAATTCGCAGGTACAACAACTGCTTCAATCTGACTACAAATTTCTTCTACTTTTTCGTCTGCCAATCCCAATACTGCTGCCATGGTACCCGGATCGGTTTCACAAGCATGTTGCATTGCATTTGCTCTTGCCTGAACCAACTTCAAACCATCTTCAAAGCTCAACGTTTCATTAGCAACCAATGCAGAAAACTCACCCAATGAATGACCTGCAACCATATCAGGTTTACCTTCTGCCAAACATTTGAATGTAACAACAGAATGAATAAAGATGGCTGGCTGAGTAACATTTGTTTGCTTCAGCTCCTCATCCGTTCCCGAAAACATAATATCACTAATTCTAAAACCTAATATTTCATTTGCAGTTTCAAACAATTCCTTTGCCTGATTAAATTGATCATAAAGGCTTTTTCCCATACCTGTGAACTGAGCGCCTTGACCAGGAAAAATAAAAGCACGCTTACTCATAATTATTAAGTTAAGAGCCAAAAGTAAATGAAAAAGCCGAAGTAGCTAATACTTCGGCTCAACACACAACATCATATGAAACTAGTAAGTTGTTTTCATTTCAACGTACTTCAAAAATTCATCTTTGCTGGCTTGGTTTTGAAATTGACCACCATAGTATGCAGTTACAGTGCTACTGCTATCGTCTTCCACTCCTCTGCTAGAAACACATAAGTGTTTTGCATCTATCACAACTGCTACATCTTCTGTACCAAGAATCTCTTTTAACTTGTTTGCAATTTGAATAGTCATTCTCTCTTGCACCTGCGGACGCTTAGCAAAATATTCTACAATACGATTCAATTTGCTTAAGCCAATTACACTTCCATTTGAGATATAAGCAATATGTGCCTTACCCATAATTGGAACAAAATGGTGTTCACAATTGCTGTAGAAAGAAATATTCTTTTCAACCAACATTTCGTTGTAGCGATATTTATTTTGGAACATTGCTACTTTAGGCATGTTGTCGGGATTCAATCCACTAAAGATTTCCTTCACATACATCTTCGCAACTCGCTTTGGCGTTCCACGTAAGCTATCATCATTCAAATCTAATCCCAATGTCTCCATGATTTCACGGAAGTGGAATTCAATTTTTTTCATCTTTTCTTCATCAGATAACACAAAAGCATCCTCACGCATTGGTGTATCTATTGAAGTGCTTACATGGTTATCGCCCATTTCTTCAATCAGCAAATCGCTCAACTCAATTTGGTCATTACCATTCAGCCGGATATTCAACAAAGTTTCGTTCTGTTTCATATAATTTTATTTTCAGGTCAATTTGTGAGGATATATGCGGTCGAAGCCATTCATATATCACTACAGCAATATTTTCAGCAGTGGGATTCAATGTTTTAAAGACCTCCACTTCCAAGTTTAAATTCTTGTGGTCTAAATGATCTAGTACATGTTTTTTGATAAGGTCACTTAGCACTTTCATATCCATTAAATAACCTGTATCTGGATCAATTTCACCCTTCAATTGAACAATGAGTTCATAGTTGTGGCCGTGGAAATATGCATTGTTACATTTTCCAAACACCTCAGCATTTTTTTTCTCATCCCATTGTGCATTGTGCAAACGGTGAGCAGCATTAAAATGCTCTTTCCTAAAAACAGCCACTTGTTTTTTCATCCTTTCAATTTTCAAAAGCTAATATTCTGCTATCAACTTTTCGTGAATGCATATTATGTTTAGGCACTGCGGCAGAAGTGAGCTGCTCAAGTGGCCTAAAAAAAGACCATCATAAATGCATGCATGTATAGTACAACGCTAGCCGATTAAAATTGTTTAACCAACCCGCGTAATTTGTTAAACGTATAACTTTTTAGCCAAAAAAACAAGTTAATCCTCTACAACGCTAACCAAAGTACTCCACATAAATTCGAGGTGTTTCATAGAGCTTAACGCAATGCAATTGAACCCCGCTTGGCAAATGTGGCACAATTTGGTTCCATATTCCAATAGCCAAATTCTCGGTGCTGCACATTTTTCCAGCTAAAAAATCAACATCCAAATTGAGGTTTTTATGATCCAGCTTTTTAATGACATGCTCCTTAATGATTTTGCTTAAAATCTTTACATCCATTAAAAAGCCTGTATCGGCGTTTGGTGTACCTTTTACTGTTACAAACAACTCAAAATTATGTCCATGCCAATTTTCATTAGCACAAACCCCAAATACTTCCTCATTCTTTTCTTTCGTCCAATTAGGATTGTATAGTTTGTGGGCTGCATTAAAATGTTCCAGTCGCGTTAAATACACCATGCTCTCCTCTCAAATTTTTGCAAAGTTACAGATACAGCGGTAATAATTGCGGTAACCAGAAATGTTACGCATTTCGAAAAAGTTCTTGAATAGCAGCTTCGCCAGCCTTTCCCATATCTACTGAGTATTCATTCACATATAGGTTAATATGTTTTCTAATCACTTCCTGCTCCATTGCCTGTGCGTGCTTGGCTACGTAATCGCTGATAGTTGGATAATTAGAATGAGCATAGGCCAAGCTGGTACGAATAAGTTCATCAATAGCACGCTGGTGTTCAAGTGCAATTCGCTTATGCGCAACAATACCACCTAGCGGTATGGGTAAGCTGGTGGCACGCTCCCATCTTTCGCCTAAATCGGCCCAGGCATGCAATCCCCTTTCATGATAGGTGAATCTATTTTCGTGGATAATCACACCAGCCCTAAGCTCGTTTTCAGAAGCCTCAAGTACCCAGTCCTCAATAAGGTCGAAACGCATGAATTCCTTTCGCTGAAAATGTGGGAATGCCCAAGAAAATAAACGATGCGCCGTTGTATGCTCTCCGGGCAAAGCAATGGTACAGTGCTGCATTTCATCTTCCCAGTTTACTGGCTTAACTGAACTCACTAGTAAAGGACCTACACCTGTGCCCATGGCACCACCGCTTTTCAAAACATCATAAAAGGGTTGAATTTTTGGCCAAACGCCATAGCTCACTTTTGATACATCTAGCTTTTGCTGAAGCGCCCATGTGTTCAAGGTTTCGACATCTTCCAACACCACATCAAAACGATATGATCCCGTATCAATCTTTTGATTGACCAAGGCATCGAAAATAAAAGTATCATTTGGACAAGGAGAAAATCCGAGCGTAAGTTTCATATTCAATTTTTCTTTTGCAACAACAATGGAACATATTTCTGAAGGGTTTCGTTCAAATTGCGAATAGATTCCGCTAAAAGCCACTTGCTTTTGTCCCGTTCACCCACCATATTGGAAATTGCTCTTAATTGGATGAAGGGAATAGAGAGTTGCTTACAAACATAATGCAAGGCTGCTCCTTCCATTGTTTCGATTTGAGCAGAGAATTTATCTCGATACAACTGTGCTTGTTGCTCTGATGTTGTAATTTGATTGACTGTCACCGCATGTACTTTGGGGAGTTGCAATAAATTCAACTGATCGGTATAAGGGTTGATTAACTTCAGTTCTGTATGATTTCCAAAACCTAAATCGGCTGTGGTTTTCCATCCGTTTGATTCCATCACACCCAAATCGCCTAAACAATCCGCTTCCACTACAACTACTTCACCTAAAGCTGGCCCGCCTTCAAATGTTCCGGCAATACCTACTTGAATGATGCAATCGGGCTTAACCGACTGAATAAGTTGCATAATTGAAAATGTGGTTGAAAGTACTCCAACGCCTGCTTCATGAAAGTCAATGGAATGTCCTTCATTTGATTGGCCTAAAAAAAAGGTAGCTGCTTGCTCCCATTCGCCACGGGTTGCAGCTGAAATAACAACCTGCATGTAGCAAAGGTATTGCTTTCAATTTGCGTTTTAAAGATTGATACAACAACGCTTCACCAGCACAAAACCACCATTCACAAACCTACCTCGATAGTTCATAAGGTTGTATAATTTTTTCATACACAAAACCTGTTCCTTTGAATGCTCATTAGCAGATTTATTTTTTGGTGGGGACGGGCGTGTTCTTTCTAGGACTGCCCTTTTTTGTTGGCTTTAATTTATGCTACCTTCGAAACATGAAGCTGCAACAAATTATTCTAGAACTGGAACAATGGGCGCCACCAGCACTTCAAGAAAGTTATGACAATGCTGGATTGATTACAGGCTCTTTAGATTGGGAAATTACTGGCGCAATTTGCACACTCGACACGACCCCCGAAGTGGTGGCAGAGGCGGTAAAACAAGGTTGTAATCTCATTGTATCGCACCATCCTATTGTTTTTCAGGGGCTGAAAAGAATTACTGGACAGAATTACGTTGAAAGAACCATTATACTTGCTATTCAGCATAAAATCGCCATATATGCCATTCACACCAACCTCGACAATATAACTTCTGGAGTAAATAGGAGAATTGCGGAAAAACTTGGTTTAGAAAATTTACAAATACTCATGCCAATTGGCGGAAAATTGGCAAAACTGACTACTTTTTGTCCAACTGCCCACACAGAACAAGTATTATCGGCCCTTTTTGAAGCGGGAGCTGGTCATATTGGCAATTACAGCGAATGTAGTTTTAGTACAGAAGGAAAAGGAACTTTTAAAGCAGGCAGTGGAACCAATCCTTTTGTAGGAATAGAGGGAGTTCGCCATAGTGAAAAAGAAGAAAGAATTGAAGTGGTTTTACCTCAATATGCACAAGGAAGAATAGTTGAAGCCCTTCAAAAAGCCCATCCTTATGAGGAAGTTGCGTATGATATTTATCCCATGCTAAATACATGGCAAGATATTGGGGCTGGAATGATTGGCACTTTACCCTCAGCAATGGATGCACAAGAGTTTTTGCAGTACCTAAGCAAACAATTTCATTTACAAGCTATTAGACACACCCAGCCCCCTAAGAAAACTATTCAAAAAGTGGCTATTTGTGGCGGGGCAGGCAGCTTTTTAATAAAAAAATCCTTGCAGTCGGGGGCAGATGCCTTTGTGACTTCGGATATAAAATACCATGAGTTCTTTGATGCGGAGGGCATGATGCTTACCGACATAGGCCACTGGGAGAGTGAACAGTTTACAATTGACCTATTAGCTGAGTTTTTACAAGCTAAATTCCCTACCTTTGCCGTCCTAAAAACAGGAGTTGTTACCAACCCAGTGCACTATTTTTTGGGGTAACTATTCCGATCTTAATTAAGCATTCATATGGCAGCAGTTAAAGATTTCTCTGTTGAAGAAAAATTGGTTGGTCTAGTACGCCTCCAAAAGATTGACAGCAAACTCGATCAACTTCAAATTTTAAAAGGCGAACTTCCAATGGAAGTAGCTGACTTAGAAGATGAAATTCAAGGTCTTCAGAATAGACAAAATCGCGTTGAAGAAGAAATCAATGGTATTTCTGAATTCGTAGAAAACAAGAAAAATTCCATTAAGGAAAGTGAAGCATTGATTGCAAAGTATGAAAAGCAAAGCGAGAATGTGAAAAACAGTCGCGAGTTTGAAGCAATCAACAAAGAAATTGAGATGCAGCAGTTGGAAATCAAGCTATGCGAAAAGCATATTCGTGATACCAACGAAGAACTTGCTGAAAAGGTGAAGCAGTTAGACAATGTTAAAAAACTAATTGCTACTAAAGACGGGGTTCTAAAACACAAAAAAGAAGAATTAGAGCGTATTCAGTCAGATACAGCTATTGAAGAAGAACAATTGGCTAAGCAAATTGAAGCTGCTAGATCAGGTATTGAAGAGCGCTTGTTGTATAGCTACGATCGTATTCGCAAAAATTATAGAAACGGATTGTCTGTGGTTCCAGTAGAAAGAGATGCTTGTGGTGGATGTTTCAATGCTATTCCTCCTCAAAAGCAAAGTGAAATTCGTATGCATAAGAAGATTATGGTGTGCGAAAGTTGCGGTCGTATTTTAGTAGATGCAGATTTAAATGATCGCGTTTCAATTGACTAATTCAAAATAGTTTGAAGAAAGGGAATCGGGTTCGATTCCCTTTTTTATTTTCGCAACCTATGAAGTATCTGGTCATTCTATTAGTTTCCTTTTTTACTATTCTCACTGATACGATTGGTCAACGCGAGTATGACTTTTCATTAGCATGCCAACAAGCATATAAAGATATTCTTCATCTAAAAATACAAATAGGAAGAGAGCAAATTGCCAGAATTAAAAAGCAAGAGCCCAATAACTTAATTCCTTATTTGTTAGATAGCTATGCTAATTTCTTTGAACTTTTTTTCAATGAAAATCCAACGCAATATGCAGCTCAATTAAAAAAGTGGGATCAGCTTATTTCACTTGCTAAAAATGGTAATACTTCCTCGGCATTTTATCATTATACCATTAGTATGATGTACTTGCACAAGGCCATCATTGAAATAAAATTTGGCGATACGTGGAGTGCTGGGTGGAATTTCAGAAGAGCCTATGGATATATTAAAGACAATAAGTCTTTACATCCTGGTTTTACGCCCAACTTGTTGCTTCATGGAAGCCTAGAAACTGTAGCAGGCACCATTCCGAGTGGATACCGATTTTTTGCCAATTTGCTGGGCATGAAAGGGTCTATTCAAAACGGTATGAAAAGTATTCAGCAGTTTTTACAAACAGATAATTCATATGGCAACTTCATGAAGGAAGAAGCGCAATTCATGTACTGCTATTTATCGTTTTACTTTGAAAATAAAAAGGCTGAAGTCATTCAATATATTCAACAGCAGAAATTGGACATAGTGAATAACCATTTGTTCTGTTTCATGTTAGCTAACCTGTATCAAAATGCGCAACAATCCAGCAAAGTAAGAAGTACTATACAAAAAAGAAATCCATCCAACGCCTATTTAAATACACCAGTTTGGTCTATGTTAGAAGGATATGCTGCATTGAATGAGCTTGATTTAGACGATGCTATAGCAGCGCTTACTGATTTTCAAAATAGGTTTCAAGGAAATACTTACTTAAAAGAATCTTATTGGAAATTATCTTGGGCATATTACCTCAAAAATAACTTACCTGCTGCCGAACAAGCTAGAAAACAAGCAATTCAGAAGGGTAACACATTTACTGATGCAGATAAGAAAGCTTTAAAAGATGCAGAATCTGCTACCTGGCCACATCCTGTTTTATTGCAAGCAAGGGTTTTAAATGATGGTGGATTTCATCAACGCGCTTTGGAGAAACTACAACAAATGCCTAAGCAGTCGACTCCTGTGTGGGAGTTAGAATACCAATATCGCCTTGGAAGAATTTGGGATGATATGGGTAAAGACAGTATGGCCTTGGTACATTATAACCAAACAATACAATTAGGTAAGTATAGAAAGGAATATTTTGCTGCAAGGGCAGCGCTGCAAATAGGACAATTGTATGAACAAAAGGGGCAGTTTAAAAAAGCCCTTACCTATTACGAGATGTGTTTAGATATGGACCATACTGAATATAAAAACTCACTAGACCAGCGAGCTAAATCTGGTATTGCACGATGTAGAAAGCAATAAAAAATCCCGCTTGTTTGCACAAACGGGATTCTCAATAATACACAACTAAATAAATTATTCAGCTGATTTTTCTTCTGTTGAAGTAGCTTCTGTCGTTTCAGTTGAAGTAGTTTCTTCAGCAGCAGGAGCAGCTGTAGTTTCAGCAGCTTTCTTAGTGCTTCTACTTCTACGAGTTTTCTTAGCAGGTTCAGCGGCTGTAGCAACTCCTTTACCGTAGATTTCGTTGAAATCAACTAGTTCAATCATCGCTTTTTCAGCATTATCACCCACACGAATACCCAACTTAAGGACTCTTGTATAACCACCTGGACGATCAGCAACTTTTGAAGCAACGGTTGTAAACAATTCCTTTACAGCTTCTTTATTATTCAAATAGCTGAATACCACTCTATGCTGGTGCATAATGGTTTCTTTAGAACTGTTCTTCTTAGTTTTGGTAATTAATGGCTCAATGTAAGTACGCAAAGCTTTAGCTTTAGCCAAAGTAGTTACAATACGCTTGTGCTTAATTAATTCGCAAGCTAAGTTGCTCAAAAGAGCTTCTCTGTGGGCTTTTTTTCTACCCAGGTTGTTGATTTTGTCTCCGTGACGCATGGCTTTTGTTTTTATTCCCCTGCACCGTGCCAGGAATTACAGGGTATGTGAAAGAAAAAAGGTCCACCACCAAGTGGACCAATCTTTTAATTAATATCGTCTAATCCTAATTTAACTAGATCCATTCCGAAGCTCAATCCACGCTCAGTCAATACCTGCTCAATTTCACTTAAGCTCTTCTGACCAAAGTTTCTGAACTTCATTAGGTCTTCTTGCTCGTACTGAACCAACTCGCTCAAGCTGTTGATTTTTGCAGCTTTTAAGCAGTTGAAAGCACGTACAGAAAGATCTAGGTCTTCTAATGGAGTCTTCAATACTTTGCGTAATTGAAGGATATGCTCATCAACCACATCTTCTTTCTTATCTTCTTTGTTATCGAAAGTGATGTTTTCGTCGGTAATGATCATTAAGTGCTGAATCAAAATACGAGAAGCTTGTTTCACCGCTTCTTCAGGGTGAATAGTACCATCGGTAACAACCTCTAATACCAGTTTCTCATAATCGGTACGCTGCTCAACACGATAGTTCTCAATAGAATATTTTACATTCTTAATTGGCGTATGGATTGAGTCGATTGGAATAAATCCAAATACCGCTTCCTTCGGTCTGTTTTCTTCAGCAGGAATATAACCACGACCTTTACCAATATTGATTTCGATATCTAATTTAGCAGACAAGTCTAACACACAAAGAACCAACTCAGGGTTCATCACTTCGAAGTGCTGACTAAGTTCACCAATATGAGCTGCAGTAAATTCTGTTTTGTTTTTGATGCTCAAAGAAATTTTTTCAGTGCTAATATCCTGATCATCTTTCTTTCTGAAACGAACCTGCTTTAAGTTGAGGATAATTTCAGTAACATCTTCAGTGATGCCTTTGATAGTTGCGAACTCATGGTCCACACCTTCAATTTTAATACCAGTAATAGCATAGCCTTCCAAAGAGCTCAATAACACTCTTCTTAAAGCATTACCTACTGTTAAGCCATATCCTGGTTCTAGGGGCCTAAATTCGAAATGACCTTCAAAATCAGTTGCTTTTTGTAGAACGATTTTGTCTGGTTTCTGGAAATTTAAAATTGCCATTCTTTCCGGTTTTTTAAGTGTAGCGCCACATTATTGTGGAGCAGAAAAAGTTGAGTAGAAGTGCAGCTTCCTGCAGAACAACCTGTAAAATAATCTAAGCGCAAAAGCTTCTGCCGAAACAGAAGCTTTAAAATCTTACTTAGAATATAATTCTACGATCAATTGTTCTTTAATATTTTCAGGAACGCTCTCACGCTCAGGGTAAGTAATGAACGTACCCTTCTTTTCAGTTTCGTTCCAATCTAACCAGCTGAATTTTGGATTTTTTCCACGAATTTGGCTAGTTACTGCTGTGTTATGTTCACTCTTAGGTTTCAAAGTAATCACATCGCCTGGCTTACAAGAGTAAGAAGGAACGTTTAAAACTGAACCATTCACCATAATGTGTTTGTGTGAAACTAACTGACGAGCAGCTGGACGAGAAGGAGCGATACCCATTCTAAAGATCGTGTTATCTAAACGAGCTTCAAGAAGTTTGATTAGGTTTTCACCTGTTACGCCCTTCAAACGAGCGGCTTCTTCAAAAGTGTTGCGGAACTGACGCTCTAATACACCATAAGTGTATTTAGCTTTCTGCTTTTCACGCAATTGAAGTGCATACTCACCTAAACTTTTGCGCTTGCGGGCAGCACCGTGCTGTCCCGGAGGATTGCTGTTCTTACCCAACCACTTTCCATTGCCTAAGATAGGCTCACCGAAAATGCGGGAGATTTTGGTCTTTGGACCTGTGTAACGTGCCATAGTATTTGTTCATTTCGATTTTTTTTGATTCGGCACAACGATCATTAAAAAATCGTAAAAAATCAATCGTGTGCCCTTTGACTAAATGAATCTTTGGCGACTCAAAAAATGTTAAACTCTTCTTTGTTTTGGAGGACGACAACCGTTGTGTGGCAAAGGAGTTACGTCTTTGATAGATGTTACTTCAATACCAGACTGAGCTACTGAACGGATGGCGCTTTCACGACCTGCTCCTGGACCTTTTACAAACACATCAACACGCTTCAAACCAGCTTCTAATGCAACTTTTGCAGCATCTTGAGCAGCTAATTGAGCAGCGTACGGAGTGTTTTTCTTAGATCCGCGGAATCCCATTTTACCAGCAGATGACCAGCTAATAACCTGACCCTGCTTGTTGGTAAATGCAATAATAATGTTGTTAAAAGTAGCGCTGATACGAACATCGCCCGCAGCATCAACTTTTACAACTCTTTTTTTGGCAGCAGCTTTTGCGCTGTTTTGTGCCTTTTGTGGTTTTGCCATTTTCTTTTTTTAAGGTAGTCTTCTAAAAAAATGCCTCCTGCCCTACTGGACGATCTAGCATAGATATGTAATGAACACACCCCCCAATTGTGGGAGGTGCGCTATTAATTACTTCTTAGGTGCCTTTTTCTTACCGGCTACAGTACGACGCTTACCCTTACGAGTACGGCTGTTAGTTTTAGTACGCTGACCACGAACTGGTAAACCTTTACGGTGACGAAGTCCACGGTAACAAGCAATATCCAACAAACGCTTGATATTCATCTGCACTTCACTACGCAAAGCACCTTCTACCTTAATTTCACTTGTAATGAAATTACGGATAGCAGCAAGCTCATCATCATTCCACTCGTGCACTTTCTTATCCCAGCTAATTCCAGCTTGAGTTAAGATACGTTGAGCAGTAGAACGACCAATTCCGTAGATGTAAGTGAGACCTATCTCACCTCTTTTGTTTTTAGGTATGTCTATACCGGCAATACGAGCCATAATGTATGATTTCTAAGTTGTTTGAATGACTATTATCCCTGACGCTGCTTATAACGAGGGTTCTTTTTGTTAATGATGTACAATTTGCCCTTCCTGCGGACAATCTTGCAATCGGCACTACGCTTTTTTACAGATGCTCTGACTTTCATATCATTTTTTTTGGCCTTGGGCATTTGCCCGCAGCAGTGAAAGGTGGTTTACTTATACCGAAATATGATTCTTCCTCTACTTAAATCATAAGGACTCATCTCTACACCTACTTTATCTCCAGGGAGTATTCTGATGTAGTGCATGCGCATCTTTCCAGAGATGGTAGCCAAGATTTCGTGTCCGTTTTCGAGCTTAACTCTAAACATGGCGTTACTCAAGGCTTCCACAATAACTCCATCCTGTTTAATCAAAGGTTGTTTCGACATATCATTTTTCGGGCTGCAAAGATACAAGTGTGTACTGAAAAAAGAAAAAATCCACAACGTTTTTTCCCCATTTTACTAAAAAATAGACCCAAAAAGGGCTAAAATGAGTCGAGCCCCGTTGAAAAACGAGGCTCGACAGGTATTTTAAGCAGAAATTATCTACTAAAAGATGTAACGAAGACCCAATTGCATACCCCAAGTTGAAGTAAATGAATTGTTTCTTTGGAACGGCTGGGTGTTCAACTGCGTGTTAGCACCAGTTCCTGTAAAGTTTCTGAACTGATAAGTAGCAGTTGTTCCATTCATACTAACCTGTACTGGGTTAACCAGTGTTGGAATATGACGGATACCCCAGTTTCTGTTCAACATGTTTGCAAAGTTCAAGATATCAGCAGTGAACTGTAAAGTGTGCTTACGCTTACCTCCAAAGTTAGAGAAGATATCCTGTACAATACGAGCATCAACACGATTGAACCATTGTGCAAATGTTGCGTTACGCTCAGCAAACTGACCTCTTCTGTTTCTCAAGTAAGGGCTGTTATCAATAAACTGATTGAATGCAGCGGCTTGTTGAGCAGGAGTAAATGTAACACCGTTGAAAGTGAACTGAGTGAATGTCATATCTGTAGCAGCGTTTCTTGGAATAAACAACAAGTCAGATGAGAAACCATCGTTGTTGTGGTCACCATTATACGCATAGCTGATTGGGTTACCCTGAGGACCACCTTCGTAGAACAATGAGAATGTTGTAGCAAAATGCTTAGCCCACTCGAAACGGTAAGAGAAAGTACCAATTACTCTATGTGGTTGAACAAACTGAGAATTATATACTTCATTACCATTCAATGAACCTACTACACGGTTACCATTAAATACTGAAATAGCTTGAGAACCAGGGTTAGCAGTTACATCCCAACCCGCAGTAAATGTGTAAGCTAATGAACCGTAGAAACCACTCTTAAATGCTTTAGAAATTTGAGCAGTAAAGTTCATGCTCTCACCAATATTTACATTTTCTAACACCACAGCAGAGTTAACACCAGTGTTTATTCTTCTACCAGCAACAGCTGCGGGGCTGTTTCCGTTTAATGAGAAACCAGCACGACCGCCAATATTAGCATTAGTTGGTCTTTCGTTTGCATTACGCATACGAACTGCATTTAAATCCTTTGTGTACATACCTTCTAATGTCAATGTCCATCCATCGTTGAAATTCTTATCGAAGGCAAAGTTTGTTCTCCAAACCTGAGGGAATTTGAAGTTATTATCTACAAATACCAAGTTAGCGTTGTTAGATACAGCTGTACCTGGAGCAGCAGTAAAACGGTTTCTGTAGAAATCTGGGTTTGGATTGAATAGGAAGTTAGCCAATTGAGCAGGGTTATTAATACCTTCTCCACGCTGTACCATTTGTCCGTTTTGAGGAATATTCGTTAAGAATACAAATGGAATACGTCCAGTAAAGATACCTGTACCACCACGTACAATTAGGCTCTTATCACCTTTCACATCCCAACGGAAACCTACACGTGGTGACCAGTATAATGGGCTCTTTGGCCATTCACCAGTTTTATAGTGATTACCAACAACACCACTTGCGTTTGCAAACTGCAATGCATCAATAGCAGGGTTAGTAATTGGATTTTCAGGGAAACCAACACGATCAACACGAACACCATAAGTAAGCTTCAACTTACTATTTACGTTGAATTCATCCTGAATATATAAACCCAGTTGGTTCACTTTTAATTCAGCAGCATAAATGGCTTCTCTTCCTGGAACCAATGAGTACAAATAGCTGAAAAAAGCAGGAGGACGGTTATTAATAAAGTCATCCAAAGAGTTAAATGCATAATAGCTAGCAGAACCAGGCATGAACATGTTACCTACATACTGGTTTTCAAAAGAAACACCACCTGTGATAGTGTGCTTACCAGCGTAGTAAGTCAAGTTGTTGGTTACAGAGAATACATCATTCTTCACATCGTTATTACGAGTGAATGGATCTGTACCAGCAAACATGTAGTTCTGACCGTTATTGTTGAAAATTTCAATACTTGGGAAAATTCCACCAGGAGCAACACGAGTTGATTGAATATTAGTTAAAGTAAGCAACAATTGGTTAGAAAACTTACCCTTGAAATTGCTGCTTAATTCAGCTGTTACATTTCTAACTACATCCTTAAAACGATAGTTAGAATTTCTAAATGACATAGAATTGATGCCAAAACGAGCATTTGGAGCAGCCGATACGTTTACTGTTCCAGCACCGTTACGAACTGGGAAAGCAGCTACGTTTGGAATACTTGTATTATTTAATTGCGCATCGTTTTCACTAGTTAACTGGTTGAAGTTTACGCTTAACTTATGGTTACTAGCGATGTTCCAGTCAACACGAGCAATGATTTTTGTATTCTCTGCAGTGAAATTAGGGAAGTTATCAAATGCACCAGTTTCATATCCATAAGCAGTACGCAAATGGTTGCTAAACTTACGCAATGAATCGATATGTGTGTTAGAACGGTTGCCAATTCCAGAACCACCTGTTGGGCTCCAAGTAATACCAGGAAACTCACGTGTTTCTTGTTCGTAACCTGCAAAGAAGAATAATTTGTCTTTAATAATTGGACCACCTACTGTGAAACCAAAAATTTGGTTCTTAGATAGAACTGGATCAGGTAATTTAAAATCACCTACATTTCTACCATTGTAAGTTTGATCGCGGTATAATCCGTACACACTTCCTTTGAAAGTGTTAGAACCACTCTTTGTTACAGCGTTGATACCAGCACCAGTAAAGTTTGCTTGTCTTACGTCGAATGGTGCAATGTTGATAGAAATTTCTTCAATCGCATCAATTGATATAGGTTGGTTACCACCACCAGGCAATGGATCTGTAGAAAGACCAAAGTTGTTGTTAAGGTTAGCACCATTTACTTGTACGTTGTTATAACGACCATCTCTACCGGCAAAACTGTTACCATTAGCTTGTGGCGTTAAACGGGTAAAATCAGTGATACTACGAGAAATGGTTGGTAAGGTTTGTAACTGACGCTGACCAACGTTGGTAGAAGCACCTGTTTTGTCAACACTTAATTTACGCTTTGTACCAGTAACAGTAACATCGGCTAGTTTTGATTCTCCAGCTTGCATGTTAATGTCTACCTTAAATGGTTCACCTAATACCAAATAGATATCGGTGATTTCCTGAGATTGTAGTCCTACATAGTCAAATTTAACAGTGTAAGGACCTCCAATACGAAGGTTAGGTAGGTTGAAAACACCTCCCGACTTAGTACTGGTTACATACTTTGTGCCGCTTGGCGTGTGAGTAGCAGTAACGGTTACGCCAATCAATGGAGTATTGTCCGACGTTTTTACTGTTCCGTTCATGCTACTATTCGTTACCTGGGCCATCATCCCGAGCGGGAGAATAATTGCCAGGAACAAATAGAACAAATTCTTTCTAAGCATAATGTTAGTTTTTTAACGCTGCAAAGAAACGAAGAAAGCAGGCTGAAAACCCAACGAAATGTTAAGAAAATATTACCAACTCGTTACATTCTCATTTTTTTACTGTTTCTTAAATATGAATACACCTGAAAATCAGCAATTTAAATAAACTTAAACGTGTACATATTACACATCTATAGTTTCCACCTTTTTTCCCCACAACCCCATTTTTTAGCAGATTTCGACCATTTTGGAGAGATTCAAAGGCAAACAAAACAAAACCAATCATTAGGTGTAATTTTGCAAACAATTTTTTTTATGCTGAATAGAATTGAGGAAGCGATTGAGGACATCCGTCAAGGTAAGATGATTATTGTAGTTGATGATGAAGATAGGGAGAATGAAGGCGACTTTATCATGGCGGCCAGATTTGCTACCCCCGAGGCTATCAATTTCATGAGTAAGGAAGGGAGAGGACTCATATGCATTGCTCTCACTGAAGAAAGATGCCACGAACTTGAGCTTTCTCCAATGGTTGGCTCTAATACATCTTTGCATGAAACTGCTTTCACAGTTTCTGTTGACTTGATTGGACAAGGCACCACTACTGGTATATCTGCCCACGATAGATCAAAAACCATTCAAGCTTTAATTGATCCTTCCACAAAGCCATCGGATTTAGGAAGACCTGGACATATTTTCCCGCTTAAAGCTATTGATGGTGGTGTATTAAGAAGAACCGGCCATACAGAAGCAACTGTAGACTTGGCAAGACTAGCGGGTTTTGAACCAGCTGGGGTTTTAGTAGAAGTCATGAATGAAGATGGCACTATGGCAAGACTGCCTCAATTATTGGAAATTGCCAAGAAGTTTAATTTCAAAATTATCTCTATTAAGGACCTTATTGAATACAGGTTGAGTACCGACTCATTGGTTGAAGAAATTGTTCGCGTTCAAATGCCAACTCAGCATGGCGATTTCATTCTTGCCGCCTTCAAAGAAAAATTATCGGGTGCTGAACACTTAGCTTTAATCAAAGGCAGCTGGGAAAAGGATGAACCAGTGCTTACTAGGGTACATAGTAGCTGTTTCACAGGTGATATATTAGGAAGCTTTCGATGCGATTGTGGCGATCAACTTCATTGTGCCATGCAGAAAGTAGAGAAAGAAGGAAAGGGTGTTATTCTTTACATGAATCAAGAAGGTAGAGGAATTGGTTTAGTAAATAAATTAAAAGCGTATAAATTACAAGAAGAAGGGTACGATACAGTTGAAGCGAATTTAAAACTTGGATTTGCAATGGATGCTCGTGATTATGGCGTTGGCGCACAAATACTTCGCTTATTGGGTGTTTCAAAGTTGAAGCTCATGAGTAATAATCCTAGAAAGAGAGCAGGATTGAAAGGATATGGCCTAGAAATTGTAGATGTTGTTCCCCTTGAAATTCAACCCAATGAACATAACCACAATTACTTAACCACCAAAAGGGATAAACTGGGACACGAAATTTTAAAGCAGTAACTGAGTTACTGCTTTTTTAATTGCTTCTTTGTTTCTTCTAATTCTTTTTTGAGTTCAATAACATGTAGTGTTAGTTCTTCTACTTTTTGAAGCAACAATGCATTCATCTTACCTAAATCAAGACCATCTTTTACTACTTCTGTTGCTGTTGGAATTCCAGGCAGGTGTTTGTTTTTTTGAATGAACTTTTCAAGTTCTGGAAGAGGCATCAACTTATAATCAGGTTCAAATACATGGTCGAACCAATCTTTGCTTCCTTTTATTGCAACTTTTACCTTCTCTGTTAAAATACCCTCTTCAACATATAGCTTGTACCCATCAAAATCGGTTGGAACATTTCCAATTCTAACCCTACCCTGATAAGAATCTACTGAGAAAAATTCTTTTTCAGCAGGATCATTAGGCCCTTTATAGCTGATTTTAAATGTTTGTGGTGATTTTATTACATTATCCCCAGACACCCTTGCCCCAATTGTCCAATAGCTAACATTTCTTGGATTGGTATAATCGCCATTAGAAAACATGATGCTTGGTTCATTTTGTCCAGATGCTGCATACTCATTGCTCAACTTAAGCAAAACATTTTTTCCCCTTGTATTACCTGCACCAGCTTTTATTTCCAAAGGTGCTGTGGGCTTAAGAATACCTATACCCACATTATTATCAACTGGAAATACATTCAGAGCTTTAGGATTCACCTGACTAACAGTTCCAGAACCATCTGCAAATGGGTTAGGTTTTCCTTTTTGGGTAGTAGCATTTTGAGCATAAGAAAAAGTTCCTGATATCAAGAGAACAGTTGTTACAAACAACGCCTTCATAGTGTAGATTTTTTATTATTAACGAAAGGTCGTGCATTTTATGATAAAAAGTAAAGAAAAAGCCTCGCTTAGCGAGGCCTTAAACAGATTAATGCTGATTTTCTTCTTTTTCTTTCTCCCGATCATACGCCTTTATAATAGCTTTCACCAATCGGTGACGAACCACATCTTCTTCTGATAATTCAATATGAGCTATGCCATCAATATTTTTTAAAATTCTAGTTGCCCGCTCTAATCCACTTCGTTGGTTTCTTGGTAAATCTATTTGAGTAGGATCACCTGTAATCATGGCTTTTGCATTTGCGCCAATACGGGTTAGAAACATTTTCAATTGTAAATCATTTGTATTTTGCGCTTCATCTAAAATGATAAAAGCGTTATCTAATGTTCTTCCTCGCATGTAGGCTAATGGGGCTATTTCAATGGTTCTAGTACTCATGTAATAGCCTAACTTATCAGCAGGAATCATATCGTCTAATGCATCGTACAATGGACGTAAATATGGATCAATTTTTTCCTTTAAATCGCCAGGCAAAAATCCTAAACTTTCTCCTGCTTCTACTGCGGGTCGAGTAAGGATAATTTTCTTTACCATTTTATTTTTCAAAGCACGCACTGCTAATGCAACGGCAGTATAGGTTTTACCAGTACCAGCGGGGCCAATTGCAAAAACAATATCATTTTTATCGGCCGCAGCAACCATTTTCTTTTGGTTCTGTGTTCTTGCTCGAACTGTTTTACCATTCGGACCAAAAACCAAAATATCATTTGGATTGCGATCTACGAAATTGTCAATGGTTTCTGCATCATCCCCACCAAGAATTTGCTCAAAGTAATGTTCACTTAAATGACCATTTCTTTCTAGATACTGAATGATGAGATCAATTTTTTCTTTAGCATTTTCAATTTGCTCTGGCGCACCACTAAGCTTAATTTGTGTGCCTCTTGATAAAATTTTTAGAAGTGGAAATTTCTTTTTAAGTAAATCTAACTTTCCGTTATTCACCCCAAAGAATTCAAGGGGATTAACGTTTTCGAGGTTAATGATGGTTTCTGTCAATGGAAATAATTTTTCAGTCAATGAATTAATAAACTTCCTATTTCAAATTAAATCAAATTGAAGCAAAATAAGCACACAGTATTATACACATGTGTGGATAGAATTTCGGGAATGAATGTAGCATTAAGCCAATCTTAACAATCGGATGGTTTCAAGCGGATCAGGCGAAGCAAAGACTGTATTACCGGCAACCAAAACATCAGCCCCTGCATCAGTTAGCTTTTTTGCGTTATCGAGCGTAACACCACCATCAATCTCAATTAAACAATTGCTACCTGAATTAACAATCATTGCTTTCAAGTCACGTACTTTCTGATAGGTTCTTTCAATAAATTTTTGTCCCCCAAAACCCGGATTCACACTCATCAAACAAACCAAATCTAAATCAGTTATAACATCTTGCAACAAACTAACGGGAGTATGAGGATTAAGTGCAACTCCCGCTTTCATTCCATGTTGTTTGATTTGCTGAATAGTTCTATGTAGATGAACAGACGCTTCTAAATGAACAGTTAATACATTAGCACCTGCATCAGCAAAAGCAGCGATATACTTTTCAGGCTCTACAATCATTAAATGCACATCGAGCACTTTTTTTGTAGCCTTTCTGAGTGCAGCTATAACTGGAATTCCAAAGCTAATATTAGGCACAAAAGACCCGTCCATAACATCTAAATGGTACCATTCAGCTTCACTAGTATTAATCTTATCGCATTCTTCTTGCAACTGAAGAAAATTTGCACTTAAAAATGAAGGGGCTACTATTGCCATATACGTATTTGAACTGCAAAACTAACAATCATTTGCTGTTTACCATAAAGCTTTTATAAGTACCTGAATTCCTGACTTAGTCGTGACACTTCAAACAAATTGAATTGTGTATTTTAGCTTCAAAGTTCACAACATGAGAATAACCCTTTTTACATTATTGACTTTAGTAGCAACAACTTGCTTTGCACAACAAGATTCAATTCAATACGCCAATGAGAAACATTTCAAAAATATAAGACAGCTAACTTTTGGAGGAGACAACGCAGAAGCTTATTGGAGTTACGATGGCAAGTATTTGATCTTTCAAAAAACAAATCCGAAGGAAGGCATTATGTGCGATCAAATGTTTATTGGAAAAGTACCCACATCTCCCAATGAACCCTTTATTCCGAAATTAGTAAGCTCTGGAAAAGGAAGAACAACCTGCGGATTCTTTACGAAAGATGGCGGTCATATTATCTATTCTTCCACTCATTTAGGAGGCGATGAATGTCCACCAGTTCCTGACAGAGCTAAATATGGTAATAAATACATTTGGCCATTGTATAGTTCATATGATATTTTCAAAGCAGATACCAATGGAGTCATTGTTGAACAATTAACTAATACTCCAGGATATGATGCAGAACCTACACTTTCACCTGATGGTAAAACGATGGTTTTTACTTCAATGAGGGATGGCGATTTAGAATTGTATATTATGAACCTAGCAACTAAAGCAACCAAAAGAATAACACATACATTAGGATATGATGGTGGCGCATGGTTTAGTCCCGATGGAACCAAAATTATTTGGAGAGCCAGTAGACCCAAATCAAAAGAAGAGATAGACGAGTATACTTCTCTTTTAAAAGAAAACTTAGTTGCACCAACTAATATGGAAATATGGGTTGCAGAAGCAGATGGGAGCAACCCTCGACAAATCAGTTATTTTGGTCAAGCCAACTGGGCACCTACATTCATGCCAGATAGCAAACGCATCATTTTTGCAAGTAACCATGAATACAAAAGAGGTTTTCCATTTAATATGTATACCATAGATGGAAATGGAACTAATCTGCAGAAAGTAAGTCGTGATAAAGGATTTGATGCCTTTCCCATGTTTAGCTATGATGGGAAGAAGATTGTTTTTAGTAGCAATAGAAACAACGGCGGAACAAGAGATACGAATATATTTATTGCTGATTGGGTAGAATAAAAAGCGAATAGCTTTATTTAATTACGTTGAACTTGCCTGACTCAACTATACGATTGTATTTATCACGAATTTGATAAATATATAACCCACGTTGTTGCTGCTGTAAATCAACCGTAATCTTATTTTGTTGAATTAACATATCATGGGTTTTCTTTCCCATAAAACTGCAAATAAAAAGTGTGTGTGTGTTTACTATCGATGGGTCAACCTCAAAAATAATATAGGCATTGGCCGGGTTAGGATACATTTTTTGAACTTTTACAATAGATGGATGCGCCTGACTTTTACCCTCCCAATCGAAAGGTAAAAAAGACAGTGCTACAGAAGCCAGCCCTATATAAAATAAAAGTCCAATTCTCATCATCGTTTCATAAAGGTACAACATAATCACAAATAGAAAAGCCCCCTTACATAGGGGGCTTTTTGTTCATTTATGGGCAAACTTCTATTAAGAAATCTGGCTTAAAGTTGTTTGAATAGCTTCAAAGTTTGGAAGATCACCAGGAGTTGGACAAACTTCGGCGTACTGAATAGTACCCTTGCTATCAATTACAAAAGCAGCACGCTTGCTCACACCTTGCATTTCAAATGCTGGGAAAACCTCATATAATACTTCATACGCTTTAGCTGCATCCTTATTAAAGTCACTTAATAGAGGGAAGTTAAGGTTCTGCTCTTTTTTGAATTTATCCAAAGTAAACAAGCTGTCTACTGAAACACCCAAAACAACTGCATTTGTTTGGTTGTAGAGCGCAATATTGTCTCTAACATTGCATAATTCAGTTGTACATACACCTGTGAAAGCCAAAGGAAAGAAGAGTACAACCACTTTTTTTCCTGCAAAATCAGATAATTGAACCTTGTTCTTATCTGTGTCAAATAAAGAAAAAGAAGGAGCTTGTTGACCAATTGCTATTGCCATAAAATATTTTTTAATTGTGGTGTGAAATTCTATATCCGCCCGATTAATCAATTACCATTTCAGGAACTTCCGCAGGAATAATTATTTTACCGGCTGTTTTTTGCTGTATTTCTTCTACTGAAACGCCAGGCGCTCTTTCTAACAGCAAAAATCCATTTTCAGTAACATCAAGAACAGCTAGTTCCGTAACAATTTTTTTTACGCATCTTTTTCCGGTTAAAGGCAAAGTGCATTGTGATAGCAACTTGCTTTCCCCTTTTGGATTGGTATGCATCATAGCAACAATAATATTTTTAGCGCTGGCTACCAAGTCCATTGCCCCACCCATTCCCTTCACCATTTTGCCAGGAATTTTCCAATTTGCAATATCACCTTGTTCACTTACTTCCATGGCTCCTAGAACCGTTAAGTCAATTTTTCCAGCTCTAATCATACCAAAGCTTTCAGCGCTATCAAAAAAAACACCCCCAGAAATAATTGTAACTGTTTCCTTTCCTGCGTTAATTAAATCGGCATCTACCTCTTCTTCTGATGGATATGGACCCATTCCCAAAATACCATTTTCACTTTGGAAAATAACAGTCATTCCATTTGGAATATAATTTGAAACCAAAGTTGGTATTCCAATGCCTAAATTCACATACATGCCATCTTTCAATTCTTTAGCGATGCGCTTTGCAATTCCAAATTTATCAAGTGCCATATAACTTATTTTGAAGTTGTTCTTCTTTCAATTCTCTTTTCATATCCTGATCCTTGGAATATACGATGAACATATACACCAGCAACATGAATTTGATCCGCATCCAATTCACCAGGTTCAACTAGTTCTTCTACTTCTGCAATAGTAATGGTACCAGCTTTTGCCATTGAAGTAGAAAAGTTGCGAGTAGTTTTTCTAAAAACAAGGTTTCCGAGTTTATCTCCTTTCCAAGCTTTTACAATGGCAAAATCGGCATGTAAAGCATATTCCATTAAATATTCTTTGCCATCAAAAATGCGCACTTCCTTTCCTTCGGCCACTTCCGTTCCAATTCCAGCAGGGGTATAAAATGCGGGTATTCCCATGCCTGCCATTTGAATGCGAGTAGCTAAAGTTCCTTGAGGAATTAAATCTACTTCTAACTCTCCGCTGAGTAATTGTCTTTCAAACTCAGCATTTTCACCCACATAGCTACTCATCATTTTCTTTATCTGTTTAGTCTTTAATAATAGACCAAGTCCAAAATCGTCTACACCTGCATTATTCGAAATACAGGTGAGCTCATGTACACCTTTTTCAACAAGTGCCTGAATACAATTTTCTGGAATGCCATTCAATCCAAACCCCCCTAGCATAAGCGTTGCCCCATTGGGTATGTCGTGTATAGCTTCTTTTGCGGAAGAATAAACTTTATTCATAAAAATATAAGTTGTGCAAATGTAGGTACTATTGCGAAATTTTCGCTGATTCATTTTTTATTCTATTTCCATAAGCAGAAACAGAGTCTATAAGTTGCCTGAACAAAAGTGGGTCTTTCTTATAAAATGCCAATGATTTATAGAAGCGATCTACTGTAATATTATGATGAAAAAAGATGGCTGCATATTGCTTTTTGTAAGAAGTATCTTTTTCAATTGGGATAGTGTCCATTTGGAGCCTATACATACGTAATTCGTCGCTCACACTTAGGTCCCACATAATTTTCTTCATATCATCAATACCTAAAGTATCCTCGTTATTGGAGTTAGTACAAGATGATACCAAGAGTAGATATATACCTATGAATAAATACCTCATTTTAATGCTAATTTGTAAGCTTCAGCTTGTACAATATCCAATGCTGTTAATAACTCAATAGCTTTTGATTTCTCTGGTGGGGCTGCTTTCTTAAACATGCCACTCAATTCTTGAAACTTTCCTTGCATGAAGAACTGAACAAACATAGTGTTTGGATTTTCTTTATTAAAAGCAAACAATTGGTTCAATGCTTGCAATGTATTTTTCCTAGCCTGATCTTCTGATTCATACATTTGATCTAAACCAGATCTGTAATAACTGTAAATGATATCATGCACAATATTAAAGCGAGTATTCGTTAAATTCTCTGCAAGAAAATATCGGTTTCTTAATCCATCAAAAACGCGCCAGCCACTTATGCCTCTGGCTTCTGGTGCATTGTTTACTATATTTAGTGCCTTTTGAAAGTATGTTTCACCTCCTTTTGGAGAGAATGAGTTATAGTCCATCCCCAGAATAATGTATACCCAATAAGCCAATGTTGCAGTTAAGTTTGCCGCCAATGGATCTGAACCTTGCACCCGATTGTCATTAAATTCTATGGGTTGAAATTCTTGATACTTAAAAAGCAGGTCTGGATCTTGAAAATTTATGAGTGGAGCTTTGTAACTAGTATTAAAAACTGGACGAGCCGCTTGAATGGTAAGACTTGATTTGAATACGTTGGGCTCATTCATCGATTCAATATTAATAATGAAACTACACTCTATTCGCTCTTGGTTGCTAAACTTATCATTTGTCCACTTGCGATTATTTAAAAAAGTATTTAACTGCGATTGTAGTGTTTGGAAGACTTTCCTATCAACAGTAGTGCTTACTCTTTGAGATAAAACTGTTACTCGAGCTTGTACTTCTTGAGCAAACAGATAAGTGCAATTACCCATTATTACAATAAGAATGAAACAAAATACTTTAAGCCACTTCATGATTTACTTCTTTTGAAATAAATGATACAATGTCATTAGCTAATAGCGATTTTGACTTTGCAGGAAAATCTACTGTTTGTCCATTCTTTGAAAGAATACAAATCTTATTGGTATCCTTACCAAATCCAACTTCGGGATCTTCGAGTGAGTTTAGAATTATGCAATCGGCGTTTTTGCTAGATAATTTTTCTAATGCATTTTCTTTTGCATTTTCCGTTTCCAATGCAAATCCAACTAAATACTGATCATTGGTTTTTTGTTGTCCTATAACAAACAATATATCTGGATTTAAATCTAGTTCAATATGTAATTCACCATTTTTCTTTTTATGTTTTTGTTGAAGAACGCTCTTTGGCTTATAGTCTGCTACAGCAGCACTCATAACAAAAATATGTGCACTTTTTGCATGCTCCATGACCTTTTCATACATCTGTATAGCAGTTGTAACATGATATACTTGTATATCTGTATATTTTGGTTTGAGATGCGATGGACCTAAAACTAAATGCACTTCGGCTCCAGCCATACAAAATGCTTCTGCTAATGCAATACCCATTTTTCCGCTACTATGATTACCAATAAAACGAACTGGATCAATATGCTCATAAGTTGGTCCTGCAGTAATTACAACTTTTTTATTTTTATGAATAGGTGAACCCATAAGCTGCTTCTCTAAAAAAGAAAATAATTGTTCAGGCTCAGCCATTCGTCCCTCACCGGTTAAACCACTAGCTAATCCGCCAAAACCAACAGGAATAACATCTACATGTTGACTTTTGAGTTGTTCAATATTTTGTTTTGTTGTTGGATGAAGCCACATATCCTCATCCATTGCAGGAGCTACTCCAACCCTACAAGTAGCCGACAAATACACAGCTAAAAGGAGATTATCACAAACACCATATGCCATTTTTGAGAGGGTATTACAGCTAAGAGGGGCAATCATCATATAATCTGCCCAGCGGCCTAACATAACATGGTTAGCCCACTCATTTTCAGAGGACAGATCTGTTAATACAGGATTGCCAGATAGTGTAGACAAAACCAACGGAGAAACAAATTGAGTAGCAGACTTTGTCATTACAATTTTAACTTCTGCGCCCTCTTTGGTTAGTAGTCTTACTAATAAAATTATCTTGTAAGCAGCAATACTACCTGTAATTCCAATTAAAATTTTTTTGCCTTGCAAACCGAAAAGTTTAATTCAAAGTAAAACAAAAAACGACAGTGTTTACACTGTCGTTTCATAAATATATGTTTATAACCCGCCTATCTGAATAAATCTGTATCGTTTTTACGATAGTAAATTTTACTATCAATGAACTCTTGTGTAGCCAAGATAGCTGGATTTGGCATACGCTCATAAGCCTTAGAAATCTCAATTTGCTCTTTATTCTCATGCACCTCTTCCAAATTATCGGTACTTGTAGCAAACTCTTCTAATTTATTATGAAGCTCTTCTTTTAATGTCACATTTATTTGATTGGCTCTTCTACCAATTATAGAGATTGACTCATATAAATTACCAGTTACAGCTTTTAAGCTTGCAAGGTTACGCGTTTCTACCACATTGGTGGTATTAGGGTTAATTTGGCGTCTTAGTTTGCTCATTTTTTATCTTTTTTGAAAAATTGATTTGAATTTGCTTTTATTTTATTCACTTCATCCAGGAATTTACTATCTGAAAATCGGTCTGAAAATTCATCACATTCATTCAGTACTTTCTCAAATCTTTCAGCTTGTTTTTCTTCATAGCTCATTTGTGCATATCGAAAATAAGATCTTATTGCGAGTAATTTATACTCATCTGCTTTTTTTGAGTCGGGGTAGTTCTCGTAAATACTAGTAAAAGCAATAGCAGCTGCTTTAAAGAAGCCCAAATTGTAATACAATTCTGCCCCTCTAAATTCTTTTAATTCAAGTTTTTCTCTGCAAGATTCAATAATTTGATAGGCCTCTTTAACTCTTGTGGAGGTTGGGTGAGTGTTTATAAAAGCCTGCATCAGTGCAGCTGCTCTTTGTGTATTCGTTTGATCTAATTCAACTTTAGGAGATTGTTTGTAAAAACAATAAGCGCGCATATAGTCACACTCCTCCGCTTTAGCACTGTTAGGAAACTGCTCTACAAATGTTTTGAATAAGTTCTCTGCATTTGGATACTCCTTTTCATAATAGTATGAATAGGCAAACTTATAGTACATGTCTTCATACCTAGCAGATCCTTTAACATACGGAAAAAGCTCTTCAAACAATATCTGTGCCTTGTCGTATTTTTTTTCCTTGTAGTACTGTTCGGCCATATTATACTTATAGTCGAAGTCCTTGCTCTTCAACACTTTATTAAACTTGTTGTTGCAAGAGATCAAGAGAATAGAAGCCAGAGAGATAATTAGAAACCTTACCATAAAGTGCGCAAAATTAATTCTTTTTCTAGACTTTGAGTCGTTAAAATTCAAATCTGATAATTGGGAATTAAATTCAGGTATATACTAATGCAATAAAGGGATCCTAAGGATCCCTTTATTTATAGAATTTGGATAAAAACTATCCTTTTTTACGCAAGTTTGGATGTGGAGCAGGAACTGTGTTTGGTCCTTCATCTGTAGTACCTTGAAGATCAACCACATTCGCATCACCATTCTGTCCATAGGTGAAGATGAAACGGCTCTCAGCAATACCTTGTCTTTCAACTAAGTACTTGATAACAGCGTTAACTCTTTCCCAACTATTCTGCTGCGCAAGTTTGCTAGATGCACCGTAACCAATTACGCGCACTTTACAATCAGGATTAGCATTTAATTGAGCAGCAACTGCGTTCAATGCAGTGATTGCATTTGCAGAAAGAACAGCATTGTTTTTGAATTGGATGCTTGGTAAAGCAGCAATTGTACATTCAGCTTTTTTACGGTCTTTCCAGTTAGCAGCGTTACCACCACCTAACATTTCTTTAATTTCTGTGCAGCATGAAGGTTCTGGGCAGTTACCAATACCATCACTGTTCACAGGGAAACACTTTTGTGGAGTCAATAATTCCTTGTCTTTATAGTCAGGAACACCATCACCATCGGTATCTTTCGCAACACCGTGTGTATCAACTGGCGCACCAGCTGGGGTATTTGGCTCAAGATCAAACTGATCAGTTACACCATCGCCATCAGAATCAGCCAAAGTAATTTTTGGCAATTTCATGTGTTTTGGATTATTTAACTCACTGTATATGAAGTTATTAGGGTTAATCCAATAAAGAGGCTCAACTCTTTTAGCTTTACTTTTTTGAGCCATAGTGGTGAGGCTGAAAGCACCCAACACGAGGATCAAGGATAAAACGATTTTCTTAAACATATTCAAATAATTTTAAAAGTGAATGTTGATGGTTTTACAGATTGAAGTTCAAACGAAATGCAGTTCCACCAAATACATCATTGTTTCTAGCACCTTTCCAGCCATCAAGTCTGTCGCTGAATAAAGTTGTCCAACGCTGCTCAAGAGCAATGTTGAAACGGCTGCTTACTTTCACTGCGAAACCAGCGCCGAAGGATGCAGCTGGACGAACTTGTGATGAAGAACCGATTAAGAAAAGTGATCCATCAGTATCAAATCTTGAACTATTTCTCCAATCACCTACCAGTTGACCAGAACCGTTGTTATTGGTATACTTCATGTCAGTATTATAAGCAATAGCACCTACACCGCCGAAAACATAAAGATTGGTCTTTGGATTACCTCTGTAGTGACTAGCAACATTAATAGAATAAATTGCGTCTACAATACCACCAGCATAATTGTTTCTGTAATTGCGAACCTGATTTCTTTCATTGTTGAAAGGAGGCTGGTTATCAATTTGGAACAACATATCTTTTACATCGTCCTGACCACTTGAGAATCCACCAATGATGTTTATACGAGCTGACCAGTTGTGATCAATCGCTTTTCTCAAAGAAACTCCTCCGTAAAAGCCTAACTTAGCTTTAACATCACCAGTTGTGTAGCCTGCACCCAATGCAACACCAAGTTCCCACTGGTTTCTTGGCTTTGGAGGATAAGGGAACTGATTGTTCAAGAATTCATTGTACTGAGGCATGTGCTTAGGAGCCACTTTAGAGCTATCCTGCCAATTCCAACCCCAATCGTTTTGTGCGATGCTAGCGGTTGAGATCAACGCGAAAGCTAGCAATAGAAACGCGATTTTGTTGCTTGTCATAGTTTTAGTTATTAGTCCAATATTAATGTGATGCAAATTTATCTGAAAAATCATTCAATTTCCAATTCTAATGCGCAAATTTCGTTAATATTTAATGAAATCTGCACTTTTCCCCCCTTCAAGACCATAAAGTGTATGATAACGCTGCATTTCATAAAAATATTGTATTTAAGAACATATCTTGCAGCAGAATAAGCACTATGGAGAAAGCTAAAGAACTAATAAGCAAGGAGTTAGAGATATTTGAACGAAGTTTCAGAGCATCTGTGAAGAGTCGCGTGCCTTTGTTAGATAGAATTATGCATTATATAGTTCGTAGAAAAGGCAAGCAGCTAAGACCGATGTTTGTATTATTGAGCGCACGCTTAGGAGGGGCAATTAATGAAAAAACTTATAGAGCAGCCTCCTTAGTTGAGTTATTACATACAGCTACATTGGTTCATGACGATGTTGTTGATGAAGCTTATGAAAGAAGAGGATTCTTTAGTATTAATGCACTTTGGAAGAATAAAGTTGCCGTACTGGTGGGTGATTACCTTCTCTCTAAGGGTCTTTTGCTTTCTTTAGAAAACAATGATTTTGAGGTATTGAAAATATTATCGGAGGCTGTCAAATTGATGAGTGAAGGCGAACTACTTCAAATGGAAAAATCGCGTAATCTTAACCTGGATGAAAACATATATTATGAAATCATTTTAGGGAAAACAGCTTCCCTTCTTTCCTCTTCTTGTGGAGCTGGTGCATCTACTACATTTACAAATCCTGATGATGTTTCAAAAATGAAGTTATTTGGGGAAAAGGTTGGTATGGCATTTCAAATTAAAGACGACTTATTTGATTATGGAGATGCAGATGTTGGAAAACCCACAGGTAATGATATCAAAGAGAAAAAACTCACTCTTCCCCTTATTTATGCATTGCAACATGCAGAAATTGGAACTAGAAAAAAAATGATTCAAATTATCAAAACAGCATCTAATCAACCTAAACAAGTAAAATATGTTGTTGAAGCTGTAAAAGATTTAGGCGGTATACGCTATGCCCAAACTAAAATGGAATCATTTAGGGATGAAGCCCTATCTTTATTACATCAATTTGAATCAGGTGAGCCAAGAGAAGCATTGGAAGAACTGGTTCGTTATACGACAGATAGAAAGTATTAAATGAAAAAGAATTGGATCATTCAAAAAGCAAATCCAGAAAAGGTACAACAACTGCAAAAAGCTCTTGGCATTTCAAAAATTGTATGCGAATTGTTGGTGCAAAGAGGTTATGAAAATTATGAAAATTCTAAAAAATTTTTTAGACCATCTCTAGGAGACTTGCATGATCCATGGTTGATGAAGGATATGCAACTTGCAGTTGACAGAATTGAGAAAGCATTATTGAATCATGAGAAGATTCTCATATTTGGCGACTATGACGTTGATGGAACAACTTCAGTAGCTACACTATTTTCTTTTTTAAAAAACTTACAGGCTCAAGTAGATTATTATGTGCCAAATAGATTTAAAGAAGGATATGGAATTTCAAAAAAAGGAATTGACTGGGCTATTGAACAAAAAATAAACCTAATTATTTCTGTTGATTGCGGCATAAAAAGCAATGACTTAATACAATATGCAAAACATGCAGGAATAGACTTTATAGTTTGTGATCATCACTTGCCAGATGAAGTTATCCCGCCTGCTATTGCAATTCTTAATCCAAAACAAACAGATTGTCCTTACCCTTTTAAAGAATTATGTGGGTGTGGCGTTGTATTCAAATTAATACATGCAATAACAAATCAAAAAAAGCTACATGAAGAAACCTATTTACAATACATTGATTTAGTCGCAACTGCAATTGCTGCCGATATAGTTTCTATGTCGGGTGAAAATAGGGTTATTTGTCATTTTGGTATTCAAAAAGTAAATACAAAACCTAATTTAGGCATACAATCACTTATTGAACTTGCAGGTGTAAAACAGCCCATGACAGTGAGTAGTCTTGTGTTTATGATTGCACCAAGAGTAAATGCAGCAGGAAGAATGGATGATGCCAGAAAAGCTATTCAACTTTTCATAGAGACTGATCCAACAAAAGCTAAAGAAATAGCCGCACTCTTACAATCTGATAATACAGATAGAAGAGAGGCAGATCAAAGCATCACACAAGAAGCATTAGAACAATTATTAAACGACCCTCAAACTCCTAGTAAAAAAAGTACAGTAGTATTTCAGCCGCATTGGCACAAAGGTGTTGTTGGAATTGTTGCAAGTAGACTTATAGAGCATCATTATAAACCTACTATTGTTTTAACCCAAAGCGGAGATATTGTAGCAGGAAGCGCAAGGAGCATACCCGGATTTAATGTTTATGAAGCCATTCATGCTTGTAAAGATTGGCTGATAGGATATGGTGGTCATTTTGCAGCTGCGGGAATGACTTTACAAATAAACCACGTTCAACAATTTGCGGATGCATTTGAAAAAGCAGTTCAAAAAATGCTACCAGATGAACTATTAACCCCTACCGTACAAATTGATACTGAAATAAGCTTTGAACAAATTCAGTTTGGGCTATATAATATTATTCAGCAAATGGAACCTTTTGGTCCTGATAATTTAAAACCTGTTTTTGTTGCCATTGGTGTGGAGGACAAAGGGTTATCTAAAATTGTGAAAGAGAACCATATTAGATTTGTACTAGAGCAAAACAATGTAAAGCTAACAGGGATCGGCTTTAATATGGCAGATAAATTTTCAATAATAGAGCAGCACAAAAAAATTGATGTTGCCTTTACCATGGAAGAAAATGAATGGAATGGAAATAAGTCTTTACAACTCAGGGTTATAGACATTAGATCAAATTAGTATAAATAATATATATAAACAATTGATTTTCATAAATATTAAATAATTGGCATGCAACTACTCACTTATTCCGTGCCTTTATTTTAAAACTTGAGTATTTTAGTTCCCTGCATTTTAACATTTTATAAGCATGGAGATACTCAATAAGTATGTGTATGACCCCAGTACAGATTTGCTGGGCAAGGGCGGATTTGCAACTGTTTACAAAGCATTTGACAAAGTTTTAGAAATTCCAGTAGCACTAAAATTTTTTCATCCACAAGATCAGGCGAACAAGTATAATATCATCAATGAGATAAGAAGAGCAATCATTCTCTCACATCCTAATATCGTTCGTTATTATGGGGTTGAAACCTTGGTGAATAGAAATATTCACGGACAAGATGAAGAGATGCAAATTGGTGTAATGGAATACGTACAGGAAGGTCAAATGAAGGTATTCCTAAGCAAAAATCCTATCTCATTACATGAGCTGAGTAAACTGTTTTTAGATATACTAGAAGGCTTAAAATATCTTCACTCGCAAGGAATTATTCATAGAGATATTAAACCACAGAATATTCTTCTTGGAAGAGATAAGCAACAAAACCTAATTGCGAAAATTGCCGATTTTGGTATCAGTAAAAATGCAGATAGTAATCAAGCCAGTGCATCCATTTTACTAGGCACGATTGAATACATGGCTCCAGAACAATTTAATCCAGATAGATACGGTATTGACAAAAAAATAAGTTACAACGTAGATATTTGGGCATTTGGAGTTACAGCATACTATTTACTTAAAGGCGAACTGCTTTTCGGATCAAGAGAGAATGATACTAGTGCAGCTCAAATGATCAACAAGATTGTAAATCTTGAAGGAGTTGAAAAGCATCTTAAAGACCTAGATGAACCTTACAAATCGCTTCTTCAAAAATGTATTGTTCCTGATGCTTCAAAAAGAACCACCAATATTGATGAGCTAATTGAAATCATCAAACCACACGCTAATCAAAAAAGTGTTACCCCAACTTCAAAAGGTGCAGGAAAAGCTGAAAAGAAGTCGGCCCAAACAAAGAAGGTTACTAGTCAACCTACGTCTAACCCATCACCTTCAAGTGATGAAACCATGATTATTCCAGTACAAGCTACTACTGGTCAATCTTCGCCAACACCTTCTCAAGCAAAGCCTATTTCGCCAGTAACTCTGGGCGATGAAACACAAGAGATTATTCTACCTAAAAATCTAGCTGAGGCCAAAAATCCAATTGTAGCTCCTATTCAGGAAGACAACACACCAACATCGGCACCCAAAAAGAAATCATCTCGTATGATCTTGATTGCAATAATTCTGGTTGTATTAGGTGTTGGAGGATTTATTTTCAAAGATAAAATTACTACTGCAGTATCTGGAGCTACATCAAATCAAGTAGAAGAAATGGCAAAAACCATTGAAGAAGAAATGGTAAAAATTCAAGGAGGACCATTTGTATTTGGAGGCACAAATAATGAAGCAATTCCGAAAGAAGCACAAAATCCTGTACAAAATGTTCAAGTTGGTAATATCATGATGCTTAGCTCTGAGGTTACAAGAGAGCAATGGACTGCAATTATGCAGGACAATAAATTTCCAGAAATAAAAACAGATCCATCTTTAGGCAAATTACCCGCTAATAAAGTTTCTTGGAAAGAAGTACAAAAGTTTATTCAAAAGCTGAATAAAATTTCTAACCATATCTACAGATTACCTACTCAAATTGAATGGGAATATGCTTGTGTTTCTGCACACCCAAACTACACACAAGAGTTGAATGATATCAGTTGGAATATTCAAAATTCAGGCATCAAAGTGCAACCTGTAAAAACTAAAAAGCCTGGCGTAAACGGATTATATGATATGCTCGGCAATGTATTTGAGTGGTGTGAAGAACTCATTGAATTACAAATTGAGGGTAAGCCAATTCAAGCAAGGGTAATTAGAGGTGGGGATTTTGAAAACGATCTTTTATTCTTAGATCCTAAAGTTAGAAATGTGGATGTTTCAACTGCACAGAAAGAAATTATTGGATTTAGAATTGTCAGAAATATTGATCAATAAAACATATTCAATTGGAAATATTATCACACGCTCTCATAAAGCAAGGCGGCAGAAAAAATATTGAAGACGCAATTTGTCCTAAGCAACCCTCGCAAACTTCTGTATTTGTAGTGTGTGATGGTGTTGGAGGCAGTAATTATGGTGAAATAGCATCTGAAGTAGCTGCAAATTGTTTTCAAAAATTACTACATCAAAGTAAAAAAACTAATAAGGAGAGTAAGTTTACAACACTCATTCACAAATCATTGGTCAACTTCAAAGACGAAATTGAAAAGTTTGTTGAAGAAAATCCGTCAGCCAATGGTACTAGTACTACTCTAACACTTGTTTCATTCGGAAAAAATGAAGCTCAAATAGCTTGGTGTGGTGACAGTAGAATTTACCAAATAAGAAATGGAAAAATCATTTATAAATCTAAAGACCATTCTTTAGTACAGGATATGGTTGACCAAGGCATTTTAACTGAACAAGAAGCGGTTAACCATCCAAAAAAGAATGTTATTACAAGGAGCCTGAATCAACAAACAAAGCCAAGCGATATTACTACTGCACAGCTTAAAATAAAAACGGGCGATTGGATTTTACAATGTACAGATGGATTATTAGAACAGGTAACAGAAAAACACCTGGAAGAATTTCTTACATCATATAAAGATGGATTTGATTATTCCGATTATTTTAATAAAATATGTGAAGGCAAAACTGGGGACAATTATTCCATGTATTTGCATTATGTAAAAAAAGGAGGCGGAGCATCTTTCGTATGGATATTTGGATTAATCCTATTCATTCTAGGCCTAGCTATTGGAGGATGGTATTATGTAAATGATGAAGATACAGGGTCAACTGGTGATACACATACACCTCTCCTGCAAATTCAAGGTTCAAAAACAGATAGTACATCTAAAAAAAGCACATCTAAATAAATCTATTCATATGGCTACAGATCCAGTATTACTTGAGCAACAACTTGAAGCACTGATTTTAAGATTTCAAACAGCAATACAAGAAGCTGAAGCATCTTTAGTTAAAATAAAGAACTACGAAAGTGTAGCTGTCACTTCTTCTCAAAAAGCACAGCAAGAAGCGAACGAAGCGACACAATTTTCCAGCAAAGCACAAACAGAACTAAACGAGATAATGTCTGCAAGTACCCGCGTGCAGACCGAATTAACAGAAATCATAACATCATCGCAAAAAGCTCAGACTGAACTAACTGAGATAATGGGCTTTACTTCAAAGGCTCAAACAGAAGCAACTGAAGCCCAACAATCGTCTGAACGTGCTAAGAATGAAGCGAATGAAGCACAACAGTCTTCTGAAAGAGCCAGAAACGAAGCCAACGAAGCACAACAATCTTCAGAAAGAGCAAGAAACGAAGCGAATGAGGCCATGCAGTCTTCTGAAAGAGCCAGAAATGAAGCGAATGAAGCCATGCAGTCTTCAGAAAGAGCTAGAAACGAAGCTAACGAAGCTCAGAGAGAATCCGAACGTGCTAGAAATGAAGCAAATGAAGCGCAGCAATCTTCAGAAAGAGCAAGGAACGAAGCCAACGAAGCACAACAATCTTCAGAAAGAGCAAGGAACGAAGCCAATGAAGCACAACAGTCTTCAGAAAGGGCAAGAAACGAGGCTAATGAAGCGCAAAGAGAATCCGAGCGTGCTAGAAATGAAGCGAATGAAGCGCAGCAATCTTCCGAAAGAGCCAGAAACGAAGCCAATGAAGCACAACAAGCTTCTGAAAAAGCTAAACAAGAGGCACAAGAGGCAACAGATGCATCTGAGCGCGCTAAAAGTGAAGCCAACGAAGCCCAGCAGTCTTCAGAAAGAGCTAGAAGTGAAGCAAATGAAGCCATGCAGTCTTCTGAAAGAGCTAGAAATGAAGCGAACGAAGCACAAAGAGAATCTGAAAGAGCCAGAAATGAAGCCAATGAAGCACAGAGAGAATCTGAGCGTGCTAGAAATGAAGCAAATGAAGCACAGAGAGAATCTGAGCGTGCTAGAAATGAAGCCAATGAAGCGCAAAGAGAAGCTGAACGTGCCAAGAATGAAGCCAATGAAGCGCAAAGAGAAGCTGAACGTGCTAAGAATGAAGCCAATGAAGCGCAAAGAGAATCTGAACGTGCTAAGAATGAAGCTAATGAAGCACAAAGAGAATCTGAACGTGCTAAGCAAGAGGCTAATGAAGCGCAACGAGAATCCGAAAGAGCTAAACAAGAGGCTAATGAAGCTCAACAGTTTTCAGAAAAAGCCAAACAAGAGGCACAAGAAGCAACCGAAGCGTCTGAAAGAGCTAAACAAGAATTAAGAGAAGCAACTGAAGCGTCCGATAAAGCGAGAGCTGAATTACAAGAGGCTACTGAAGCCTCTGAAAAAGCCAAGGCTGAGTTGCAAGAAGCTACAGAAGCATCTGAAAAAGCCAAGGCCGAGGTACAAGAAGCAGTTGAAGCTTCTGAAAAGGCAAAGGCTGAAGCCAATGAAGCAGTTGAGGCATCTGAGCGTGCTAAGCAAGAGGCCAATGAAGCCGTTCAATTCTCTGAAAGAGCTAAGCAGGAAGCCAATGAAGCCATTCAGTTTTCTGAAAAGGCTATGCAGGAAGCCAACGAAGCTACTCAGTCGAGTGAAAAAGCCAAACAAGAAGCACTAGAAGCACAGAAAGAAGCTGAAAAAGCCAAGCAAGAAGCCAGTGAGGCTCAAAAAGAAGCTGAAAAAGCAAAACAAGAGGCAGGTGAAGCACAAAAAGAAGCTGAACGTGCAAAACAGGAAGCCGACGAAGCACAAAGAGAGGCCGAACGAGCTAAAAGAGAAGCTGATGAAGCACAAAGGGAAGCTGAACGTGCTAAGAGAGAAGCTGATGATGCGCAAAGAGATGCTGAACGTGCTAAAAACGAAGCGAATGATGCAGAACGAGATGCACTTCGTGCGAAAGATGCAGCCCAAGAAGCGAATGATGCAAAAGGATATGCAAATGACTGTGCTCAACAAGCAGACCAATATTGTGTACAATGTAGAAACTACGCAAACGATGCTCAATCATCGGCACGTGATGCTCAGATGTATGAAAACGAAGCAAGGGCTGCAGCGGCTAGAGCAAGTAGTTTTGGTTCAGATAAGAAGCTTAAAACTGATATTGAATTGATAGAAGATGCACTTGAAACAGTCAACCTATTACAACCCTGTACTTATTTCTATAACCAATCGGCCTTCCCCCAAATAGCACTTCCTGAAGAACGACAGTTTGGATTTATTGCACAAGAGTTAGAAGAGGTTCTACCAAACTTGGTGTATGAAACTATTACTAGCAATGTGCCGCATAAAGCAGTCAACTATATTGGAATGATTGGCCTTTTGACAAAAGGGATTCAAGAGCAACAAATACAAATTACTCAGCTTCAAAAGGAAATTGCTCAATTAAAGGAAGTATTGACTTATAAAGAAGAAAATAGCTGAAAACATGACACAAAAGGAAATACTTGAATTTTTAGAATTACCAGAATCTGCCAAAGAGCGGGATATCATAAGTCGTTTGGACGAAAAACTGCATTACTTTCAGCGATTGGTAGATAATGCACCGAATGAGTTTTTAAAAAAGCTTCATGCAGGTAATATCCAAAAGATAAAAGATATTCAGAAGCAAATGGGCAGCACAGCAAATGTTTCTCCAAGTGCTGCACCCGGCCCAATTCCTGCCTACCAGCAACCCAATTATAATCCTGCGCCTCCCCCTACTCCATCGTATTTTCAGCCGCAGCCTGCAGTAAATCAAGTTCAACATCCTAGCTCCATATTAGCATGGTTAGTAACCCATACTGAAAACATGCCTACACAAACATTTCCTCTTTATGGTGGAAGAACTTTTATTGGCAGACACCAGCAACCCAATGGCAATACAATCATATTAGATCAAGATGCTTATGTAAGCAGGCTGCATGGTGTAATTGATATTCAGCTTCAGCCAACAAAAATTACTATTGCAGATGCATCAATTTTTGGCAAAGCAAGTAAAAACGGAATTTTCATAAATGGAAATGAACATCGGATACAATCTATTATACCTTTACAGCAAGGCGATACGGTGCAGGTTGGGATGACGAAAATGATGGTGAAAATTAATAATACCCCCCTCAATCAAATTGTTCAACAAGTAGAGGAAAGTGAGTATATGAAGACAGTCGTGATTGATATTTTTTAAATTAAAACAATGAGAGAACTACTTAGTATAAGCGATCAAATTGAACAATTCACAAAAGAATTGGGCGTAAGCAGTTATGCAGGCTTTTTGGATGAAAGTGTTCACAAAATAAAAAAAATGGCATCGACCAAAGAGTTACCTGCGCATGTATTTATTCATAGTGCCGCTCTTTCTAAAGCACTTGATGCAAAAAAGATTTTATCCGAAATAGCAAAGGATGCAGATTTCTCTTTGAGTTTTATACAGGAGGTTGACAACCAACTGAAGGTTTTCGAACAAATTTTTCCAGCAATTCTTTTCATTATTGCAGATGACCATATTGATCATCAACCAGAATTGCTCACTCCTATTAGAAACAACCAAGACTATAGATACGTTATAGTAATCAATGCCAGCGGAAATGCTGACATACAAAAAAAGATTAGTCGTTTTCTTAGCTATAAGGTAAAATCAGCATTTTATAATTTGAGTGATATAGAAGGTAAATCATTTTTTGATATTCTTGCTCCTTTAATTGAAAAAAACCAACTAGAAAAAGTAAAAAAGTATACGCTGCTTCAATCAGCAAGACCAGTTGTTGATTTCATGAAAGAAATTGCTGATGCAGAACTTAGAGCAAATAATACGAGAAAACTTTTGAATAGTCAGAATGCTCAAATTACCAGAAAGGATGAGCAAAGCATGAATATAAACGATACTATTCAACAGATTAGACAATCTATTCAAAAGGTATCCCAAGAACTTGATAAAAACTTCAAGTTTAAATATGATGAATTGAACAAACCAAACACAGGTAAATTCACTATAAAGTCACAAGAACGAATTGAATTATTGGAAGACTTTGAAAGAACTGTCCTAGCAGAGAAAAGTGAAAAAGTTCAAACCACCATTCCAGAAGAATTTCAAAAAGAACTACTTAGAATTATTCACAAAAGTTTGGAACAAGAATTAGAGAAAGATGAAGAATTTATAAAAAGCTCATTTGAAGACCAGATAAAAAAAATCAATATTCAACTGCAATCAAAAGAAATAGCCCCCATAAAACCTGATGACATTTATATTCCATTTCCAGATAAAAAGAGAAGTATTACATCATTCAGCTATTACAATAAACATTATGTTGGAGAGATTATTAAAAAAGGGGCAATGGAGTATTTTGTTGCTTTAAGAGATTATACTGGACTCATTATGGTTGTGGGTGGACTTTTAGCTCCTTTATCAATTGTGGCAAGTGCAAGTGAAAGTGGTATTTTTAAATATATAGCATTATGGGTTAAAGCTTCCACAGCAGGTGTTTCATTACTAATGATTCTATACGGCATCTACGATCTTAGAAGAAGAATTCCTCTTAAGAGAAAAGAAGAATTTGAAAGAGAATTAGCTAAAGCAAAAGAGACATTACAAATGGAAGCAAAGCGCATGTTTAATGAAACTACGCGCGATTGGCTCACGCATATTTCTACTTGGATGAGAGATGTATCTCAAAATCTCTTAATGCAGCTTGAAAAAAACGTGAAGGACATGCAGAGTCAAAAAATGAATGTCATGAGTCAAGAGAAAGTGCAACAACAAAAATTACAAACATCAATTGATCAAATGCTTCGAGGCATTCAAATGGCAGACAAAATGCGTGACAGCTTACAGAACAACATTAGAACACAGCTTACTGATTTAGAAAAAGAATTAAACTTTTAAAAATGGTATTGGGAATTGATTTAGGAACGAGTAATACAGTAGCAGCTACTCTAAGTAGAGATGGAAGTCCCGTAATAGTACCTGATGCTTTTAATAAAAATGAAACCTCCACCCCTTCTATAGCATTGCTAGATGGCAAAAAGGCTTTTATTGGACAATTTGCAGAAAACTTATACGAAATATATCCTCAAAAAAGTATTGTAAGTCATTTTAAAAGAAATTTTGGCACACAAGAGCCTGTTTATTTTGACGAGAAAAACAATCCTTGGTTCAGCGAATCAATTGCCGCACTTGTTTTAAAGAAAATTAAATACGACACTGAAATGTATATGCCAGACGGCTTTACTAATTCAGTTATAACAGTGCCTGCTCACTACAATGATGTACAAAGAAAATCAGTTATTGAGGCTGCACGACTAGCAAATTTTCCTTTGTCGGCAATCCTTGAAGAACCAGTTGCAGCCGCATTATGCTATGGTAATACTAACAATTTTGAAGATGAAATTATACTTGTCTATGACTTTGGTGGAGGAACATTTGATTTAACCCTAATTACTAAATCAAAAAACCAATTACATGTAATTGCAAAAGATGGTGTAAATAAATTAGGAGGCAAGGAGTTTGATGAAATTGTGAGTAGTACTATTCAAAACAACTTCTATTTAGCAACTAAAAAAGCATTTCCAACAGACCGGCTTTCGCAAAACAGACTCAAGAAAATTTCTGAGCAAATTAAGATTCAACTGAATGATTCTGAGCAACCCAGAGACTTGAGCAAGTGGATGATGTTTGGAAGAGATGCATTTGAATGCAAGTTCAATTACGAACAGTATGCATCTGCTGCTATGCAGCTTATTCAGAAAACAGATAGCACTGTTTCAAGATGTTTACGTTCCCTTGGAATGCAATTAAGTGATGTAAACAAATTTGTTCTTATTGGGGGTACCAGCAGCAGCAAAATGGTATATAATTATTGGAATCAAAAAATGGGACCTCACCAACAATTGATTTATCATCAGCCATTGAGTAGTGTTGCAAAAGGTGCAGCTTTGTATGCAAATTCATTACAACAAAGTGAACAATCAGATATTAGACCAGTTGAACTAAGAAGTGTAAGTACTTATAATATTGGACTAAGATTAAACCAACAAACTAATATTGATTTAGCTATTCACAGAAATACACCACTACCTGTAACTGCAAAAAAAGCTTATAGAATCAACCCTAATCAGCAAAGAAGTTTTCAGGTGCAACTCTGTCAATTTTGGGATGCAGCAGAAGATGTGCATGAACTAGGTAATATTGTAATTAATCAACTTCCACTTGTAAATGATTTGATGATTGAAATTCAAATTGAGAACAGGTTAAATGGAACCATTGGAGTTAAAGTAAAAAACGGCGATAGCGGCCAAGATATTAGATTTGAATTCCACAAAAAAAATGCTCAGCATAAATATGATTTTCAAGAGCAACTCGATTTAGTGAACCAAGTATTTGTGAATAATTATATTTAAAATGCGTAAAGAACATACTATAATCCTATTATTCATATTTATATCAAGTGTTTTATCAGCACAGGTTACACTCCCCCCTGGCTTGTATAAAAAAGGTACTCGACCCGATAGTGCCCAAAAACGGCCAACACCTACGCCAAAAAAGGATAGCGTTGCTGTAAAGAATAATTCAAAAGAGTCCAATAAAGAAGATACAGAAAAAAAAGCAGATGCTACTTCAATTAAAGAGGAAGATAATGAGCCTATAACTTTTGCAACCTTAGAAGAGCTAAAAAAGTTTGATGAGCAAAAAAGAGTAGCTAAATGGTCAAATGAAAAGAAGATTTTGCTTTACACTCTTTACCAAGATCGCTTAGATAATAATATAAAAATTTCTGAACAATTTTGGAAACAATTTCAAAATCGAACAAATGAGTTTAGGGTTAGCTATAGTAATCTAGCAAAGCAATGGAAAGAAACAATTTTTGAAAGTCCTTCTTTTGTAAGCACTGTAGAAATGAACAGCATAAACCAGCTAGAATCATCACTTGGCCCCTTAAAGCAATCCATAGAACCACTTGATAAAGAGTTTCAAGAGAATGTAAAAATCTTTTCAATAATTAGTCAACCTACAACCATAACAGAGTACTATAAAATACTTTTCAATTCTAATCCGCCTGTTACTAATCTGCAAACAATCAAGAGAATACAAGATAAATATCAAGAAGTAGAGTTAATGATTCTGAATTCTAGTAAGAATATCTCAGAAATGAAACTCTCTGTGAACTACCTCACTTCTGAAATGAATACTTTAAAAAATAAAGTATCTAGCCGGGCTGGAAGATTAGGCTCTACTACGAATAACAGAGGAGGTGTTGTTACAACTCCAGTTGCTCTAACATGGAAAGATGTTATCAGTAAAAATGATTTGAATGGTGCAAAAAGTTTATTCCTCAAAGATCCAAATGGAATAAGTGCTGCTACTAACAATACAACCCCCTTATTGTATGCAATACAATCCAGAGCAAGTTTACCCATCGTAAAAATGATGGTTGATTATGGAGCGGATATTAATAAGCACAATCAAGTCTATGTTGGTGCGCAAGTTGCAGTAAAGCCAGTTCTAGAATTTTGTCAGTATTTCGATGAGAATGAACCAGAAAATGTAGCTTTTTTAAAATCCCTTCTACTCAGAGGGGCTACTCCATATACAAACATGACTATTAATGTGCTGAAAGAACATGCAAAATTTATTTTGAATAAAGTAATAAGTGGGCGAACAAAATATTTACAAGCATTTAAAGATGCAGGATACGATATTGAAGGAGATTCTAAATTATAGATTCATTGTTGAAGCTTAAAATAACCTAATGAGGTCAATAGACATGAGAAAAGAAATTCAACCTAGAGAGAAAGAGAGACAGCAATTATACCTAAAGATTTTGGTATCAATTGTGCTTTTTATTACAACTATTTTATTAAATACTGTTCAATTAAATGCACAATTAATCACATTACCAAAAAAAACAGATACAAAGCCAGCACCAGCTCCTAAAAAAACAAACACCCCTTCTGTAAAGCCAAAAACAATTAATAAAATTAAAGAAGATGAAGAGGATAAACCAGTTGTTGAAAACAATCAATGTTATTTAATCATTGGAGCAAACAAAGGTTCTACTATCACCGTTTTTTTAAATGACACTTTAGTTGGTAAAATAAAAGCTGGTGCGAATAGACGAATTCCGGTTGAAGCTGGGGAATACTTTATTCGACTAGAAGACAAAGAAGAATTTGTATTAGATACTATTATTAACGTTCCTGATTTAACTATTGAAAAAAATGTAAGCGAAGCAAATAAGTTGTTTAGGGTAAATTTCCCGGAAGTAGATTATGCAGCTATTGAAGCCGAAAGACTCAGAATTAAAAGAGAAGAAGAAGATCGTATACGAAAAGAAAATGAAGCAGCAGAAGCAGAAAGACTTAGGATAAAAAGAGAAGAAGAAGAACGTATAAGGAAAGAAAATGAAGCTGTCTTAATTGAGTTTGAGCAATCTATGAACCCATTATTTGATGTTTATAACAGCCTTTCTACTGAACTCCAAAAAGACATTCGCGAATCTCGACAGGGTAAAAAAGAATGGAATGAAATTCCTTTCAAACTCTATTCAGAAAAAATAAATGAAAACAAAGCTAAACTGGATCAGCTTTTAACCACATACCAACAAAAAGCTGCTGAGTTTAATATGAATGATAGGCGCACTAATTACCTACGTGATTTGCAAAGAAATTACGAAAAAAACACCAAAGATATTGAAGCTCAACTCCTATTTGCAAAAGAAGTAGAAACAGGCAAGAAAGCGGTGAGTGAACAAATATTAATTGCCTTACAAAGAAATAGGGTGAATGATTTACCATTTTTCATTAATTCCACCAACATTGAGGAACCAATAGCAAATGGTCAATTACCAATAGTTTATACTACAAAAAATAATTTACATGCAGAGGTACTAGCTTGGCTATTAAAACAAGGCGCCTCCCCCAATTATTATGGAAACAGAATACAAGATAGTATTAGTCTTTATTTAACTCCACTTGCACAGGCTTGTATTAATAATAATATTGAACAAGCGGAACTTCTTATAAAAGCTGGTGGTCAACTTTATCCACCCAGCATCTTAAAAGTTCTTAAAGAAGTTCACAATAAGTTTTTTCTGGAGAAAGCAAAGTTTAGCGAACAAATTGTAGCTCTGCTGAAGAAGAATGAATACGATCTTGACGATGGAACTACAAAGTTTTATAAAGCTGCAGCAAAATTAGACAGCACATTAGTTTTTGTTAAAGGTGGTGCATTCAAAATGGGCTGCACTTTCCCAAATACAGACGAATGTTTTGCACCAGAAAAACCTTCGATTGATGTTGAGGTAAATCATTTTATGGTTAGCAAATTTGAAGTAACGCAGGAGCTTTGGACACTATTCATGGAAGAAAATCCAAGTTTTTATGACAAATGCGCTCAATGTCCTGTTGAACAAGTAAGTTTTGAAATGATTCAAGAGTTCCTAACTAAACTAAATAGATTTTCGAATAAAAAATATCGTTTACCAACTGAAGCAGAATGGGAACTAGCCGCAAGAGGTGGTATGCAATTCATTCAAAAAAACAATAGATTTCCAGGTACCAATATAGAGAGTGAACTTGGAGAATACGCTTTGTTTGTTGCAAATGCTGGTGGTAAAACCAGTCCTGTTGGAAGTAAAAAGCCTAATGAGCTTGGTATTTTTGATATGGCAGGAAATGTTGAAGAGATTTGCAGTGACTGGTATTTAGACAGTTACTATAAATCTGTACAAGGTTTATTAAAAAATCCACAAGGTCCATCTTCTGGCAGTCAGAAGGTAATTAGAGGAGGTTCAATTACTAATACCGACAAAGGTTTAAGATTATCTAGAAGAGCTGGCATACTACCACAGAATATCAAAAACAATCTTGGTTTTAGGCTTGTTACTTCAGATATCGACAGCATTTATTTAGCAGCGCCGCCACCTGTAGTTGAAGAAAAAAAGGAACCAGAAGTTAAAAAAGAACCTGAGACAAATAACGATGTAGATTTCAATGATGAAAGTAAACCTACTTTTATTGGAGGACAAAAAGCTTGGATGGAATTTTTAAGATCGAATTTAAAGACAGATATATTGTATGAAAAGGATGCGCCCTCAGGAGAATACATTATTGAATTAAAGTTTAAGGTTGATGTACAGGGTCGCGTTAAAAGTCCTGTTGCTCTGAACAAACCTGGTTATGGATTTGAGAATGAAGGATTAAGATTGCTTCGTATTTCTCCGAAATGGAAGCCTGCAACAAAAGATGGAAAGCCAATTGAAGCAGAAACTGAAATTAAGATTAAAGTAAAACATCAAAAAGCCGGCTAATAGCCGGCTTTCTTTTTGAATCATGTTTTTCCAGAATTACACAGAAGCTGTTTCATCTTTAGAAGCTCCTTCCATCATTCGAACACTTCTCTCGATAAAGTTAGACAACTCTGCTCCTTTTAAAAGACCTTGAGAAAGCAAGGCAAGATCTGCTAAAGTTCTCACCTGATCTTTCTGTTTCGTTTCATCCTCTTTTAAAATCTTGTTATAGATTGGATGATTGCCGTTTACAGTCAAACTCACCTCATCTGGCATATTTGCATAGAAGGCAGCCATACCACCACCTACAGCTCCCATATCTTTCATTCTTCTCATGAATTCAGGGCGAGTAGCAACAACAGGAGGTGCTTCTTTGCTCAATCCCTTTACTTCAACAGTTAAATGAATGTCTTTCACATCCATCTGGAAAAGTCCTTTTAATTTTTCTGTCTCGTCTTTTGAAAGAACACTATCAGAAGTCTCTTGTTTGTCAATTAAATTATCAACCACATCTGCATCTACACGAACAAACTGAACATTCTCCCACTTCATTTCCATATGGTTAATGAAAGCAGCATCAACCAATGTTTCCATTTTTACAACCACATATCCCTTTGCCTTACACGCTTTAATATAGGCATCTTGCTGGATTGGCTGGGTGGTATAAAGAATGACATGCTTACCCTCTTTATTTTTTTGAAGAGTTTCAGTTGCCATTTTATACTCTTCTAGGGTATAAAAGGTTGGAGCAGATTTTTGATTTTCACCTTCACCTTCGGTCTTAATTTCAGTATCCTCGAACACCAAAAACTTATTCGCTTTTTCAAGGAACTTATCATCTGTCATCATTCCATACTTCACAAACAAGCCTAAACTCTCCCACTTCGATTCAAATTCTGGCCTTTCATTCTTGAAAATTTCCTCGAGTTTATCAGCTACTTTTTTAGTGATATGACTGTTAATCTTCTTCACATTAGGATCACCTTGCAAATAGCTTCTGCTTACATTCAAAGGAATATCTGGACTATCGATAACCCCGTGTAACAACATCAAAAATTCAGGAACAATATCTTTTACTTCATCCGTTACAAACACTTGGTTGCAATACAATTGAATTTTGTCCTTTTGAATTTCATAGCTCTGCTTAATCTTAGGGAAATATAAAACTCCCGTTAAATTAAACGGATAATCAACATTCAAATGAATCCAAAACAAAGGCAGCTCACTAAAGGGATACAGCTCTCTATAGAAAGCCTCGTAATCTTCCTTTTTTAGCTCGCTAGGCTTTTTCACCCAAATAGGTTGGGTTTGATTGATAGGTTTTGGAGCCTCCTGCTCTTTGTCCTTATCTTTTTTGTTAGCTTCTTCTACATCAATAAAATAGATTGGAATTGGCAAGAACTTACAGAAGCGATTTAGGATAGATTGAATTCTAGAAGCTTCCAAGAACTCTTTGCTCTCATCATTGATATGAAGAATTATAGATGTACCTCTATCTTTCTTTTCTACTTCATAGAGCTCAAACTCAGGATTTCCATCGCAGCTCCAATAAACAGTACCTGCCTCGCTCTTATGACTTTGGGTTAATACCTCTACTTTATCAGCCACCATGAAGGCACTATAAAAACCTAAACCAAAATGACCAATAATATTAGCATCTTGGTATTTACTCAAAAATTCTTCAGCACTGCTAAATGCAACCTGATTTAGATATTTATCAACTTCTTCTGAAGTCATACCAATACCTCTATCAGCTATGGTCAAGGTTTTCTCTTTCGCGTTGAGTATTACTTCAATTTTTACTTCACCCAGCTCACCACTCACTTCACCGGAGTTAGAGAGTGTTTTTAGTTTTTGGCTGGCATCTACAGCATTGCTGACCAGTTCACGAAGAAAGATTTCATGGTCACTATAAAGAAACTTCTTAATGATCGGGAAAATATTCTCAGTCTGTACCCGAATTTGACCTTTCTGCATAGTATTTTTTTGTGTGAACAATGCAAAGACAATACCACTTAGAGTAAATGTGTCAAATTGGCAATTGTTAAAAAAAGTGAAAAATTGTGCGCTGCAATTTTGAATTTTAAACCACGATTTTTACTTTCACACCGACAATCTAATTGTCGTTACCAAACTTATTAAAATCGTTGCTATCAATTATGAGAAAGACCCTTTTATCATGCTTTTTAGGCATTCTCTTCACATTTACAAATGCCCAAATTCATCCCAGTCCAAGATCTATTCCATTTTTGGAGGACTTTAGCAGCTTCAATGGTTCTCAAAGGACTTATCCAACAGGCTTTATAGGGTGGCAGATCCCAGGAAGCTTGGCTAGTCCAAATGCTTATTTATTTGCAAATCCGTCAGCCATACAAAGTCTAAGTTCTGGAGGTAACAATACCACTAGTTCAGGTATATATGATATGAATGGAAAAATTGGAATGATTTCGGCAGCTAGTTCTATTCGGTCAATTGGATTAGCTATTCAAACAACTGGAGCCAGTGACATTGTTGTAAGATATATGATTGCTTCACAGCGACAAGAGTTAAACGGAAGAATAGGAATTGTAATACTTCAGTATCGCACTGATTCTACCTCAGCATTCAGAAATATTCCTAATTCTGAATTTGTAAACTCAGCAAGATGGGCAAATACATCGGGAAATAACGCTATTAGTCCAAGAACCTATTCATTAGAACTTCCTCCCGACTGTAATAATCAACCTTATGTACAGTTAAGATGGATTTATCGCGACCATACTGGAAGCGGAGGAAGACCTAGTTTTTCTTTAGATAATGTAGAAGTATACTCATCTCCAATTTTCTACAATAAAGCAGATCAACCACTTCATTTACTGTCTAGCTGGGGAAATGAGCGGGATGGATCTGGCAATCCACCAACCAGTTTTGGAAATAACTATCAAAGATGGAGAGCATGGAATGGAGAACATTTAGCAACTGGAGGCGCATTGGTGATTGAAGGCAGACATACCAACTTTTCATTAGGAAATGATACAGCTCCTATTCGTCTAACAATAGACAGAGACAGTTTTGTATTTAGACAGAATACATCTATGATTATTCAAAGTGGCAGCTACATTCAACTATCTGCAGGCAGTAATTGGAATATGAATGGACAACATCTACATTTAAAAAGCTCGTCAAGAGGCCAAGCGATGATAGGTCCTTTGTTAGGCGCACATACTGGATTTGATTCAGTTACAGTTGAACAATTTATTCCACCAAGCCGAAGATTTAGAATATTAAGTTCGAGTGTAACTACCAAAAATGGAATGGCGTATCATTGGCAAGATGCACATGGTGTACTGGGAGGTATAGGGACACACATTACAGGAGGCAATGCATTAGGAATGGATCTTTCTCCCACTAGAAATCCTTCTTTATTCTCTTTCAATACAAGCACCCAAGATTGGGAGGCTATACAGTCTACAATAGCACAACAACTTGTTAGTAGCCAAGCCTTTCTAATGTATATAAGAGGCGATAGAAATATTTCATTACAAGCTCCTCAAACACCGAATCCAAACCCAACCAATTTAGTTGCTACAGGTATTTTACAAACAGGAAGAATAGTTCTCGACGGTAGTTCATCTTCTCCATTGAATGCATCAATTGGAGGTTACCAATTAGTTGGCAATCCATTTCCTAGTCCAATTGATTGGCGATCGGTAATTAAGCAAGATATTGGCAGTACCTATTATATATGGGATCCTAACGAAGCTACAAGAGGAAGGTATGTAGCATACAATAGATTTACAGGTAGCAATGGGAATACAAATAGAAATATTCCTGCAGGAAAAGGATTTTTTATTCAAATCACTGGGCCACAACCAAGATTAGAAATTTCAGAAGAGCATAAAACACCTTATCAAAACAAACAAGTATTTGACCTAGAAGAAATTCCAACAAATGCAACTTATCGATTCAAATTAAAATCGCGAACAACACTTCTTGATGAAGCTGCACTTCATTACAACGAGAATTTCTCATCTGAGATTACAACAGAAGATGCTATTAAAATGCAGAATCCAGATGAGAACATTGCAATTCGATCCAATCAGCAGTATCTAGCCCTAGAAGGCAGACCAAGTAGTTTTAATGATACTTCTATTACACTTTCTCTATGGAATTTGAAAAATGAAGTATATACAATTGAGGCGTTGGGGATATCTAAGCATGAATGGAAACTGGAAAAAGAAATGAATCAGTCTTTGAAACTAAATTGGTCAAATGATACGGTTCAAATTGAATGGGACAATACTCAAGGCAATCAAACAGAGATCCATCTAAATTTTATTAAGCAAAAGAAAGTCAACAATACTACAGCTCATGCAAAACCATTACATGTATTTCCAAATCCTGCACACAGTTTCATACAAACTCAAATACCAATTGGAAGCACATATCAATGGCAAATACTAGATATGCAAGGCATAAAACAACATCAAGGAGTGCATACTGGAGGATCCTTACAAATTGACATCAGTAAGCTAAGTGCTGGAACATATATCCTAGTAGTTACAAATAAAGGAAACCGTTTTACCCAATCATTCATAAAAAAATAAGTTATGCAAAATTTGAAATTGTATTTAATTCTGTTGTTTTTGCTTCTGATATCATTTTTAGTAAGAGGACAAAATCCGGAAGCTGGAGGAATGATGCCATTAAAAGATTTGTATTTGAAAGATTACTTTTCACCAACACATGATTATCCATTACCCGGATTTGAAGAAACAAATCCTGTTAGCATTATTGAAAAATTGCTTGAACCCATGATACAAGCAGAAGGATTACCATCGCTCCCTGGTGGCGGAAGTGTAAACGACGTACCTATTGACGGCGGACTAAGTGCATTATTAATTGCAGGTGTTGGATATGGGGCAAGGAAGTTGAGAAGAAGGAAGGTGCCTGAAAATAGAGAAAAGTAATAAACATGATCTAGTTGGAAATTGGTTGCCTATAGATCTAATAGGACATTCAATAAGAATATTTAAATGTATTAAGTAGATAAATTCCAAAGAATACAAAACACTTCGACGTAGTAATTCAAATTATTAATTAAAAACAAAATAAGTTGAGAATATGCCAATAAAATACATAGAACGACTTCAAAAAATAGATAGACTCATCAAGATAAAAGGAACAGGAACGCCAAAAGAATTGGCTCAAAAAATTGGTGCATCCAGAAGAACGACTATCGAGATTATTTCAGTTATGAAAAAAATGGGGGCACCTATATACTATGACAAACATAGAAACTCATATTGCTATATGGATCAAGGACATTTTAACATTTCATTTACTAGAGTGCAATAAAGTTGCACTATGAGATTTTAACTTTAACTCCAGAATGGTTGACGAACCATTGGGCACATTGCACCGTTGCCCTGTTACCGGCCAGTAACATAGGTGCGTTACAATTAAATTTTTTATTAAATGAAATTTCAATCATCTAAGCATGACTACCCAACAGGGTTTAGTACAGAATTTAGGATTCAACAATTGAAGCCATTAGAAAAATATTAAATAACTGTGAACTCAGAAATTTAAGTTACTAAACTATCAAACAAGTGCTACAAGATAAAATTGCACTTATTACTTGAATTAAAACTATCAAAAGATGAAAACTAAACTTTGTAAAACTATGAAAAGAATATTTTTTCTATTTGCATTATTATTAATGAGTACATTTTTATTTGCTAACAATCAATCTTTCAATCAATCTTTCAATCAGAATTTTAAAGCTGAGATTGTAGTAAATGAAATAAGTCAGTCGGAGCAAATCAAAACTAAATTAACATTTTACTCTTTGAATGACTTTAGGTGTTTTGATGTAAACCAACTACACTCAAATCTAGAAGGTTGTACAGTTGAGATTGAGGTAAGCTGCACTGTAACCATTGGAATAGCAAGCGCAACAATTAAACTGAAAGCCTCCGGAATTCCATGTGATCAAGTAAAAGAGAAAGTAAGAAGTATGATTGCTGAAGCAAAAGCTGCGGCTATTGCTGCATTAAAGTAATATTCAAAAAGGGCCGAATAATCAATCTCGGCCCTTTAATTAATTCATTTAATATGAACCTGAAAATAATACTCATTCCCATTTTAATTTGTTCATTTTATATGGCATTTAGTCAAGAAAACAAACAAATTTTAGCATCATATCTGTTTATAAATAACAATTCAAATGAGTCATATTCTATAAAAACCCGTATTAGTAAAAATCAGGCACTATCAGAATTTTATAGATTAAATTCTAAAACAGATACTATAATAGAAAAAAATGAAGGTATAGAAATATTTGTGAGTAATTCAGATACCATAAATAAAATGTTCCTCATAAGCAAGGATAGCGTAACCTTCATAGAGCATATTTACACTAACAAAAAATATGTTCCCGTTCTTGTTATAGAAAAAACGCCGCAGTTTAATTGGAGTCTCACAAACAATTCTACTATTATTGGTGGATTATCTTGCAACAGTGCTTATGTAACATTTAGAGGAAGAAATTTCAATGTTTGGTATGCACCTGAAATTCCTACACAATATGGCCCATGGAAATTTAATGGTCTACCTGGGTTAATTACAAGAATCGAAACTGATGATAAAACCATTTTATTTCAGTTGGAAAAATTAAGTTATGTAAATGAAGAAGAATTAAAAAAACCATTTCTTTCTAAAAAGATTTCTTTTCAAGATTATGTAAAATATCAGCAATCAGCATTAGACGATTTTCTACAGAAATTAATGGCTCAATTACCAAGAGGTACAACAATGGATATTGATAAGGTAGAACTTAATGGTATTGAAAAAAAGTATGATTAAACTCTTAAAGTTATTATTGCTTGTTTTTGTGGGGATAAAACTTAATGCACAAAACAGTTTCATAACTGGATCAATCAAAGAAACAAAACAGCTCCCTATTAATTCTGCAAGTATTATTCTAAAAGATACTACTGGCAAAATTATTTCTTATACATATTCGGATGAACATGGAAATTATGTTTTAACCATTAATAAAAGAGGAGTATTTGTTTTATACGTAAATGCGCTAGGATTTGAACAAAAAAGAACAACACTTGACTTTTCTAATAAAATAGAAAATCAAGTTATCAATTTTTTTTTGAGTAAAAAAGAAGAACCACTTAAGGAAATTGTTGTAGAATCTCGACGTGCAATTACTACAAAAAATGATACAATTGTTTTTGATGCAAAATCCTTCGCACTTGGAAATGAGCAGGTAGTTGAAGATTTACTTAAAAGAATACCAGGTATAAATGTACTTCCTGATGGAACAATTAAGGTTGGATCTCGAGAAGTAGAGAAAGTAATGATTGAAGGTGACGATATGTTTGATCGTGGTTATAAAATTTTGACAAAAAATATGCCTTTTAATCCAATTGAAAAAATTGAAGTTTTACAGAGATTTTCAAACAATAAGATTTTGAAAGGGATTGAAAATAGCGATAAAGTTGCTATTAACTTAACATTAAAACAAGATTTTAAACGAAAGTGGTTTGGGAATTTAGGCGTAGGGCATAGTTTCATTTCAGAAATTCGACATGACGCTAAAGGCAACTTGATGAATTTTGGTAAACGAGATAAGTATTATTTCTTAACTAACATTAATAACATTGGCTTTGATGCAACTGGAGACATTAATCATCTTATACGCTCTTATCATATTGATGAACCTGGAAATATAGGTGACGATGAAACGGCAAATATATATTTGTTTTTAGGTCATAGCACACCGAATTTGAAACAAAAAAGAGTCAATCTCAATAATTCAAAGATCCTTTCTCTTAATAGTATAATAAATCTAACAGAAAAAATAAAGCTAACATTAATGGGATTTCTTAATGATGATAGAGCATTATATTTCCGAAATAGCCTTCAAATGTTTAATATTGGAAATATAAACTTTGAGAATAAAGAGGACTTTGAAGGAATTAGAAACCGAAATGTTGGTTTTAAAAAAATACAATTATTATATAATATTTCTCAAACAAAAACATTAGAATATGTAGGAAAATATTCTAATGGTATAGAAATAAATCAAAGCAATTTAATTTTTAATAATAAGCTGAGTTCAACAGATAAGTGCAATTTTTAGAAACAAAAGGCAAAAAAGCTTTTG
>JAKRSC010000001.1:68721-68813 GCA_022402565.1 Hydrotalea sp. | reverse complement strand
AAACGAATACTCAAACACATTTAATAACCATCAAAAGAAAGCAGCCTAAATCGCTAAAAAAAATAGTCCACTTTTTGTTTGGAGTTCCACTG
>JAKRSC010000001.1:0-68621 GCA_022402565.1 Hydrotalea sp. | reverse complement strand
TCCCGATCCTTCGGGGCCTGTCCCGATCCTTCGGGGCCTGTCCCGATCCTTCGGGGCCTGTCCCGATCCTTCGGGAAGCCTCAGGGACCGCTTGCTCCGAACAAGGTAAACCTAGCACAGTTTCAAACACCACTTGAATTACACTATTCTTGATGTACAAATCAAATTGGTAAGAAAAATCAGGAAAGGTTTGTATAAAAACCTAGTAAAGCATTGCTTTTTTTGGTCATTATTTAACATCTATTTAAAATGAGTGGATACAGAGTTTTTATACATTCGCGCACCTCAAATTTTAGACTATGAAAAAGAGGCTGTTGGCTGTTAAATTGATATTGGTTTTTAAAGTGTCCATTGTATTTGGGCAAAATGATTCTATACCAAATGCAGATACAATAAAAGCACTTCCATTTTTTATTCATCCATCTAAAAAAATGTCCGATGATGAATTGAAACATAAAAAAGAAGGCTACTTCATTACTGGATTACCCGAGCTGGAGCAGAATCCAATTAATGGTCTAGGAGTTGGGGCGAATATTTATTTGTTCAATAACCAAAATAAGAAAAATCCATTTTTTCCATATACGCCATATAGAGAACGTTATTCAGCTTTTTTTAAAGCATTTGAAAGTGGAAAGTGGCAAGGGGCATTGAATATGGATTTCCCTTATATATTCAATTCTAAATGGCGTTTGCGTGTTGATTTGGTTTTGGAAAATGATCCCAATTTTCAATATTTTGGATTTGGTGCAAATACTATGCAGCCACTTCAATTTTTAGATAAGCAACAAGGTGTAGTTCGTAACTTTAGTAGATTCAATGATTATTTTAGAAATTTAGCTATTGTTCGTCAGGGTAGATCTTCTGTTGGAGAGGCGAATTTGGTAACTGATCGGCACTACAACGAAATTGATTACTCAGAGCAGTTGATTAACATATTAGCGGAAAAAACTTTTGCTGGTGGGAGGGGTAGGTTGATGCTTGGATACGAATTGTTGTTTACACAAGTGAGGGATTATTTTAATAGAACAGCAGAAGAAGCTTTTGATTTAAATGGTAACCCAGTTGCAAATGTTGTAAATGGCAGAACAAGACTTACAGAAGATTTTTTAGGTATTACTCCAGGAAATCCATGGGCAAGAAGAAATATTGCAGGATATGAAGGAGGTAGAGAGGGTATTATTGCGTTTGCTATTATGTACGATACTCGCGATTTTGAACCCGATCCAACCAAAGGAGTTTTCTTAGAATATTCCCATGAACATTCCCATAAATGGACTGGGTCAGAATTTTCGTTCGATAAAAATTTGATTCAGGCAATTGGATATAAAAAGTTGTTTCCAAATAAAATTCAAAGGATGGTGTTGGCTGCACATGCTAGTTTGGGATATATATGGGGATCTCGTGTACCATTTTATGAAGCTATGGATATTTCAAGTCAGGCTGAAGCAGGAGGAACAGAAGTGTTAGGCGGTTTTCGCTCTCTAAGAGGATTTAGAGAATATCGTTTTGTGGGTCCTGTTACTGGATTAATTAATATTGAATTAAGAACAAGGGTTGCTCAAGCCAAGCTTTTCAAGCAGCATTTTACGTGGGATGTATTACCTTTTTTTGATGCTGGAAGGGTTTGGGATAGATTGGGTGATTTGAGTTTTAAAAATTTTCAAACCAGTGTTGGTGCAGGAATTAGAATGGCCTGGAATCAATCAACCATTCTTCGTGCAGATTGGGGCAGGAGTAGAGAAGGAACCCAGTTTTTCTTTGGTTTCTCTCATATTTTTTAATCGTTTTCACGATCAATCATATTCATCCAAGCCTCTATTCCGCCAGACAAATTATAAAGTGGTAATTCCCCCAATTTCGCTTCTAATCGTTGTATTGCAATCATACTTCTAACTCCTTTTCTGCAATAAACTACAGTGGGTTGAGTACTATGAAAGGTCTCTATGTTTTGCATAATATCTCCCAGGGGAATGAGTTTGCCTCCAATATTATAAGCTTGATGTTCGAATGTTTCTCTCACATCAATCAATTGAATGGTCTCGCCTTTATCTAAACGTTCTTTTAATTCTACAGGTAGTATCTCTTTCATACTATATCTCTCCTTCGTTTAAGTCAGAATCAATCCTTCTCAGACGAAGATTGGTAACAGGAGCAACAATGAGTGGGAATTTTTCTACACTAACCGTGCTAGGATCCAATCCAAAACCACGCTCTTCAGACAAGCTTACCTCTTTAATCCAGAAGTATAGTTTCATAACAATGCGTTCAAAAAATGGCAGTTCGTTGTCTTGACTTAAATATTTTTCCATTACAATAAACTGGAAATCACCAGTTACATTATTTCGCTCAAGGCTTTCATACCTGCTGGTAATATTCACTTCTTTATTCTTCACCAAATCTTCTACTACTTTTCTGAACATAAGGTTGATACGCTGTTCAACCCTAAATCCAAGTCTGAATTCTACACGAATAATATCATTTGGAATAATATGTGTAACACTATAATCGCAAGTGTATGGCTCATCCAAAACATCTACATGTACAAACCAATAGATGTCTGCACGTTTGGGTTTTTTATTGAGTATAGAGTATATGATTTTGTGCTCAATTTCTTTTGGATTATTCGCACTAGTCATGTACACCAAGTGGGTAGCATGTTTTGGAATACTTTTATCATTGCTTAACTCTTGAATCATTGGAATATAATGTTCCAATCGTACAAACTCAACATATCTGTTTTTGATTTTTCTGCTACGGAACCAGATGTACATGACTGCAAACATAACTGTAGCTAGTAAAATGGTGATGTAACCTCCGTCAAAAAACTTGTGCGATAAGGCCGATAAAAATGCAATTTCAATGATAATGTAAATAGTAAGAAAGAGATAAATCCAAAATGCCTTCACTCTATGAATAACCAGATAATTTGAAAACAAAATAGTGGTCGCAATCATAGTAATAATGATCGCCAAACCATAAGCTGCTTCCATTCTTGCCGACTCTTTGAAGTAAAGGACAATGCTAATACAGCCAATAAACAAAATTGTATTTAAGCCTGGTATATACAGTTGACCTTTTTCTTCACTCGGGTAATTGATTTTCATTTTCGGCCAAAGGTTCAAACGCAACGCTTCACTAATTAATGTGTAGGATCCAGCAATCATAGCTTGGCTGGCAATAATTGCTGCGCTTGTTGCTACAACAACACCTATTAATACAAACCAATTAGGCATTAAAGCATAAAAAGAATTTAGATTGGAGCTTTCCTTCATTGCTGCGTCTATTAAAACACCTTTTTTGCTGGCCAATAAATTAGCTCCTTGCCCAAGGTAATTTAGCAATAAGCAGGTTTTTACATATGTCCAACTAATCCTAATATTACTTCTACCACAATGACCAAGGTCGCTGTACAATGCTTCCGCCCCTGTGGTACATAAGAAAACGGCACCAAGCAGTGTAAAGGCGCCCTCATAATTCATGAGGAAGTTATATGCATACCATGGGTTAAATGCCTCCAAAATGCTAAAATCATCACTGATATGTATGGTACCAAGCACTGCAATCATTGTAAACCAAATGAGCATTATTGGGCCAAACCATTTTCCAATATATCCAGTTCCAAATTGTTGAAAGAAGAAGAAAACAGTCATAATACCAAGCACGATATACATAATCGAATTGGTGCTTATGTCGTGTAATGCAGGAATGTTTTTAAGCCCCTCAACTGCTGCTGTGATGGATATTGGAGGGGTAATAATGCCATCGGCTAATAGTGAGCCGCCTCCAATCATGGCAGGAATGACCAACCACTTTCTCCTTCTTCTTACTAATGCGTAGAGTGCAAAAGTTCCTCCTTCACCTTTATTGTCTGCTCTAAGAATAAGAACAACGTACTTAATGGTTGTCATTAATGTAATTGTCCAGATAATACAAGACAAGCTTCCTTTAATTAAATGCTCATCAATCAGCCTTCCATTAATGATAGAGTTGAATACGTACAGGGGAGATGTGCCGATATCGCCGTAGATAATTCCTAGCGCAATGAGAAGTCCAGCAGCGGTTGTTTTATTGGTTTGCTTGCCCACAAAAATTGATTAAAGGTGGATTTTGATGAAACAAATGTAGGGTTTCTGAAAAATCGGCCAATCATTTGTGATAAATCTGTGAAGAACTGTTAATTTGTAGGTCTCCTAATGAAGTGGCATGGTTTTGGACAAGGCAATTTAGATATGGTTAGGAGTCTAACAATGAAAACCTGTTATTTTTGAATATAAAATTTTAGATATGCGTTGCTGGAAAGTGTTATTTATGATTTTTTGGGGTTGGACAAGCGCTTCAGCTCAACGAGCTATATTTTCTGAGCCAGATAGGGAAGATACCCGTCAAATGGCTTTTGAAATAATTGGACGAATGGGGGGAAATATTCATGTATACAAAGGAGATAGGTCGAACCACTTTATTTCTCTTTTTGACATGAACATGAAGCAGGTTAAAAAGCACAAGCTCGATTTTATTCCTGAGAAAGTTTTTAATATAGACTTCTTGGCATACCGTGATTATTATTTAATGTTTTATCAATTTCAAAGAAAGAATATTGTGTATGCCATGGGTGTGAGAATGGATTCGGAAGGAAAAAAAGTGGGTGAACCTGTGGTCATGGATACCACTCAAATTGGATACAGTGCGTCTAACAAAATTTATTCGGTTATAAACAGTGAGGATAAAGAACATATTCTGGTTTTCAAAATCAGCAAAAAGTTAGAAAAGCAGCATACAGTTTCTGTTGTGCACTACAATAAAAATTTGGCTGAATTAAGTAAGGACCAGATTTCTATTGCCATGCCAGATAGAAATGATCAGTTAACAGGTTTCGAAGTAGACAATCGAGGAAACCTTGTATTTATGAGAACCTCTAGTACCCTGCGACAAGAAAATGCAATAAATAAACTGAGTTTAATTATAAAGCCTGCTGAAAGTTCTGATGCTGCTTCTATTCGGGTGAAAGATGTGGAAATTAAGAGTATGTTTTTGGACGATGTGCATTTGAAAATCGATAATCAGAATAAGAATTTAATTGTTACAGCTCTTTTCACGAAAGTTAGAAGAGGTAATATAGATGGTATTTTTAATTACGTGTTTGATTCAGAAGCAATGCTTGAAAAAGCATCTGTTTCAACCTTATTCGATGAACAACTGCGGAATGATTCTAAAAGTGATAATTCATTAAAAACAGCATTCAATGAATTCTATTTAAAGAATATTGTTGTAAGAAAAGATGGTGGTTTTATTGTAGCTGCTGAATCAATGTATACCAATTCAAGAGGTGCTAACGGCCCAATAAGCAGATGGGATATGATGGCTATGGGCGGCCCTATGGGTATGATGACTCCAATGGATTTTTATATGTGGAATGGTGGTTGGGGTATGAACCCATGGATGTGGAATAACCCTATGATGTGGGGTAGTCCATGGGGAATGAGTCCCTGGATGATGAACCCAATGTGGGGACGAGGGACGCAAAATGTAAATAGGTTTTATGCTGATAACGTGGTAGTGTTGTCTTTCGATCCAACTGGTAAAATGGAATGGGGTAATGTAATTCGTAAGTCTCAATTCGACGATAATTCTGATAATAGACTTTATTACGGATTAGCAAATACGGGCGATAAACTTCATTTTATATTCAATATTCAAGATCGTCGTGATTGGGTTATGATAGATCAAAGTATTGATGGTGATGGTCAAATAACCCGCAATCCGAGTATCAAGAACCTTGATAAAGGGTTTGATTTTATGCCTAGGTTTGCTCGTCAAATTGGCGCACGTCAAATTGTAGTGCCTTTTATGCATAGGAACTATCTTTGCTTTTTACGATTAGAAATTTAATCCTATATCATTGGTTCGTTTATTCCAAAAAACTGGTCCCGCGCCTGCTATTTTGCTTTTTATATGTACTTGGCTTGTACATATACACTTGGTTTTTGTGCCAATTAGCATGAGTCCTTCACCCGAAAATGGTTGGCTCAGTTATTTCATCAATAATCTAATAATTCATGTAGAACCTGTATTGTTGTATTTACTTTATGTGATCATTGTTTTTTTACAGGCAATATGGCTCAATATATGGGTAGATAGCAACAGGGTCATTCATCAGCCAGGCTATACCGTAGCACTAGCTTATATTTTATTTACAGGAGTTCTGCCAGAGTGGGCATCTATTTCACCAGCATTATTATCAAATTTTCTATTATTGGCACTTCTTTCCATTGAAAGTTCAATTTACATGCACCCAGCAGCTAAAGTGCGCGTGTTTAATCTTGGACTATTATTAGGCTGCTCAATACTGTTATATGAGCCCTTTATTTTACTTATCCCTGGTTTTTTAATTGCAATTGCCATGCTGCGACCTTTTAAAATGCAGGAATTTATATTGTTTATTGCGGGGCTGATTTTGCCTTACTATTTCTTAGGTGCGGGATTATTTTGGATGGATGAACTCCATAAAATGAAGTCTTTTCTGCCACAATTTGATCTAAAACTTCCTTTTGCCTATAAATACCTTCCAATTTGGTTGGCTGGTTCATTGTTATTGCTGTTTGTATTAGTTGGTTTAAGTAACTGGGTAAATAGGTCTTCTAGGATGCTTATTCAACAAAGGAAATATGGTTGGATGCTGGCTCAACTCCTGATATGGATATTACCTGTGCCTTATTTTATTAGTGGTACCAGTATTTCTGATACTGCAATTAGTCTAATACCTATTGCAACTTTTAGTTCGCTCGTCTTCTTACAATCACGGAAAAGCTGGCTGCCAGGCATCTTTTTCTGGACTACAGTTGCATTAGTGGCTTATATCAGATTTTTATTGGTAAAAAACTCATAATCACTTTGGTCGATAGAGTTACCTTTGCATGGAATTTGGAAGGGGGTATATGCACCAACTATGGTAATTTATTACTAAGCTTAGGTGGCTCATTCAAATACTAATTAGGTCTGCAAATGCTATAAAAAAGCTACTATGAAATTTGGAATTGTTGTTTTTCCTGGTTCAAACTGTGATAGAGATATGCAACATGCATTGTCTGTTGATTTAGGGCAAGAGGTTGAAATGCTGTGGCATAAAGATCAAGATCTGAGTCATTTTACTTCAGACGACTGTATTGTATTACCCGGCGGATTTTCATATGGCGACTACCTCCGATGCGGCGCCATAGCACGATTTTCTCCTATGATGCAGTCTGTGATCACATTTGCAGAAAATGGTGGTAAGGTATTAGGTGTTTGTAATGGATTTCAAATTCTTTGCGAAAGTGGACTGCTTCCAGGAGCACTTCTACAAAACAATCACCAACAGTTCTCTTGTAAAAATGTGTTCATTCAAGGAAAGGATGGTAAGCCTTTACAAATTCCTATTGCACACGGTGAAGGAAGATATTATGCAGACGAGGCAACTTTGAACCAAATGGAGAGCAATGGACAAATTTTGTTTACTTATTGCGGAAAGGGTGGTGAATCGGGAGCTGCATATAATCCAAATGGCGCGGTACGAGATATTGCAGGTATTTGTAATGCAAACAGAAATGTTTTTGGAATGATGCCTCATCCTGAGAGAGCCACTTCTTCAGTCTTACATAACCAAGATGGTATTGCTGTTTTTAAACAATTGGGTCTTATTTAAATTATACCAATATGAAAAATTTTTTATTAACTCTTTTGGCTGTTTGTAGCCTTTCTATTGTTCAAGCACAACTAAAAAAAGATCCAGTTGCGTGGACTTTTACTGTGTCCAAAAAGTCGGCTGATACCTATGTTGTTACAGCTTCTGCTAAAGTTCCTAAGCCATGGCATATCTACTCTCAAAATACACCCGCAGGAGGACCAGTTCCAACTTCCATAAAGTTTAAAGCAAATCCTCTTGTTACAATTGTTGGTTCTGCCAAAGAAACTGGAAAAATGCAAAAGGTTTTTGATGAGAATTTTGGAGTTGATGTATTGTATTACTCAAATGAGTTGGTCTTATCACAAGAAGTTAAAGTGAAGAATAAAGTAAAGACATCAATTAGTGGTACTGTTGAATATATGGTGTGCGACGATAAAGAATGTTTGCCTCCAACACGCAAATCATTCGAAGTAAACCTACAGTAATTTTTTTTAATTCGTCGGATCTATGAGAAAAGTCCTCCTGCTCTTAATAGCTTTTTCAACCGCTCATTTCTTGTTTGCACAGGATACGTTGGTGAAATGGAATGCAAGCGTTGAAAATCTTACTGAGAAGGGTACTTATAAAATTAGTTTTAAGGGCGATCTAACTAATGGATGGCATGCATATACCAAGACAAATGTAGAATCTTCTCTAGATGATCCTCAATTGCAATTCAGCTCTGAAAGTATTAGTATAAAAGAGGCATGGAAATGGTCTGGAGTACCATCTAATTATGCAGACCCAATTTTTGGTAATGCACAGATTCCAATTTATAAAGGAGCATTAGAAGGAACAGCAAGCATTCAGATTAATGGAAACATCCCATCTTCTATTAAAGTTCTTTTATCTGCTTATGTTGGAAAAGGTGATGAGTTTCGAGTTGTAGAGCAAGAGTTGGTGATTGCACTTGAAGGAGGCGTAGATGCTGGACCTAAATCTCTATTATTGAAAGAGGTGGATTTAGCTAATCCTTTAGAACCCTGTGGAGGTGCTATTGTGGAAGCTGATAGTTCCTTATGGAAGATTTTTTTGTTGGGTTTTTTAGGCGGACTAATTGCGCTGCTTACGCCATGCGTATTTCCAATGATTCCAGTAACAGTTTCCTTTTTCACAAAACGATCTTCAAATAGAAAGCAAGCAATCAAAAATGGCGTTTTGTACGGCTTTTTTATATTTCTGATTTATATCGCAGCAAGTATACCTTTTCATATACTGGGAAATGTGCAACCTGAAATTTTCAATACCATCTCAACCAATGCTTGGTTAAACATTGCCTTTTTCTTAATCTTTTTATTTTTTGCCGCTTCCTTCTTTGGTTATTTCGAAATAACACTACCTAGTGGAATTGCAAGTAAAGCAGATTCAAAAAGTGGCTTGGGAAGTATTGGTGGTATTTTTTTCATGGCCATCACTTTAGCCATTGTTTCCTTCTCTTGCACGGGTCCAATTTTGGGTTCATTGTTGGTTGGATCATTAAGTGGAGGCGCTTGGCAACTAACTGCTGGTATGGCCGGATTTGGCGTTGCGCTGGCATTGCCTTTTGGCTTGTTTGCAATTTTCCCTAATTGGTTACAATCACTACCTAAATCAGGTGGTTGGCTAGATACTGTTAAGAAGACCCTTGCATTTTTGGAGTTGGCTTTAGCATTAAAGTTTTTATCGAATGCAGACTTAGTGATGCATTGGGGCTTACTTAAGCGTGAAGTATTTATTGGAAGTTGGATTTTAATTGGTGCAGGGTTAACATTATACTTGTTTGGAAAAATTCAGTTGCCGCACGATGTAAAGGGTGCGCCTATTTCTACCGGCAGAAAAATTGCAGGAATTCTTGCTTTGGCTTTCACCCTTTATTTAATACCTGGAGTAACTTCTACTTCTTACGCAAATTTGAAACTACTGAGTGGCTTTCCGCCTCCAATGAGTTATAGCATCTATGGAAAAGAGAATGTGCACAACAAGGGTCTAGAAGCCAATGTGTCAAACAATTTTGAAGCAGCAATGGCAATGGCAAAGGAATCTGGAAAGCCCTTACTCATTGACTTCACTGGATGGGCTTGTGTGAATTGTAGGAAGATGGAAGAAAACGTTTGGACCGATCCAACTGTTTCTAAGTATATCCAAGACAATTTCATTTTGGTTTCACTATATGTAGATGATCGTGCAGTGCTAAGTGCAGATGAGCAAATCATTAACTATATAACCAAGGATGGGAATAAAAAGGATATCCTCACGCAAGGAGATCTTTGGGCAACTTTTCAGGCAGAAAACTTTAGCCAGGTTACACAGCCCTTGTATGTTATTTTGAACCACGATAAAAAGCTTGTGAATCATCCTGTTGGATATACTCCAAATATTAATGAGTATTTATCTTGGCTAACCTGCGGAAAAGAAGCCTTCGAAAAGACAAACAAATAAGAGAACAGATTACAAAACAATTTGCTTTTCAATCATAATCTTCCGGAGATTGATAAGGCCATATCGCATCCTTCCTAAGGCAGTATTGATACTACAATTGGTAATCTCTGCAATTTCTTTAAAGCTGAGGTTAGCGAAATGGCGAAGCACAATAATTTCTCGCTGTTCTTCAGGTAATAAATCTAACATTTTACGTACTCGGTCATGGCTTTGACCTTGCATAATTTTATTATCAACGCCATCTTCCACAATATTAATCACCTCAAAAATATCTTTACTGTCTGTATTCTTTGCAGAAGGCGTTCTCTTCGATTTTCTAAAATAGTCAACGCATAAGTTGTGAGCTATTCGAAGTGCCCAAGGCAAAAACTTACCTTCTTCGGTATAGCGCTTATTTTTAAGGGTATCAATGATTTTGATGAATACATCTTGAAACAAATCTTCTGCTAGATAATTGTCTTTAACTAGGAATAAAATAGAAGAATAGATACGGTCTTTATAGCGCTCCATAAGCACTTCAAAGGCAGCATTATCCCCTTCCTGAAAGGCAAGAATCAGACTTGTATCAGTAGCCTGTTCCAATGTTTTCATAATCAAGTTTTTTAAGGTACAGCCGGTTACAAAAAGTAGGATAGTGGATAGCTATGTGCAAGTTGCTAATTATTAGCTCTTAACACATTCAATGTGAAATTATCATTCCAATGCATAGATATTGTGTTTGTGGAAAATATATTTGAGCATGGGTGGGTTTATGCACATTTTTATTCCATTCAACAACCCTATTGATTTCTCTTTGTTGTAATGCTTTACTTTGTATTGTATGGCAACAAAATCGAAAGGAAGCAAATTGAATCAGAAGCTGGAAGATGCACAAGACGTTATTTTGGTGAAGGGTGCCAGAACACATAACCTAAAAAATATAGACGTTGCTTTTCCTAGGAACAAAATGATTGTGGTAACTGGTGTATCTGGAAGTGGTAAATCGTCTCTCACTATTGATACTTTATTTGCAGAAGGGCAACGTCGTTATGCCGAAAGCTTAAGTGCGTATGCGAGACAGTTCATGTCGCGCATGGTGAAACCTGATGTGGATTTTATAAAAGGTTTATGTCCAGCCATTGCCATTGAACAAAAAGTAATTACAAGAACACCCCGAAGTACAGTTGGTAGTATGACGGAGATTTATGATTATCTGCGCCTACTTTATGCAAGAGCTGGTATCACAATTTCTCCTGTAAGTGGACGAGTCGTACAGAAACAAGAAGTGCAAGATGTAGTTCGCTTTATACAGGAAGCTGAAGTAGGTGCCAAAATCATGATTTTGGCTAAGTTTCAACAGCATGCTAAAAGAAGTATTCGTGAAGAGTTGGGTATATTGGTACAAAAAGGGTTTAGTCGGTTGTATGCTGTTCCTGGTACTATGCACCATATTGAAGAATTACAAGAATTAAATGATGCTGCGTTAAAAAAAATATTTACATCTGCAAATGCTCAGCAAAGCGTCTTTGTTTTGGTAGATAGGGTTGTTGTGAAAGAGTTTAATGAAGAAGATATTCACCGCCTTTCTGATTCTGTATCAACTGCATTGTATGAGTCTGATGGAGAAGTTTTTTTAGAATGTACATCAAAAGGAAGCCAAGCTATTCTAGTTCCATTCAGCAATCGTTTTGAACTAGATGGAATTAAGTTTGAAGAACCTGTGCCTAACTTGTTTTCTTTTAATAATCCTTATGGGGCTTGTCCAACTTGTGAAGGCTTTGGCTTGGTTCTTGGAATAGATGCTAATTTGGTCATTCCTGATCCAACTAAATCTATCTATGAAGGTGCAGTTGCTCCATGGAAAGGAGAGAAGCTGGGATGGTGGCGTGAGCAATATGTTCGTCATGCTGGGGCGGCTGGATTCCCAATTCATAGACCAATAGTAGATTTAAGTCCTGAACAATACCAGCAACTATGGAAAGGTGTTGGAAAGGCTTTAGGTATTGATGATTTCTTTCAAGAGGTAGAATCTAACTTGTACAAAGTGCAGTACAGAGTTTTGTTGAGTAGATATAGAGGTAAAACTACTTGTCCAACATGTAACGGTCATCGTCTTCGTAAGGAAGCTTTGTATGTTAAGATAGCCGATAAAAATATTGGTGAGTTGTGTGATATTCAAGTGCGCGATTTAATGAAATGGTTCAAAGAATTACAACTCTCCGAATACCAGACGCAGGTTTCTAAAAGAGTGTTGCTTGAGATTCATCAGAGACTTCAAACGCTCATTGATGTTGGATTAGGGTACTTAACATTGAATCGTTTAGCCAATTCATTAAGTGGCGGTGAAAGTCAGCGTATTCAACTTACAAGAAGTTTGGGGTCTAACCTTACCAATTCGTTGTACATATTGGATGAACCATCTATTGGGTTACACGCAAGAGATACCGAACGATTGATTAGTGTATTGCATGCATTACGTGATTTACAAAACACTGTAATAGTTGTAGAGCACGATGATATGATGATGCGAAAAGCAGACCATATTGTTGATATGGGACCTTTGGCTTCACATCTTGGTGGAGAAGTGGTAGCTGCTGGAGATTATGCATCTATCATAAAAAATTCTAAAAGTTTAACAGGACAATACCTGAGTGGTGATAAACAAATTCAGTCACCTAAAAAGCAGCGGACATGGAAACACTCTATACAGATTCTGGGTGCGCGACAACATAACTTAAAAAATATTGATGTTACATTTCCTTTAGATTGTTTGTGTGTGATTAGTGGAGTTAGTGGAAGCGGCAAGACAACATTGGTGAAAGGTATTCTGTATCCAGTATTACAAAAGATGAAGGGTGAGTTTGCCGATCAAATTGGACTGCATCGCGCTATTTCGGGCGATGTTGATAGAATTGATTCTATTCAATTGATTGATCAAAACCCAATTGGTAAATCATCTCGAAGTAATCCTATTACTTATATAAAAGCATACGATAGTATTCGTGATTTGTATGCAGACCAGCCATTATCTGTTATGCGAGGCTTTCAGGCAAAGCATTATTCATTCAATGTAGATGGTGGTCGTTGCGATACTTGCAAAGGAGAGGGAGAGCAGGTGGTTGAGATGCAGTTCTTAGCAGATGTTCATTTAACATGTGAACAATGCAAGGGTAGAAGGTTTAAAGAGGAGGTTTTAGAAGTTCGATACAAGGAGAAAAGCATTCATGATGTACTAGAAATGAGTGTTGATCAGGCTTTAGAATTTTTTGTAGATGAGAAAAATATTGTGAAAGCTATTCAGCCTTTACATGATGTGGGTTTGGGATATATAAAACTCGGACAAAGTGCAGATACCTTATCGGGTGGAGAAGCACAACGTGTGAAGCTGGCTTCATTTTTGGGTAAAGGAAAAAGTGCAGGAAGAATTTTATTCATCTTTGATGAACCCACTACAGGATTGCATTTTCACGATATACAAAAGCTGTTAAACTCTCTTCAAGCTCTTATTGATCAAGGACATTCTGTTTGGGTAATTGAACACAACGTAGATGTAATTAGGTGTGCTGATTGGTTAATTGATTTGGGTCCAGAGGCTGGTGATGAAGGAGGAACATTAGTTTTTGCGGGTAAGCCTGAAGATTGTAAGAAAGAAAAGAGAAGTTACACAGGAAAGTATTTATAATAACTGTATTAGGCAATCTCTTCTCCTCTTGCTGCTTCTAATAAGTGAAACCACTCTTCATCACTTAAAAGAATATCAGCCGCTTTTTGAGCTTGTTTCAATCGATGTGGTTTCACAGATCCTAGTATGGGTAGAATACCCGCTGGATGTTTGTATAACCAAGCCATTAAAACATCATTCATGCTGCAACCATGCTTTGCAGCAATAGGTTCTACTGCTTTTGTAATAGCTCTATATCTTGGATGTGTATCGTCTGTCACTTTTCCTCCTCCCAAAGGAGCCCATGCCATAGGTGTGATATGGAGTTCTGTGCAAGTTTCAAGGATTCCACTAAAAACTGCTTTTGGATAAAGCAAAGAAATTTCAATTTGATTATAAGCAATAGGTATATGCTTTTGCAGCACTCGTATATGGTGTGCTTCAAAATTAGAAACGCCAAATGTTTTCACTTTGCCTTCCTTCATGAGCTGATACATTGTATTCGCTAATTCTTCAGCATGCATAAGCGGACTAGGTCTATGTATCAACAACACATCTAAATAGTCTGTATGAAAATTTCGCAAACTGTTTTCAACTGATTCAATAATGTGTTTGGCTGAGTTGTTGTAATGTTTTGTAATATATGAATTGGAAGATGCGGGCATACAGATGCCTGTTTTGGTGATAATTTGAATGTTCTCTCTTAATGAATTCTTTCCTCTTAGAGCTGTTCCAAAATCAGCTTCTGTGGTATAGTTTCCATAGATATCGGCATGATCAAAACTTGTGATGCCTTCATCAACCAATTGTTCTATAAGCCACCTATATTCAGACGTTGAAAACTGGGCGCCCCAGTTGCCCCAGCGCATGCAGCCGGCAATAGGCTTAGAAAGTGAAATTTTATTCATATGGATTTTCCGAAAGTAAGGAATATTCAATGAATGGTTTAATAAGTTGGATGCATAAAAAAAGTCCCGCAATTGCGGGACTTGAATAATTGTTGTTGGGAGAATTAGTAGCGATTTCCACCACCGTAACCACCACCGCGGTTTCCACCGCCATAGCCGCTACCGCCGCCGTAACCACCACCACGGTTTCCACCGCCGTAGCCGCTACCGCCACTTTTTCTGAATCCACCACCACCGCTTCTTCTCTCGCCTTCTGGCTTAGGTGTAGATTCGTTTACGACAATTTTACGACCCATTACTTCTGAATCGTTCAAGCCTGCAATTGCATTGCGAGCTGCATCATCATCGTTCATTTCAACGAATCCGAATCCCTTGCTGCGATCGTTCTTGAATTTGTCGGTTACAATTTTTGCACTGGCTACTTCGCCATACGGAGCAAATAGGTTGCTCAAATCTTCACTGGTCATTTCCCAGTTAAGGTTTCCTACGTAAATGTTCATGTTAAAAAAATTAAAAAAATAAAAACCCAAAAAACAGTGACCAAAACCCTGAACTATTTACTTTTTAAGCCTGGGAAAAATGGAAGATCTGCCTTGGACAGAACGAAAGTAGTATAAAATACTGGTTTTAAGGATTATTTTTTGGAAATCTGGCCAATGATACAGTTAAATCCAGCTAATGACGGGATATTAAATTGAATGAAATGGTATTATTTTGCTTGAAACTGTTGATTATCAATGAAATTTTGAGCAAATAGCTACAGTCGATTGGTTTAATCTACATAGGTTTCTTTGATGATTTCTTTTACTAGATTTACTTCAAGTTCCGAGAGCCTATCCATTTTTTTTACAATTCTATTTTTGTCGATTGTTCTCAATTGATCTAAAAAATCAAGCAATTAACCTCATTCTTTATTGTCATAATCCGTGGTGGATAGTTTTTTTGAACTAGTAGTCATTGGCGCAATGACAACGGTTTCCAATTAGAAGTTCATTTCATTAGGAGAAATAACAACACATGGTCTTGTCTTTTTCATTTCGCTGCCAACCCTTGGATCCAAATTAACTAAAATAATATCGTACTGATTTATCTTCATCATTCTTCAAATTGTTCATCACTAAAAACATCATCTATCAACAACTTGTCATCGCCTTCTTCATGCATTTGGGCAAAAGCCTTTTCCCAGTTTTTTCTAGGACTAAGTTTTGGCTTTAAAATAGTATATCCTTTTTCCAATGTCATTTCTATTTTATCTAGGATATTGAATTTTTTAAGAATAGTTTTAGGGAGTCTAATCCCTTTTGAATTCCCAATATTGATCAATGAAATTTCCATAAATACAAATTGTAATTACAATTTGGGGAAGCATTAAAAAAAGCCGCTCAAAATGAACGGCTTTTAACAATTATTCTTTAAAGTATCTTATTCAGCTACTACTTCAAATTCAACTTCGGTAGTGTTACCGTTGCCAAAGTCAATGTTCGCTTTGTAAGTACCTAATTCTTTCACGTCGTCGGTAATTTGAATACGCTTACGGTCAATTTCGTAACCTTTCTGATCGCGAATTGCGCGTGCAATTTGCAATGCAGTTACGCTACCGAAAATTTTACCGCTGGTACCAGTCTTAGCACCAATTTTAAGTGCACCAGAAGAAAGTACAGAAATAACTTGCTTAATTTCAGCAAGCATGGCTGCTTCTTTCTTAGCCTTTACCTTTAAACGCTCTTGCAATTGCTTGAGGTTGGAGGGATTAGACTCAATAGCATACTTCTGTGGGATAAGGTAGTTACGAGCGTAACCGTTTTTTACCTTGACCAATTCATTGGCCATACCCAAATTATCAACGTCTTTAATTAAGATAACTTCCATGTTCTTTTTGTTTAGTTCCCAAGAGCCCAATTGGTTGTCCAACTGTCCTCACCACGGGTGGTTAGGGAATGGTGACTAAAATCTGTTTATTTCAATAAATCTGTTACGTAAGGTAACAATGCCATTTGTCGAGCACGCTTAATTGCTTCACTCATTTTACGTTGGTACTTCAAAGAGTTACCAGTTAAACGACGAGGCAACATTTTACCTTGCTCATTTACAAACTTCTTCAAAAACTCAACGTCTTTGTAGTCGATGTAACGAATGCCGTATCTCTTAAAGCGACAGAATTTCTTCTTAGGCTTTTCCGCTTTAAACGCGGTGAGGTATTTAATTTCATTCTTTGCCATGATTATCCCTCGTTTTTAGTTCCTGAAAAAGCGCCACTTCTCTTCTTATGGTTATACTCAACGGCGTATTTATCGAGTTTAGTAACCATGTGACGCATCACTTGCTCGTCACGTAATAACTGGATCTTCAATTTTTCGTTGAAGCTGCCGGCTGCAGTGTACTCAAGTACCCAGTAAATGCCGGTTGTTTTTTTCTGAACAGGGTAAGCAAGAGATTTCAATCCCCATGGATTGCTGTTAACAATGCTTCCTCCGTTTTCGGTGATCAAGTCGCTGTACTTCTTCTGAACAGACTTAAATTCGTCTTCAGAAAGAACTGGCGTGAAGATCACCATCAATTCGTAATTGTTCATTACCTCTGATTTAGGTGAATAAATTGGTTTTTTCCCACTGGATTCTCCTTTCGAAGAAAATCTGCCAAAACAGATTTGGGGCTGCAAAGGTAATGGTTTAAATAGTATGAAGCGTAGTTTTACGCATTTTTATGCACTAAAACGCTGTTGGCTTGTGCTGTGGGGGTAACTACCAAATCATTGATGCAAACATGTGGGGGTAGGGATGCTGCAAAATAAGTAATGTCGGCAATATCTTCTGCGCTAAGTGGTTGATAACCAGCATAAACGGGGGCGGCCTTACTTGCGTCGCCTTTATATCGTACCAATGAAAATTCGGTTTCTGCCGCTCCGGGATGGATAGCAGTAACTTTAACCCCATGCTGCAATAAGTCTATACGCATTGATTTACTAAGTGCATCAACAGCATGTTTCGATGCACAATACATGTTTCCCTCTGGGTAAACTTCCTTTCCAGCAATAGATCCAATATTGATAATATGTCCTTTTCTTTTAATGATATGCGGAAGTACTGCACGAGTAACATATACTAGTCCCATCACATTGGTTTGCCACATGGTTTCCCAATCTTGCAGGTTAGCTTGGTCAAAAGAATCTCTTCCAAGAGCTAGTCCAGCATTGTTCACCAAAACATCAATTGCTTGCCATTCTTCTGGTAATGACGAAAAACCTTTCTCAACGTCTTGTTGATCTTGTACATCCATCACAATGCTAAAAACTTTGTTGGCCCCATATTTTTCCTCCCATAGCTTTTGGTCTTTTTCTAAACGATCTTTTCTTCTTCCAGTAGTAATTACTCTGCTTCCTTCAGCTAAAAACTTTTCAGCAATTGCTTTACCAAAACCCGATGTAGCTCCTGTTACACAAACAATACGACTCATAGTAATAATCTTTATTGCAAATTACATGTTGTTCATTATCTTATAAGCACAGTTGTTCCTTTTCTAAAAATTGACCGCCCTCTGTAATCTTCTCCTTGTGCAGTAAACACGTACGTGCCTGCAGGTTGTGGTTGCCCTCCAATGGTTCCATCCCATCCTCTGCTTGGATCTGTGGTTTGGAAAATAAGTTGACCAACACGATTGTATATTCTAAAGTGATCAAACCTACTAATGCCAACAGGTATTGCTCTTAGTATATCGTTTCTTCCATCGCCATTTGGAGTAAATCCAGTTGGAACAAATAAATCGGGTTCAGTTTGAAAAATACGAACCCAAATATCATCAGTTCCTGTACATCCGGCTTCATCGCTAACAGTTACAAAATAGCGTATTGAATCTTGAGAAGTATTTAAAGTAGCTATTGGATCAGCAATCAAAGAATTGTTTAGTCCTAATGTAGGTGACCATCTATACGCAACTCCACCACTTGCTTGCAATTGCAAAGGCTGGTTTCTAACAACAGCTGTATCCCTACCTGCAAAAGCATTTACTGGTGGACGAACTGTAACTATAACGGTATCTGTTACAGATTTTGGACAGCCAAGTGTATCGCTCACTTCAAGAATATAAGCAGTTGTTCTTGAAGGGGCAACAGAAGGATTGAGCGTTTGGGCATTTAACATAGCATTGTTAGGTCTCCATTGAAAGGAGCTTGCAACTATAGAAGCTTGCAATGTGGTTTGTTCTCCAAAGCAAATGGTTCTATCTCCACTCACAGTAACTTGCGGATATGGAGTTACTCGAATGAAGATTGAATCACTGTCTTGGCATTTTCCAAGATTGGCAGTCACTCTATAACCAGTACTTGTTAAAGGAGCAGCTAATGGATTTTTTGTATTTGGATTAGAAAGTCCAATAGATGGCGTCCATAGAAATTGCAAAGCTTCACTTTCAGGTCTAAGTTGAATGCTATCGGTACTACATATACTAGTGTCTAATCCTAATCGTACAGTAATAAAGGGCAATACATTCACTTTTACTGAGTCTGTATTAATGCATCCATTTTCTTCAACCCGAACATAATAAACGGTTGTATCTGTAGGATACACACGTGGATTGGCAGTTCTAGCATCTATAAGTCTATTATTGGGCGACCATTGTATGATACCTCTTGCATTTACACGAAGCTCAAGTGTGTCAATACTACAAATAAGGGTATCTCTGAATGGTAAATCCAGTTGTGGTTTATCTAATACTTGAAGTACTCTGGTTATTTCCTTGTCGCAACCTTTGGTACTAGTTACCCTTAGTCGTATCGTTTTGTTTCCAAGTGTAGGATAAGAAAATGTTGGATTAGCAATTCGAGCTGTATCATTGGTTAAGGTTGGCTCTCCAAATTCCCATCGCCAACTATTAACAGTACCATATCGCACAAAGGTTCGGTCTCGGAATTCATAGGGATTTAAAATGCAGGAGCCAATAATATCAAATGCGGGTTCAAAGCCCGGGTATATGCGAACCGTTGCTGTTGTAGAGTCTTTGCATCCACCTGCATTGGTTACCCGAAGTTTCATTGTAAATGTACCTGTATCAGGAAATGTATAGGTTGGTCTGGGTCTAGACGAAGTATCGGTTAAAATAGAAGGAACACCAAAGTCCCAGAAATAGCTGTTGATACCTGCAGAGGAAGATCTGTTTTCAAAATCAAGTGTAAATCCATCACAACTAATGTATTCGGGATTTAGTTCTGCAGCTGATAATTGACAATTTGCAACAGTAATATGAATTTCTTTTTTTATGCTCCCTATTAATTCTCCATTTCTAAACTCTAAAGCACAAACTGCAACTACATAATCGCCTGGTAGCTCTGGAGCAAATCCTTGAATTATACCAGTTTTTGAATCTATTTGTACTCTGCTACCCATTGGGGTGCTAGCATCAAAACTATTTGAATAGAATAACGGTGTGTAAGGAGGAGCAACTGGTTGAGGTCTTGCGCCTCCTGCACCTGTATTTCCGCCTGTTAATCCTGTACAGAAAGAATAGGATAATGAGTCGCCATCTGCATCAACAGCACTAAAGTCAAATGTAAAAGGTGCATTGAAACAAACCACAGCAGTATCTCTTTGAGCAAAAACGGGGCTGCTGTTATTTGACACTCTTACTCCATTGCGTACACCTGGAATTCTACTTGTATAAGTTACACCAACCTGATTGGAAGGTGGCGATAAATTCATGATGCCATTTATTCTGCAACATCGTTGAACTGTTAAATCATATCCATTGGTATTGTTGGGTAGATCAACTGTTGTTCGGTAAATATCAATTCTATAACAAACATTTGGAACGGGTGTAATGCAGGGGTCAAAAGTTCCCTTGCTTAGGATATCTGTTCCAGAAACAGGCACAGTAAGATTTACATAAAGACTGTTGTTGTCAGAATTGAATATTCCTAAAAAAACATCTGGGTCAATTTGTCCGCCAGATGAGGAGCAATCAAGGTATTGCCGAACTATTATCTCGTACCTTGAAGTATTGGGTGCACTACCAGGACCAATATGATTATACTGAATCCATCCACCTTTTAGATGATTAGCATAACTACTCATAGTTAATAACAAACAACATATGGTCAATATCCAATTCTTCATTCGGCTATACTATTCATATAATGATGTATTCCCTGCAAAAATGGTTCCACTTCTTCTAGCATACCCATGTGTCCACTATTTTGGAGTAATGTAACATGTGCAATGGCGGGCAGGTTTATTTGCTGTAACAAATCATTATATGGAGCTGCTATATCATGTAAACCAAGTATAAATAAGACTGGCACCTTTGCTTTGGCAAGTACCTGTGTGCGGTCCTTACGCTCACGCATTACACCATAGTATTGTGTGCATGCTTTAGTATCTAATACTTCTGCCCATTCAATTTGTTCTGCTAGTTCTTTATTTGAAGACTGCCTGTTTTCTGGTGCAAATAAATTTGGAACTGTTGTTTTTAAAAATGAAAATGCGCCATATGCTTTCATTAATTCAATTCCTCTTAACCGAACATCTTTTTTCTCTTCAGAATCGGCGAATGCTGTGGAGTGTAGAAGTCCAAAACCTTTTAATCTTTCGGTGAATAATTCTGCAAATGCGAGTGTAATGTATCCGCCCATGCTATGTCCAAGTACTACAGCCTGATCTATTTTTTCTTGATCTAATACTTGTAAAAATGATCTTGCGAATTCCTCTAATGAAGCATCTTCATCATTAAAAAGTGTTGAACCACCCGTGCCTGGTGTATCAATGGTAATAACCTGATATTCATTAATCAGACTTGGATACACCTTTCTCCAAATGCGATTATCTTCTCCAAAACCATGTAGAAGCACAAGTGTTGCTCCTTTGCCCTCAATTTGATATGCAATCTGATAATTTTTATAACTGGCTAATTTTTGCATGGGTTGAAGATTTTTTGATGAAAACATAACTGCGCCAGCAAGAATAAAGAATTATTGGAATCCAAGCCTCGTGCATATTTTGTGGAAGCCAATACCATGAAGCAATTAGTAGTAGTTGTAGGAGTAGGTTAAGTTGAAAATAACGAATAGCAGTTGCTTTTGATTTGAATATCCATGTTCCTGCTATGATATGTGTGGGTAGTGCCCAAATAAGATTGAAGTTGTTAGCACAGGAAGCATGATTGGTACCCAACCACATGAAGCTAAGTATCACACCAATTAATCCGAGTAGGAACCACCAAATCACATCTAACCATTGTGTGAGTAGTTTGCCACCAAAAAAAGTTGCCAAAAAAAGTACCAACACCACAATTGAATTAACCCAAATAGGTGACCAAGGAGTTTCTATGGTTTGAGGCGGAAATGATAATACTTGAATAGAAGCTTCTTCTAATTTCTTGTTTTCTGTTTTAGCTCCTGCAACAGCTTTCATTAAATAGTCAGGCAAAAATTGAACTGTTCTAGCATCCATTGCTCTGTCAATCTTGCTGCCAAGTAGTAAATCAATACCTAACTGACTCCAGGGTTGTTTGTTTTTTTTCAAATACACATGAAGCGCATCTCTGAAACTCATAGGTTCTGGCAATATATCTTTTGGAGAAATATAGTTTGGAACATATTGCTCTAAAAGATCTCTGAGTCTTGTTGTACAGTTATCATACAAAAAGTCGTATGCATAATACTTGTTTGCATTTTCTTGATTTCGCATCAGTGCTTGGTATATTTCTTGCTTAACTGCTGGTTGTAGCTCTAATACTTGTTCTGTAACTGATCTTTGCTCCTGGTGGTACGACCATAAAAATTCTGAATAGGTACTAACAGATAAAAAGTACATCAATTTTCCTCGAACAAACTTGCTGTAAAAATCGGGATCAGAAAAATCGAATGTTCCATAATTGAATACTAAGTCGTAGCCTCTTGCGCTGTCAAAAACACGCATAGCACTATGTCCAAATGTGCTGTACAATTCTGTGCCCGGTTCACATGTTAGTAAGCTAATACGAACACCTTGCTGCGCATTTGCAATATTGTTTTGAATCAAAACGAGTGTCAATATAAAGGCTACTAGTATTCTTGAGATTTTCATGCTGCATAAAAATAAAACAGCCATCCGAATGAATGGCTGTTTGTTATAGGAATGGTATAAATTATTTTCTGCTATAGTTAGGCGCCTCCTTGGTAATGTCAATATCATGGGCATGGCTTTCTTTCATACCAGCATTAGTGATTTTTACAAAAGTGGCTTGTTGTAGCGCAGCAATATCTTTAGCACCACAATACCCCATACCAGCTCTTAGTCCACCAGCATATTGATAAACTAGCTCGGCTAAATGCCCTTTGTAAGCAACACGACCTTCAATTCCTTCTGGCACAAATTTCTTGATATCTGCTTCAACATCCTGAAAATAGCGGTCGCCACTGCCTTGGCTCATTGCACCCAAGCTGCCCATGCCTCTGTATTCTTTGAATTTACGGCCTTCGTAGATAATGGTTTCACCCGGACTTTCCTCGGTTCCTGCAAAAATGCTACCCATCATAACAACGTTTGCACCAGCCGCTAATGCTTTTACCATATCTCCTGTATAACGAATGCCGCCATCTGCAATTACAGGAATTCCAGTCCCTTTAAGTGCATTTGCAGCTTCCATAATAGCTGTTATTTGAGGTACACCAGCACCCGCAACAATTCTGGTTGTACAAATAGAACCCGGACCAATGCCCACTTTTACAGCATTTGCACCTGCGGCAGCCAATGCTTTTGCCCCAGCAGCAGTTCCTACATTACCACCAATGATTTGGAGGTTTTTGAAATTCTTCCGTAAAGTCTTTAATGCATCAATTACGCCTTTACTGTGTCCATGTGCACTGTCTAACGTTACTATGTCAACTCCAACTTGTTGTAATGCAGCAGCACGATCTAACAAATCTCTTGTAATTCCCAATGCAGCACCTACTAAAAGTCGGCCCATATTGTCTTTTACTGCATTTGGATAGTTGCGTAACTGTAAAATATCTCTATATGTAATTAAGCCTACTAACCTGCCTTGTTTATTTACTACAGGGAGTTTTTCAATTTTATATTTCTGAAGAATGGTTTCAGCTTTCTTTAAATCGGTTCCCTCTGGAGCAATGATAAGATTCTCCTTTGTCATAACCTCTGTAACCTTGCGCGATCTGTTTTCGTGTTCAAATCGTAAATCACGATTGGTTACAATTCCTACCAGTTTGTCGTTCTTATCTACTACAGGAATCCCGCCAATTCTGTTTTCACGCATCAATCGGAAGGCGTCTGCAACTGTTTCATTTTCTTTCAATGTAATGGGATCAACAATTAACCCGCTTTCACTTCTTTTAACTTTTCTAACTTGTTCAGCCTGCTTATCAATGCTCATATTTTTATGCAGGATTCCCAGGCCACCTTCACGCGCTAGTGCAATAGCTAAATTGGCTTCGGTTACAGTATCCATTGCTGCCGAGAGCATGGGAACATGAAGTTTGATTTTTTTGGTGAGGTAGGAACTAATATTGACTTCGCGGGGGAGTACCTGACTGTACGCAGGCATCAACAATACATCGTCGAAGGTGAGTCCTTCGCCAAAAATGCGGGAGTCTTGTTTGCGGGAAGTGTTTCTTGTTGCCATGTGCAAAGATAGTAGTACGCCATACTTTTCTCCAAACTTCTTTTTAATTAGTTGTATACCTTTTCCCTGGTAAGCTTTTTATTAGTCCTTTCATTTCTAAATGAAGCATTTGTGCAGCCGTTTGCGAGCATGACCAACCTGTAGTTCTATAAATTTCATCTACATGCACATCTTCTTTCTCTTGTAATATCTTTAGAATGGTTTGTTCATCTTCTGATAGCTCTGCAAATAGCGGTATTTGTATTTCATTTGGTTTTCTGTGCTTTTTCCACCCCAATTCTTCTATCATACTATGCACGTTTGTAAATATGGCGGCTTTATGTTGATGAATTAGATCCAAGCATCCTTCACTTTGTTTATCCTGAATTCTTCCGGGTATAGCAAATACATCTCTATTGTAGTCGTGCGCTAATTCTGCCGTAATTATACTACCTCCTTTTGCAGCGGTTTCAATTACAATTGTTGCATCAGTCATACCAGCCACTATTCTATTTCTTTTTGGAAACTGATGACGGTCTGGCTCGGTGTGGTAATTACACTCAGTAAGCAAACCACCTTGTTGTAGCATTTTTTTTGCAATGGAAGCATGCTGTGATGGATAAATGGTGGAATGCCCGTGTGCCATTACGCCTATAGTGGGCAATCCTGCTTGTAACGCTGCTTGGTGAGCAATAATGTCAATTCCAAATGCAAGTCCACTAACAATAAGAACTCCTAAGCTGGAGAGTTCTTGGATAATGTCTTCTGTAATTTTTTTACCATAAAGTGTATTTCGTCTTGTGCCAATAACACTGATACTATAAGTTGGATTCAAGCTAACGTTTCCTTTAAAAAATAGCATAATTGGAGCATCACTGCAATGTGCAAGTTTTCTTGGATAACGTGCATCTTGAATGAATAAGGCTTCAATGCCTTCTTGTTCCATTATTTTAAATTCTTCTTCTATTTCATCAAAATCACGGAATGATTTTATTGCTGCTGCCCTAATAGGCCCTATGCCTTCAATTGCGCTCAATTCTTTTTTCTTAGCATTGAAAATTTCTTTCGGGGAACGAAAATGCTCTAGCAAAAGTTTGGCTTGAATAGAACCAATTTGTGGCACACAAGTAAGTGCCATTTGGTATAAATGTTCTTCTCTTATCATAACTAACAACGGTATAGATTCAAATATACAAGCCTTATTTGAATCTTAATCTAGGATAAGAATTTCTGTTCTTCTATTTTGCGCGCGACCTTCCTCTGTTTGATTATTAGCGAGTGGTTCGGTATCGCCTTTTCCTGATGTTTGTATTCGGCTTGCAGGTATCCCTTTTTCTATCAAATAATCCATAACTGCCTTTGCTCTTTGCTTAGATAAAAGCAAATTATCTGAAGGCTTGCCTATATTGTCTGTATGTCCAATGATTAAAATTGTAAACTCAGCATTTTCAGCCATCCATTGTACCAGTTTATTCAATTCAACTTGACCATTGTTTTCTAAAATAGCCGATCCAGTTTTAAATCGTATATCTGTTAATATTAATTTTTCTGCTTTCTGAATAGGTTGTAAAAGGATATCTAGTTGATAAGTACTATCTGCGGGAATACCAGACAACTCATATGATTTGCTGAAAAATAAATATCCTTTTCTTCTTACTACAAAAGTGTAATCTTTCCCAATAGGTAAAGGAGTAAAATAACGTCCAGTTTCATCTGTTTGTAAAGTGAAATAAGGTTGACCATTTTCTTGATCAATTAATTCAACAGCACTTGGTAAACCATTTCCTTTTTTGCCATCTCTTACTTGTCCTTGTACGTACAGAGTTCTAGTTGGACGAATGTCTTTTCTCAATTCAAACTTGTACAAATCAAGTAAACCCCTGCTATCGCTTCTGTCACTGGCATAATAAGCTGTTACTCCATTAGAAGCAACTACCATGCTTCCCTCGTTATCAATTGTGTTAATTGGATAGCCTAAATTGATAGGAGTGCCCCATTCTCCATTTGGTTGTTTGCGCATCATAAATAAATCGCTTCCGCCATAACCAGGATGTCCATCTGATGTAAAATAAAAGGTTTGATTGTCTACATGAATAAATGGCGCTTGTTCATCGCCTGCTGTGTTTACAATTGGTCCCATATTTTTTGCAGGACTCCAATTTCCATTAGGTTGTAAATAACTAACATACAAATCGCTGCCACCATATCCACCCGGACGATTACTTACGAAATACAATGTTTTTTTGTCTGGGCTTAATGTGGGTGCTGTTTCCCAAAATTCGGTATTGATATTTCTTCCTAAATTGAATGGTTCGCTCCAGCCTTCATCTGTTTCATACGAAACATAGATGTCGAAGTTGCCATAACTCTGTGTTTGAAAATTTCCAGCAAACAGCATCCAGTTTTTATCTGATGAAAGTGAAATGGCTCCTTTTCTAGGCTCCTCATTTAATCGACCCGCAATTTTTTCTGCTTTACCATAATTGCTGCCAATTCTATTGCTGGCATAAAAGTCTTCAATAATTGCACTGCTTCTTCTCGTGAAAACCAATAGACTGTCATCTACACTTAAAGCTGGATAATATTCTGAGTATTGTGAATTGATGCTATCACCTAAATTGATTGGAAGAAATTTATAAGTGCTGTCTTTAACTTGTGCAGAATGGTGTAAAGCAAATTCAAATGTTTTTTTTCTATACAGACCGCTTCTTACACTTTTTTCATTCAGAGTTGGTATAGATAAAAAACGATTGGTGTATTCTAATGCTTTAAGAAAGTTTCCTTGTCCAGCTAAGCTGATGGCATAGGGTAATTGGTAGGGCGCTGTGTATTGAGGATCTTGCAATAAAGCTTTTTCATAAAAATAAACGGAGGAGTCATATACGCGAATCTCTTGATAAGCGCCACCGAGTGATAAATAAGCGTCTACAAATTTGGGATCAGTTTGAATAGACTTTCTGAGTAGTCGAATACCTTGCGAAAACTGACCATTTTGTAATGATTCAATTCCTTTTTCAAATTCTTGAAAAGCTCTCTTAACAACTTTATCAGGTTGGTAGTGCTGACTAAGTCCTACAAAAGCAATCAAACAAAATAATATTGAAAGCTGGCAATGCCTCATGCAGAGCAATTTCCGAAAAAAAGGGGAGTTGCCTTTGTTAATTTTTACGGTACGTTGATGTATTTGTGAATTTGTAAGCTCAATTGCCATTCTGGATGAGCCTTAATGTATTCTACGATTAATGGAGTCATTGTATCTGCTTTGCTCCATTCTGGTTGTAAATACAATTTGCAATCTTTAGCTAAGTCTTTTCTAAAACTTTCAGCCCACTCAAAATCATGCTTGTTGTAAATCACCACTTTCAATTCGTTCGCTTTTTGAAAAATACCTGGAAGTGGTGCTTTAAATTTTTTTGGTGAAAAACATATCCAATCCCAATTGCCGCTCAATGCATGAGAGCCAGACGTTTCAATGTTGGTTTGAAAACCAGCAGCATGTAATGATTCGGTAAGATGATCTAATGGATGCATCAAGGGTTCTCCACCGGTTATAACTGCAATTTTACTTGTTGCAGCAGGTGTTTCTTTAATCGCTTTATCAACAATATCTGTAACAGAAAATATAGGGTGTGCAGTCATGTCCCAACTCTCTTTTACATCGCACCAAACACAGCCAACATCACAACCCCCTAATCGAATGAAATAGGCGGCCTTACCCTGGTGCATGCCTTCGCCTTGCAGGGTATAAAAAGATTCCATTACAGGCAATTGTTGTCCAATCATGAAGCGGTTGTTCTGTTTTGGTAAGCGAGTAAGGTATTCTTCATCAGTCCGGCAATGGTCATTAAGCCTACACCACCTGGAACCGGTGTTATAGCTGATGAAATAGGAGCCACTTCATCAAAGTCAACATCGCCTACTATTTTGTATCCTTTTGGATGCGCACTATCGTCCATTCTAGTGATGCCTACATCAATAACAACAGCTCCAGGTTTTACCATGTCTTTTTTTACAAATCCCGGTTTGCCTAAAGCTGCCACCAAAATATCTGCTGATTTGCAAATTTCTTCTAGGTTAGGCGTTTTTGAGTGACAGACTGTAACGGTTGCATTGCCATAGGCGTGGTTCTGACTTAATAAAATGCTCATTGGTCTGCCTACAATATTACTTCTGCCTATAACAACAGCATGCTTGCCTGAGGTAGATATTTGAAAATGTTCGAGCATTAACTGAATGCCATAGGGTGTTGCCGGAATGAAAGTAGGCAAGCCTAATGTAAGTCGACCTGCACTGATGGGATGAAAGCCATCTACATCTTTAGACGCATCAATTGCTTCAATAATAGCTGATTCATTGATATGCTTAGGTAGAGGTAGTTGTACTAAGATTCCATCAATTTCTTCGTTTCTGTTCAGCTCTTGCACTTTAGAAACAAGTTCATCTTGAGAAATATTTTCAGGCAAACGAATTAAGGTTGAAGCAAAACCTAATGCTTCACATGTTTTAACCTTACTTGCAACGTATGTTTCGCTGGCTCCATTACTGCCAACCAAAACTGCTGCTAGGTGAGGAGGTCTTTTTCCAGCAGCTAAAAGGTTATCAACTTCAATTTTCAGTGATTGTTTTACGGATTGGGAAGCTATTTTCCCGTCTAAGCGTATCATGGCGCAAAGGTACGGTCTGGACTTATTTCCTGCTGTGGATTTTTATCTTACTTTTACGCCTTCAATTTTTTCTATGAATCAAGAAATGCCGAATAACCAGTTGAATATTGAAATCAATGAAGACATTGCTGATGGTGCTTATGCCAATCTAGCTATTATCACACATAGCAATGCCGAATTTGTGATTGATTTTGTGAATGTAATGCCCGGCGTTCCAAAGAGCAGGGTAAAGTCACGTATAATCTTCACCCCCATGCATGCTAAGAAATTCATGAAGGCATTAGCAGAAAATATTGAGCGCTTTGAAGAAGCAAATGGAGCTATCCAAGATTTGGAGCAGGTAGAAATTCCTATGAATTTTGGTCCAATTGCTCAGGCTTAACTAGCGCAAGCGATCAGCACTTTTCACCAACTGTTCATCTTTCCAAATACCCCTGAAGGCTAATGCAACAAACGCGGGTATTGAAAAAATTGCTATGCTTGTTAAATCCATTTTGCCTTCCACAAATTGACCACTTTGGTGGTGATAGAAAGCTATGTTGATGAGTGATACAACAAGAATGGTACCTGTTACAAGTAACTGACGTTTTCTATCCTTATATAAAAAAATGGCTACCCAGCTTGCAACTGCAATTGCTACAGCCAATATCATTAATACAATATGCTCACTGGCATTTAATGAGATAAAAACCTTTTCGTTGGTTGTTGTGTCTAATTTGTTGCCACTAAAGTATGATAAGCGAAAGGTTGCAAACGACAGGATTCCTGCAATTAGCAACCAAAGCGATTGAATACGTTGAATCATATAAAAGTTTCTGTGCTTTAAAGGTATTAATTCATTTCACTTAACCCAACTCAGGATATAGTGGAAACTGTTGCATGTAATCGTTCACGCTCTTCTGAACCTTGCTAATAATAGCAGCATCTTCTGGATTCATTAGAACAGTATCAATTGAATGTACAACAAATTCCATATCCACTTCTTTCAGTCCCCTTGTTGTAATTGCTGAAACACCAAAGCGAATACCAGAGGTTACAAAAGCACTTTTATCATCAAACGGCACCATATTTTTATTTGCAGTAATATCTGCTTGCCCAAGAACATTTTCAGCTTTTTTACCACTGATTGATTTATTCCTAAGGTCGATGAGCATGAGGTGGTTATCTGTTCCACCGCTAATAATTTGATAGTTACGGTCAACAAACGCTTTTGCCATTGCTTGTGCATTCTTACGGACTTGTTGTTGGTACACTAAAAATTCATCGCTTAAAATCTCGCCAAAAGCTATTGCTTTTGCGGCAATGACATGCTCTAAAGGACCACCTTGTGTTCCAGGGAAAACAGCCATATCCAACAAATTGCTCATTGGTTTTAGGTTGCCTTTCAAATCTTTCTGTCCAAATGGATTTTCGCGATCTTTTTTCATCATAATTATACCACCTCTTGGTCCGCGTAGGGTTTTATGGGTAGTTGAAGTCACAAAATCGCAATAATCAAATGGACTATTCAATAAGCCTTTTGCAATTAATCCTGCAGGGTGTGCAATATCTGCTAGAACAAACGCACCTACTTCATCTGCTACTTTTCTAATACGCGCATAATCCCAGTCGCGACTATACGCACTTGCACCACAAATAATCAGTTTTGGTTTTACTTCACGCGCTTTGGTTTCAAGCATTTCATAGTCTACCAATCCATCTTCCTGGCGAACGCCGTAGAAATGTGGTTGGTATAATTTTCCGCTGAAATTAACAGGAGAACCATGCGTTAAATGACCGCCCATACTTAGGTCCAAACCTAAAATGGCATCACCAGGTTGAAGAATAGCGAGCATAACTGCTGCATTTGCCTGAGCCCCACTATGTGGCTGCACGTTTGCATATTCAACACCAAAAATTTGCTTCAATCGGTCAATGGCTAATTGCTCTGTTTGGTCAACCACTTCACAGCCTCCATAATACCTTCTTCCTGGATATCCTTCGGCATATTTATTTGTCATTACACTACCCATAGCTTGCATCACTTGCAAGCTTGTAAAGTTCTCAGAAGCAATGAGTTCTATTCCTCTACGCTGACGGTTTAATTCCTTTCCAATTAAATCAAAAACCAACTGATCGCGTTGCATGGTATCAAATTTATTTCGGGCAAAAGTACAGTTTAATGACATGTTCTTGTGTCTTTGTGGAAGCCATTTCACCCTCAAAATGTCCACATTTGTTGCTGAAATGCTGAATTTGTCTAATTTCACTTCGCGAAAGTGATTGTGTCAATTGTACACATTGAGGTGAAGGCGTAAATAAAAGACCCCCATGAAAGCAATTATACCAGTGGCTGGTGCAGGTACCAAGCTCCGTCCACATACATATACTCAACCCAAGGCCTTAATTCCGCTGGCAGGTAAAACGATTTTGAGTTTTATTATCGATCAATTACACGAGGCAGGCATTAAAGAGTTTGTTTTTATTGTTGGCTATTTAGGAGAAAAAATTCAGGAGTATGTGAAGGAAGCTTATCCTCATTTAGACACCTACTTTGTTTACCAAAATGAGCGACAGGGCACTGGTCATGCGGTTGAGTTAACCAAAGCTATTGTAGGAAATGACGAAGTGTTTGTTGCATTAGGCGATACCATTTGCGAGTATGATGTGAAGGAAGTAATGGATAGTCCTTATAGCATGTTGGGTGTGAAAAAAGTAGACGATCCGCGCGATTTTGGCGTTGCTACCATTAATGATGATGGATTTATTGAAAGTGTGGTTGAAAAACCGGCTATTCCAAAAAGCAACATGGCTTTGGTTGGATTGTATAAAATTAAGGAAACAGATTTTTTATTCGACTGTTTGCATCATATTTTACAACAATCGCCCAATGCAGGCGACTATAATTTAACAGATGCGCTTGACTGTATGATTAAAAGAGGCGCTAAGTTTCAGGCATTTAAAGTGAAGAACTGGTTTGATTGTGGCAAGAAAGATTCTTTACTGGAGAGTAATGCCACTTTGTTGAAAAAGTTTGGAGGTGTAATTAAGGAAGAGTACAAATTTGAAAATACCATTATTGTTCCTCCTGTAAGTATTGCCAGAGGTTGCGTTATAAAAAATTCAATCATTGGTCCAAATGTTGCTATTGGTGCCGATACAACTATACAGTACTCCATTGTTCGTGATAGTATCATTGGATCGTTTACTAACTTGTACGAAGTGGTGGTTGATCATTCTTTGATAGGCTCAGATGCATCGGTGAAAGGGTTGAGTAGAAGTTTGAATATTGGCGACAATACAGAAATTGATTTCGGCTAAATAATCATTGTACCTATGCAAAGCAGCATTCCAGATTTATTTGGAATTAAAATACCATTGATTCAGGCAGGAATGGTTTGGAATAGTGGATGGCGTTTGGCATCTGCAGTTTCGAATGCTGGCGCACTAGGGGTTATTGGCAGTGGAAGCATGTACCCAGAAGTTTTGCAGTATCATTTGCAACAGTGTAAAGCACACTGCTCTGCACCATTTGCGGTGAATATTCCCTTGTTATATCCCGATATCGAGTCGCACATTGAAACAGTCATTCAACATCGTGTTCCCATAGTCATAACAAGTGCTGGTAATCCGGCTACTTATACTCAGCGTTTGAAAGATGCCGGTATTCGTGTTGTGCATGTAGTTGCCAGTGCAAAATTTGCAGAAAAAGCACAAAAGGCAGGGTGTGATGCAGTGGTTGCAGAAGGGTTTGAAGCAGGGGGACATAACGGTCGGGAAGAAACCACAAGTTTTGTTCTAATCCCTTTGGTAAAAGCAGCGGTTGATATTCCAGTGATAGCAGCTGGAGGAATTGCAACTGGACAACAAATGTTGGCTGCAATGATTTTGGGTGCAGAAGCAGTACAAATTGGTACGAGGTTCGTATGTACCCCTGAAGCGTCCTCACATGAATCTTTTAAAGACGCGGTTATTCAAGCAGGCGAAGGGGCTACACAGTTGAGTATGAAAAAAACTGTTCCAGTTCGATTACTTAAAAATGCATTCTATCATAAAATTCAGGCTGCAGAAGATGCAGGAGCTGATGCAAAGAGTTTGAAGGAAATTTTAGGAAAGGGCAGGGCTAAGAAAGGCATGTTTGAAGGCGATTTAGAAGAAGGTGAATTAGAAATTGGACAAGTAGCAGCTTTAGTGCATCGCATTCAACCTGCTGCAGAAGTGGTTGCTGAAATTTGGCGTGAATACAATACACTTTTAGATTCAATAAAAAAGGGAGCCTGAGCTCCCTTTTTTGTTTTAGGCTTTTTTCAAACCCCATTTTAGTAATTCTTTCCATGTAATTTTTTTGCCATACATGAGAATAGCTGTTCTGTATATCTTACCCGCAAACCAAGTAAATAAAATGAAGGTTAAGATAAGTAACAACATACTTACTATTAATTGCCACAATGGAACAACGTCTAATCCATAAGGGATTCTACTCATCATAACAATGGGCGATGTTAATGGGAAAAGACTGCCGAATACCGCCAAGCTACTATTGGGTTCGTTTACAGCACGCATCATAATTACAATGCCGAATACAATTGGTAAAGTAATAGGTAGCATTAAGCTTTGTGCATCTTGTGGGTCTTCATTAACAGCACTTCCAACTGCAGCAAATAGAGCAGAGTATAACAAGTAGCCACCTAGGAAATAGAAAATAAAACATCCAATAATGAGTGGGAAATTGAAGTTGCTAAGTTGACTAAATACTTGTTGCATTGAGTTCATATCAGGTGGAGGTACATCTCCAGCTTCCATAGCTTGCATGGAGCCGCCTATCTCAGGGAACATTGCTGGAAGTGTTGCCTGAACCATGGTAACCAACAATACCCAAATAAGAAATTGTACCAAGCCTACTGCACCAATTCCAATAATTTTTCCCATCATTAATTGAAACGGTTTTACACTGCTCACAATAACTTCTGCAATACGATTAGTCTTCTCTTCCATGACACCTCTCATAACCATAGAACCGTAAATAAAGAGAATGATGTAGATTAAAAACCCACTTACAAAACCAATTCCATAAGCAATACCTGATGTGATGTTTTTGTTGTCTTTTCCGTCTAGCGAAGTGATTTCAATACTGGCACTTTTCTTCGCACTGTCTAATTGCGCTTTAGAAATATTAAGCGATAAAAGCTTTTTCTGTTCTAAAATCGATTCAACAGAGTTTTGAACTTTACTGCTAGTAAGTAGACCAACTCCTTTACCCATGTTAACCCGCAAACCTTGGTGGTTATTGATGTCCATGGTCTCAGGAATGAAAATATATCCGTCAATCTTTTTTTCTTCTACTTGAACAATAAGTTCTTTCTCACTAGCATTGGGTTGAAATATGAATTTGATGTCTTTGCTGTCGTTATCTTTTTGTAATTCTTCACCCAATAATTGATTTTTATCTGCTACTCCAATAGTAACTCCTTCCGAATCACTGGAAGCAGCAAAGTATCCAATGAGTGCATAGAAGCCAAAGATCAACAATGGCAAACCAATGGTGCTGAGTAAGAAGGTTTTCTTTTGTACCCTGCTTAAAAATTCGCGCTGGGCAATGATCCATGTTTTATTCATAAAAGTAGTTTAGGCGTTGGTTGATTGAAATGCTCTGGCAGTAGCATGCGTACCTTCTACCAGTTGAATGAAAATGTCGTTTAATGAAGGAAGAATTTCTTGATAAGAAACTATAGAGGCTTGTTGATCAATAAAATGACGAAGTATATCGTTGCCTTTATAGCCTTCATTGATTTTAAGCGTCCATTCTTTATCCTTTGCTTCCAACACTTCAAATGCAGGGTGGCCTGCGAGTTGAATAGCTTCTTCCAAAGCAATATGAAACTTATGTTCTTTAAACTGTTGCTTTACATCGTATACAGTGCCGTCTAAAATTTTTTTGCCTAGGTTCACTAACACAATATGATCACAAATTTCTTCTACCTGTTCCATGCGGTGGGTACTAAAAATAATGGTGCAACCTCTTTTAGATAAATTATAAATTTCGTCTTTGATCAAATTCGCATTCACGGGGTCTAAGCCGCTGAATGGTTCGTCTAAAATGATGAGTCGGGGTTCATGCAGCACAGTAGTCACAAATTGTAATTTTTGACTCATCCCTTTACTAAGGTCCTCTACTTTTTTATTCCACCAGCTTTCCATTTCAAGTCTGCTGAACCAATGCTTCACCTTTTGCATAGCATCATGCTTGCTTAATCCTTTTAGCTGCGCTAAATACAAAGCTTGTTCACCAATTTTCATTTTTTTATACAAACCCCTTTCTTCAGGCATATATCCAATTTTGGCTACATCTTCAACTGGATTAAAAGGAGAGCCATCCAATATGATATTGCCGCTATCGGGATAGAAAATTCCAGTAATCATTCTCAGGAGCGTGGTTTTACCTGCACCATTGGGGCCAAGTAAACCAAAAATGCTGCCTTCATTAATGGAGAAGCTAATATCGTCTACGGCTTTTTGCGTATCATAGTGCTTCTTAAGGTTTTTGAGTTCTAAAATGGTTTGCATAAATGGCTTTTGAATGTTGTATTGGTAAGATAAGAACTCAAAATATTACATAAACCGTTAAGTTCTTTTAATTTTTTGGATAATCATATTAGCAACCCGCTCTCCATCCATAGCGGCGCTTACTATACCGCCTGCATAGCCGGCACCTTCCGCACAAGGATATAGCCCTTTTATTTGCGGATGTTCCAGTGTTTCTGCATCCCTTGGAATTCTAACAGGTGAGGATGTTCTACTTTCAGTTGCAACAATAACAGCCTCATTGGTTAAGTAGCCCCTCATTTTTTTATCAAATTCTTTGAAGGCTGTTCTTAAACTTGCATGAACAGTTGGTGGTAGCACATCTTGTAAGTGAACTGAATGGAGGCCAGGTAGGTAGGAACAATTGGGTAGGGTAGACGAAGAAATGCCTCTTACAAAATCGACCATTCGTTGTGCTGGTGCAACCAAATTTCCTCCGCCAGATGCAAAAGCAGCTTGCTCAACTTGTTGTTGATAGCGCATGAGTAATAATGGGTCGGCATGATCTGATTTTATTGCCTTAGATTGTAGATATTGAGATGCCTCTTTTTCGTCAATGGTTACCACCATCCCGCTATTGGCGTATGGATTATTTCTTTTTGAAGGGCTCCATCCATTTACAACTATTTCCCTAGGAGCGGTAGCCGCTGGTGCAATAATGCCACCAGGACACATACAAAAACTGAATACTCCTTTTTGTTGAACTTGTTGCACCAAACTATAGGATGCAGCAGGTAAGTGTTCATCGCGGATGTTGCAGTGGTATTGAATTTGATCTATGAGTAACTGTGGATGCTCAATACGAACACCTAAGGCAAAAGGCTTTGCCTCAATTAAAATAGATTGTTGATGTAAGAGCTCAAAAATATCCCGTGCTGAATGTCCAGTTGCAAGGATCAATGCATCTGCTTTGATTTTGTTTTGATGATTCAATTCAGCTCCAATACAAACACCATTTTCAACAATGAACTTTGTAAGTTTTGTTTCGAAATGTACTTCGCCTCCATGCTGTATGATACAGTTACGCATGGCTGAAATGATATCAGGCAGTTTATTGGTACCAATATGTGGATGAGATTCATAAAGAATCGATTCCTTTGCTCCAAACTGAACAAAGAGTTCAAGAATTCTCTTCAGGTTACCTCTTTTATTGCTTCTTGTATAGAGCTTCCCATCGCTATAAGTTCCTGCACCTCCCTCTCCAAAACAGTAATTACTTTCAGGATTTACAATACCTTGCTTATTCATTGCGGCTAAATCTCTCCTTCTGTTCCGTACATCTTTTCCGCGCTCAATTATAATTGGACGAATACCCGCTTCTAATAATTGTAAAGCTGCAAAAAGTCCAGCGGGTCCTGCACCTATTACGAGTACACGAGGTGCTGTATCATTGACCTGTTTAAAGTGATAAGTTTTTCTTGGAAGTTTTTCTGCTTCTTCGTTTACAAAAACCTGTAAAGTTTGATTGATCCAAACCTGCTTTTTACTTCTCGCATCAATGGATTGTTTTTCAATATAAAATCCACTGATGGAAGTAATGGGCACAGCCAAGTAGGCCGACAATAATTGTTTAGTTATATTGGGGTCGGCAGCTTCAGCAGGTTTTATTTGCCATTGAACCTGTTTAGGCATTTTGTTGAATTAAAATGGCAGGTCGTCTAAGTTGTCGCTTGGAGTTTGATCAGGTGTAAAATCGGGTGGGGCTTGTTCAGTACTTCCACCTAATCTAATTTGTTCCATTCTCCATGCATCTAGGTTGGTGTAATAACTATCGATTCCGTCTTTTGTTCTTTTAGAACCTTTTAAGTTGAAGTACACTTTTACTTCCTCACCCAAAGAAAATCGGTCAGGCAAATTCGTTTTATCTTGCACACATTGAAACTTGATATAATTTGTAATACTCCTTCCACCAATATCATCGGTTTTTTCAATTACAAATTCACGGATGCGAAAAGTTTCAGTTCGCTGCACTGTCTCCATGATGGCCACTAATTTCCCTTGTACTTCGTACGACATATCTTTTGTTTAAGAGTTTCAAAAGTACAGTTTCCAATTGGGATACTTCCTAAAATTTGCACCTCCTCAATAACAAAATCATTTACCTTGCTGCTTTATGAATTTTACTATGAAAAAGATTCTGTCGCGATTATCCATTATAGGATTAATCGTACTTATGATTGGCTGTGGTGCTAGCAAAACCATGTTGCCATGGCAGTATAAACCTGTTAACATTCAGCTTGCCAAAGAATTGCCATCAGACACGTCTATGGAAAGATGGCTAACTGGATATTCAGGGAAACTAAGGGCTTCTATGGATCAAGTAATTGGTACCACCACTCAGGCATTATCAAAAGCTCAGCCTGAAAGCGAACTCGGAAATTATTTAGCGGATGCTCTGCTTGAGATGGCAAAGAGAGAGTATAAAAGAGAAGTTCATGCAGCATTTATCAATTATGGTGGAGTACGTGCACCACTTCCAAAAGGAAACATTACTGTAGGAAATATTTTTGAAGTGATGCCTTTTGATAATTTACTAGTGTTGCAAGAGATGAATGGAAAAGTTTTGCAAGTTTTTTTGGATAAGATTGCAGCAAGAGGTGGTTGGCCTATTGCAGGAATTGAAATGAAAATAAAAGATAAAAAAGCGGTTGAAGTAAAAGTACAAGGGAAGCCTTTAGATGAGAATACAGTCTATGTAATTGCCAATTCTGACTATGTAGCAACTGGCGGAGACGATAATGATATTTTGAAAACGGTTCCAGTTATTTCATCTGGATATCTTATGCGCGATGCATTTATTGCCTATACCAAAATGCAAACAGAACAGAAAAAAAATATTGGATCACCCCTTCAAAAACGAATCAGCTATGCAAACGCTCAATAGGAGAAATTTTTTAAAATCAACAGCCCTTGCAGGGGCTGGTTTTGTTGCAGCTCCCTTAGCTGGATTAGCATTAGAGCAACAAGCCAACACAGCTAAGAAATTAATTTTAGCACATACAAATGATGTACATAGTCGATTAGAGCCATTCCCAATGGATGGAAGTAGGAATGCGGGTATGGGAGGTGTTGCAAGAAGAGCTTCTATGATAGATCAGCTAAGAAAAGAGCATGGCAATTCATTTTTGTTAGTAGATGCTGGCGATATTTTTCAAGGTACACCTTACTTCAACTTATATAAAGGTGAGCCAGAAATTAAAGCAATGACGAAAATGGGCTATGATGCTGCAACAATTGGCAACCATGATTTTGATGGGGGGTTAGAAAATCTTGCAACTCAATTAATGCATGCAAGTTTTCCAATTGTTGTTGCTAATTATGACTTTTCAAGTACGCCTATGGAAGGGAAGACAATTCCATATCATATCATTAAAAAAGGCGATTTAAAAATTGGAATTACAGGTGTTGGAATTGAGTTAAAGGGATTGGTGCCTGAAAGTCTTTATTTAAAAACAAAATATTTATCACCTATAGAGCAAGTAAATGTTCAGGCAGCGTATTTGAAAAAGAAGGGCTGTGATTTAATTGTTTGTTTATCGCACTTAGGTGACAGATATAATGATAATAAAGTAAGTGATGAAATATTGGCAAAAGAAACTGAATGGGTAGATGTAATTATTGGTGGTCATACCCATCGTTTTTTTGAACAACCCCGCACGTATAAAAATAAAAAAGGATATGATGTCATTGTTAACCAAGCTGGTTGGGGTGGGATACAATTGGGGATATTGGAGCTACAATCAAGCACAGCAAAGGATGCTACGCTAATCGGTTCAAAATCATTGCAGATAAGTGAGAAAAATGCGAACTAAAAAATTTTTTTTTCAACATTTATTATTCATATTCGCACTCCTGTGCTAAACTTTTTTTTGAGTGAGAGAATGGTGGTAAATTGTGGAGTTAGCACCCCTTAAAAAAATATACTTAACCGATAATAAATTTGATTGTTTTTTATGGCCAAAACTGCTGAATCTGTATGGAGCAATTGTTTGAAAATTATCAAGGACATTGTAGAATGGCAACATTTCAAAACTTGGTTTGAACCTATTCAGCCGGTAGAGTTAAATGAGGGTGTACTATTAATTCAAGTTCCTAGTCAATTTTTCTACGAGTACTTAGAAGAGCACTATGTAAACTTGCTTGCAAAAACTTTGAAGCGTGAGCTTGGGAAGGAAGCAAGATTAGAGTATAGAATAATGGTTGATAGTGGTAGCTCATCTAATGGTGCTTATCAAGTTCCAGCTAGTAATATCAAAACATTTAATAACAATGAGCTGAATTTTCCTTTGGTGATTGATACTCCAGTAAAAAATCCATTTGTAATACCTGGGTTGAAGAAAATGCAAATTGATCCTCAACTAAATCCTAAATACACATTCGATTCTTATATTGAAGGCGATTGCAATAGGGTTGCTCGTAGAGCTGGTAAGACTGTGGCTGAGAAGCCTGGTTCTAACTCTTTTAATCCGCTTGTTGTGTATGGTGGAACAGGCTTAGGTAAGACCCATTTAGTTCAAGCAATCGGAAATGAGGTTAAGCGCTTACATCCCAACAAGGTTGTTTTGTATGTAAGTAGTGAAAAGTTCATTAATCAGTTCATGGATCATGGACGAAATAATGCAATCAATGATTTTATTCATTTTTATCAATTGATTGATGTGTTGATTCTAGATGATGTTCACTTTTTTAGTCGTGCTGAAAAGAGCCAAGATGCGTTTTTTGCCATTTTCAACCATTTACATCAAAGTGGTAAGCAATTGGTATTAACGTCGGATAAATCGCCCAAGGATTTAGAAGGCATGCAAGAACGTTTGTTAAGCAGATTCCGTTGGGGATTAAGCGCAGATATACAGTTGCCTGATTATGAAACAAGGATTGAGATTTTAGAGCAGCGTATGAAGCAGGACGGCTTAGATATGCCAAAAGAAGTGGTGAAGTATGTTGCATATAATATTAGCACCAATGTAAGAGAATTAGAAGGTGCACTTATTTCGCTATTGGCTCAATCGTCTTTAAATAGAAAAGAAATTGATTTAGAACTTGCGAAGCGAGTGTTACGCAATTTTGTGAAAACCAGTAGCAAGGAAATAACTATAGACGCAATTCAGAAAATGGTATGTGAGTATTTTGATGTGTCGTACGATAAGTTATTACATAAAACTAGGAAGCGTGAGATTGTTCAAGCCAGACAAATAACTATGTATTTAGCCAAGGCTTTCACAAAGAATTCACTCAAGACAATTGGAGAACATTTTGGCGGAAGAGATCATACAACAGTAATTCATAGCTGTCAAACTGTAAAAGACTTGATGGATACAGATTCAATTTTCCGTGAAAACGTAATGGAGTTGACACAGAAAGTGCAACTTGCTGCTATGTAAGAATTGGGTTAGAGGTTCAAATAAACTAAGGTCCTTTTGTTAAAAAACAAGAGGACTTTTTGTTTGGGTTGTATTAATTCGCTATCTATATTTGCAGCCCTCTTCTATATGGAAGACAAGGTCGGTGAGGTGGATGAGTGGCTGAAATCAACGGTTTGCTAAACCGTCGTACGTCCTTAAAGATGTACCGAGGGTTCGAATCCCTCCCTCACCGCAATACTCTTTCAGTTCTGAACAGAAACCCCTTAAAAATCAATGTTTTAAGGGGTTTTTATTTGGTTTCGTTCAGTTCTAAATAGCTCTTTTTAGCACTAAAAAGGTATCATTCGCGGTATCATTCAAATTCTGGGTGAAAATGATACCGCGAAAATGGGTAAATTCAAGTTATTATTCATCTAATCAATCGTTTATAAGCAATGAACAAAATTCACATCCTATTCTTTCAAAGAGCCAGTTTAGTCAACTATGAAGATGTCGCCTACATCTATTGCAGGGTTACTATCAACAAAAAAAGAGCCCAATTCGCAACCGGTTTAAAATGTCCGCCTCGCCTATGGAACCCTAACTTAAAAAGAATCGATAAGAAATGGCCAGATGCTAAAGAAGCTAACAAAGAGCTCATCAGAATTGAAAGTCGTCTTTTGCAGATTTTTGATAAAATGTCTATTTCAGAAAAAGAGATATCTGCTCAAAACTTAGTCGATAAATACCTTGGAAAGTCCAATACAGGTAAAACCATATTAGAGGTTTTTAGGCAACATAATGCTAAAATGAAGTCTCTAATTGGAATTGAGTATGCTCAGGGGACTCTTACTCGCTTTGAGACAACATATAAGCATTTAGCTCTCTTTCTTGAGTCAAAATACAAATCAGAAGATCTAGAAATAACAAAGCTCGATAATCAGTTTATCCACGATTTTGATTACTTCCTTCGGACCCAAAAAAGCTGTGCTAATAACACAACTGTCAAGTACATCAAAAATCTGACTAAAATAGTTCGCATATGCTGTGACTATGGATGGCTGGAAAGCTATCCTTTCACCAACTATAAGCAACGTACTAAGGAGGTTGATAGGGTTTTTTTGACTAAGGAAGAGCTTGAATTGATTTATGAAAAGGCTTTTGACAATTTTCGCCTAGAAGGGGTCCGCGATTTGTTCGTGTTTAGCTGTTACACTGGCCTGGCATACATAGACGTTCAAAGACTTACCTCAGATAATATTGTCGTTGGAATCGATGGCAATAAATGGATCAACATTAACCGGAAGAAAACTGATATCAAATCTTCTATTCCATTGCTTCCTGTTGCGGAAGAAATTCTGTATAAATATGAGGAGCTGATGAAATACGATAAAAACAAGCGCGTGCTTCCTTGTATGAGTAACCAAAAACTGAATGCTTACCTGAAGGAAATCGCTGTCATTTGTAATATCAATAAGGAGCTTACATTCCATATTGCTCGCCACACTTTCGCCACTACGGTAACGCTCACTAATGGAGTACCTATTGAAAGTGTTAGTAAGATGCTCGGCCATAGTAGCATTAAAATGACTCAGCATTATGCTAAAATTGTGGATCGTAAGTTGAGCGACGATATGATGAAGCTGAGAGAAAAGCTTCAGGGTAATAACTCTAAACCAACCAACCCCCTTAGAGCCATTCGATAGAATGGCTTTTTTATTGATTATCAGCTTGAAAACACTTAGTAATACTAAGTAAGCGTCTGACTTTCTTTCAATTCCTTTAACATGTGCCAGTCAATAAAAAGAAAGTCGTTTCCGCTAAATCCGATATTGATCAATATGTGACCAATAAGGTTCGTATTAAGCGGAAGGAGTGGGGGATGTCTCAGGTCGATTTGGCAATTAGACTGGAAACTTCTGGTGGTTTTATTGGACAAGTAGAAAGCGATCGGTATAAGTCGCATTACAGCATAGCTCAAATCAATGAATTAGCTAAAATTTTTAAATGTTCTGTGAAGGATTTCTTACCCGATAAACCTTTATAGCCTCAACTTTCTTACAACTTTTGGTTATACCCTTGATGGTTCATTAACATTTTTTTTGAATCTGTTGCTACTTCTGAATTTCAGAATGACTAGTTGTTGTAATTACATCTAAATACTTAGTAATGCTAAGTAAAATCTTTTTTTCTCTTTTAGTTTCTTTCAGTTTCTTTTCGTTTTTTATATCGTTTATGTTTATGCAACTATTTAGAAGTTGTGTTCTTAATATATTATTGCAACATCGTTTATTTCTGTTATTTTATAATGATTACTTATAGATTTTATTTGATACAAATTTTGTATCGTTACTATGAAGTTGTTGGCAATTTGACTTTGCAAAAGGTATTTGCCTTAGGCTATTGGGATAGCTCTTAGTTGGCTTTTTAAAAGCCTAGTATCCTAGAAAGACCGAAAATTTTTTGTTATTGATATCCCATTAAATTGAATGTTAGTATTTATGAATAGTCATTTTCAATCGAATAATACAGTTACAATTAATTTGAATGATCTTGAAAGTATCGTTGAGAGAATTATAAGTAGAAGAGAGCGCCAGCCTCGTAAATCAATTGATTCTGAAATCAATCATAAGCCTGTTCTATCAACTAAAGAAGTCTTATCGCTTCTGAACATCAGCACACATACGCTTTATAATCTTAGGGAGGCTGGTCGACTGAAGCCTATTAAGTTTGGAACAAAGTACATGTATCGTTATAGCGATGTTGTTTCTATTCTGGAGAATAATGATTAGTGAACCTTAAGTTGATTATAAAATGAATCGTGAATTGCTAGCTTATCAAATGCTAAGTACACAAAATTCTTTGTGCGAAATGCTGCCCTCGCATGTTTCAATTTATATGTCTTTACTTTTTAAATCTCAGTACCCCATTGGAGTGAGCTTTAAACTTGCTAAAGCTGAAATTATGATGGCAGCTCGTATTCGATCTGTAAGTACTTTCTATAATTGTTTGCACGACTTAAATCGTTGGGGTCTCATTTCTTGGTCGCCTGCTAAAAGTCCAACACAAGATTCTTTGGTCACTATCTTGACACATACAAAAAATGATACTCACTTGCAGGTTTCTGCGGTTTTGAATGACCAAGCGAATCCAAAAAACGCAGAGTTATTAACATCAAAAATTGAACAGGTGCCCGCCGCGGAAACTAGGTACATACATACTAATAGTTTTAATAATAATTTTTTAAATAATAATAGTATGTACCTAAATGCCGAATCAAATTTTGATCAGCTCGATTTTGCCGCAATCAGTAAAACACATGCTGTTTTTTCGGTGTTGCCACCAAAGTTGGAATGGGTCGTTGCATATTTTCTTGCACTGAAACAAACGCAAGCAGAAGCGGAACGCTTTTTTAACTACAACCAAAGTAAAAATTGGATGCTGAACAAAACTACACCTATTCAAAATTGGGGCGCCATGGCGCGCAACTGGATTTCTAAAGGTTATTACCCAAACAAAACAAACTCAAAATCCAAAAACAGTTATGTTCATGTCTACAATAATTCAACCAAAAACTACGCAGAACCTATTTAAGTATGTTCCTGAATTGAAGAGCTCTTCTGTCAATTACCAAAGCATGGTTGACCTTACGGAGGAAACTGGTAAGAAGTTGTATGGACCTAAGTTTAAAATTCATGCTGATGATCTTCCGGTGGTGCTCAGAATGATGATCTGGTTTGCACGCGATGAAGAAGGAGCTGAATTACTGAACATCAATTTGAAAAAGGGAATTCTGCTTACTGGTCCTGTTGGTTGTGGTAAAACATCCTTGTTTAGGATAATGAGCGTGTTAACAAGTGATGAGTTCAAATGCCTGGTTAAACCTTGCCGACAAGTTGTATTTGAGTATTGTGAAGTTGGGAAATCCATTATCGACAAGTATTCGAATGCGAATGGGTATGACTTTAAGCCTAGGATATTTTGTTTTGATGACCTTGGAGCTGAAAGTGATGGATCTCATTTTGGCAATGCGCTCAATGTAATGGCTGAGGTTTTTATATCCCGTTTTGAACTGTATGAGCACAATGGATTAATCACTCATTTTAACACGAACCTAACTACCAGTGAAATTGAGGAGCGTTATGGAAAGCGATTTAGAAGCCGATTAAGAGGGGCTTGTAATCTCATAGCGTATCATCCCAATGCAATTGATAAAAGGTCTTAAAGAAACCCCGTTATATGAATTTGAAAGAAATGGTAACCCATCCCGATGTCAATAGGTACATCGCAAAAATTGAGCTCTATTTAGTGGACATTGGAGCCACACATATTCGCAAGGAATATAAGAATAAGGAATGTGTGGGAATTGGATTCTCGGTGTTCAATGTCCAGAAGATGATGCATGTTCCTTACTTGCTCACAACACAAGTCGATAAATGCTATCAAAATATTTACGAGGAACAGTATAAGTTGAGTCCTGAGCGTTTGGATCAGTTGAAGCAGTTGTCGGTCCGTCTAGCTTGGAAGCTCTTAGCCGACTTGGTTGAAATGAAGACTAAGCTTATTGTAACTGGAATAGTTTGTCCAATGGAAGCCTTTTTGCCCTATTGCTTAGCCCAGGAAGATCCTCCAGTCACGCTTATCCAAAAAATACGTTCCAATACTATTCAATGGAAGTAAACCAATCCCCAGCCCTGGCATTTGCTAGGGCTGGGGTGTATTTGAACAACTACTTAAAATGCTTGGGTATTTAGTATATTTTTGGAGTAACAACTTCTAATTTAATCGTATTTCAAACAATACTATTAATGCGTTTAATCATTCTAGCTTTTGTTTTACTAGTCGGCATTAGTTTAAATGCTCAATCAAATTCTGGTTTCAAAAAGGGAGATGCTGAATTATTGAAATTTCTTGAAAGAAAATTAGTGAACTATATTTCAAATGAAGATATTAAAACATCATATTTTTCTATTGCATTTATAAGCTTCGATAATAAAGGAATATTTGAAAAGGTTGTATTTATTGATGATATGGATCATTCTATAAAAAAACATCTAAATGCTATACTATTGGAGTCAATAGATTTTTGGGAAAGAATTATAACACAAGATTTACTACTATTAATTCCTATAGAAATTATAAAGTTTGATGAGAGTGATAAAGTCATATATAACAATAATATGAGTATGTTATCGAAAGACTTTTTATCTAAATTTCATAACAACAAATCTTTAAAATCAGTAATACTTGAGCCTATTAGATTTGTTTCATACAATGAAATTAAACGATAGTCTTTTACACTGAATTGACAAAATTACTTAGTGAAAAAATAAAAGCCCCGCATAGAAATGCAGGGCGTCTATTTTTTAAAACCGTCGCTCTCTCATTGTATGGAAATACAATGACTATATGAATAATAATCGAAAAATTTTAAGATGGAAAACAGGCGGCCATCTCAAAGCAATAATTGCTTCACACCGTTTCCATCTTATGCTTGTAATAGGATAACTAAAAAGAACTAACAGAATATTTTATTATTTAATCTCAGCTAACACAATTACTTGCAGTGCAAATAAAAAACGATTTTCTAAATTTTGCAGCCCCGAAAACGTTAAAAATATATGTTCGCTAACTTGCCTAATTTTTACCCATTTTGGCCAATATTTCACCGAATCAATATTTAATCCTAAATTCGGAATATTGTAATCCTGGTAAGAGAATGAACACACGTGCACTAGGTTAGCAGAAATCCGGAATTACATACTTATTGCCCGCCCCATTTTTTGCAGATAATCCTAACTCAGTCTTGCTTCAATGTGACTGAGATTAGCGAAGCTTTGAGGTTTAAGCGCTGATTCATACCTAAATCAAATTTCTATATAGAACTAACTTTTTAATGCTATAGATTGATTTACTAAACAAAATTATAGCTATTTCTAATATCAATAATTTGTTCGCAACCCTAAAGAAAGACTTCAATTATGGGAACAATTCAAGACATGCTAAGGAAAGTTAAAAATTTCCAAAGTGACATTCAAGACCTTGGAATGAAAACAATTCCTATCATTCCGGATGCTAAAGGCATGCTTGATAGGGAGTGTCCAAAAAATGAATGCAAATGTTGCTTTAAGGTAAACGCTGAAGATTGGCGAAATATCACTAAAGCCGAAGGTGCTTTTTGCCCAATTTGCAGGAATAATTCACCTGCTATTGAGTATATGCCTAAATCCCAACGAAAAGAAATAATAAGTAGTGTTAGAAGTTTGATTATGGATAATTGGCATCATGGAACACCAATGTCTCAAAATATTTCTCCTATCCAATCAGTCGAAGAGTTTGAATTAGATATAACTTGTGAAAGTTGCAAGACCCGTTTTTCCGTAATTGGAGCAGCTTTTTTTTGTCCAAGTTGCGGTTATAACTCAATTGAAAGGACAGCTAAGGAAGCAATTGAAAAACTGATTTTAAAGGCAGAAAAGATTTTTGAAATTCAAAAAGCACTTGAGCAAACACTCACTAAAGATGAAGTGGCTATTATAATCAGGTCAATAATTGAAAATTCACTTTCAGATTGTATTGGTGTTTTACAAACATTCAATGAAGTAAAGTACAATAGTTTATCTGCAACCAATGCACCATTCAATGCATTTCAAAATGTTGAGAAAAGTAATAAACTTTGGATTGATTTAAAAGGAGAAGGTTATGAAACTTGGTTAACAAAAGAAGAATTGAACAGCTTATTACTTTTTACGCAAAGAAGACATCTTCTCGAGCATAAAGGGGGCTTAGTAGATTTAAAGTATTTACAAGTTACAAATGATAAAAGTTATAGTGAAGGGGAAAGAATTATTGTGACTCCTGCTGCCATATCTACATTGGGAAAAATAATTCTCAAGACAATCGAAAGCATTAATAAACTTTGACAATGTATAGATGCAACTTTGTTATTTATTTAAATTAAGTGGGTTTTTCAAGCCTCTCCCTCAAACACCACAACACTTTTTCATACGTTTTTTATCTTGTATTTTGATATAGCTTAAAATATTAACCTATTTTAGCCAACTAAGTTTTTTACAGACATGAGAAGTATTGGAAGAAAAGGAAATCAAGCAGACATGGCTGGCTGAGAGACTTGGCAAAAGTTACAACATGGTTAAAGGCTATGTGCAAAACCGGCAACAGCCAAGAATTGAAGTACTTTTTGAAATTGCGAAGATTTTAGATGTAGAAGTTGCTGATTTATTGGCGGACCCAAAAAAGAAAAGTAAATGAGTAACCTGATAAACCAAGCAATAACAGACTACATAAAGTCCCAATCAAGGAACAAAATCATTTTTTATTCTCAAGATATTTCTGCTTTACAATCTGTAAATGTCGGGCTACGAATATCAGAGAGTATTTACAATTTGAATGAGCCGGGAAGAATTGCCATGCGTGTTTTATTCGAATTAGATAGTATTCTCAATGCTGCAATCTATCAACATGATGTGTTTGGGAAACATTTATCAATTGAAAATATCGGTATTCTTTTCGAACCGGAATTAAAAATAGATTTTGTGAGCTTGCTCGATAGGTACTCGCAAAACAACCTACTTTTCGTTAAGTGGGAAGGAGAGCTAGATGCAGAGAATATCTACTTTTTAACCAAAGAAAACGGAATCAAAATAAACATTAAGAACTTAAGCCATATCGCAATATGAAGTATAAAGAACTATTAAACTTCGAACCCATAACCGAAGTAGTGAAATTTAGCAGAACAAGTGAGTTGGACTATCAGAATACACTGGTAAAGACCTTTGTATTCTCTGACACTTTCAAAAATCATCTCATACCCTTGATGATTCGGAATCTTGATTTCAATTATTCCGGAGAATCATTTGGCTTACAGGTAGTGGGTAATTATGGTACGGGTAAATCGCATTTGATGTCGTTGGTTTCATTGCTTGCAGAAGATGCAACATTAATTGACCTTGTGAATGATGAAAAACCAAAAAAGGATTTAAAATCAATTGCAGGGAAGTTCAAAGTTTTGCGGTTTGAGTTAGGAAATACCGAAAGTCTTTGGGAGGTGATTACATTCCAAATGGAAAATTATCTCAAGAGTCAGGGAATAAATTTCTCATTTGACGGTCACGGGCCAAAACCCTATTTCGATAAGCTGCTTTTAATGATGGCTGAGTTCGAAGATAAATTCCCGGACAAAGGTTTCCTGATAGTAATTGATGAAATGCTTGCCTATCTGAAAGGCCGCAGCGCATCAGACAAGCTGAATCAGGATTTGGCTGTATTGCAAGCATTAGGACAAGCCTGTGATAAATCAAAGTTCAAATTCATTTTTGGTGTTCAGGAAATGATTTACCATTCGCCCGAATTTCAATTTGCAGCGGATATGCTGCAGAAAGTGAATGACCGCTACAAAGACATCATGATTACAAAAGAAGATGTTGCCTATATCGTGAAAAATCGCTTGTTACGAAAAGATGAGCACCAAAAGCAAAAAATCAAATCGCATCTCGATCCTTTTTTGAGTCTTTTCACTGATATGCATGGTCGAACACAGGATTATGTGGAGCTTTATCCTGTTCACCCCACCTATTTTGAAAATTTTGAAAAAATCAGAATTGGGAAAAGTCAGCGTGAAATCCTTAAAACACTCTCCAATCAATTTTCTGAAATACTGGAGCAAGAAGTTCCTAAAGACAATCCCGGGTTGCTAACCTACGACCGCTATTGGGAAGATATTCAAAGAAGTCAAGATTTAATGGCGATACCGGATATTAGAAAAGTAAAAGAAATAACGGACACCATTCAAGATAAAATTGATTCCTACTTCACTGGTGTAAGAGCATCTAAGAAGGGAGTAGCCAAACGCATCGTTAATGCCTGTGCCATTAGAATCTTACAGCATGAACTGCAAAAACAGAATGGAACTAATGCGGAACATCTAGTTGACGATTTGTGCTTAACTGATAAATTAGCAGACAATAGAGATTTCCTTATAGACATAATTGATTCAACAGCTAATTATATTATATCAGCAACTTCAGGGTCTTTCTTTGATAAAAATCCAAATAATAGCGAATATAGAATTCGCATTGAGGGAGGACCAAATTATGATCAGAATATAAAAGATTATGCGGCTACCATGGCCGACTCTCAAAAGGATGAATACTTCTTTAAGTTTTTGGAGGTTAACCTTCCGCTTGACCATGATACGTATAGAACAGGCTTTCGTATTTGGGAACATAGCATAGACTGGAAATCGCACAAAAGCTATCGTGATGGTTACATCTTCTTTGGCAATCCCAATGAAAAATCTACAACACATCCGCGTCAGCACTTTTATATGTATTTCATGCCCATCTTCGATGATAGCAAGAAAAGCCGCAATCACGAAGAAGATGAAATCTATTTTGTTTTTGATGGCCTATCTAAAGAGTTTAAGGAAGCTGTAACACTATACGGAGCTGCACTAGCTTTGGAGGTCCGTGCGGATAGTTCACAAAAGCCTATTTACAGACAAAAGATTGATGAGTTAAATAAAAAAGCAAGGGCATTATTTGACCAGGAATATGTTCAAATAACTCAGGTGGACTATCAAGGGAAAGAACTTCCCTTAAGTGGTTATCCATTACCGGGAGCCGGTTCTACGAAAGAGCAAATCTTCTCGACTGTTGCATCTATAGTGTTTGAAAATTGGTTTTCTGATGAGCGGCCGAATTATCCCAAATTTACCCAACTGAATTCACCAGTAGCCAAAGACAATTTTGACCGATTGGTGAAACAAGCATTGGTAAAGGTCGCTTCGCCAGAACAAGCGAATCGAGATGGTGAAGGCATCTTAACAGGTTTGGGATGTTGGGTGCCGGGAATGCTCGACTATAGCCATTCACCCTATGCCAAAAGTTTATTGAAAATGTTGGCTGATAAAGGTGAAGGGAAAGTATTAAACCGCGATGAAATCATTGAGTATGTAGATAAAAGCGATAACCTTTGGTTGACCAAAGATTTTCAGATTGAAGCTGAATTGGAGTTTGTGGTAATGGCAACCTTGGCAGCTTTGGGTGAAATTGAAATAACCCTGAATTCCGGAAAGTCCATTAACTCAACCAATCTGAACGAACTCAGGGATATTCAAAAGCAAGACTTTTATTCATTCACCCATATCAAGCCGCCAAAAGGGTTAAACCTTGCAGCACTCAAAACCATGTTTATCGGTATGTTGGGCAGGGATTTAAGCAATCAATTAAAAGATCCTTCAACATACACCCATTTGGTAAGTGCTGCCAATGATTGGGCAAAACGCACCGTAACCTTATTGAGCAAAATTCAGGGAGGGTATATTTTTAAAGGAATTGAAATTGTAAGCACGGATCAAGCGAGCAAATTCCGCCAACACTTTACGGCATTTTCTGGATTCTGTGATAAGCTGGCCAATTATACTTCTGAGGCTAAAATTAAAAACTTCGCTTTTTCAGTAGATGACCTGAACCGCATCCTGCCTGCCAAAGCAGAAGTAGAACAATTAGAAAAGCAACTTGCAGAATTAAATCTACTGAATGAAGACATTTCCTATTTACAGCAATGCAAACAATATATTACCGATAATGCCTTCAAAGATGAGGTCTCAGATGCCATCAATCAATTGGCTCAGGTGCTGGGTAAAAACGATGAAGCAGAACTTGAAAAATACAAGAAGCAGCTGCATCAACTCAAAGAGCGATATGCCGATTTGTATCTTGATTTGTACCTGAAACATCGCATCAGCCAAAAAGACCATACTCAAAAAATTGCTTTGCTCGATTCAGATGCAAAAGCCATTTGCGATATTCTGAAAGATGCTGATTTCCTTTCTTCAGGGCAATATATGCAGTGGTTGAATAAAATCAATAAACTGCAACCAGCCGATAGTAGCGTTAACAAGAACCTGATTCTTACTGCGCCCTATCAGGATTTTAACCCGGCTGATTTTGAAGGTGCCGAAGTACTGAGTGTAAAGCAACTGAAAAGCGACCTGGTAGAACTGCTTGAGCAATGGACAGGAACACTAAAGGAAACCTTGGATGACCCCATGGTGAAAAAGAAAATGAACCTGTTGGATGAGGCAACCCAAAAATTGCTTTCCGATTTTAAGTCAGGTGCCATTGAACTGGCTAAAGACAATGCGCTACGCATACGCAATGCCATCATGGACTTACACAAAGGACTTGAAAAAGTGGAACTTAGCATTGAGAACATGAAAACTACTTTCAATAAGCCACTCACACCCGATGAAGCCATTGAAGCCTTTAAAGCTTACATAGACCAAATCGCCAAAGGAAAAGAGCGAGATAAAATTAGAATCATCTTGAAATAATTCGAATGAATAAACCAAAGCACATATCAGCTAGATTGACATGGCATGCCGATGGTTGGAACGGAAAAATCTGTGAAGACCCGGAAGCCAACACCTATTGCACAGGTCAGTTTTCCTATCCTGGTGAGATGTACGAAAAAAAGCATTTACAAAAAGTAGAAGCTGAAAGGTTTGCAGGTTGCTCTTGTAGTAAAATCAAGGATGATTATGTGCCACCTTGCTGTTTTAGCAACAATGCTTTTGGCAAGGATACTACTGTAGCTCAAGTAAACTCACCTGCTTGGTATAAAAATAAAGAAATCAGGCAATGGGAAATGCCACCCAATACTGTAAGCCTTTGGCCGTATGAGGAAATGTATTTTGAGGATGATAAAAATGAAGATGGCACTTTCAACTACGACAATCGCATTGCAAATGTAAAAGCATTTATGAATGAAGTAAAGGAAGATGCTTCATTGATTTTCTATTACAGCAATTACAGCAACCCATTATCCAACGAAGATGACCGGAAGTATGTAATTGTTGGTTTTGGCAGGGTGAAACAAATTCATGAATACATGGAATACCTGCAAGCCACTCCCGAAGAGCGTAAAAGATATGCAGGTGCATTCGTTTGGCAAATACCCATCACTTCTCACTATCCTGAGCAAGGCTTTCGCATTCCATATCATAAATACAAAGACCAACCTGAAATTTTAGAGAAAATTGCTTTTTACCCGGAGAACTCCAGAAATTTCAAATATGCCATGCGTCACATTTCTGATGATGATGCACTGGAAATTGTAGAGCGTGCTTTGGAAATTATTGATGTACTCCAAAATGAATTGCAAGACACGTCTGAAGACTGGGATGCACGTAGAAAATGGTTGCATGAATTGGTGGCCGAACTTTGGAAAAACCGTGGGAGATATCCCGGACTCCCTCAAGTATTGAATTATTTGGATTTACCTGAAGTAAGTACCTACTTCAAAACTCAAACAGCCAAAGGAAATGAAGAAGAGGCATTTGCCCGTATCAAAGACTTTTTGAAAGATGGCAAAGACATTTCCGGACTCGAAGTAGATGCCATTCGGATTGGAAATGTACGCGATGAATTTGCCACCAAAGATGATGCTGAACTCAAGTTCTTGCTTGAAATTTTACCGCGATTCGAAATTGAAGAATCAGATCGCCTAAGGCAAATCTCTCAGATATTAGCTGAAGACCGACAGCAAAATGGACTGAATGTTAGCATTCTCCAGCTTTGTGAAAATCCCTATCTGCTTTGCGAAAAATATGTGGGAAACGGACCGGACGACCAAATCACCTTTGCGAAAATTGACCATGGCATCATGCCTTCACCCGATTTGGGTTTAGCTGCATTAACCACCAAGGGAAGCAATATTCGATTCAGGGCTTTGTGTGTAAACAAACTGAAGACCATCGCTCCGCATACATTCTCTGCTGCTGAAATCATATTGAACGGGGTAAACAAATACGTTTCTTATCTGAGCGATTGGCGACAGTTTGAATTCAAAATGAAAAATTTTGAATCCTATGCCGAAACGCTGAAGGAATCATTGGTTTTACGAAAAGACAGTGACGAAAATCTCTACTTGTACCTGCGTGAAATATTTGATGACGAACGTCTGATTGAAGAAAAGGTCAGATTGTTGGCGAACAGACAAATATCAAATTTTACAAGCCCGGTAACTCAGCAGAATTGGGAGAACTTTTTATACGATGGCACTTCAAAAATTGCCGAGTTAAATCCAACGGAATACAAAGAAGCGGTGGCTGCTCAGGCTGCGGTATGTGCATCTATCTTCGACAAAGGCTTATCCGTAATTTCCGGTGGTGCCGGAACAGGCAAGACCACTGTGGTAAAATCCATTATCAGTGGTATTGAAAAAGCCCATGGTGCTGGCACTTCATTTTTATTACTTGCACCCACTGGCAAAGCAGCCGACCGCTTACGGGAACGATCAGGCAAAGAAGCCAAAACCATACATTCGTTTCTGGCAGAGCGTGGATGGATGAACGACAATTTCACCTTTAAGCGTGAAGGTGGTAGGCAAGAAGAAAATGTGCGCATCTTCATCATTGATGAATCTTCCATGATTGACCAATCATTGATGGCAACTCTTTTTCGTGCCATCAATTGGAATACCGTGCAGCGTATCATTTTTGTAGGTGACCCCAACCAATTGCCACCCATTGGCTATGCCAAAGTTTTTGCCGACCTGATAGCATGGCTACCAGAAGAAAACAAGGGCGAACTGAAAGAAAATCTGCGTCAGCGTGAAAACAAATTGGAAGGCAAAGGGACAGGAATTCTTGACTTGGCTTCTGTTTTTATTCAGAGCAAAGCCGCAGACGAAGACCTGAAGGAAACAGGCACCAAAAAAGCCCAGCAAACTGATTTGCTTAAACGCATCCAGGAACTGGATTTTACCAATGACCTGAAAGACATTGAAGTGCATTTCTGGGATACAGAAAAAGAGCTAAACGATTTAATGTTCAATACACTGGTTAAAAATCTGGAAGAAGAATATGGAATAGCCTACAATGAAGACCGCTATTGGGAACTATTGGGAAAAGCTTTTGAAGACGAAAAACAATCATCCGGTAAGCGAGCCAATAAATTTCAGGTGATTTCACCTTATCGTTCCGAGTTGTTTGGTACCGATGCACTCAACACCTTTTTTCAAAGCAAATTCAACAAAACACGCTTTGAACACCAGCAGTTTGTAGATGGTATTTCGATTTTTGACAAGGTGATTCAATATAGAAATCGTACCAAATCCAATCCCATTTTTGCCTGGATTCCAAGTGAAGGTAACGTGCATATCAATATTTACAATGGCGAGTTGGGCTTTACTCGTCCACATGGTTTTGACAGTAAGAAGTTTTACGATGAAAATGAGGGTCGATGGTACAACCAAAAACACATGGCACCATCCTTCAGACCGCAGCGTTTTGTACTGAATCTTGAAGGGCGAAATGCCCATATACCCATGGGTAAAGACTTGGGTACTTACAAAACAGCCAAAGGATACACCAAAAATTTGCCACAGGAAAAACCCATTGACAACCTGGAATTGGCTTATGCCATCTCAGTGCATAAATCGCAAGGTAGCGAGTTTGACCATGTCTTTTTGGTATTACCCAAAAATAAAAAGTCATTACTATCCAAGGAGTTAATATATACCGCTGTTACCAGAGCTAAAACAAAATTGACCGTTTTTGCAGAGCAGGATATTTCTGCTTTTTTGCAACTTACAAGGCCTGAAGCCAACAAGCTTTCTAAAATCAATGCTTCGCTGTTTGATTTTAAGCCGCTGCCTAAGGAATGGTTAGTGATGAACGAATGGTATGAGGAAGGCAAAATTCACCAAACCCTATCGGAGTATATGGTACGTTCCAAATCAGAAGTGATTATTGCCAATATGCTCAGTGAACGTCAAGTGCCTTTTTGGTATGAAAAACCGCTGTTTGCCAACGATGGCTCTTTTTACCTGCCCGATTTTACCGTAATGCTGCAAGGAGAGGAATATTACCTGGAGCATGTAGGCAGATTAGACCTGCCCAATTACAAAACCCATTGGGAAAAGAAAAAGCAATGGTACAACAAGCACTTTCCCGGGAAGTTACTGACCACCTACGAAAGCGGCACACTGAGCCACGACATTGATAACATCATTAAAGAATTAAGCTGATATGAGCAACGAAAATAAAATCACCGTTTTAGGCAAAACCTTCAACTCCGAAGAAGAACGCAGAACCTACTTCCGCGAAGAGCTGCGCAAAAAACTGCCTGAACTCAAAAAGATGGAAGGCTTCCCCATAGGTGAAGACGAAGATATATTGAATCTGAGCGACCCGCCCTACTACACCGCCTGCCCAAACCCCTGGCTCAATGATTTTATTGCCGAATGGGAAGAGGAAAAAAAAGAACTGGAAAAACAAGGTTTGCGGAAAGCGGATTTTGAAGTGACAGAGCCTTATGCGGCTGATGTGAGTGAGGGGAAATATGACCCTTTTTATAAGTACCACCCATATCCTACTAAAATACCCCATAAAGCAATCTCAAACTATATCAAACACTACACTCAAGATGGGGATGTAGTATTAGACGGATTTGGTGGAACAGGAATGACAGGTTTGTCAGCCCAAAGTAATAATTTCAAAAGCGGTGGTTTAAATTTATTTCGGGGAAATAGAAAAATTATACTTTCAGATTTATCACCTATAGCAACCTTTATTTCATACAACTATAATACACCAAACGACAGATTGAAATTTGTTCAGAATTCTATTGAAATTTTAGAGAAAGTAAAAGCGGAAATCAAATGGATGTATCAAACTAATCATAGTGGTACCATCAAAGGAACCATAAATTATGTGTTATGGTCTGATGTTTTCCAGTGTAAAAATTGTAATAATGAAATAGTATTTTGGCATGATGCAGTCGATATACCAAATGGCAAAGTCAATGATGAAGTATTATGTAGTGGCTGTGGAAATAGATGTAAGAAGAATAAACTTGATAGGTCTTTCACTTCTTTCTATGATAACATTATAGGCCAACCAAGAAGAATTGCGAAACAAATCCCTGTGTTAATAAATTACAAGGTTGGCACAAAGAGATATGAAAAAAAACCGGATAATGAAGATTTCGAGACTTTAAAGAAAATTGAAGAATATATACTAGTCGAATGGACTCCCTCTGAAAGAATGCCAGAAGGAGGAGAAACAAGGCGAAATGACTCATCGGGGATAACCCACATACACGATTTTTATACAAAGAGAAATTTGATTGCACTTGCAAAAATTAAGAGTCTTTTAACCGATTTAAAACAAAATATTTTAATTACCAAAGTAGCATATCAAATTACAAAACTATATAGATACACCTACATGTCTGGCACTTGGGGTGCTGGGGGTGGTCCATTATCAGGCACTCTATATATTCCTTCTTTAGTTAAAGAGCTAAACATTATTAATCAGATCGAATCCGCTTTAGACCAATCAAAAAAACTTGACACAATAAGGGGATACGGGGATTATTCAGGAAATACGGGTTCTACGACAAATTTGTCAAATTTGTCAAGCGAATCCATAGATTATATTTTTACTGACCCACCTTTTGGTGCCAATTTAAATTACTCTGAATTGGCGGTGTTTTGGGAAGCCTGGTTAAGGGTAAAAACTGAGAATGTAGTTGAAGCAATTCAGAATACAGCACAAAACAAAAATCTTAACGACTACAAGAATTTAATATTCAGATGTTTTAAAGAATACAATAGGATTTTAAAACCTGGAGGTTGGATGACTGTGGTGTTTTCAAACACTAAAGCAGAAGTTTGGAATTCAATTAATACTTCAATACAAAACTCAGGTTTTGTAATAGCTAATGTTTCTTCCTTGGATAAAAAGAAAGGAAGTTTTAAAGCGGTTACAACTCCAACTGCTGTTAATCAGGATTTAGTCATATCCTGTTACAAACCATCCACCCAATTCGATCAAAAATTCAATCAGCTCAAACACTCCGATGTTGGCGTTTGGGAATTTATAGCCGAACATTTGGAGCATTTGCCCATTCACTTGGTTTCCGGCAATTCGACCACCGCCATCATCGAGCGTAGCCCAAAAATTTTGTTCGACCGTTTGATTGCCTTTTATGTACAGCGGGGTCTGCCGGTGCCTATTGATGCCGGGAAGTTTCAACAAGGTTTGCGTGAGCGTTTTATTGAGCGGGATGGTATGTTCTTCACCAACGAGCAGGTACAGGAGTACGATCGCAAAAAAGCCGAAGTGCCCAATTTTACCCAGCTTAGCATTTTTGTAGCCAATGAGCAAGATGCCATTTATTGGCTGCGTAACCTTTTAGAAAAGGAGCCCAAAACCGAGCAAGACCTGCACCCATTATGGATGAAAGAAGTGGCCGGCAATATGCGTAAAGGTGATACACTGCCCGAAATGCGTACCATACTGGAAGAAAATTTTTTGAAAAACGACAAAGGCCAATGGTACCTACCCGACCCGGAAAACGAAGCGGATTTGGAGAAGCTGCGCACCAAACGCCTGCTCAAGCAATTTGAAACCTACAAAACCGAAGCCTACAAACCGAAAGGCAAAATCAAAGAAGCCCGTGTAGAAGCCCTGCGTGCCGGTTTTAAACAATGCTATCAAGACAAAGATTTTAAAACCATCGTACAAATTGGCGACCGCATTCCCAACAACCTGCTGATGGAAGATGAAGTGCTGTTGCAGTTTTATGATATAGCCAGTTCGAGAGTGTAAACAAGTAGTTATGGATAAGAGAGAATACATCAGAAGATTAGCCGAGTTTTTGGTAAGTACCGGAACTACCATGCATGTAAAAGAATTGGCAGGTTTACTCAACTGGAATGGTTTTACCACCAATTATGGTACTCCTTTTAAAGGAGGAAGAGGCACCTATACGCTTATCCACGCTACTTATGATTGGTTAATGGCTACTGGAAGGCCTACCGATGCCGATAATGTGGCCAAAGCATTTAAAAAACCCGATGGAAATTATGCTTATGAATAAATTGTTCACGTATTTTTCTTGTTCACGTAACGTGAACATCGTATATTTGTGAACAGATTTAAAAGAGAATGGAACAAGAAATTATACATAAAGCCCTTGAAGCACTAAAGCAAACCACTGGTATTCAAGCTATTTTCAAAGAAAAGGGACCTTTGGATGGCATTTTAGAGTTTGGCTTTAATGGTGCTAACTATGTCTTTACGGTAGAAATAAAGCAGGAATTAAGAACGCATCAAATACAGCAAATTGAAAAATATTTCCATAGCAATGAGCCTTTTTTATTGATAGCCAATCGTCTATTTCCAAAAATAAAAGAGGAACTGCGCCAAAGGGAAATTCCCTACCTGGAGGCCAATGGCAATATTTTTTTAAAAAATGATGGACTCTTTTTATTCGTTGATACACAAAAGCCATTGGATATTGAAAAAAACAAAGGCAACAGAGCATTCACCAAAACAGGCTTAAAAGTGTTGTTTTATCTGTTGCAGCACAAAGAGGCCATTCATCTACCCCAACGAGAATTAGCTGATTTGACTCATGTAGCACTCGGAAATATTCCGCAGGTAATAGATGGGTTAAAAGAAACCGGTTATCTCATTCCATTGAACAATAAAACCTATGTGTGGGAAAACAGAAAAGAGTTGCTGGATAGATGGATAGCAGAATATGCTACGGTATTAAGACCAAAACTATTGAAAGAAAAATATGCATTAAAAGAGAATTGGGAAACCATAGTATTTGACAAAAATAAAACGGCTTGGGGTGGAGAACCTGCAGCAGACCTACTCACCAATCATTTACGTCCGGAAAAGTTTTTAATCTACACCAAAGAAAATCGAATGGATTTGATTAAAAACTACAAATTGATGCCTGATAAAAATGGAGAGGTAGAAGTATTAGAAATGTTTTGGAAAATCAATGAAGGCAAGACGGTACCGCCACTCTTAGTGTATGCCGATTTGATGTTGGAGGGTGGAAAACGGAATAAAGAAACAGCTGAAAAAATTTACCATGAGTACATCCAAACAAACCTATAAAGAGTTAGCCATTCCTTACTTCAAAGAATCTTTTGATTGTATTGATGAAGTAATGCAGGAGTTACAGATTCCCTATTACCTGATAGGGGTAAGTGCCATTGCCTTAGAATTACTAAAAGAAGGAATAAAACCAAGCAGAGGTACCAAGGATATCGATTTTGCAGTAATGATTTCAAGTATTGCAGCCTATGAAGAAATCAGTATTGCATTAGAGGCAAGGGGTTTTAAAAAGGTTGCCGCACCATGGACATTTTATTCTGATGCATTTAATGTTGCAATTGATTTGCTTCCTTTTGGCGAAATTGAAGAAAACTATACGGTAAACTTCAATGAACGATACACTGATTTACACGTACTGGGCTTTAGCGAAGTAATGGAGGAAGCTGTACAGGTGGAAATAGAAGAAAAAATCGCCAACATACCGCCATTACCGGGCATGGTCATTCTAAAATTAATTGCCTGGAGTGATCGCCCGGAAGAGCGAGAAAATGATCTTTCCGATATCCTGAGAATCATCCAACACTATTATAATTTGAAGTGGGATGAAATCGTAGAAAAGCATTACGACACTTTAGATAAAGAGCCATTCGACCAATTGCTTATTGCAGCTGAAGTATTGGGGAGAGATTCCAGATTATATCTGCAAAAATCGGAAGCCATATCAGAAAGAGTACTAAAGGTGTTGGAAACCAATTTGGAAGAGGCTTCCAAATCTGCTATTGCCAAAGATTGGGCAAGAAAACTAGATAAAGAAATTGAGTATGCTTTTGCCTTGCTTGGGGCATTTCAAAAAGGAATAACGCATGAGATATAAAGGCAAGGCATGTGAAATAGTAGGCGAAAAAGAGGTGTTCGGCCAACGCATTGCCTGGATACGCTTAATGGAAGATGGAAGCTTTCATGAAGTTCCCTGTGATGACTTGGAAAAACCAAGTACGGAGTTTTCCATGCCTTATTTACGTTTTGTTTCCATTGCCGCAAAAATCAAAGACGAAGTAGCCCGTAAAAATATTTTGGCTCCTTACGAGAGTAGTTTGATTCCCTTACCGCACCAAATTCTGGTACTTGAAAAGGTGATGCAGTCCAATCAAAATCGCTTTATGCTGGCCGATGAAGTGGGTATGGGAAAAACCATTGAGACCGGTTTAATTCTGAAAGAACTAAAAATCAGAGGCGACATCAAACGAATATTATGCATTGTGCCAAAGGCGGCTATGCTGCAATGGCAAAGCGAGTTAAAAGAACATTTCAATGAAGTGTTTCATCTCTATGACTCAGAAATGATTACTTCTATGGCGCGCACCTTTGCCAATATTAATGCCGATGAAGAATTCAATTTCTGGACACAGCACAATCAAATGATTGTTTCTACTGATGCATTGAAGCCCTTGGAGAAAAGACAAGGCTGGTCAAAAGAGCGAGTTGATGAATACAACAAATATCGCATGCAAGCCGTGTTGGAAGCAGATTTTGATTTGATCATAATGGATGAAGCACATAAAATGGGTGGAGCCACATCAACAGTTTCGCGCTACATACTGGCTCAGGAATTATGCAATTCAGTTCCAAATGTATTGTTACTAACCGCAACTCCGCACAGGGGCAAGTCAGACCATTTCCGAAGGATATTACAATTATTGGATCCGGATGCTTTTGCCGGAGAAGGATTGCCAGATATAGAAGAATTGGAACCTTATGTCATCCGTACCGAAAAAAGATTTGCAGTTGACTATGAAGGCAAAAAACTATTCAACGAAAGGCGAACCAATCGTTTTGATGTATTATTAGACATCAACAAGCATCAAAAACAAATGGCATTGTATGATGCTGTTACCGATTATGTGCGGAGAGGCTTCAACTCTGCAAAAAAGGCAAGTAATCCGGCAAAAGGATTACTCATGATACTGTTCCAAAGATTGGTAAGCAGTTCCACAGCTGCCATTCTTTCTGCTATGCAGGGCAGATTGGAACGATTGCGATTAGGAGAAGAATCAAGTCTGGATGACTATGCACACGAAGTGGATCATGGTTTTGAAGAAAATGGAGATGAAATAGATTTTGAAGGCATTTTCCAGAGCAATACTGAAGGTTTAGCCAATGAAGAAGAATTATTGACCCAATTGATTGAGCTGGCAAAGGAATGTCAGGCTACAGAAGCAGATGCCAAAGCCGATGCACTTTTAAATAAAATTCAGGAATTAAAGCAGGTTCAGATAAATCAGGAATTGAAAATACTGGTCTTTACTGAGTTCAGAACCACACAAAAGATGTTGGTGGGCTTTTTTAAAAGTAAAGGATTTATAGTAAACCATATTCACGGTGGTCAGGATTTAGATGAGCGTAAAAGGGCATTAGCACACTTCAAGAATGAAGCTCAAATCCTGATTGCTACAGATGCAGCTGGAGAATCTTTGAACATGCAGTTTTGCCATATTGTGTTCAATTATGATTTGCCATGGAATCCGATGATGATTGAACAGCGCATTGGTCGTGTAGATAGAATCGGTCAAAAACATCCGGTACAAGCCTTCAACATGCTCACCAACAACAGTGTTGATCTGCGTGTGTATGAAGTGATGGTAGAAAAACTCAACAACATTATTGAACAATTGGGTATTGACAAAACTTCTGATGTACTCGATTCAACTATTGATATGAAGAAAGTCAATAAGCTGTATTTGCAAAGTTTGTTAGACCCGGAAAAGTTTGAATTTGCAGGCGAACGATGGTTGAACGATATAAAGGGCAAGCTTCGGGAATACAAAAGCACGGAAGGGATTTTACCACAGGTAGCAGAATCGGAAATCGAATACAAAAAGGCCGCAGAAGTAAAACATAGTCCGCTTCCTTTCTGGTTAGAAACATTGGTGCAGCAATATACCATGGTACAACATGGTTCCATGAGTAAAAATCTATTGGGTTTTTCTGAAGTTAAAGTTCAGGGCGAAACAAGGAAAATCACCTTTGATGCTGAAGTTTCATTGGCTAATCCTGGTGTTGAGCATATTACCCTACAGCATGATTGGATTCGGAAACTCTTAAATGATTTAGGTGAATTTGATTTGTCCAATGGTATTCCGGTAATCAAGTCAAGTACAGGAGAAGAAACTCCGGGCTATTGGAGTTTGTGGCAAATAAGCGCCCGCAACTCCATGGAAAGCAAAATTCAGTATCAATGCTACTTTTTGGCTGACAATGGAAAGCAATATAGTGCCTATGCTAACGATATATGGAATCGTTTGATTCATGAATCCGGAAAATTCAAATTAGATGGGACGCAGGAAATGAAAAACTCGGAGTCTTTTCAGAAAGAATTGGAGCAAACCTTGTTTCATTCCTTCCAGAATCTTGAGGCGGATTTAATCACACGAATGAAATTCAAAAAAGAAAACAGGTTGAATTCTTACAATTTTCAGAAATCAAGGATTGAAAAAATAGGAATTGATAATATACGTCAGGCCAAACTTCAAAGGCTCGAAAAAGAACATAGTTCCTGGCTTGAGGAATTTAAATCAGGCTGTAAGATAATTCCCGGTATTAAACAATTATTAATGATTCGTATCGATGGCTAAGGGATTTATCAATCATATCATTGAATCGCTTAAACGCTATCGGGCTAAAGTATTTCTGATAGAGAACAATGATCGTTTCCTATATCGAAGTGATGTTCAAGAAGCCTTTAACACATTTGGGATCGAGATTACAAACGGAACGAGCCTTGAACAGAGAGTTAGATTTGAATTGAGGGAACCTGATGGCTTACTCTTTCTGCTGAGTCAAGACAATACAAATTATCTCGAAGACATAAAAAGGCAAGCAGTAGCCATTGAATTCAGCATTGCCAATTATTTTCAAGCCTATCACATTCCATCAATTCTAGAATTAGATTTGTCCATCCTTCAGGTACTGTTTCAAAATCAACCTTTGGTAGGCCTTAATAGAAAAGAAACTCAGACATTCATTGAGAAGATAATGGTAGAATCCAAGTCGGGCGAATCAGTATACGATTTGGACAATTTTATTGAAGTATTGAATGCACAACTTAATGAAGGAAATGTAAATTGGGCTGTAGTAAGTCGTATCATTGCTGAAGGCATTTCCAAAACCATTGGCACTCCAAAGTTTGAAGAGCTATATGCACAAGTCAACAAAGTCAATGTTGTTTTTCAAGATATATTACAAGCAAGTTCTCATCAAACTAAAAATTCCAGTGCTGTAAAAAAGCCACGGATTGTTTCAAAAATTCTCGATTATATCAACTTTAACTTTCGGGATAAGAAAATTGCATTAATTGTAGTTGATGGTATGGCTTTATGGCAATATGAGCTATTAAAAAATCATTTACCTGGAATAAAGCATGAAAAAGTAATTTATTCCTGGCTTCCATCTATTACACAACTTTCACGGCAAGCTATTTTTCGTGGCGATACACCGCAGACTGATTACAGGCAAGGTCCTTCGAGTGAAGAAAAACTTTGGAAAACATATTGGAAAGAGAAAGGGTGTCATGAATTCGAAGTAGCCTATCAACACGAAAAGACTGATTTCTCTAATATGGATTCAGTTTCAAAATTGGCTATTGTATTAAAAGACCTTGATGACAAAATGCATAGTTCAACGGACTATGTTGATTTGTTGATGCTGACCAAAAATTGGATAGAACGAAGTAAAATTGCCCAGATAGTTGATGAATTAATATCAAAAGGGTTTACAGTGTTTGTAACGGCAGACCACGGCAATATTCAAGCAAGAGGTTGGAGAGGGCTACAAGGGCGAGAAAAATTAGGAACCAATAAATCAGGTAGCAAAAGTGAAAGACATATTGAATATTCAAAAAAATGGTTGTCTGATGAATTCATGGCTAATAATCCGGAAATTGGCGACTCAGTTGTAATGGAGGAACAAGCCATTTATTTTAAAACCGATCTAAGCTTTTCAAATAAAGAATCATTGGTAACACACGGAGGAGCGCACCTACTGGAAGTATTAATACCATTTGTAGAAATAAGGGATGAATCATAAATCTATTGATATAAATCAGCGTATCCCATTGGATACATTATATGCAGCATTGGAAAGCTATTTAAATAGCAACTACAGTGAAGAATATATTATGGAGCAATTAAGGCTGGAATTTAAAGGCGAGAACAGGTTAAAAAAATCATTGCGGATTGTAAACAAGATTATTCTGCGAAACCCGCTTTTAGAATTCGTTGAAGAGAACAAACAGTCAACGAAACAAGCCATAAAAAAGAAAAACGATAGAAATTTAATTCTAATTTCACTTCTCAACAGTTCATTTGCATTTTCTTTTGACACCCTTCAGCTTTTAGGCAAATATCTATCTGTACAAGAAGTTGTGAGTACTGAAACTATTAAAAAGGCACTTTCTAATAAATACGGAGGAAACAGAGCAACCGAAAATGCACTTTACAGTGTAGTACCAATGTTTATTGAAGCTGGATTGATAAAAAGACCAACATTAGGTGTTTATCTACATAATGCTGATTTTCAGATTTCAACTAATGTAAGCAAACAGATATTTATTGAATCGTTTAAAATGAATAGCTCATTGGATGGTATTCAAGAATATCAATTAAGAGACCCATACTTTATGTTTTTAAACAATTGAAATAAAAACCCAACATAGCAGCCACTCACATAGTCAGTCTCCATAAGCCCAAGCTAAAGCTAAACCCTTCGCAAAGAGTTTATTTGTCCCAGATCTCAACAAAACCAATAGAATAATTAGTAGACACAAAGAAACGTGTAATGCCAAATGAGAAGTTAAAGGAGCTTTTTTAAGTTATAGGTCAAGGCGGCCATTAACAAATGCTTAGTTGATTATTTATATCCCCCCCCGCCGCAGGCAGCCTTCCTCATTCGCTGCTAACTTACGCTTCGCTCCAGCGCAGCTTCATTAAGCACATAGGAAACCAAAAGAAAAAGTGTCTTCATATCTCATACACAAAATGGGAAGCCTACAAGATCATCTATAATCATAAAAATTAGTTTATATGTTTTATAAAACATTTCTCATCATATTTATGTATTTTTTGAGTAGTAATTGGATGATATCCTTTTCTCAAGCTAGCAATATCTTTTCAGTTAAAGTAAATTTCGATTCAGTATTCATCGGTAAAGTTTATCTTACTTATTACAGTGATATTCTAAATAAGCCTGTTTATGATAGTTCAATAGTAAAAAATAATGTTTGTACATTTAATGGGAAAATTCATTACAAAAGTGTAGGCTTTATAAAATTAATTCCAGGAAATGAAATTGATAAATCTTATAGCAGTTTTATAATTGAGAAAGGTAAATATGAGGTCTTTATTACAACAAAAAGTACTCAATTTCGCATAAAGAAAGCTATTAATTCTAATACAAATAATGAATACGCACAATTGTTAGAGCAGCATGAAAAAGTTGAGATAAGGCGTCAATCAGAAATTGAGAAAATTCAATCAAAAGACTCGATTTTACATAAGGAACAAGAACTTAAAATAAATCTTCAAGCCAGAACTGATAAAGTAACATCTGATTTGGAATTTTTCTTTAAATATCCTAATTCTTATGTTACTGTTTTCAAGCTTCAAGGTTATTATAATAAATTAAGTTTGGATTCACTTGAGTTGATATATGATAAGCTTAATTTACGGAATAAGGAGTCATTTTATGGGTTACAATTGAAAGATCAAATTGAAAGAAGAAGCACTAAACTTATTAAAGGAATGAAAGCCCAAAATTTTAGGGGGATTGATGTAAATGGAAATATAATTACACTTAACGACTACCTTGGAAAAAATATAATTATAGATTTTTGGGCTACTTGGTGTAAACCGTGTTTAGAGCAATTTACCTTAATGAATAGAGTTTTAAATAACAATATAGATACAAATTTAGTATTGATTACAGTAGCAGATGATCGTGATAAACAAAGTCTTTGGTTATCTGTGATTAATAGATTACAAATGCAATCTCATATAAATATTTTAAACGATTATATTACTCCTAGCAGTAAAAAAACTATAAACGACTTATATAACATTCAGGTTTTACCAACTACATATTTTATTGATAAAAATTTGAAAATTATCGAAGTCACATATGGAGGACTATCAGAAGAAAAATTTTTGACAATTTTAGAACTTCTAAAAAAGTGAAGACTATTCTATAGAATCATTTCTAATTTTCAACCCAGTCATTTGCTTTCCAATTATATTTAATGTGCCAACGCTGGAACCTATTCCTTAAAGCTATCTAATTCAAAAATGGGTTGATTAAAATGCATTCCTGCCTCCACACCGTCTCTCGGCAAAAGCCAGTGGTTCGCATTTCGCTCACCATTTCTGGCATTTGCCTGTTGGCTCTGCTGCATGTTAATTAAAATCAATTAATAACTCTGTTATGAAATTACTTTCAGTCCTATTTTGTTTGCTGATTATTTCTTGTAAACCCAAAGAAAAAATTGCAATAAAAATCAAGCCATACTTACCTAAAGCAAATCAAAGAGATGCTTTGCAGCTCGGAGAATACACTATGGACGCTAAGACTTTAGAATTTGCTCGAACTTTAAAAATGGATACTGCTTTTGTTTTTTACCGTTCATTTAATCGTTATCAATCTCTGTTTAATAAGTGGAAAAGAAATGAAATAGATTCAATTTCTTATATAAGCAGACTTACAAAACTTAAAGAAAGGGATAGCTTACCATTGTCAAATGGCTATAAAATGTCGGGGCTAGCTGCCCATCCTGATTCAATATTAGATGTAGAAGCTAAAATTTTTATTGGTATAAATAGAGGTAACAAAAAGATCGCAGTAGTTGTAGATGAAAATAATAATAAGATTTTTAACGATGATAGAATTGTCATCATTGATACAAATAATTATAAAACCATTTTTGATACACTGCAATTTAAAGTTAGGAATTTAAGTACCTTTCACAATAACGCTATTGTTCCGTTTCAGGTTTCAATAATGATTAATCAGCTCTCAAGTAGCATTAAACCAACTGACTTTAGTGAATTGTTTGCCCTTAATCTTTGGATTTCAGCAAGTCAGTATTTTAAAGGGAAAAAGAGGATTAATGGAAAACGCATGTATTTTGATTTTAAAAATTTCATTCATGATTATAATGATAGTTCATTCAGTACAATTGTTAGTAAGTCTATGATTAATCGGGATAGACGAGATAATACACATTACAGAGGCTACTATGTAAGAATAAATGATTTAATGTGGCATATTGATTCTTTTAATACAAGGCGGTTATATTTAAGTATTAATAAGGGAACTCCAACATCAAGAAAACTAGATTTCTCTATTCCTACATTAAAATAGAGCATTTAATTTTATACGAATTAGTTTCCCTTACTACCGTCAACTTAATGCCATGGTCTGCGGCCCAACTTGTTTATGTATGGTAGCTAAAATTTGTAGTCATAAAATAGATTGAGCAAAACACAAAGAAATAGTACCCCCCGCCGCAGGCAGCCTTCTACATTCGCTGCTAACTTACGCTTCGCTTCAGCGCAGCTTCATTCCGTCGGCATCCTGCGGCTCCGCTCGGCAAAAGCCAGTGCTTCGCTCATAGCTCAGCTTTCCTGGCATTTGCCTGTTTCCTACGCGCAAGGCTGTTGAGTTCCTTTTACCTTTTAATTCCTTTTAGTTTTCTCATTCTTTATCATCACCTCGATTTGTTAGTGGTGTGGCTTCGCCACGCCATGTTGTAGGCCATCCGCTGCGCTCTATGCCCTACTATAGCCGGTAAATAGGTCTGCCTTCGGGCTGTTATGCAAAAGCCTCGCCAAAACGCAGGCTTATAGCGGCAGGTATGTTTCTATTCAACA